>NZ_JAIBOA010000019.1 GCF_019458805.1 Actinomadura parmotrematis
GTGCCGAAGTGGCGCCCGTCCTGGCCGGTCTGGTCGACGACGCCGGGCTGTTCCCGCCCACCGCCCTCCCCATGGACGCCGCGCTGGCGCGGCACCGCCGGGATCTCGCGGCGGCGCACCCGATGCTGACGCACCGCTTCCTCTGCCCCGCGAGCCGCTGGGACGAGCTGGCCGGCCGGCTGCGTCCGGGCGAGGAGCGGCTCCGCGTCGGGGTGATCCTCGACGGTGTGCTGCCGCCCCTGGAGTCCGACCGGCACGTCGTCGAGCTGGTCGAGGTGCCGCTGGGCATGGGCGGGCGGGCCGCGGTGGCGGCGGTCCTGCAGCGGACGGCGGACGTTCCGGTGCCCGTGTTCGTCGAGCCCGTGCGCGGCCCGGACCAGGTCGCCGCGATCGGGCAGATCGCCGAATGGCGGGAGCGGGACGCCGCGGCCCCCCGGGGCGCGAAGGTGCGTTGCGGCGGGCTGCGGGCGGGCGCGTTCCCGGCGGGGACGGAGCTGGCGGCGTTCGTGACGGCGTGCGCCGGTCTCGGTGTGCCGTTCAAGGCGACCGCCGGCCTGCACCGGGCGCTGCCCTACGTCGATGCCGCGACGGGTTTCCGGCATCACGGTTTCCTGAACCTGGTCCTGGCCACGGCGCGCGCCGTGCAGGGCGAGGGTCCGGAGGAGGTCGCCAAGTGCTTCGCGGAGGGCGCGGACGTCCCTGCGGCGCTGGCGGCGCTGCCCGCCGATGTGGCGGAGCGGACGCGCGCGCTCCTGGTGTCCTACGGCTCGTGCAGCACGGACGAGCCGGTCGAGCAGGTCGCCCGGTACGGGCTGGCGAAAGGTGCGCTGTGATGGTCTGGCTCGATGAGGAGCAGGCGGGGTTCGGCATCGAGCACCTGCCCTACGGCGTGTTCTCGAAAGCCCCGGACGCGCCGCGCGTCGGGGTGCGGATCGCCGGACGCGTCCTCGACCTGGCCCCCGTGCTCGACGACGAGGTGTTCGCCGCAGGCGAGCTGAACGGCTTCATGAGCCGCGGCCCCGCGTTCTGGCGGACGACCCGCGACCGCGTCACCGAGCTTTTGGACGACCCGCGCCGCGCGGACGCGGTGGCGCCCCACCTCCACCGGATAGAAGACGTGCGCCTGCACCTGCCGTTCCAGGTCGCCGACTACGTCGACTTCTACTGCTCGCTGGAGCACGCCTCCAACCTCGGCCGGATCTTCCGGCCCGACGAGGAGCCGCTCAAGCCGAACTGGCGGCACCTGCCCGTCGGCTACCACGGCCGCGCCGGGACGGTGGTGGTGTCCGGGACGCCCGTGCGGCGCCCCCGGGGGCTGCTGGGACGTCCGGGCGGGCCGGTGTTCGGCCCGTCGGAGCGGCTCGACATCGAGGCGGAGGTCGGGTTCGTCGTCGGGACGCCGTCGCGGCTCGGCGAGCCGGTCCCCGGCGCGGCGTTCGCGGACCACGTGTTCGGGGCGGTGCTGGTCAACGACTGGTCGGCGCGCGACATCCAGGCGTTCGAGTACGTGCCGCTCGGCCCGTTCCTCGGCAAGTCGTTCGCGACGTCCGTCGCCGCGTGGGTGACCCCGCTGGCGGCGCTGGACGCGGCGCGGGTCGCGGGCCCCCGCCAGGACCCGCCGCCGTCGCCCCACCTGGCCCGGGGGGAGGCGGCCGGGCTGAACCTGATGCTGGAGGTCGCGCTGAACGGCGAGGCGGTGTCCCGGCCGCCGTTCGCCGGGATGTACTGGACGCCGGACCAGATGCTCGCCCACATGACGGCGAACGGCGCGGCCCTCCGCACCGGCGACCTGTTCGCGTCGGGGACGGTGTCGGGCGCCGCCGCCGCCGAGCGGGGCTCGCTGATCGAGCTGACCTGGAACGGCGCCGAGCCGCTCAAGCTCGCGGACGGGGGCCGCCGCGCGTTCCTCGAAGACGGCGACGAGGTCGTCCTGTCGGCCACCGCCCCCGGACCGGACGGCGCCACGATCGCCCTCGCCCCCGTCGCGGGCCGCATCGAACCCGCCCCGACCTCCCGCTGACCCTCTGGTCACGCGTCGTCGAGATGCGGCGTGTTGGGCACTTTCGATCTCCGAAGTGCCCAACACGCCGCATCTCGACGGGTGATGACCGCTCGGTCAGTGGACGTCGGACAGGACCGACCGGAAGGCGCCGTCGGGGTCGTAGGCGCGGCGGACGGCGAGCAGCCGCTCCAGCACCTGCGGCGCGTAGGCGGTCCGGATGCGGTCGGGGCCCTCGGTCAGCCCGAGGTGGTTGACGTCCGGGCCGCCCGCCGACAGGCGCCGCAGGCCCGCCCACGCCCGCTCCATCCAGGCGCGCTCGGCGGCGCCGTCGCCGTCCGCCCAGTTGGCGATCACCTCGACGAGGTGGCCGGCGGCCCGGTGGGAGAAGGGGGTGGCGGGGGCGTCCGGCGCGGCGATCGCGCCGCCGAGGGGGCGGAACAGCAGCTCGCTGAGCGGCGACCCCGCCTCCTCGATCGCGCTGACGGAGTGCTCGACGGCCGCGCCGTCCAGCCCGGTCAGCCACTCCGACCGCACGTCCCAGCGCATGCCGTCGGGGGCGGCCTCGTCGGTGGAGGTGTGGAAGGCGCAGAGGTCGGTGGGCCCGACGGTGTCCAGCAGCGGGCGCCCGATGCGCCGCAGCCGCGCCACGTGCTCGTCCTCGCCCGCGGTGGAGAACACCGGGAGCAGCAGCACCGGGCGCCCGCGCACCTCGGCGGGGAAGAACGGGTCGGGCGGCGCGCAGGTGAGGACGGCGGCCCAGCTCAGCGACGCGGGCGCATCCGCGGTCGCCTCGATCACCTGGGAGATCACCGACGCGGCGCCGGCCAGCGGGTGGACGAGCGTCCCGGCGGCCGGCCGGACGAGCGGGAACAGCCGCATCCGCAGCTCGGTCAGCACGCCGAGGCCGCCACCGCCGCCGCGCAGCGCCCAGTACAGGTCGGGATGGGAGTCGGGGCCGACGTCGAGGGTCTCGCCCTCGGCGGTCACGACGGTGGCGCCGAGCAGGTTGTCGCCGGCGAGGCCGTGGGAGCGGCCGAGCCAGCCGAGGCCGGTGCCGAGGGTGAAGCCGGGGACGCCGACCTTGGACACCGAGCCGCCGGCGGTGGCCAGCCCGTGCGCCTGCAACGCGGGGTCCACCTGCCCCCAGCGCAGCCCGGCGCCGATGCGGGCGACGCGGCGCGCCGGGTCGACGTCGACGCCGGTGAGGTCGCGCACGTCGATGACGACGCCGCCCTCCACCAGCGCCCGCCCCGCGAAGTTGTGGCCGCCCGACCGCACGGTCAGCGGCAGGCCCCGGTCGCGGGCGTGGCGGACGGCGAGCGCGACGTCGCGGGCGTCGGCGCAGCGCGCTATGAGCAGGGGGCGGGCCGTGACGGCCTCGTTCCAGACGCGGCGCAGGCCGTCGTAGCCGCCGTCACCGGGCGCGACGAGCCGTCCGCGGAATCCTTCGATCACATCGGGCACCGTAGGCCGGGCGGGTCCGCCCCCCGGACCGCGCCGGTCCGCTGACCGGACCCGCGTCAGGGAGCGGCGCAGGTCCGGCGGACGTGGTCCAGCGCGAGGGGCTCCAGCCGCTCGCGCAGGCCGAAGAACAGCTCGGCGGCCCGGTGGCCCGCCCAGTCGGGCGGCAGCAGGTCCCGCGGCAGGCCGGGGTCGAGGTAGGGGAACTTGCGCCAGTGGTAGAGCGCGAGGGTGTAGTCGACGAAGGCGCGCGCGGCGTCCCCGCCGGGGTCGCGCTCCCAGTGCTCGGCGATCGGCGCGCACCAGTCGACGAACTCGGCGTACAGGCCGGCGAGCTCGGCCAGGTCCCAGGCGTCGCCGACCAGGGCGGCGAGCTCCTGGAACCCGGCGTACTGCGCCTCGAAGACGAGGACGTAGCGCTCGAAGCCGAGCCGGGCGACGGTGGTGCGCAGCTCGTCGGTCATGCGGCGCGGCGCCATCCACAGGCCGTTGCTGAGGTTGCCGAAGCCGAGCCAGGAGAGCTGGGAGCGGAGGACGTGCCGCTTGGCGCGCTCGTTCTCGGGCACCGAGAACGACACGAGCACCCAGCCGTCGCCGAGGTAGGTGGGGCGGCGCGGGCCGTAGATGCGGCGCTCGGTGTCGGCGAGGGCGTCGAGGGCGTGGTCGGTGAGGCGCAGCCCGCGCGCGCCGCGCCGCCGCTCGGGCTCCAGCAGGCCCTTGCGGCGCATCCGCAGCAGTGCCGAGCGGGTGGCGGCCTCATCGACGTCCAGCTCGCTCATCAACTGGACGATCTTGGCGATGGCGAACCAGCCGCCGAGCGGCCGCATGTACGCCCCGCACACGTCCATGATCAGCATGCGCGGGCGGCCGCCGGCGGCGTCGGCCGCGGTGCCGGCCCGCGGCGACGCCGCCATCGACGGCGTGGCGCCCGTCCAGCCGCCGTCGATGTGCTCGCTCGCGGTCGCGTCCATGGACCCAGTGTGCCGGTCGGCGGGGGCGGGCGGGAAACCGGCGGGGGCCGGTCCGTCCAGCGGAACGGCGCCCTCACCTCCGGCGACGCGGCGGCGGTAGAACCGAGCCCACGATCGTCATTCGGGTGACGCTCGTCACAGGAACGATTGTCCGGAGGTGGCTATGACCGTGCGAGCACGACGCGCCGTGGCGGGACTGGCGGTGGCCGCGCTGCTCGGCGGCCTCGCCGCCTGCGGCGACGACGACGGGAAGAAGACGGCGGCGGGCGGCTCCGGCGGCGACGACGGCATCGGCTGCGCCGCCGCCAAGGGCAAGACGGTCGGGTTCAGCGAGCCGCTGCCCGACCCCAACTTCCAGGCCCTGGAGAAGATCCTCACCAAGTCGCTCGGCAAGTACGGCGCGAAGCTGAGGCCGGTCAACGCCAACCTCAACCCCGGCAAGCAGATCTCCGACATCCAGACCCTGCTCCAGCAGCGCGTGGACGTTCTCATCGCCAACCCCGTGGACCCGAACGCGACCCAGGGCGCGTTCGCCCAGGCGCGGCAGAAGAAGATCCCCATCATCGTGCTCGACACCAAGGTCGGCGGCCCCTACTACACGAGCGTCCACGACGACGTGGAGTACGCCGCCGCCGAGGGCGCCCGGCAGCTCAAGACGCTCGCCGCCGGCGGCAAGGTCGCCGCGATCTACGGGCCGAGCTTCGCCGAGCTGCTCAACTGGGAGAAGGCCGCCTTCGACGCCGCCGCCAAGGAGGCCGGGCTCGACGTCGTCGACCGCCAGGTCAACCAGAAGATCACCCCGGACGCGGCCAAGGGCATCGCCGAGGCGTGGCGGCAGAAGTACGGCGCGCAGCTCAAGGGCATCTGGACGTTCAACGACGTGTCCGCGATCGGCGCCGCGTCCGCGATCGGCGGCGACTTCAAGCCCGCCATCGTGTCCATCAACGGGCAGCCGGACGCGATCCCGCTGGTGCAGGCCGGGAAGATCAGCATGACCTTCGGCGTGCCCTACGACAAGACCGGCCAGGCGATGGCGTACGCGGCCCTGCGCGCCCTCTGCGGCGCCAAGGTGCCCGCCGAGATCACCGTGCCCACCGTCAAGATCGACAAGGCGGGCGCGGGCAGCTGGCAGCCGATCGCGCAGCGCGTCGACAACCCGTTCAAGGTCGCCTTCGAGCAGCGGGCCGGCAAGACCTACGTCAAGCTGGACTGAGATGACCGACGTCCCTGAGGGGCCGCCGCTGCTCCGCGTGGCGGGCGCGGCCAAGCGCTTCGGCGCCGTCCACGCCCTGCGCGGCGCCGACCTCGTCGTCCGGGCCGGCGAGGTCGTCTGCCTCGCCGGGGAGAACGGGTCGGGCAAGTCGACGCTCGCCCGGATCGTGGCGGGCTCGCTCGCCCCCGACGCCGGGACCGTCGAGCTGGACGGCGCGCCGGCGGCGTTCGGGAGCCCGCGCGCCGCCCTCGCCGCCGGCGTCTGCCTGGTGTCGCAGGAGCCGACGCTCGTCCCCGGCCTGTCGGTCGCCGAGAACGTCCTGCTGCACCGCTTCCGGGGGCCGCTCCGCCCGGTCCGCCGGTCCGCGCTGGCCGCCGAGGCGGCCCCGTACCTGGAGCGGGCGGGCCTGCGGATCGACCCGGCGACCCCGGCCGGCGCCCTGCCGCCCGGCGAGCGCGAGCTCGTCGAGCTGGCCAAGGCGCTCGCGGCGGGCCCGCGGCTGCTCGTGCTGGACGAGGCGACGACCCGCATGCCCGACCCCGAGCGCCTGTTCGGCGTCGTCGACCGGCTCGCCGCCGGCGGCACCGGCGTCGTCCTCATCACCCACCGGCTCCGCGAGATCCGCCGCGCCTGCGGCCGGGCGACCGTGCTGCGCGACGGCGCGACCGTCGCCGAGCTCGGCCCGGACGAGCTGACCGACGAGCGGCTGTCGGCCGCCATGGTCGGCCGCGACCTCGGCGAGTACTTCCACAAGCGCGACGTCGCGGTGGGGGAGGAGGTGCTCGGCGTCCGCGATCTGGTCACCGACCGGTCCCCGCACCCGATCACCTTCGGCGTGCGCGCCGGGGAGATCGTCGGGCTGGCGGGGCTGGTCGGCGCGGGCCGCAGCGAGCTGCTGGAGACGCTGGCGGGCGCGCGGCGCGCCCGGGGAGGCGGCGTCCTGCTGGACGGCGCCCCGCTGGCGGCGGCGTCCCCGCGCGCGGCCCGCCGCGCCGGGATCGCGCTGGTGCCCGAGGACCGGTTCGCGCAGGCGCTCGCCGCCGCGCACTCCATCCGCGACAACCTCGCCGTGCCGTGGCTGCGGGCGCTGCGCCGCACCGACCGCGCCGCCGACCGCGAGCGCGCGCACCGCGCCGTCGCCGACTACCGGGTCCGCAGCGCGTCGGTGGACGCCCCGGTCGCGACGCTGTCGGGCGGCAACGCCCAGAAGCTCGTGCTCGCCAAGGCGCTCGGGCACCGCCCGCGGGTGCTGCTCCTCGACGAGCCGACGCGCGGCGTCGACATCGGCGCCCGCTCCGACATCTACGAACTGGTCACCGGCCTCGCCGCCGAGGGGACCGCGATCGTGCTGGCCTCCTCGGACCTGCTGGAGCTGCTCGGTCTCGCCGACCGCGTCATCGTGCTCGCCGAGGGGCGCCCGGTGGGGGAGCTGGACCGGGACGAGGCCACCGAAGAGAGGATCGCCCTGCTCGCGCTGGGCGGAGGGGAACGTGATGACGCTGTCTGAAGCGGCCGACGACCGGACCCGCGACGCGGCGCCCGCGCGCGGCGCGGCGCGGGCGCGGGGCGCCGCGCAGGCCACCTCGCAGTACCTCGGGGTGCTCGCCGTCCTCGGGCTGCTGGTGGTGCTGCTCGCGGTGACGCAGCCGGAGTTCCTGACGGTCGACAACTTCCTGAACATCGCCGAGCTCAACGTCGTGCTGCTGCTGCTCGCCGTCGGCCTCACCTTCGTCCTGCTGACCGGCGGCATCGACCTGTCGGTCGGCAGCATGATGGGGTTCTCGGCGATCGTCTGCTGGAAGCTGCTCGGGACGATGCCCGCGCCCCTGGCGATGCTGCTGGCCGTGCTGGTCGCCCTGGCGGCCGCGTTCGCCACCAACGGCCTGCTGATCGGCCGGGCGGGGCTGTCGTTCCTCGTCGTGACGATCGGCACCGGCTCGCTGCTGCACGGCCTCGCGCAGATCTGGTCCGGCGGGCAGTCGCAGACCGTCTACCAGCACTCCTTCCTGGTCAGCGTCGGGACCAAGCACGTGGCGGGCGTCCCGGTGACCGTCCTGATCGCCGCCGGGGTGTTCGCCGTCGCGCTGGTGGTGCTGCGCTACAGCGGGTTCGGGCGGATGGTGTACGCGGTCGGCGGCAATCCCGAGGCGGCCCGCCTCGCCGGGATCAACGTCACCGCCGTGCGGGTGGCCGTCTACACGCTGTGCGGCACGCTCGCCGGGCTCGCCGGCGTCATCAGCGCGGCGCGGATCACCTCCGCCTCGCCCGACGCCGGCATCGGGCTGGAGCTGACGGCCGGCGCGGCCGTCCTGCTCGGCGGCACGTCCTTCATGGGCGGCCGGGGCTCGCTGCTCGGCACGCTGCTCGGCGTGCTGTTCCTCGGCGTCCTGCAGAACGGCGTGACTCTCGCCGGGGTGAGCCCGTTCTGGAGCAACGTCGTCTCCGGCGCGGTGCTGATCGTGGCGATCGGCATCGACCGCCTGCGCACCGGAAAGGCCATGCCGTGACTCCCGAACAGCACGCCCTGCGCGAGGCCGTCGCCGACTTCGCGCGCCGCCGCATCGTCCCGGCACTGCCCGAAGGCGACGCCGAACTCCCGCTGAAAACGCACCGCGAGCTGTATGCGGGCGCGGCCGAACTCGGACTGACCGGCCTGCTCATCCCCGAGGAGTACGGGGGCGGCGGCGGGACGCAGCTCGACAACGCCCTGGTCGCCGAGGAGCTCGGCGCCGCCGACGCGGGCATCGCCGCCGGGCTGAACCTCACCATGACCGTCCCCGGCCTCCTGCTCGCCGCCGGCACGCCCGAGCAGCGCGCGCGCTGGCTCCCGGACGTCGCGGCGGGCCGGACCGTCCTCGCTGGCGCGATGAACGAACCCGACGTCGCGGGCTCGGAACTGTTCAATCCCGCCCCGTCCGCAGACTCCGGCTACCGGACGCGCGCGCTTCGCGACGGCGACGGTTACGTCCTGCACGGCGCGAAAGCGCAATGGGTCACCAACGCCGGTGCGGCCGACGCCTACGTGGTGTTCGCCCGCACCGCCGAAGGCGTGCCCGGCGTCGACTCCACCAGCGCGTTCTGGGTGCCGGCGGACGCCCCCGGCCTGTCGTTCGGGCCGCGCAGCCGCCTGCTCGGGCTGCGCACCGGCTTCCACGCCGAGGTCGTGCTCGACGGCGTCCGCGTGCCCGAGGACGCCCGCATCGGTCCCGAGGGGCAGGCGCTGCGGCTGCTCATGACGAGCACGCCCGGCATGGCCGTCGGGCTCGCCGCGGTGTTCGTCGGCGTCGCCCGCGCCGCCGCCGACCTGGCCCGCGCGCACACCGCCGAGCGGCGGAGCTGGGGCCGCCCGCTGCGCGAGCACCAGGCCGTCGCGCTGGAGCTGGCGGAGCTGGCGGTGACGGTCCGCGCCGCGCGGCTGCTCGTCCACGAGGCCGCCAGGGCGCTCGACGAGGGCGCGGACCCGGCGGAGCTCGCCGTCCTCGTCCCTGCCGCCAAGACCCGCGCGGTGGACGCCGCGATCGACTGCGCGCAGCGCGCCGTCCGCCTGCACGGCGCCACCGGCGTCACCACGGGCGCGGGCCCGGAGAAGCTGCTGCGCGACGCCTGGACCGGCTACGCCTGCGACTTCACCCGCGACATGCTCCACCTCGGCATCGCCGCCGCCCTCGCGGCGGGCGGCTAGGCGGGGCGCTCGGTGAGGCGGACGGCCGACAGGCCCGAGGTGCGCGCGGCGTCCGCCAGCTCCTCCGGCGTCGGCTCGCGGTCGACGTTCAGCTTGACGCCGAGCCGGCCCGCCCCCTTGACGCCGACCTCGGCGAAGCGCCGCCGGTAGAGGTCGGCGACCTCGGCCGGGTCCTCGATCAGCTCCGCGCGCATCGGGACGGCGCGGCCGTCCAGGACCGCCTCGACGTCGGCGCCGCCGCGCAGGTTGGCGCGCCACGGGCTGCTGGTGAACACGTACAGCCCCTCGGGGAGGGGCTGGCGGGCCACCGGCAGCTCGAAGGCGCGCCCCGAGCGGCGGCCGGTGAAGCGCAGCAGCATCAGGCCCTGCGCGGGCTTGCCGCGGCCGCGCCGCAGCGACCGCCGCATCAGCGGGTTGACGATCTTCATGACGGCGTTCGGCGGGTGCCGCCGCACGACCGCCGGGGTGCCTTCGGCCATGGTGTCCTTCCTGGTGAGCGGGCTTTCGGTGCTATTGTGCCGCCCCCGCGCGAGCGGTCAGGACGACGGGGCGCCGAGGCGGGCGGACAGGACGTCGAAGAAGGGCGAGTCGGTGTCCAGGCCGCGCGGGTCGGCCGGGTGCCGCGCCGGGGCGGGCGGCGTCGCGAGGCCGGTGAAGCCGCCGCGGAAGAACACCAGCGGCCGCCCCCCGTCCGCGGACCCGAGGGCGGTGACGCGGACGAGCGCGAGCTCGTGGTCCCCGGCCTCGTGGACGGCGTGCGGCTCGGCGTCGAGCCAGGCGAGCGCGCCGTCCAGGACCGGGTGGCCCGCCGGCGAGGGCGTCCAGGCGACGGACCCGAACCGGTCGGCGCCCTTGCTCGCGAAGACCCGGCAGCAGTCCTCCTGGTCCCGGCCGAGCAGCGTGATCGCGAAGCCGGTGGCGCGGCGCAGCCGCGGCCAGGTCGACGACGTCGCGGCGGCGCAGAAGGACACCAGCGGCGGGTCCAGCGACACCGAGGTGAAGGAGTTGACGGCGAGGCCCTCGGGGCGGCCGTCCACCATCGCCGCGACGACCACGACGCCGGTCGGGAAGTGGCCGAGGACCCGGCGGAAACCTGCGGAATCGAACTTCTCTGTCACGGTCGTCATGCAACCGCACCGGCCGACCTCCGGCCATGTCCGAGGACCGCTGACCGAGACGGGGCTTCCCGTCGCGCCATCCTTTCGTTAGATTCATGACGGTCGTCATTCAAATGAAGGAGTTGTGGTGACCGGAGTCCGCGTCCGCGCCCTCGACGCCGAGATCGACGGCGCGACCACCCGCTACCTGGAGGCCGGCGAGGGCCCGCCGCTGGTGCTGCTGCACGGCGGCGCCTGGGGGGAGTGCGCCGCGACCGCCTGGACGGCCAACCTCGCGCCGCTCGCCGCCGCCGGCCGCCGGGTGATCGCCCCCGACTGGCTCGGCTTCGGCGGCACCGCCAAGATCGTGGACTTCGCCGACCGCGCCGGCCGGATGCTGCGCCACCTGGCCCGCCTGCTGGAGGCCCTGGACGTCGCCGAGGCCGACGTCGTCGGCCTGTCCATGGGCGGCTCGCACCTGCTGCGCGACCGCACCTCGCCCCGCCCGCTGCTGCCCGTCCGCCGGATGGTGCTGGTCAGCGCGGGCGGCCCGCCGCTCGCCGGACCGGTGCTGCGCGAGCTGATGGACTTCGACGGCACGGCCGAGTCGATGCGCGCGCAGGTCCGCTTCGCGTTCGCCGACCCCGCCTGGGCCGACGACGACGCGACCGTGCTGCCCCGGCTGGAGGCCGCGCTCGCCCCCGGCGCCTACGAGGCGTTCGCCTCGCTCGCGCTGCGCGCGCCCGGCGCCGTCCCGCCGCCGCCCGGCGACCCCTTCGACTACGACCGCATCGACGTGCCGGTCCTGCTGACGGCGGGCACCGCCGACCGGCTGAAGCCCGTCGGCCAGATCCGGGAGGCGGCGCGCCGCATCCCCGGCGCGCGCCTGGAGCTGTTCCCCGGCTGCGGGCACTGCCCGCAGATCGAGGCGGCGGACGCCTGGAACGCGGCCGTCCTCGCCTTTCTCGACAAGGAGACCCTGTGAGCGAAGTCCTGGAGGCCGGCGCCGCGCGCCGGCCCGCCGAGCCCGACCGGATCGAGGTGGACGGCCTGCCGGTCGCCTACCGCAGGGACGGCGCGGGCGACCCGCTGCTGTTCCTGCACGGGCACTGGCTGCCCGCCGGCCCGGACCCGCTGCTCGCCGCGCTCGCCGCGCACGCCGACGTCATCGCGCCCGAGGCGCCCGGCTTCGGCGGCACCCCCTGCCCCGGCTGGGTGACCGGCCGCTACGACGTCGTGCTGCTCTACCGGTCGCTGCTCGACGCGCTCGGCCTGGACCGCGTCCACCTCGCCGGCTACGGCCTCGGCGGCTGGCTCGCCGCCGACTTCGCGATCGCCCACCCGCACCGCGTCGCGAGCCTCACCGTCCTCGCCCCGTTCGGGCTGCGCGTGCCCGGCCGCCCCATCGCCGACGTGTTCATCGCGAACCCCGCCGGCTACGACGACCTGTACTTCAACGGCGAGCCCGTCGAGGGCGCCGTCCCGGGCCCCGGCACCCCCGAGCAGGGCGGCCCCGAGGGGTTCGCGCGCCGCTACGGCGACATGGGCGCGGCGGCCCGCCTCATCTGGGACATGCGCTACGACCTGAAGCTGGAGCACCGGCTGCCGCTGCTCGGCCTGCCCGCCCTCGTCGTGGCGGGCGAGGACGACCGCGTCGTGCCCGCCGAGCACACCGACCGCTGGGCCGACCTGCTCGGCGCCGAGGCCGCCGCCGTCCCCGGCGGCCACGCCTTCCCCTTCCAGCGGCCCGCGGAGACCGCGGACCGCATCGCCTCGCTCGTCTCGAAGGTGTCCCATGGCTAACCGGCTGCAGTTCCACGTCTTCCACCTCATGCCCTACCCGCACATCCCGCCGGGCGAGGAGCTGGAGTCGACGTGGGTGACGCTGCCCAACGAGTACTTCGACCCGCAGGTCGCGCACCGCCTCTACAACGACAACCTCGACCAGCTCGTCGCCTGCGAGCGGTTCGGGTACGACGGCATCCTCGTCAACGAGCACCACCAGAACGCCTTCGGCACCATCAACGCCCCGAACCTGTGGGCCGCGCACCTCGCCGCCCGCACCAGCCGCATCCGCATCGGCGTCATCGGCAACGCGCTGCCGCTGCACCAGAACCCGCTGCGGGTCGCCGAGGAGATCGCGATGCTCGACATCGTGTCCGGCGGCCGCATCATCTCCGGGCACGTGCGCGGCATGGGCGCCGAGTACCACTCCTCCGGCGTGAACCCGACGACGTCCAAGGCCCGCTTCTGGGAGGCCCACGACCTCATCGTCAAGGCGTGGACCGAGCCCGGCCCCTTCACCTGGCAGGGCGACCACTACGACATCGAGCACGTCAACCCCTGGCCCCGCCCCCTCCAGGACCCGCACCCGCCGGTGTGGATGCCCGGCACCGGCTCCACCGACACCATCGACGAGGTCGCCAAGCGCCGCTTCTCCTACATGCAGACGACGACGTCGAACTGGCTCACCAAGAAGTCGTTCAAGCTGTTCCGCGAGATCTGCCAGGAGAAGTACGGCTACGAGGCCGCGCCGACGCAGCTCGGCCGCGTCGTCCCGACCTACGTCGCCGAGACCGACGAGCAGGCGCGCCGCGAGTTCATGCCGCACGTCATGTGGTTCTTCCGCACCGGCCTGAAGATCCCCATGCACCACCTGATGCCGCCCGGCTACAACACCGCCGACTCGATGCTGCGCACCATCAAGGGCCGCCAGGCCGCCGGGGTGAAGAACTTCTGGGAGATGGAGTACGAGGAGCTGATCGACCAGGGCTACATCGTCGTCGGCTCCCCGCAGACCGTCATCGAGGCGTACGAGAGGATGATCGAGGAGTACGGGCTCGGCATGGCGATCAGCGCGGGCGGCCCGCTCGGGTCGATGCCGCACTGGATGGTCATGAAGAACCTGCAGATCATGGCGGAGGAGGTCATCCCGCACTTCCGCGAGCCCGACGGCCGCCCCGACCACCTGCGCCAGGACCGGCCCGCGCCCGAGACGCACGCCGAGATGGCGGCCCGGCACGGCGGCGCGAAGCTGACGCCCGTCGTCCGGCTCGCCGACGGCCGGGACCTGCCGACGCCGCTCGGCCACATCCCCGAGATCGCGGACGGCGCCGACACCCGGCCGCCCGCCCTCCGGTCATGATCGGCGGCGCGCCGGCCGACCGGTACGCCGGGCCGCTGCTCGGCAGCCCGAACCGGCTGAAGCTCGCGGTGTTCTCGGCGAACATGGCGGGCGGCGCGAACCTGACGCACGCGCCCGAGGCGCCGCAGGGGACGTGGACCGAGAGCGTCCGCATCGCCCAGGCCGCCGACCGGGCCGGGATCGAGGCGCTGATCCCCGTCGCCCGCTGGCGCGGCATGGCGGCCCCGGCGCGCCGCGAGGCCCACCGCTCGTTCGAGTCGTTCACCTGGGCGGCCGGGATCGCCGCCGTCACCGGCCGCATCCAGGTGTTCGCGACGTTCCACATCCCGGTCACCCACCCCGTCGCCGCCGCCAAGCAGATCGCCACCGTGGACCACATCTCCGGCGGCCGGTTCGCGGTGAACGTCGTGGCGGGCTGGAACGAGGACGAGTTCGGCATGTTCGGGCTGGAGCAGCGCGAGCACGACGACCGGTACGCCGTCGCCGACGAGTGGACGACGTTCCTCAAGCGGATCTGGGCCGCCGAGGAGGAGTTCGACTTCACCGGCCGCTACTTCACCGCCCGCCGCGTCCTGTCGGAGCCGAAGCCCGTGCAGCGCGGCCGCCCCGTCATCATGAACGCCGGGTTCAGCCCGGCGGGCCGCGACTTCGCCGCCCGCCACGCCGACCTCACCTTCGCGATGGTGCCGGGCGTCGAGCAGGCCGCCCGCGTCGTCCCCGAGCTGAAAGCCCAGGTGGAGCGCGACCACGGCCGCAAGCTGTCGGTGTTCGCCGGAGCGCACGTGGTGTGCGCGGGCACCGAGGACGAGGCGCGCCGCGCGTACGCGCGGATGGTGGACGAGGTCGGTGACCGGGAGGCCGCCGCCAACGCCATCCGGCTGCTCATCCCGAACTCGGCCAGCGGCGACTTCGACGCCGACGGCATGGCCGCCGCCGCCATCGCCGGGTTCTTCGCGCTGCCGCTCGTCGGCACCCCCGACTCGGTCGTCGCGCAGATGGCCGAACTCGCCGACGCCGGGCTGGACGGCCTCGCGCTGTCCTGGCTGGACTACCACGCCGGCCTCGACCAGTACGTCCGCGAGCTGCGGCCCCGGCTCATCGCCGCCGGGCTGCGGGAGAGGTGACGCCATGATCGTGCTGCTGCCGGGCGACGCGCCCCCCGACGCCCTCGGCCCGCTGCCCGGCGGCGTGGAGCTCGCCGTCCTGGACCGCGAGGCGCCCGCCGCCACCGAGTTCTGCGTCCTCGACCCGCGCCTGCGCGACCGCTTCGCGGCCGTGCTGCCCGAGCTCACCGGCCTGAAGGTCGTGCAGACCCTCAACGCCGGCGTGGACTGGGTGCCGAAGCTCCCGGACGGCGTCACGCTCTGCAACTCCGGGACCGTCCACGACGGCCCGGTCGCCGAGTGGATCGTGGCGGTGCTGCTCGCCACCAACAAGGAGCTGCCCCGCTACCTGGACCGCCAGCGCGCGGGGGAGTGGGACGCCGCGGGCAACACCGCGCACGCCGCCGGTCCCGGCTCCGCCGACCTCGCCGAGCAGCACGTCCTGGTCATCGGGCACGGCTCGATCGGGCGGGCGCTGGAGCGGCGCCTCGTCCCGTTCGGCACCCGCGTGACCGGCGTCGCCCTGCACCCGCGCGACGGCGTGCACGGCCCGGACGAGCTGCCGGACCTGCTGCCGCAGGCCGACGCCGTCGTGCTGCTCGCCCCCGCCACCGACCGCACCCGCGGCATGGTCGACGCGGCGTTCCTGGACCGGATGCGGCCCGGCGCGCTGCTCGTCAACGCCGCCCGCGGCGCGCTGGTCGACACCGGCGCGCTGCTGGACGCCCTGCGCGCGGGCCGCGTCCGCGCCGCCCTCGACGCCACCGACCCCGAACCGCTGCCCGCCGGGCACCCGCTGTGGAGCGCGCCCGGCGCCCTCATCACCCCGCACGTCGCCGGCTCGTCCGCGCACTGGCGCGGCCGCGCCTACCGCATGGTCGGCGAGCAGATCCGCCGCCACGCCGCGGGCGAGCCGCTCGCCCACGTCCGCCGCCACGGCTACTGATCAGGAGACCCCGCATGACCAACCCGATCGGCGTCCTGCTGCCCAACGGCGTGCCCGGCTGCTCCGGCGAGACGCTGCGCACCTGGATCACCGAGATCGACGACGGGCCGTTCAGCTCGCTCGGCGTCGCCGACCGCTACGTCTACGTCAACCACGAGATCATGATGACGCTGGCGGCGGCGGCCGCCCTCACCCGCCGCGTCCGGCTGCTGAGCGCCGCGCTGCTCTCGCCGCTCCGCCCGACGCCGCTGTTCGCCAAGCAGGCCGCCACCCTCGCGCTGCTCGCGCCCGGCCGCGTCACGCTCGGCGTCGCCATCGGCAACCGCACCAACGACTACGAGGCCGCCGGCATCCCCTGGGAGCGGCGCGGCCGCATCCTGGACGAGCAGCTCGCCGCGCTGGAGGACCTGCGCGACCTGAAGGGCGAGGACAACCGCGTCGGCCCCGAGCTCGGCGCCCTGGAGGTGCTGATCGGCGGCGCGTCCGACCCGGCGCTGCGCCGCCTCGTCGCGCACGGCGACGGCCTCGTCAGCGGCGGCCTGCGGCCCGAGGTGTTCGCCTTCGAGGCGTTCGCGACCGTCAAGGCGTGGGAGGGCGCCGGGCGCACCGGCCGCCCCCGGCTGGTGGCGAGCACCTGGTACGCCTCCAGCGAGAAGACCGACGACCTGGCCGCCGCCCGTCTCGCCTCCTACCTCAAGCACGGCGGCCCGCCCGAGCACGTCATCTCCGGCATCGCCCGCGGCCGCGACGGCATCGAGGCCGCCGTGCGCGGCTACCGCGACCAGGGCGCCGACGAGGTGGTGTTCTTCCCGCTCCTCGACGACCCCGCCGAGCTGGACTGGCTCGCCGGCGTCGTCGCGGACCTGCCCGACATCGAGCGCGGCGAGCCCCACCCCGACTTCTCGCTGTTCGCCGACACCCCCGGCATGGGCGGGCGGCACGCGTGACCGCCGCGCCGCCCGCCACGATGCGCGGCCTGCGGGTCGGCGCGTTCGGCCGCGTCCCCGAGGTCGCCGCCGACCTGCCGAGGCCCGCCGCCGGCCCCGGCACCACGCTCGTGCGGATGGCCGCGGCCGCGCTCGGCCACCTGGACCGCAGCGTCGCTTCGGGCACGTTCCCGCGCCGCCCGCCGCTGCCGTACGTGCCGTGCGGCGACGGCGCGGGCTGGGTGGAGGAGTCGGCCGCGTTCCCGCGCGGCGCCCTGGTGTGGCTGCGCGGCGGCGGCCTCGGCGTCGCCCGCGACGGTGTCGCCGCCGAGTACGCCGCCGTCCCCGACGAGGCGGTGCACCTCGCGCCGGACGGCGCGGACCCGCTGCTCGCGGCCTGCTTCTTCTCGCCCGCGACGTCGGCGCACCTGTCGGTGCACGAGCTGGCGGACGTTCGCGCCGGGCAGCACGTCCTCGTCACCGGCGGCGCGGGCGCCGTCGGCTCCCTCGCGGTGCAGCTCGCGCTGCGGGCGGGCGCCGACGTCACCGCGCTGGTATCGAGGCCCGAGCGGGCGCCGCTCGTCCCGGACGGCGCGCGCGTCCTCGTCGGCGGCGTCGACGGGGGCGCCGGCGACGGCCCCTACGACGCGCTGGTCGAGACCGTCGGCGGCCCCGGCCTGCCGGCCCGGCTGGACGCGGTACGGCCCGGCGGCGTCGCCGTGATCGTCGGCTACACCGCCGGGACGCGCGTCGAGCTGGACCTGCCGGCGCGCTGCGTCCACGACGTCGACCTGCGGTTCCTCAACATGATCCGGCGCGCGCCGCAGGCGTTCGCGCTCGCGGACGGCCTCCTGTCCCGCCTGTCGGCGGGGGACCTCACCCTCGCCGTGGACCGCTACCGGCTGGACGAGGCGGCCGCCGCCTGGCAGGCCCTCGCCGCCGGCGGCGCGCGGGGCCGGGTGGTGCTGGAGGCGACCGGTGATCGATGACGTCTTCGTGTTCGACCTGGTCGTGCACCTGCACGACATGAGCGAGGCGAACCTGCTGGCCGGGGCGCCGTGGGCGCGGCACGTCCGCGGCATGTCCCTCGGCCTCGGCGACGCGCTGCGCGCCGTGCACGGCGACCGCACCGCCTTCGACACCCGCCTCGCCGCCGAGACGATGGGCGCGATGGTGTTCGGCGACCCGCCCGGCACCGAGCCGACGGACGTGGCGATGGCGCAGGTCGTCCCGGTCTTCGACTGGTACGACGACTGGTGGGCGCCCGTCGAGCTGCAAGCGGAGTTCGCCCGCGCCTACCCGGGCCGCGCCCTGTTCTGCGGCGGCGTCGACCCCGGCCACCGGGGCGTCGCGGCCGCCCTGGAGCACCTGGAATGGCAGGTCACCGAGCTCGGCGCGGTCTCGCTGAAGTTCTACAACGGGCACGTCGAGCGCGGCTGGCGCTGCGACGACGAGAAGCTCGCCTACCCGATCTACGAGCGGGCCCGCGAGCTCGGCATCACCGTCCTGCAGTTCCACAAGGGCAACCCGTTCGGCACCGAGAACCTCGAACAGCTCCACCCCGGCGACCTCCAGGCCGCCGCCCGCGACTTCCCCGACCTCACCTTCGTCGTCCACCACCTGGCGATGCCCTACTTCGACGAGTGCGTCAACATCGCCGCCCGCTTCCCCAACGTCCACCTCGCCCTGTCCGCGACCGTCAACTTCCTGCCCGTCCGGCCCCGGCTGATCCAGCGGCAGATGGGCGAGCTGCTGGCGAGCGTCGGCGCCGACCGGCTGCTGTGGGGCTCGGAGGCCGCGCTCGCCGGCCCGCCCCGCCCCTACCTGGAGGCGTTCATGGCCCTGGAGATCCCCGACGACCTGCGCGCGGGCTACGGCTACCCGCAGATCACCCTCGACGACAAGCGCAAGATCCTCGGCCTGAACGCCGCCCGCCTGTTCGGCGTCCCGGTCCCCGGCGCGGAGGGGGAGGCCGATGGGCGACCCTGACGGCCCCGACGTCCCGGCGGTCGTCGGGGCGCTGAACACGGTGCTGCGCGGGCACGGCGGCGGCGTCCGCCTCGTCCGCGACGGCGCCGTGCCCGCCGTCCGCTACACCGGCATGTGCGCGGGCTGCCCCGGCCGCCCCGCCTGCCACGAGGGCCTCGTCGCGCCCGCCCTGCTCGCCCTGCCGGGCGTGCGCGGCGTCGAGGCGCCCGGCACCCGCCTGGACGGGACGGCGCGCGACCTCCTGCAGCAGTTCACCCGAGCCGAGGGAGGCTCAGCATGATCACCGCGTCCGCCGTCCGCACCGTCCCCGCCCTCGCCGCCGTTCCGGGCGGCGAGGCCGACACCGACTCCGTCCTCGGCAAGGTCCGCCTCATCCTGGAGGCGTTCGGGCCCGACGACGAGGCGCTGTCGCTCGCCGAGCTCGTCCGCCGCACCGGCCTCCGCAAGGCCACCGTGCACCGCCTCAGCCAGGAGCTGGTCGCCTGGGGCGCCATGGAGCGCGCCGGGCTCGGCTACCGCCTCGGCCTGCGGCTGTTCGAGCTCGGCCAGCGCGCGCCGCGCCGCCGCGTCCTCCGCGACATCGCGCTGCCCTACCTGGAGGAGCTCGCCGAGGCCACCCGCGAGACGGTGCACTGCGCGGTCCGCGACGGCGGCGAGGTCCTCTACATCGAGAAGCTCGGCGGTCACCGCAGCGTCGCCCGCCCGTCCCGCGCCGGCGGGCGGATGCCGCTGCACTGCACGGCGACCGGCAAGGTGCTGCTCGCCCACGCCCCCTCCCGCCTCGTCGAGGAGCTGCTCGCCGGGCCGCTGCCGCGCCTCACCGGCCACACCGTCGTCGCGCCGCGGCTGCTCCGCACCGAGCTCGCCCGCATCCGCCGCGACGGGTACGCGGTGGAGAGCGAGGAGACCCGCGTCGGCTACCTGTCGGTCGCCGCGCCGATCCGGGCCTGCCGCGGCCACGTCGCCGGCGCCGTCTCGGTCGCCGCGCCCACCTCCCGCAGCCGGCTCGGGCGCCTCGTGCCCGCCGTCCTCGCCGCGACCGAGAAGGTGTCGCGGCGCCTCGCCGAGCACGAACGAGAGAGGGAGGAACAGTGATCGTGGTGACCGGGCCGACCGGCAACGTCGGCGCCGAGATCGTCCGGCTGCTCGCCGGCGAGGCCGCCCCCGGCCCCTACCGGGTCGCCGCCCACGACCCCGGCCGCATCGCCCGCGAGTACGGCGAGGACGTCCCGGCGGTGGCGTTCGACTACGACGACCGCGCCACCTGGCCCGCCGTCCTGGACGGCGTGCGGACGCTGTTCCTGCTGTTCCCGCTGCCGCACCCGCGCACCGTCAAGACCCGCATGATCCCGTTCATCGACGCCGCCGTCGCCGCCGGGTGCGAGCACATCGTCTACATCACCGTGCCCGGCGCCGACCGGCTGCGGTTCGTCCCCCACTACGCCGTCGAGCGGCACATCGAGGCGACCGGCGTCGGCCACACGTTCCTGCGCTGCGGCTACTTCTCGCAGAACCTGTGCCGCGCGATCTCCACCCACGGCGTCGACATCATGGACCACGGCGAGATCTTCATCCCGGCGGGGCGCGGGCGCACCACGTTCCTGGACGCCCGCGACGCCGCCGCCGTCGCCCTCGACCTGCTCACCGGCCCGGCCCTCGAGGGCGGCGCGGCCCACACCCTCACCGGCCCCCGCCGGCTGGACTTCGACGAGGCCGCCGCCGTCCTCGCCGACGTCCTCGGCCGCCCCGTCCGCTAC
The DNA here is from genome assembly GCF_019458805.1 of Actinomadura parmotrematis. Classification (GTDB taxonomy): domain Bacteria; phylum Actinomycetota; class Actinomycetes; order Streptosporangiales; family Streptosporangiaceae; genus Spirillospora; species Spirillospora parmotrematis. Next base: position 20,293 of record NZ_JAIBOA010000019.1, read on the forward strand.
GCCCGCCCGTCCTACCCGCGCTTCTGGCGGCGCCTGCGCAGCCGCGGCGTCACCCGCGACACCCTGCTGTTCATGACGATCGTCTACACGCTCACCCGCACGGGCCGCAACGAGCCCCTCACCGGCGAGCTCGCGGCCCTCCTCGGCCGCGACCCGACCCCCTTCGAGCAGTGGGCCCGCGACTACAAGGACCGCTTCGAGCACCGCGCCTGGACCTGACCCCGCCCGGGTCCGCTGACCAGAACACCGCCCTGCCCGGCGCGCCCGGCACCGCCCCATCATGGCGGCGCCGGGACGCCCCCGCCGTCCCGGCTTCGGGGATCCCTGCCACGCCGAACCGAGGACGGTGATGTCGTCGATGACCACCGACGGCCCCACGCCCGACACGCCCGCACCCGATGACCGCGAGCCGGTCGCCTACCTGGGGCTGCCCGCGCGGCTCGCCCCCGCCCCGGACGGGCCCGCCGCCCCCGGCCCGACCCTGTACCGGACCGCCGGGGGCCTCGTCGCGGACGGCCTCTCCCCGAGCGCCGGTCCCGGCCGCCTGCTGCGTGTCGGCGCCTCCCCGCACGCGCCGGCCGGGACCGTGCGCGCCCGCGACGGCCTCGCCGAGTCCATCGTGATGGGACCGGTCACCGTCGCCCTGGACAGCCACCCCGCCATCGCCTACGGGCTGCGCGCCGGGCTGCTGGAGGCCGCCGAGGAGCCCGGCGGCGCGCCCGCCGGCGTCCGCGTCGAGGTGGACGGCCCGGCCGCGCTCGGCGTCGCCTGCACGGTCCGGCCCGCCCGCGACGCCGACGAGGCGCCCGCCTCCCAGCGCGTCCTGTACGGCTGGTTCCTCGGCATGCCGCTCGTCCACAACGTCGCGGTGCCCGGCTACTACGGCGGCACCGCGCCCGACGAGCCCGACCCCGCGCTGCCGTCCATGCGCTGCTACCTGACCGCGCCCGTCGACGAGGCCGCCCCCAGCTCGCCGGTGCGCCGCGTCCCGACCGCCGGCGGCATGCGGACGCTGCCCTCGCACCAGAACACCACCGACAAGCACCCCGGCCCGCAGCCGCACAACAACTACGGCTACTTCGTCGTCCCCGGCCCGGCCGCGACCGAGGACACCGTCCGGTCCCGCCCGGCCCCGCCCGACGGGCTGCCCGCCGAACCGCTCGCCTACGCCATGCGGCTCGGCGGCCGCTGGACCGGCCTGAACAACCACCTCGTCATCGAGCACGGCGTCGCCACCGGCCTGCTCGCGCTCGTCCCGCTGGAGTACGGCGGGCAGATGTGGACGTCGTTCCCCGGCCGCACGCAGCTCGCCGTCGAATGCGAAGGCAGCGGCGTCGTCCCCGACGAGGCGCCCGCCCGCCTCACCGAGGGCACGCTCGACATCAAGAAGGCCGACCTGGACCTCATGGGCCACCGGCCGAACAGCCCCGCCGCGCCCGGCGCCCGCCGCATCCCGGTGTCCTGCGCGGGCCTGGCGTTCCGCCCCGACCGGCTGCGGGTGCGGGCCGGCGAGGACGTCGCGATCGAGCTGACCGCCACCGACGTCATGCACAACCTGGAGATCGAGGACCTCGGCTTCTACGTGCAGGCCGACGCGGGCGAGACCGCCGTCGGCGGCCTGCGCGCCGACCGCCCCGGCACCTACGCCTTCCACTGCTCGCTGATGGCGCACCGCGCCGCCGGCATGACCGGGACGCTGGTGGTGGAGCCGTGACCGCCCTCGCGCCCGTCCCCGCCGAGGCGCCGCTGCCCGGCCGCCGCCAGACCCTCGTGGTGTTCGGCGGGCTGCTGCTCGCCCTGCTCGTCGTCGGCCTCGACCAGACGACCGTCGCGGTCGCCGCCCCCACCATCGTGCAGAAGCTCGGCGGCCTGAGCAGCCTGCCGTGGGTGTTCAGCGCCAACCTGCTCGCCGCGGCCGCCGCCGCGCCCCTGTTCGGCAAGCTCAGCGACCTGTACGGGCGGCGCCCGCTGTTCCTCGCCGCGCTCGCGGTGTTCGTCGCCGGGTCCCTGGCCTGCGGCCTCGCCCAGAACACCGGGCAGCTCATCGCGTTCCGCGCCGTGCAGGGCGTCGGGTCGGGCGGCATGACGGCCATGGTCGTGGTCGTCGTCGGCGCGCTCACCGGCCCCCGGTCCCGCGCCGCCTACCAGGGCTACATCGGCGCCGAGCTCGCCGTCGCGCAGGTCGTCGGGCCCTGGCTCGGCGGCTACCTCACCGACCACGCGAGCTGGCGGTGGGTGTTCCTGCTCAACGTGCCGGTCGGGCTCGCCGCGCTCGCCATCGCCTGGCTGACGCTGCGGGTCCCGCGCGCCACCGTGCGGCCCGCCATCGACTGGCTCGGCGCCGCGCTGCTGGTCGGCGGGCTGGCGAGCCTGCTGCTCGCGCTGTCGTGGGGCGGCTCCAAGTACGCCTGGTCGTCCGGTCAGGTCGTCGGGCTGCTGGCGGCGGGCGTCGCGCTGCTCGCGGCGTTCGGGTTCGCCGAGAGCCGCGCCGCCGAGCCGATCGTCCCCCTGGCGTTCTTCCGCAACCGGGTGTCGGCGGTCGCGCTCGTGCTGATGCTGCTGGTCGGCATGAGCCTGTTCAGCCTCACCTTCTACATGCCGGCGATGCTCCAGATCGTCATCGGCGTCAGCGCCACCGACTCGGGCTTCCTGGTGCTGCCGCTCCAGCTCGGCGTGCTCGCCACCTCGATCGCCTCCGGGCACGCGGTGGCGGCGACCGGCCGGTACCGCTGGTGGCCGGTCGCGGGGACGGTCGTCGCGGCGGCCGGCGTGTTCCTGCTGTCGCGGATCTCCCCGGACACCGGGCAGGCGACGGCGCTGCTGTTCATGGTGGTGGTCGGGCTCGGCCTCGGCTGCCTGGTGCAGCTCCTCGTCGTCGTCGCGCAGAACGCGGTGGACCGCCGCGACCTCGGCAGCGTCACCGCGTCGGCCGGGCTGTTCCGCATCCTCGGCGGCGCGGTCGGCGCGGGCGTGTTCGGCGCGATCCTGAACGCCCGGCTGCCGGACGCCGTCGCCGCGCACGTCCCGCGCGGCGCCCTGCCGCCCGGGATGCCGGTCGGGTTCCTCACCCAGAACCCGGCCCAGGTGAAGAAGCTGCCGCCGCCCGCGCGGACCGGGCTCGCCGCCGCGTTCGCCGACACCTTCCACGTCATCTTCCTGGCGGCGCTGCCGCTCGCCGCCCTCGCGATCGTCGCGGCCCTGCTGCTCAAGCAGATCCCGATGCGCGACGACGCGGAGGACGCCGGGCCCGCCGAGGACGCCGGGACGGTCCCGCCGGCGGTCGTGGAGGACTGACGCGCGCCCCCATGTTCCCCCAGGTCGGAGCCGGGGTAGGGCTCCGGTCGGGGGGAACATGGGGGAGCAGCGTGTCGTGGTGACGGGCGCGACCGGCAACGTCGGCCGGTACGTGCTGGAGGATCTCCGGGAGCGGGGCGTCCCGGTGCGGGCGGCGACGCCGCACCCGCGAGGCGGGGCCGCCCGGTTCGACTGGACGGACGCCGCCACCTGGCGGCCCGCGTTCGAGGACGCCTCGGCGGTGTTCGTGGTGCGGCCGCCGCAGCTCTCGGACGTCGCCCGCGACATGGTCCCGGCGCTGGACGAGGCCCGCCGCCTCGGCGTGCGGCGCTTCGTCCTGCTGTCGCTCCAGGGCGCCGAGCGCAACCCCGTCGTCCCGCACCACAAGCTGGAGCGGTACCTGCGCGCGACCGGCGACGGCTGGACGTTCGTCCGCCCGTCGTTCTTCATGCAGAACCTCAGCACCACCCACGCCGCCGACGTCCGCGACCACGACCGGATCATCGTCCCGGCGGGCGGCGGCCGGACCGCGTTCGTGGACGTGCGCGACGTCGCGGCCGTCGCCGCCGCCGCGCTCGCCGACGACGCCCACGCCGGCCGCGCCTACACCCCGACGGGTCCGGACGCCCTCACCTACGACCAGGTCGCGTCCGTCCTGTCGGCCGAGCTGGGCCGCCCCGTCGACTACGTGCGGCCGTCCGCGCTCCAGTACTGGTGGCACGCCCGCCGCACCGGCATGCCCCCGGCGATGGCCCTGGTCACCCTCGGCATCTACACCACCGCGCGCCTCGGCCTCGCCGCCGGCCTCACCGGCGACGTCGAGCGCGTCACCGGCCGCCCGCCCCGCGCCCTGGCGCGCTTCGCGCACGACGAGCGCGCCGCCTGGCTGCGCTGACGCTCGTCCGCCAGGCCGGTCAGGCCGCCTGCTCGGGCGCCCAGCGCAGCAGGCGGCGGCGGGCGAGCAGCAGCAGCGCGTCCAGCGCGAAGCCGAGCAGCGACACCGCCGCCACCGACACGTACAGCCGGTCGGTCTCCAGCTGCCGCCAGCCGGCCACCATCAGGTGGCCGAGGCCGTCGCTGGAGGCCACCATCTCGCCGATGTAGACGCCGATGACGGCGCCGACCAGCCCGATCCGCGCCCCCGACAGCAGGCCGGGCAGCGCGGCGGGCAGCACGACGCGCAGCGCGACGGCCGCCCGCGAGGCGCCCGCGGCGCGCGCCGACCACACCAGCGGCACCGGCACCTGCGACGCGGCCGCCGCCGTCGCGGCGGCGATCGGGAACACCGCCTCGGCGAAGCCGAGCGCGACCTTGGCGCCCGAGCCGAGCCCGAGCAGGATGACCAGCGCGGGGAACAGCGCGATCTTCGGGGTGGCGAAGCCGAGCCCGACGAGCGGCCGCAGCGCCGCCCGCGCCGTCGCCGAGCGGCCCATCGCGAGGCCCATGGCGGCGCCGGCGGCGAGCGCGAGCGCGAACGCCGCGAGCGTCCGGCCGAGGGTGACGCCGAGCTCGTGCGGCAGCGTCCCGTCCCGCCACAGGGCGGCGGCGGCGCGCGCCACCGCGCCCGGCGCGGGCAGCACGAACGGGTCGGCGAGCGCCCCGGTCGCCGCGGCGGCCCACCAGGCGCCGAGCACCGCGAGGACCGCGAGCAGCGGCCCGCAGCGGGCGAGCAGCCGGCTCATACCTCCCCCTCCCACCACGGCAGCAGCCGCCGGACGGCGAGCGCGTACCCGGTGTCCAGCACCAGGCCGGTCGCGGCGACCAGCACGGTCACCGCCCACACCCGCGTGTACTCGCCGATGTCGTAGGCGTCGAACAGGTAGGCGCCGACGCCCTGCCCGCGCACCAGCAGCTCCGCGCCGACCAGCGTGAACAGCGACACCGCGAGCGCGATCCGCAGCCCCGACAGCACCTGCGGCAGCGCGGCGGGCAGCACCACCGCGGCGAGCCGCCGGACCCGTCCCGCGCCCGCCGCGCGCGCCGTCCAGAGCAGCCGCGGCTCGACGCCGGCGGCCCCGTGCGCCGCCGACACGGTGAGCGGGATCAGGCAGCCGAGCGCGATCACCGCGACCCGCGCGGTCTCGTCCGCCCGCCCGGCCGGCATCCGCTGCCCGAGGACGAGCAGCAGCGGCACGACGAGCGCGACCTTCGGCACCGGGTACAGCAGCGCGAGCAGCGGCTCGACGAGGCGGCGGAGCAGCGGCGCCCGCCCCATCGCGACGCCGAGCGGGACGCCGGCCAGCACCGCGCAGCCGAGCCCGGCCGCCCACCGCGCCGCCGAGACCGCGAGCTGGTCGCGGAAGGCGGCGTCGCCGAGCACCGCCGCCGTCCCGGCGAGCACCCGCGACAGCGGCGGCAGCGACGCGTCCGGCGCGAGCCCGAGCCGGGGCGCGGCCTCCCAGCAGCCGCAGAGCACCGCGACCGACGCGGCCGACACCGCGAGGCGCCGCGCCGGGCTCATGCCGCCCCGCCCGCGCGCAGCAGCTCCCAGACGCGGGCGTGCAGGGCCGGGTAGGCGGGGTCGGCGAGGACCTTCTCGCGGTCGCGCGGCCGCGCGAACCCCGGCTCGATCACCTCCAGCACCCGCGCGGGGCGCCGCGACAGCACCACCACCCGGTCCGACAGGTACAGGGCCTCCTCCACGCTGTGGGTGACGAACACCACCGTCTTGCCCGTCCGCTCCCAGACGGCGAGCAGCTCCTCCTGGAGCAGCGCGCGGGTCTGGGCGTCCAGCGCGCCGAACGGCTCGTCCATCAGCAGCACGTCGGGGTCCTGCGCGAGCGTCCGGGCGATCGCCACCCGCTGCTTCATGCCGCCCGACAGCTCCGCCGGGTAGAGCCGCGCCACCTCCGCGAGCCCGACCGTCTCCAGCAGCCGCGCGGTCGCGGCGGGCCGCTCGGCGCGCGGGACGCCGCGCCGGGCGAGCGCCCACGCCACGTTCCCGGCGACCGTCCGCCAGGGGAACAGCGCGAACTCCTGGAAGACGATGCCGCGGTCGGGGCCGGGCGCGGTCACCGGCCGGCCGTCGCAGTCGACGGTGCCGCCGCTCGCCGCGACGAACCCGCCGATGATGTAGAGCAGGGTGGACTTCCCGCAGCCCGACGGGCCGACCAGGCTGACGAACTCGCCGGGCCGCACGTCCAGGTCGACGCCGCCGATCGCGCGGACGGTGCCGCGCCGCCGGCCGGTGTACTCCTTGGCGACGCCGGCGAGACGCAGCTTGGGCCGCGTCCCGCCCGGCGGCCCGGCGGCCGTCACGCGCCGTCCCGCAGGGTGAGCGACGGGTCGGTCTGCGCGGCCGCGTCGAGCTTCTCGTGCAGCACCCCGGCGCCCTGGAAGAAGTCCCAGGTGGCCTGGAGCGCGGCGACGTCCACCGCGCCGCCCGCCGGCCGGTGGTAGTCCTGGCGGGTCATCAGGTAGCCGCGCAGCGCCCCCGCCGGAATCTTGGCGATCTTCGCCTCGGCGGCGATGACGGCGTCCCGGTGGGCCGGGTCGGCGACGTACCGCGCGACGGCGGCGAAGTCCTTCATGAAGCAGCGCGCCGCCTCCGGGTGGGCCTTGACGAACCGCCGGTTGAACACCTGGAGGAGCTGCGGCATGTTGTCGTGCACGTCGGCGACCTGGAACAGCGGCCGGAACCGCCCGGTCGCCATCGCCTTGGCGTAGAAGGGCTGCGCGAACACGCCGGCGTCCACCCGGCCCGAGGCGAGCGCCTCCTCCTGCTGGGCGTAGGGCAGCTCGGGGTTCTGGTAGTCCTTGCCGGCCCGCAGCCCCGCCCGCTCCTGGAGGTAGCGGACCTGCACGTAGTAGGTGGGGGTGCCGATGCCCGCCGTCGCGACCTTGCGGCCCCGCAGGTCGGCGGCCGAGCGGACCGGGCCGTCCTTGCGCACCAGCCAGGTGGTGGTGAAGTTCGGCTTGCGCTCGGCGAACATCTCCCCGGCGACGACCATGCCGGCGCCCTTCTCCACCGCCGCGCCGACGGCGAGCGCCCCGACGGTCGCGCCGTCCAGCGTTCCGGCGGCGAGCTCCTGCGCGCCCTGCGCGGTGTTGGTGAGCTGCTTCCACACCGGCCGGTAGCAGCGCCCCTGGTTCGGGGCCGCGGCGGGCAGCGCCTGCATCACGTACTTGATCTCGTCGCCCGGCACGCCCCAGGCCATCCGGAGGGCGACCGGGCCGCTCCCGCCCGAGGATCCGCCGCAGCCGGCGGCCAGCGCCGCGACCGCGGTCCCGGCGAGGAGGGCCTTCATCCGCATGTGCTCGTCTCCCTCCGCGTCCGGGCCCGTCCGGCCCGGTGCGAAGAGTCTCGGTCGGCCGCTGGAACGTCCCAAGACGGCCGTTCCGTTGGACGGACCCCGTTCCTTGGATCGGAGCAGGTCACGGGCCGACGATCGTCGCGTGACACGAGCCGATTCGCAGACACGGAGCCGGGCGCCGGGCCGTCAGGACTGGTCCACCTGGCCGCACTACAACGCCGCGGCGGCCGGGTTCCGCGGCTACTGGTACCCGGTGACCTGGTCCAGCCACGTCACCGGGAAGCCCACCGGGATCCGGCTGTGCGGGGACGCGATCGTCCTCGTCCGCGACAGGGGGACGGTGCACGCGCTGCACGACCGCTGCCCGCACCGCGGCGTCCCGCTGTCGCTCGGCCGCCGCGAGTTCCCCGGCACGCTGAGCTGCGCCTACCACGGCTGGACGTTCGACCTGGCGGACGGCGACCTCGTCGCCGCGATCACCGACGGGCCGCGGTCGCCGATCTGCGGCAAGGCCCGCGTCGCGACCTACCCCGTCGCCGAGCGCCTCGGCATGGTCTGGGTGTACGTCCCGATCGCCGGCGAGGACGCCCCGCCGATCGACGAGCAGCTCCCCGAGGAGCTCGTCGGGACGCCCTTCGTCATGGGCGGCCGCATCGACGACCGCACCGGCAACTGGCGGTTCGCCTGCGAGAACGGCTACGACGAGGGCCACGCCAAGTACCTGCACCGCACGTCGCTGTGGCGCCTGTTCAAGGCGATGCCGACGTGGAACGTGACACGCATCGAGCAGCGCGGCCGCTGGATCTACCGCCGCCAGCTGGAGCAGTACTGGGAGGCCGACTTCCCCGGCCTCGGCCGCTGGACCAACAAGCGCTGGTGGAAGCTGTCGCCGCCCGCCGCCAAGGACGGCGCCGCCTCCAACATCGGCAACACCGGCGCCGCGAAGAAGGTCGACCCGGTCATCGCCGCCCAGGACTTCCCCGGCTTCGCGTCGGTGTCGATGCCGGGCGTGCTGCGCATCGCCTACCCCGGCTTCATCCACTACGAGTTCTACGTGCCCGTCGACGCCGACCACCACCGCTACGTCGGCGTGATGGTCAACTTCCTGGAGGGCGCCGCGACCGCCCGCTTCTACCTCAAGTACCTCGGCTGGATCCGGTGGCTGTTCCACGGCCAGTTCTCCGGCCAGGACGCCTGGATGGTCGACGTCACCGACGCCCCGCCCGAGAAGCTCTACCGCCCCGACGTGTCGCTGACCGCCTGGCGGGGCCTCGCCGAGAAGGACTACACCGCCAAGCTCGCCGCCGTCGAGAACCCCGCCGCCCCCAAGAACAAGGACGCCTGACATGCGCGCCCTCCTCCTCACCGCCCTCCTCGCCGCCGCCGGCACCGCCGGCTGGCGCTGGGCCCGCCGCCACAGCCGCACCCAGGTCCACCGGATCAACCAGTGAGCTGGACGGAGGCGGCGCGCGCCCGCATCGACCGGGCGCGCCTGCGCGAGCTGGTCTGCGGCCTGGTCGCCATCCCGAGCCCGACCGGCGACGAGGCGCCGCTCGCCCGCCACGCGGCGGCCGAGCTCGCCGCCGCCGGGCTGCGCGCCGGGACGCTCGACATGGACGACCGCCAGGCGTCCGCCTGGGCCCGCCTGCCCGGCGCCGGCCACGGCCCCGACCTGCTCCTCTACGCCCCCGTCGACACCCTGACGGCGGGCCGCGCCGACGCCGACGTCCCCTGGATCGGCCCGGAGCTGCGCCCCGACACGCGCCCCGAACCGGCCGTCCACGGCGACCTCGTCACCGGCCTCGGCGCCGGCAACCCCAAGGGGCACGCCGCCTGCGTTATCGCGGCCGCCGAGGCGATCGCCGCCGCCGGCGTCCCCCTCGCCGGAGACCTGCTCGTCGGGCTCGGCGCGGGCGGCATGCCGACGAACGCCCTCGCCCTGGACGGCGACCCGCGCCGTCACACCGGGCAGGGCGCGGGCTGCTCGTTCCTCCTCGAACAGGGCCTGTGGGCCGACCACGCCGTCATCGCCAAGCCCGGCTGGACGGTGTCGCACGAGGAGGTCGGCCTCGCCTGGTTCGAGGTGACCGTGCACGGCACCCACACCTACGTCGGCAGCCGCCACCGCCTGCCCTACCGCAACGCGATCGTGGACGCCGGGCGCGTCGCCGCCGCCCTGGACGGCTGGTTCGCCGAGTTCGCCGACCGGCACACCGCCGGGACGGTCGCGCCGCAAGGCGTCGTCGCCGCCATCGAGGGCGGCTGGATGCGGATGGCCGCCGTGACTCCCGCCGCGTGCCGCCTGCGCTGCGATCTGAGGTTGCCGCCGGACCTGTCCCCGATGCAGGCCAAACGCGAGTTCGCCCAGGCGATCGACGCCATCGCCAAGGAAACGGGTGCGGACCTGGACTGGGACATGGTCCTCGCCATCCCCGGCACCCGCACCGACCCGGCCGACCCCGTCGTCACCGCGACCGTCGCCGCCTGGGAGGAGGCCGCCGGCGCCGCGTTCGCGCCGGTCACCGGCAACTCCGGCGCCACCGACGCCAATATCCTGCGCGCGCGCGGCGTCCCGACCGTCCGCGTCGGGATGCCCAAGGTGCGCACGGACGCCCTGACTCCCGATCCGTCCGCCGATTTCCAGATGGGCATGAACACCGTGGACCTCACCGAGATGGAACGCCTCACCCGGCTGCTCGTCCGGGTCGCCGTCGACGTGATCGGGGTGACCGATGCCCGGTGAGATCGTGCTCGGCGTCGGCGCCTCCCACAGCACGCTGATGAACACCCACTGGGACCAGACCCGCGCGAAGGAGGAGGCGACGCGGTTCCGCGACGGGCTGCGCGAGGCCCGCGACCTCATCGCCGCCGCCCGCCCCGACACCGCGATCATCGTCGGCTCCAACCACTTCCGCGGCATGTGGCTCGACCTCGTCCCCGCCTTCACCATCGGCGTCGGCGAGTGCGTGGCCAGCGGCGAGTCCGGCACCCCGAAGGGGCCGCAGCCGGTGGACGTGCCGCTCGCCCGGCACCTCGCCGAGCAGCTCGTGGACGGCGGCTTCGACCCCGCCTTCTCGGCCCGCCTCCAGATCGACCACGGCCAGTCGCACGCCGTCCAGTACCTGCTGGACGGCCTGGACGTGGACCTCGTCCCGCTCGTGGTGAACGTGTTCGCGCCGCCGCTGCCGACCACCGCCCGCTGCCTGGACCTCGGCGCGGCGCTGCGCGCGGCCGTCCGCTCCTTCCCCGACGACCGGCGCGTCGCCGTCATCGGCTCCGGCGGCCTGTCGCACCGGCTGCCCTGGCCCGACTGGCGCGCCCCCGAGGGCGACGACGAGGAGTTCATGGTCGAGGCGTGGCTGAACGGGCGCGGCGACTGGTCCCGCTACGACACCCGCCGCCGCGAGATCATCCGCGCCGCGCCGAGCGTCATCACCCCCGAGTTCGACGCCGAGTTCCTGCACCTGCTGGAGACCGGCCGCACCACCCGCGTCGGCTGGCTCAGCACCGCCGACCTGGAGCGCGAGGCCGGCAACGGCGCCCAGGAGGTCCGCACCTGGCTCGTCATGGCCGCCGCCCTCGGCCACGCGCCCGGCCGCACCCTCGCCTACGCCCCCGTCCCCGACTGGCTCACCGGCATGGCCGTGGCCGTCATCGACCCCGCCGCCCCCGAGGAGACCCGCGCATGACCATCTGGACCGAGCTGACCGGCGTCGACGTCGCCCAGACCTTCGTCGACGCGGGCGGCGTCACCACCCGCGCCGTGCAGGCGGGCCCGGCGGACGGCCCGCCGGTCGTGTTCCTGCACGGCACGAGCGGGCACCTGGAGGCGTTCGTCCGCAACCTGCCCGCGCACGCCGCCGCCGGGTACCGCTGCCACGCGATCGACATGCTCGGGCACGGCTACACCGGCAAGCCCGACCACCCCTACGAGATCCCCCGCTACGTCGAGCACCTCGCCGCCTACCTGGACGCCGCCGGCATCGGCCGCGCGCACCTGGTGGGGGAGTCGCTCGGCGGCTGGGTCGCCGCCTGGCTCGCGTCCGAGGACCCCGGGCGCGTCGCGTCGCTGCAGCTCCTGGCGGCCGGCGGCACCAAGGCCGACCCGAAGATCATGGAGCGGATCCGCACCTCCACCCGCCGCGCCGTCGAGACCGACGACATCGACCTCACCCGCGCTCGCCTGCACCTCCTCATGCACGACCCCGAGCGCGACGTGTCCGAGGAGCTCGTGGAGATCCGGCACCGCATCTACCACCGGCCCGACTTCGTCGCCAACGTCGGCAACCTGCTCTGCCTCCAGGACATGGAGACCCGGCAGCGCAACCTGCTGCGCCCCGACCGCCTCGCCCGCATCACCGCGCCGACGCTGGTGGTGTGGGGCCGCAACAACCCCTTCGGGGAGGTGCCCGAGGCCCGCGCCATGCACGAGGCGATCCCCGGCTCGCGCCTGGAGCTGTTCGACGACTGCGGCCACTGGCCCCAGCACGAGCGCCACGAGATCTACAACCCGCTGTCGCTGGAGTTCCTCAAGGCGGCCTCGTGACCGTGCCCGCGACGACGTTCGGCTACGCGGCGACGCCGCGCGGCCGCGTCCACTACGCCGAGCACGGCGCCGGCCCGCCCGTCGTGCTGCTCCACCAGTCGCCGCGCTCGTGGGACGAGTTCCGCGAGGTGCTGCCGATCCTCGGCGCCCGGCACCGCGCCATCGCCCCCGACCTGATCGGGTTCGGGGCGTCCGCGCGCGGCGCCGAGCACTCCATCGCCTCCTACGCCGCCGGCGTCCTCGACCTGCTCGACGCGCTCGGCCTGGAGACGGTCGACCTCGCCGGCCACCACACCGGCGGCGTCGTCGCCTTGGAGGTCGCCGCCGCCGCACCCGCGCGCGTCCGGCGGCTGGTGCTGTCGTCCACCCCCTACCTGGACGCGGCGGCGCGCGCGCGCCGGAAGGACCGTCCCGCCGTGGACGAGGTCGCCGAGAAGCCCGACGGGTCGCACCTCACCGAGCTGTGGAACCGGCGCACCGCGTTCTACCCGCCGGACCGCCCCGACCTGCTGACCCGCTTCGTCCGCGACGCCCTGGCCGTCTGGCCCGACGTCGAGGCCGGCCACCGGGCCGTCAGCGCCTACCGGATGGAGGAGCGCATCGGCCTCGTCGGCTGCGCGACGCTGTGCGTCGGCGCCTCGGCCGACCCGTTCGCCTTCCCCGACCTGGAACCGCTCGCCGCGCACCTCGCCGACGCCGCCACGGCCGTCATCGAGGGCGGCATGGTGCCGCTGGAGTACCAGGCCGGCCCCTTCGCGCACCTCGTCCTGGACTTCCTGCGCTGACCCCGACCCCTTCTGGAGGAACACCCATGCTGGGACGGACCGAACCGCCGCCGGGCGCGTTCGTCGAGGCGGGCGACGTCACCTACCACCTCATCGAGATGGGACAGGGCGCCCCGACCTTCTTCCTGCACGGAGGCGGCCCCGGCTGCACCGCCTGGAGCGACTTCGGCCAGGTCGCGCCGCTGTTCGCCCGCGACCGGCGCTGCCTGCTGCCCGACCTGCTGCAGTACGGCCGGTCCGACAAGTGCACCATCACCGGGCCGATGTGGGACTTCCACGCCGCCCGCACCGTCGACCTGATGGACGCCCTCGGCATCGAGCGCGCCGACTTCGTCTGCAACTCCTGGGGCGGCACCATCGCGCTGAACCTCGCCGCCGAGTACCCCGAACGCGTCCGGTCCCTGGTCGTCACCGGCTCCATGCCGGTGTTCTACGGGCCGCTCGCCCCGCTGCCCGAAGGCGGCCGGCGGGGACGCAACGCGCGCGACGCCTACTACGGCGGCGACGGCCCGTCCTGGGCCAAGATGCGCGACCTCATCGCGCGCCTGGAGTGGTACGACCCGGGCGCCGTCCCCGACGAGACCGTCACGATGCGCTACGAGCAGAGCCTCGACCCCGACGAGATGGCGCTCGCCGCGCGCTCCGACAGCCCGCGCGGCGACTGGCAGGACCTCACCGGGCGGCTCGGCGCCATCGAGGCCCCCACCCTGTTCTGCTGGGGCATGCAGGACGCGTTCCTCACCCCCGACTACCCGCTGATGCTGGCCCGCATGGTGCCGCGCGGCCGCCTTTACGTCATGGACCGCGCGGCGCACCATCTGCAGGAAGAGCGCCCGCACGACTACCACGCCGCCGTCGCCGCCTTCCTGGACCGCGACGGCGCGTGACCGCGCCCGTCCCCCCGACCCCATGGGAGCTCCACCCGTGAAGCCCTTCGCCTCCTCCGCCGACCTCACCGAGAAGCAGCAGAGCCTGGAGGTCCTCGCCGACGGCGTCTACGCCCTCACCGCCGAGGGCGACCCCAACGTGGGCGCCGTCGAGGGCGAGGACTTCGTGGTCTGCTTCGAGGCCCTCGCGACGCCCGCCGCGGCCCGCGAGTGGCTCGCCCGGCTGCGCGAGCACACCGACAAGCCCGTCCGCTACCTGGTGCTCTCGCACTACCACGCCGTCCGCGTCCTCGGCGCGAGCGCCTTCGACGCCGACGTGATCGTCGCGCACGACCAGACCCGCGCGCTGATCGCCGAGCGCGGCGCCGAGGACTGGGCGAGCGAGTACGGCCGGATGCCGCGCCTGTTCAAGGACCCCGACTCCATCCCCGGCCTCACCTGGCCGACCGCCACGTTCAACGACCGGTTCACCATCCACCTGGGCGGCGACCGCGGCACGCTGGAGCTGCTGTACTGCGGGCGCGGCCACACCGAGGGCGACATCGTCGCCTGGCTCCCGCGCCACAAGATCCTGTTCGCCGGGGACCTGGTGGAATCCCAGGCCGCCCTGTACACCGGCGACGCCTTCCACCGCGACTGGGCGGCCGGCACCCTCGACCGCGTCGCGGCGCTCGGCGCCGAGGCCCTCGTCGGCGGCCGCGGCGCCGTCGCCCGCGGCCGGGACGCCGTCGACGCGGCCATCGCGCAGACCCGCGGCTTCCTCACCGTCATGATCGAGCGGGTCGGCGCCGTCCAGGCCCGCGGCGGCACGCTCAAGGAGGCGTTCCAGGAGGTGCACGCCGAGCTGGAACCCCGCTACGGCCGCTGGCCCATCTTCGAGCACTGCCTGCCGTTCGACGTCGCGCGCCTCTGGGACGAGCTGTCCGGCACCGAGCGCCCCCGCGTCTGGACCGCCGAGCGCGACCGCGCCGTCTGGGCCGAGCTCCAGGACTGACATGGACCCCGTCATCATCGTCGGCGCGGGCCCGGTCGGCCTCGCCACCGCGCTGTTCCTGGCCCGCCACGAGGTGCCGTCGACCGTCCTGGAGGCCGCCGCGCGCCGCGACGCCGTCGGGTCCAAGGCGATCTGCTTCCAGCGCGACGTCCTGGACCTCCTCGGCCGCCTCGGCCCCGCCCGCGCGCTCGTCGACCGCGGCGTGACCTGGACGACCGGGCGCACCTACTACGGCGACCGCGAGCTGTTCTCCGTCACCTTCCCGAGCCCCGACCCGGGCGCCGTCCCGCCGTGGATCAACATCTCGCAGACCGAGGTCGAGGCCCACCTCGCCGCGCTCGTCGCCGCGCAGCCCCTCATCGACGTCCGCTTCGGGCATCCCGTCATCGGGCTCCGCGACACCGGCGACGGCGTCGAGGTGGACGCCGCGACCCCGCACGCCCGCATCGGCCTGTACGGCAGCCACGTCGTCGGCACCGACGGGGCGCGCAGCACCGTCCGGCAGCTCCTCGGCGTGGACTTCCCCGGCCGCTCCTTCGCCGACCAGTTCCTCATCTGCGACATCCGCGCCGACCTGCCGTTCCCCAGCGAGCGGCGGTTCTTCTTCGACCCCGCCTGGAACCCCGGCCGCCAGGTCCTGCTGCACCAGTGCCCCGACGGGGTCTGGCGCATCGACTGGCAGGTCCCCGCCGACTACGACCTGGCCGCCGACCGCGCCTCCGGCGCCCTCGACGCCCGCATCCGCGCGATCACCGGCGACGCCCCGTACGAGGTGGTGTGGGCCAGCGCCTACCGCTTCCACGAGCGGTGCGCCGCGACCTTCCGCCGCGGCCGCGGCCTCCTCGCCGGCGACGCCGCCCACCTGTACGCGCCGTTCGGCGCCCGCGGCCTCAACTCCGGCCTCCAGGACGCCGAGAACCTCGCCTGGAAGCTCGCCGCCGTCCGGCACGGCCATGCCCCGGACGCCCTCCTGGACTCCTACGACGCCGAGCGCCGCGCCGCCGCCGCCGAGAACCTGCGCGTCACCACCCGCACCATGGAGTTCCTCGTCCCGCAGGACGACGACCAGCGCCACCGGCGCACCACCGCGCTGAAGGCCGCGCTCGCCGACCCGGACGCGCGCGCGTCCATCGACTCCGGCAAGCTCGCCGAACCGTTCTGGTACCTGGACTCGCCGCTCACGACCCCCGCCGGGTCCCTTGCGGACTTCCCGACGGAGCCGGGCGCGGCCCGCCCGCCCGTCCCCGGCGTCCTCTGCCCGGACGGCCCGTGCGACAGCGGCACGCGGCTCCGCGACCTGTTCGGCGACGGCTTCACCGTCCTGGTCGCCGACGCCGCCGACCGCGCGGCGGCCGAGCGCGACGCCGCCGGCGTCCCCTTCCCGGCCCGCGTCCACGCCCTGCCGGACCTGGACCCCGCCGGCGCCCTCGCCGGCGCCCTGGACGCCACGGACCGCAGCGTCCACCTCGTCCGCCCCGACGGGCACCTCGCCGCCGTCCTGCCGCGGTACGAGCCCGCCGCCTTCACCGCCGCGCTCCGCCGCGCCACCGGCCGTCCCTGAGGCCGCCGCCGCTTCGCCGGGTCCGTGGGGCATCATGGAGACGGCGAAGCGGCCGGGCCCTCCTTCACAGGGCCCGACCGCTCCGTCCTTACCGTTGCCTGCGGGCTAGTGCCGCGCGACCGTCAGCTTGAAGACGTTCGGGTAGACGACCTGCTGGACGGTCAGGGTGCCGTACGCGCCCGTCAGGCAGAGGTTCTGCGCCTCGTACCGCTCCAGCGCGCTCTCGTTGATCTCGCCGACCGCGGTGAACTTGCCCTGGGGGGTGGTCAGCACGTCGGTGCACACGCCGTAGTAGTCGTTGCCGACCTTGCGGGTGGTGGTGCAGCGGGTGCTGACCGAACCGACGGTGGCGCCGCCCTGCGTGTACGCCAGCGAGCCGTTGGAGATCAGCACGCTGCCCGCGCCGCGCGGGTCGCAGGTCGGGTTGTCCGGCCCCGGGATGCAGGCCGGGATGAACTGGGTGTCGCCGTCGGCGACGGTCTCGTAGTAGACGTTCGTGCTCGCGGCGGACGCCGGCACGGCCATCGCGCCGAGGGCCGCCGCCGTCACGGCGAGACCGGTGAGGAAGGTGCGCATCGAACCTCCTGGGGTGAGCGGGTGCGCGTTGGCCTCATGGTTGATCGCGGAACCGGCCCGAGACAGCGCGGCGGTCCGCCAGGCGGACCGTGCAGGTCAGCGCGGGCGGGTCAGCGCCGGGCCCCCGTCCAGCACGTCCCGCCGTACCCCGGCCACGACCGGTCCAGCGTCACCAGCCCGACCTTCGCCGCCAGCCGGATCACGGGGCCGCTCGTCAGCGCGACCCGGTGCCCGCCCACGACGACGGCGTAGGCGAGCGTCGCGCCGCCGTTCGGGTCCGGCCGGGTGAGGACCGTGCCCGGCCGCGCCCCCGCGGCGGGCAGCACCTGCACGCCGAAGCAGTCGGCGGGACCGTGCGGCCCGTCCAGGACGGTGTCGTGCACCGGCACGATGATCGGCTGCGGCGCGGGCGGCGACGGGATGACCACGCCCGGGTCCAGCGGGTTCGCCGGGTCCTGCGGCGCGGTGAGGAACACGTCGGCGTCGGGCCGCGCGTCGCTCGGGCCCGCGTCCGGCCCGTCGGGCGTGTCGACGTACAGCGTGATGAGCCGGTGCGCGACCCACGCCGACTCCACCTCGTCGGGAACGGGCGGCGCGGCCGAGGCCGGACCGGCGGCGACACCGGCGCCGAGCACGGCCGCCGCCGCGACGGCGGCGAACTTCAGGACTCCCATGCGAACCTCCGAGAGAAGGGGACAGTCCGCCCCAACCTGGAGTCCCGCGCCCCCCGCAACAACGCCGCCGTCCCGCCCACCGGACCGCCGCGACCGGTCCGCTGGCCGGAACGCCCGCCCTGGCGACCGCGACGACCGCGCCCACACTGCGAGGGAACCCCGGAGGCCACCATGCCCGAGCCCTCGCGCCCCTCCCACCCCGGCCCGACGCGCCGCCGCCTGCTCCAGGGCACCGCCGCCGTCGCCCTCACCGCCGCCGGCGGCCTGGCCGCCCGCGGCCTGTTCCGCCCGGCCCTCGCCGCCGACACCTTCCAGCGGCTCGCCCCCGCACCCGGCACCGCCGACATCGGCGGCCGCACCGTCCAGACCTGGCGCTTCGGCGACGCCGTGCCCGGCCCGCTCATCCGCGCCGCCGCCGGCGGCACCGTCTGGGCGCAGCTCCTCAACGGCCTGCCCGACCCGACGACCGTCCACTGGCACGGCGTCCGGCTCGCCAACGCCATGGACGGCGCCCCCATCACCCAGACCCCGACGCCGCCCGGCGGGTCCTTCGACTACCGCTTCACCGTCCCCGACCCGGGCACGTACTTCTACCACTCGCACTACGGCATGCAGCTCGACCGCGGCGTCTACGGTCCCCTGATCGTCGACGACCCGCACGAGCCGCTCGCCTACGACGCCGAGTTCGTCGTCGTCCTCGACGACTGGATCGACGGGACCGGCACCACCCCCGACGCCGTCCTCGCCCGCCTCCACGCCGGCACCCTCAACCCGCCGCCCATGTACAGCAACGCGCTCGGCGGCCAGGCCGGGCACGTCGTCTACCCGCACCACCTCGTCAACGGCAGGACCCCGGCCGCCCCCGTCACCTTCACCGCGTCCCCGGGCCAGCGCGCCCGCGTCCGCCTCATCAACGCCGCCTCCGACACCGCCTACCGCGTCGCCCTCGGCGGCCACCGCCTCACCGTCACCCACACCGACGGCTTCCCCGTCGAGCACGTCACCGCCGACACCCTCATCATCGGCATGGGGGAGCGCTACGACGTCCTGGTCACCCTCAAATCGGGCGTCCACCCGCTCGTCGCCGAGGCCGAAGGCAAGAGCGCCCGCGCCTTCGCCCTCGTCCGCACCGCCCCCGGCACCGCCCCGCCCGCCACCGTCACCGTCCCCGAACTGTCCGGCGACCTGCTGACCCTCGCCCGCCTCTCCGCCGACCCGTCCGTCGACCTGCCGCCCCGCCAACCGGACCAGACCGTCCGCCTCTACCTCGGCAGCGGCCCCCTCGGCACCACCTGGTCGCTCACCAACACCCCCGTCAGCCCCCCGGCCGGCCAGCTCAGAATCCCCGTCACCCAGGGCCAGCGCGTCAGGCTCACCTTCACCAACGCCACCCAGATCTGGCACCCCGTCCATCTGCACGGCCACACCTACCAGGTGGGCGGCGCGGGCACCGGCCCCCGCAAGGACACCGTCATCACCCGCCCCAACGAGACGATCACCGTCGACCTGGACGCCGACAACCCGGGCGAGTGGATGCTCCACTGCCACAACCTCTACCACTCCGAACTCGGCATGATGGCCACCCTCGGCTACGGCGCCACACCCTCCGTCCGAACCGCCCCCCTGCAACACACCGGCCACTGAACCCCCACCGCGCCGGGCTCAGCGCTCTTCCGCGCGCTCGGTCCAGTAGGCGAGATTGCGCCGCGTGACAACGCAGTCGGGATGGTCGGGACCCTGTACGCGCTCACGCTCGAGGAGCAGCGCGGCATACAGCTCGCGAGCGCGCGCGGCGTCCCCGGCCTCACCGGTCCAGCGGGCGAGGTTGGCGCGGGCGGTGAGGGTGTCGGGATGATCGGGCCCCTGGACGCGCTCACGGTGAGGGAGAAGCTCGATGTACAGGTCGCGGGCGTGCCCGGCGTCCCCGGCGTGGCCGGTCCAGTAAGCGAGATTGGCACGGGTGGTGAGGGTTTCAGGGTGGTAGGAGCCCAGGACGCGCTCACGGTCGGGGAGGAGCTCGGTGTACAGGTCGCGGGCGCGCTCGGCGTCCCCCGCGTGGCCGGTCCAGGCGGCGAGGTTGTGGCGGGTGGCAAGGGTGCCAGGGTGATCGGGACCAAGGATGCGCTCCTCGTGCGGGAGGAGCTCGATGTACAGGTCGCGGGCGCGCGCGGCGTCCCCGGCCACCCCCGTCCACCGGGCGAGATTGTGGCGGGCGGCGAGAGCTCCGATGTGGTCGGGACCGGAGATGCGTTCGCGGTGGGGGAGGAGCTCGGTGTACAGGTCGCGGGCGCGTTCGGCGTCCCCGGCCTCGCCCGTCCACCGGGCGAGATTGTGGCGGGTCGCGAGGGTGTCGGGATGGTCGGCGCCTTGAACGCGTTCGCGGTGCGGGAGCAGTTCGGCGTAAAGGTCCCGGGCACGTGCGGCGTCCCCGGTCTCACCGGTCCAGCGGGCGAAGTCGTGGCGGGCGGTGAAGGTCTCGGGGTGGTCAGGACCCAGGC
The DNA here is from genome assembly GCF_019458805.1 of Actinomadura parmotrematis. Taxonomy (GTDB): domain Bacteria; phylum Actinomycetota; class Actinomycetes; order Streptosporangiales; family Streptosporangiaceae; genus Spirillospora; species Spirillospora parmotrematis. Next base: position 40,361 of record NZ_JAIBOA010000019.1, read on the forward strand.
TGTACTCCAAGGCGGTGATGCGGGTGGCGGCCAAGTCGCGGGCGGTGCGGTAGTCACCACTGGCGTCCAGGTAGTTCAGGACCCGTCTCATGGCATCGGAAGCGGGATGCAGGGCGGCGTGGGCATGCGGGACGAGTTCGCCCCAGACCGGCCATGACGCCAGCGACCGCGGATCTTCGGGGAAGGATCGGGCGAGCAGGTCGGCGGCCTGCTCCTGGTCGTCGGCGCGTTCGTCGTCGGTGAGGGCGGCGTCGGTGACGGCCTGGACGAGGCGGTGCACGCTGACGTGGCCGCCGTCCGAAGTCGTCTCGATCATGCTGTGAGCCGCCAGCAGCCCGAGCGCCTCCCCGACCTGCCAGGGAGCGGCGCCGGGCAGGCCGTCCAGGACGCGCCGGGGCAGGCGGTCGGGGGCGAAGCGGGCCAGTATCCGCATCACCCGTCCGGCCAGCGGCAGGGCGGCGGTGATGCTGTCCATGGTCAGCGTCCACGTCGCGGCCACCACCTGGCGGTCACCGCGCGCCGCAGCGCCGGCCGGCGGCCGGCGGGCGCGGCCCAGGCCGACCAGCGGCCGGGCCTGGAGCGCCCAATGCGGACTTTCGCGCAGGCGTTCCAGATACAGAGCGGGCGTCATGCCCGGGACCGTGGCGATATAGGCACCGGCCTGGTTCAGCGCCAGCGGCAGCCCGCCCAGCGCCTCGGCCAGCTCCCTCAGCACCCGCCCGCCCTCGCCGTCCCCGCCGTCCCCGCCTTCCACGCCGAAGCCGGCGCGCAGCGCGAGCGCGTCGAGCGAGGTGCCGGTGGTCTGAGCGAGCAGGTCGGCCCCTTCCGCAGCCGCCAGGACCGGCAATGCCAGGACGGTGGCGAGGTCGTCCCAGCCCGTGGCGCGGCGGCTGGTGATCAGCACCCGCCCGCCCACCCGTCCCTCTTCCCGCTCCGCGCGCGCTGGGCGGCTGCTCAGGCGCGCCAGCAGCTCGTCGAGGTCGGCGGGCTCCTCGGCGTTGTCGAGGACCAGCAGCCAACCGGAATGCCCGGCCAGCCAGGCGACCGCCCACCCGGCGGCCTCCGCCGCGGGGGCCTGCGTAGCGGCGGCCGAGTCCAGCGGCATGCACAGCTCGCGGCACAACCGGGCAAGCCCGGCCTGCACCTCCTCGGAGGTCTCGGCGTTGATCCACCACACCAGCTCGTAGCCGTCGGCGTGACGATGGGCGTACTGCAACGCCAGCTCGGACTTGCCGATCCCGCCCAGCCCCACCACGGCCCGTCCGTCCGGCACCCGCCCGCCCCCGCCCGGACCGGGATCGGCGACAGCGGGACGAGGCTGCTGGGTGATGACCTCGGCCTGCCGAGGCGCACCGGCACCGGCTCCCAGCGAGCGATGCAGCCCGGCCAGCACCTGGTCACGGCCGACGAACACCCGCCGCGGCGACCGCGGCAGCCCCACCAGATGCCGGGCGTCCACGCGATCGACCGGCGGCAACGGCCTGGACGGCAGGACCGGCGTCGCATCGTTGATGGTCAGGTCGCGACCGGCGTTGAAGACATCGGCCGCCGCGCTCACCCGCTGCCCGACCCCGCTCTCGCCGCCCGGACCGTTCTCGACCGCACCCACCCCGCCACTGTTCCATGAGTCCGTCGCGAACGCTTTTCGAAACTTGAAAAGGCCCGCGGAACAGATTCCTGCCGGCACGACCCCGGGCCGACGACACTGCACAGGCTCTCCCCGCCGCGCGGACACGACCGGCAGCCGCGCCCTCGCACCACCGATGCCGAGGATGCCGGAAAGACACCTTGACCCATCCGGCACTCGACGGAATGCTTGTCCCGCAAGGGCCGGATGCGGGCGGACCGGCCGCACTCCTTCGGCAAATACCGGGGCGCGGGAGGAATGTGCAGGTGATCGCTCACCCGGAAGAGCCCCAGGATCCGACCGCCGCTCCCCTCCACGGCGGCCCACGCGATCCGGAGAGCACGAAGACCATCTCCCCGGGCGCCGAGGCCGCGCGGCCGACCGCGCCGTCAACGCCTTCCCCGCCCCGCAGAACCGCTCCGTCCGCATCGTCCGAAGCCGAGACGGATTTCGCGGAGAGCGAGCCGACGCACGATCCAACCCTGAGGAACAGCGAAACGGGATCGGCGTTCGACCCGCACGTGCAGGGGCGCGTACTGCTCGGCCGCTATGAGATCTCACGAACGCTCGGCGCCGGCGGAATGGCGTCCGTGCACCTGGCGTACGACCGCACCTCGCATAGGCAGGTGGCGGTCAAGCTCATGCTTCCCGAACTGGTGCGCCGGGCCGAGTTCCGCCGTCGCTTCGAGCGCGAGGCGGCGGTGGTCGCGAGCCTCGCGCACCCGCGGATCGTGGCCGTCCACGAGAGCGGGTGCGCGTTCCTGGACGGCGACGACCTGCCCTACCTGGTCATGGAGTACGTCGAGGGCGAGACCGTCGCCGAGCGCGTGGAGCGGCTGCGGGCCGGCGGCGGGCGCCTGCCGGTGCCCGACGCGCTCGAACTGACCGCCCAGGTGCTCGACGCCCTGGACTACACCCACCGGAAGGGGGTGATCCACCGCGACATCAAGCCGAGCAACGTGATGATCGCCTCCGACGGGTCGATCAAGGTCATGGACTTCGGCATCGCCCGGATCACCCTGCCCGCCGCCACCAAGCTGACCGAAAGCGGAGCGCTGATCGGAACTCCGCACTACATGGCGCCCGAACAGGTCGAGGGACGCGACGCCGAACCGGCGTCCGACCTGTACGCCGTGGGCACGATGCTGTTCGAGCTGCTGACCGGTGAGACACCGTTCCACGGCGGCTCCGCCGTGGAGGTCCTCCTCGCGATCGTCCGCAACCGCCCGCCCGACGTGGCGGGGATCCGCCCGGAGGTCGGCCCGGAAGTCGCCCGCCTGGTCCGGCAGTCCCTCGCCAAGCGCCCGTACCAGAGGCCCACCAGCGCGCGGTTCATGGCTTCGCGGTTGCGCGAGCTCGCCGAGGATCACCGGCGCGGCAGGGTCGTCCTGACGGCCGACATCCGAAAGCCGAACCCGCCGGCACCGCGCAGACGCACACGCCTGCGGCGCCGGCTCACGCGCCCTGACACGAAACGGCGGCTGCTGATCCGCTTCACCGCCCTGGCCGCCGCCGTCGCAGCCGCCGCGCTGGTGGTGTCGGCGGAAGGCTGGCCGCTGGGCATCAGGCCCGTGGCGGCCCGCGCCCATCCGGCCGGCTGGCGCCCTTGGCGCGTCAAGACCGACGGCGCCTTCGCCATGCTCCCAGGACCCGGCAGCCAATCCTCCAAGCTCTTCGTGACGACGTCCACAGAACTGCTGGCCCTCGACAAGGACACGGGCCGCAGGCTATGGAAATTCGAACCGCCGACCCTGATGACATCGAATTCCGGCGATCTGGCGATCCCCACCGGCTCCGCGATGTACCTCACCAGCGATTCGACGGTCTACGCGCTTTCGCCCTCGGACGGCAGAACCCGGTGGTACCGCCGGCTCATCCCCGAAGCGGCCTCCGGAACCGTGAACGTGGCCGCATCGGGAGGCGCCGTCTACGCCGAGACACCCGATACCGTGATGCGACTCGACGCCGCGACGGGCGTCACCCGGTGGAAATGGCTGCCGAACCACTGCGGAATGGACACAGAAAAGGTGTTCACCGCCACCCCTGACGTACTCCTCGTGGCATGCCGCTCTTACACGGGGCGTTCCTCGCTGGACGCACTCGACACGCGGAGCGGCAAGGAACTCTGGCACCGGAACTTCTCGGCCGCCGGAATGCCGAGCATCCGCCAATCCGGCTCGCGGATCTTCTATCTGGGACCGGAGACATCCGAGGACAACAACCATGTGGCGACCGCGCTCGACCTGCGTTCCGGCGCCGTCCTGTGGCAGCACGAGACCGGGACGCACGCGTCACTGGACTACGTCGACCACCGCCTGTGGCAGTGGAAGGACGACCGGCTGTCCGTCCTGGACCCGGCCACCGGACGGGCCGTCCGAACGCTCCAAGTCCGGAACTCCGATACCGCTGACTCCCAACATGTCCTGGCAGCCTCCGCCGGCCTCATCGTCCTGGACCACTCGAACGACATCGACGCCTACCACCCCTCCGGCGGCCGAGCATGGCACTATCGCGCCGACGGTCTCGCAGGTTCGCTGACCGACAACATTCTGGTGCTGCTCACAGAGAACGGCCCCGTGGCCATAGACGCCGTCAACGGAGCAGGCCCCTGCAACTCCTTCTACTGCCCCGGCCAAGTCCCCTGACCAGACCCGCCATCGCCCCAAATACCGCCAACCGAGCCCACCACCAGTCCCAGCCACCCCGGCAAGGCCAAGGATGCTCTCGGCTGAGTCCATTGCTGCCAAAAAAGCCCCGAGCGATCTTCGCTCGGGGCTTCGTGCAGGTCACAGGTGTGGGCAGGGGCGGGGTCGAACCGCCGACCTTCCGCTTTTCAGGCGGACGCTCGTACCGACTGAGCTACCTGCCCAGAACGCGCATCCGCGCGTCTGCGGTCCTGACGGGATTTGAACCCGCGGCCTCCACCTTGACAGGGTGGCGAGCACTCCTAACTGCTCCACAGGACCTTGCTGCCCTCCGAGTCTAGCGCTTCGGAGGAGTGTCTCGGACCGGGCCTTTGGGGGCTTGTCCTTGGCGACGTGGATGAGCATACGGGATGCCCGAGGTGAGCGCCAACTCGATAAAGGACGTGGTCGTGCGCGGGGCCGGGAGCGCCGGCGCGGGAGGATGGGGCCGCGCTCGGTGACGGGGTGAGGGCGGAGCGTTCGGGGGTTCGGGGCGGGGCGGCGGGGTGCCGCTCGTCGGAGGGGAACGGGGGAGCGGGCATGGCGGAGGGTGAGGACGCGTACCAGCGGGGGCTCGGGGCGCGGCAGGTCCAGATGCTGGCGATCGGCGGGACCATCGGGACGGGGCTGTTCCTCGGGGCCGGGGCGAACATCGCGAAGGCTGGGCCGGGGCTCGTCGTCACGTACGCGGTGGCCGGGGTGATGCTGTTCCTGGTGATGCGGGCGCTCGGGGAGCTGCTGGCCTACCGGCGGGCGGAGGGCGGGTTCGCGGGGTACGCGCGGGAGTTCCTCGGCCCGTTCTGGGGTTACGCGACGACGTGGACGTACTGGGCGATCTGGGTGACGACCGGGATGGCGGAGCTCACCGCAGCCGGCGCGTACGTGCAGAAGTGGTTCCCGGACGTCGAGCGGTGGCAGACGGCGCTGGTCGCGCTGGTGGTGCTGTTCGCGGTCAACATGGTCTCGGTGCGGATCTTCGGTGAGCTGGAGTTCTGGTTCGCGATGATCAAGGTGGCCGCGATCGTGCTGATGATCGGGGTGGGGCTGGCCGTGCTGGCCTTCGGGTTCGGGGACGCCGGGAGGACGGCGTCGGTGACGAACCTGTGGGACGACGGCGGGTTCTTCCCGATGGGTGCCGGACCGGTGCTGATGACGTTGCAGATGGTGATGTTCGCCTACCTCGGCGTCGAGCTGGTCGGCGTCACGGCGAGCGAGGCCGAGGACCCCGAGCGGACGATCCCGCGCGCCATCAACGCGCTGCCGGTGCGGTTCGCGCTGTTCTACCTCGGGTCGCTGCTGGTCATCCTGTCGGTGGTGAGCTGGACCGAGTTCCGGGACGGCGCCAGCCCGTTCGTGCTGGCCTTCGACCGGATCGGCGTCCCGGGCGGCGCCGACATCGTCAACTTCGTGGTGCTGACCGCCGCGCTGTCGTCCTGCAACGCCGGCGGCCTCTACTCGACGTCGCGGATGCTGCGCACCGCCGGCGTGAACGGGGACGCGCCGAAGGCGTTCGCGCGGCTGAACGGGCGGGGCGTGCCGGTGGCGACCGTCGTCGTCTCGACGCTGATCATGGGGTTGGGCGTGCTGGTCAACGTGGTCGCGCCGGGCAAGGCGTTCGAGTACATCACCGCGGTCGGCACCGGCGGCGCCGTCCTGGTGTGGGGCGTGATCGTCGTCGCGCACCTGGTCTACCGCCGCCGGGCCGACGCCGGGGAGCTGCCGCGGTCGCCCTACCGGATGCCGGGCGCGCCCTACACGGGCTGGCTGGTGCTGGTCTTCTTCGCGTTCGTCGCCGCGACGATCGCGTGGGGGGACGACACCCGCGTCGCGCTCTACGTGATGGCCGGCTGGCTGGCGGTCGTCGGGCTGGGGTGGCCGCTCGCGCGCCGCGCCGCCGCCGCACCGCCCGCCGTCGAGGCCGAGCAGCCCGCCTGAGATCACGGATCTCGACGGGCCCGTGTGAGGGTTGCCATAGTGGGACCTACATCATGGGTGGCGGCGCGGTCCTGGACCTAGGCTCGATCCGACCTTCCGCACGGTCGACCGAGGAGGCGCCGTGTCCGGCAGAACGGTGGCGCGCAGCCTGGGCGCCCATCTGGAGCTGTACGGGGTGCCCCGCACGATGCTGGAGCTCCGCGTGCGGTGGGTCCTGCTCGTGGTGGTCGCGGTCGCCAATATCGGCGGCGCGGCGGTCGTCCTGCTCTTCGCGATGTTCGTGGTGCCGGACCCGCCGCTGGAGGACGTCGAGTACACGCGCCTGGTCAACACCGCCGCGTTCTTCGGCTATCCGGCCGTCATGGTGCCGTTCGTGCTGGTCGCTGGCCTGTACCTGTGGCGTCCGGTGGTGCGGCTGGCGCGCGACGGCGGCGTCCCGGACGCGGTGCAGCGCCGCGCGGTGCTGCTCGGACCGCTCCGGCTGACGCTGCTGCTCGGCGTGCTGTGGGCGAGCGGCGCGGCGGGCTGGGCGACCCTGAACTTCGTGCTGTTCGGCGCCCGGATGGGCGTGAAGACGGGCCTGACGTGCGTGCTCGGTGCGATGACGACCTGCACCATCGTCTACCTGATGTCGGAGCGGCTGCTGCGCCCTGCGGCGGCGCTCGTCCTCGCTACGGGGCAGCCGGGCCGCATCCGGCTGCCGGGAGTCACGACGCGGCTGATGCTGGCGTGGGCGCTCGGCACCGCGATTCCGGTGCTCGGCCTGATCTGCGTGGCGGTCGCCGCGCTCGCGACCCCGACGATCAGCGCGGGGGCGCTCGCGGTGACGATCCTCGGGCTCGGCGGCGTCGCCATCGTCGTGGGCGCCTACGTGTCCTACCTGGCGATCCGGGCGATCGCCGATCCGATCCACTCGGTCCGCGCGGGCATGGCGCGGGTCGCCCGCGGCGACCTCGGCACCGAGGTGGAGGTGTACGACGCGAGCGAGGTCGGCCGCCTGCAGGCCGGGTTCAACGACATGGTGACGGGGCTGCGCGAGAGCGAGCGGCTGCGCGACCTGTTCGGCCGGCACGTCGGCGAGGAGGTCGCGGGCCTCGCGCTGGAGAGCGGCGACATCGAGCTCGGCGGCGAGACCCGCGAGGTCGCCGTGCTGTTCGTGGACCTCGCCGGGTCCACCCGGCTCGCCGAGACCCGCAGCCCGGACGACGTCGTGGCGCTGCTCAACACGTTCTTCGGCGCCGTCGTCACCGCCGTCGCCGGCCACGGCGGCTGGATCAACAAGTTCGAGGGGGACGCCGCCCTCGCCATCTTCGGCGCCCCGACGGAGCTGGACGGCGCCGCGGGCTGCGCGCTCGGCGCGGCCCGCGAGATGGCGGAGCTGCTGCGCGAGGCGGTCCCGGACGTCGGGTTCGGCATCGGGGTGTCGGCGGGGCCCGTCGTCGCCGGCTACATCGGCGCCGAGCAGCGCTTCGAGTACACCGTCATCGGCGATCCGGTGAACGAGGCGGCCCGCCTCAGCGACCTCGCCAAGCTGGCCTCCACCCGCGTCCTCGCCGCCGCGCGGCTGCTGGACGCCGCGCCCGACGACGAGGCTGCGGAATGGCGGCCGGGACGCGCCGTCACGCTGCGCGGCCGCAGCAGCCCGACGCGGCTCGCCGCGCCCGTGCGCGACGAGGACGCGGACGCCGGCGAGGACCGCCGCGTCCGCGTGCCGCGCCCGCGGATCCGCCGCCGCAAGCCGCTGGTGCTGCCCCAGCCGCCGCCCGGCACCGGGTCGGAACCCGCCTGACCACGCATTCTTTGCCGCCTCTTGTGGGGCGTGGGGGCCGCCCGGCCGGATCGGGGCGCCGCCGGATGGTTACCTCACCCTCGGGGGAGGACGGGTGTTCAGACGGCGGCAGTGGTCCATTCGGGTGCGGATGACCCTCGGGGTCACCGCACTGGCCGTGCTGCTCAACATCGGGCTCTCGACGCTGGTGCTGTTCTCGGTGCGGAGCCGCGCCGACGACTACGAGCGCGAGCAGACGATCGCGGCCGCGCTCCGCACCGTCTCGATGGTGAAGCGCGACGACCTGCCGAAGGTGCTGAACGTCCCCGGCGTCTACGAGATCCAGGTGCTGGACGCCGCGCGCCGCGTCGTCGCCGCCAGCGACAACCTGCGCGGCGCCGGGCCGATCGCGGCGTTCCAGCCGAGCGAGGCGGACGTGTACGGCGACCGGGTGCTCTGCCCGGCCGCGGCCGGCCCGCCCGGCTGCATGAGCGTGATCGCCTTCCGGGTGTTCCAGGACGACGGCGTCTGGACGATCTACGCGGCGGAGCGGGCCGTCCCCTGGTACGTGAGCCCGACGCTGGTGCTGTTCCTGGTCGGCCTGTCGCTGGCGGTCGTGGTGCCGGCGGCGTTCGCGACCTGGCGGACCGTCACCCGCACGCTCGCGCCGGTGGACGCGATCCGCGCCGAGCTCGCGGAGATCTCCGCGACGTCGTCGGGGCGGCGCGTCCCGGTCCCGCCGAACCACGACGAGATCCGCAAGCTCGCCGAGACCGCCAACGCCACCCTGGACCGCCTGGACGGTGCGCTGGAGCAGCAGCGCCGGTTCACCTCCGACGCCTCGCACGACCTGCGCAGCCCGATCGCCGCCGCCCGGGTGCAGGTGGAGGAGGCGCTGCTCTACCCCGACGAGACCGACTGGCCGCGGGTCGGGCACGGCGTCCTGGACAGCCTGGAGCGGCTCCAGGCCATCGTCACCGACCTGCTCGACCTGGCGCGCCTCGACGCGCACACCGGGCAGGGGCACGAGCCGGTGGACCTGTCGCTGCTCGTGGCGGGCGAGCTGGACCGCACCGCGCGCGGCAAGCAGGTCCGGGCGCGGATCGCCCCCGGCGTCCGGGTGCGCGGCGACCGGCTGCGCCTCGTCCGGCTGCTGACGAACCTGCTCGACAACGCCGAGCGGCACGCCGACTCCACCATCAACGTGCGCGTGGTCGCCGACCGCGGCCGGGCGGTGCTGGAGGTCCGCGACGACGGCGAGGGCATCGCGCCCGCCGACCGCGAGGTCGTCTTCCAGCGGTTCGCGCGGCTGAAGGCGTCCCGCGACCGCGACGCCGGCGGCACCGGCCTCGGCCTGCCGATCGCCCGGCAGGTCGCCACCGCGCACGGCGGCACCCTGACGATCGAGGACAGCCCGCGCGGCGCCCGCTTCGTGCTGCGCCTGCCGCTGCTGGACGCGGCGGAGCCCGAGCCGCGCGAGCCGCAGGAGCGGCGGCTCCGGCCGGGCGCCGGTCAGGACGTGCGGTAGAGGTCACCATCGCGCCAGATGATCCTTCCGTCGGTGCCGAGCGCCTCGCCGGGCAGCACCGTCCGCCGCCGCGAGGCCAGGTCGTAGACGAGCGACCGGCCGGCGGCGCCGTCCGGGTGCACCGCCGAGTAGACGACGCGCCGGTCGCCGTCGACCGACAGCCGCACGTCGTAGGAGGGGTCGCCCGCGTGCGGCAGGCCGCGCAGGACGACGGGCGCGGCGCCGCCCGCCCGGATCGTGAGGGTGCCGCCGTCGGCCCAGGCCAGCACGCTCGCCGAGGCCGCGAACCCGCCGTCCGGCTCGCGCGCCGACGGCAGCCGCAGCCGCGTCACCTGGCCCGACCGGACGTCGAGCCGCTGCATCACCGCGCCCGACCGCACGTAGGCGTAAGGTGCGCCGAACGCCGCGAGCGTGCCCTTCACGGGGAACGTGCGGACGGCGCCGGTGCAGCCGACCACCGCGGTGATCGTGGCGCCGGAGTCCCAGACGAGGTCGTCGCCGCCGCCGTAGAAGCGGTCGCGGCCGCTCCACCCGCGGCCGAGCCGGTAGGCGGGGCCGCCGTCCGCGCCGGCGGGGAGGCAGGCGATGGACGTGCCCTCGGGCCAGGCGTGCGCCGCGCGGCTCTCGGCCATCGTCCACACGTACGGGACGTCCGCCGCGGGCACGTCCGCGAGGTGCCGGGGCGCCGCCGCGCCGGGCGGCGCGTACCAGACGCCGCGCCGCGGCTCGCCGTCGCGGCCCACCTCCAGGCCGAGCACGCCGCCGTCGGCGCCGACCGCCATGGCCCGGAACAGCGCGCCGTCCGGCAGGACGCGCGACAGGGCGGGCCCGGGGCCGACCGCGTCCGGCGCCGGCCCCGCCTCCGCGGCGACCACCGCGGCGCCCGCGGCGGCGGACGCGACCGCGACCGCGGCGGACGTCGCCGCCAGCCGCGCCCTGCGGCGGCGCCGCGCACCGTCCAGCACCCGCCCGGCGAGACCGGGCGGCGGGACGGCGGCGTCCCGCACCGCCCGAAGCCGCGCCTCGACCACGCTCTCGAAGTAGTCCGAGCGACCCCTCGCGCCGCCCGCTTCGCGACCGTCCGAGCCGCTTTCCACGAAGCCCTCCGCGCGACCGTCCGGGGGATCACTCGTGGGGTCGTGCCTGTGGTCAGCCACGGGTTCCCTCCTGCACTGCGGCCGCGCCGCGCAGCTTGGCGAGCGCCCGCGACGCCTGGCTGCGGACCGTCGCGGCGGTGCAGCCGAGCACCTCGGCGATCTCGGCGTCGGTGAGCTGGTCGACGTAGCGCAGCACCAGCACCGCCCGCATCCGCGGCGGCAGCCCGGCCAGCGCGGCGTCCAGGGCCGCGTCGGCGGTGATCCTGGTGAGCGCGCCGTCCTCGACGGCCCGGTCGGGCGGGTCGGCGGTGAGCCGCTCGCGGGCGGCGCCGCGCCGCCGGTTCAGCACGATCCGGACCATCGCGGTGCGGACGTAGCCCTCCGGATCGTCCTTGCGGCGCACCCGCCACCAGCCCGCGCCGGTGCGCGCCAGCGCCTCCTGCACCACGTCCTCGGCGTCGTGCCGGTCGCCGGTCAGCACGCAGGCGTAGCGGAACAGGGCGGGCAGGCGGTGCCGGACGAACTCCTCGAACGTCCGGGCGTCGGGTTGCGGCACGGCGGGCACCTCCTACCTCCAAGGACACCTCGCGCCGCCGATCCGCTGCACGCCTCACGCGGGGAACAGCGTCATCCAGCCCTTCAGTTCGGTCTCCTTCACCTTGACGGTGAGCTTCTTGTAGCCGCCGGGGGCGGTGTGCTGGGCGACGACGTTCTGGAAGACGTAGTCGGTGGTGATGAAGCCGAGGCCCGCTCCCGTACGGCCCATGCGCTTCTTGAACGGTCCGGCGTCCAGCAGCCGCGCCGCCTGGATGATGGCGAGGCCGGAGACGCCCTGCTCGTCGGGCGTCACCGGTCCGATCTGCAGGGCCACCCGCAGCTGGATGCGGCGGCCGGCGGGCGCGTGCCGGTTGTGCTCGGCGAGGCCGGCGGCGAGGCGGGCCAGCATCGGGTCGACGAGGGCGCGCGGCGGTGTCCCCGGCGGGACGACGGTGAGGGTGCCGTCGCCGCGATCCTCCTGGTGGCAGGTGGACCGGGGCACGTCGGAGGCGTCGAGGGCGTCCAGCAGCAGGCGGTACATGACGCTGCGGATCGCCAGCCGGTCGTCGTCGGTGCGGTGGGGCGAGCTGAACTTGACGATGTCGGTGAACAGGACCGAGCAGATCTGGCCCGCCCGGGACGCCCGGACCGGCGCCGGTGCCGGCGGCGGCGCGAGCTCGGCCGGCGCGGGCGCCAGGTAGGTGCCGGGCATGTACCGCACGCCGCCGGGGCCCTCGCCGAAGCCCTCGCCGTCGCGGCGCTCGGAGGCGTACCCGCCGTCGCCGGCGTTCTCGGTGAGGCGGTCGTAGAGCTGGCGCTCCAGCACCGCGAGCAGGCGGGGGAAGGCCGACAGGAACGCCGCGAACGCGGGCGTGGACATGCGCAGGAAGGTGACGTCGCCGAGCGCGACGATGTCGGCCGACCGCAGGCGCAGCAGCAGCGTCGCGCGCTCGCCGACCAGATGGCCGGGACCGCGCATCGCGATGATGCGCTCCCAGCCGTCGCGCTCCAGGCAGACCTTGACGTACCCGGACCGGATCACCAGGACGTGGTCGGCGACGTCCCCCTCACGCCACAGCACATGGCCGCTGCGGACCGAGAAGCACTCGGCCTCGGCGGCGAACTCCACGCGCTCGACATCGGTCAGCGAGTCCCAGAAGGACTGCGACACCCCCTGCTCGACCCGCCGCACGCCCACCGCCCGCGCCCGGAAGCGGCGCTCGGACGGCACGGGGTGCGTGGGCCGCGAAGTCTGCGGCACGGGCCGCGAAGTCTGCGGCGCGGGCTGCGCGGGCTGCGGCACGGCGAGCGCGCCGGGCGGCGGCCCGGGCGGCGGCACCAGCGTCTGCGGCGGCGGCGCCGGCGGCGGGACCGAGGCCGCGGTCCGCTGCGGCGGCACGACCGGTGCGGCGGCCGGCCGCCCTGACCTGACGGCCGGCGCCCCGAGGACGCCGCGGGCGGTGCCGCCCGCCACGACGCCCCCGCGCGTCCCGCCCGTCATCCGATCCGGGTCATGATCCCGCTTCGCCCCATTGATCAGCACGGCTCCACTCCAACCCCGGCTGTCGCGTGCCGAGATTCCGAGATTCTCACGAGGCACTGACAAATCGTGCGTCCCGTCCGCACCAGGCGGAACAGGCCGGGAGGCCGGGCGGCCCGATGCGGCCAGAACGCGTCGCCGAGCGGACGGTGACCGGCGCCCGGAATCCCGCTGTCACCGGACCGGCTGGAGGGGCGGACATTAATGGACGGGTTGTGCGTGCGGTTTATGGACAAGTCGAGACCCCGATCTCAACATTCCCCTCGATACCAAGTGCAGGTCGCCGCATCCGGCTGTCCGGTTTGGAGCGGTGCACCGATCTCGGGGCGCTTCACCTATAGCCTCCGCCGCCTTCCGGCGGTTAGACTCGGTGAGTCCGCTGTACACGTTTCCCCTGGTCAGCAAGTGCCTGATGGTGTCACCTCGGCACTTTCGCCGATCAGCGGGACGGTGCTCGCGGGCTCGAAGAAGGGTCGCCCTCCGCTCTGTGATCCGCCTGGCCGCTAACCGGTGATCGCAGGGGAGTGAGGGCGACTCTATTCATTTGTGGACAAGGCGGGAACGCCGCGGTCCATGCCGGCCCCCTCCTTTGTGTTCCTCGCTCGGCGTCGGTCCGGACCGCCGCGGGCGGTGCGGGGTGGCCGCCGCGGCCGTCAGGACACGTGCGCACTCTCTGTAGCCAAACCGCCCGCCATCGCGTAGCATCGTGCTCGGCTTCAGCCTGTCTGATGGAAGAGTGCTACCTAGCACGCTACAACATGTTGGTAAGATACGCAGCAGACCGCCATCGGGATTTTCAAGACATCCCCATATGGAGGCGGATGAGTCTCGCTAGGCTGGGGATCGGGGTAGGGCGGTACCTGACGCCGTGCCGTCACGTACCGCGTCACCTTTCGCCATGACAGGTTGCATTGCTACATGTTGCGTGATTACTAAAGGTGAGCATTGAGATGGCAGATGACCAGGGGCCGGTGGTCCAGAGCGCGCTGCTGCGCACCGAGCTCGTCAAGCTCCGCAAGGAGAAGGGGCTGACGCAGGAGCAGGTCGCGCGCACCCTCGAATGGAGCCCGTCCAAGCTGATCCGGATCGAGGGCGGCAAGAACGCCATCTCCCGCACCGACCTGCAAGCCCTGCTGTTCACCTACGACGTGGCGTCGGAGAGCCGCCAGGAGAGGTTGCAGGGGCTGGCGCGCGGGGCTCGCGGCCCCGCCTGGTGGTCGACCTACCGCGGCGACGTGAACGACGTCTACCTGAACTACGTCGGCTACGAGGCGGGCGCCGCGACCATCCGGCACACGCAGACCACGGTCATCCCCGGCCTGCTGCAGACCGAGCGGTACGCCGAGGTGCTCGCCGCCGGGCAGATCGGCCCGGTCAAGGTCGGCCCCGTGGTGAAGCTCCGGCTGGAGCGCCAGCGCCGGCTCGCCGAGCGGGAGTCGCCGTCGCGCCAGTTCCATTTGATCGACGAGGCGGTGATCCGCCGGCACGTGGGCGTGCGGGTGGATCCGGACATCATGCCCGCCCAGTTGCGGTCCATCGCCGACCGCGTCGAGACCGAGGACATCAGCGTCCGGATCATCCCGTTCGGCGCGGGCGCGCACTCGGCGCTCACCACCGGCCCCTACATCATCCTGGAGTTCGAGGGGGGCCTGTCCGACGTGCTGTTCCTGGAGGGTCAGCGGTCCTCGAGCGCTTTGATCACCGGGGACGAGAGCCAGATCGCCGACTACCGCGACGCTTTCGAGACGCTCGCCGAGGAGGCGCTCGGCGTCGAGGACTCGGTCGCCCTGCTGCGCCAGGCGGCCGAAGAACTGATGGACTGAGCGGCGCGTTTCGCGTCCGGGAAGGGAGGCGCGGTTCCACCCGGCCGGGAGGCCGGCAACCGCAGACCGAAATCCTGATCTTGTGTTCCCGGTGTAGGCGGGATAACTCCGACCGCCTACACTCTTAACGGGAAATCATCCACAAGGTCGTGGTCCGTTGTGCCCTGCTCGATTCCGGCTTGCTGGATGGCTCCCCTGTCCGATCGGCAGCGAGACAGGGCCCGCCGCGAAAGGATGGAGGGTCACTGGATGGCCGGCAGAGCGAACCGCTTCTCTGATCTCGTCTGGCGCAAGTCGACGAAGAGCAGTACCGACAACGAATGCGTCGAAGTGGCGGAGCTGCGTGCATCGGTGCTGGTCAGGGATTCCCGTGATCCGGGCGGTGCGGTCCTGGAGCTCGACGTCCCCCGGTGGCGCGCTCTGCTCGACGGAATCCGGGAGCGTTGACCGCGCCCTTTTCACGGCGACGGTGAAGGGCTCGTATCGCACTTCGGCGCTCGCCTGCAGAAACCGCCGACGTTCGCCTCGCGGTTTGTGTGTAATTGACATCGCGCCGTCCCGGATCGAACGCGGAAAGTCACCTGCCGTGCACGGTTCGGCGCTTCGCGGTCACGGCCGCTGAAGGAAAGCCGAACACGGGCACCCGCGAAGTAAGTGAACCCTTGCGTCCCTCGGGTGCTCCGTCTACGTTGACGGCACCCGGGTGTACTTCCAGCGCCTCCGGGCTCGGAGCAGCAGCCACCGCCCACCCCCGGAGGACGCGATGCCCGGTCGCCGTCGCCTGCCCGTTCTCGCCGCGCTCGCCACGGCCATCGCCTTCGGCGGCATCGCGCCGGCGGAGGCGGCGGCCGCCCCGCCGCCGAAGTACCCCGTCGGGAACGTCGGCAAGGCCCTGGAGAACTACCTCACCAGTCCCGGCCGGGTCGCCGGAGCCAACGACTGGAACTGCCGGCCGAGCCGCGCGCACCCGGTGCCCGTCGTGCTCGTCCACGCGACGTTCGCGAACCAGGGCGCCAACTGGGCCGTCCTCGCGCCGACGCTCGCCAACGCCGGCTACTGCGTCTTCGCGCTCAACTACGGCATGACGCCGCTGTCGGCCGACCGGGCCGGCGGCCTCGGGGACATCGCCGCCTCGGCGGCCGCTCTGGACGCCTTCGTCGACCGGGTGCGGGCGGCGACCGGCGCGCGGAAGGTGGACGTCGTCGGCCACTCGCAGGGCGGCATGATGCCCGGCTACTACATCAAGCGCCTCGGCGGCGCGGCCGAGGTGCGGCGGTTCGTCGCGCTGGCGCCGAGCAACCACGGCACCACGATCCTCGGTCTCGTCGAACTCGGACGGCAGCTCAACTTGCTGGGTTTCGCCAACGACGTGCTGAAGACGGTCGGCGCGCCCGGCCTGGTCCAGCAGGAGGCCGGCTCGGACTTCCAGAAGGCGCTGTTCGCCGACGGCGACACCGTCCCCGGACCCGCCTACACCGTGATCGAGACGCGCAACGACATCGTCGTCACGCCCTATACCAACGCGTTCCTGCACGGTCCGAACGTCACCAACGTGCTGGTGCAGGACCAGTGCCCCGGCGACTTCGTCGGCCACGTCGGCATGTTCAACGACGGTCCCGTGATCCAGAACGTGCTGAACGCGCTCGGCCCGGCGAAGCGCGGCTTCCGCGCGGCCTGCACGGACTACGGCCTGCCCGTCTGATCGCCGCCGCCCGGCCCTGCCTAGGGTGGGGCCATGGACGACGGGACGGCACCGCGCAGGGACGCCGCGACGCGCGCGGCCTACTCCGGCGACGCCTCGGTGTTCCGCCGCGTCCCCGCCGCCGTCGCCGAACCCCGCACCGTGGACGACCTCGCGCGGCTGCTCGCCGCCGGCGGCCCGGTCACGATGCGCGGCGGCGGCACGTCCATCGCGGGCAACGCGATCGGCCGCGGCCTCGTCGTGGACACCTCCCGGCACCTCACCGCGATCACCGCTCTCGACCCGGACGCCCGCACCGCGACGGTGCGGCCCGGCACGGTCCTGGACGACCTGCGCGCCGCCGCGGCCCCGTACGGGCTGACGTTCGGCCCCGACCCCTCCACGCACGCGCGCTGCACCCTCGGCGGGATGATCGGCAACAACGCGTGCGGATCGCACAGCGTCGCCTGGGGCACGACCGCCGACAACGTCGTCGCGCTCCGGCTGCTGCTGCCGGACGGCCGCGCGCTGCACGCCACCCGCGGCGGCAGCGGCGACGACCGGATCGACGACGCGTTGCGCCGCCTCCGTGACTCCCACCTAGCGCCGCTCCGCACCGAGCTCGGCCGTTTTCCCCGCCAGGTGTCCGGCTACGGCCTGCATCACCTGCTGCCCGAGCGCGGCTTCGACGTCGCCAAGGCCCTCGTCGGGTCCGAGGGGACCTGCGCCGTCTTCACCGAGGCGACGGTGCGGCTCGTGCCGGTCCCGGCGGCCCGCGCCCTCGCCGTCCTGGGTTTTCCCGACGTGTTCGCCGCCGCCGAGGTCGCCCCGCGCGCCGCCGCTGCGGGCGCGCTCACCGTCGAGGGCATGGCCGCCGACCTGCTGACGGCGCTCCGCGCGCAGCCCGGACGCGGCGGCGCGGGCGCCGACCTGCCACCCGGCGGCGCTTGGCTGTACTGCGAGGTCGGCGGCGTGACTCCCTCAGAGGCCCGCGAAGCCGCGCACGCGCTCGCCGTCACGCTCGGCGCGCCCGCACACGTCGTCGTGGACGATCCCGTCCGCACGCGCGCGCTCTGGTGGATCCGGGAAGCGGGCGCCGGCATCGTCACGCGCCTTCCCGATGGGGGAGAGGCATGGCCCGGCTGGGAGGATTCGGCCGTCCCGCCAGAACGCCTCGGCTCCTACCTGCGCGAGCTGTACGACCTCATGCGCGCGCACGGACTGCGCGGCGTCCCCTACGGCCACTTCGGCGAGGGCTGCCTACACCTGCGGCTCGACTTCGCCCTGGACGACCCGCGCGGCGTCGGCCGCTACCGCGCGTTCATGGAGGACGCCGCCGGGCTCGTCGTCGCGCACGGCGGTTCGGTGTCGGGCGAGCACGGCGACGGCCGCACCCGCGGCGAGCTGCTGTCCCGCATGTACTCGCCGGAGCTGATGCGCGCCTTCGCCGCCTTCAAGCGGATCTTCGATCCGGAGGGCCGCCTCAACCCGGGCGTCCTGGTCGACCCCGAGCCGTTCGACCTGGACCTGCGCCCCGGCCCCGGCCGCGACGCCCTGCCCGTCACGCCCGTGCACGCCCTGTCGCGCGACGGCGGCTCGCTCGCGGCCGCCGTGGACCGCTGCGCCGGCGTCGGCGCCTGCCGCACCCTCCACACCGGCGCCATGTGCCCGTCGTTCAAGGCCACCCGCGACGAGGTGCACTCCACGCGCGGACGCGCGCGCGTCCTCGCCGAGCTGCTGCGCGGCGCGTCCCTGCCGGACGGCTGGCGCTCCACCGCCGCGCGCGACGCGCTGGACCTCTGCCTGTCGTGCAAGGCGTGCGCGAGCGAGTGCCCCGTCAACGTGGACATGGCCACCTACAAGGCCGAGTTCCTGCACCGCCACTATGCGCGCCGCCCGCGGCCCCTGGCGCACTACTCGATGGGCTGGCTGCCGCTCTGGTCGCGCCTCGCGACCGCGTCGCCCCGGGCGGCGCGCGCGGCGAACGCGGCGCTGCGCGTCCCGGCGATCGCGGCCGCCGCGAAGCGCGCGGCGGGCGTCGAACCCCGCCGCGACATGATCCGCTTCGCCGCGCCGACGCTGCGCGCCTGGCTCCGCGAGCGCGGCCCGAGCGCGCGCGGCGGCAGCCCCGTCGTCCTGTGGCCGGACACCTTCACCGACCTCCACGAGCCGGGCGCGGGACGCGCCGCCGTCGAGGTCCTCGAAGCGCTCGGCCACCGCGTCCTCGTCCCGCCGCGCGCCGTGTGCTGCGGCCTGACCTGGCACTCCACCGGCCAGCTGAAGGTCGCCCGGAGCGTCCTGCGGCGCAGCCTGGACGTGCTGCGGCCCGCGCTGGAGGCGGGCCTGCCGGTCGTCGGCCTCGAACCGTCCTGCACGGTCATGCTGCGCGAGGAGGCGCCCGAGCTGCTCCCCGGCGAACCGCTCGCCGCCCTGCTCGCCGCGCGCACCGTCACCCTCGCCGAGCTCGTCGACCGCCACGAGGGGCCCTGGCCGTTCGGGCGCCTGGACGCGGCGGCCGTCGCGCAGGTCCACTGCCATCAGGAGGCCAAGGGCTCCTACACCGCCGACCTCTCCGTCCTCGCCCGGCTCGGCGTGGACCCGGACGTCGTGGCGGCGGGCTGCTGCGGCCTCGCCGGCAACTTCGGCTTCGAGCCCGGCCACTGGGACGTCTCGCAGGCGTGCGCCGACCGCGAGCTCTACCCGAAGGTGAACGCCGCCGGCCCGGACGACCTCGTCCTCGCCGACGGCTTCTCCTGCCGCACCCAGATCGCCCAGGGCACCGAGCGCCGCGCCCTGCACCTCGCCGAACTCCTCCGCGCCGCGCTGCCGTGACCGCGCCTGGGAGTCAGAACAGCGGCGGAAACGCGGGCAGATGCCCGGCGAGGCGGATGCCGTCCGCGCGGCCGGTCAGCCAGGCCAGCAGGTCCGCCTGCGTCCCCTCGACGAGGCCGCCCTCGTCGCCGAGGCGGAGGCCGGTGTCAGTCGCGTGCACGCGGACGCGCGGGACGCCGGGACGGCGCGCGTAGGACGCGAGCGTCCGGGCGAGCTGGTCGGCGACGAACGCGCCCGGCCAGTCGGCGGGCCCGAACCCGGCGTCCAGGTCGACGTGATGGAGCAGGACCTCGGTGAGGCGGGCGTCCGTCGCCCGGCGGACGGGATGCTCGGCGCCGCCCGTCCAGCGGACCGGCACGTCCCAGCGGTCGCCCGGCATCGCGCGGCAGGCGTCCGCGAAGCGGGTCGCGCTCGCGCGCACGTCCGCGACCAGCTCGGCGGGCGCGCGCCCGGCGCCCGCCTCGATCTCGGCGGCGCGCGCTTCCGCGCTCGCGTACTCGTGGCTCTCCTGGCCGGTCCGCGCCCAGACGAGGAGGCGCGTGCCGCCGTCGGCGTTGCGCGCGACATGGGTGAGGACGTGGCCGCGCGTCCAACCGGGCAGCAGCGACGGGCCGCGCACCGCGGCCTCGTCCAGCCGCGCGGCGTCCGCGACGAGACGCGCCGTCGCGGCCTCGATCTCCTCGATGGGAACGCGCGTCATGAGCCGAGCTTCGCGGCGTCCTCGGGGTCCAGCACGATCCCGAAGACCTCCTCCAGGACCCGCGGCCGCTCCCGGACGTCCAGCTCTCGCACCTCGCGGCCGCCGTCGGGCCGCAGCGACGTGAGCGTCAGCGCGTCCAGCGCGTGGTGGACGTCGGCGGCGAACCGCTGCACGTAGGGGCGCGCGGCGAAGGGGGAGCGGGGATGCGTGGCGACGAAGTGGTTGCCGACCTCGAAATCGATCGGATACTGCGGCTCCAGCGTGAACTCGTGCCGGCGCGCCCACCCGTCCGGACCGTGCTGGTGCAGCGTCCACAGCTCGCCGCCCGTCGCGGTCGCGCCGAGCGCGACCCGGAACCGCCAGCCGTCCTGGTCGACCTCCTCGCCGTCGCGCAGCCGGATCGGCTCCAGCGGACCGCCGCCGAACCCGACGTCGCAGATCCACGGCTCGCCTTTGACGAGTACGCGCAGCAGCGCGTGCGTCGCGGGCCGCCGCACGTCCGAACCGAGCGTGACGCGGCCGTGCACCGCGACGAAGTCGTACCCGAGCCGCTCCAGCACACCGGCGAACAGCCGCACGTGCTCGAAGCACCAGCCGCCGCGCGGCCGCCGGACCAGCTTGTCCTGCACCGCCGCGACGTCCAGCGGGACCGGGCGGCCGAGCATGACCTCCAGGTTCTCGAACGGGATGGACGTCACGTGCCCGCGCTGCAGCTTCCGGAGCGTCCCCAGCCCTCCGTCAGCTGTCCCGTCGTGGCCAATGCGGGCGAAGTAGGCGTCCAGATCGATGGCGTCGCCGTCCCAGGTCATGCCCTCGACGTTAACCCGCCGGCGGTGAAAAGCGGCGATCAGTGTGACTCGTGGGGCGGAAGTTCTCCAAGCCGTGGTTAAGGATCATGCCGGAGGGCAATGATGGAGTCGCGGAGAGTAATGCACGGCCCACCGCACCCGGGAGACCGGACCGTCCGCCGACCCCCGGAACCGGCGCTCTCGGCGCGGTGGGCCGTTTCCGCGCTCACGGCCAGGCCAGCGGGCGCCCGTCCCGGAAGAAACCGCCGGTCGGCCCGCCGTCCGGCAACGTCGCCGCCCACACCACGCCCGCCGCGCCCTCCGCGACCGGACGCCCGCCCGCGCCGCCCATGTCGGTCGCGACCCAGCCGGGACACACCGCGTTGACGAGCATCCCGTCCAGCTCAGCGGCCAGCATCCGTGTCAGGGCGTTCAGCCCGATCTTCGACAGCGTGTAGGCGGGCGTGCTCCCCGACGGCGCCACCTCGCTCGACACGTTCACGATCCGCGGATGCGCGCTGCGGCAGCACGGCCTGCACCAGCCGCCATGGCCCGTACAGGTTCGTCTCGGCGGCGCCGCGCACCACGTCCAGATCGGCCGTCGCCGTCCGCTGCCACGTGTCGTAGGTGATGGCGGCGTTGTTCACGAGCACGTCCAGCCGCCCGTACCGGCTTTCCACCTCGTCCGCGACCCGCCGGGCGTCCGCGTCCGACGTCACGTCCAGCACCACCGGCACGGCACCGACCTCCCGCGCCGCCTCCGCGGCCTTCTCCGGCGCCCGCGCGCCGAGCAGCACCTCGTCACCGCGCGCCACGAGCTGCCGGCACACCTCCCGCCCGATACCCCGGTTGCCGCCGCTCACCAGCACGATCAACCGGACGCCGCCAGCAGGATGATCACCAGGAACAGGACGACCGGGATGAACAGCCCGATGACGGCCGTGGGCCGTGCCAGCAGCCGCGGCCCGGGATCCATCGGCTGCCGCCCCCCGCCGGCCGGCGGCGCCAGGTGCGCGACCTTCCCCCGCCGGAACAGGTTGATCAGCACCGTGATCGGCGTGATCACGAACGAGGCGTACCCGTACCAGCCCTGGATCAGCGTGTCGGCCGTCAGCCGCCGGAACGTCGCCATCCCGCAGTCGCGGCAGAACGGCCCCTCCAGATGCCGGAACGACATCACCACGATCATCCCGCGATGCGCCCGGAACGTCGCCTTGGCCGCCGGCCCGCTCCCGCAGAACCGGCACACGAGATTCCCGGCCTGCCCGTACCCGACCTGCTGGTAGGGCTGCTGCGGCGCATACTCCTGCGGCTGCCCGTACCCGGGCTGCTGCTGATACCCGTACGGCTGCTGCGGC
Source organism: Actinomadura parmotrematis (assembly GCF_019458805.1). GTDB lineage: Bacteria > Actinomycetota > Actinomycetes > Streptosporangiales > Streptosporangiaceae > Spirillospora > Spirillospora parmotrematis. The sequence continues at coordinate 62,259 of NZ_JAIBOA010000019.1, forward strand.
GGGGGCTGGTGCCCGTAAGGCTGCTGTTGCTGCTGCGGATGCCCCGGATAGGGCTGAGGTTGCTGCGGCGCCGCATACCCCTGCGGCGGCCACTGCGCTTCTGGCGAGGGGGGATAAGTCATCGCGCAACCCTGACAGAACCCCCAAGCCCCCGCCAGGGAGTTCCCCCACCGTTCAAGTCCGCATCCGGTCGCCGAAAACCACTCCGCTCAGAGCAAGATTTCACAGTCCCCAGCGCCAGCAGGCGCTATACCTACGGCCGCTGTTCGTCCAGCAAAGCGATCCAAGCGGTCGGCGAAGCTGCAAGCCTCGCCCCATCTGGATCCTTGGAGTCGCGCACCAGGATCCTGCCGTCCGAGACGGCGACCTCCACGCAATCACCGCCCTCACCGCTGTGGCTGCTCTTCATCCACAAGAGGTCTTCCCGCGTTGCCATGGCCTGCCTCCTCGCCTGAGTTCACCGATACGAATCGATCATCCTCGTGAGGTGAGTGTCCGTCTCCTCGGGGGAAAGCGCCAGAGCGGTCAGATGGCCGAACATCAGCGTGTAGCGGCGCACCTCGTCCTCGGCCTCAAGCGCGAGCCCGCTGGTGGCCTGCTCCAGGTAGATGACGCCGGCGTCTTGCGGATCTGGAAATTCCAGCATGTAGAAGGGGCCTTCCAGAGCTGGATGGGCGCCCGCTGCGTAGGGCAGCAGTTGAAGCGTCACGTTCGGCAGGCGAGCTTGCTCGACGAGCTTTTCCAGCTGTTCCCGCATCACTGTTGGCCCGCCGACCTGACGGTGCACGAGCGCCTCATCCAAGACGGCCCATAAGCGGAGAGGGTCCCTTCCGGTCAAACGCTGCTGCCTACTTTGCCGAAGCTGCACCTTGGCCTCCAGGCCCTCCGGATCCTCGTTCATGCGGATGCCGCGGATGGCAGCCCGGCTGTAGTCCTCCGTCTGCAGGAGTCCTGGGACATAGAGGGATTGATAGGTCTGGACAGCGGCGGCCTCGGATTCGAGTCCGACGTACAGCCCGAATCCGTCCTTCAGCATGTCGCGGTGAGCGTGCCACCAGCCGCGTTGCTTGGCCTCCTTGGCGAGCTTCTGCAGAGCTCCCCGCCTGTCGCCTGAGACGCCGTAGATCTCCAAGAGCACGCGCAGATCGCCTTGCCGAGGCACTCGATCGCCGGTCTCCCACCGTCCCACCGTGGCCGCGTTGAAGGCGCCGTCTGAAAGATCGGCGACGCGCTGCAAGGTGTGACCGGCCTCCTGGCGGAGCCGATGCAGCTCGATCCGCAGCCGCCGGGCGCGAACTGTCGGACTCACGTGACCAGACATAACGCTCCTTTGTCCCGTAAGCACCCTTACGGAGACATCTTTTTGGAGATTCTCCAGAAACCGCTTGCCATTTGGATGGCTCCAATGGACGCTGACAGCGTGCCACAGAATCGCTCCATTGCGTGATCGGAAGTGGTGAAGATGATGGAACCGCCTCGAAGGCTGCTGCTCTTGGTGGGCCTCGCCGCTCGCCTGACCGAGCGGCAACGGACCTGCGCGATCGCGATCCCGCACATCGGCGGCCCCGTCCTGTACGTCTACCGCCTCGACGGGCGACGGCTGAGCGTACTGGCGATGCCACAGAACGCTCGATGGTGGTTCATGTGGGGGCGCTATCGCTCCAGCCCGGCCGAGGAACTCGAAGCGACGGCCCGCATCCTCGCCGAGGAGACGGCAGGATGAAGCTCCCCACCCTTGTCGCCACGCTCTCTCTCCAGGGGAAGCCGGAGAGCGTCCCTGCCGCCCGCCGCTGGTTCCGCGCAACACTCGGCCCCGACCACCCAGCCGCCGACGACGTCGAGCTGGCCGGCTGCGAGCTGGTCACCAACGCCCTGCTTCACAGCGAATCAGGCCACGGCGGTCACATCGCCCTGATCCTGGACGCCGACGAGAACCGCGTCCGCGTCCACGTCACCGACGACGGCACCGCCACCGAACCCCGAGCAGGCAACGTCACCATGTGCGCCGAGTCCGGCCGCGGCCTCCTCATGGTTGAAGCCCTCACCCACGACTGGGGCACCCACCACCAAGCCGACGGCCGCACCACCTGGTTCGAGATCAGCCTTCCGGGACTGGGTGGATGAACAGGTCGTGATGCGCGGCAGGGCCAGGGAAAGACCCACCGACCGTAAGGCGGTACCAAGCCGCTGAGCGTGCTTGGGGTAACCGCACTGGCTCACACCACTACCTCACCAAGATGGTTCGGACGGTGTCGGCGGACGCTCAACGCCGACACCGCCCTGGACTCCGCCCAGGTCACCCCGGCATCGACGCGCTGTCCGCTGCCTACGCCTGGCCTGCAAAGGCGGACCGGGCGTAGGAGGCAGTGGTGACCTTCACGAACCAGCACCGTTTCAGCGGACGTGTCTTCTGATCGGCCTCATTTAGGGGTGCTGCTTTGCTGCGGCAACGACTTCGCGAAGTTCCGCGACGGTAGGCCAGGTTCCACTCTTCTTGAGACGGCGATGGCTCATCTTGTGACAGTTGGCGCAGAGAAGCGCGAGATCCTCCAAGCGGGTTTCCGTCTCACCAGACTCGTGGAGAGGGGTGGTGTGATGGATCTCGACGTAGCCGGAACCGTGCTGACCGTAGAACGTGGAGAAGTTGAAATCACAGACCTCGCACGCTAGCGACGACCCAGACGTTAGAACTTTCCGGATTTTCGCCGCTCGCAGCTTCGGGTTGCGTTCCCTGTGCAGACGTATCCGCTCGATGAGGCGCCCTTCGCTGGCTGAGATATCGGGCTCGTCCACCGCGGGTCTGGAGATACTTTGGAGCAGTTCGGGGTCTCCCGAGAAGATGGCTTCTCGAACGGTGTCCGCAGCAGCAAGCATCGCTTCGGGCCGCCGGATGAACTCCTCGACTACTTCACGGGTAAGGCTGCCGCCCTTGGTGGTCTTGCCTGGATAATCGGGGTGCGCGGTCGCCAGATCGGCGGTCTTCCGCTGCACGCTGCTATCGCTGCGGAAATTTTCTCCCCGGATTTCCGGTGGATGAATCGGCAGCGCCTGAAGCAGGTCTGACAGTTCTATCGCCCGCTGGTCCGTCCGCTTCACTTCGCGCCACCCGTTCCGGTACACAAGCGCGCAGGCGAGAATCAGCTCATCCCACGTCCATGGAGGTTGGCGCAGGCCCTCACCTTCGCTCTGCCCGTGAGGGCTCGACAGCGGAGGCGTCCTGGCGTCATCGGAAACCGACATGATCCAATAGTGCCCGAATGTTGCCGCTTTGCGCGAGGGTCCGGAGTGGCGGGAGACGCTGCGGCGTCCAGCTGGCCCTCACCCGAGCAGTGGCTATGACCGTGTCGAGGACTGGGTAAGGGTGTCGATGTCGCAGCGGCGCTGTCCAGGGATGGAGGCTCGTTGGACGATCCGACAGTCCCGCGTGCTCAATCCTGCCGCTCGGCGCTGGATCAATTGGTCTGTCACGCTGTCGGCGTTCCGGTGCTGGATCACTTGTCACGTCTCGGATCGATGGTCATGGATGAGGTCAAACTGATGGATTCTGGAGTGAATCGATCAATCTTGTCCTCCTGCGACTGGTTGCTCTGTAGCCTCATGTTCACTGCGTCGCCGTCTCCGCCCTAGGAGCTGACGCGTGTCACCGTCGCCCCCACTGGGGTGCTGACACACGAGGAGAGAAGTCCATGTCCGACAAGGGCTACAGCTACGCCATCCCGGACCACCAGATCGAGTACCCCAAGATAGACCCGAGGTCTATCAAGTTCGATCCTCGCGCTCAGCGCAACCTCAACAAGGCGCGTGCGCGGACGATCGCCGAGAAGCTGGTTCCTTCCGCGCTCGGAACACCAATCCTTTCGCAGCGTGCCGACGGCCTGTACGCCGTTGACGGTATGCACCGCGTCTATGCCTGTCAGCTCGTCCTGGCCGGCGAGGTCGAGGTCCCGGAACAGGTCCGCGAAGCCGTTCAGATGATCTCCTGCGAGGTCCACTTCGGTCTGTCGATGGCCAACGAGGCGTCGCTGTTCATCATCAAGAACAAGGAGTCCTCGAAGGTCGGGCCGAACGACGAGTTCAGGATCGGTGTACTGGCAGGGCACCCGCTCTTCGTGGACACCAACGCGGTGCTGGAGAAGCACCAGCTCAAGGTCGGCAGTCGCACCACCAACGGAGTGCGGGGCATCAAGGGGATCCTGAGTATTGTCGAGGAGCATGGTCCCGAGGTTCTGGACCAGTCACTTTCCATCGCCGAGGAAGCGTGGGGCCGTACTCCCGACACCTGGCACTCCGTCACCATCGGGGGCATCGCCAACGTGATCTCCAGTCACCCTGATGTGGTCAAACCGCAGGAGCTGGCTCAGAAGCTCAAGCGTCAAGGTGACCCCTTGTCGTTCAAGGCCAAGATTCAGACCATCGCCACCAACAACAACACAAGGGCGGACGGTACCCGGGGTCGTCTCAAGGCCGCTCACCTGGCGGTTGCTTCGGCCTGGAATTCCAACCGACGGGTCAATCGGATTCCTGTCCCGAACATCTTCGAGTAGCCCTTCGGGCGTGATGAAAAAAATTCTCTTCTGATCGCCATGATGTTGCGGTAACTGGCTCACCTGAGATCGCTCTTCATGGTGAACTCGGCAGTTCAGGGCAGATCGCATTGCGATTATGCGGCTAGTGATGCCTCTGGCGTGGATAGTGAGGGTCGGAATCCCTTGCTGCTGCCAGGGGCTTCGCTGTTGATGGAATTGTGTCTTCCGGGTCCCGGCCCGCCTGCTCCAAGCCGATCGCCTGGCCGCCGGCGCCGGCGCAGATCTCAAGACTGGTGAAGCGCGTCATCGCCCACTCCTCGATCTTGGGTCTGCTGGAGATTATCCGCGTACGGGGCGTTCGTCGGTGGGGACTTTCCGTACGGTTGGGGCGTGAGCGTCGAGCGGCCGGTGGGCGCGTCCAGTGAGGGTGTGCGGAAGAGCATGCAGAGCAACAAGTCACGGGACACCAAGCCGGAGATGGCGCTTCGGCGGGCGGTGCATGCGATGGGGTTGCGCTATCGGGTGTCGGCGCGGCCGTTGCCGCAGCTGAGGCGGACGGCGGATCTCGTGTTCGGCAAGGCCAAGGTCGCCGTTTTCGTGGATGGGTGCTTCTGGCACGGGTGTCCTGAGCATCACACCAAGGCGGCCACGAACGCCGGGTACTGGTCGGACAAGGTCGTTCGGAACCGGGAGCGGGACGCCGACACGAACGAGCGGCTGGCCGAGGCGGGGTGGGCGGTGCTGCGCTTCTGGGAGCACGAGGATCCGGTGAAGGCCGCCGCGGTCGTGGCGGAGAAGGTGCGGGAGCGACGGCGGGGGTGAGGGTCAGCGGACGTTGTGGGGGCGGTATTGGATGCTGATTCGGGGGCTTTGGGGGCGGGCGGACTTCGGGATGGCGTGTTCCCAGGTGCGTTGGCAGGTGCCGCCCATGACGAGGAGGTCGCCGTGGCCCAGGTCGAAGCGGCGGGTGGGGGAGTCGCCGGCGCGGGGGCGCAGGAGGAGGGGGCGGGGGGTGCCGAGGGAGACGATGGCGATCATCGTGTCCTCGGTGGCGCCGCGGCCGGTCTGGTCGCCGTGCCAGGCGACGCTGTCGCGGTGGTCGCGGTAGAGGCAGAGGCCCGCGGTGGTGAAGGGCTCGCCTAGCTCGAGGGCGTAGTGCTCGGTGAGGGCGTCGCGGGCGGCGGTGAGGAGGGGGTCGGGGAGCGGGTCGTGTTCGCGGTAGAAGGCGAGCAGGCGGGGGACGTCGACGACGCGGTCGTACATGCGGCGGGAGCCGGCGTGCCAGGGGACGGCGTCGAGGAGGCGCTCGAAGAGCGGGTCCGCGCCGGCGATCCAGGACGGGCGCAGGTCGATCCAGGCGCCGTGGGGCAGGTGGGTGCGGCGGACGGTGCCGGCGAGCGGGGTGAGCGTCGGGGTGTCGGCGGTGTCCAGGAGTGATGCTTGGAAGGCGCCTGTCATGGGGCCAGGATAGTTGATCGTCGAACGTTTGTTCGGTGTGGTTGCGGGGTGTTCATCTGGTGGATGGTGTGGCTTGGTGGTGAGAGTGGGGTGCCTGGGGGAGGGTGGAGTGTGGCCGGGGTGCTTCAGGGGTGGGGCGCTCGCCTGGTCGGACGGTCGCGGAACCGCTGTCGCCGAGGATGGGGAAGTGTGGCGGCGGTGCCGCGATCGGCGGAAGGGGCCGCCGTGGGCGGGGGATGGATGCAGCCCCGGGTGATGGCCGGTGTGGCGGTTTCGGCAGTATGTGAGTAAAAGGTAACAGTACGTATCGCGGGAGAGGTGTACAGTCGGGTTCGCCGAGGCGACCGCGGAAGGACGACGAGAGTCCGCGCGGCCCTGGCGACCAGACTTTCGGTCCCGCGTGGGACCACGGACGAGCCGCCCGGCCCCGCCCCCCGCGGGCCGGTGGGCGATCGCCGGACGTGCGGCCCGGCTCGCGGCGAGCGGCCCCGTCCGGACGGCAGCCGCCGCCTGAACCTCCCGATCGGAGACACTATGCATCCCGGCAGCATCGCCGAGGACCGCGTCACCATGACCGTGCGCCATCTTCCCGACCATACGATCATCGCGCTGAGCGGCGAGCTGGACCTCGCGTCCACCGCCGCGCTGCGCGAGAAGATGCTGGTCGCGCTGAACCGCGCCGGCGCGCCCGTCGTCATCGACCTGTCCGCCGTGACGTTCTGCGACGCCGCGGGCCTCGCCCTGCTGGTCGGCATCCGCCGCCGGGCGCGCGGCAGCCGGCTCGGCCTGACGCTCGCCGCGCCGCGCCCGCCGGTCCGCAAGCTGCTCCGCATCACCGGCCTCGACCGCGCGTTCACCGTCCACGAGTCGCTCGCGCAGGCGCGCGGCGCGCTGGACCGGCCGACGCTGCTCTGAGCGGGGCGTCCCGCCAGGCCGTCCTCCCGGAACGGAGAGGGCGGCCTTTTCACGTGGGTCAGCGCGCGCCGAGCAGCTCGGCGAGGCCGGTGATCTCCATCAGTTCGGTGAGCAGCGGCGAGGTGCGGACGACGACGAGCTCGCCGCCCGCCTCGTGCATGCGTTTCCAGAGCCGGACGATCGCGTTGAGGCCGATCGAGTCGCAGAACTCCAATCCCCCGAGGTCGAGCAGCATGCGCCCCGGGCCCGTCTCGGGGCCGAGGCGGTCGGTGAGGCGGTCGGCGTTGCCGTAGTCGAGTTCACCGGCGACGGTCGCGAGCACCTGGCCTTCGGCGAGGTGCTCGACCCCGACGGTCAGCGTTCCGTCCGGCGGCGTCATCTGGACTCCATCATCGTGCCGCGCCACTACCCCGCGAGAGGCGGGCGAACCCTGCGGGGGAGCGGGCGGCCGCGGGGCCGGTTCCCGTAGAGTGGGTTTGTTTTTCCAACCTTGCCGATGGGGGCGTTCTCCGTGACTTCTGTTCTGCCGTCTTCACCTGGGCGGATGCTTGCCGCGGCCGGGGAGGGGCATGTCGTTCCCGATGGCCGGTTCGCGGGGTTCGGCGGCCTGCACGGCGGCCTCGTGCTCGCGCTCGCCACGGTCGCGATGCAGCGGCGGGTGCCGGACGCCCGGTTGAGGAGCGCGTCGGCGCGGCTGTACCGAGGCGTCGATCGTCCTTTCGGGCTTTCCGTGGAAGTGCGGCGGGCGGGGCGCATCGCGATGCTCGCCGCTGGATTGGCGGCCGGTGGCGAGCCGCTGGCGGACGCTTCGGCGGTCTTCTCGGTGCCGCGTGGGGGTGCGCATCCGCCGGTGGCTCCGCCGGCGCCCGCGGCGCCGCCGCCTGGGGAGTGCGAGGTTTTCGTCGTGCCGCCGGAGTTCGTGCCGATCTCGGCGTTCTGGGAGGTCCGGCCCGTCGGCCCGAACCGGCCGTTCGCGGGCGGCGCCGAGCCGGAGCTGACGGCGTGGGTGCGGCTGACCGAGGACGACGCGCCGCCCGACGCGCACCGCCTGGTGCTGCTCATGGACGCGCTCGCCCCCGCCTACGCCGCGATCCTGCCCGGCCTGGCGCAGGTGCCGACGCTGGAGTACGCGGTCCGGCCGGCGGAGGCGCTGGCGGGCGCGTCCTCGCCGTGGGTGCTGCTGCGCGCTCGTGCCGGCGGGGCGGACGCGAGCGGGTGGAACGAGGAGGTCATCGACGCCTGGGGGCCGGACGGGGCCCACCTCGGGACGGCGCATCAGCTCCGGTTGGCGCGCTCGGTGGGCTGACGGCCGGGGGGTGCCGGGTTGTCCTGGGAGGGGCGGGGTTGTTACGGTCGCGCAGTGGGTTGGGTTTTCCAACTCGCTGGAAGGGCGGAGCGGGCAGTGGAGGACGTGCGTTGAGCGGTGTGAGCAGTCGGGCGGGTGTCCCCGCCGGGCCGGTGGTGGCGCGGGTCAGGCCGGGGGCGGTGTTCGCCGTCGTGGCGGCGGGGGTGGCGATGTCCAACCTGGACATGTTCATCGTGAACGTCGCGCTGCCCGACATCGGCCGCCAGTACGCGGGGGCGTCCCTGTCGGAGCTGTCGTGGGTGCTCAGCGCCTACGCGGTGGTGTTCGCGGCGCTGCTGGTCCCGGCGGGCGGCCTCGCCGACCGGGTCGGCGCGCGCCGCGCTTACCTGGCCGGGCTGGGGGTGTTCACCGCCGCCTCCACGCTCTGCGCCGTGGCGCCCGGCGTGTGGACGCTGGTCGCGGCGCGCGTCGTCCAGGCGGCGGGGACGGCGCTGCTGATCCCCGCGTCGCTCGGCCTGCTGCTCGCGGCGGCGCCGCCGGACGGGCGGACGGCGGCGGTGCGCCGGTGGGCCGCGATCGGCGGGCCCGCGGCGGCGCTCGGCCCGGTCGTGGGCGGGCTGCTCACCCAGTTCGACTGGCGCTGGGTGTTCCTGGTCAACGTGCCGATCGGGCTGGCCGCGCTGGTCGGCGGCGCCGTCGTGCTGCCGCGCCCGCCGGCGCGCCCGGACGGGCCGTGGCCGGACCTGCCCGGCGCGGCGCTGCTCACGGCGGGGACGGCCGCGCTGATGCTCGGCGTCGTCAAGGGCGGCGACTGGGGCTGGACGGCGCCGCGGACGCTCGGCGCGCTCGCGGCGACGGCCGTCCTGCTCGCGCTGTTCGCGCGGCGGAACCTGCGCGCCCCGGCGCCGCTGCTGCCGCCCGCGCTGCTCCGGCTGCCGGGGTTCGGCCCGGCGCTGCTCGCCAACCTGCTGTTCGCGGTCGCGTTCGCCGCGATGCTGCTGTCGGCGGTGCTGTGGTGCCAGGAGACGTGGCACTGGTCGGCGCTCCGCACCGGCCTGGCGATCGCGCCGGGACCGCTGATGGTGCCCGGCCTCGCGATCGGCGCGGCGCCGATCGCCAGGCGCGCCGGTGCGGGCCGGCTCGCCTTCGCGGGATGCGTGGCCTTCGCCGCCGGCATCGGCTGGTGGGCGCTCTGGGCGGAGGACGGCTACGCGGCGGGGATGCTGCCCGGGATGCTGCTGACGGGCGTCGGCGTCGGCCTGGCGCTGCCCACGCTGATCGGCGCGGGCCTGGCGGCGGTGCCGCCGCAGGCCTTCTCGACCGGCTCGGCGGCCGTCACGATGGCCCGCCAGGTGGGGACGGGGCTCGGTGTCGCGATGCTCGTCGCCGTCCTCGGCGCGGACGGCGCGTTCGACGCCGGCTGGCTGTGGACGCTCGCCGTCACGGCGGCCGCCGCCGCGTCCTGCCTCCTGCTGACCCGCCGCGCCGGCCGGCCCTCGGGGTAGAAGAGGAGCGGGCGTCGGGAAGGGCTCGCGGGCGGGGGCGTCCTGGACGGCCGGGACGGTGATCGTGCTGGTGGTACCCCCTACCGGATTCGAACCGGCGCTACCGCCTTGAAAGGGCGGCGTCCTAGGCCGCTAGACGAAGGGGGCCCGTGGCGGTGGGCAGTCCACCACCGATGCCGTCCAGCATAGAGGACAACCAGATGGGACGCGCAAACGGTTACGGGGCGCGGGTCGCGGGCGGGGTCGCGGGCCGGGTCGCGGGCGTGGTGGACGGCGCGGCGGGCGCCGGGGCGGGGCTCGGCGGGGCCGGCGGGGTGATCGGGCGGTCCGGCTTGGGCTCCAGGTGGCGCTCGATCTGGGCGGTGGTGAGGCCGAGGCCGCCGAGGCGCAGGTCGTCCCAGCCCTGGAGGCGGTGGGTGATGCGGTTGAAGTACAGGACCGACAGCTCGATCGGCGTCGGCTCCTCGTGCTCCAGGCCGCGGAGGCCCGCGCCGCCGGTGGAGCCCTGGACGAACAGCCGCGAGCCCGACGGCAGCAGCTCGGTGGAGCGCTGGTGGGTGTGCCCGGCGAGCAGCAGGGGCGCGAGGCCGGTGAAGGAGCGGGTCTCGTTCGGGTCGTGGACGGCGATGATGTCGGGCGGCGTCGTGGTCGGGCGCAGTTTCGCGGCGAGGGCGGAGCCGGTCGCGGCCATCTGCTGCGGGGTGACGTAGTCGTCGCCGGTCTTCTTGTCGGGCGTGTAGCGGGGGTCGCCGGCGCCGTAGATGCGCAGGCCGTCGACGGTCTTCATGGCGTCGTCGAGGACGATCGCGTTCTTCTGGCGGGCGACGGCGGCCTGCGTGCCGCGCGAGTCGTGGTTGCCGCGGACGTAGACGTAGGGCGCCCCGATCTTGGAGATGTCGGCGGCGAACTTGTCCTCGGCCTTGGTGCCGTGGTCCATCAGGTCGCCGGTGTCGATGACCAGGTCCACCTTGAACTGGGTGACGACCTGCTTGATCACGTTCCACGCGGCCGGGTTCAGGTGGATGTCGGACACGTGCAGGACGCGCAACGTCGCCGGGTCGGGCTCGTAGGTCGGCAGCGTCGAGGCGGCCGCGTACAGCTGGGAGATGTTGCCGACGAGGTGGGCGAGCTGCGCGCGGTAGGCGGTGAAGCGGTCGACGACGTTGCGGCTGTCGCCGACGACCTGCGGCGCGTTGGCGAGCAGGCCCGTGTAGCGGGGCTCGGCGAGGGAGTTCGTGTTGAAGGTGAGCCAGCCCGTCAGCAGGACGAGGACGAGCGCGCCCGCCGCCGTCCCCATCGACGCGAGGGCCCGCCGCCAGGACCGGAAGACGACCAGGCCCGCCAGGAACGCCGCGACGAGCGCGACGACGGCGGCGCGGATCATCATCTTCACCACGCCGCGCCAGATCTGCTCGGCGATCCGGTCGGTGAGCTCGTCCGTGTCCCCGGCGTTCTCGACGAGCTTGGTGGCGGGCTTCAGGTGCAGCTCGGCGACCTGCGCGCGGATGCGGATCGGCCCGGCGTGGGTGTCGAGGTCCAGCGCGCCGAGGGGCGGGATCTGCAGCTGGGTGCCGCCCGTCCAGGACGGCCGGAGCGACAGGTCGACGTCGGTCGGCCCGGCCGGCGTGTGCACGCGCCCGCCCGCGAGCAGCCCGGCGAGGCCGCCGAGGAGCCCGACGGCGACCACCGCCAGGACGCGGCAGGCGAGCAGCGCGCGCGGGCCGGTGAGCCGGTCGAGCAAGGTTCCTCCAGGGGATCGCGCAGAATGGACGGATGATCGAGATGTCGCGGGAGGACTTCGAGGACCTGGTGGGGCAGGCCCTCGACACCATCCCGACCGAGCTGACCGACCACATGCGCAACGTCGTCGTCCAGGTGGAGGACCACGCGCCCGAGCCCGGCCTGCTCGGCCTCTACCAAGGCGTACCCCTCACCGAGCGCGGCGACTGGTACGCGGGCGTCCTGCCCGATCAGATCTCGATCTACCGCGACCAGATCCTGACGATCTGTGACTCTCGCGATCAGGTCGTGGAGGAGGTCCGCATCACGGTCGTGCACGAGATCGCCCATCACTTCGGCATCGACGACGAGCGGTTGCACACGCTCGGGTACTGACCGGGTCCGGCCGGGGCGCCGAAAGTGCGTCCCCGGTCATGTCTTCCACCGAATGGGCACGGTAGGTCACATAACTGCAACGCAGCGTGAGTTAATAGGAGGGGTGCCCGAACCGGACACACGGACTTGGAGCGCGCGTGGCGGGAAGGCAGAGCGGCCGGCACCGGCGGCCGCCGGAGGCGCAGGCCACCTATCGCGAGGTGTTCGCGGTGGGGGAGTTCCGCGCGCTCTGGCTGGCGCAGGCGCTGTCGTTCGTCGGCGACCAGCTCGCGCAGCTCGCGCTCGCCGTCCTCGTCTACTCCCGCACCGGGTCGGCGCTGCTCACCGCGCTCACCTACGCGCTGACCTACCTGCCGCCGATCGTCGGCGGGCCGGTGCTGTCGGGCCTCGCCGACCTGTTCCCGCGCCGCACCGTCATGATCGTGTGCGATGTGGCGCGGGCCGTGCTGGTCGCGCTGATCGCCGTCGCGGCGCCGCCGTTCTGGGCGCTCTGCGCGATCGTGTTCCTCACCGTGCTGCTCGGCGCGCCGTTCACCGCGGCGCGCGCCGCGATCCTGCCGGACGTGCTGGCCGGCGACCGGTACGTGGCCGGCGCGGCGATCAACAACATCACCCACCAGGCCACCCAGATGCTCGGCTTCGTCGCCGGCGGCGCGATCGTCACGCTGGTCGGCGAGTACGAGGCGCTCGCGCTGGACGCGGCGACCTTCGGGCTGTCGGCGGTGATCCTGGCGGTCGGGCTGCGCGGCCGGCCGGCGCCGAAGAAGCGCGACGACGCCTCGCTCGGCCTCTGGCGCGGCACCCGCGACGGCGCCCGGCTCGTCTTCGGCGACCCGCTGCTGCGGTCGCTGGTCCTGTTCGCCTGGCTCTGCGCCTTCTACGTGATCCCCGAGGGGCTCGCCGCGCCCTACGCGGCCTCGTTCGACGACGGGCCGGTCACCGTCGGGCTGCTCATGTCGGCGATGCCGACGGGCATGGTGCTCGGCGCGTTCCTGTTCAGCCGGTTCGTGCGGCCGACGAACCGGATGCGGGCGATGGGCTGGATGGCGATGCTGGCCTGCGCGCCCCTCATCGTCGCGGGCGTGCACCCGCCGCTCTGGGCGATCGTCGCGCTGTGGGCGCTGTCGGGGATCGGCAGCGCCTACCAGCTCGCGGCGAACGCCGCGTTCGTCGCGGCGGTGCCCGCGGCGGGGCGCGCGCAGGCGTTCGGCCTCGCCCAGTCGGGCATCCTCGCCGGCCAGGGGCTCGGCATCCTCGCGGCGGGCGCCGTCGCGCAGGTGCTCGGGCCCGAGACGGCGGTGGCGCTCGCGGGCGCGCTCGGCCTGTCGGCGGCGGCGACGCTGACGCTCAACTGGAACCAGGTCCGCGGCGAGGTGATCGCCCGGATGCGCGGGCGCGAGCCGGCGCCCGCGCCCGAGCCGGTCCCGGCCGCCGACGCCGAGATCGCCTCCTGACCGCCCGCCGGGTCAGCGCGCCTGCCGGTCCTTGTTCAGCGAGTCCTTGGCCTTCTGGACGGCGTCCTGGACGCGCGGGTCGGCATTGGCCTTGCGGAACAGGTCCTCGCCGACGGACGTCGCGGCGCCCTCCTCGGGCAGCAGCAGCCAGGCGGCGGCGTACAGCAGCGCGCCCGCGCCGCCGAACAGCGTGAACGCGGCGAGGCCGAGGCGGACGAGGTTCGGGTCGACGCCGAAGTAGCGGCCGGCGCCGGAGCAGACGCCGGCGAGCATGCGGCCGTCGCGGGTGCGGACGAGCCGGCGGTCGGCGGGGGGCGGGGTGTCGGCGGGCGGCGGGGCGGCGGTGGTGTCCTTGTCGAAGTCCATGTCTCGATGATGCCCCGCCGGAGAGTCGAGTTATATCGGGAATCCCCCCGAATCGACCCTGAGACGGCCCCGGAGGTCCCCGGGGCTACCCTGGCGGCGGGACCGCGGGAGGGGATCGCATCATGGACGTGCTGCGCGTGGACGACCGGCTCACCGGCGAGGAGCGGCTGGTCCGCGACACGGTGCGCGCGTTCGCCGCCGAGAAGGTGGAGCCGCACGTCGCGGGCTGGTTCGAGGACGGCACCTTCCCCGCCCGCGAGCTCGCGCCCGAACTCGGCAGGCTGGGCCTGCTCGGCATGCACCTCCAGGGTTACGGCTGCGCCGGGACGAGCGCGGTCGCCTACGGCGTCGCGTGCCGGGAGCTGGAGGCGACCGACTCGGGGCTCCGCAGCTTCGTGTCGGTGCAGGGCTCGCTCGCGATGGCCGCGATCCACAAGTTCGGGTCCGAGGAGCAGAAGAGCGAGTGGCTGCCGCGGATGGCGGCGGGCGAGGCCATCGGCTGCTTCGGGCTCACCGAGCCCGACCGCGGCTCCGACCCCGGCGACATGCTGACCCGCGCCCGCCGCGACGGCTCCGACTGGGTGCTGGACGGCGCCAAGATGTGGATCACCAACGGGTCGGTCGCCGACGTCGCCGTCGTGTGGGCCCGGACCGACGAGGGCATCCGCGGGTTCGTCGTGCCCGCCGGGACGCCCGGGTTCGGCGCCGCCGACATCCACCGCAAGATCTCGCTGCGCGCGTCGGTGACGTCCGAGCTGACCCTCGACGGCGTCCGGCTGCCCGCGGGCGCGGTGCTGCCGGGGGTGACCGGCCTGAAGGGGCCGCTGAGCTGCCTGTCGGAGGCGCGCTACGGCATCCTGTGGGGCGCGGTCGGCGCCGCCCGCGCCTGCTACGCGGCCGCGGTGGACTACGCGACCACCCGCGAGCAGTTCGGGCGGCCGATCGGCGGGTTCCAGCTCACCCAGGAGAAGCTCGCCCGGATGGAGATCGCCGTCGGGCAGGCGGGGCTCGTCGCGCTCCAGGTGGGGCGGCTGAAGGACGAGGGGGCGGTCACGCCGCAGCAGGTGTCGTTCGGCAAGGTCGCCAACGTCCGCGCGGCGATCGACGTCGCCCGGCAGGCCCGGACGATCCTCGGCGCCAACGGGATCACCCTGGAGTACCCGGTGATCCGGCACATGAACAACCTGGAGAGCGTCCTCACCTACGAGGGAACCGAGGAGATCCACCTCCTCACGCTCGGGAAGGCGATCACGGGCCTGGACGCCTTCCGCTGACGGCCGTTCCGTCACTCAGGGTGACGGAACGGTGCGGCGGGTAGGACGGAGAGTGACTCGGGGGGAGCGTCACATGTCCGTCGTTCAGATCGTGCTGCTGGTGGCCGGGGCGCTACTGGTGGCGTTCCTGCTCGTCCTGCTCGTCGGCGTCGTCCTCGCCAAGGCGAAGGTGGGGCCGTTCCGGTTCGGCGACGGCGACCTGGAGACCGTCCGCGACGCCGCGACCCACGACGCCGACGCGGTCCAGTCCGACGACCGCTTCTTCCGCACCGACGGGCCCGGCAGCCGCGGCGACGGCACGTGAGCGCGGACGGGACATGGGTGTAGCAGCGCTTAAGGTCGTGCGTAAGGGTTATTGACTGGACGTGCGTCCGGTGACCTGGGCAGACTTCCGTCTGCCCAGGTCACACGTTTTTGCGCGGAGGAGCGGCATGAGAATCGGGATCGTCGGGGCCACCGGTCAGGTCGGCGGGGTGTTGCGCGCGATCCTCGCCGAGCGGGGATTCCCGGTGGAGGAGCTGCGGCTGTTCGCCTCGGCGCGCTCGGCCGGGCGGACGCTGCCGTGGGACGGCGGCGAGGTGACCGTGGAGGACGCCGCCGCGGCCGACTACCGCGGCCTCGACATCGTGATCTTCTCGGCGGGCAAGACCACCTCCCTGGAGCTGGCGCCGAAGGTCGCGGCGGCCGGCGCCGTCGTCATCGACAACTCCTCGGGCTGGCGGATGGACCCGGACGTGCCGCTGGTCGTCTCCGAGGTCAACCCGCACGCGGCGCGGCAGCGCCCGAAGGGCATCATCGCCAACCCCAACTGCACGACGATGGCCGCGATGCCGGTGCTGCGCCCCCTGCACGAGGAGGCCGGGCTGGAGGCGCTCGTCGTGGCGACCTACCAGGCCGTGTCGGGCAGCGGCCTCGCGGGCGTCGCCGAGCTGGAGGGGCAGGCGTCCGCCGTCGCCGCGGGCGCCGGGAGGCTGGCCTTCGACGGGTCGGCCGTCGCGTTCCCCGACCCGAAGGTCTACGTCGCGCCGATCGCGTTCAACGTGCTGCCGCTGGCCGGGTCGATCGTGGACGACGGGCGCGCCGAGACCGACGAGGAGCAGAAGCTCCGCAACGAGTCCCGCAAGATCCTGGACATCCCGGACCTGAAGGTGTCGGGCACCTGCGTGCGCGTCCCGGTGTTCACCGGCCACTCGCTGCAGATCAACGCCCGGTTCGCGCGGCCGGTCTCCCCCGAGCGGGCGTACGAGCTGCTCGGCGGCGCCCCCGGCGTGGTGCTCGCCGACGTCCCGACGCCGCTGCGGGCCGCCGGGCAGGATCCGACCTACGTCGGGCGCATCCGCCGCGACGAGACCGTGGACAACGGCCTCGCGCTGTTCGCCTCGGGCGACAACCTGCGCAAGGGCGCGGCGCTCAACGCCGTCCAGATCGCCGAGCTCGTCGCCGCCGAATAAGGGACGGCCGCCCCGCGCGGCTAGGCGCGCGGGGCGGCCGGTCCGCCGCGCACCTCCAGGGCGTCCAGCAGCGCGGCGGTGCTCGCCGCGATCTCGGCGACGGCGCGCTCGAACGCCTCGGCGTTGCGGGCGGCGGGCGCGCGGAAGCCGGAGATCTTGCGGACGTACTGGAGGGCGGCGGCGCGCACGTCGTCGCCGGTCACCTCGTCGGCGAACGGGGGCCTCAGGGTCTTGATGCTGCGGCACATGGCCCCAGTGTGACCCCCGCCACCGACAGAACGGCGCGGCGGCCGCCGGAGGTCACTCGCCGATGCGCTCGCACAGCCACGCGAGGGCCAGCGGGTAGCGGTAGTCGATGCCGCCGTGGGCCGCGTTGAAGATCTCGAAGTGCACCCGGTCGGCGGGGACGCCCGCGTCGAGGACGGCGCGGTGGAAGGCCGCCGCGCCGACGTCGAGGTACCACTCGTCTCGGTTGCCGCCGTCGATCCAGATCGCCCGCTGGGCGCCGAGCGCCTCGGCGTGCCCGGCGGCCATCCGGACCGGGTCGACGTCCAGCCAGCGCCGCCAGACGTCCTCGCGGACCACGCCGGTCTCCGGGTCGAACGGCAGGACGGGCGTGCCGTCGGGGTCCGCCGAGTAGCAGGCGGTGTAGGCGTACAGCTCCAGCAGGTCCATGTCCTCGGGCTTGGTGAAGGACGTGCGGGAGGTGAAGTCGCTCCACCAGGCGGCGATGTCGCCGTCCCAGGACCGCAGGTGCCGGACGGCCTGCGGGAACCCGGGCTGGTAGGCGTACTCGAACAGGGCGTCGCCGGCGTGGGTGGCGAGCGCGCCGAACAGGTCGGGCCGCAGCATCGGCGTGATCATCGCGCCGTAGCCGCCGCTGGACTTGCCGCTGATCGCCCGGTGCCGCGGCGCGTCGAGCGTCCGGTAGCGGGCGTCGACCCACGGGACGACCTCGTCGCACAGGTAGGAGTGGTAGGCGCCGGTGCCGGGCGAGTCCAGGTACTGGCTGCCGCCGTAGGACGTCCAGGCGTCCACGAACACCACGATCGCCGGGGGCGCCTCGCCGCTCGCGAAGACCGCGTCGGCGGTCTCGGGGAAGGTCCGGCGGAACGGCGCGCGCTGCCGCCAGATGTAGGCGGTGCCGGTGAACCCGGTGATCACGTAGACGGACGGGTAGCGGCGGCCGGGATCGGCGTCGTAGCCGGGCGGGGTGTAGACGAGGACGGGCCGCTCGTGCGGGTCCCCGAGCGGGTTGCCGCGCAGCAGCGCGCTGTCGATCGTGTGCTCTTCCAGGCGTCCCGCGAGGTCGGCGGACCAGGGCAGCATGCAGACTCCTTCGTACGATGCCTGCCGCCAGTCCACCACGCCCCTCCCGGTGGTCCGGACGAGGGGGGCGGGCGGTAGAAACGGTGCCATGACCGACTACGCCGCGCTGCGCGCGCTGCACCGCCCCGGCGATCCGGTGGTGCTGGCCAACGTCTGGGACGCCGGGAGCGCCCGGGTCGTCGAGGAGGCGGGCCATCCGGCGGTCGCGACCGCCTCGGCGGCGATCTCGGCGATGCTCGGGTACCCCGACGGCGAGGGTGCGCCCGCCGGCGAGATGTTCGCGGCCGCCGCCCGCGTCGTCCGCGCCGTCTCGGTGCCCGTGACGGTGGACGCCGAGGCGGGGTACGGGCTCGCGCCCGGCGCGCTCGCCGAGCGGCTGCGCGCGATCGGCGCCGCCGGGCTGAACCTGGAGGACAGCCGCGGCGGGACGCTCGTGGACGCCGCCGAGCAGGCCGCCTACCTCGCGGCCCTGCGCGCCGCCGACCCCGACCTGGTCATCAACGCCCGCGTGGACGTCTACGCCGCCGGGAACGGCGACCTGGCCGAGGCGGTCGAGCGCGGCCGCCGCTACCGGGACGCGGGCGCCGACTGCGTCTACCCGATCCTGGTGACGGACGAGGCGGCGATCTCCGCGCTGGTGGAGGCGCTCGGCGCCGTCAACGTCCTCTGCCTGCCGGGGATGACGGTGCCGGGCCTCGCCGCGCTCGGCGTGGCCCGGATCTCGTTCGGCCCGGCGTTCTACCGGCGGGCGCTGGACGGGCTGCGCGAGGCCGTCACCGCGCTGCGCTGATGCCGGCGCGGATCTCGTCGGCGCCGAGCGGGCCGTCCGCCGCGAGCTCCTCCGGGGTGCGGCCCGCGCGGACGGCGTCGGCGTAGGCGACGAGCAGGTCGGCGCGGGCGGCGCCCGCCTCCTCGGCGGCCTGGCGGTAGCGGGTGACGGCGAGCTGGACCTTGGCGTCGGCCTCATCGGGGTTCATGGCCGGGGCCCTACCCCGCGCCGCGCCGCGCTCACCTGCCGGGGGCGGGACGGCCGCTGCGGGACGCGCGGCGAGGGCCAGGCGGCGGCCTCGGCGGCGCGGGCGAGCTTGTCGCTCCACGGCAGCGGGCGCGGCGCGTTGCGCAGGTAGTGGCGGAACAGGCGGGCGGTGGCGCGGGCGTCGTCGAGGGCGGCGTGCGCGTTGTCCAGGGGGATGCCGACGGCGGCGCAGCAGTCGGCGAGCTTGCGGACGCCCGGCGGCAGGAACGTCCCGGCGAGCCGCTGCGTGCAGAGCGTCTCGGGCGCCCAGGCGCCGGCGCCGAGCGCGCCCGCCTCCGCGCGCAGGAAGCGCATGTCGAAGGACGCGTTGTGCGCCACGATGATCCGCCCGGCGAGCCGCCCGCCGATCTCGCCGGCCAGCTCCCGGAACGTCGGCGCGCCGCGCACCATCGCCGGGGTGATGCCGTGCACCCAGTCGGCGCCGACGGGGCCGCGCGGGTCCAGCAGGCTGTCCCACTCTTCGACGATCTCCCCGGCGGCGTCCAGCAGCACGATCGCGATCTCCAGCATCGCGTCGCCGCGGGCCGGCGAGAAGCCGCTCGTCTCGGTGTCGAGGACGGCGTAGACGGCCGCGCCGCCGGGCTTGCGGAGCGCGTCGAGGGCGAGCAGGGCGTCGTTGGTCATCGGGGCGCTTTCCGGAGGCGGTGGTGGGCTGCGCGGAGCGTCCAAGCCTAGCGGCGCGGGCGTTAACCTGGGCGGACGATGGAGCGCATGGCGACGCCCTGGGGCGAACCGGAGCTCGGCCGCTTCCCCGAGGACCCGCGCGACCGCCTGCGCGCCTGGGACGCCGCCGACGAGTACCTGCTGCGGCACCTGGCGGACGAGGGCGTCGACCTGTCCGGCGCGGTCGTCGTGGTCGGCGACCGGTGGGGCGCGCTGGCGACGGCGCTCGCGCGGCACGCGCCCGTCCAGATCTCGGACTCCTTCCTCGCGCAGGCGGCGACCCGCGCGAACCTGGAGCGCAACGGGGCGCCCGGCGCCGTCCGGCTGCTGACGACGCGGGACGCGCCGCCCGTCCGCGCGGACGTGCTGCTGGTGCGCGTCCCGAAGAGCCTGGCGCTGCTGGAGGACCAGCTGCACCGGCTGGCGCCCGCCGTCCACCCGGGCACGGTGGTCGTGGGCGCCGGGATGGTCAAGGAGATCCACACCTCGACGCTGCGGCTGTTCGAGGAGGTCCTCGGGCCGACCCGCACGTCCCTGGCGGTCCGCAAGGCCCGGCTGATCTTCTGCGCGCCCGATCCGGCGCTGCGCCCGCCGCCGGACCCGTGGCCGCTCACCTACCGGCTGCCGGAGGGCATCGGCGCGATGTCGGGGCGGCCGGTCGTCAACCACGCGGGCGTGTTCTGCGCCGACCGCCTGGACATCGGCACCCGCTTCCTGCTGGAGAACCTGCCGGACGCCTCCCGGTTCGCGCGGATCGCCGATCTCGGCTGCGGCAACGGCGTCGTCGGCACCGCCGCCGCCCTCGCCGCGCCGGACGCCGAGGTGCTGTTCCTGGACGAGTCGTTCCAGGCGGTCGCGTCCGCCGAGGCCACCTACCGCGCGAACGCCTCGGACGGCGCCTCGGGCAAGGCGGAGTTCCGGGCGGGCGACGCGATGGCGGCGGTGCCGCCCGGCTCGCTCGACCTGGTGCTGAACAACCCGCCCTTCCACTCCCACCAGGCGACGACCGACGCGGCGGCGCTGCGCATGTTCGCCGGCGCCCGCGACGCGCTCGCGCCCGGCGGCGAGCTGTGGGTCGTCGGCAACCGGCACCTCGGCTACCACGTGCGGCTGCGCCGCCTGTTCGGCGGCTGCACCGTCGCCGCGTCGCACCCGAAGTTCGTCCTGCTGCGCGCGGTGAAGCGGGCGCGCGGCTGACGGGGGCGCCGACCTCGCTCACCTGGGGGCGGACGGCCCCGCGACGGGATAGCCTGCCGCGTGGCGGTGCGGACGGCCGAGGAGATGATCGTGGACGTGCTCTGGGAGCGCAAGGACGGGCCGCTGGACGTCCGGCTGGTCCGGCGGACCGGCTGGCGGGTCGTCGTGGCGGCGGGCGAGATCGACATGTCCTGCGCGCCGCTGCTGCTGCAGGCCGTCGAGCAGGCGCTCGGCCTGGACGCCGCGGAGGGCGAGGACGGCCCGCGCGTCGCGATCGACCTCCAGGACGTGCGGTTCTGCGACTCGCTCGGCATCAACTCGCTGGTGCGCTCCTGGCGGCGGGTGCGCGGCGAGGGCGGGACGCTGGTGCTCGCCCAGCCGAACGAGTCGATGCGGCACATGCTGCACATCACCGGGCTGGACCAGCACCTCACGGTCGTCGAGACGCTGCCCGGGGACGGGACCGGCTGATCCCCCCGGAGCCGCACCCCCATGACCACCTGGTCGCCGTTCGTCGAGATGCGGCGTGTTGCGCAGTGGGAGCGCTCCCAGAGGGCAACACGCCGCATCTCAACTTTCGGTGACCGGGGGGTCAGGGAGGAGGAGGTCGAGCATCCGGGCGTCGTCGCCGGGGGGCGAGGGGACGAGGTAGCCGCCGGCCCAGGCGCGGAGCATGAGGAGGGCGCGCAGGCGCGCGTCGTCCGGGTCGCAGCCGAGCTGCTCCAGGCAGGCGGAGATGTGCCCGAGCAGGGCGCGGTCGGCGTGCCGGACGGCCTCCTCGGCGGCCGGCTCGTGCTGCGCCCAGAGCCGCATGGCGCGGTCGACCGGCGCGATGTCGCGGCCGAGCGCCTGGATGCGGCGGAGCCGCTCGCGCGGGTCGGCGGTGCTGCCGAGCGCGAGGCCGAGCATCTCGTCGGTGCGCTCGTGCGCCCACCGGTCCAGCAGGGCCGCCATCAGCTCGCCGCGGTCGGTGAAGTGCCAGTAGAAGCTGCCCTTGGTGACGCCGAGCCGGGCGGCCAGCGCGGTGATCGCGACGCCGCGCTCGCCGGCCCGCGCGAGCTCCCGGTAGGCGGCCTCGATCCAGTCGCGCCGCGCCACTTTGGTGCGGGCCGTCCCGCCGCGCCCGTCCATGCGTCCCCCCAGTCCCGCTCTCACGCCGTCAGAGGAGGGTCGGCGCGCCCGGGGAGAGCCGCAGCTCGACCTTGCCGTAGAGGGCGTACGCGGCGTCCGGGTCGAACACCACATGACCCGAGATCGTATTCACATCGCGCTGCGCCCGCTGGAACGGCGACGCGGTGAACTGGGCGCTCGCGCCCGCCGCCGCGCAGAGCTCGTTGACGACGGCGCGGGCCGTCCCGACGACGTGCGCGGCGACGAGCCGGGCGTGCGCGCGGCGGCCGATGTCGGCGCCGCCGGCGTCGGCGGCGGCGAGGCCGCGCACCGCGTCGTCCAGCAGGAGCCGGGCGGCGGCGAGGTCGGCGGTCGCGCGGGCGAGGCGGATCTGGCCGCTCATCAGGTCGCGCTGCCGCTCGCCGCTGTAGGCGAGCGTGCGGGTGCGCAGCCGCTCGGTGAAGCGGGCGAGGACGCCCTCGGCGACGCCGAGGACGGGCGCGGCGCCGGTCAGCGCGAACACCGGGACGAGCGGGATCCGGTAGAGCGCGGCGGTGTTGACCAGCGCGCCGGGCGCGCGGCCCTCGGACAGGTCGGCGAGCGGGACCGAGCGGTGCCCGGGGACGAGCGCGCCCGCGACCTCGATGTCGTTGCTGCCGGTGCCGCGCATGCCGCTGGTGTGCCACACGTCGTGGACGGTGACGTCGGCGCGGGGCAGCAGGAACAGCCGGGGCTCGATGGCGTCGCCGGCGGTGACGAGCGCCATCACCATGACGTGGTCGGCGTGCATGACGCCGCTGCCCCACGGCCAGCGGCCGGTGACGCGGTACCCGTCGCCCTCGCGCGCGGCGGTCCCGGTGGGCGACAGGACGCAGGGGATCAGCGCGTGCGGGCGGTCCGCCCAGACCTCCTCCTGGGCGCGCTCGGGGAACAGCGCGACCATCCAGTTGTGCAGCGTGTAGATCACCGACAGCCAGCCGGTGGACGCGCAGCCCGCCCCGGCGGCGCGGAAGGCGTCCACCAGCGGCGCGAAGCCGAGCTCGGCGCCGCCGAAGCGCTTCGGCACGAGGGCGCCGAACAGGCCGGTCGCGGCGAGGTCGGCGACGGTGGCGTCCGGCAGGCGCCGCGCCTCCTCGGCCTCGGGGGCGCGCTCGGCGAGCGTCGGGGCGAGCGCGCGGACGCGCCGGACCAGCTCATCACCGTACTCCATGGTACGGAAACATACTTCAGAGTATGGAAGCTGTACAGAGGGGCGGTAAGGGAGTGCTTGCGCAGGTGGAGGGGCCGGTCAGTGCGCGCAGCGCCAGCGGGGCGCCGGCGAGCGGTCCGCGCCGTCGTCGTCGGGGAGGGGGAAGCGCAGGGCGCGGTCCAGCGTCGGGACGATGGGGACGAGCTGGTCCAGGCCGGTGACGGCGAGCACCGTCGCGACCTGGGGGCGCAGCTCGGTGAGGCGCACCGGCAGGCCGCGCCGGGCGGCGCCCTCGGCGAGGGAGGCGAGCACGCCGAGCCCGCTGGAGTCCATGAACGGCACGCGGTGCAGGTCGAGGACGAGCGGCGCGGACGCGTCCGCCACGGCGGCGAGGAGGCGCTCCCGGAGCGCCCGCGCGGTGCTGATGTCGATCTCGCCGCACACGCTGACCAGGTGGCAGTGCCGGAGGCGGCGGTGGTGCACTTGCAGTGCTGGAGTTCTCAAGGCCCGGTCCTCGGTGCAGGACGACGGCGGTGGGCCGCGCTGTTGGACCCGGAGGCATGAAGGGTAACGCTCGGGTGGCCGCGAGGCCATACGCGCGGGGCGGCGGTGTGGAGGGCGCGCGGCCCGGGTGACCCGGGCCGCGCGCCCCTCCCGCCACGTCCGGCCGATGCTCGACGGTCTCCGCGCTGGTTCCCCCCGAAGCCAGGGCGTCCACCGGAGCGGGCCGGACGAGAAGAACGTTAGCCGCCCGGAGGCCCCCGCGGAGGCGCCGGAAGCCCCGCCGGGGCGACCGTGCGACCGGCGGCCGTTCTGGTGCGCCCAGCGGCCGGTCCCGCGCGACGGACGGTCGCCGGGCCGCGGTGACCGGGACGGCCGGGCGGGCGTCAGCGGGACCGGTCGTCGCCGAAGCGGCCGGGGGTGGTGCCGAAGGCGGTCCGGAACGCCTGGACGAACGCGCTCGGGGTGGCGTAGCCGCAGGCCGCGGCGGTGCCCGTCACCGACGCGCCGCCCGCCAGCATGATCAGCGCGCGGTGCAGCCGTACCTGGGTGCGCCACTGCGGGAACGACATCCCGGTCTCGCGGCGGAACAGCCGGCTGAGCGTCCGCTCGGACGCGCCGACGGCCCGCCCGAACGCGGCGAGGCCGCGCGGGTCGGCGGGGTCGGCGGCGAGCGCGGCGGCGACGGCGCGCAGCCGGTCGTCGGCGGGCAGCGGCAGGTGCAGGGGCAGCTCGCGCACCTCGCGGAGCTGGTCGAGCGCCACCCGGAGCAGGTTGCGGCGCGGCCCGTCCGCGAGGGCCTCCCCGGGGCCGGCGGTCAGCGCGACGATGACCTCCCGGAGCAGCGGCGACACCGCCAGCACGGTGGGCCGCACGAGACCCGCCACCGGCCGCCCGCCGGGGAAGTTCACGGTGCGCAGCTCGGCGGGGCCGTGCGCCTCGTGCGCGTGCGCGATCCCGGCGGGCAGCCAGACGGCGCGGTGCGGCGGCACGATCCACGACCCCGCCCCGGTCGAGACCTCCAGCACGCCGCGGCTCGGGTGGGCGAGCTGGTGGTGAGGGTGGACGTGCCAGCCGACGCGCTCGCGGGACGCCAGCGGGATCAGCCGCGCCGTACCGTCCGGATGTTGGCGGATCTGCGACATATACGGGCAGGATATCGGCAGCCGGAAGGACCGTCCGGCGGCGATGCTGGCCGGGTGGCAACGATCGCTGAAGGAGCCGGGGCGCCGTCCGTCCCGCGGCGCATGTGGATGTGGGCGTCGGTGCACGCGGCCGACGACTTCTACCAGGGGCTCGTCCCGGCGAGCATCCCCTATCTCGTCCTCGAACGGCACTACGGCTACGTCGCGGCGAGCGGCCTCACCCTCGCCGCGACGCTCGGCGGCGCGCTGCCGCAGCCGCTCGTCGGCGTCGCGGTGGACCGGCTCCGGCTGCCCCGTCTCGCCGCCGCGGGCGTCCTGCTAGCTGGGCTCGGTTTCGCGGCGGCGGGCCTCGGCGGCCCGTACGCGGTGGTGTGGACGCTGCTCCTGCTGTCCGGGCTCGGCACGGCGATGTTCCACCCGGCGGCGGGCAAGGCCGCCCGGGACGCGGCGGGCGGCAGCGTCACCGGCATGAGCGTGTTCGCGGCGGGCGGCACCGTCGGGTTCTTCCTCGCGCCGGTCCTCGCGGTGCCGGTGCTGGGCGCGTGGGGCGCCCGCGGCACCGCCGCGTTCCTGCCGCCCGCCGTCCTCGCGGCGTTCGTGCTGGTGCGGGACGCGCGCGGGCGCGGCGGCGCCGCCCCGGCGGCGGCGCCCGGACGCGACCGGTGGCGGCCGTTCGCGGTGCTCACCGGCATCTCGGTCGTCCGGTCGGCGATGTTCTCGGCGATCGCCACGTTCATCGGGCTCTACTGGATCCGCCACCTCGGCGGCTCGGCGGTGCTCGCCGGGGCGGCGCTCGCGTGCTTCCTCGGCGGCGGCGTCCTCGGCACGATCGCGGGCGGGCGGATCGCGGACCGGGCCGGTCCCGTCCGGGCCGTCCGGATCGGCGCCGCGCTCGCCGTCCCCGTGCTGGCCGGGCTGCGCCTCGCGCCGGGGCCGCTGCTGCCGCTGCCCTTCGCCGTCCTCGCGGGCGCCGCGGTCAACGTGCCGTTCGCCGTGCTCGTCCGCCTCGGCCAGGACTACCTGCCGGGCCGCCCCGGCACCGCCGCCGGGGTGACGCTCGGCCTCGGCGTCAGCGCCGGCGGCCTGCTGGCGCCCGCCTTCGGGCTGGCCGCCGAGGCCCGCGGGACGCCGCTCGTGTTCACGCTGCTCTGCTTCGTCCCGCTCGCCGCCCTCGCCCTCGCCCTCCTCCTGCCTCCGCCGGACCGCGGCTGAAGATCGGCTGAAGGGTTCGGGCCGCCCGGCCGGATCAGTGCAGCGCAGCGGGTACTTTCGGGCGAACCTGAACTCGTTGGTCTTTCGACGCATCTCAACAGCCGTTACGCGAGATGTGGTCACGTGGGGTGTGCGATGCGATATGGCAAGGCGGGGCGTCTGCTCGGCGGGGGACTGGCCGGGACGGCCGTCCTCGCGCTCTCGGCGTGCAGCGGCGGGGGCGTGGCCGGGCTCGCGGCGGCGGACAAGCCGGTCGCGGTGACGATCACGCCGGCGACCGGCGGGACGGCGGTGAAGCCGGACGCGCCCGTCCAGGTGACGGCCGGCCACGGCAAGCTCCAGCAGGTCACCGTGCAGCCCGCCGGGGGCGCGCCCGCGGTGACCGGCGCGATGGACGCGGACGGCACCGGCTGGAAGTCGGCGGGCAACCTGAAGCCGGACACCAGGTACACCGTGACCGCGACCGCCAAGGGCGACGACGGCAAGGTGACCACGACGACCAGCGCGTTCAGCACGCTGAAGCCGTCGGTGTCGCTCGCGGTGTCGGACGTCACGCCGAGCATGCCGGGCGAGACGGTCGGCGTCGGCGTGCCGATCATCGTGAGCTTCGACCACGCGGTGAAGGACCGGGCGGCGGTGGAGAAGGCGCTGACGGTGAAGGCGGAGAAGCCCGTCGAGGGCGCCTGGCGCTGGGTCGGCAACACCCAGGTGATCTACCGCACCAGGACGTACTGGCCCGCGCACCAGAAGGTCACCGTCTCGGCCAAGCTGACGGGCGTCGCGGCGGGCGGCGGCGCCTGGGGCGTCAAGGACATCACCAAGACCATCAAGATCGGCGCCGCGCACGTCAGCACCGTCAACCTGCGGGCGGGCCGCATGACGGTGAAGAGCGACGGCAAGACCGTCCGCTCGTTCCAGGTCAGCGGCGGCAGCGGCGAGACGCACGAGTACACCACCACCAGCGGCGTCCACCTGACGATGGAGAAGAGCGACCCGGTGACCATGGAGTCGCCGGGCCGCAAGCCGGGCGACCCCGGGTACTACAAGCTGGAGGAGCGGTACGCGGTCCGCATCTCCAACAGCGGCGAGTACGTCCACGAGAGCGACCCGACGGCCGCGAGCCACGGCTGCATCCACGCCGGCACCTCGAACGCGGCCTGGTTCTTCGACTTCGCCCAGCGCGGCGACGTCGTCAAGGTCACCGGCACCGACCGCGAGCTGCCCTGGGACAACGGGTGGGGCTACTGGCAGCTGCCCTTCGACCAGTGGAAGAAGGGCAGCGCCCTCACCTGATCACGACCCGCGTACCCGACGTCCCGACGGCCGTGCGGACACCGGAGCCCTTCCGGACCGCACGGCCGTCCGCGTCCCCGGCACCTTCGTCGTCGCGGGTGACGCGTGGGCGCGGATGCTCATGCGGTCGGGGACTGGAAGCCTTGCTTGGGCCGGCCCGGGAAGCGGGGTCAAAGGAGCGCATCGACCGGGCGCCCCGTCCAGATCCATATCGGGGCACTGGTGCGCTTGACCTCGGCCAGAGCCGCGCGGAAGCCGGGGAGGGAGGGTACGGTCAGGTCGCCGTACGCGGTCTCGGAGAGAGCGAAGGCCAAGTCCGCCGCCGATGCCGTCAGCGCGTCGCGGATGGACGGTGCGTCCACCAGCCTGAACGTGTGATTCACCGGGGTGCCCGCGACTCCGTACCGGTCGCGATGCACGATGCCGGTGTGCAGAGCGGCGCGTAACCGCATCCGATCCGGCGGATCGGCCGACCGGTTGTGCTCGGCCAGCCCGCGGACCAGGCGGCGGACGAGTCCGCGGACGACCGGCTCGATCGACACCGGGACCGGGACGACGACGAGGACTCCGTCACCGCGGTCCTCGTGCAGGCGGAGCCGCCATGGCAGCCCGGCGCCGTCGAACGCGTGGGCGACGAGCGGGAAGAGGACGCGACGAAGGGCCAGCTGCGCCTGGTCGTCGCGCCTGCTGAACTCCATGATGTCGGCCACGAAGATCACGCAGTGCCGTGCCGAGTCCGCCGGGAAGAACTCGAGCCGCTGGTCCCGGCCGAAGCGTGGGGACGAGCGGGTGGTCGCGGGCGGTCCCGCCAGGGGCGGCCGGACAGGACGCTCCTCTTCCCTTCTCGCATCGCTGCCCGGACGTGGGCACTCCGCAGCCCGGGTCTTCGCGGTAACCTTCTCAGCGTGGTTCACTTTGCATCATCTCGAATCAATCAGAATCAAACGAAAGCGGGTGAGGGCGCGCTCACCCTTGTGGTCACAAGGCTTATGTCACGAAACGGTACCGGCGCGAACCAGAACGTGCCGACTCGCGTCGTATCCATGAAGTTCATATCGGGTCACGGGGCGGCACCGATGACGGCGGGAGCGGTGGTCGGACGCCATGACGGATGAGGAGCGGGATGGGCGGGCCGCGGGGGATCGCGTTCGGCTGGCGGCCGAGCTGCGCGGACTGCGCGAGCTCGCCGGGCTGTCGGGGCGCGAGCTCGGGAGGCGGATCGGCATGAGCCAGTCCCAGATCTCCAGGATCGAAGCGGGACGGGTGCTGCCCAAGCTGCCGCAGGTCAAGGCGTGGGCGGCCGCGGTCGACGCGCCCGCGGAGAAGCGGGCGTGGCTGGCCTCGATGATCGAATCGATGTACACCGAGGTCGACACCTGGTCGGCGGCGCTGCAGGGGCGCACCGACCTCCAGGGCGAACTCAAGGACCGGGAGACCGGAGCGCAGTGGGTCCGCTCCTTCCAGCCGGGCATCGTGCCCGGCCATCTGCAGACCGCCGAGTACGTCAAGCGCGTCTTCGCGATGTACCCCGAGTTCCCCTACGGCAAGGACGAGCTCGCCGCCGCCGTGGCCGGCAGGCTCGACCGCCAGCTCGCGCTCTACGACGCCGGGCGCCGGTTCGACTTCCTCATCGGCGAAGCCGGGCTGCGCTGGCGTCCGGGGCCTCCGTCGGTGCAACTGGCCCAGCTCGATCGCATCGCCTCCCTCGCAACCCTTGAGAACGTCACCATCGGCCTGATCCCGCTGCGGTCCGCGGCCGTCACTTATTTGTCGCACGGTTTCGTCATCTTCACCGACGGTGAAGAACCCGGTCATGACACCTACGTGACGATCGAGACCGTCCACGCGGGCATTACCGTGCACCGCCCCGAGGAGACGCGCCTTTACGAAGGACGCTGGGCGCTCCTGGAACAGATGGCGGTTTTCGGCGACGAGGCCGCTGCACTGCTCGGCGAGATCGCCGCCGATATCCGCGAGGACGCCCGATGAGCCCGCACCAGGCCGCGGTCCGGGCGGTCGCCGCCGCCCGGACCCCGGCCCGCGCGTCAGCGCAGGTCGAACTCGCCCCGCTTGACCCCCTCCAGGAAGGCGACCCACTCGGCGCCGGTGTACCAGAGGACCGGCCCCTCGGGGTTCTTGGAGTCGCGGACGCCGACCCAGTAGTCGACAGTCACCTCGACGCAGTCGCCCATTCCCTCGCTCCGGCTGCTCTTGCGCCAGACGGCGTGCTGGAGGCGGCTCTCGGACTTGCTCATGGCGTTTCTCCTTCTGCTTTCCGCGGCGGCTCTTCCGCCCGGATGGAAAGAGCATCAGACGGGAACACCGCGGTTTTTCACCCGGTCGATACCGCTGTTTTCGCCGCTGTTTTTCGCGGTGGCCCGCAGGCCCGCCGTCAGTTCCGCACGCGATGCAGAGGAGGTCCGTCGTGAACGCTGAGGACGGCGCCCCGCCCGTGACCCCCGTCCCGGGCGAGATCGCCTTCACCTTGCTGGGCCGTGTCGGGGGGCGGCTCGGCGACCGCGTCATCGAGCCGGACGAGCCGAGAGCGCGGCTGATCCTCGCGATCCTGCTGTGGCACGCCGAACGTCCCGTCCAGCGCGATTACCTGCGCCAGAACGTCTGGACGAGTGTGCTCGGAGAGGCCGGCAAGCTCGAGGACAACAAGAAGATCGGCGACCACATCGGCCGTATACGCAACGAGCTCGCCAAGGTGGATCCCGAGGCCGGGAAGCTACTGCCCCGCGCGTCCCAGGGCGTCTACCGGATCAACGCTCCGGCCCGCCAGATCGACCTGCTGCGCTCCCGCGCTTTGGGCAGGCATGCGTCCTCGCTGAGGGGCAAGGACGACGCTGGCGCCGTGTACTACTACCGTCGTGCTCTGGACCAGTGGGGGGAACTGCCCGACGGCCCGTGGACGGCGGAGCTCCTGGGCGGTCTCATGCCCCTCCCGTGGGTCGAGAACAAGCGGGCCCAGCTCATCGGAGAGTACGAGGAACTGCTGTTCCCCTGCGTGGAGCTGGAACTCGGACTCCGGCCGATAGGGGAGGTCCTGTCCGGGCTACGCGGGCTGGCCGCCGGAACCGACCGCCCCAAGGACAGGCTCATCGGCCTTCTGATGCGCGCCCTCTACCTGGCCGGGGAACGCGCGGAGGCGCTGGAGGTCTTCGAGCGGCACGGCGAACGCAACTCCGGCCGTCCCGGCGCCGAATCCACGCGGATCGCCCGGCGGATCCGGGACGACGATCCGGCACTCCTGCCGCAGTCCTTTCCACCCCCCGACGGCACGATCCCCCTGGGAGCAGGCATGTCCGAGAACGAGTCCGCCGAAGAGCCCCGGAACGGCCGCGACAGCGCTCAGGAAGCCGAGGAGATCGGCGAGGCCGCTGTCGCGGTCATCGTCGAGACGGCGCGATGCCGACTCGGCAACGACTACTACCTCCCCGGGCCCGCGGCTCGCGCCTTGATGGAAGCGGTGGAGAGCGGCCTTCGGAACAGCTCCGAGGCCGCGATGGCGCTCGCCGCGGTCCAGCGGGACCCGGAGCGGGGCGCTGCCGCGCTGCACACCGTGCTGGTGGCGCGCATGCTCGCCGACGCCGGGTTCATGGCGACGCTGCGCGAGCACACGGAGCGGCTGGCCGACGAGACGTCGTCCCGCCACGGACGAGGAGTGGTGATCAACTCCCGGAAGATCGACAACGTCGTGACCATCCAGGCCAAGCGCGTCGGGACCCTGAACTTCGGCGTCTCGGACTCCTGACCGGCCGCACCGAACGCGCCGACCACGCCCGCCGCGTCACCTCATCCCCCCGGCGAACGACGAGAGCGAAAGGCCATCGGTATGGCCGAAGAAGCGGAAGCGAAACAGAGTGGGCAGGGAGCCGAGGCGCGCGGACGTCCCGAAGACGACCGCCGCGATCGGAGGGCCCG
The DNA here is from genome assembly GCF_019458805.1 of Actinomadura parmotrematis. Lineage (GTDB taxonomy): Bacteria > Actinomycetota > Actinomycetes > Streptosporangiales > Streptosporangiaceae > Spirillospora > Spirillospora parmotrematis. The sequence continues at coordinate 93,231 of NZ_JAIBOA010000019.1, forward strand.
GGAGCCCGAAGCGTCCGAGCCCGAGACGCGGGAAGGCGCGGATGCCCCGCGGGACCGCCCCGCTCCGGGAGAAGAAGGGTTCCCGTCGTCGCAGGAGGACGCCCTGCGCGCTCTCGGCGGCGACGGCGGCCAACCTTCCCAGCACGCTCAGTTCATGGACCTCGCCAAGCGCTTCTTCGAGCGCCATGCCGCCGAGGGGCCGGGACCGTCGATCGGAACCCTGGCGCTCTTCCAGGACAGCGTTGAGATCAGCGACTTCAACGCCTCCGGTGTCGCCCCGCGGCGGCGCGGGCAGAGCAGCTCGAAGATCGACCTGTCGCGCCTGGAGACGCACCTGTCCACGTTCGTGGCGCCGCCGGAGTTCCACCGCGCCAGTACCGTCCTGATGCGCGAACACCTGCTGATCCTGGCCCTCCCGCCCGGCAGCGGGCGCGAGACGCTCGCCTACAACCTGCTGCACCGGCTGGAGACCCGCGACGGCGAGGCCGGGGTCGAGTGCAGGCTGCTGTGGGACACCAGCGGGCTGGAGGCGCCGGGCTGGCGTCCCGACTCCGACGGCTGCGCTTTGGTGGTCGATCTGGACGGGGCCATGGGCGACCGCGCCGAAGAGGGCGGGATCAGCGCGGACCGGATCGACGACCGCTGGATCACCGAGACGGCCGGAGCCTTGCAGGACGCGCAGAGCTTCATGGTGGTGCTGACCGGGCCGGCCCGCGGCTCCCTGGTGGACGCCGCACCCCGATCATCACTGGTGTTCACCAGCCTCGGCCGGGTGGTCTCCATGGACATCATCGAGAAGCGCGTCCTCGGCACGGTCCCTACGCCCGACCAGCGGACCGAGCTGCGCGGGCGGCTCGTCGCCTGCGGCGCCGAGGAGCTCCTCCGCGAGCGCCCCGAGCCGCGGGTCGCGGTCCGGCTCGCAGAAGCGGTGATCGAGGGACGGGACCTCGGTGCCACCGTCCGCGACCTGCGCGACCCGACAGGTGAGGTGCACCGCCGGCTCAGCCGCTATCGCGACCCCGAGTACATCAGTTTCGCGCTCGCGACGGCCGTGCTCGAGGACACCGGATACCTCACGGTGTCCGACGCGGCGCTCGACCTGTACGCCATGCTCGTGCCCGAGGAGGACGAACCGCCTCTCGGCCGGCTGCGATTCCGGGACCGGCTGGGCGCCGAGCACGACTGGATCGAGGTCGTGGTGCCGCCCGTGGACGACGGGCCGCGGCAGCCCCCGCGGGTGAGGTTCCGCCGGCCCCTCCTTCAGCAGGCCGTCCTGGAATACGCCTGGATGTACCTGGACAGCGACCGCCCGGCGCTCGTGGCATGGCTCCAGCGGCTGGTGACGCACGCCGACGTCGAGATCCGCGCCCGTGCGGCCGTCGCGGCCGCGGTGCTGGCGAGCAGCGACCCGGTCCACGCTTTGAACCGCTTCATCCGGCCGTGGGCGCTGCACGGCTCGCTCCTGTTGAGGCAGGCGGCCGCGGCCGTCCTGGATCTCCTGGGCGGCGGGCCGTCGCTCGCTGGGGAGGTCTGGGGGCTGCTGGAGGAGTGGGCGGCCGAGAGCGGGACCGAGCAGGCGTCCCGGCGGCTGGTCCTCACCGCGGCCACCGCGGCCGGCGGGATCATGGGAGCCCGCGATGCGGAGCGCGGGCTCGGCGTGCTCCGTACCGCCCTCGACCACGAGGACTGGGCGGCCCTGCCGTCCGTCGCGCTGAGCCTGCTGCGCATGATCGAGCAGGGATGCGTGCGGGAGACGCTCGCGGCGCTGCTGGAGTGGAGCGAGGCGCAGGACGGCTCGCCGCTGGTGGTCAAGGCGCTGTCGGCGTTCGTCTTCGCGGCGACCGAGCCGGCGCCCGAGTTCGGCCGGGTCGCCGAGCATCCCCGGTCGCGGCTGCGGCTCACCGCCCCGGAGGACGCGGAAGCCCGGCCGCTGCTGCTGGCCCGCGTCGCTGACCACCGCCCGCAGCTCGTGCAGCTGTGGGCCCGCGCCCTCGGCCGCAAACCCGTGCAGACGCAGGCCCTGGACCGTCTCCGCCACTGCCTGGAGACCTATGCCGACGAGGACATGGGAATCCGTTCCCACATGCGCGACCTCCTGCTGGGGATCGCCGCCCTGCCGGGCCACCACCGTCAGCGGCTCATCTACCACCTCGGCCGCTGGGCCCGCGACACCGATCGTCCCTGCGAGGCAGCCCGGCAGATTCACGCGGCGCTGGAGCGCAGCACGCCGCCCGCGCCCACCGCATTGCCCGGACCGGACGGTGCGGCATCGATGACGTTCCCCTGGAAGGAGCTGTGACATGGACCAGCCGACCTACGACCCGATCATCGAAGAGCGCGACATCCCCCGGATCAGGGTGCTGAACCCCGTCAGGGCGCCGCGCGCGCAGGAGGCGGTGGTCTTGGAACCGGGCGACGGACCGCTGCGCACGTTCCGGCACGGCGCCCCGATCCCCGGTGCGAGGCTCAGCGACTACCGGCGGATGTACCTGGTGGACGTCTCCGAACACCGGCTGCTCCTGGACTTCGCGTTGCTCAGCCACGACCCCAACTACGCGTTCATGGCGAGGGCGGACCTGTTCTGCCAGGTCTCCGATCCGGCGAAGGTCGTGCAACGCAACATCCGCGATGTCAGCGGGGCGCTGCACGGCCCCCTGCGCCGCATGCTCCAGGACGTCAGCAAGCACTACGACGTCTCCGCCTTCCACGCGGCGCAGGAAGCGCTGAACGAGGAGATGCGCTTCTTCTCGGGGGACGCCGCCCTCGAACTGCACGGCATCAGCATCGAGCTGCTCATCGACGACGAGGAGATGGCCGAGAGCGGGCGCGAGCTCCGCAAGGTGGTCCGTGAGCAGCGGCTCGGTGACATGCGGGCGGACCATCGGCTCGACCGGCTCCGCCGCGACGGCGTGGAAGGCGTCATCGCCGAGATCATGGAGAAGCAGGGCGCCGCCGCGGCGCTCGACCGCATCCAGGACATCGAGCGGAGCGAACGTCAGGAACTCCTCGCGGCATGGGACACCGTCCTCAAGCACGGCGGCGACGAGCTGGAACCCCACCAGCTCGCCGAGGCCCAGCAGCAGCTCCTGAATCTGTACACGGAGGGTTCCTCGGCGCCGTTCGGCGGGACGCGACCGCGGCGGCTTCGTGGATCGATGGCTCCGGAGCTGGAGGGGACGGTGAAGCCCGCGCTCCCGGCGCCTGCCCGGGCCGACGAGGCGGCCGGCCGCCGCGCGCCGGTGGTGCATCCCGGATCCGTCGGCGGGGAACCTGCTCCGCCGTCCGGCGAGAGGGCCGTGACGGAGCCTCCCGAGGACGAGCCGCTCGGCGGATCCGCCGTTCCCGACGCGTCCGGCGGAGCCGCCGTCCCGCCCGGACCGCCTGCCGCCGGGCCGCGGGCCAGCAGGCTGCGCGGCTTCCGCACCGGGGAGCCGGACCGGTGAGCGAAGCCCCAGCCGAACGCGGTTCCGTGCAGGTCTGGGAGCAGAAGAGGGACGACCATCTGGCCGGCGGCGTGTGGACGGAGGCCGTCACCGGCCGGGGCGAGGACGCCGAACCCCTCTACGCCCATCACAGCGCTGCGGGTCGCGGAATCCTCGGCGTGTTCGACGGTGCCGGCGGCGCCGGCTCGGCACCGGCCTTCCGGAGCAGGGACGGCATGCAGCGGACGGAGGCGTGGCTCGCGGCCCGGCTCGCGCGCATCGGCGTCGAGTCCTGGTTCTGCCGGAACGTGCAAGGCGAAGGACGGTTCCGGGTCTCCGATCTGGAAGGTGAGCTGGCCGGCCTGCTGGCCGGGTGGCGCACGTCCACACCGTCCCGCGTCAAGGGGCGAATGCTCAAAGAACTGCCGACGACGATGGCCACCGTCCACTACCGCGTCCAGCCGCGCAGCACGGACTGCCGGATCCTGTGGGCGGGGGACAGCCGCGCCTACTTGCTTTCCCCCGACACCGGCTTGCAGGTGCTCACCAGGGACGACACCGAAGAGCAGGACGGGCTCGCCCAGCTGCTCCAGGATCCGCCGCTGACCAACCTGGTGTCTGCGGACGCCCCTTTCACCGTCCGCGAGCACCTGCGGCTTCTCCCGTGGCCCTGCGTCCTGCTGTGCGCGACGGATGGCTTCTTCGGCTACGTGGAGACCCCCGCGGACTTCGAGTACCGCCTGCTGAACGCCCTGCGGGACGCGGACTGCATGCGGGACTGGATGGATCGGATCGGTGCGGACGTCATGAACTACAGCGCTGATGACGCCTCGCTGAGCATGGTCGCGCTCGGCCATTCCCACCTCGATGACCTGCGGGCCGCGTTCGGCGAGCGCACCGTCCGGCTGGAGGAGCTGTACGGACGCGGCCGGCCGGACGCGGTCGTCGATCCCGCCGCGCCGGGGGCCGGCGGGATCGACGACCGGACCCGGCGGTGGCGCGAGTGGACCTGGGCCGGCTACCGCGACGGCTACGAACGCCTCATGCCGCCCTTGCTGGAGGAACGATGAAGATCGGTGACACGGTCAACGGGTATCGGCTGATCACCCGCCCCTGCAACGAGGATGCGGGCAAGAGCGTCTGGGCGTTCGCCGAGCGGGACGGCACCGAGTACTTCATCAAGCGGTTCCTGGAACCCAAGCGCCCGCAGGCGGGCTCTGGCGCCAGCGCGCGGAGCCGCGAGCTGCGGCTGGCCGAATGCCGGGACTTCGAACGGCGCCACAGCGAGGTGGGCGAGGCGCTGCGGCAGCGGCGCAGCGATTCCGGCAGCGGCAACCTGGTGGTCCCCCTCCATTTCTTCGTGGCCGGCTCCACCTACTACAAGGTCACCGAGAAGGTGGTGGTCGCGGACGCCGACCCCACGTCGTTCAGCGCCAAGGAGAAGCTCGTCCTGCTCCGGACGCTCGCCCTCAGCGTGCGGGTGCTCCATGGCATCGGCATCGTGCACGGCGACCTGAAGCCGACCAACGTCCTCATCGAGAGGAGGCCGGATGCGACCGCCTTCCATCCGGCCAAGCTCATCGACTTCGACGACTCCTACCTGACCGGGAGGCCCCCGGCGCCCGGTGTGGTGGGCGGCGACCAGCTGTTCGGGGCGCCGGAACTCTTGAGGTACATGCGCGAGGATCCCGGGGTCCCCGCCGGCGCGCTGACGGTGGCCGGCGACATGTTCTCGGTCGGGCTGCTGGCCCACTACTACCTGACCCGGCGGCTGCCCGACCACGACTCGGAATTCGGTGTGCCCGGCGAGGCAGTGGCCGCCGGAGCGGCGCTGGCGTTCGACGAGCGGCTGCCGGCGGCGACGCGGGATCTGCTCGGCGCGCTCACGTCACGGGAGCCCGCGGCACGTCCGAGCATCGACGCCTTCCTCGCCGCGATGGACGATGCCCGGCTCTGCGAGCTCGCCGGGAGCCCGCTCCCGGCGACCCCCGCCGCCTCGTCCCGCCCCTCCGGGTCCCGGCTGCACATGCCCTCGTTCGAGGCGCCGCCGCCGGGAAGGTCCGCTGCCGAGGCCGTGCGGCCGCCCGACGGCGCCCCCCGCCGATCCCGACTGAAGATCAATCTGGGTGGCGGCGATCACCCCTGACCCCGAAGGGAAATGATGAACGGATATGACCAGTACCGCGGCAACCTGCGTTATGCGGTCGACATCGTCATGTGCATCGACGCGACGGCGAGCATGGGACCCGTGCTGGACGAGGTCAAGCGGAGCGCCCTGCGGTTCCCCGAGCGCCTCCAAGAGGACATGGCGCAGAAGCGCAAGGCCGTGAGCCAGCTGCGCCTGAAGGTCATCGCCTTCCGCGACTTCGCGGATTACGCCGACGACGCGCTGCAGGAGAGCGAGTTCTTCACGATGCCCGGTGAGGCCGACAAGTTCGAGGCTTTCGTGCGCGGTCTCTCCCCGGTCGGCGGCGGCGATGTCCCCGAGTCGGGACTGGAAGCCCTGGCAATGGCCATCAGGGCTCCTTGGGAACGCGGGCTGGACCGCCGCCGGCACGTCATCGTCATGTTCACCGACGCCCCTGCACACCCGATCGGTACGCCGGAGGCGCGTGACGCCCACACCTATCCGGCGGGCCTGCCGCGCGACTCGGACGCCCTGCTGGAGGAGTGGGGCTATGCGCGCAGCCAGCAGGCACTCATGGAGAACTCGGCCAAGCGGCTGGTGCTGTTCGCCCCGGACGCGTCGCCATGGGACGGCATCGCGGAGGAGTGGAACATGACGATCCTGTTCCCTTCCACGGCCGGGCAAGGTCTGGAGGAGTTCGAGATGGGCGAGATCATCAACACGATCGCGAACAGCATCTGAGATGAGCCGTCCGGGAAAGGGAAAGCACGCCGCACCCCCCGGCCCGTCGGTTCCCGGCAGCCGGGCGGCGGGCGCGTCGCCGCCCAGGCTTCAAGGCCGGGACTGCGCCGTCGAGTTCGATGGCGGTGTCCTGCGCTTCCTGCATGGTGAGGCGAACGTCGCCATGCCGATCAGCTGGTGCGACCGCGTTGGATCGCACCGCGTACCGGAGAACGGGGAACTGCAGCTGGTCTTCCACTTCGCCCTTCCTGCGGGGGCGGGAAGGGAGGCGGCCCTCCTCATGGTCACGCGTCTCTACGTGCCCTGGTCTCACCGAGAAGAAGCGGAGGGTTTCTTGGGCATGTTGCGAGCCGAGGGGTCTGCGCTGCTCGCCGGCACGGGCGGAGAGCGGACGGGACATCCTTCCCGGGCCCTGCCACCCGGCGGCGGGGGACCGCCCGGAGCGCCGTCCGAACCGGACCCGTTTCCGGAAGGGTCGCAACGGCCGGTTCCCCGGCCGATACATGGTCTGGCGGAGTTCTCCTCGCCGGACTGGACGTTCTTCGCCGCCTTTCCCGCCACGTACGAGGTCCGCGAGGACTCGGTCGGGCAGGCTCCGGGCGGGACGCACGAACCGTTTTCACGTTCCTGAGGAGTGCGCACGGTGAGCGAGAACTGGAAGTGCGCATCCTGCAGCACGTGGAGCGACGGGAAAGACGGGACTTGCATCGCCTGTGGATCGTCCCGTCCGGCCGAACCGGTGCGGGAGGAGAGCGCCGGCGCGGCGTGGAATGCGGATTGGGACACGGCCCGGGACACGCGGCGGGACGCGGCGCGGACCCGTCCGGCCCCCGAGCCTTCAGGGGAGCGGGCGCCTCGCCGCAGGCCCGGCGACCGTTCAGAAGAGATCTTCATGCCGCCGCGGTCGGTGGGGTACCGGCCTGGCACGACGGTGCCCGGCCCGCCCCCGCCGCCGGCCTCGCGCCCGTTCGCACCCGCGCCGCCTCCGCCACGCAGATCCAGCGGTACGTTGAAGGGCATCGCGATCGCCGCCGGTGCGGTAGGCGCCCTCTACGTGGGATCGAGCGTTCTGGGCGGACTGGTGCACAGCATCGGGACGCACCGACCGGGCGGCTCGGGACGTACCGGTTCCTGCCCCGCCCAGGTCACGCCGGCCGATCCCGTGAACGGCCGGTTCGACCTCGTCGCCGCCTACCGGACTTCGGCGCACGACGTCCTGGTCTGCCGGACGGCCACGGGGCGCTACTACTACCACGGGGAGGTGACGGGCGACCGGAACTCGGCGATCGACCTGCCCGCCACGCGCACGTCTACGGGTTTCATCGCCCGCAACCGCTCCTACACCTACGAGATCCGCAACAGAAGGATCATCGTTCGGCACGACGGGGTGGTACTTGGCACCTACGCAGGTCATCCCTTCACCCCCTGAACGGGCGTGACCGCCTTCCATCCGCAGCGTTCACGCGCCGGTTTCGCCGTACCGTCAGGGGCGGTCGCGGGTGATGGTGTCGTAGGTGCGGAAGCCGCGGCGGTGGTAGTTGGGCAGGGCGTTCGGGTGGTCGAGGCTGGAGGTGTGCAGCCAGACGCGGCGGACGTGCGGGTGGAGGTTCCAGGCGCGGCGGACGCCGAGGGTGAGGGCGGGGCCGCCGAGGCCGCGGCCGACGAAGGCGGGGAGCAGGCCGAACGAGCCGATCTCGACGTCGCCGGCGTCCTGCTCGTCGAGGGAGACGATCCCGGCGGGCTCGCCGTCGTGGCGGAGCAGCCAGAAGGTGCGGCGGGGGTGCTCGGCGAACCAGCGCTCCCACTGCTCGGGGGTGCGCGCCGAGCTGCGCCATCCGTAGGCGGCGCCGACGCGGGCCAGCAGGTCGGGGACCAGGGGCGCGGCCCGGTCGAGGGGCTCCAGGACGAGGCCCGGGGCGGGCGCGGCCGGGACGAGCCGGGCCGGGTCGGTCATCTCCACGTACGTCACGGTCTCTTCCATCGGGTCGAGCGTAGGGGGCGCCGGCAGGCTCGGGCGTCCGGAGACTGGAGTGGCGGCTGACGGCGCCCCGCGCGGGCGTGCTGCCGTTCCTCATCGGCTGGGGCCGGACGCCGCACCCCGCCGCGGGCCTGCCCGTCGTGCCGCTCGCCGCGCTGGAGGCCGTCCACCCCGGCCCCGGAGCCGTCCGCGGCCCGCTCGCCGCGCTCGGCGCCGCCGATCTGATCACCGTGCGGGCGGGCCGGCCCGCCGCACTCACCGCCCGCCTGGACGCGCCGTCCGGTCCCGTCGTCCTCGGGCCGCCGCCCGCCGGGTGATTCAGCGCCGCCGTACGGGATAGGGGTCGCAGGCACCGGTACCGAGGCGGAATGAGGGATCGGCATGGCGACCACCGTCGCGGACTTCGTGCTCGAACGGCTGCGGGCGTGGGGCGTGGAGCAGGTCTTCGGCTATCCCGGCGACGGCATCAACGGGCTGCTGGCCGCCTGGGGGCGGGCGGACGACCGGCCGCGCTTCGTGCAGTCCCGGCACGAGGAGATGAGCGCGTTCGAGGCCGTCGGCTACGCCAAGTTCAGCGGCGACGTCGGCGTGTGCGCGGCGACGTCGGGACCCGGCGCGATCCACCTGCTGAACGGGCTCTACGACGCCAAGCTGGACCACGTCCCGGTCGTCGCGATCGTCGGGCAGACGGACCGCAGCGCCATGGGCGGCTCCTACCAGCAGGAGGTCGACCTGCTGTCGCTGTTCAAGGACGTGGCGAGCGACTACGTCCAGATGGTGACGGTCCCCGAGCAGCTCCCGAACGTCCTGGACCGGGCGATCCGGATCGCGGTCGCGCAGCGCGCCCCGACCGCCGTCATCATCCCCGCCGACGTGCAGGAACTCGAATACAGCGCGCCCGGGCACGCGTTCAAGATGGTCCCGTCCAGCCTCGGCGTCGAGTGGCCCGCCGTCGCGCCGGACGGCGCGGCGGTGCGGCGCGCCGCCGACCTGCTGAACGCCGGGTCCAAGGTCGCGATCCTGGCCGGGCAGGGCGCCCGGGGCGCCGCCGCCGAGCTGGAGCAGGTCGCCGACCTGCTCGGCGCGGGCGTCGCCAAGGCGCTGCTCGGCAAGGACGTGCTGCCCGACGACCTGCCGTACGTCACCGGCTCGATCGGCCTGCTCGGCACCCGCCCGAGCTACGAGCTGATGCAGGGCTGCGACACCCTCCTCACGGTCGGGTCGAGCTTCCCCTACAGCCAGTTCCTGCCGGAGTTCGGCCAGGCCCGCGCCGTCCAGATCGACGCCGACGCCAAGCTGATCGGGATGCGCTACCCCTACGAGGTCAACCTCGTCGGGGACGCCGCCGCGACGCTGCGCGCGCTGGTCCCGCTGCTGGAGCGCAAGGCCGACCGGTCCTGGCGGGAGGAGGTGGAGGGCGGCGTGGCGCGCTGGTGGGAGACCATGGAGCGCGAGGCCATGGTCGACGCCGACCCGGTCAACCCGATGCGGCTGTTCCACGAGCTGTCGTCCCGGCTGCCCGCCGACGCGATCGTGGCGGCCGACTCGGGGTCGGCGGCCAACTGGTACGCCCGCAACCTGCGGTTCGGGCGGGGCGTGCGCGGGTCGCTGTCGGGGACGCTCGCCACGATGGGCCCCGGCGTCCCCTACGGCATCGGTGCCAAGTTCGCCCATCCCGGCCGGCCGGTGATCGTGTTCGAGGGCGACGGCGCGATGCAGATGAACGGCCTCGCCGAGCTGATCACCGTGGCGCGGTACTGGCGCGAGTGGGCCGACCCGCGCCTGGTGGTCGCCGTCCTGCACAACAACGACCTGAACCAGGTGACGTGGGAGATGCGGGCGATGCAGGGCGCGCCCAAGTTCACCGCGTCCCAGACGCTGCCGGACGTCGACTACGCGCGGTTCGCCGCCGACCTCGGCCTCCTCGCCATCACGGTGGACGAGCCCGGCGACGTCGGGCCCGCCTGGGACGCCGCGCTCGGCACCGACCGCCCGACGCTGCTGGACGTCCGCACCGACCCCGACGTCCCGCCGATCCCGCCGCACGCCACGTTCGAGCAGGCCAGGGACGCCGCGAAAGCGATCGTCAAGGGCGACGAGAACCGGGCGGGCGTGATCAGGGAGGGCGTGAAGGCCAAGGTGCAGGAGCTGCTGCCGCACCGGGACGGCTGACCGGCCGGAGCGCGCCCGGTCCGCCGGTAATCTGGCGATCATGCGAGCGACCCTGATCTACGGTGCCGGCGACGTGCGCGTGGAGGACGTGCCCGACCCGGTGCTGCGCGAGCCGACGGACGCCCTGGTGCGGGTGCTGCGGTCGTGCGTCTGCGGCAGCGACCTGTGGCCCTACGGCTCGATGCCGGCCAAGGAGAAGGGCCGCCGGATCGGGCACGAGTTCCTCGGCGTCGTCGAGGAGACCGGCCGGGACGTCGCGGGCCTCGCGGCGGGCGACCTGGTCGTGGCGCCGTTCATGTGGTCCGACAACACCTGCGACTTCTGCGCCGAGGGCCTCCAGACGTCCTGCCGGCACGGCGGCGGCTGGGGGATCCCGGGCGTGGACGGCGGCCAGGGCGAGGCGGTCCGCGTGCCGCAGGCGGCCGGGACGCTGGTGAAGCTGCCCGTCGCGGCGGACTCGGCGCTGCTGCCGTCGCTGCTGACGCTGTCGGACGTGCTCCCCACCGGCCACCACTGCGCGGTGACCGCCGGCGTGAGCGCCCGCACGACCGTCACGGTGATCGGCGACGGCGCGGTCGGCCTGTCGGCGGTGCTCGCCGCGCGCCGCCTCGGCGCCGAGCGGATCATCCTGATGGGGCGGCACAAGGACCGCACCGACCTCGGCCGCGAGTTCGGCGCGACCGACGTCGTCGCCGAGCGCGGCGACGAGGGCGTGGCGCGCGTCCGCGAGCTGACCGGCGGCGACGGGACGCACGCCGTGCTGGAGTGCGTCGGGCTGCGGCCCGCGATCGAGACGGCGCTCGCGGTCGCCCGCGACGGCGGCGTCGTCAGCCGCGTCGGCGTCCCGCAGGACCCCGAGGTGCCGATGGGCCGCGACGCGTTCATGCGCAACATCACCCTCACCGGCGGCGTCGCGCCGGCCCGCGCCTACATCGAGGAGCTGCTGCCCGACGTCCTCGACGGGCGGATCGAGCCCGGCCGCGTCTTCGACCGGACCGTGGACCTGGACGGCGTCCCGGACGGCTACCGCGCCATGGCGGGCCGCGAGGCGCTGAAGGTGCTCATCGAGCCGTGATGCGGCCTTGTTAGGCTGGTCGGAGCACGTGCAGGTCGCTCGCGTGTGGTGTGCCGGGAAGTCTGGTCGGCGGTCGTTCCCGCGTTCCCGCCGACCGGAGGTCCGATGCCGCACCCGCCCGCACCCGACGACCGGAACCCGCTCTTCGGCCGGGGCACCTGGCCCGAGGCCCGGCGGATCGCCGAGATCCTCCGCAAGGAGACGATCGGCGGCGTGCTGCTGCTGGCCGCCGCCGTGGTCGCGGTGGTGTGGGCCAACTCGCCCTGGTCGGGCGCCTACGAGAGCGTCCGGGGGTTCACTTTCGGCCCGTCCGCGCTGCACCTGCGGCTGCCGCTGGAGGGCTGGGCCGCCGACGGCCTCCTGGCGATCTTCTTCTTCGTCGCCGGGCTGGAGCTCAAGCGCGAGTTCGTCGCGGGCGACCTGCGGCAGCCGCGCCGTGCCGTCGTGCCCGTCGCGGCGGCGGCGGGCGGTGTCGCCGTGCCCGCCGTGCTGTACACGATCGTCACCTGGAGGACGCCGGGCGCCGGGTCGGGCTGGGCGATCCCGACGGCGACCGACATCGCCTTCGCGCTCGCGGTGCTCGCCGTCATCGGCCGGTTCCTGCCCTCGGCGCTCCGCACCTTCCTGCTGACGCTGGCGGTGGTGGACGACCTCATCGCGATCGTCATCATCGCGGTGTTCTACACCGGGCACCTGTCGGTGGCCCCGCTCGCCGCCGCGCTCGTCCCGCTCGGCCTGTTCACCGTCCTCGTGCAGCGGCGGGTGCGGTCGTGGTGGCTGCTGCTGCCGCTGGCGCTGGCGGCCTGGGCGCTGGTGCACGCCTCGGGCGTGCACGCGACCGTCGCGGGGGTGCTGCTCGGCTTCGCGGTGCCGGTCGTGCGGAGCGACGCGGCGGGCGGCCCGGACGCCGGGCCGGGCCTCGCCGAGCACTTCGAGCACCGGTTCCGGCCGCTGTCGGCGGGCGTCGCGGTGCCGGTGTTCGCGCTGCTGTCGGCCGGGGTGCCGTTCGGCGGCGCGGGCGGTCTCGGCGCGGCGCTGCACGAGCCGGTCGTGCTCGGCGTGCTGGCCGGGCTCGTCGCCGGCAAGCCGCTCGGGATCGTCGGGACGACCTGGCTGCTCGCCCGCTTCACCCGCGCCCGCCTGGACGGCGACCTCGCCTGGGCCGACCTGGCCGGCGTCGGGCTGCTCGGCGGCATCGGCTTCACCGTGGCGCTGCTCATCGGCGACCTGGCATTCGGCGCGGACACCGCGGCCGCCGCCGACGTCAAGATCGCCGTGCTGGCCGCGTCGGTCACCGCGACCGCCCTCGCCGCCGTGCTCCTGCGCACCCGCGACCGCGCCTACCGCCGCATCCGCAAGGCCGAGACGGTCGACGCCGACCACGACGGCATCCCGGACGTCTACCAGGACCGCTGATCAGAGGGAGACGACGACCTTGCCGCGGGCGTGGCGGCCCTCGACGTGGCGGACGGCGTCGGGGAGCTCGGCGAACGGGTACGTCCGGTCGATGACGGGCGCGATCCGCCCCGCCTCCAGGAGGCCCGCCAGGTGGCGCAGGTCCGCGCCGTCGGGCGTCCAGCGGACGACGGCGACGCGGCGGCCGGTGAACGGCCCGGCCGCGACCGCCCGGAGCTGCTGCGCCACCGGCCCGAGCAGGCGGCCGCCGCCCGCGGCGATGCCGCCGACGAGGACGAGCGTCCCGCGCGGGGCGAGCGCGCGCCGGAGCCGCGCGAGCGGGTGGTTCCCCGCGATGTCCACCAGCACGTCGCAGCGGCCCGCCCGCTCGGTGAAGTCCGCCCGGGTGTAGTCGACGACGTCGTCCGCGCCGAGCGACCGGACGAGGTCCAGGTTGCGGGTGCCGCAGACGCCGGTGACCTCGGCGCCGAGCGCCTTGGCGAGCTGGACGGCGAACGTCCCGACGCCGCCTGCGGCGCCGTTGACCAGCACCCGCGAGCCCGGCGCGACCCGCCCGTCGTCGCGGACCGCGCGGAGCGCCGTCAGCGCGGCCATCGGCACGGCCGCGGCCAGTCGTCGCGCGGGTCCGGGCCGCCGGCGCCGTCCGCCGCGTCGACGATCTCGCCGAGGACCAGCTCGGCGACGCCGTCGAGGACGGCCTCCTTGCTCGCCACGTGGTGGTACAGCGACATCGCCTCCACCCCGAGCTCCTGCGCGAGGCGGCGCATCGTCAGGGCGCCGAGGCCGTCGCGGTCGGCGATCGCGACGGCGGCGCGCAGCACCCGCCGCCGGCTCAGCGGGACGCGGGGCCGCTCGGTCGCCTCGTCGGCGTCGGTGCGTGGTGGCATGGACCGTCCTCTCCGGCGCACTCTATCCGCCGGAACGTCCGAGGCGTCTGCGACACTGCCCGGATGTCCGACGACGAGGTGTACACCGAAAGCTTCACGCCCCGCTTCTACGAGATCGACAGCCAGGGCGTCATGTTCAACATGTGGTACCTGGGCTATGTGGACCAGGCGGTCGACGGCTTCTTCATCGCCCGCGGCCTGCCCCACTCCACCTGGCGCGAGCTCGGCGTCGACAGCCACGTCGTGCACGTGGAGGTCGACTGGTCCGGCCCGGTCCGGCACGCCGACCGGACCGAGGTGCAGATCTCCCCGGCCCGGATCGGGACGCGCAGCTACACCCTGGACTTCGCGTTCCGCCGCGACGGGGAGACGACGGCGACCGGCTGCGTCGTCCACGCCACGGTCGCCACGGACGGGTCGGGCACGATCCCGCTGCCCGCGCGCCTGGTCGCCGCGCTCGGCGAGCCGCGCCCGCTGCGCGCCGCCCGCGCGGGCTGAGCCGGCTCAGACCCCGTGCCCCTCAGACGCTGCGCAGCACCGACACGACGATGCCGAGGACGGTCGCCTCGTCGCCGTCGATGACGTCGTAGGCGGGGTTGCGGGGTTCGAGCAGGACGTGCCCGCCGCGCCGCCGGTACACCTTGACGGTCGCCTCGCCGTCGATCATCGCGGCGACGATCTGGCCCGAGTGCGCCTCGGGCTGGCGCCGCACGACCACCATGTCGCCGTCGCAGATGGCGGCGTCGACCATCGAGTCGCCGCGCACCCGCAGGGCGAACACGGTGCCGCGGCCGGTGAGCTCGCGCGGCAGCGTCAGGGTGTCGTCGAGGTGCTCCTCGGCGGTGATGGGGACGCCGGCGGCGATGTCGCCGACGACCGGCACCGCCACCGCGCCGCCGGTCTCGCGGGCCCGCTCCCTCGGCAGGAACGACCGCACGTCGATCGGCCGGGCGACGGCGGCGCCCCGGCGCAGGAAGCCCTTGTCCTCCAGGCTCGCCAGGTGCCGCGACACCGACGACGCCGACCGCAGCCCGACCGCGTCGCCGATCTGCCGGGTGGACGGCGCGTACCCGTAGCGGGCGGCCCAGTCCTGGATGACGGCGAGGATCCGCTGCTGGCGCGGGGGGAGCGCGGCGGCGTCCAGGCCCTCGAACGCGCCGGTGTCGTCGTAGGCGGTCACCCCGCAAGTCTAGAGGTCGCGGTCCCTCGACAGGGCGGCCGCGCCGGGGTAGCGTGCGACCGAACAAGCGCTTGATCAACGCAAAGGACATCGCCGCGATGGGTCGTTTCTCGCTGCCCGAGCAGGCTCCGCAGGGGCTCGCCTCGCCTGCCGCCGCCCGCGCGATCAAGGTGATGTCGCGGGCGCAGGTGCGGGTGTTCAAGCTGACCGGCGGGCGCGTCGGCGGGAAGTGGCGGGTCGGGGCGGGCTTCCGCGAGCCCGTCCCGACGCTGCTGCTGGAGCACCGCGGCCGCAAGACGGGCCGGCTGTTCACCACGCCCCTGCTGTACCTGGAGGACGGCGACGACCTGGTCGTCGTGGCGTCGCAGGGCGGCCTGCCCGACAACCCGCAGTGGTACCGCAACCTGCTGGCCGCCCCCGACACCCGCGTCCACCTGCCGCGCCGCCGCGACGTCCCGGTCCGCGCCCGCGAGGCGACGGGCGCGGAGCGGGACGCGCTGTGGCCGCGCCTCGTCGCGCTCTACGCCGACTTCGCCAAGTACGCCGCCTGGACCGACCGGGAGATCCCCGTCGTCGTCCTCGCGTCCCGCCCGCCCGCTAGCTGATCTTGGGGGAGGTGCGGCGGCCGAGGATGGCCCGCGCCGGGATCAGGATCGCGGCCGCGCCCGCCCCGCCGACGCCGAGCAGCACCACCGCCGACGTCGCGGGCGACACCGACGGCAGCGGCAGCCCGGTGACGGCCGTCGCGAACGCCATCAGCGTCACGGCGGCGATGAGGCCGCCGGTGGCGATGCCGGTGCCGAGCACGATGACCGCCTCCAGCCGCAGCATCCGCAGCACCTGCCGGCGGGTCGCGCCGACGAGCCGCAGCAGCGTCAGCTCGCGGCGCCGCGCGGCGGTCGCGAGCGCCAGCGTGGTGACGAGGCCGATGACGATGAACCCGGCGATCGCCACGACGACGACGTAGTTCACGAACCCCTGCAACCGGACGTCCTGCGACAGCCGCGCGTCGAACGCGGCCCGGTCGACGGCGCGGGCGCCCGCGTAGGGCGCGAGCGCCGCGCGCAGGTCGGCGCGGCCCCGGACGAGGACCTGGTCGTCCAGCGACGTGGTGGCGTGCGCGGTGGCCAGGTCGTGGGGCAGCAGCACGTCGCCGAAGCCGAGGCCGCGCTCGTAGACCGCGACGACGCGGGCGTCCACGCGGGTGCCGTCGCCGAGCCAGAGCGGGGCGGTGGAGCCGACGGGGTGCCCGCCGGCGACGTCCGCGCTGAGCGCGACGGCCGTGCCGCGCAGCCCGGCGAGGTCGCCGGCCGTCACGTCCGGGTCGAGGGTGGCGGCGGCGTCCGCGCCGATGCCGCGCGCGGTGAGGGTCCGCAGGTCGCTCTCGCCGAGTTCGGAGACGGCCATGACGACGGAGGTGTTCTTGACGGGCGTCGCCGCCGTGACTCCCGGGGCGCGCCGCACGGCGGCGGCGACGTCGCGGGGCAGGCCCGGCCCGGCCGAGACGACGATCTGGTCGGCGCGGTTGCCGGCGGCGGACTGCTGGGTCGTGGCGTGGACGACGGTCGGCTGCGCGAAGAGCTGCGTCCCGGCGAACGCGACGGCGAGCGCGACGGGCGTGATGACCGACCCGGCGCGCGCGGCGGCGGCGGAGCTGGCGTGCTGGGCGAGGCGCCCGGCGACGGGCGAGACGCCGGCGGCGGCGCGGCCGAGGACGCGGTTGCCGAGGCGGGCGAGCAGCGGGCCGAGCAGCGCCGTCGCGACGATCAGGGAGGTGACCAGGCCGCCGATCGCGGCGCTCGCGGCGGCGCCGCTCGTCACGGTGGACGATCCGAGCGCGCCGAGCCCGGCGAGCAGGAACACCGCGCCCGCGATCCGCCGCCAGCGGGGCAGCCCGGCGGGTTCGGCGGCGGCCTCGCCGAGCGCCTGCACGGGCCGGATGCGGGACGCGCGCAGGCAGGCGAGGAGCGCGATGAGCAGCGCGGCCAGCAGCGTGATCGCGACGGCGGCGAGGACGGGGTAGGCGCTGAGCGTCAGCCCGAACCCGTCGGGCAGGACGTGCTTGCGGACCATCGCGGCGTGCATGCCGGCGCCGATCGGCAGCGCGAGCAGCCCGCCGAGCAGCGCGGCGGGCGCGCCCGCCAGCAGCGTCTCGCGCAGCAGCGCGCGGCGGACCTGCCAGGGCGTCGCGCCGATCGCGCGGAGCAGCGCGAACTCGCGGGCGCGCTCGCGGACCGACAGGGCGATGAGCCCGCCGACGACGATCAGCGCGGTCATCACCGCGACGCCGCCGAGCGAGGCGCCGAGCTCCAGGATGTCGGAGCGGACGGCCGCGACGGCGAGGTCCTCGGCGTCGCCCCGGGCGGCGCCGGTCGCGACGGTGAGGCCGGGCGCGGCGGCGCGCAGGGCGGCGGCGTCCACCTTCCCGGCGCCGAGGACGGCGAGCGCGTCGGCCTTCCCCGGACGCCCGTAGAGCGCGGCGGCCGTCTTCGGGGCGAAGAACGCGGCGGCCGGTCCCGCACCGACGAGCCCGGTCACGCGGAACGGGCGGGCGGGGCCGCCGACCTGCACGTGGACGGTCTGCCCGATGCGGGCGCCCGCCGCCTGACTCACGACGACCTCGCCCGGCGCCTGCGGGGCGCGTCCGGAGGTCAGCGTGTAGGGGCGAAGCGGCGCGGAGTCCCATCCGTGGCCCGACAGCGCCGCTCCCGTAGACAGCACGACGGGGAAAGTCACGTCGGCCACGACCGCGCGGACGCCGGGGACGGCGCGCAGCCGCGCGCCTGCTGCGATGGGCACGCGCGAACGCTCCGACAGCGGGCGGCGCTGCGTCTCGGGGTCGCCGCCCATCTCCTTCCGTGTATAGGAGACCTCCTGCGGCCCCGTCACGACGGCGGCGGCGGCGCGGTACCGCTCGGTCGGCGCGTGCGCCCGCATCGCCGACTCGATGAGGACCCCGCAGGATCCGACGAGCGCCGCCGCGAACAGCAGCGCCACGAAAACGCCCGCGAGGGCTCCCTTGGCCCGCATCAGAGCGCCTCCATCCGGTGCGCGACGGCGTCGGGGGTCGGCCCGGCGAGCTCGTCGACGATCCGGCCGCCGGACAGGAACAGCACCGAGTCGGCCCAGGCGGCGGCGGCCGGGTCGTGGGTGACGAGGACGAGCGTCTGGCCGGTCATGTCGACGACCTGCCGCAGCAGCGCCATCACCTCGCGGGCGGTGCGCGGATCCAGGGCGCCGGTCGGCTCGTCGGCGAACACCACTTCGGGACGGGTGACCAGCGCGCGCGCGAGCGCCACCCGCTGCTGCTGGCCGCCGGACAGTTCCGGCGGCTTGTGCCGCAGCCGGTCGGCGAGCCCGACGCGGCGGACGACCTCCTCCAGCCAGGCGCGGTCGGCGGTCAGGCCGCCGAGCCGGAGCGGCAGCACGATGTTCTCCTCGACGTCCATCGAGGGCACCAGGTTGAACGCCTGGAACACGAACCCGACCTTCTCGCGCCGCAGCCGCGTCCGCTTGGCCTCGCTGAGGCGGCCGATGTCGGCGCCGCCGATCCGGACGGTGCCCGACGTCGGGCGGTCCAGGCCGGACGCGCAGTGCAGGAACGTGCTCTTGCCCGATCCGGAGGGGCCCATCACGGCGGTGAACCCGCCGCGCGGGCAGGCCCAGGTGACGCCGTCCAGGGCGCGTACCGCCCCGTAGGTCCTGGTGACGTTCTCCAGCGAGACCGTCTGCACGGTCGTCTCGGTCGGCATCATCGCGGCGCTCCTCAGCGGCGGTGGCGGTAGTGGTCGGCGATCAGGCCGGCGGCGGCCGCGGCGCCGAGGGCGCCGAAGGCCGCGCCGCCCGCGAGCGTCCCGGCGACCAGCGCCCAGCCCGCCGCGCTGATCACCAGCAGCAGCCAGAGCAGCGGCCGCAGCGCGGCCGTCGGGTCGTTCATCGCGGGCTCCTCGGGCGGTCGGAGGGGGTGCCGACGACGCTACGGACGGCCGCCGCCGCGCTCGATCCCGCCGGCTGCCCGGTCCGCGGTACAGCAGGCTGTACTCCTTCGGCGATCACCTGACACGGCCCGCCGCGCCCCCTAGGGTCCGGGGCGAGGGGGTGCGTAACGTGGCGGAGCAGGGCAGAACGGACGCATGGCGGGGTGCGCTCGTCGCGCACGCCCGCGCCGTCCTGGACGCCGTGGAGCACCTCATCGGCGGCCTCGGCACGGCGCTGCTCGCCTTCGTCGCGCTGGTGTGGACGGCCGCCGTCGCCGCCCTCTGCCCCCTCGGGATCGGGCTGCTGCTCGCGCCGACGGCGCCGCGCCTCGCCCGCTCGGTCGCCGAGCGGGAGCGGCACCGGCTGTCGCGCTCCGGCGCCGAGATCATGCCGGCGGGCCGGGCGCCCGCGGGCCTCCGCGCCGCCCTCGCCGACGCCACCGTCCGCCGCGACCTCGGCTGGGTCGCCGTCCACGCCACCTGGGGCCTGCTGATCAGCGCGTTCGGGGTGGTGCTCACGGCGAACGCCGTGCAGGACTTCACCTACCCGCTCTGGTGGCGGATGCTGCCGCGCGACCAGGCGACGCCGAGCTTCGTCCCGTGGACCGTCCGCGACGAGCCGTCCGCCCTCGCCGTCGGCCTCTACGGGATGGCGCTGGCGGTCTGCTTTCTGATCGTCGGGCCGGGCCTCGCCCGCGTCCAGGCGTGGCCGGGCCGCCGCCTGCTGGCCCCGGCGGCGGGCGCCGACCTGTCGCTGCGGGTCGCGCACCTGTCGGCGACCCGCGCCGCCGCGCTCGACGCGCACGCCGCCGAGCTGCGCCGCATCGAGCGGTCCCTGCACGACGGCGCGCAGAACCGCCTCGTCGCCGTCACCGTCCTGCTCGGCGCCGCCCGCCGCGCCCTCGCCCGCGACCCGGCGACCGCCGAGGCCGCCCTCGGCCGCGCCCACGACGCCGCCGAGCAGGCCCTCGCCGAGCTCCGCCTCGTCGTGCGGAGCATCCTGCCGCCGGTCCTCGCCGACCGCGGCCTCGCCGAGGCGCTCGCCGGGCTCGCCGCGGACTGCCCGGTGCCCTGCCGCGTCGACGTCGACGTCCCCGGCCGGTGCGCGGCGTCCGCCGAGGCGACCGCCTACTTCGTCACCGCCGAGGCCCTCACCAACATCGCCGAGCACAGCCGCGCCCGCGCCGCCGCCGTCGTCCTCCGCCGCCGCGGCGACCGGCTCGTCCTCCGCGTCGAGGACGACGGCGTCGGCGGCGCCGCCGAGGGCGCGGGCGCGGCCGGCGGGCACCTGGGGTCCGGGCTCGCCGGCATCCGCGGCCGCGCCGAGGCCCACGACGGCCGCCTCACCCTGACCAGCCCGCCCGGCGGGCCGACCGTCCTCACCGTGGAGCTCCCGTGCGGATCGTGATCGCCGAGGACGACCCGCTGCTGCGCGAGGGCGTCGCGCTGCTCCTCCGCGCCGAGTCCCTGGACGTCGTGGCCACCGCCGGCGGCCCCGCCGCGCTCCTCGCCGCCGTCGACGAGCACCGGCCGGACGTCGCGATCGTGGACGTGCGGATGCCGCCGACGCACACCGACGAGGGCATCAGGGCCGCCGTCGAGGCGCGCCGCCGTCACCCCGGCCTCGCCGTCCTCGTCCTGTCCGCCTACGTCGAGCGGGCGTTCGCCACCGAGCTCCTCGCCACCGGCGGCGACGGGCTCGGCTACCTGCTGAAGGAGCGCGTCGGCCGCGTCGAGCAGTTCCTCGACGCGCTGCACCGCGTCGCGGCGGGCGGCACCGCCATCGACCCCGACGTCGTCGCGCAGCTCCTCACCCGCTCCCGCCCGGACGGCGGCCTGGAGCGGCTCACCGCCCGCGAGCGCGACGTCCTCGCGCTCATGGCCGAGGGCCTCGGCAACACCGCGATCGCCGAGCGCCTCGTCGTCACCGAGGGCGCCGTCCACAAGCACATCCGCAGCATCTTCGCCAAGCTCGGCCTGGCCCCCGCCGACCGCGCCGACCGGCGCGTCACCGCCGTCCTGCGGTACCTCGACGACGGCCGGCGCCCCGGCCGCTGACACCATCGATCGGCCCGTCCCGCGTGTTGCTGGCCGCACATCGGCCCGCCGGGCGGTATCACCTTGAGTAGCGATCAGTGACTTTCAGTATCTGAAAATTCTTTGCCTCGAGGAAGGGGTCCGGTGACCGACAGCGCAGCCCGTGGACATGAAGAGCCTGCCCGTGACGAGACCGGCGGCGACGGCCGGCGCGGCAGGAGGGGCGCCGCCGCGGCGCAGGCCGGGACGGCGGTCGGGCTCGTCCTCGGCTCCGCCGCGCTGCTGGCGCCCGGCACCGCGCTCGCCGCGCCGGCCGCGCCGGCCGACGGGCCGCCCATGCCGCCGCGCCTCGCGGTGACCAAGCAGGCGTCGGCGGACCGCGTCCGCCCCGGGCAGACGCTCCGCTACACCATGCGGATCCGCAACACCGGCCTCGTCCCGGTCGACGCCGCGCGCCTGGTCGACGACCTGCCCGACGGGCTCACCGCGACCGCCGCGAGCGGCGGATGCGCGGCGAAGAAGACCAAGGTCGTCTGCAAGCGGCTGCGGGTGCCCTACCGCAAGTCGACGACCGTCACCGTGACGGCGCGCGTCGCGTCCGACGCGCACCCCGGCAAGCTGGTGAACACCACCAAGGTCCTCTACGGCGGCCGCACCGCCCGCGCCCGCGCCACCGTCACCGTGACGCCGCCGCCGCCCCCGCCGCCGACCCCGACCCCGAAGCCCACGCCGTCCAAGGCGAGGGCCAGGGCCGCGCACGCGCATGCGCACGCCGTCGTCGCGCCGGGCCGGCCCAACGGCTACCAGGCCGCCGCGCCCTGCACGCCGCCCGCCGACGGCTACGGCGCCGCGGGCGGGGCGAAGGCCGCCCCGGGCTGCTGCAAGCCGTCCGCGCACTCCGGCGACGGCCACGGGGCCGGGCCCGCCGGGCACGGCACCCGCTGCCACCGCCGCCCGCACCGCCCGCAGAAGCCGCACCGCCAGCCGGTGGCCGACCGCGCCCCGACGTCCTGCACGACGCCCGGGTCCGGCGGCCCGTCCGGGAGCGGCGCGAACCGTCCCGGCTGCTGCCCGGGGATGCCCGCGGGCGCGGCCGGCCGCGACGCCGCCGCTCCCGGCTCCGGCGCCTGCGGCGCCCCGGACTACCAGGGCTCCGCGCCCCGCGCCACCGAGCCGCTGCCGCACACCGGCAGCGACTCGGCGCTGCCGCTGGCCGCCCTCGGGGCCGGCGCGGTCGCCGTCGGCGCGGGCATCGTCATCGCCACCCGCCGCCGCGGCCGCCTCGACGGCTGACACCCGATCTGGACGCTGCGGCGCCCACCGGGCCGTGCGGGAACGTGTTCTGAGCATGATCCCGGCCTGGTGGGCGCCGCGTCCATGGGGGCGCCGGTCAGGCGCCCTTGGCCGCCGCCAGCCGCGCGGCGACGTCGTTCCAGTTGACGAGGTCCCAGAGCCTCTCGACGTAGTCGGGGCGCACGTTCCTGTACTGCAGGTAGTAGGCGTGCTCCCAGGCGTCGAACACCAGCAGCGGGGTGGCGCCGATGCCGACGTTGCCGTGGTGGTCGTAGACCTGCTGCACGATCAGCTTCCGCCCGAGCGGCTCCCAGCCGAGCACGCCCCAGCCCGACCCCTGCACGGTCGCGGTGGCGCTGGTGAGCTGCTGCTTGAACGCCTCGAACGACCCGAAGTGCTCGTCGATCGCCGTGCCGAGCTCCCCGCCCGGCCGGTCGCCGCCGTCGGGCGACAGGTTGTCCCAGAAGATCGTGTGCAGCACGTGCCCCGACAGGTTGAACGCCAGGGTCTTCTCCAGCCCGACGAGCCCCCCGAACCGCTCCTTGTCGCGCGCCTCCGCCAGCTTCTCCAGCGTGTCGTTGGCGCCCTTGACGTAGGCGGCGTGGTGCTTGTCGTGGTGCAGCTCCAGGATCTCGCCGGTGATGGCGGGCTCCAGCGCGGCGTAGTCGTAGGGGAGATCGGGCAGCGAGTAGGTCATGCGCTCCACTATTGCAAATAAGTCGCATCTGCATCAACAACGCAGTTAGTGCGGCGCGCGAGCCGTCGCCGCCGCCTGAACGGGCGGTCCGGCGAACGCCTCACGGCCGTCCCGGAGGGCGGCCGCGCCCGGCAGGTCACCCGAGCCCGAGCGCCCTGGCGAACTCGTCGCGTGCCACCGAGCGCGCCAGGGCGGTGTTCAAGAAGGCGGCCGGCTCGGTGACGATCGAGGGCTCGGTGATGGAGGCGGCGCGCACCGGACGGTCGTGCTCGTCGAAGTCCAAGCGCACGACGCGCGCCGCGTCGAACAGCCAGTAGTCGAAATCCGGCAGGTCGGCGGCGCGGGCGCGATCGAGATAGCGGATGCCCTCACCGGCGGCGATGCGGCGGGAGGCGAACCACAGGCCGTACGCGCTGTAGTCGGTGGGCGGCAGCGACGCGATCCGGACCCTGCGGAACGTCCGGCCCTCACCGGCGGCGTTGCGGACCATGGCGAACCGGTCCTGTGCCCGCGCCAGATCGTCGGGCTCGCCGGCCAGGAAGCGGCGCAGCGGCTCCCGTTCGGATCCGGTCTCGTAGCGGTCGCGAGTTCGAAAGGCCGGTCGAGCCCTGCGGCCGCGCGCGGCGCCAAGGAATGGAATGAAAGGTATTAAACGGTCATTTCCGTATCCCGTCCCGGCCGGCGCGGAACCCCTGCGGTCCCTGGTGAACGTGTAGTCGGTGAGGTGAACGGTAAAGCCCTGGAAAGGAGAGAGTGAAGGCGATATTCTGTACTGTTCTTTCGGTCTATCGGGTGGGATGGGGACGCATGGCCGATTCGTTCGAGGAGCTGGCGGGGCGGTCGCGGAACTTCGGGTTCCTGCTCCGGCACGAACGCCTGCTGGTGCTCGACGGCGCCACGGCCGAGTCCTACATCTACAGCGACCCGGACGCGGCGATGGCGCGGTCCCGGCGGTTCGCCGAGACGCTCGCGAAGCTGCTGGTGGCGCGCACGCAGACGCCGGTGAGCGAGCACGCGACCCTCAACGCCAGGATCGCCGCGCTGGCCCGCGCCGGCGTCCTGCGGCCCAACGTCCGCCAGGCGTTCGACGACGTCCGCGACGCCGGCAACCGGGCGGTCCACTCCTACTGGGGGGACGTTCAGGCCGCCCTGAAGTGCGTGCGGACCTGCTTCGAGCTCGGGATCTGGTTCCACCGGGCCAGCAGCGACGCCCCCGCGCCCGCCGGGTTCGTCCCGCCGCCCGTGCCGGACGGCCGGGCGCCCGACTCGGCGGCCGAGCGGACCCAGCTCGCCGAACTCCGCGCGGAGCTGGAGCGCCTCCAGGAGCGGCTGACCGCCGTCAACGTCAGCCGGGACGGGGAGACCTCCAAGCTGGAGGCCGAGGCCCGCGCCCGGCGGCAGGTCGAGGAGGAGCTCGCCCGCGCGCTGGCGGAGCGGGAGGCGCTGCAAGCCGCGGTCGCGCAGGCGCAGCGGGAGCGGGCCGAGGCCGAGGAGCGCTTCACCGCGCAGGTCGGCGGCGCGGGGAAGGTGAGGCCCGCCGAGCGGGACGCCTTCATCGCGCGCGCCCAGCACGCCGCCGCCGCGCCGCTGACGGAGGCCGAGGTCCGCGAGCACGTCGACGGCATGCTCCGCGCCGCCGGCTGGGACGTCCAGGACGAGAAGGACATCAACCTGTTCGCCGCCGATGGGGTGGCCGTGCGGGAGGTGGGGACGGCCAGGGGCGTGGCCGACTACCTGCTGTACGTCGACCGGAAGATCGTCGGGGTGATCGAGGCCAAGCGCGAGGGCGTCATCCTGACTCCGGTGGAGGCCCAGTCGGCCCGCTACGCCGACGCGCTGACGGCGTCCCAGCAGGTGGCCGCCTGGCGGATGCCGCTGCCGTTCCGCTACGAGACCACCGCGATCGAGACGCACTTCACCAACGCCCTCGACCCGGCCCCGCGCGCCCGCGCGGTGTTCTCCTTCCACCGGCCCGAGACGCTGGCGCGCTGGATGCGCGAGGCGGACGCCGAGCCCGGCGCCCCCACGCTGCGCGGGCGCCTGCGCGCGCTGCCGCCGCTGGACGCGCGGCGGCTGCGCGCGGCGCAGGCCCGCGCCGTCACCGGCCTGGAGGAGTCCCTCACCCGCGACGAGCCGCGCAGCCTGATCCAGATGGCCACCGGCGCGGGCAAGACCTACATGGCGGTCACCGAGGCGTACCGGCTGCTGAAGTACGCCAAGGCGCGGCGCATCCTGTTCCTGGTCGACCGCAACAACCTCGGCAAGCAGGCGTTCACCGAGTTCGACAACTTCGTCACCCCCGACGACGGCCGCAAGTTCACCGAGCTCTACAACGTCGAGCGGCTCGGCGGCGCGGCCATGAACGAGTCCACCAAGGTCGTCATCTCCACCGTGCAGCGGCTGTACGCGCGGCTCCGCGGCGAGCCGGTGGACCCCGACACCGAGGACGAGCGCTACGACAGCTACGACGCCGGCGACGTCGTCGAGGTCGCCTACAGCGCCGACCTGCCGCCGGAGAGCTTCGACCTGATCATCGTGGACGAGTGCCACCGGTCGATCTACGGCGTGTGGCGGCAGGTGCTGGAGTACTTCGACGCCCACCTGGTCGGGCTGACCGCGACGCCGGTCAAGCAGACCTTCGGGTTCTTCGGCCAGAACCTCGTCAGCGAGTACACCTACCGCGAGTCGGTCGCCGACGCCGTCAACGTCGACTTCGACGTCTACCGCATCCGCACCGAGCACGCCGAGCAGGGCGCCACCATCGAACAGGGCACCGTGGTGCCCATCATGAGCCGCCCGACGCGCCGCCGCCGCTACGAGGAGCTCGACGACGACCTCGCCTGGTCCGGCGCCCAGCTCGGCCGCAAGGTGATCAGCACGGGCCAGCTGCGGCTCGTCCTGGAGACCTTCCGGGACCGGCTGTTCACCGAGATCTTCCCGGGCCGCACGCACGTCCCCAAGACGCTGATCTTCGCCGTGGACGACAACCACGCCGAGGAGATCGTGACCATGGCCCGCACCGTGTTCGGCAAGGGCAACGACTTCTGCAAGAAGATCACCTACAAGGCCGCCGACCCCGACGCGCTCATCGCGGAGTTCCGCAACTCCCCGGACCTGCGGATCGCCGTCACCGTCAACATGATCGCGACGGGGACGGACATCCGGCCGCTGGAGTGCGTGTTCTTCCTCAACGAGGTGAAAAGCTGGGCGCTGTTCGAGCAGATGAAGGGCCGGGGCTCCCGGACGGTCGACCCGGCCGAGCTCCAGCGCGTCACCCCGGACGTCGCGGCGAAGACCCGCTTCGTCATCGTCGACGCCGTGGGCGTCACCGACTCCCCGCGCGTGGACGCCACCCCGCTCGTCCAGCACACCGAGAAGCAGATCAGCTTCGAGAAGCTGCTCCGCAAGGCCCGCAGCCTGACGATCGACGAGCAGGAGGCGTCCACCCTCGCCGGCCGCCTCGCCCGCCTCAACAAGCAGATCACCCCCGAGGAGCGGACCGAGCTGGAGAACCTGGCCGGCCGGCCCCTCACCGAGGTGATCGCCTCGGTGTCGAGCTGCGCCGACCCCGACGCACTCCAGGAGGCGTACGGCGACGGCGGCCCGCAGGGCCGGGCCGCCGTTCACGACCTGATCGTCCGAGCCGTGCGGCCCCTCGCCGAGAACGCCGAGCTGTGCAAGCGCCTGCTGGAGATCCGCCGCGCCCACGACGTGTACTGGGACGAGGTCAACCGCGACACCCTCATCGAGGCCGCCGCCCAGGACCCCGCGCTCCGCGCCCAGGAGGTGGTGACGTCCTGGCGCGCCTACCTGGAGGAGCACCAGGACGAGATCGCCGCGATTGAGGCCGCCTACCGCAGCGGCCGGCCGGGCCGCGAGGCCTACGCCAAGCTCAAGGAGCTCGCGACCCGCATCGCCCGCCCGCCGTACGAGTGGACGCCCCAGCGGTTGTGGGACGCCTACGAGCGGCTGAACCTCGCCGCCGACAAGCACGGCACCCAGCACGGCCCGGTCGACCTCATCGGCCTGATCCGTTTCGAGCTGGGCCTCGACACCGAACCGAAACCGCACCGTAGTGTCGTGGAGGAGCGGTACGCTGCCTGGCTTGTGAAGCAGCAGCAGGCCGGAGCCGATTTCACCGCAGATCAGCGGTGGTGGCTGGACCGCATCCGCGACGTGGTCATCACCCAGGCCGGCATCGACCACACCGAGCTGGACAAGCCCCCCTTCACCGACCGCGGCGGCATCGACGGCTTCCTGCACACCTTCGGCGACGCCAGGGCCGAGGCCGTCCTCAACGACCTGAACCGGGACCTCACTGCATGACCGATCTCCCCGACGGCTGGGCCTGGGCTCCGCTCGGCGACCTGCTCCTACGGATCGAGGCGGGCAAGTCGTTCCGCTGCGAAGGCCGCCCCGCTCGACCGGAAGAGTGGGGAATCATCAAGGTCAGCGCGATGACCTGGGGAAAGTTTCAGGAGCAGGAGAACAAGGCGGTCCTGGCGGACATCGAAATCGATCCCGCCAACGAGATCAAGCCTGGCGATATTCTCCTCAGCAGGGCTAACACCGAAGCCTATGTAGGAGCTGCGGTGCTGGTGGGCGAATGCCGCCCTAAGCTACTCCTCAGTGACAAGAGCCTGCGTTTGGTTCCGTCTGCCTCAGTCGACCATCGTTGGCTCGTTTTTCTTTTGAGTTCGCCGGATATTCGAGAAGAAATATCGCGAAAGGCGACCGGCACCAAAGATTCGATGCGCAATATCTCCCAGAACTCCTTGAAGGAGATAGTTGTTCCGGTCCCGCCCACCGTTGAGCAACACCGCATCGTCGCCGCTCTCGAAGATCACCTATCCCTCTTGGATGGGGCTGTTGATTTGCTAGCAAATACTGGCGATCGTATCCACATTTTGCGCAGGTCTGCGCTTCAAGAATTGCGTTATCAAGCCCTGCGAGACAATCCGGAAATGCTGCCTATCGGCCATATTGCCACGACGGCTCTTGGTAAAATGTTGGACTCTAAAAATAACAGAGGAAAGTCGACGCCCTATCTGCGGAATGTGAACGTCCGGTGGGGAAAAGTTGATCTTTCCAACGTTGATAGTGTTCCGATGTCGGAAGATCAGCGTGTGAAATTCTCCCTCCAAAAGGGCGACCTCCTTGTTTGTGAAGGTGGAGAGCCTGGGCGCTGTGCTATATGGCCGGGCCATCGTGATGATATCTCCTATCAAAAGGCCCTTCATCGAGTTCGCCCTGGTGGGAAGGTTTCCTCTGAATGGCTTGCCCTAATGCTTGAGGAGTCCATCAGGAATGGTCGTGCATCTCATATGTTCACCGGCACGACTATCAAACATTTGCCGCAAGAAAAACTCAGGATGCTCGCTGTTCCAGTGCCCTCACGGAGTCTTCAAGACGAGATCATTCGTAAATTTACAGAGACTGCCAGGGATATAGAAAGATTCTCTGGCATGTTGGCGGCTTTGGAGCGTCGTTTTCTTCATATGCGTCGATCTTTGCTGACGGAAGCTTTCGCGGGGCGGTTGGTGGAGCAGGATCCGGCGGATGAGCCGGCGTCCGTCCTGCTGGAGCGCATCCAGGCTGAACGGACGGCGCACGGTTCGGCACGACGGGGACGGCGGGGCACGAGTAAGCAGGCGCCGCAGGAAGAGACGTTGGTGTGAGCACTCCGGAAACGCGGCGGCTGGTCGCGAAGCTGTGGAACTACTGCGATGTCCTGCGGGATGACGGTGTCTCCACGATCGACTACGTCGAGCAGCTCACGTACCTGCTCTTCCTGAAGATGGGGCATGAGCGCGCCAATCGCGGGATCTTTGCCGATCGAGCTCTCCAGCCGGTCGCTGATGCCTGGCAATCGCTGCTTGATGCCGATGGCCAAGAGCTCGAAGACACCTACAACCACGTCCTGCGGGAGTTCGGCCAGCGCAAGGACACGCTCGGCGTCATCTTCCGCAAAGCGCAGAACCGCATCCAGGACCCGGCGAAGCTCAAGAGGCTGATCGTCGACCTGATCAATGGGCAGCAGTGGTCCAATCAGGGCGTCGACGTCAAGGGTGACGCCTACGAAGAGCTTCTAGCCAAGGGTGCCGAGGACGTTAAGTCCGGGGCCGGGCAGTACTTCACGCCTCGCGAGCTGATCGCGGCCATGGTGGACTGCGTCCAGCCAGGCCCTGACGACATCGTTTGTGACCCGGCCTGTGGGACCGGCGGCTTCTTGCTGGCGGCGCATGACTACATCCAGGACAAGCACGGGGCGAACATGACTCCCGAGCAGCGCGACCGGCTCGCGGGGGAGGGCATTCGAGGTTTCGAGCTGGTGGATGGCACGGCCCGGCTGGCGGCGATGAACATGCTGTTGCACGGGATCGGCAAGCCCAATGGTCCGTCGCTGATTCAGGTGGGAGACGCGCTCGCCGAGCCGTCGAACATCTATCCCAGCGTTGTGCTGGCCAACCCGCCGTTCGGGCGCAAGTCGTCCATCACCATCGTGGGCGAAGACGGGCGCGTCGGCCGGGAGGACATCGAGTACAGCCGACAGGACTTCTGGGTCACGACGAAGAACAAGCAGCTCAACTTCGTCCAGCACATCGCCTCCATGCTCGGCATCCCCGGCCGCGCGGCCGTGGTCCTGCCCGATAACGTGCTGTTCGAGGGCGGGGCCGGCGAGACGATCCGGCGGCGGCTGCTCAAGCAGTTCGACGTTCACACCATGCTGCGGCTGCCCACCGGCATCTTCTACGCGGGCGGCGTGAAGGCCAACGTGCTGTTCTTCGACAAGAAGCCCGCTCGGCCGGAAGCCCCCTGGACGTCGAAGCTGTGGGTGTACGACTTCCGCACCGGACAGCACTTCACGCTCAAGCAGAACCGGCTCACCCGGGAGCACCTGCAAGACTTCGTCGACAGCTACCGGCCTGGCGAGCCACGTGAGAGCCGCCAGGAGTCCGAGCGGTTCAAGCCGTTCAGCTACGACGAGCTGATGGCGCGCGACAAGGTCAACCTCGACATCACCTGGCTGAAGGATCCGAGCCTGGAGGACGCTGACAGCCTGCTGCCGCCGGAGGTCATCGCCCGCGAGATCGTCGAGGACCTCACGGCCGCCCTCACCGAGTTCACCGCCATCGCCGAGGCCCTTGAACAGGCCAAGGAGACCCGCTCCGTCGAGTGAGGCCAGGCAAGCGCCTAACGCTGCTGTAAGTGTCGGCTTCCCTGGGCTTCGCAGTGCGTTGGTTCTGTGGGGGTGGGATGACCGGCCTTCCGCCATCTGACCGGCCGGTCATCGACCGGGCAGGGTAGGACGGTCATGGTCGCGCCGCACCTGCCCGCCTCGGGTCGGCCAAGGGCGGGCGCATGAACCAACCTTGGCCGTCCGGAGGGCGTGGAGCCCGCATGATCGGGCGAGGCTCCAAGACATGCGATCCGTGATCATCTCCGCCGCCGTCCTCGCCGCCTCCGCCGCGGCGATTGCCGCTCCGCCCGCCACCGCGGCGACCGGAGCAGCCGGAGCAGCCGGGGCAGCCGGGGCGGTCGAGGTGGCCGGGGCGGCGAGAGCTACCAGGATAGTTGGGGCAGCGAGGGCAGCCGGGGCGACCGGGACGGTCAAGGCGGCGGAGACGGTAGGGACGGCGGGGACGACCGAGGCGGTCGGGACGGTCGGGGAGGCCAGGGCGGTCGGAGGTGGCGGAGCCGTGCGCGGTGCGGCGCGCACCGGAGGCGCGGCCACCGCCGCCCGTTCGTGCCGACGGAAGGTGGTGACCCGGAAGGTCAAGGACAGCGGCAAGATCACCTTCATTACGGTGAGCTGCCAGGGGCCTCCGGGTCCACGCGGCCCGCGAGGTCCGAGGGGGCCGCAGGGTCCGGCCGGGCCGCCCGGTCCGGGCGTACGACCGGTCACGGTTTCGGCCGACGGCACGCTGCTCCGCAGCACCGCCGAACACGACGCCGACTTCGACAGCCCGGACTGCCCGGCCGGCACCCACCTGATCGGCGGCGGCTACCGCACTCAGAAGGGCTACCTGTCCTACGTCACTTCTTCCTACCCCGTTGGCGACCACTGGAGTATCACCGCCTTCACCGGAGCGCCCATCGACATCACCCTCACCGTCTACGCCCTGTGCAGCCCCTGACCCCCGTCCGGTCGCCCGCCCGTCCATGACCGGGTGGTCGTCCACAGTTGAGATGCGGCGTGTTGGCCACTTTCGATCTCGAAAGTGGCCAACACGCCGCATCTCAACGGATGGCGACCGGGTGGTCATCGCCGAGCGGTCCGATCAGACGGTGGTGAGGAGGCGGGCCAGGGCTCGGCGGGAGAGCAGGAGGGTGCCGGCGTCGGGGGCCTTGCTGTCGCGGATGCCGACGGCACCGCCGAGGGCGGCCAGCTCGACGCATTCGCGTTCGGTGTTGCTGTGGCTGCTCTTGCGCCAAGTGGCAGGGGTCGGGGTGGTGTTCATCGGGTGTCGTCTCCTCGCGGTTGGTGGGGCGTAGCACTCCTCGAACGGCGCCTGCGGGCGCGGTCGTCGTCTTTTCGTGATTGTCGGGAGGGGCGAGCGGCGCGTGAGGCCGACAGGGAGCATCCCTGTCGGCCTCACGCACGTCCTACAGGTCCAAGCCGCCCGTCTTCACCTGCGCGAGCAGGGTCGCGAAGGCGGCGGGCGGGAGTGCGAGGTGGCCAGCGGCCGGAGCCTTGCTGTCGCGGATGCCGACGACGGCCGGGACGCGGGCGACCTCCACGCACTCCCGCTCGGCGTTGCTACGGCTGCTCTTGCGCCAGATGGCGCGTGACAGGTCAGCGCTCATTTATCCGTTCATCTCCCTTGCGGTCGCCAGGCACAGCGAGGAGCTGTTGATCCTGGACAAGGCAACGTTTTTGATGGCGTCGAACGCTGCGGCGTACCGGCCGATCTCGTGGGGCTTGTCGAGATAAAGCGCTCCGGTCAAGCCTTCCACATACACGACGGGCGGTTCGTGATCGCGGCCGTTGGCCGTGGTCGGGAAGCGCATCAGGCTGAATGGACCGGTGCCGAGTCCCTGATGCCCCTCTTTGGAGAACGGGATGACGTGCACCGTCACGTTCGAGAGTTCATTCATCGCGGCCAGGTGGTCGAGCTGAGCGGCCATCACCGCCCGCCCACCGAGCGGACGGCGGATGACGGCTTCGTTGAGCGCGATCCTCAGTTCGGGTGGCGCGGTGGATCGAGTGAGAAGCGTCTGGCGCTGGATGCGTAGATCTACACGCCTTTCGAGTTCCTCGTCGCTCAGATCCGGGATGAGCAGCTGGATCAACGCGCGGGCGTAGTCGGGGGTCTGGAGCAGGCCGGGGACCAGCTCGGTCGAGTACTGCTCCAGCGAGGACATGGCGCCCTCCAGCCCGATGTAGAGGTCGAAGTCGCCCGGGATCACGTCCCCGTAGGCGTGCCACCAACCCTTCCCCTTGGTCTCCTTCGCGAGGCCCTTCAAGGCGTCCGCGAGATCGGGCGGGGCGCCGTAGATGCGGCACATGATCTCGACGTCGTGGCTGCGGAGGGCGGTCTGGCCGGTCTCGATGCGCCAGAGCTTGGCCTCGGAGATCTCCAATTCCTGGGCGGCCAGTTTCACGGTGAGGCGCGCCTTGTTGCGCAGGGCGCGGAGTTCCCGGCCGAGCTGGCGGCGCGGGACGGTCGAGTTCACCGGGACCTCGGACACGTGCATCCCTCATTCCGGGGGAGGCTTTCACTCGAAATGAAAGCATCGGCTCGTTCGGCTCGCAACAGCCCCACCACCTGCGCGAATACAGCGCCGGCAGGCCACTGGAAACCTTGTTCTCGGAGTTTGCCCACTGCTCTACTCAAGTGCAATACGGAGTCAGGGCACGACTTTCGGTGATCTTCTGGAAGTCCGGCCCCATAGGCCCCGCAGGCCCAGAAAAATTCTTCACTTTCGAGGACGGTCATGAGCGGACGACATGCCTCCACGTCACGTACCGGCTCCCAGGCCGCGCCGCCGGTGGCGGACGTCGGGACCCGCCGCCTCCCGCCGGCGTTCGTGCCGAACCGGGAGCGGACGGCCTACCTGACGTCCCTGGCCGGTGCGGTCGCGCGCGTCCGGGGGTTCGTCACGGCGTTCTCGGTGCGGGACGGGAAGCCGGTGGTGAACGTCATCGTCCTCGACGCGGCGGGCCGGAATCGGGCGGCGGTGACGGTCGGGTGCGAGTACGTGCGCAGGCGCGGGGCCGGGGACGCGCGGGGCGGCGCGTGGTGGTTCGTGGACGTCCGGGACGGGCGGCGCGTCGCGCCCGCGACCGAGGTCGCGGCGGCGGCCGAGCTGATCCGCGCCGGGCTGCCCGGGGAGGCGGCATGACGAGGGAAGGGCCGCTCGGGTACCGGTCGACGCCGCTGATCATGGCGGGGCTCGTCGCGACCGCCTACGAGGAGACGATGCTGGACGAGGGCATCCCGCGCCTGCGCGTCGCGCTCATCAGCATCGCCGGGCAGTGCGCGAGCGACGTCCGCCTCCAGGACGGCGGCATGATGCCCGCCGACGAGGCGCTGCGGGCGGCGCACGAGCAGGTCGCGGAGGCGTACGCGGGCGCGATGGCGCTGCACGGGATGCTCCCGGCGTCGATCGGGGTCATCGAGCGGCAGGTCCGCGACGAGGTCCGCGACACGCTGGACGAGGCGGTCGCGGCGCGGGCGCGGCTGATGGCGGGCGCGCCGCCGCCGACGGCCGAGGTGGAGGCCGCCGCCGCGCTCGCCGAGGAGGACGAGGCGCGCCTCGCCGAGCTCCGCCGCCGGGCCGGCGGCGGCACCTGGACGGCCCGGCTGTGAGCGGGCGGCGAGACGCTCCTTCAACGCCCGCGCCGCCGGGTCGGTGAAGGCGTCGAGCAGCCGCCGGGCCGCCGCGGCGCTCCGCTGCGCGAGGTCGGGCCGGTCCGCGTCGGCCTGCACGTCCGCGAGAGCGGCCAGAGAGGTCGCCTCCAGCCAGGGGGCGTCGATGGACCGGAAGAGTCCGGCGGCCTGCTCCAGCAGGGCGATCGCCTCGTCGTGCCGGCCGAGGGCGTGATGGACGCCGGCGGCGTGGTGCCAGGCGAGGGTCTCGCGGGCGCGGTCGCCGATGCCGTGCTGGATCCGCGCGGAGCGCTCGAACGCGGCGAGCGCTGCGGCGAGGTCCCCGGTGAGGCGGTGGGCCTGCCCGAGTTCGAGCAGCCAGTAGCCCTCCCGGGCGGGGTTGCCCTGCTCCTCGGCGATCGCCACGGCGGCGGTGGCGGTCTCCAGGGCGCCGGCGGCGTCGTCCTGCTCCCGGTGGACCCGGCTGAGGAGGCGGAGGGCGTTGCCTTGCCCGCCGCCGTCGCCGCGCTCGCGGAAGGTCTCCAGCGCGGCGGTGATCAGTGGCTCGGCCTCGTCGTGCCGGTGCAGCTCGACGAGGACTTCGGCGAGGTCGGTGGAGATGACGGGCGCTCAGACGGTGCCGCCCGTCCCGTCGAGGACGGTGCGCGCCCGGTCGAACATCTCCAGGGCCGTGTCGAGCCGGTGCATGCGCAGGTTGAGCAGACCGAGGTCGTTGAGGGAGAGCGCCTCGGCGGTGGCGTCGCCCAGGGCGCGGCGCAGTTCGAGCGCGCTCTGGTGGTAGCCCGCGCTGAGGGCGAGCTCGTGGCGCTGCGCGTGCGCCATGCCGAGGCTCTCCAGCAGCTCGGCCTGCGCGGGACGGTCGCCGGTCCGGCGGGCCGCGTCGAGGCCGAGGTCCGCGCAGGCGATCCAGTCGTCGAACTGGTTGAACAGCATGTGCATGGCGCGCAGGACGAGGGCGAGGCGCCACGCGATGTCGGGGAAACCGTTCTCGGCGGCGGCGGCGCGGGTCGCGGTGGCGAGGTTGCCGCGTTCGAGGTCGTACCAGGCGGCGGGGCGAGGGGCACCCGGGCCTCGTTGGGGTTGTTCCAGTGCTGGGCCTGGTCCGCCGTGCGCAGGTACCAGAAGAGGACGCGCCGGGAGAGGGCCCGCCTGGTGTGCGGAGCCTCCTCCCGCCGGGCCTGGTCCATCGCGAAACCCCGCCGCAGGTCGTGGAACTGGTAACGGTCGTGGGCGTGCTGTTCGAGCAGGTGCGCCCCCGCCAACATATCCAGCCGCCGCCGGGCGTCCCGGAGGTCGGTCGCCGCCATGGGCGGCGGCCGGGCCGGACAGGGCGGGGCCGGGATGCAGGGCCAGGACGCGGAAGAGGCGCGCCGCGTCCGGTGCCAGCGAGCGGCAGGACCAGGACAGGACCGTGTGGACGGCGTCCCCGTCCCCGTCCGCGCCGGCGGTGAGCGCCTCCCAGCGGGTCATCTCGCCGCGCAGCTCGGCGATCAGCCCGTCGAGCGGCGTTCCCGGCCGGCGCGCCACCCGTCCGGCGGCGACCCGCAGGGCCAACGGCAACCGGGCGCACAGCCCGGCGAGCTCGGCGAGGCGGGCCTCGTCCCGGGCGGGGCGGGGCCCGCCCGCGACCATCGCGAGGAGCTCGACCGCGGACGGCTCGTCGAGCAGCTCCAGGGTCAGGCGGCGGGCGCCGTCGCGAGCCACCAGGCCCGACAGCCGGTCCCGGCTGGTGGCGAGGACCGGGGTCTCCGGGGTGCCGGGGAGCAGCGAACGGTAGAGGGCCGCCCTGCCGCCGGTGTCGCGGGGGATCTCCGCCGGGGGACACCGAGCGCGGCCGGGAACCCCTCCAGAGCGTGCTGCGGGGCGACGGGCGGACCGGGATCGTAGCCGCGCAGGTCGGCGTAGAGCTGCCCGTCGGGGAACCGGTCCCGGTTGAGGTGCGCCCAGCGCAGGGCCGGCGTGGTCTTGCCGGCTCCCGCCGTTCCCACGACGAGCGTGAGCGGGCGGCCGCCCGCGTCGAGGACCGCGTCCAGCGCGCGCAGCTCGGCGCGGCGGTCGACGAATCGGGCGCCGCGCCGGGGAGCTGCCGGGGAACGCGACGCGTGGCCGCCTGGTGGAAGTGCACGCCACCGCTGATGTCGCGGGCCTGCACGACCTCCTCCGCGCGCCCGGACACCGTCTGCCCGCGCTCGTCGCCGGGGACTCCGGTCAACCCGCGGCCGTTTCTCCCGGGGAGGCGCAAGCGGAGCGACCTCCCGGTGGAAGTAGGAGTCCAGCTCCTCGCCGCGCTCGTAGAGGTCGCGGGCCAGGGCCGCGGCCTGATCGACGAGGTCGGCCGAAGCGAACCTGACGGCGCCGGCCAGCTCGCCCCGGTCGTCGTAGACGTCCCGGTAGAGAAGCGCGGAGCCGAACGTCACGAGCTCGGGCAGCGGAAGGACGGCTTCCAGCTCGGCGATCCCGGCGGCGTCGACGACGCGGATGAGCTCACCGCATTCCGCCCGCACCCGCAGATCGTGTTCTCACCAGGCACACCCGCGCCACCTCCCTTCCACGGCCAGATCCAGCGCCGGTTGAAGCCGCGGCTGAGGGCGGGGTAGCGCCCGTCGCCCGGTTCGACGGCGGGACCGGCGAGGGGCGCGGCCTGGATGTCGTCCATGCGCTCTCCCGGTGCTGCGGTCCGGTGGGGCCCTCACCTGGGTTCCTTATCGGGAGTGAGCAGCGCATGCCCTCGCGCGGTTAGATCGTTGGGAGATTCCTCCGACCGGCGGGCCAGCAGGAGGCGGAAGGCGAGGCCGGCGAGCAGGCCCCAGAAGGCGCCGCCGATCCCGAACGGCGCGATGCCCGACACCGTCACGGCGAACGCGACGACGGCCGCCTCGCGCTCGCCCGGATCGGAGACGGCGGTGTGCAGCGCCGACCCGAGCGTGCCGACGAGCGCGAGTCCGGCGACGCTCTCGATGAGCAGCGGCGGCGCCGCCGACGTCAGCACGACGGCGGCGCCCGCCGCGAGGCCGAGCACGACGTAGACCGCGCCGCCGGTGACCGAGGCGATCCAGCGGCGCGCGGGGTCGGGGTGCGCGTCCGGGCGGGCCGCCATGGCGGCGGTGATGGCGGCGAGGTTCACCGCGTGGCCGCCGAGCGGCGCGACGGCGAGGGTGGCGGCGCCCGTCGTGACGAGGACGGGCCGGAGCCGCGGCCGGTACCCGTGCACGGCGAGCACGCTCATGCCGGCGAGGTTCTGCGACGCCATCGTCACGAGGAACAGCGGCAGCGCGATGCCCGCGACGGTCGCCGCGTCGGTGAAGTCGGGCGCGGTGAGGACGGGCGCGGGCCACGGGTCCGCGCCGCCCGTCCCGCCGTGCGGCCCGGCGAGGACGACGGCGAGCGTCGCCGCCAGCGCCCCGGGGACGGCCCAGCCGCGCGCGAACCGGAACAGCACCGCCCAGACGATCACGATGGGCGCGGCCCGCGCGGGGAACCGCACGACGGCCTGGACGGGCGCCGCGCAGATCGGCAGCAGGATCCCGGCCAGCATGGCGGCCGCGAGCGGCGCCGGGACCGCCTCCAGGAGGCGGGTGGCCCGCGCCGACAGGCCGGTCGCGGCCAGCAGCGCGCCGGTGACGAGGAACGCCGCCACGGCCGTGCCGAACCGGACGTGCTGCGGTCCCATCGAGACGAGCAGCGCCGCGCCGGGCGTCGACCAGGCGATGCTGAGCGGCATCCGGTGGCGCAGTCCCAGGTAGATCGCGGTGAGGCCGGTCGCCGCGCAGAGGGCGAGCAGCCCGGACGCGGCCTGGGCGGGGCTCGCCCCGGCCGCGCGGAGGCCCGCCAGCACCACCGCGAACGAGCTGGTGAAGCCCACCATCGCGAGCGCCAGCCCGGTCGTCACGGGTTGCCGCCACCCCGCCCCGCCGCCCGTTCTGGGCCGCTCCGGCGCCATCGTCGCTTCGCCGTCCCGCTCGCGCACCAGGACCTCCGGGGGAGTGTGTTCCGTAAACGGAACGAAGCCTACCCGGACCGGGACGAGATGCGGCGTGCTGGGCACTTTGAAGATCGAAAGCGCCCAGCACGCCGCATCTCGACGGACGGTGGCCGGGCGGTCATCGCGGGAGGCGGGATACTGGGCGGATGCCGAGGGAGAGCACGTCCGCCTTCGCCGCCGAGGTGGGGGGCCGGGTCCGGCGGCTGCGCGCCGAGCGCGGCCTGTCGCTGTCGGAGCTGGCGCACCGGGCCGGGGTGGGCAAGGCGACGCTGTCCGGCCTGGAGGCGGGCACCCGCAACCCGACGCTGGAGACCCTCTACGCGGTCGTCGGGCAGCTCGGGGTGCCGCTCGCGGCGGTGCTCACCGAGCCGGGCGGCCGGATCCCGCGCGTCGAGCCCGTCCACGGGGCGGCGGCGTCGGCGACGCTGCTGGAGAGCTTCACCGACGGCGCCGCCATCACCGAGCTGTACCGGCTGACGATCCGCCCCGGCCCCCCGCAGACGTCGCCCGCGCACCCCGCCGGCGTCCGCGAGCACCTGACCGTCTTCGCCGGGACCGCCCGCGTCGGTCCGGCGACGGAGCCGTTCACCGTCCCCGCGGGCGGCCACGCGAGCTGGACGGCCGACGTCCCGCACATCTACGCGGCCGAGGGCGACGAGACCGTCCACGCCTCGCTGATCATCCGCTTCGGCGGCGGCTGAGGCCGTCAGCCGGGCTCGCCGGCGCGGTGGCAGGCGGCGCGGCGGTCGCCGTCGACGGCCTCCAGGGCGGGCGGCTCGGTGGCGCAGCGGTCGACGGCGAGGGGGCAGCGGCTCCGGTACGGGCAGCCGTCCGCGGCGGGCGGGGCGTCCGGGCGGCCGGCGGGGCGGTGGACGGCGCCGAGCCGCGGGACGGCCTCGCGCAGCGCCCGCGTGTAGGGGTGCGCGGGGCTCCCGAGCACGGCCGCGACCGGCCCGGACTCCACCACCCGCCCGGCGAACAGCACGTGCACCGTCGCGCACAGCCCGGCCACGACGGCGAGGTCGTGGGTGATCAGCAGGAGGCCGAGGCCGCGCTCGGCGCGCAGGCCGGCGAGCAGCCGCAGGACGCGGGCCTGCACGGTGACGTCGAGGGCGCTCGTCGGCTCGTCCAGGACGAGCAGCCGCGGGTCGACCGCCAGGGCGCGGGCGATGACGACGCGCTGCCGCTGCCCGCCCGACAGCAGGTGCGGCCGCCGGCCGGCCAGCCCCGGGTCCAGCCCGACACCGGCGAGCAGCTCGGCGACCGTCGGGCCGTCCCCGCGGCGCATCCGCAGCGCCTCCTCGATCGACGCGCCGACGCGCATCCGCGGGTCGAGGGCCTCGCCGCCGTCCTGGAACACCGGCTGCACGGCGGCGCGGTAGCGGGCGCGGCCGGCGCGGTCCAGCCGGGCGATGTCGGCGCCCTCGAACAGGGCGCGCCCGCGCACGGGCTCGACGAGGCCGAGCAGCGCGCGGGCGATGGTGGTCTTGCCCGAGCCGCTCTCGCCGATGACGGCGACGCCGCCCGCGTCCGGCGCCACGTCCAGCGACACGTCGTGGACGACCCGGTGCCGCCCGTAGCCGAGGGTGAGACGGTCCGCACTGAGCATGGTCACTTCCCGATCGTCGGGACCGCGTCGAGCAGCTCCCGGGTGTAGGCGGAGGCGGGGGCGCCGAGGACGCCGGCGGCGGGCCCGGCCTCGACGACCCGCCCGTCCCGCAGGACGACGACGCGGTCGGCGATGCCCGACACGACGGCGAGGTCGTGCGAGACGAACACCAGCGCGACGCCCTGCTCGCGCCGCAGCCGCGCCAGCAGGTCGAGCACCGAGGCCTGCACGGTGACGTCGAGGGCGCTCGTCGGCTCGTCGGCGAGGAGCACGCCGGCGCGGAGCGCGACGGCCGTCGCGATGGCGAACCGCTGCGCCTGGCCGCCGGAGACCTGGTGCGGGTAGCGGCGGAGCAGGCCGGGGTCGAGCAGGACGCTGCGCAGCGCGTCGGCGGTGCGCTCGCGCGCCTCGGCGCCGCGCACGCCGTGCCGGGCGAGGACGCGCCTCAGCAGCGTGCCGAGCCGCATCGTGGGGTTCAGGGAGTCCTGCGGGCTCTGGCTGATCAGCGCGGCGGCGGAGCCGCGGACGCGGCCGAGCGCCCGCTCGTCCGCCCCGACGACGTCGACGCCGCCGACGACGACGCGGCCGCTGACCCGCAGCCCGCCGGTGAGGCCGAGCATCGCGTTCAGCACCGTGGTCTTGCCCGAGCCGCTCTCGCCGACGAGCGCGACGCACTCGCCGGGCCCGACCTCCAGGGCGTCCAGCGCGACGAGCAGCCGGTCGCCGGCCCGGACCCGCAGGTCCTCGATGGTGATCAGCGGGCTCATCGGGCGGCCTCCCGCCGCGGGTCCAGGACGGCGCGCAGCCCCTCGCCGAGGACGTTGAAGCAGAACGCGGTGACGACGATGGCGAGGCCGGGGAAGGCGACCACCCACCAGTCGGTGGTGAGCAGGCTCTGCCCCTGCTGGACCATCAGCCCCCACTCGGCGGTCGGCTCCTGCGGGCCGAGCCCGAGGAACGACAGCGCGGCGGCCGTCAGGATGATGCCGCCGGCGTCCAGGGACAGCTGCACCAGCACCGGCGTCAGCGAGTTCGGCAGCACGTGCCGCAGCAGGATGCGGGCGTGCGGCACGCCGAGGCAGCGGGCCGCGTCGACGAAGCCGCGCGACCGGATCGCGGCGGCGGTGACCGCGCTCGTCCGCGCGTACCAGGGCCACCACGACGCGGTGATCGCGATGATCGCGCCCTGCACGCCCGGGTGCAGGACGACCGCGAGCGCCACCGACAGCAGCAGCGCCGGGAACGCCAGGAACACGTCCGTCACCCGCATGATGGCGTCGCGGACGAGGCCGCCCGCGTACCCGGCGACGGCGCCGAGCGCCACCCCGATCAGCGCGGACACCGCGAGCACCGACACCACGATCGTCAGCGAGGTGCGGGCGCCGTACAGCACCCGGCTGAGCACGTCCCGGCCGACGCCGTCGGTGCCGAACAGGTGGTCGCCGCCCGGCCCGAGCAGCGCCTGCGCCGGATGGGTCGCGTCGGTGCCGTCGCCGGGGTGCGGGGCGAGCAGCGGCGCGGCGAGGGCGGCGAGCACGATCAGCAGCAGCACCGCCGCGCCCGCGGCGGCCAGGAGATCGCCGCGGGCGGCGCGCAGCAGGCGGTGCGTCGCCGCCGCGCGGTGCCGCACCGCGGCGGGGGGCGTGTCGACGGCGGTCATCCGATCCTCACGCGGGGGTCGAGGGCGGCCTGGGCGAGGTCCACCAGCAGGTTGACGAGGACGTAGGCGAGCGCGACCGCGAGGGTGACGCCGGCGATCGCGGGCGTGTCGGACGAGCGGATCGCGTTCGCGGCGTACCGGCCGAGCCCCGGCCAGTTGAAGATCGACTCGACGAGGAAGGCGTTGACCAGCGAGAACGCGAAGACCAGCGCGAGCAGCGCCAGCACCGGCCCGAGCGCGGGCCGCAGCGAGAACCGCGTCAGCACCTGCCAGCGGGTGAAGCCGAGCGCCCGCTCCAGCCGCGCGTGGTTCTGCGCCGCCTCCTCCAGGAGCGCCGCCCGCGTCATCTGCGCGACGACGCCCGTCGGGTAGGCGGCGATCGCCAGCGCGGGCAGCACCAGGTGGCGGAGCGTGCTGCCGAGCACCGCCCAGTTGCCGGTGACCAGCGCGTCCACCGCGGTGACGTTGGTGAACAGGGTGAGCGGCGACGTCGTGTCGAGCTCCGGGTCGTACTCCCCGGCGACCGGCAGCCAGCCGAGCTTCGTGGCGAGCAGGTTCTGCGCGAGCAGCGCCAGCAGGAACACCGGCGCCGACACCGCCAGCATCGAGGAGATCCGGACGGTCGCGTCGGCGCCGCCGCGGCCCCGGCGGGCGGCGAGCAGGCCGAGCGGGAGGCCGGCCAGCACGGCGACGAGCACCGCCGTGCCGACCAGCTCCAGCGAGGCCGGGAACGCCGTGGCGACGTCGTCCAGGACGGGCTGCTTGGTGCGCAGGCTCGTCCCCCAGTCGCCCCGCGCCAGCGAGGCGAGGTAGTCCCACAGCTGGACGGGCAGCGGCCGGTCGAGGCCGAGCTCGGTGCGCGCCTGCGCGAGCTGGGCCGCCGTCGCCCGGGGACCGGCGTAGGTGACCGCCGGATCCCCGGGGACGAGCCGCATCACCACGAAGGTGAGCACGACGACGCCGGCGACCACGAGGACGGCCTGGGCCAGCCGCCGGAGCAGGTAGCGGGCCATGGCTAGGACGCGGGCCGCGCGTCGTAGGCGAACACGACGTTCGGGTAGGCGGGGTCGTCGGTGTAGCCGCCGACGTCCTTGGCGAACGCGCGCTGGTACTGCTGGACGAACAGCGGCGCGACGACGGCCTTGTCGACGACCAGCTCGCGCTGCAGGTCCTCGTACGCCTGCTGGGCCGAGGTCCGGTAGGTGGCGGTGAGCTGCGGCAGCGCGTCGATCCGCTTGTCCACGCCGGGGTCGTCTAGGTAGGTCAGGTTGAAGTTGACCGGGTCGGCGGAGCGGAACAGGTTGGTGAACCAGCTGTAGGCGTCGGGGTAGTCGGGGTACCAGTACATGACGAAGATGTCCTGGCGCTCGGCCGCGTCGCGGTTCTTGGCCTGGTCCCACTGGGCGTCCCACTGCATCGGCTTGGCGCGCAGGGTGACGTTGAGCTGCTTGAGCGCCGAGCTGAGCAGCGTGACGAACGTCTGCTGGTCGTCGTCGCCCTGGGCGTAGGTGAGCGACAGCGTCAGGGACTTCTTGCCCGGCCCGTACCCGGCCTGGTTCAGCAGCCGCTTCGCCTCGGCGGTGTTCTGGTGCAGCGCCAGCGACGTGGTGGCGCCGACCAGCCCGTTCGGGACGATGCCGCTCGCGATGGTGCCCGACCCCTTCAGCGCCGCCACGAGGCCGTCGTAGTCGATGGCGTTCTGCACGGCCTTGCGGAGGGCGACGTCCTTGAGCGGCCCGGCGGCGGTGTTGAAGAACGCGAGCAGGTTCTGGAAGGACGGCGTCGCCTGCGTGCCGATGCCGCCGGTGCTCTTGGCCTGCGCGAACAGCTGCGGGTTGAGGCGGTGCACGTAGGTGACGTCGCGGGCCCGCAGCTGCTGCCAGGCGGTGGTGACCTGCGGGGTGTCGCGGAACTCCACGCCGGTGTAGTGCGCTCCGCTCCAGCCGCCCCAGTAGCCCTTGAACTGGCCGAGCCGGACCTCGGCCTCCTGGCCCTTGTTCCACTGGGCGACGGTGTAGGGGCCGCTGCCGGTGTCGTGGCCCTGCCCGAGGTACTTCTTCAGGTCGCCGCCGCCGGGCGCGGCGGTGTCGTAGATGTAGGCGCCGTAGTCGGCGGCCGAGATCAGGTCGAGCGGTGCGGCGTACTTGAGCTTGAACACGAGCGTCCGCGGGTCCGGCGTCTCGATGGTCTTGACCGGATCCCAGATGTAGGCGGCGCCGCCCTTGCCCGCGACGGTCCGCTCGATCGCCTTCTTGGCGGCCGCGGACGTCAGCGCGGTGCCGGTGTGGAACTTCACGCCGTCGCGCAGCGTGAACGTCCACACCTTGCCGTCGGCGGACCTGGTCCACTTCTCGGCGAGGCGCGGCTTCACCGTCCTGCTCGCGCTGTCGTACCTGGTCAGCGACTCGTAGACGTTCTGCATCGCGATGATCTCGTTGGAGTAGGAGGTCGCGGGGTCCCAGTCGGTGACG
The DNA here is from genome assembly GCF_019458805.1 of Actinomadura parmotrematis. GTDB lineage: Bacteria > Actinomycetota > Actinomycetes > Streptosporangiales > Streptosporangiaceae > Spirillospora > Spirillospora parmotrematis. The sequence goes on from NZ_JAIBOA010000019.1 coordinate 136,791, forward strand.
ACGTTGAGGTTGAAGGAGTAGACGAAGGACGCGGTCCGCGCGGACGCCGCCGGGCGGACCTTTCCGCCGGAGCAGCCGGTGACGGCCACGGCGAGGCCGGCCGTGATCGCCAGGGCACCTAGACGCCGGGACATGAGGGGTTCTCCTTGGACGGTGCGGACGGGGAAGGGGCGGGGCGGGAGAGCGGGAGCGGCGGGGGGGGGGGGGGGGGGGGGGGGGGGGGGGGGGGGGGGGGGGGGGGGGGGGGGGGGGGGGGGGGGGGGGGGGGGGGGGGGGGGGGGGGGGGGGGGGGGGGGGGGGGCCCC
>NZ_JAIBOA010000002.1 GCF_019458805.1 Actinomadura parmotrematis
GGGGGGGGGGGGGGGGGGCGGGGGGGGCTGGGGGCCGGGGGCGTTGGGAGCCGGGGGCGCTGGGGGCCGGGGCCGTTGGGGGTTGTGGGTGGCTGGTGCGGGGTGCAAGCGGCCGGGGTGAGGGTGTCAGGCTACGGCGGTGGCGCGTTGTTTGGCGGCGAGGCAGATGCGGGCGAGGTCGTTCAGGGCGTCGGCGCGGCGCTCGTCCAGGGGGCGGTCGTCGCCCGGGGACGCCTCGGCGAGGGTGTCGATGACCAGGGAGAAGACGGGCCATTCGGACGGCGAGATGGCGCCCTGGAAGTCGACGTCGCCGCTCGCGAGGTCGTCCAGGTCGAGGTTGCGGGCGAAGGTCGCCAGGGCGGCCTCGGCGGCGACGACGCCGATGCGCATGGCGAGGGCGGCCGGTTCGCGTCCGGAGGCGTCCCTGGAACTCATGTTCGGAACCTTAGAACACCTGAGCGATCTTCGGCGAACGTCTGATCGAAAAAAGGTGCCCGGCTTACCCGACGATCGCCTGGAAGAAGGCGTTCGTGTGGGTGAAGTGGAGTTCGCCGTCCTGGCGCGTCGCGCGCATGCCGGTCGCCGGGCCGCCGTCGGCCTCGGCCGACAGAGCCTCGCGGATGCGGTCGGCGGAGCCGGAAGGCGTGTGGGACAGGGCGAGCCAGGGCTCCACTGGACGGACGAAGTCGAAGGTGTCGGTGCGCTTGACCTCAGCGCCGGCGGACGCGAGCAGGTCGGTGATCTGCGCGGCCGTGAGGAGGGTGTTGTGGGACGGGTCGCGCAGGCGTTCGATGGCGTCGGGGTCGGCGTCCAGGCCCTCGGGGCGGACGATGTCGGCGACGATGAGCGCCGCGCCCGGCCGGCATACCCGCGCCATCTCGCGGACGACCGCGGCCGGGTCGGCGACCTGGTGCAGGGAGAAGCGGGTGACGGCGAGGGTGAACGAGCGGTCCAGGTAGGGCAGCGCGGCGGCGTCGCCGAGGGTGAACGTCAGGTTGGTGAGGCCGGCGGCGTCGGCCTCCCGCTTGCCCTGCGCGAGCATCGCCGGGGTGAGGTCGAGGGCGGTGACGTGCCGGACGCGGTGCGCGAGGGCGCGGGCGACGAGGGCGGTGCCGGCGGCGACCTCCAGGACGACGTCGTCGAGGTCCAGCTCGGGATCCATGAACCGGACGAGCCGGTCGAGGTGGCGGGTGAACCCGACGTTCACGCGGGGGTCGGCGAACGTGGCCGCCTGCTTGGAGAACTCCTGCACGATCTTCTCGCCGTGGGTCGCCGTCACGCCGCCTCCGTGTGCCGAGAGCTGACAGGGGTTGTCCGGGATCATCCACGAAACGCGTGGCGGTGACCAGTGGCCCGTGGTCCGAATCACCTAGCCTGCGGGCACCGTGTCCAGGAGGGCGGCGAGGCCGGCGGCGTCGAGGAGGTCGGCGGGGCGGATGGTGGCGTTGGCGCGCACGTAGTGGAACGCGGCGCTGACCTGCTCGACCGGGACGCCCGCGAGGCCCGCCCAGGCGAGCCGGTAGGCGGCGAGCTGGACGCCGATGTGCGCGGCCTCCGAGGCCGGGGGCGGCGAGCCGGTCTTCCAGTCGACGACCTCGTAGCCGCCGTCGGAGGTGCGGAACACCGCGTCCATGCGGCCGCGCACGAGCCGGTCCCCGATGATCGTCTCGAAGGGGACCTCGAAGTCGACGGGCTCGCGCGCCGCCCACTCCGACTCCTCGAACCGCTGCTGGAGGGCGAGCAGCTCGGCCTCGCCGTCGGCGCCCTCGTCGGCGGCGCCGGGCAGCTCGTCGGGGTCGAGGAGCCGCTGCTGCCCCCAGCGCGACTCCAGCCAGGCGTGGAAGGCGGTGCCGCGCCGGGTGTAAGGGGACGGCGGGTGCGGCATCGGGCGGCGGATCTGGCGGGCCAGCGCCGCCGGGTCCTTCGACAGCGTGACCAGCGACGACACCGTGATGTTGGGGGGCAGCTCGACGGTGAGGCCGTCGCCGCCGCGCCCCCGGTCGCGCTCGGCGAGGAGCAGCTCGACGTCGCGCGCCCACGCCGACATGCGGGCCCGGTCGGGCTGCTGCAACCCCTCGTGGCCCGCCCACGGGCGAGGGCGGCCCGTCATGGCGTCGTCGACCATGCGGGCGGCCTCGACGGTCGCCTCGTAGCGGGCGCGGGCGCCCGCGTCGCGGCCGTGCGCGCCGGGCGGCGCGGGCCACTGCGCCTCCTCGTCGGCGGCGAGCAGCGGGTTGGGCTCGTCCTCGCCGGGCGGGTCGGCCCACTGGCGGACGCGGCCCGCGCCCGCCAGGCAGGTCTCGCGGGCCTCGGTGAGGAACGGCGACGGGCCGAGGGCGCGCCCCGACGCGCCCCACCAGTAGCCGGTGACGGCGAGCAGCGCGGACGCGCGGGTGACGGCGACGTAGGCGAGGCGCCGCTCCTCCAGCAGCTCGCGGTCGGCGCAGGCGGCGTCGAACGCGGCGAGGTCGTCCTTCTCCAGGCCGGCGAGGCGGGGCAGGTCGACGTGGTCGCCGCGCAGCATGAACGGCAGGACGCGCGGGTTCGCCGTCCAGCGGGTGGCGTTCTGCGGCGGCGACGGGAAGATCGAGCCCTTGGCGGGACCGCCGTTGCGCATCGGCGTATAGGACAGGCCCGGCACGAACACCACCGGCCACTCCAGGCCCTTGGAGGCGTGCACGGTGAGCAGCTTGACGCTGTCGCTGTCGCCGACGCGCCCGGCGGCCAGGCCGAACTCCTCGCTCTCGGCGGCCTTCAGGTAGGCCAGGAACGCGCCGAGGGTGGCCTCCTCGGCGTCGCCGGCGAAGTCGGACGCGGCGTCGATGAACGCGTCGAGGTCCGCGCGGGCGGTGACGGGGTCGAGGCCGGAGCGCGCGGCGACCTCGATGTCCAGGCCGAGGGCCCGCTCGACCTCGTTGACGAGGTCGGGCAGCGGCAGCCCGACCTGGGTGCGCAGGCCGCGCAGCTCGTCGCGGAGGCGGCGGAGCCGGCCGTACCCCTCGGGCGAGAACGCGGCCGGGTCGCCGAGGTCGTCCAGGGCGTCGACGAGGCTGCCGGTCTCCTGGTTCAGCTCGGCGACGAGCTGGGTGAGGGGGTCGCCGCCGGGCGCGGGGTCGTCCGGGCCGGGGACGCCCGCGCCCTCGGGCGGGGTGACGTCGCGGGCGGACTCCTGGGCGAGCGCGCGGGCGCGGCGGCCGAGCGCGACGAGGTCGCGGGGGCCGAGCCGCCAGCGCGGCCCGGTGAGGATGCGGGCGAGCGACGCCCCGGACGTCGGGTCGTGCATGACGCGCAGCGTCGCGACGACGTCCTGCACCTCGGGCGTGGTGAGCAGACCGCCGAGGCCGACGACCTCGACGGGGATGTCGCGCGCCTCCAGCTCGCGGCGGATCAGCGGGAACTGCGAGCGCTTGCGGGCCAGCACGGCGATGTCGGCGTAGCGGAGCGGCTCGGACTGGGGGCCGCCGTCGGGCGCGACGGCCGGGTCGCCCGCCATCAGCGCGACGATCCGGTCGGCGATCCACTCGGCCTCGTCCCGGACGGTGGGCAGCAGCACCGCCTCGACGCGGCCGCGCGCCTCGCGGCCGGCGCCGGGGACGAGGACGGGCACCTCCCTGGTCTCGGCGCGCAGCACGCCCTGGATGCGGGCGGCGGTGTCGAGGATCCGCTCCCCGTTGCGGAAGCTGCGGCTGAGCTGGCGGATCGGCGCGGGCGTCGGGTGCCCGGCGGCGTTCGGGCCCTGGAGGGGGAAGTCGTGGGCGAAGCGGCGCAGGTTGCCGGCGCTCGCGCCGCGCCACCCGTAGATGGACTGGCACGGGTCGCCGACGGCCGTCACCGGGTGCCCGCCGCCGAACAGCGACCGCAGCAGGACGAGCTGCGCCTGGCTGGTGTCCTGGTACTCGTCGAGCAGCACCACCGAGAACCGGGACCGCTCGATCATGCCGACCTGCGGGTGGTTGTAGGCGATGCGGGCGGCGAGCGCCATCTGGTCGCCGTGGTCGACGACCTCGCGGTTGCGCTTGGCCGCGTGGTAGGCGATGACCAGCGGCATCAGCTCCATGCGGACGGCGTGCCGGGCGAGGATGTCGCGCTGGGCTTTCAGCGGCTTGGCGACGGCGGCGAGGCGCTCCGCCAGCCAGTCGCCGACGCGGTGCACGTCGTCGGTGGAGCGCAGGTGCTCCGACAGGTCGCCGGCGAGGTCCATGACGGCCTTGGTGACGGTGTCGGGCGACCACTCGACGTGGTCCATCGGGCCGTCGTAGGCGTCCACCACCCGCGAGCAGATCTGCCAGGCGACCGCCGGGGAGATGAGCCGCATGGTGGGCTCCAGGCCCTCGCGCAGGGCGTGGTCGCCGAACAGGCGGGCGGCGTAGGAGTGGTAGGTCGACACCATCGGCTCGCCGTCGAAGATCTGCTCGCCGCCGAGGCGCTCCAGGTCGGCGGCGGGCAGCGCCTCGCGCAGCGTGTCGAGGCGGCGGCGGACGCGGACGCCGAGCTCGGCGGCGGCCTTGCGGGTGAAGGTGAGGCCGAGGACGCGCTCGGGCCGCACGAAGCCGTTGGCGACGAGCCAGACGACGCGGGCGGCCATCGTCTCGCTCTTGCCGGACCCGGCCCCGGCGATGACCGCCATCGGCGCGAGCGGCGCCTCGATCACGCGGGCCTGCTCGTCGGTCGGCGGCGGGATCTCCAGCAGCGCGGCGAGCTCGCCCGGTGTGATCAAAACCCCCCCGTCATGCCGCCCTCGTCCTGGACCGGACAGCAGGACCGTACCGGGCAGCTCCGACACTTCTCGTTGGCGCGCGCCTGGAAGACCTCGCCGGCCATGCCGGTCGCGACGATCTCGACGAGCTTCTTCGGCCACTCGGGGTCGGGGTCCTCCGACACCGGCCGCTGCTCCTGCTCGCGCACCTTACCGGTGTAGGACGCCTTGCCGACCTGGATGAGCTTGGCGCCGCCGGGCTCCAGCAGGCCGTGCCGCTCGAACGCGCCGAGCATGACGGCGTACTGGTAGACGCCGAGCTGGGGGTTGCGGGCGATGTCGCCGGGCGCGACCGGCTGGTTGGAGGTCTTGATGTCGATGATGACGGCGCGGCCCTCGGCGTCGCGCTCGGCCCGGTCGATGCGGCCCTTGATGACGACGCGGCCGAGGTCGACCTTGAACGACTCCTCCAGCGCGACGATCTCGTTGGGGTTGTCGCGGTGCCAGGCGAGGAACTTGTCGACCATGACGGCGGCCTGCTCGCGCTGCTTCTCGGAGTACCAGGCGGCGCGGAAGTCCAGGTCGTTCCAGATCTCGTCGAGGCGGCCGGCGACGTCGACCTCGGTGACCGAGGCGTCGGCGCCCGCCATCTCGGCGACGGCGTGCACGACCTTGCCCATAGTGGCGAACTCGTTCGGGCCGCCCTCCTGCGCGCCGACGGCGGACGTCAGCAGCCAGCGCAGGCCGCAGGTGGTGAACGTCTCCACCTGCGACGGCGAGATGGAGATCGTCTCGTCCTCGTCGAACGCCGGGCCGGTGTCCGACAGCGCGGTGATGGCGTACCAGTTCTCGGGGCGGGCGCCGCGGACGCCGGCGCGGGCGAGGCGGGCGAGGTGCCCGGCGGCGGCGCGCCGCATCGGCAGCGGGCGCGCCGGGTCGGTGGCGGTCGCGCGCAGGTCGGCGACCAGCGACGACAGCGACAGCCAGCGCGTCTTCACGTCGAGCTGCGACTGCTCCAGCGCGCCGGGGACGAGCTCGCTCAGGAACCGCGACGGGCGCTCCTCGGTGTCGTCGCCGCCGATCGCGGTGACGACGAGGCGGCGGCGGGCGCGGGTCGCCGCGACGTAGAACAGGCGGCGCTCCTCGTCCATCGCCTTGGCGGCGAGCGCCCATCCGGCGGCGCCCTCGCCCTCCTCGCCGGGCAGGTCGCTGCCGGCGGCGTACTCGATGAGGTCGGCGACGCCGAGCAGCGAGCCGCGCAGGCGCTGGTCGGGCCAGATGCCCTCCTGCACGCCGGCGAGGACGACCACCTCCCACTCCAGGCCCTTCGCCCGGTGCGCCGTCATGATCTTGACGGCGTCGCCCTCGGGGGCGTGCTCGGCGAGGGTCGTCGCGGCGATCTCCTGGGCGGCCAGGTCCTCCACGAACAGCTCGGGACCGGCCTGCGGGAGCCGGTCGACGAACCGGGCGGCGTGGTCGAACAGCGCCACGACGGCGTCCAGGTCGCGGTCGGCGGTGGTGCCGCGCGTGCCGCCGCGGGCGCTGCGCTCCAGCAGGTGGTCGGCGAGGCCGGACTCCTGCCAGACCGCCCACAGGACGTCCTCGGCCGAGCCGCCGCCCGCCGCGGTGTCGCGGGCGGTCTTGATGAGGTGGGCGACGCGCTCGGCGGGCGCGCGGACCTTCTCGTGGACGGCGATGAGCTCGCGGGCGTCCTCCAGCGCGGCGACCATCAGCTCGTGCAGCGGCCGGTCGCCGCCCGACAGCTCCTCCAGGTCGCGCAGGGCGCGCTTGAGGCGGCGCATCGCGAGCGCGTCGGCGCCGCCGAGCGGGCCGGTGAGCAGCTCCTCGGCGACCTCGGCGTCCAGGAACGCCTTCTTCAGCGCCGCGCGCAGCAGCACCAGGACGGGGCGGACGGCGGGCTCGCCGATGAGCGGCACCTCGTCGCCCGCGACGACGACGGGCACGCCCGCCTGCGACAGGGCGCGGCGGAGCGGCGGCACCTGGAGCGTCGCGCTGCGCACGAGGACGGCCATGTCCGACCAGGGGACGCCGTCGAGCAGGTGGGCGCGGCGCAGCTCGTCGGCGACGAGCGCGGCCTCCTGGCTCTCGGAGTCGGCGACGATCGCGTGGACCTCGCCGTCCTCGGCGTCGTCGGCGGTGAGCAGGGCGCGGTGCTCGGCGGCGATCGCCGACCCGGCGGGCAGGCGCTTGGCGACGCGGCGGGTGGCGGCGAGGATCTCGCGGCCCATCCGGCGGCCGGTGCGGAGCGCGACGACGGGCGCGGGGTCGCCGTCGATGGTCGGGAAGCGGCGCGGGAAGTCCATGATCCCGCGCACGTCGGCGCCGCGGAACCCGTAGATCGACTGGTCGGGGTCGCCGACGGCGACCAGGTCGCGGCCGTCGCCCGCCAGGTGGCGGAGCAGCTCCTCCTGCGCGGGGTCGGTGTCCTGGTACTCGTCGACGAACACCACGTCGTAGGCGTCGCGCTCCAGGATGCGGACCTCGTCCTCGGCGAGCAGCCGCGCGGCGATGCGGATCAGCTCGCCGTAGTCGTAGATGGGCGTCGGGTCGAGCGCGAACCGGCTGACGTAGCGGTCCATGAACCCGCCGACGGCGAGCCAGTCGTCGCGGCCGCGCAGGCGCCCGGCGTCCACGAGCTGCTCCCCGCCGAGGCCACGCTCGGCGGCGCGCATCATGAAGTCGCGGACCTCCTCGGCGAAGCCGCGGGTGTTCATCGCCGCGTGCAGCCGGACGGGCCAGCCCTGCGCGCCGTCCGCCAGCTCGCCCTCCAGCAGCCGCCGCACCTCCAGGAGCTGCTCGGGGCTGGACAGCAGGCGCGGCGCGAACTCCTCGTTCAGCACCGCGTCGCGGCGGAGCAGCGCGTAGGCGTAGCTGTGGAACGTCATCGCCAGCGGCGAGCGGGTGGTGCGGCGCAGCCGCCCGGTGATGCGGTGCCGCAGCTCCTCGGCGGCCTTGCGGCTGAACGTCAGGACGAGGACGCGCTCGGGGTCGGTGCCGCGGTTCTCGATGCGGTCGACGACCGCCTCCACGATCGTGGTCGTCTTCCCGGTCCCGGGCCCGGCCAGCACGAGGAGCGGGCCGCCCCCGTGCTCGACGACCCGGCGCTGCTGCTCGTCGAGGTCGGGCGCGGCGGTGCTGAGGTTTCCGGCGCGCCGCACGAGACGATAGGACCCTGCCGGCACAAGAGAAGATTCCAGCAGATGATCGTGTCTCGTCGGACCACATCGCCCGCATGTCGCGAATGAGGCGGACGGTGACGGCCCCGCCACCCGCGTCCGCTTCGGTCCCTCCCGCCCCCGCGCGCCCGCACGAAGAGACGATCCTCACATCCTGCCGCCTCAGTCCGCCACCGGCCGCCACCGCCGCGCCGCCCGCGCGGCGGCGAGCCCGCCGCCGGCCCCGACCGCGACCGCCGCCGCCGCGCAGCCGGCCATGGCGGCGGCGAGGACGCCCCAGTCCAGGTGGCCGTCGCGCACGACCGACACGAACAGCAGGCCGTCCCAGGCCGTCACCGCCCCGCCCACGAGGGTCGTCACCAGCAGCGGCACCGACAGGTGCCACCAGGCGACGGCGTGGAAGACCCGCGTCCGCCCGGTGAGGACGGCGACGGGGGCGAGCGCGGGCCCGAACCGCAGGAACTCCGCCGCCGCCCCGACCCCGGCGGCCGCGAGCAGCAGGGCGAGGCCGCAGGAGCCGAACAGCAGCAGCCAGCGGCCCGTGCGGACGTAGCGGTCGACGCCGAGGATCCAGGTCTCGCCGAGCGTCTGGACGCGCGGCGCGGGCAGCGCGGCGAACGCGGCGCGCTTGACCCGCCGCTCCTGGTCGGGCGCGGCCCGGTCGGCGACGACCAGCAGCGCGTCCGGCGGCCGGGCGCGCGCGGGCGCCGTCCGGGCGGCGATGCCGTTCTCGCCGTACCATTTCCGCAGTTCCTGGACACGGGGGTCGCCGTCCAACGGCAGCGCGGCGGGCGCGGCCGTGCAGGGCAGCCGCAGCGCGCGGCGAAGGTCGGCGCAGCCGCCGGCGATCACGTCCGGGCCGGTCCCGCCCTCGGTGAGCGTGAGCACGCGCGAGCCCGCGGGCAGCCGGGCGGTGAAGGCGCGGACGGCGGCCGGGTCGAAGGCGCCGGCGTCCACGGTGAGGACGGCGGCGCCGATGCGGTCCCGGGTGGCGTGCGCGGCCGCCGCCTCGTCGTTCAGCCGGCTGGTCCACACCTGGAGCTGCACGATCAGGCCGAGCCCGATGGCGGTCGCGGCGGCGAGGCGGACGACGACGCCGGGGTGCGCGGCCGTCCAGCGGCCGCCGATCAGCAGGCCGGGCGGTCCGGCGCGGCGGCCGAGCCGGGCGAGGGACCGGCCGAGGCGGCCGCTCAGCATCGCGCCGAGCGAGGGCGCGGCGGCCCACAGGCCGAGCGTGCCGAGCGAGAACACGACGAGCCCGGTGCGGCCGCCGAGGTACTGGCTGCCGGCGACCGCCGCGAACGCGGCGCCGCACGCCGCGAGGCGGCGGCGCGGCACCCGCTCGGCGAACCGTCGCGGGCGGGTGCCGCCGCCGGGCGCCGCCGGGGCGAGCGCGACGACGAGGGCGAGCAGCAGCGCGGGGGCGGCCGCGACGGCGGCGGCGAGCAGCGGCCACGCCGCCCGCAGGTCGCCGGGGGCGAGGACGTAGCCGGTGATCGGCAGCCGGACCGGGACCGCCAGCGCCGTCGCGACCGGCGGCAGGCCGAGGGCGGTCCCGGCGAGCACGGGCGGCGCGGCCTCCCCGACGTCGATCAGCGCCCGGTGCCGGCGCCGCGCGCCGAGCGCGCGCAGCAGGTCGGTGCGGCGGTCGCGGGTGGCCGAGCCGCAGCGCGCCGCGACGGTCGCCAGCGCCAGCGCCGGCACCCCGGCGAGGCCGCCGAGGGCGAGCAGCAGCATCGGCAGCGGCTCGGGGTCCTGGGCCTCGCCGAGGCCGTAGGCCCGGCCGAACCCGGCTGCGGCGTCCCACGAGCGGCGCTCGGCACCCGCCGGCGGGTGCCGGGGGCGCACGTAGGCGAGCCGCTCGGCGGGCGAGGCGAGGCCCGCCGCGCCGATCGTCCCCGCGTACCGGCCGTAGCGCTCCCGGACGCCGTCGCCGGCCGCCGCCAGCGCGGGCGACAGCAGCACCTCTCCGGGGGCGGGCCAGGCGCGCACGCCGGGCGGCGGCGCTGCGTCCGGGGTCAGCGGCTCCACGTAGACGATCCAGTGCGGGACGTCGCCGGCGGCCTCGTCCAGGTCGGACCAGAGCACGGTCGCCGGATGCCGGGCCGTGGCGGGCACCGGGCCGCGCGCCCGGTCGCGGACGTCGCGCCCGTGGTACATCGCGGCCGCGCCGACCGCCGCCGCCGCGACCGCCGTCAGCGCGGCGGCGGCGAGGAGCAGCGCGACGAACCGGAGCCGCCCGCCGGGGGCGCCGCGCCCGGCGGCCCGCCCGATCCCGAGGAGCTGGCGGGACAGGCCGCGCCCGCTCACGCGGCCGCCTCCGCGGAGAGCCGGCCGCCGCGCAGGACGAGGCGCTCGTCCGCGCGGGCCGCGACGGCCGGGTCGTGGGTGGCCACCACCAGCGCGCAGCCGTGCTCGGCGGGCAGCGCGAACAGCAGGTCGGCGACGGCCTCGCGCGCCTCGGCGTCCAGGGCGCCGGTCGGCTCGTCGGCGAGCACGACCGCCGGGCCGGCGGCGAGCGCCCGCGCCACCGCGACGCGCTGCCGCTCGCCGCCCGACAGCAGACCGGTCGCCGTCCCCTCCACCGGGACGCCGAGCCGGACGAGCAGCTCCCGCGCGGCCGCGTACGCCGCGCGGCGCCCGGTCCCGCCGAGCAGGGCGGGCAGCGCCGCGTTCTCCACCGGCGTCAGCTCGGGCAGCAGCTCGCCGAACTGGAAGACCATGCCCATGGTGCGGCGGCGGTGCTCGGCGAGCGCCCGCCGGGACATCCGGGTGACGTCGGCGCCCGCCACCGCGATCTCCCCGGCGTCGGGGCGGACCAGCCCGAGCAGGCACATCAGCAGGGTCGACTTCCCGCTCCCGCTCGGCCCGCTCACCGCCACCGACCCGCCGGCCGGCACGTCCAGCCCGGCGCCGTCCAGCAGCACCCGCCCCCCGACCGCGTACCGCACGCCCCGCGCCCGCACCACCGGACCGACCATGCTCGCCTTCCCCCGCTTCCCTCGGAGCCGTGCGCCGCCCGCGACCGCCCGCCATAAGGGGCGGCCGGAAAAAGAATCAGCCCTTCACCTTGACCCAGGCCGTGCATTTGTCGGGCTTCCAGTCGTACTCCTCGCAGGGGTGGATTTTGGTGATGCGGGATCCGTTCCCCGAGTACACCTTGGTCCGGTAACCGGACTTGTTCCACAGGGTCTTCTTCTTGCCGCCGCTGCTGTAGCGGTTGTACTCGCCCTTCACCCACTGCTTCTTGCCGAGGTCCTGAAGGCCGGTCCTACCGGCCTTGCCGGCGGCCGGCGCCCATTGGCTCACGCGACCGGACAGCGTCGCCGTCTTGCCGAGCGCGTCGGCGGAAGGCAGCGCGAACCCCGTGACCAGCGCCGCCCAAACGGCCGCCTTGACGAATTTCGACATCAATGACTCCCCGTCATCGGACGATGACACGGTCGCTTTTGCGACCCTCGTGCCATCCCTTATGACAGAGAAATATTCCGGGAGCGAATGAAAGGGTCAACACCCGGTGCACGGCGCTGCCGGGATGCGAGACCGGATCAGGCCAACCTGCCGTGCCCTTCCCGGGCGTCCGGCCTGCTGAAGGCGGCGGACCCGCCGGAGCGGGAGGGGACGCCGGGATGGCCGTCTCCGGACGGCGACCGGGTCAGGAGCGCAGGGCGAGGAGGAGGTCGACGCGGTCGTCCAGGGAGGACAGGTCGCGGCCGGTCAGCTCCTCGATGCGGCGGATCCGGTACCGCAGGGTGTTGACGTGCAGGTTCAGCAGGCGCGCGCAGGCCGTCCAGGAGCCCGAGCAGGCCAGGAACCGGTCGAGGGTGCCGAGCAGGTCGCTGCGGTAGCGGCGGTCGTAGCCGATGACGGCGCCGAGCACCTGCTGCCGGAAGGTCCGGCGGGCCTCGGCGGGCAGCCGGGCGAGCAGCGCGGCGTGCGAGGAGGGCAGCACGTCCGGGTCGCCGGTCTCGGCGTCCAGGCGGCGCACCACGATCGCCATCAGCCGCGACAGCGGCGTCTCGGCGGGCACCGCGACGAGCGGCACCCCGTAGCGCTCGCACGCCTCGACGAGGTCGGCGGGGACGGGCTGGGCGGCCTCGCCGGCGGCGAGCGCGCTGATCCGCTCGGCGGCGAGGGCCGCCACGAACGGCGCCGAGTCGTAGGGGCCGCGCCGCCACATGAGGCCGGTGAGCACGAGCTCCCCGCCGTCCAGATAGCGGGACGGGTCGGGCAGGTCGGTCACGAACACCTGCCGGATCGGGCGGTCCAGCCGCTCCGCGCAGGCGAGGGGACGGAGGCGGAGGTCGAGGTCGTCGAGCAGATCGAGCGTCTTCACGCGGGCGAGCCTAGGAAACGCATGTTCGGGCTGTATGCACGAAGTGTTACGTGCAGGAAACGCGGTCTTGGAGGCGCCGCCGGTGACATGGCCCACACCGGCCGTCCCGCGCCGAACCCGCGCGTGACTCCCGGGATCGGAGGGAAGAGCGGGATGACGGTACGCGACGGACGTGTGACGGACGGGGGCGGAACGCATGGGCGAGGACGGCGGCGCGCTGAGCCGGAGGCGGTTCCTCGCCGTCGCGGGGACGGCGGGAGTCACCGGCGCGTCCCTGCTGGCGGCGGGCGCGGCCTGCGGGGGCGAGGAGACCGCCCGCCGGTCGGCGGCGCGCCGCCGGATGAGCGTGGCGGCGCCGTCGCCGCCGCCGCGGCAGGCGCCTCCGCCGAGCTGGACGCGGGCGCCGCTCACCGCCGCGCACCGTCCCGTCTTCGACCTGCGGCAGGTGCTGCCCGCGCCGCCGCCGAACGCGATCGCGCTCACCATCGACGACGGCCCGCACCCCGAGTGGACGCCGCGGATGCTGGACCTGCTGGCCCGGCACGGCGTCCCGGCGACGTTCTCGGTCATCGGCGCCGAGGTGAAGCGCTTCCCCAAGCTGGTGGAGCGGATCGCCGCCGCCGGGCACCAGGTCGCCAACCACACCATGCACCACCCCAGCCCGTTCGCGGCGCTGCCGCACGCCCGCATCCGCGCCGAGATGGCCGAGGCGCGGGTGCGGATCGAGGACGCCGCCGGGTACGCGCCGCGCTTCTTCCGCTCCCCCGGCGGCGACTGGAACGCCTACACCTACGACCAGTGCGCCGAGCAGGGCATGATCCCGATCGACTGGGACGTGGACCCGCGCGACTGGGCGACCCCCGGCGCGCGGCACATCGAGCGCGCGCTGCTGAAGGCGGGGCCCGGCGACATCGTCCTCTGCCACGACGGCGGCGGCGACCGCGCGCAGACCATCGCGGCCCTCTCCCGCGCCCTGCCGGCCCTGAAACGCCGCGGCCTGACCTTCGTCTCCCTCTGACCGCGGCGCGGGTCAGAGGGCGGGTTCGTCGAGGACCCAGCCGCCCGCCTCGGGGCCGTCGGGGATCCAGCGGGCGCGCGTCATGTCGACGCGGCGCCCGTCGGGGCGGAGCGGGGTGCCCTCCGCGCGGTACTCCTCCAGGGCCCGCACCTCGTGCCCGGACGCCGGGCCGCCGTCGGCCCTCACCACCCGCCACCACGGCACGCCGCCGCCGTAGAGCGCCATGACCCGCCCGACCTGGCGCGGCCCGCCCCGGCCGACCAGCTCGGCGATGTCGCCGTAGGCGAGCACCCGGCCGGGCGGGATGCGCTCGACGGTGTCGAGGACGACCTCGGCGTACTCGTCAGGTTCCGGCTGCACCCGCCGATTCTGCCGGACGCCGCGCGCGCGGCGCGAGCCGCTCAGCCCACCACGGGCGGTGCCTCGCTCTCCTTCTCGGCCGATTCCGCGGGCGCCTCCGGTTCCGGCTCCAGGGGTTTGCGCTTGCGGACGGCGAGCAACAGGGCGGCGCCGAGCAGGGCGAGGCCGAGCAGCGCCAGGCCCGCCGCTGCGCCCATGACGGGCAGCCGCGGTTTCGCCGCGCGGACGTCGCCCGGCTTGCCGCCCCCGCCGAACCGCGACGTCGCCGCGAACTCCTCCGCGGGCTCGGCCGCCAGCTGCTGGGAGATCGCCTTGGCCTTGTCGAGCGCGCCCTTGGCGTTGACGTACCCGAACCCGAGGTCGGTGTCGTAGTGGCCCGCGCCCTTGGGGTGCCGCGCCGACGTGGTGAGCGCCATCGCGACCTGCTGCGGCGTCAGCTTCGGGTACTTCGACCTGACCATCGTGGCGGCGGCCGTCACCCAGGCGAGGGAGACGCCGGGCCCCCACACCTCCCACGGGCCGCCCACCCCGGCGCCGATCGTCTTGCTCGCCGGGGCGGCCAGCGCGATCTGGCTGCTCGGCCGCGTGAACTTCCCGTCGCGCTCGCCGCCGGCCTTCACCGAGGCCACGGCGATGACGCCGGGCGCCGCCGCCGGCTGGAGGTCGTAGACCTCCCTGTCCATGCCCGTCGCCGTCACCACGACCGCGTTCTTGTCGAGCGCGTAGGCGACGGCCTGGGAGACCGCGCCGTTGTCGTCGAAGGTGGAGACGTCGACGGCGATCACGCCGGCGTCGTGGTCGGCGGCCCACGTGATGCCGTCGGCGAGGGCCTTCGCGCCGTAGGCCTGGTGGTTCCAGTGCGTCGCGCCGGGGTCCTTGCCGTTGGGATAGGCCCGGACGGGCAGCAGCCGCGCCCCGCTGACGAAGCCCGGCGCGTTCGCGGGGCCGCTGTCGCCGACCAGCAGGGAGGCGATCACGGTGTCGTACCGGCGCGTGGGGCGCGGGGTGCCCACCAGGTCGTGCTGGGGTTCCAGCGAGCCGCGCAACGCCCGCACCTTCGGGTCCACGCCCTCGCCGACGAGCGCGATCTTCACGCCCTCGCCCTTGGTGACGCGGCGGGCCAGGGCCATATCGGCGATCGCCCGGACGGCCCAGCCGGCGTCCGCGGAGGCCGGCCGGGCCGGCACCACGAGCGTCCCGGTGGCGACGGCGGCGGCGCCGAGCAGCGCCGCGATCCTGGATCTCAGCATCGGACGCCCTCCACCTTGCACGGGTCGTTGCTCTCGCGCAGCTTCTCCATCAGGTCGTAGAGGGCGGCCTTGGAGAACGCGAAGTCCTCGTCGAGGTCGTCCTTGGCGATGCCGCCGCGCCCGTCGGTCCAGCCCGCCGTCCGGAAGAACACGTAGGGCGTGCGGTTGCCGTCCACGGCGAACAGCCGCCGCGCCTTGTCGTCGAAGGACTGGGCGGTCGTGCCGCCCACTTGCAGGGCGCGCACGCCGTGCCGGGTGCCCGCGTCGCCGAGCGCGGAGATCGCGTTGGTCGCCTGGTCGGTGCCGGGCAGGACCGCGACGCCGAGGGTGCCGGCGAGCGTGCCGGCGCCGCCGCTGTAGGTGGCGCGCAGCACCGTCCGGCAGCCGTACCTGGCGAGGACCGCGGCGATCTCCCTGTCCAGGCCGTCCGCGCACGGTACCGGGACGGCGATGCCGAGCCTCCGGTAGGGCGTCGCCGGGGTGCCCACGCCCTCGCTGGATCCGTCGCCGCCGGCCATCGGGAAGATCCGGCCGGCCGGGAGGCGCTTCCAGCGGGCCGCGAGCTCGGTCGCGCCGGCCTTCTCGATCTCGGCGGCGGTGGGCTTGCGGGTGAGGTCCAGGACGGCGAGGGTGGCGCCGCCGGCGAGGGCGGCGACGCCGAGGACCGCCGGCAGGGCGATCAGCAGGACGGGGCGGCGGCGCCGGGCCGGGCGCGCCGCGCCGGGCGCCGTCGGCGGCGCCTCGGGGGGAGTCTCGGGGGGTTGGGGCACAGAGCGTTATCGAACAGCAGTTCAATAACGAAACGATCATCAGTAAGGTCGCGGGTCAGCCACGGCGACGCGCCAGGTAAAGGCAGGACGCGACGAGGCCAGCGAGGCCGAGCAGCGCCGCGACGCTGTAGGCGAGCAGCGGCCCGCCCGCGTGGTGCACCACCTGCACGGCCCGCCCGTCGGAGTCGCCGAAGCTCTCCGTCGCGGCCTTGCCGAGCCCCTCCAGCCGGGCGCCCGCGATGCGGTCCGACTCCTGCAGCGCGGTCAGCGCGTCCACCCGCCCGAACCCGACGCCGCGGTCGTAGCCGGCGGCCGGGCGGTGCTGCGGGCCCGCGACGAGGGCCTGCGCGACGAGGGCGGGCGCCATCTTCGGGTGCCGGGCGCGGATCAGCGCGGCGACGCCCGACACGAACGCGGTCGCGGGGCTGGTGCCGTCGCCGACCCAGTACCGGTCCCCCGGCCCCGCCCCGATGATCTGCACGCCGGGCGCCGACACCACCACCGCCGAGTTGCGGTTGGAGAACCCGGCGTGGCGGCCCGCGGCGTCCACGGCGGCGACCGACACGACGCCGGGGAAGGACGCCGGGTAGGTGAACTCGGCGTGCCCGCCGCGCTTGGCCGACCGCTCGGCGCCGCCGTTGCCCGCCGCCGCGACGACGACGGCGCCGCGCTCGACGGCGTAGGCGGTCGCCTCGCGCTCGGCGCGGGTCGGGTAGGAGCGGCCGAGCGACAGGTTGACGACGTCGGCGCCGTGGTCGACGGCGTACCGGATGCCCTGCGCGATGGTGCCCTCGTAGCGCTCGTCGCCGCTGAAGGACGCGAAGCCCGGCTCGTCGCCCTCCAGGATCACCCGCAGCGACAGCAGCCGCGCCTCGGGCGCGACGCCGGTGATCCCGTCGCCGCCGCCGGGGCCGTGCCCGTGCCCGGCGATGATCGAGGCCATGTTGGTGCCGTGCAGCCGCTTCGGCACGACGCCGGGCGGGTTCGCGCCCGCGGTGTAGTCGGGGCCGGTGGTGACGGACCCGGTGAGGTCGGCCTGGGCGCCGTCCACGCCCGAGTCCAGGACGGCGACGGTGACGCCGCGGCCCCGGCTGTAGGCCCACGCCTGCGGCACGTTCAGCGCGTCGAGGACGCCCGCCATCGTGTCGTGCACCTGGTCGGCGCGGGCGGGCGCGGCGGGCGCGGCGAGCGGCGCGGGCAGCGCGAGCGCGACGGCGGCGGCGAGCGCGGCGGCGCGCCTCAGCACGACCACTCCGGGTCGGCGCAGACGACGCGGGGCACCGCGGCGAGCGGCCGGAGGACGGCGCCCGCGAGCTGCGGCCCGAGCGAGGCGACGTCGTCCTGCTTCCGCCCGGCCACGGCGGGCCGCCCGTCGGCGTACCCGACGGTCGCGGCGACGACGTAGGGGCCGCTCTGCCGGACCGCGGCCGCCTGCCGGGCGGCGTCGCCGAAGCGGGCCGCGACCGAGGCGGGGAAGCCGAGCGCGCGGAGGCCCGGCCGCGGCGCGGCGGCGGGGAACCGGCGGGCCGCGGCGGCGGCGCGGCCCGCGTCGGGGAACGCCGCGACGCCGACGGTGACGGCGAGGCCCTGCGCCTGGTCGAGGTAGGTGGCGCGGAGCAGCGCGCGGCAACCGCCGCCGTCCAGGCCCGGGGCGAGGGCGGCGTCCACCCCGTCCGCGCAGGCGGTGCCGGGGTCGATGCCGACGCGGCGGGCGGTCTCGGCCGACCCCATGTCCAGGGTGTAGGCGAGCCGCGCGGGGAAGATCCGCCCCGCCGACCAGACCCGGTAGCGCTGCGCGACCTCGGTGCGGGCGGCGGCGGCGAGCTCGGCGGCCGACGGGCCGCGGGTCAGCTCGCCGCCGAGGCGGACGCCCGCGACGGCGAGCACGGCGGCGCAGCCGGCGGCCGTGACGAGCGCGACGGCGGACCGGCCGCGCCCCGCCGGGCCGGGGCCGGCCTCGGCGAGTTCGGGGGTGGGGACCTCGGCGCGCGACACGCTGCGGAGCGTAGCCGACCGCCGCGCCGTCGCGCGGTCGGGCGTCACGCGGCGGGGCGGCGGGGGTTGCGGCGGGCCAGGAGGCGGGCGATGAGGAGGGCGCCGCCCGCCCCGGCGACGGCGCCGCCGACGACGAGGGCGAGCAGCGGCCGCACCCAGGCGGGGCGCTGCACGACCTCGACGGGCCCCGGGCGCGCCGGGCCGAACCGCTCGTCGTCCTTCTTGGCGGCGGGCGCGCGGACGGCGGCCAGCCGGTCGGCGGCGGCGAGCGCCCGGTAGGCGCTGACCTCGCCGAAGCCGGTGTCGACGTCGTAGGCGCCGTCGTTGTTGCGGCTGCCGCCGATGAGGGCCTGCGCGACGAGCGCGGGCGCCATCTTCGGGTGCCGGGACCGGATGAGCGCGGCGACGCCCGACACGACGGCGCTCGCGTCGCTGGTGCCGGCGCTCAGGTAGTACTTGCCGTCGGGGCCGCCGATCGGGATGTCGGTGCCGGGCGCCGACAGGACCGCCGCGTAGTTGCGGTTGGAGAACTTCGCGCGGCCGTGCGCGTCGTCGGTGGCGGCGACGGCGATGACGCCGGGGAAGGACGCCGGGTAGGAGTAGGGCGCGAAGCCGTCGCCGTCGAGCTTGCCCTGCTCGTCGCCGTCGTTGCCGACGGCCGACACCACCACCACGCCCTTGCCGACCGCGTACCCGATGGCCTCGCGCTCGGCGTCGGAGCCCTCGTAGTTGCCGAGCGAGAGGTTGATGACGTCGGCGCCGTGGTCGGCGGCGTAGCGGATGCCGCGCCCGACCGCGCCCTCGGCCTTCTCGGAGGTGCGGTAGCGGGGGTAGGAGCCGTCCTCGGGCTCGGCGATCGCGCGGATGCCGAGGATGCGGGACTCGGGCGCGAGGCCGATGACGCCCGCGCGGCGGCCGGCGCCGTGCCCGCGCCCGGCGATGATCGTCGCCATGCCGGTGCCGTGCTCGCGGACGACGTGCGCGCCGGCGTCGACCGCGGCCAGCATGTTCGGGCCGGTGGTGACCTTGCCGGCGAGGTCGGCCTGGCCGGCGGCGACGCCGGAGTCCACGACGGCGACGGTGACGCCCTTGCCGCGGGTGAGCTTCCACGCCTGCGCGGCCTGCAGGACCTCCAGGATCGGCTGCTGGCGGTCGCGGACGGCGTCGGCGCGGGCGGGCGCGGCGACCGCGCCGGTGGTGAGGACGGCGGCGAGCGCGGCGGCCGTCCCGGCGGCGGCCCGCCTCAGCATCGCCACTCCTTCTTCTCCGCGCAGTCGGGGGTCGGGCGGGCGCCGAGCGGCAGCGCGATCCGCTCGGCGAGCTGCCGGGCGGGGCCGAACGCGTCGCCGGGCCGCGCCTTGGTGATGGCGGCGGCGGGCCGGCCGTCGCTCTGCCCGGCGGCGGTCAGCACCAGGTAGGGGCCGTAGCGGAGCGCGGTGCGGTGCTGGCGGGCGGCGTCGGTGAACCGCGCGGACGCGGTGCCGGCGAACGCGACGGCGTGCAGCGCCGGGTCGGCGGGGCGCGGCTCGTCGGGGTCGCTGTTCGGCGGCATCGCCCGCAGCGCGGCGTCGGCCTTCCAGGCGTCCGGGAAGGCGATCACCCCGACGGTGACGACGACGCCCTGCAGGCCGTCGGTGTAGGTGGCGCGGAGCGCCCCGCGGCAGTCCTGCTTGCGCAGCGCCGCGGCGATCGCCTCGTCGGCGGCCCCGTCGCAGGAGGTGTCGGGCAGCACGCCGAGCCGGGTGGCGCGCTCGGTGCGGTCGTCGCCGAAGGTGTAGGCGACCTGCTGGGGGAAGATGCGGCCGGCGGGCCAGGTCCGCCAGCGGCGCGCGACCTCGGCGCTCGCGGCGAGCCGCAGCTCGGCGTCCGTCGGGGCGCGGTGCAGGGTGGCCCACGCCGCGGCGAACGCGCCGCCGGCCAGCACCGTGTAGCAGAGGCCGAGCGCGACGGCGACCACCATCCACTGGCGGCTGCGCAGGCCGAGCACGGTGGGCCGCCACGGCCGGTCCGGGTAGGGGACCGGCGGGGGCGGCGGAGGGACGGGGGGCTGGGGATAGGGGGGCCAGGACGCCACAACCGCCAAGATTAGCTGTGCTTTGTCACGATCCGCCCTGACTCTTGCGGCAGAACAGCGAAAAGGCCCCCGGAGGGGCCTTTCCATCGGGGTCCGTGGCGTCCCCCGTCACCGCTTGAAGGTGTCCTTCGCCTCCTTGGCGGCGTCCTTCACCTGCTCGCCGACCTGCTTGGCGCCGCCGGCGGTGCGGTCCTTGCGGCCCTCGGCCTCCAGGTACGGGTCGTCGGCGCGGCGGCCGGCGTCCTCCTTGGCGGCGCCCTTGGCCTTCTGCGTCTTGTTCTTCAGCTTGTCCAGGAAACCCATGGTCCCTCGTCCTCTCGTCCGGTTGCCGTACAGCGAGCCATTTGCCCGCTTTGAAGTGATATATGTCGGCTAGGCGTTCGCACCCATGTCGCGCCGGATGCGCTCGGCCTCGCGGTGGATCTCCACCTCGGTGTCCAGCAGCTTCGCCTCGGCCTTCTCGGTGCGCAGCCGCGCCCGCATCTCGCGGAGGCTCGGGGTCCGGCGCCGCTCGCGCGCCGCCGCCTTGCGCTCCGCCCTCGCCCGGGAGAACCTGTCCCGCATCCCCATGGCCCCTCACTCCTTCGCGCTGTCCCGTCTGCGGTCGCAGCGATGCCCCCCTTTCGCCGGTTCATGCGCGAACGTGCCCTGACGTGGGGATCGGAGGGGAGCGGGTGTGCGGGAATGCGCCCGGACATGGCAGGGTTGTGCTGTGGACAGGACGACGGAGTCCCGCCCCCGCGAACCCGTCTGGCCCGCGCACCAACCTCTGGAGCAGTCACCGTGTCGTTGCCACCTCTGGTCGAGCCCGCAGCGGAGCTCACCCGCGACGAGGTCAACCGCTACTCGCGCCACCTGATCATCCCCGACGTCGGGATGGCCGGGCAGAAGCGCCTGAAGAACGCCCGGGTGCTCTGCGTGGGCGCGGGCGGCCTCGGCTCCCCCGCGCTCATGTACCTGGCCGCCGCGGGCGTCGGCACGCTCGGCGTCATCGACTTCGACGTCGTCGACGAGTCCAACCTGCAGCGCCAGATCATCCACCGCCAGTCCACCCTCGGCCTGCCGAAGGCCGAGTCGGCCGCCGCCACCGTCCGCGAGATCAACCCGCTGATCGACGTGGTGGTGCACAACGTCGCGCTCGACCGCGACAACGTGCTGGAGATCTTCGCCCGGTACGACCTCATCGTGGACGGCACCGACAACTTCGCCACCCGCTACATGGTGAACGACGCCGCGGTGCTGCTCGGCAAGCCGTACGTGTGGGGCTCGATCTACCGCTTCGACGGGCAGGCCAGCGTGTTCTGGGCCGAGCACGGCCCCTGCTACCGCTGCCTCTACCCCGAGCCCCCGCCCCCCGGCATGGTGCCCTCCTGCGCCGAGGGCGGCGTGCTCGGCGTGCTCTGCGCGTCGATCGGCTCCATCCAGGTGAACGAGGCGATCAAGCTGATCACCGGGATCGGCGAGCCGCTGGTCGGCCGGCTGACGGTCTACGACGCCCTGGAGATGAGCTACCGCAACGTCAAGGTCCGCAAGGACCCCGAGTGCCCGCTCTGCGGCAAGAACCCGACGCAGACCGAGCTGCTGGAGGACTACGACGCCTTCTGCGGCGCGGTGTCGGAGGAGGCCGCCGAGGCCGCGAAGGACTCCACCATCTCGGTGCACGAGCTGAAGGCCATGCAGGACCGCGGCGACGACATCTTCCTGGTGGACGTGCGCGAGCCGAACGAGTACGAGATCGTCTCGATCCCCGGCGCGACGCTCATCCCGAAGGGCGAGTTCCTGAACGGGTCCGCGCTGGAGCGGCTGCCGCAGGACAAGAAGATCGTGCTGCACTGCAAGTCGGGCGTCCGCTCGGCCGAGGCGCTCGCCGTCGTCAAGCAGGCGGGCTTCGGCGACGCGGTGCACGTCGGCGGCGGCGTGCTGGCGTGGGTCAACCAGATCGACCCGAGCCAGCCGTCCTACTGACCCGGTGACGGCGCGGAGGCCCCGGACGCGAGCGCGTCCGGGGCCTCCGCCGTTCCTACAGCCGCCCGGCGATGACCTGGGCGTAGGCGGCCTCGCCGTTCCGGTTGGGGTGCAGCGGCGCGGCGAGGTTCACCGGCACGTACCCCTCGATCCACTTCTTGGCCGCGCTCTGGCAGGCGTCGTGCCCGGCGCTCGGGCCGACGAGGTCGACGTAGGTGGCGCCGTGCGCGGCGGCCTGCGCCGAGATCACCGCGTTGAGCCGGTTCACCAGGCCCTGCAGCCAGTCGGCGTCGCTCGGCAGCACCGGCACGACCGGCCAGCACCCGTGCGCCTTGATGTAGAGCCCGTACCCGGTGACGACGACCCGCGCCTGCGGCGCCCGCTGGTGGACCGCGTCGAGGACGGCCGCGAGCCGCGGCCCGAACGCGTCCACCCGCTGCGCGACCTGGTCCACGCCGCCCGAGGTGTGCTCGGACCGGCAGGTGGCCGCGGTCGGGTCGAGCTTGACGCAGTCCTCGGCGACGCCGATCAGCCCGGCGTCGTTGCCGCCGACGGTGAGGGTGACGAGCGTCGTCGTCGCCGCCAGCGCGTCGAGCTGCGGCGGGACGGTCACCGACGTCTGCCCGAGCAGGCTCGTCTGCTGCGGGTTGAACATGTCGTCGCTGTCGGCGCCGCTGCAGGTGACGTCCCGGAACACCGCCGCGCCGATCTTGGCGGTCAGCTCGTGCGCGTAGTTGTGGGTGGAGCGGCCGCACGCGACCGGCCCGGTGACGTCGGGGATGAGCGGGCCGGAGGCCATCGAGTCGCCGAGCGCGACGTACTCGGCGGTGGCGGCGGACGCCGCCGGGGCCGGGGCGAGCGCGAGGACGCCGAGCAGGGCGGGCACGGCGGCGGCGAGGGAGCGGCGGGCGAGGCGGGGGAACGGAAGGCGCATGGGTCCTCCTCGGGACGGGGTGGCGCCTGCCATGGTGAGGCCGTTCGTCCCGTTCGTCCCGGTCCGAACATCCAGACTTCGCCGCCCCGCGCTGGGGGATGCCCCAGCCCGGCCGCGCTCCCCCGCGCTCAGGCCGGAGGGCTGTAGGTCAGGCCGAGGAGGTCCGCCTGGTCGGCGAGCATCAGCTCGAACATCGGCTCCGCGTCGGCGAGCGCGAAGTCCAGGTGCCGGAACGCCTCCAGGCTGACGCCGCCGAGCAGGCGCGTCCAGCACTCCAGGAACCGCTGGACGACGCCGAGCGGCAGCGGGACGCCGCCGTAGGTGCCGTCCCGGTAGGCGCGCAGCTGCTCGCGCAGCCCGGGGTCGATCTCGTCGTCGGCCGGCACCGGGAAGCGCCGCTTCTGCCACAGCTCGATGAACAGCGCCATGAACGTCCAGCCGAAGCGGCGGGCGCACTCCTCGGCGAAGTCGTGCGCGCCCTCGGCGCCGAAGCCGGGCAGCGGGGCGCCGAACAGCAGCGCGAACTCGCCCGGGTGGCCGAGCGACCAGCGCCGGAAGATGCGGGCGGCGGCGAGGAACTTGGTGCTCATGTCGCCGTCCGGAGCGGCCCGGATGCCGGCGTCGAGCTCGTCGGAGATCTCGTTGAAGATGTCGCCGACGACGTGCCGCAGGAGCTCCTCGTGGCTGCCGAAGTACCGGTAGAGGGCGGGCGCGGTCATCCCCATCTCGCGCGCGATGGCGCGGAGCGTCACCGCTCCGGGCCCCTGCTCGACCAGCAGCGCGCGGGCGGTCTCGGAGATCTCCCGGATGGTCGCCGCGCGCATCCGGTCCCGCCTGGTCTCCCCCACGCCGCCCGTCCCCTCTCCGCCCGCTCGCCGGCCCGCCGTTCCGGCCGCTTCCGGCCGCCCCCGCATGATTCCCCAAGAACACCATTGACGGAAGCTAACAGCGTATGCAAGGTTAACGCCGTTCGCAGTTAACACCGTTCACGTCCGTGATGGCACTTCACCCTCGGGGAGTTCCCATGTTCGAGAGCTGGGGGCGGCTCGTGTACCGGCGGCGCCGCCTGACGCTGCTGCTCGCCACCGCCGCACTGGTCTTCGCCGGCGTCTGGGGGACGGGCGTGTTCGGCGCCCTCACCTCCGCCGGCGGCTTCGACACGCCGGGCAGCGAGAGCGCCCGCGCCGCCGCGACCGCCGACCGCGACCTCGGCCGCTCCGGCGCCGACGTCGTCGTCCTCTACCAGGCGGCCCCCGGCCGCACCGTGGACGACCCGTCCTACCGGGCCGCCGTCGAGGCGTCGCTCCGCGTGCTGCCCGCCGGGCACGTCGCGCGCGCCACCACCTACTGGAGCTCCGGCGCGCCGCGCCTGGTGAGCTCCGACCGCACCGCCACCTACGCCGTCCTCCAGCTGAAAGGCGCGGACGAGGCCGCCCGCGAGGACGACTACCACGCCGTCGAGGACGGCCTCGGGCGCGTCGGCGGCGGCCTCACCGCGCGGACCGGCGGCGACGTCGCCACCGGCGTCCAGATCAACGACCGGGTGAGCGCCGACATCGGCCGCGCCGAGGGCTTCGCCATGCCGGTCCTGCTGGTGCTGCTCGTGGTCATCTTCGGCGGGCTCGTCGCCGCGTCGCTGCCGCTGCTCGTCGGCGGGTTCGCCATCCTCGGCTCCTTCACCGCGCTCCGGCTGCTGTCCGGCGCCACCGACGTGTCGATCTTCGCGGTGAACATCACCACCTTCCTCGGGCTCGGCCTCGCCATCGACTACGGCCTGTTCATGGTGAGCCGCTTCCGCGAGGAGTCCCGCCGCCCGGGCGCCACCACCGAGGACGCGCTCGCCGCGACCATGGCGACCGCCGGGCGGACGGTCGCGGTCTCGGGCGTCACCGTCGCGGTGTCGCTCGCCGGGCTGCTGCTGTTCGACCAGACGTTCCTGCGCTCGATGGGCTACGGCGGCGTCGCCACCGTCGCCGTCTGCCTGCTCGGCGCCCTCACCGCGCTGCCCGCGCTGCTCGCCGTCCTCGGCCCGCGCGTGGACGCCCTGCGCGTCGGCCGGCGGCGCGCGCCCCGCGCCGAGGCCGCCGCCGCCCAGGGCGCCTGGTACCGGGTGGCGCGCAGCGTCATGCGGCGCCCGCTCGTCTACACCGTCGCGATCGTCGCGCTGCTCCTCGCGCTCGGCGCGCCCTTCCTCCGCATCAACTGGGGCGGCGTGGACGCGACCGCGCTGCCGAAGGGCGCCGACGCGCGGGTCGTCGCCGACGCGCTGCGCGACCGCTTCCCCGGCAACGGCACCCGGCCAATCACCGTCGTCGTCACCGGCAGCGCCGACCGCGCCGCCGTCCGCGACTACGCGGCGCGCCTCGACGCGGTGCCCGGCGTGACCGGCGTCGCGGTCTCCGGCGAGCGCGGCACCACCACCCGCCTGGACCTCGCCTTCACCGCCGACCCCGACTCCGGCGCGGCCCGCGCGCTCGTCGGGAGGGTCCGCGACGTCGCTCCCCCGCCCGGCGCGACCGCCCTCACCGGCGGCTGGACCGCCGACGTGGTCGACCAGCTGCACAGCCTCGGCGCGGTGCTGCCCTGGCTGGCCCTGTCGGTCGGCGCCGCCACGCTCGTCCTGCTGTTCCTGGCGTTCGGGTCGGTGGTGCTGCCGGTCAAGGCGGTGCTGGTCAACGCGCTGTCGCTGACGGCCGCGTTCGGCGCGGTCGTGCTGATCTTCCAGGACGGGCACCTGTCCGGGCCGCTCGCCTTCACCGCGACCGGCGCGATCGGCCCGGCCATGCCGATCCTCATGCTGGCCATGCTGTTCGGCATCTCGATGGACTACGAGGTGTTCCTGCTGTCGCGGGTCCGCGAGCAGTACGACCTGACCGGCGACAGCACCGCCGCCGTCGCGGGCGGCCTGCAGCGCACCGGCCGGATCATCACCAGCGCCGCGCTGCTGTTCGTCGTGGTGATCGGCGCGTTCGCCACCTCCGGCATCGCGTTCATCAAGATGGTCGGCGTCGGCATGGTCATCGCGATCCTGGTGGACGCCACCGTGGTGCGGGCGCTGCTCGTGCCCGCCACGATGCGGCTGCTCGGCCGCGCCAACTGGTGGGCGCCCGGACCGCTCGCCCGCCTGTACCGGCGGTTCGGCATCCGCGAGGAGGGCGCGCCCGCCGCCCGCCCCGAGGCCGCCGGGCAGCCCGCCCGGACGTGAGGTCCGCGCGAACGCGGCCGCGTTCTTGCGCGTTCCGGTTGTGAAGCCGGTCACGCACCGCCAGGATGGGACCGTTCCCGGGCCGTGCCGACGGCCGCCTGGCGGTGCGTGTCGCGCGCCCGCGCAGTGTCGCCGCGCCAGCCCGGCCGCGAGTCCCCGTCCTTCTCCGCGCCGCCGGGCGCAAGCGAGGAAAACCCATGCTCACGCAGGTCATGTCCGATGCCGAGATCGCCCTCGACCACCTGGAGCGGCTCACCGCCGAGCTGCGCTCGCGCGGCCTCCTCGTGGAGATCTCCGCGCCCGGCGACCGCCGCCCGTCCGCGCTGGTCGCCAACCCCGAGCTCACCGGCCTGAACGAGAGCGTCATCGCCGCCCGCGAGGCGTCCGGCTGGTCGTTCTTCTACGGGTGGGGCGAGCGCATCGCCCCCTGCGACGAGCCGTCGCGCGCCGCGACGCTGCTCGGCCGCGTCCTCGCCGTGCGCCGCGACGGCTGACGTCCGGCGCCGCGAACCCCGCGGCGGTGCGGTGCGGAGGGCCCGCGCCGCCGCGGTCCCACACCCCCGCCACTCGCATAGCGGCAGCTCACATAGCATGCGTTCCATGACGTGGACGCGCTATGTGGCGATCGGGGACTCCTTCACCGAGGGCATCGGGGACGCCCACCCCGACGGCACCCCGCGGGGCTGGGCCGACCGCGCCGCCGAGGCGCTCGCCGCCCGGACCGGCGGCTTCGCCTACGCCAACCTCGCCGTCCGCGGCAAGCTGCTCGGCCAGATCCTGGAGCGGCAGCTCCCCGAGGCGCTCGCCCTGAAGCCCGACCTGGTGACGGTCTCCGGCGGCGGCAACGACCTGCTGCGCCCCGGCACCGACGTCGACGCGCTCGCCGCGCTGATGGACGCCGGCGTCGCCGAGCTGCGCGCCGCCGGCGCCGACGTGGTGCTGTTCACCGGCATCGACCCGGTGAACTCCGCGGTCATCCGCCGCACCCGCGGCCGGGTCGCGCTGTTCAACGAGATGCTGCGCGCCATCGCGGTCCGCCGCGGCGCGCACGTCGTCGACCAGTGGTCCATGGACGTGCTGCACGACTGGCGGTGCTGGTCGGTGGACCGCCTGCACATGAACCCCGAGGGGCACCGCCGCGTCGCGCTCGCCCTGCTGGAGGCGCTCGGCGTCGCGGACGCCGGCGACTGGCGCGAGCCCGCCCTCGCCCCGCTGCCCGAGCTGAGCCGCGGCGCCCGCCTGCTGTTCGACGCCCGCTGGGCGCGCGGCTACCTCGCCCCCTGGATCGGGCGGCGGCTGCGCGGCCACTCCTCCGGCGACGCGATCACCGCCAAGCGGCCCGGCCTCACCCCGTTCTAGCGGCACCTCCGCCACGGGCGGGGCTTTGCCCGGGGATGGCGTCGCGAATCCCTTTTTGTGGGATGCCCGGCGGGGGTAAGACGTTCCCATGACCATGCCGTGGCCGATCGAGCCGATGACGGCCGCCTCCGGCGACCTGCCGGCGGCCGGCGAGCGCTGGGGCCTGGAGCTCAAATGGGACGGCCTGCGGGTGCTGGCGTCGGTGTCGGCGGACGGGGTGCGCGCCTCCGGCGGCGGCACCGCCGACCTCGCCGCCCGCTACCCCGAGCTGTCCGGGCTGGCCGACCTGCTGCCCCACCATGACGTGATCCTGGACGGCATGGTCGTCGCGTTCGCCGACGGCCGCCCGAGCTTCGCCCGCCTCCGCCGCCGCCTGGAGGCCGCCGTCCCGGACGCGCGGCTGGTGCGCGAGGTCCCCGTCCGGTACGTGGTGTTCGACCTGCTGTTCCTGGACGGGCGCCCGCTGTTCGAGCAGCCCTACGCCGGGCGCCGCGCCCTGCTGGACGAGCTGGACCTCGCCGCGACCGGCCCCGTCGAGGTGCCGCCCTACCTGGACGCCGCCGACACCGCGCAGGTCGCCGAGCTGCTGGAGTTCACCCGCGAGCAGCGGGTGGAGGGGCTGCTCGCCAAGCGCCTGGACTCCCCCTACCTGCCCGGGGCGCGCAGCGACCACTGGCGCAAGATCACCAGCCTGCACGCGCGGCGCGTCGTCGTCTGCGGCTGGAAGCCCGGCCGCGGGCGCCGCGAGGGCGGCGTCGGCGCGCTGCTGCTCGGCGAGTACGACGGCAAGGGCCGGCTCTGCGTCTCCGGCTGCGTCGAGACCGGCTTCACCGACGCCGTCCTCGACGGCCTGCACGGGCGCCTCGCGCCGCTCGCCCGCGCCGGCAGCCCCTTCGACGAGCAGGTGCCGCCCGAGGACGGGCGCGGCGCCCGATGGGTAGAACCCCGCCTGGTCGGGGAGGTGGCCTACAGCGTCCGGGAGGCGGACGGCAGGCTGCGCTACCCCGCGTGGCGCGGCCTGCGCGACGGCGAGGACCCGCTGGAGGTCGTCCGTGAGGAATGAGCGATGAGCGCGGCCGGGAAGGCCGCCAAGGAGTCGGTCGAGATCGGCGGGCACGACGTCGCGCTGTCCAACCTCGGCAAGGAGCTCTACCCCGGCTTCGCCAAGGGCGAGGTGGTCGACTACTTCCGGCGGGTGGCGCCCGCGATGCTGCCGCACCTGCGCGACCGTCCCGCCACCCGCAAGCGCTACCCCGACGGGGTGGACGGCAAGGCGTTCTTCGAGAAGAACGCGCCGCCGCACACCCCCGCGTGGGTCCGCACGGTGAACCTGCCGACGCCGGGCAGCAGCCGGGGCCGCGCGAGCCTCGACTACGTCGTCGTCGGCGACACCGCGACGCTGGTGTGGTGCGCCAACCTCGCCGCGTTGGAGCTGCACGTCCCGCAGTGGACGGTCGGGCCGCGCGGCGGTGTCCGCGACCCCGACCTGATGGTGTTCGACCTCGACCCCGGCCCGCCCGCCACCGTCATGGAGGCGCGCCGGGTCGCGGTGCTGCTGCGCGAGCTGCTCGCCGCCGACGGCCTCACCGCCTTCCCCAAGACCAGCGGCAAGAAGGGCCTGCACCTGTACGTCCCGGTCGAGCCGACCGCCCGCACCGCCGACTACGCGAAGGCGGCCGCCGAGCGCCTCGCCGAGGAGCACGGCGACCTCGTCCTCAGCCGGATGGAGCGCGACCTGCGCGGCGGCAAGGTGTTCCTGGACTGGAGCCAGAACAACCCGGGCAAGACGACCGTCGCGGCGTACTCGCTGCGGGCGGCGCCCCGCCCGTCGGTGTCGGCGCCCCTCGCCTGGGACGAGCTGGAGGCCGCCCGCGACCCGTCCGACCTGGCGTTCGGGCCCGCCGAGGTGCTGGCCCGCATCGACCGCCACGGCGACCTCCTGGAGGGCCTGGACGGCGCCCGCGCGCGCCTGCCGTAACCGGCCCGTCCGGACATCCCGCCGATCCCGCCGCAGCCGTATGTGTCCGAACCGCCACTCTCCGGCGTCGATTTCCGCCACCATGAGGGGCACGGGGACAGGCACCGGTGCGGAGGGATGACAGTTGTCGCAGAACCACTACGACGTCGTGGTGCTGGGCGGGGGGACCGCGGGCGAGCTCGCGGCCGTCGAGCTGGCCCGCTCCGGGCGCGACGTCGCGCTCGTGGAGAACCGCCTGGTCGGCGGCGAGGCCCCGCACTTCGCCGACGTCCCGTCCAAGTCGCTGCTGCTGTCGGCGCGGCGCGGGGAGAACTGGGAGCTCGCCCTCGCGCGCCGCGACGAGGTGACCCGCCACCTCGACGACGGCCGCGCCGTCGCCCGCACGGCCGACAGCGGCGTCACCGTGCTGCGCGGCTGGGGCCGCATCTGCGGTCCGGGCCGGCTGGACGTGGACGGCACCGAGTACACCTACGGCGACCTGGTCATCGCGGTCGGCAGCGAGCCGGCCGTCCCGGCGGTGGACGGCCTCGCGGACGTGCCGACCTGGACGAGCGATGAGGCGCTCACCGTCCCCGACCTGCCGCGCCGCCTGGTGATCCTCGGCGGCGGCCCGGTCGGCTGCGAGATGGCGCAGGTGTACGCGGCGTTCGGCTCGCAGGTGACGATCGTGGAGGCGTCCGGGCGGCTGCTCACCGCCGAGGCGCCGTTCGCCGGCGAGGTGCTCGCCGAGGCGCTCCGCCGCGCGGGCGTCGACCTGCGGCTCGGCGCCGAGCCCGCCCGCGTCGAGCGGGGCGAGACGGGCCTGCGGGTGTGGCTGTCGGACGGCGGCCGCCTCGACGCCGACCGGATCCTCATCGCCGCGGGCCGCCGGCCCCGGGTGGAGGGCTACGGCGTGGAGACCCTCGGCGTCCAGGCGGCGCCGGGCGCAGGGCTGCCGGTCGACGGCACCTGCCAGGTCGCCGACCGCGTGTGGGCGTGCGGCGACGTCACCGGCGTGGCCCGCACCACCCACGCCGCCCGCTACCAGGCGCGGGTGGTCGTCTCCAACGTCCTCGGCAAGCCCCGCGAGGCCGACCACCGGGCCGTCCCGCGCGTCGTCTACACCTCCCCGACGGTGTACGCGGTCGGCGTGTCGCCGGCGCGGGCGGAGGAACTCGGCATCGAAACGGTCGCGGCCGGGTACGACCTCGCCGCGACCGCCCGCGCCGCGGTGGAGGCCGACGAGCGGGGCCGGGTGGAGCTGTACGCCGATCCCGCCCGCGGGGTGCTGGTGGGCGCCGCCGCCGTCGGGCTCCACGCCGAGGAGTGGATGAGCGAGCTCGCCCTGGCGATCAGGGCGGAGACCCCGCTCGGCCTGCTCACCGACGTGGTGCACGCCTTCCCGACCTACGGGGAGGCGGTCGAGGCGGCGCTGCGGGAACTCGCGGCGCGCCTCTAGCGGGGCGCCCGCCGACCGAGGAGGGGGAACCGGAATGAGCGAGACGAGCGGGACCGGGCAGCCGCTGGAGGCGCCCTACGACGCGCCGGAGGCCGACGTCATCGAGCAGCGCGCGGCGCTGGGCGACGAGATCGACGGCGACGCGGGCCCGGAGGGGCAGGGCGAGCCGCCGCTCGACGCCGACCCGGCCGACGTGGCCGACCAGCGGCGCGAGGTGCGTCCCGACGAGGACGATTACCGCTGATCAACCGGGCCGGGCGGCCCGTTCCTGGTGACCGGCGAGGTTACCGGCGCGTAGGATGATGGGATTGACTCCCGCGGCGGGGAAGCACTCCCGCCGCACCGAACGGTGATCGGAGTGTGTGGTGACCGCGACCCCGGACGCCCGTCCCCGTGGCACTCGCCTGCCACGCCTGGCGCGCCGCAGGCAGTTGCTCGGCGCAGCCCAGGAGGTGTTCGTCGCGCAGGGCTACCATGCCGCGGCGATGGACGAGATCGCCGAGCGTGCCGGCGTCAGCAAGCCCGTGCTCTACCAGCACTTCCCGGGCAAGCTGGAGCTGTACCTGGCGCTGCTGGAGGAGCACGCCGAGGCGCTGGTGAAGGCCGTGCGCGACGCGCTCGGCTCGACCCAGGACAACAAGCTGCGGGTGCAGGCCAGCATGCAGGCGTTCTACGACTTCGTCGCCGGCGACGGCGAGGCGTACCGGCTCGTCTTCGAGTCCGACCTGCGCAACGTCGCGCCGGTGCGCGCGCGGGTGGACCGCGCCAACCAGCAGTGCGCCGAGATGATCGCCCAGGTGATCGCCGAGGACACCGACGCGCCGCCGGACGAGGCGTACCTGCTCGGCATGGGCCTCGTCGGCATGGCCGAGGTGAGCGCCCGCTACTGGCTCGGGCAGCACCGCTCGATCCCGAAGGACACCGCGGAGAGCATCATCGCCCGGCTCGCCTGGCGGGGCATCTCCGGCTTCCCGCGCACCACCTGAGCCGCGCGCGACGGACCGGTCCCCCCGCCCGCGGGCGGGGGGACCGGTCCGTCGCCGTCCGTGGCACCATCGGAGGAGAGGCGCCCGCCGGACGGCGGGCCCGGCCCGAGACAAGGGGTGGTCGCGTGCAGGTGCGCATCGGCGTGCAGTTCGTGCCGCGGGAGCTGGTGGTGGACACCCGGCAGAGCGGCGAGGAGGTCCAGCGGGCCCTCGCCGAGGCGCTGGCCGAGGAGCACGGCGTCCTCGTCCTGGACGACGTGAAAGGCGGGCGGGTCGTCGTTCCGGCGGACCGGGTCGGCTATCTGGAGATCGGCGAGGACGAGGCCCGCCGCGTCGGTTTCGGCGGCAACCAGTACACCTGATCCACGCCGGGCGCAATGCCCCTGACCTGCTGTTTGCCATTTTTTTGTTTCGATCCGTCCGGGCGGGCATAACGACCGCCGGAACGTGAGACCGCGGCGCACCGGGCGGCGCGGTGACGGAACGGGAATGGTGAACGGAAATGGTCCTGACGATCCTGTACTTCATCGTGGTCGGTGCCATCGTCGGCGCCCTCGCCCGGCTGGTCGTGCCCGGCCGCAACCCGATGGGCATCCTCGCCACGATCCTCGTCGGCATCGTCGGCGCGATCCTCGGCGGCCTGGTGGCCCACGCGATCGGCGTCGGCACGGTGCTCGCCCTCATCATCTCGGTCGTGATCGCCGCCGTCGGGGTGGCGCTGCTGACCGGCTACCAGACCAAGGGCCGCGGCCGTCGCAGCTTCCGGTGACCCCGGTGGCGCCGCACCGGCGGCGCGCCGGTGAAGACCACGGCCGAAGGCCCCCGGCACCCTCGGGTGCGCGGGGGCCTTCGCGCGTCCCGGGGCGGGGTCAGGAGGGCGTCGGCGACGGGGTGGGGCGCCCGGCGCGGACCTCGGCGGCGATCCAGCCCGGCAGGTAGCCGGCGGCGCGGTCGACCGGGACGTCCACCCTGGTGCTCTTGCACGCCTCGGAGACCCCCGCGTCCAGCCCGAAGACGTTGATGTCGAAGCGGACCTTGCGCGGCAGCAGCGAGATCAGCACGTGCGGGTCGGCGCCGGCGAGGTCGCGGGGGCGGATGACGGCCGGCCGGCCGGACCCGCCCTGCGTCAGGCACCGGCTCTCGTCCAGGGACGCCAGCAGCGCGGTGAGCGACCTCAACCGGGGTTCGGTGGCGGAGCCGGGCGCCAGCAGGCCGGTCCCGGCGAGGACGGCGCCGTTCTTCAGGTCCACGGTGACGGCGCCGGGGGTGTAGAAGTTCTTGACCCAGTTGCCCTCGACGGAGTTCTTGACCACGGGGAAGTAGGTGCTGGTCACCGACAGCAGCCGGGCCGTGTGCAGGCCGATGTCGGTGGTGGCGTCCACCGACGCGACGTCGGTGTTGGCCGCGTAGCTCTTGCGGTACCGCGCCATCTGCCGGTCGGTCCCAGCGCGCAGGGCGGCGTTGACGCGGGTCTGGACGGCCGGGTCGGCGTGGCCGCCGATCGTCACGTACTGCTCGCGGATGGGGGGCGACCCGGGCCGGGTGACGCTCACGACCCGGGCGCTGACCGGGCGGAGCGGCAGCGTCCTCGGCGCGTCGCCGCCCTGTTGCACGGCGACGAGGCCCGCGCCCGCGCCGCCCGCGACGACGGCGGCGACCGCCGCGCCGACGGCGACCTTGGCCCCGGTCGCGGCGAGCAGGCCGCCGCCCGCGGCCGCTCCCCCGCCGCCCGCGACGGCACCGCCCGCCGCCACGCCTCCCGCGGCCGCGCCGCCGGGCGCGAGGCCGGCGGCGAGCAGCGGGAACAGCGCGGCGAGCCCGGCCGTGGCGCCCGCCACCAGGCGCACGCCGCGCTGCTCCCAGGACGGGCCGTAGGCGGCGGTCGCCGCCTCCTCCAGCTCCTGGACGAACAGGGCGGCGCTCTCCGGGCGTCCCCAGGGGTCCTTGGCCATGCCGCGCTCCAGCAGCGGGCGGAGCAGGGGCGGCAGCCGGTCCGCGGGCGGCGGCTCGTGCAGGTGCATCCGCATGAGCCCGGCCTGATCCCCTGCGGCGAACGGCCGCTCGCCCGTCACGCACTCGAAGAACACGCACGTCGCCGCGTACACGTCGGTGGCCGGGGAGGCGGGCCGCCCCGTCCACTGCTCGGGCGCCATGTAGACGGGCGTGCCCGTCCGCGCGTCGTCGCCGCCGAGCGCGGCGATCCCGAAGTCGATCAGCTTGCTGAGGCCGTCGGCGCGGACGACGACGTTGGCGGGCTTGTAGTCGCGGTGCACGACCCCGGCGGCGTGCGCGGCGGCGAGGCCGAGCAGCGACCCCTTCAGGACGCTGAGCGCCGCCTCGGGCGCGAGCGCGCCGTGCGCGGCGAGGACGTCCTTCAGCGCGACGCCGTCGACCGCCTCCATGACGATCGCGGCGCCCCGCTCCCCGGTCACCAGCCGGTAGAGCCGGACGACGTGCGGGTCGCTGACGCGGCCCAGCATGGCCGCCTCCGCGCGGAGCCGGTCCAGCGCGCCGGGCGGGGCGGCCGCGGTGTCCAGGTACTTGATCGCCACGAGGGTGCCGGCGGTGGCGTGGCGGGCCAGCACCACCCGGCCCTGCGCGCCCGCGCCGAGTTCCCGGACCTCCTCGAAGCCCGCGACGCGCCACCCGCTCACCGAGCGGCGTCCTGCAACCGCTTGAGCAGGCCGGGCTCCAGGAGGTCGCGCACCTTGGCGTAGGGGGCGGTGAAGGTGAAGTCGTTGCAGTCGGTGCCGACGGTCGACCAGATCAGCTCGACGCCCTCGCGGGTGAACAGCAGCCCGGCGGCGGGCGGCTCCTCGACGCCGCCCGCGTCGTCGGCGGCGGACGGCTTCAGCGCGTCCGGGCCGAGCGAGCCCAGGTCGCACTCCTTCCAGTCCTGCTTGGGGCCCGACAGGGCGTCGAAGAGCCGGCCGAGGCCGGCCGCGTCGGTGCTCTTCAGCGCGTCGGCGGGGGTGATCTCCTTGCCGGTGCGGGTGTCCACGGTCACCGGGATGGTGGGGAGCGCGCCCTCGCCCTCGTAGCAGGGGATCATCTGGATGGCGTTCGCGGCCGACACGACGTCCTTCTGGAGCCCGAGCCGCACCTTGGTCTGCACGACGTTGTCGCGGTCCTTGCACTCGGCCTTCTGCTCGGCCTGCATCGTCGCGCCGGTCCACCGGACGGCCCACTCGATCGGCCCGCGCAGCGCCTTGTTGGAGGCGGCGTCGGCGGCCGCGCCGCCCACCCCCGTCAGCTTGACGTACTCGGCGCCCTTCAGCTTGACGTGCTGGGCGGCGTGCACCGTGTCGTCGGTGGCGACGGCGACGCCCCTGGCGTCACCGCCCGCGTCCGCCCGCGCGTCCCCGCCGGAGGACGACGAGCAGCCCGCCGCCCCGGTGAGCAGGACCGCCGCGGCGGCCGTCCCCGCCGTCACCCTCGCCCGCATACGTCCCGTCCCTCTCGTCCGCCCGGTGCGCCGCGATCGCGGCGGGTCCAGAATGTCAGCATCCGTGGCGGTACGGGCGCAGAGCGGCCGCACCCGCTCGCCGGGGCGGCCGGCCGGGCGCCGGGACCGGCCGACTGTGGCCACTTCCGGGGGGCCCGCGGCGCACGCATGGAATACCGGCGAAGAGGGAAGCGTTAGGAGCGGTGATCGGCTATTGGTGTAGTGATTCCAAGGTCGGTACACTGCGTGGCGGAGTGTGACCGCACGCAGCCACAGTGGGTGACTGCTTTCAACCCCTGACTGCGGTCGCCGAACGAAGTGAATCGCCGGCTGGTCCCTCCCGCGCGAGCGCGCGGCCACCGGTCCCGGCGGACCCTCGCGGGCCCGCCCGGTGTGCTCGGCGCAGCGCCGCGTCGGGAGCGAGGACCCCGCATTTTTGGAGGCTGAAAGCCCTGGCTACCTTTCGTGAACTCGGGGTCGTCCCCGAGATAAGCGACGCCCTCGAAGCAGAGGGCATCGTGCAAGCGTTCCCCATCCAAGAGCTGGCCCTGCCGATCGCGCTCGGCGGCCACGACATCATCGGGCAGGCCCGCACCGGCACCGGCAAGACGCTGGCGTTCGGCATCGCCCTGCTCCAGCGCATCGAGCACGGCGGCAGGAAGCCGCAGGCGCTCGTGATCGCGCCCACCCGGGAGCTCGCGCTCCAGGTGAACGACGACCTGCTGGTCGCCGGCGGCAAGCTCGGCTCGCGCGTGCTGCCCGTCTACGGCGGGCGCGCCTACGAGCCGCAGATCGAGGCCCTCAAGGAGGGCGTGGACGTGGTCGTCGGCACCCCCGGCCGGCTGCTCGACCTGATCAAGCAGAAGTACCTGGACCTCTCCGAGGTCGAGGTGCTGGTGCTCGACGAGGCCGACCGGATGCTCGACCTCGGCTTCCTGCCCGACATCGAGCGGATCGTCGAGCGGATCCCGGCGCAGCGCCAGACCATGCTGTTCTCGGCGACGATGCCGGGCGAGATCGTGGCGCTGTCGCGCCGCTACCTCACCCGCCCGACCAACGTGCGCGCCGAGTCGCACGCCGAGTCCGAGGCGACCCCCCAGGTCGTCCAGCACGTCTTCCAGGCGCACCAGATGGACAAGCCGGAGATGCTCGCCCGCCTGCTCCAGGCGGACGGCCGCGGCCTCACCATGGTGTTCTGCCAGACCAAGCGGGCCTGCGACCGCGTCGCGGCCGACCTGGTCGCGCGCGGGTTCGACGCGGCCGCCGTGCACGGCGACCTCGGGCAGTCCCAGCGCGAGCGGGCGCTGCGCGCGTTCCGCAACGGCAAGATCGACGTCCTGGTGGCCACCGACGTGGCGGCCCGCGGCCTCGACGTGGACGACGTCACGCACGTCGTCAACTACGAGTGCCCGGACTCGGCCGACACCTACGTGCACCGCATCGGCCGCACCGGCCGCGCGGGCAAGGAGGGCATCGCCGTCACCCTGGTCGACTGGTCCGACCTCACCCGCTGGAAGCTGATCAACAGCACCCTGGACCTGCCGTTCGCGACGCCGGAGGAGACCTACTCCACCTCCGAGCACTTCCTCACCGCGATGGGCATCCCGGCCGGCACCACCGGCAAGCTCCCGAAGGCCCAGCGGCACGAGCGCGCCGGCCTGGACGCCGAGGAGCTGGAGGACATCGGCGAGACCGGCCGCAACCGCTCGACGGGCCCGTCCGGCCCGGCGCGCGGCGGCGACCGCGACGAGGAGGAGCGCCCGGCGCGTCCCCGCCGCAAGCGGAGCCGCACCCGGACCCGCAGCGGCCGCCCGGTCGCCGCGGAGACCGGTGCCGGGGCCAAGGCCGAGGCCGCGGCCGAGGTGAAGACCGAGACCGGCGCCGACGCCAAGGCCGCCGACGCCAAGGCCGACGGCACGACGTCCGAGGACGCGCCCGCCAAGCGCTCCCGGTCCCGCCGCCGCACCCGCGGCGGCAAGACGGCCGCGGCGTCCGCCGCCCCGGCCGCCGAGGCGGCGCCCGCCGCCGCGCCCGCGAACCCGCGGGTGTCGCCCTTCAACTCCTGATCAACGTCGACTGCGAGATCACGCGCCCCGCCCGTGATCTCGCGGCCGGCCCCGACGTCCGAACCGCCACCCCGGCACCCGCTCGGGGGGCGGTTCTTTCGCTCTATGATGCGGCGCATGCCGGACCGGCGCGATCCCCCGCACCCTCGCCGGTGGCCGCTCGTCGCGGCCGGGCTCGCGCTCGCGCTCGGCGCGCTCGTCGCCTGGCAGCTCGGCGCGTTCCTCAAGGTCACCGCCGTCCCCGCGGCCGCGCCCGCCGAGCGGGCGGCCGCCGCGCCGGCGTCCGCGGCCGCCCCGGCGCCCCGCCTCGACGCGATCGCGCCGCCCGCCGGCGGCACCCCTGTGGAGCAGCGCCGCTACCGGCTCGCGGCCGAGGCCGTCGTGTCGGCGCTCGCCGCGCGCGGCGTCCCGGAACCGCGCATCGGGACGGGCGGCACGGCCCTGACGGCCCGTCTCGCGCCCCTGCCCGGCGCGCCGTCCGGCGAGGCGTTCCGGCTGCGGCGCGACGGCCGCGGCCTCGCCCTGGACGCCGGCACCGTCGCCGGGGCCGTCAACGGCCTGTACGCGGTCGCCGACCGGATCCGCTCGGGCGCCGACGTCCTGCCGCGCGGCGACGACGGCCGCGTCGTCGCGCCGCGCCTGCCGCTCCGGCTCACCGACCACGGCTCCGTCGGCCTCACCGCCGACCGGCCGGCGTTCGCCGCCGGCACCGACTACGGCCTGAACACCGACGCCATCGGCCCCGCCCTGCTGGACCGGGCGCCCTGGGCGGACGCGGCGGCCGTCGCGGGCATCGCCGCGCAGTTCCGGCAGTTCGTCGACCACGCCCTCGCGGACGGCTACAACGGCGTCGTCGTGCCCGGCTTCCTGGAGTACGTCACGTTCGACGGCGTCGGCGATGGCCACGCCGTCTACCGGGCGGGCGACCCGCACATCGCGCGGGCGCGGGCCCTGCGCGCGGCGTTCGCGCCCGTCTGGGGCTACGCCGCCGACATGGGCGTGAAGGTGTTCTTCCAGACCGACATGCTCGCCGTCTCGACGCCGCTGAAGCGCTACCTCGGCGACCTGGACACCGCCGACCCGCGCCTCTGGTCGGTGTACCGGGCCGGGCTGCACGAGCTGTTCACCGCGATGCCGTTCGCGGCCGGCCTCGTCGTCCGCGTCGGGGAGGGCGGCGAGGACTACCGGCTGCCCGGCTGGGACTACCGCTCGGAGATCCGGGTGACGACCGTCCCGCAGGTCCGCGCGATGCTGGCGGCGCTGCTCGCCCAGATGGGCCGCGACGGCCGCGACCTCGTGTTCCGGACGTGGAGCGTCGGCGTCGGCGCGGTCGGCGACATGCACACCGACCCCGCGTCCTACCACCGGGTCCTGGACGGCATCGACGACCCGCACCTCATCGTGTCCACCAAGTACACCGCCGGGGACTTCTACAGCCATCTCCCGCTCAACCCGACGCTGCGGACGGGCGCGCAGCGGCGCATCGTCGAGTTCCAGTCGCGCCGCGAGTTCGAGGGGTTCGGGGCGCTGCCCGACGACCTCGGGCCGCTGCATCAGGAGGCGCTGCGCGCCTTCCTCGCCGCGAACCCGAACGTCGTCGGGGTGTGGAACTGGACGCAGGACGGCGGACCGCTGCGCGCCGGGCCGATGACGCTGTACCTGCGCGCCGGCTTCTGGCGGATGTGGGACCTGAACGTGTACCTCACCGCCCGGCTGGCCTGGGATCCCGGCACGGACGTTGCGGCGGCGACGGCCGGCTGGGCGCGTGCGGCGTTCTCCGGCGACCCGGCGACGGTCGCGGCGATCGGGCGGGTCATGGCGCTGTCGCGGCAGGCGGTGACGGCGGGCCTGTACATCGGCCCCTACGCGGAGCGGTCGGTGCGGGCGCTCGGCCTGGCACCCCCGCCGATGATGTGGATCTTCGAGTGGGACATCGTCACCGGCGACTCGGCGGCGCTCGGCACGATCTACCGCATCGCCCGCGACCGGCGGGCCGAGGCGATCGCCGAAGGCGAGCGGGCCGTCGCGCTGTCGCGGCGCATGGAGGCGCTCATCGCCGCCACCCCCGCGGCGTCCTGGCGCGACCCGGCGGACCGGCGGGCGTTCGCGGACGCCCTCGCCTACCAGACGGACCTGTTCGGCACGCTCGCGTCCTACCGGACGACGGTGCTGCGGCACGCCGAGTGGCTCGACACCGGGTCGGCGTCCGCGAAGGCGTCCTGGCGGGACGCCGAGCGGCGCTTCCGGTCGGACGCGGCCGCGCACGAGCGCCGCTACGGCGGCGACGTGGCGCTGCCCGCCTACAACTTCACGGCGGCGTCCATCGGGATGCGGCACGCCGACCGGGACGAGCCGACGGCGTGGTCGGCCCGCGTCCTGCTGCTCGCGACGCTGCTGCTGCTGGCGCTGGGCTCGGCGCCCGGCCAGAGGGTGCTGCGCGGTGCGCCGGGGTCGGCGGCGCTGCGCGGCCTGTGGCTGGGCGCGACGCGCCCGTGGCGGCTACGGGCGGGGACGCCCGCGGGGCGCGCCGATCGCGTCCTGGTGTGGCTGCTGCCCGCCGCCGTCCTGGTGGCGAGCCGCGCCGTCTACACGTGGCTGCTGTCGCCCGCGCACCTGGTCCTGGTGCTGGGCGCCTGGCTGGTGTGCGCGCTGGCGCTGCGCTGGTCGCTGCGCGGCGCGGACCGGTTCGCGCTCGCCGCCTGCCTCGGCGGCGCGGCCCTGCTGCGCACGGTGGTCCTGCTGGCGGCACTGGCGAACCGGGGGCCGGGCCGGTACTGGTACGACTTCTGGACGGAGCCGGGGTTGCGCTCCGGCTACGTGACTCTGGCGTTCGCGGCGTTCCTGTGGGTGCCGCTGGCCGTCCACATGGTGCTGCGCCGCGCCTACGGCCTGTCGCGGCGGCGCGCGACCGGCGCCGTCCTGCTAGCCTTCGGCGGCCCGCTCGCGGTGCTCGGCGGGCTGGTGAGCGCTCTCGGGCTGGAGCGCGCGCTGACGATCTGGAACGACCAGATGGCTTTGCTGCCCTGGGGCCTGTCCCGCATCCTCGGCATCACCACGTATCTGGGCATCCCGACGGTCCTGCCGTATATGGCGGCGGGGGTCGGCGCTGCGCTGGCGCTGGCGGGCGTACTGCTGTCCGGCCGCCGCGTCCAGGCGGGCTGAGACCGAACGTGCGGGCCGGGCGCCTTTGACGGTGCCGGACCCTGGGCGGGTTCTGGCCGCATCGGGCCTCAAGACCGTTCTGACCTGGGCGAACATCGGGCGGCACCGGGCTCTCCAACGGTGCGTGGACCGAAGAGCGACCCCCGGGCAGAGAGCGACCATGAACCAGCCCCCCACCGGTCCGGCACGGCGACCCCGGCGCGCCGACGGTCGTCCCGGTGAGCGGCATCGTCACCGCCGAGTAGCCCGGCGGGCCATAATGCCCGCCATGCCGCATACGTCCGGGTCATCGATCACCGTGCGGGCGTCGCGCGGGCATCTGGCCGTCCTGGCGCTGGTCAGCGCCATCGCCTGGGGCGCGGCCCTCGTCCTGCTGGTCACCGATCAGCAGGGCGCCTGGCTACTCGCCTTCCTGCCCTCCCTCTTCTGGTGCGCCCTGCTGGTGCTGCCCGCGCTGTCGTCCGGGCCGCCCGCCGTGGTGGACGCCGGCGGCGTCACCGCCGGTCGCGGACGGACGCGGGTGCCGTGGTCCGAGGCCGGGCCGGTCTCGCTCGCCGTGGCACCGGGCGGCGCCGGCTACCTGATGCTGCTGGCGCGCCCGTCCGGCCGCCCCCTGGTGCTCGCCTCGCCCGTCGCCGGGCCGTGGGCGTCGCGGCGGACGCTGCTCGCGCGCCTCGAACCGGTCTACGCGGCGGCCGGGGAGCACCGGGCGCGGATCTCGGTCCGACCGTTCCGGCGCGGCGCCCGGTTCCTGGCCGTCCTGCTGGCCTGCTTGCAACTGCTGGTGCTGGTCGTGGCGCCGGCCGTCCTCGCGGCCCTGTCCGCGCCGTGGACGCGGCCGTGGTGGCCCGGACGGGACGAGGCGGCGCGGCTGCCGAGCGCCTGCGCGGCCGGGACGGCGTCCGCCGCCCGGCTCGTCCCGGGCGCGGCGCCGGAGAGCGGTTCGAGCGCCTCCCCCGACGACCGGTCCTGCGCGTGGGGCGCGCAGCATCCGCCGCCGGAGATGAGCATCCGCCTGGAGCGGGAGGAGCGGCGCGTCGGCCCCGGCGGCGGCGCGTCCGAGCGCACCCGCACGTTCTACCGGGACCGGGCCGCCGAGAACTGCCCGGTGCGCGTGCCCGGCCTCGGGGACGAGGCGTGCTCGGGGACGGAGCGCGAAGCGGACCGCACCGTCCGCGCGGTGGTCGTGGCGCGCCGGGGCAACGTCCTCGTGACGGTGCTGTACCGGGCGGCGGCACCTGAGGGGCAGGTCGCCGCGGACGCCGTCCAGGCCGCGCGGAGCGCGCTCGCGTCCGTCGCCTTCGCGTGACTCAGCCGCCGACGCGGCGCCAGGTGTCGGTCTGCCCGGACGTGACGGTGACGAGCGTGCGCCCGGACGCGCCCGGAACGGCCTTGATCTTCGGGATCGGCGCCGGGCACGCGGTGAACGTGATCAGGTAGCCGCGGCCCTGCGGCGCGGCCGTCCCGGTGCAGGTGAACCCGCCGGACTTCAGCGCGACGGCCCCGCTCGCCCTGATGACGAGCGTCGGGCGGCTGCCGTCCTCGTTGGCCGGCCCCCGCCACGTCCCCGCCGCCGACCCCTTCGCCTTCCGCGTGGCGGTCGCCCCCGCCGGCGCGGACGGACTCGCGGCCCGCGTCACCGCCCCTCCCGCCGGAGCCGAGGACGCCGCGGGCATCGACGGCGCCGCGGCCGACGACGTCGCCGCAGCCCGCGGACCGTCATCGGACCCGCAGCCCGCCGCGGCCGCCAGCGACGCCAGAACGAGAACCGGCGCGAGCACACGCTTCATATCGGGGGAGCCTTCCAGCACGAAGGACGAAACGCGCCCAAGGTACCCGCTGGAACTCCGGCCGCCCGCGCCTAGGTCGCGCCGGTCGCGCGGCGGACGGGGTAGCCCCAGCGGCGCAGGGCGCGCGTCATCGTCTCGGCGCCGGACGGGTTCGCGCTGTGCACGTAGATCATGCCGATGTCGTAGGGCCGGCCGTCGAACGCCGCCTCCTCCAGGACCGCCACGACCGGCATGATGCTGTCCTCCCCGCCGAGGTCGTGGTCGAGCCACAGCTCGTCGACGCGCGCGTCCCGGTGCTCCTCCAGAAGCCGGACGCCGGCCGCGCTCGTGCGGGCGACCCGCGTCGCGTGGGGCAGGGCGCGCAGGTCGTCCACTCCGAGGATCACCGCCATCACCCCGAAGTATGGTCGAAGTGCAGCGTCGAGGTGATGCGGTAGCGGTCGCCGCGGTAGACCGAGCGGGCGTGCTCGACGGTGCGGCCCTCGACGTCCTCGGTGGTGCGCTGCACGCGCATCACCGGGAAGAACGGCGGGACGTCCAGCAGGTCGGCCTGGGCGGGGTCGGTGACGCCGGGTTCGAGGGTCTGGACGGCCTCGGCGGCGGTGATGCCGTAGCGGGTACGGAGCAGCCGGTAGAAGTTGCCGGTCTCCATGTCGGCGGGGGCGAGGCCGGGCACGAGCGGCGCGGGCAGCTCCAGGTGCTCGATCGCGATCGGCTCGGCGTCCACCAGGCGGACGCGGACGACGCGCAGCACCACCGGCCCGAGCAGCGCGGCGCGCGCCGCCGGGGTGCGCGCCGGCCCGAACTCCACCACGTGGCTGGTCCACTCGCCCTGCGCGGGCGGGACGCCGAGGGCGCCCGCCAGCCGCTGCGTGATCTTCTGCGGGCTGGTGAAGGTGCCGCGGCCGTGCTCGCGGACGAGCAGCCCGGACCGGACCAGCTCGGCCACCGCCGCCCGCACCGTCGGCCGCGACACCCCGAGCGCGGCGGCGAGGTCGCGCTCGGACGGCAGGCCCGTGCCGGGCCCGGCGTCCTCGATGACCTCCAGCAGGTGCCGGCGGACCCGGTCGCGCTTGGCGGTCACCGCACCGCCCGCGCCGCGCCCGGCGACCAGCGGCCGTCGTCGGCGGCGACCGCGCCGAGCGCCCGCAGCCGCGCCCAGTGCTCTTCGAGGCGCCCGCCGAACTCGGCGGGGTCGGCCGGGCCGCTCCAGGCGGTCTCGGCGAGCGCGCAGAGCCGCGGGTACAGCAGGTGCCGGACGTGCGCGGGCGTCGGCGCGAACTCGGTCCAGAGCTGCGCCTGCGTGCCGAGGACGCCGGGCCGCCCGCCCGCCGCGAGCGGCAGGCCGCCCGCCAGCGGGTCGAAGGCGAGGACGTCGGCGAGGGTGGTGACGACGCCGGGCTGGCCGGGCGGCTCGCCCGCGGCGTCGCTCTGCGGGTAGTCCAGGTAGGTGGACCGGTAGGGCGCGATGACGACCTGGTGGCCGCGGGCGATCGACGCGCGGCCGTGCGCGGCGTCCCGCCAGGCCGTCAGCGTCATCGCGGGAGGCAGGTCGCCGTTGTCGTCGGCCTCGTCCCAGCAGACGGCGCGGCGCCCGTGCTCGGCGACCATCCCGGCGACGCGGCCGAGGAACCAGCCGTGCAGCGCGGCGGGCGCGGCGAGGCCGAGGTCGGCGGCGCGGGCGCGCGCGGCGGGGCTGCGCTCCCACTGGACGGTCGGGCACTCCTCGCCGCCGATGTGCAGGTAGCGGGCGGGGAAGACGGCCGCGACCTGGTCGATGACGGTGCGGCAGAAGTCGAAGACCTCCTCGTGGACGCCGAGGACGTCCTCGCTGATGCCCCAGCCGGTCCAGACGGGCAGCTCGCGGTCGGGCCGGTTGCCGAGGTGCGGGTAGGCGGCGAGGGCGGCGCGCGCGTGCCCCGGCATCTCGATCTCCGGGACGATCTCGACGCCGCGGGCGGCGGCGTGCGCGACGAGGCCGCGCAGCTCGGCCTGCGTGTAGAA
Organism: Actinomadura parmotrematis; assembly: GCF_019458805.1. Taxonomy (GTDB): domain Bacteria; phylum Actinomycetota; class Actinomycetes; order Streptosporangiales; family Streptosporangiaceae; genus Spirillospora; species Spirillospora parmotrematis. Next base: position 44,029 of record NZ_JAIBOA010000002.1, read on the forward strand.
GCCGCCGTGCGGGACGCCGTCGTGGCGGGGCGAGCCGGCCGGACCGATCATCGACTCGGTCCGCCAGGCGCCGACGTCGGTGAGGCGCGGCAGCCCGTCGATCTCCATCCGCCAGCCCTGGTCGTCGGTGAGGTGCAGGTGCAGCACGTTCAGCTTGTGCAGGGCGAGCTGGTCGACGAGGTCGTGCAGGTAGCCGAGGGGCTGGAAGTGGCGGGCGACGTCGATCATCAGGCCGCGCCAGGGGAGCCGCGGCGCGTCCTGGATCCGCGCGCACGGCCAGCGCCAGGCGTCCGGCGGGGCGTCCGGGGCGAGCGCGGCGGGCGGCAGGAGCTGGCGGAGCGTCTGCACGCCCGCGAACAGGCCCGCCTCGGTGCCCGCCGTGAGGACGACCCGGTCGGGCTCGATGTCGAGGTCGTAGCCGTCGCCGTCGCCGCCGGTGAGGGCGAGCGCGATCTGCGGGCCGGACGCGGTGCGGGGCCGGTCGCCGAGGTAGCCGGCGAGCAGCGCGGCGGGCCGCTCGGCGCCGGGCCCGGCGGTGAGGTGCAGGTGCGCGGGCAGGACGAACTCGCCGGGCCGGACGGCGAGCCCGGAGGGACGCGGAAGGATCACGGGGGCCTTTCGGGGAGCGCGGGACGCGGGAGGCGGAACGCGGGGCGGGCGTCAGCCCTTGACCGCGCCGGCGGTCATGCCGGCCACCAGCCGGCGCTGGATGATCATGAAGAAGGCCACCACGGGCAGCGCGAACAGCGTGGAGCCCGCGATGAGGCCGCCGTAGTCGGTGCCGAGGTTGGTGGAGAAGGAGGCGAGCCAGACCGGCAGCGTGTACCGGGACTGGTCCTTCATCATCACGTAGGCGTACAGGTAGTCGTTCCAGGCGACGATGAAGGAGAACACGCTCGCCGCGATGATGCCGGGAGTCACCAGCGGCAGCAGGATGGTGCGCATGACGGTGAGCTGCCCGGCGCCATCCACCATCGCGGCCTCCTCCAGTTCCTTCGGCACGCCGTGCAGGAAGCCGCGCATCACCCAGATGGTGAGCGGCAGCACGAACGCGGTGTAGGTGACGATGAGGCCGAGCAGGGTGTCCAGCAGGTCCAGGCTCTTCAGGCTGAGGAACAGCGGGATGAGCAGCGCCGGCCCCGGGATCATCTGCACGGCGAGGACGCCGATGAGGAACCCGCGGCGGCCCGGGAAGGTGAACCGGGTGAGCGCGACGGCGGCCAGGAACGCCACCGCGATCGCGACCGCCACCACCACGCCCGTCACGATGAGGCTGTTGGCGAGGTAGGCGGGGAAGTGCGGCTTGCCGACGGCGCCCGCGAAGTTGCCGAGCGTCAGCGGGAACGGCAGGAACCGCGGCGTCGCCGTCAGCATGTCGCCGGCCGGCTTGAACGCGCTGTTCACCATCCAGTACACCGGGAAGATCCACACGGCGCAGAACGCGGCGGCGGCCGCGTTCAGCGCGATCCGCGCGGGTCGCGATCGCTTCACAGCTCTTCTCCCGTCCGCACCAGGCGGCGCACGTAGTACCAGGTCAGCGCCATGAGCAGGCCGGTGGCGAGGACGGCGATCGCCGCTCCCTGCCCGTAGGACTGGCTCGCGAAGGCGCGGGTGAACGACCAGACGACGAGCGTGGACGTCGCGCCGTCCGGGCCGCCGTGGGTGAGCAGCCAGATCTGGTTGAACACGTTGAAGTCCCACACCACCGACAGGACGGTGACCAGCAGCAGGATCGACCGCAGGAACGGGACGGTGACGACGCGGAACCGCCGCCACGCCCCGGCGCCGTCGAGCGCGGCGGCCTCGTAGTAGTCGGCGGGGATCTGGGTGAGGCCGGCGTACAGGGTCAGCGCGACGAACGGCACCGACTGCCACACCACCAGCAGCCAGACGAGGACCAGCGACGACCAGGTGTGCGCCGTCCAGTCGTACTGGCCGAAGTCGCCGAACACGCGCAGGCGGGTCAGCATCCAGTTGACGACGCCGTAGGTGGGCTGGAACAGCCACGTCCACAGCATGGTCGCGGCGACGTTCGGGACGGCCCACGCGGTGATGAGCACGAGCGTGACGGCGGTCCGCATGCGCGGGCCGAGCGCGCGCATCAGCAGCGCGACGGCCGTCCCGATGGCGAGCGTGCCCCCGGCCATCGCGACGCAGAGCGCGGCGGTGCGGAGCAGCATCGGGACGATCTCGTCGCTGCCGAGCACCTTGGCGTAGTTGTCCAGCCCGGTCCATTCGGCGGTGCCGGTGAACAGGGTGCGCAGCCCGTAGTCCTGGAACGAGATCAGCACCAGCCGGACCAGCGGGTAGCCGACGACGAGGAGCAGGACGAGCGCGCCGGGCGCGAGCAGCAGGTAGGGCGTCGCGCGGCGGCGCCGGCGGGCCGCCGCCCCGGTGGGGGCGGCGGCGCGCGGCCGGGCCGGGCGGGCCTTGGTCAGGACCGTCACGGCGCCGCGTTCAACGCCTGGGTGAGGTGGGCGTCGAACGCCTTGGCGGCCGCGTCGATCGGCGTCTTGCCGGTGGAGATGTCGCCGAAGAAGCTTTGCAGTGACTTGTCGCTCTCGATCGTCGCCCACCCGGGGCTCGCGGGCGTCGCGACGCTGCGCTTGGCGGCGTCGGAGAATGCCTTGAGCAGCGGGGTGCGGGTCGCGGCCGTCCGGTCGATCAGCTCGGTCGAGATCGGCGTCCAGCCGTCGAGGCCGACGATCGCGCTCGTCTGGACCTGCGGGTCGGTCGCGGCCTTGAGGTAGGCGAGGGCGAGCGCCCGGTTGGCGCTCTTGGCGGGGACGGCGAGGTCGGAGCCGCCGAGGAACACCGGCTGGTTGCCGGATGCGCCGGGGAACGGGAACGTCCCGAGGTCGTCCTTGAGCTTCGGGTCGATCTTCAGGACGGCGTTGACGCTGGTGTTGAGGATCGCCGACGTCTTGCCCTGCGCGAGGATCGCGTTGTAGTCGGGGGCGAGGTTGAACAGGTTGCGGGAGGCGGGCGTGGAGTAGGTGTTCTGGAACCGCTTCCAGTCCGCGAGGCCCTTCTGCGCCTGCGGGCTGGACAGCGCGCCGGCCCACTTGCCGTCCTTCTTCTCGGCGATCTGGCCGCCGGCGTCCCAGACGAACTGGACGCCGCCGAACCAGTACTGGCCGGGCATGTAGAAGGGCGAGAAGTCGGCGCCCTTCTCGGACTTGCCGATCTTGTCGAGGTCGGCGGTGAACTCGGCGAGGGTGGCCGGCGGCGCGGTGATCCCGGCCTTCGCCCAGATCTTCTTGTTGTAGACGACGGCGCGCTCCCCGGCGAACAGCGGCGCCCCGTACAGCTTGCCGTCGATGGTCGCCGGGCCGGCGAGGCCGGGCAGCCAGGTCTGCCCGCGCGACAGCTCCTTGCCGTGGGCGGTGATGTCGGCGAGGCCGCCGGCGGCGGCGAACAGCGGCACGGCGGTGTTGCCGAGCTCGATGACGTCGGGCGGGTCGTGCTGCGCCAGCGCCGTCGTGATCTTGGTGTTGATGCCGTCCCACTCCTGGATCTGCACCTTCACCTGGGCGCCGGTGTCCTTGGTGAACCGGTCGCCGATCGCCTTGACGGCGGCGTCGGACAGGTCGCCGTCCATGTACCAGACGGTGATCGTCTTCCCGGTGCCGGATCCGGGCCCGGCGATCCCGCCCGCCGCGGCCTTCCCGTCGTCGTCTCCGCCGCTCCCGCACGCCGTCGCGGTGCACGCGAGCGCGACGCTCGCGGCCAGCACGGCCATTCGCCTGTGCATGTCGATCCCTCCCGGATCCGGGCGCCCCGGACCGCCTGGTCCGGGGCCGTTCTGCTGCGCCCCCGCGCTCGGTGGACCGAAGCGTGGCACCTGACCACTGGTCATGTCAACGGTCCGCGAACCCTTGCATTTCAGGCTCTTCGTGGCAGCATCACCGGTATGGAGAATGACCTCTGGTCATCTGGTGCGGTCACCGGCGGGGCGCGGTTGTTGGCACAATGGGCCGGTGGCCAGCACCCGGCAGAGCTCGGAGCGTCCCGCCCCGGAGCGCCCGCACGCGGACCGCGCCGCCTCGACCCCGAAACGGGACCGGGTGCGGCGCCACCTCCTGGACGTCATCGAGAGCGCGGGACCGGGCACGAGCCTGCCGTCCGAGCGCGACCTCGCCGCCGAGCTCGCGGTGTCGCGGCCGACCGTCCGCGCCGCCATCGAGGAGCTGGTGGAGAGCGGCCTGCTCGTCCGCGAGCACGGGCGCGGCACCTTCACCAGCCCCCGCAAGATCACCCAGCGGCTGTCGGGCGGCGCCGCCGACGCCCTCGCGGTCCCGCCGGCCGAGGGCACCTGGCTGAGCCGCACCGTGCGGTTCGCGACGGCCCCGGCGGGCTGGGCGCGCGCGTCCCGCCTCGGCCTGTCCCCCGAGGACCCCGTCCTGCTGGTCACCCGCGTCCGCGTCGTGGACGGGTCGCCCATCGCGATCGAGCACCTGGAGCTGCCCGCCGCGCTCGTCCCGGGGCTCGCGCCCGAGGACATGGAGGCGGGCAACTTCTACCAGCTCCTCCGCCGCCGCTACGGCATCGCCGCCGCGCGGGCGACGCAGACCCTCGAACCGGGCGTCACCGACCCCGCCGAGGCCGACCTGCTGGACGTCCCGCCGTTCTTCCCGGTGATGCGCGTGCAGCGCACCACCGAGGACGACACCGGCCGCACCATCGAGCACACCCGCTCGGCCTACCGCGGCGACCGCTACCGCATCACCACCACGCTCCACTTCGACCACGCCTCGGGCTGAGCGGCGGGCGCGGCCGGCGACCCGTCCTGAAGCCTTTTCACGTTCGTGACCGGGGCGTTGCCCGATCGGCCCCGTCCCGTTACGGCGCGCCCGCACCGTCGTCACCATGACCCCCGGCGCAAGTCCTGGACCGTCCCGCCGCTCCCTGCTCGCCTCTGGCGCCACCGTCGCCGGCGGCGCCGCGGTCGCCTCGCTGCTCCCGCCCTCGGTGCACGCCGCGCTCGCCCGGCCGCTCCCGAAGGGCGGCCTGGACACGATCGAGCACGTGGTGTTCCTCATGCAGGAGAACCGCAGCTTCGACCACTACTTCGGGACGCTGCGCGGTGTCCGGGGCTACGCCGACCGCAACGCGATCGCGCTGCGGGACGGGCGCCCGGTGTTCGAGCAGCCCGGCCTCCTGCGCCACGTCAAGCCGTTCCTCGCGCGGCGGGCCATCGGGCACGGCCCGCTCACCGACGTGAACTACATCGCGGGCCTCGACCACTCCTGGGACGGCGGCCAGAAGGCGCGCGGCGGCGGCTGGCACGACGGGTGGATCTCGGCGAAGACGATCGCGACGATGGTCCACTACGACCGCCGCGACCTGCCGTTCCAGTACGAGCTGGCCGACACCTTCACCATCTGCGACGCCTACCACTGCTCGGTGTTCGGGCCGACCAACCCCAACCGCACCTACCACTGGACCGGCACGATCGGCCACGAGCCGGACGGGCGCCGCGCCGTCGAGAACGACGCCTACAGCGAGGCGACGCACCCCGGCTACGCGCAGACGTCCTACGCCGAGCGGCTGTCGCAGGCCGGCCGGACGTGGAAGGTGTACCAGGCGTGGGACAACTTCACCGACAACGCGCTGGAGTTCCTCACCCGCTTCAAGACCGTCATGCGGGCCGCGCTGAAGCCCGTCGGGTCCTACGCGAGCATGACCGAGTTCTACGGCGCCGTCGCCAAGGCGTCCGAGGCCGAGCGGGCGCGGCTGCTCGCCGCGCTGGACGCGTCCGCCGCCGCCCTGCCCGCGGCCGATCGCGAGCTGTTCGACCGGGCGCTCCGGCGCGTCCCCGACGGCACCCTGGGCGCGCACTTCCGCGCGGACGTCGCCGCCGGACGGCTCCCGCAGGTGTCCTACGTCGTCGCGTCCGCCGCCGAGTCCGAGCACCCCGGCTCGGGCAGCCCGATCCAGGGCGCCGGCATCACCTACCAGGTGCTCGACGCCATCGCCTCGCACCCCGAGGTGTGGGAGAGGACGGCGCTGTTCCTGCTGTTCGACGAGAACGACGGCTACTTCGACCACGTCCCGCCGCCGCTGCCGCCGCCCGGCGAGGCCGACGAGCACGTGGACGGCAAGCCGATCGGCCTCGGCTTCCGCGTCCCGATGACGGTGGTGTCGCCGTGGACGGCGGGCGGCCACGTCTGCTCGGAGGTGTTCGACCACACCTCCACGATCCGGTTCCTGGAGCGCTGGCTCGGCGTGCACGAGCCCAACATCAGCCGGTGGCGCCGCACCGTCGCCGGGGACCTGACGTCGGCGTTCGACTTCGAGCGGGCCGCGCCGCCGCAGAGGCCCGCGCGGCCCGGCGCACCGCCGAAGTTCTACCTGCGCTGGCCCGCGCTGCCGCCGGTCGTCCAGAAAGACCCGGTGCCCGAGCCGGGGCGCCGCCCGTCCCGGCCGCTCCCCTACCGGCCCGAGGCGTACGCGCGGCTGGACGGGGGCGCGCTTGAGCTGACGCTCGCCAACCGCGGCAGCCGCTCGGTGCACTTCGCGCTCTACCCCTACGCCAAGGAGTTCGCCGCGCCGCAGCACTACGACGTCACCGGCAGGCAGGTGCAGCGCGTCAAGCTCGCGGGTGACTCCTACAAGCTGACGCTGACCGGCCCGAACGGCTTCCGCCGCGAGTTCGCCGGGTCGGCTAAGGGCGCCGCCGCCCGCGCGGGAGTCACCGGGGGGCAGGCGGGCGGCGTGCTCGTCCTCGTCCTGGACAACCCGGGTTCCGTGCCGCTCACCTTCACCGCCGCCGGCCGGACGGTCGCGGTCGCGCCCGGCAAGCGCGCCACCGTCCGCGTCGCGACCGAGGACGGCTGGTACGACGTCGCCGTCGAGGTCGCCGAGGACGCCGCGTTCGCCCGGCGGCTGATGGGCCGCCTGGAGGACGGCGGGCCGGGCGTCAGCGGCTAACCGTCGCGGAGCCGCAGCGCCGTCTCGGGATGGTCGGTGATCAGGACGGCGACGCGCGGGTCGGCGAGGAAGCGGCGCATCAGCGGCTCGGCGTTGACCGTCCAGATCATCGCCGGGAAGCCCGCCCGCGCGCACTGGGCGAGGACGCCGACGCGGGCGAGCCGGTGGTTCAGCGCGACCATGTCGGCGCCCGACGCGCGGACGGCGCGGAGCGGCGCGAAATCGCGGTGGACGCCGCGCTCCCAGAGCGAGCGGCCGACCGAGATCGCCGCCCTCACCTCCGGGTGCGCGCGCTTCACCCGCGCGATCGAGGCGACCTCGCGGGTGGTGACGACGAAGCCGGCCGGCCCGAACGCGGCGAGGGCGAGATCGACGGTCTCGCGCTCGACGCCCTGCTCCTTCAGGTCCAGATGGCCGATCGCCCGGCCCGCGATGATCTCCATCGCCTCCGCGACCAGCGGCACCGGCCGGGGCGACAGCTCCTGGATCCGCGTGTAGGGGAGCCGTTTCAAGGGAATGCCCGCCACCGCCGGATCATGGTGGACGACCAGCCGGCCGTCCCCGGTGCGGCGCACGTCGATCTCGACGTACTCGGCGCCGGACGCGGCCGCCGCGTGGAGTCCGGTGAGGCCCGCGTCGTCGCGGCGGTGGGCGGAGATCGCCGTCTGCACGACAGGGACGCTACCACCGAACCGCTTTCAGGGGTGTCGGCGGGGCCGGATTGAGTATGGTGGCGCTCTGTGAGTACGCCCCCGTTCGTGACCCTGCCCGCCGGCGTCCGCCGGACGACCGTCGAGACCCCGCGCGGCGCCTTCGCCGCGCTGGAGGCCCTGCCCGGGTCGGGTGTCGCCGAACGCTGCCCGGCGCTGCTCGTGCCGGGCTACACCGGCAGCAAGGAGGATTTCATCGCGATCCTCCAGACGCTCGCGCTGCCGGGCCGGCGGGTCGTGGCGATCGACATGCGCGGGCAGTACGAGACGGCGGGGTCGGGCGACGACCCGGCCGCCTACGCCCGCGCCGAGCTGGGCGAGGACGTCACCGCGCTGCTGGAGGCCCTCGGCCCCGAGCCGGTGCACCTGGTCGGGCACTCCTTCGGCGGCCTGGTGACGCGCGAGGCGGTCCTCGCCGGGCGGGTGCGGCCCGCGTCCTACACGCTGATGAGCTCGGGCCCGGCGGCGCTCACCGGGCCGTCCGCCGACAAGGCGAAGGCGCTGAAGGAGGCCATTCCGGCGCTCGGCATGGAGACCATCTGGGAGATCAGCATCGGTCCCGACGCCGTCGCCCGCGGCGTCCCGCCCGAGGTCGTGGAGTTCCTGCGGCGGCGCACGCTCGGCAACTGCCCGGCGGGCCTCATGGCGATGGCCGACGAGCTCACCTCCGCGCCCGACCTCACCGACGAGCTGGCGAAGGTGTCCGCCGACACCGGCCTGCGGACCCTCGTCCTGTACGGCGAGGACGACGACGTGTGGGATCCGCGCGTGCAGGCGCGGATGGCCGAGCGCCTGGACGCCGCCCGCGTCGTCATCCCGAGTGCGGCGCACTCACCCGCGGTGGACGCACCGGAGACGACGGCCGCGGCGCTGTCGGCCTTCTGGGCGCAGTGCGAGCGCACGCAGCGCTGACTCCCGGCAGCAGCACGAGCAGGCCGGGCAGGCTCGCCACGAGCGCCAGCACGCCGTAGACGACGGCGGCGGTGAGGCCCTGCGCGGCGCCCATCCCGGCCGCGCCGAACGCCGACGCGGTGACGGCCTCGCGCGGCCCCCAGCCGCCGATGTTGGCCGGGACCGCCATCGCCAGCAGCGCCAGCACCGCGACCGGCAGCAGCGCCGTGACGGGCGCGGACGCCCCGGCGAGGCGCGCCGACAGCACGAACATCGCGACGTGCCCGGCGAGGACGGCGGCCGACAGCGCCGCGACCGCCGCCCGCGCGCCGCGCAGGTCGGCGGCGGCCCGTCCGAGCGCGCCCCGGACGCGCCGCGACGGCAGCGCCGCCGCGCAGGCGGTGAGCACCAGGAGCGTCACCGGCCTGGTGATCAGCAGGGCGGCCGCGGCGACCAGCAGCACCGCCTGGCCCGCCGCCCGCTCCAGCAGCACCGCGCGCAGGCCGCGCCGCACGTCGCCGGACCGCCGCCCGTGGTCCACGGCCCGGTGCACGTCGCCGAGGACACCCGCCGGCAGCACGGCGTTCAGGAACAGCGCCCGGTAGTAGCCGGCGGTCGCGGCGGCGAGGGGCAGCCGCAGCCCGAGGCGCCGCGCGACCAGGCACCACCGCCCCGCGCTCGCCACCGTGGTGGCGAGCCCGACCAGCAGCGCGGCGGCCACCGCCGTCCCGTCGACCGCGCGGACGCCCCGCGCGAACGGCGCCGCCCCCGCCTTCCACGCGACCGCCCCGACGACCGCGCCCCCGGCCGCCACCCGCAGCACCGCCCCGCGCGTCACGCCGGCACTGCCAGCAGGTCGGCGTGGTGGACGGTGACGCGGGCCGGCGGGCGCGCGAGGTAGGCGTCCGCATGCGCGGCGAGGCCGGGGTCCTGCTCGACGGCGGCGGCGACCCAGCCGCGCAGCCATGCGGTGACGAGCGCGGCGTCGGCCGGCCCGAGCCGCCACGGGCTCGGGCGGACGCGCACGGCGAAGCCGCCGCCGCGGAAGGCCGCGACGGCGGCGGGGACGGCGTCCGGGCCGAGCCGACCGCCGCGCCGCTGGTGATCGTTGAACGCGGCGGTGAAGGCGGCGTCGCGGGGGCCGGGCGGGTCCAGCTCGACGCGGCCGGTGACGGTGAGGGCGAGCAGCGCCGGGCAGCCGATCGCGGCGAGCCGGTCGAGCTCGGCGGCCGTCAGCACGTCCAGCAGCGCGGACGCGATGACGAGGTCGGTGCCGCGGGCGTCCAGCGCGGCCAGGTCGCCGAGGCGGGTCTCGGCGGCGGGCAGCCGGGCGGCCGCCTCGGCGAGCAGGGCGGGGTCGCGGTCGTGCAGGATCCAGCGCGGCCCCGGCGTCCCGGCCGGGAGGCGCCCGGCCAGCCAGCGGGCCATCGCGCCGGTGCCGCAGCCGAGGTCGCGGACGACGGCCCGGCCCGGCGGCAGCGTCCCGGCCGCCAGCGCGGCCAGCTCCGCCGAGCGGGCGGCGGCGTCGGCGGGCTCGCGGAGCGCCAGCCACGCGGCGCTGAATTCGGCGGTCCCGGTCATCGCGCCCCCTCGGGCAGCAGGTCGACGACGGCGTCCAGGCGGCGGGCGGCGTCCGCCCAGGTCGGCAGCGCGGCCCGGCGGGCGCGGGCCGCGGTGCGGAGCGCGGCGCGCAGTCCGGGCTCGGTCAGCCAGCGGCGGAGCGCGGCCGCGAGCGCGCGGTCGTCGCCGGGCGGCACCAGCAGGCCGGGCGGCCCGTCCCCGAGCGCCTCGGGGACGCCGCCCACCTCGGACGCCACGGCCGGGACGCCGCGGGCGAGCGCCTCGGTGACCGCCATCCCGAACGTCTCGGCCCGCGACGGCAGCACGAGCAGGTCCGCGCGGCCCAGGCGGGTCCGGGGCCGCGGCCCGGTCAGCAGGACGCGGCCGCCGAGGCCCCGGCGCTCGATCAGCCGCCGCAGCCGCGCGACGTAGCCGAGATCGCGGCCGAGCGGTCCGGCGCACTCGCACGTCCACGGCAGGTCGGCGATCGAGGCGAGGGCCTGGACCAGCACGTCCTGCCCCTTGCGCGGCGTCACCGAGGCGAGGCAGAGCAGCCGCGTCCCGTCGGCGGTCGCAGGGGCGAGCGGCGCGGCGTCCGTGCCCGGCGGGACGGCGTGCACGCGCCCGGCGGGCAGCCCGTGGTGGTCGGCGAGGCGCCGCGCCGCCCACCCGCTCGTGGCGACCGTGAGGCCGGCGGCGTGCAGCACGGCGCGCTCGCGGGCGTCGAGGTCGGCGGCCTCCCGGCCGGTGAGGCCGGTCTCGTCGGCGAGCGGCAGGTGGACGAGGACGGCGAGGCGGAGCCGCCCGGCGTGCGGCTCCAGCAGCTCGGGGACGCCGCAGGCGACCAGGCCGTCCAGCAGCACGGGCGCCCCGGCGGGCAGGGCCGCGAGGGCCCCGGCCAGATGCTCGCGGGCGGCCGGGCCGGGGCGCGGCCAGCCGCCCGGCGCGACGATCTCGTGGACGGGGCGGCCGAGCCGCACCAGCTCGTCGCAGACCCGCCGGTCGTAGACGTTGCCGCCGCTCGGCGCGGCCGGATCGTCCACCCCGCCGGGCAGCACCACCCGCAGCGCCTCCCTCACAGCGCGCCTCTCACAGCGCCCGCTCGTAGCTCGCCCACGCCACGTGCGACTCGTGCAGCGCCACGGTGATGCCGGTGAGGCCGGGCGCGGCGTCGCGGACGCGGTCGGCGAGCCGGTCGGCGATCGTCCGCGCGAGGAACTCGGTGGTGGTGTTGACGCCCGCGAAGGCCGGCTCGTCGTCGAGGTTGCGGTAGGTCAGCTCGGCGACGACGGCGGCGAGCTCGCGCGCCGCCAGCCCGATGTCGATCACGATGCCGTCGGCGTCGAGGTCGGGGCGCCGGAACGAGGCGTCCACGACGAACGTCGCGCCGTGCAGGCGGCGCGCGGGACCGAACACCTCGCCCCGGAAGCTGTGGGCGACCATCAGGTGGTCGCGGACGGTGACGGTGAACACGGGCGGCTCCTCGGGAGTCACGGGTAGGCGATGCGAGTGCAGAGGGCAGGTAGGCCGTCTGCGGCGAGGGCGGGCAGGTCGTCGAAGGGGCGCTCGGCGCCGATCAGCGCGTCGAACGCCGGATCGGCGAGCAGGTCCAGGGCGAGCGCGATGCGGTCGGCGTGAGTGCGGCCGGGCCGGCCGACCGTTCCGACCTGGCTCGCGCGGACGGTGAGGCGCCGCGAGTGGAAGTACTCGCCCAGCGGCACGGTGACGGGCCGGTCCCCGTACCAGGACAGCTCGGCGACGCGCCCCTCGGGCGCGAGCAGCTCCAGCGAGCACGCGAGGCCCTCCCCCGTCGCGCTCGCGTGGTAGACGACGTCGCGGCCCTCACGGGCCTGCTCCGGCGTCGCGAAGGCCACGCCGAGCCGCTCGGCGACGGCGGCCCGCGCCGGATCCACGTCCACGAGCTCGACGTCGGCGCCCGGCACCGCCGCCAGCAGCCGCGCGACGCAGCAGCCGACCATCCCGGCGCCGACGACGGACGCGCGGTCGCCGAGCAGGGGCGGCACGTCCCAGAGGGCGTTCACGGCGGTCTCGACCGTCCCGGCGAGAACGGCGCGCGCCGCCGGCACCCCGTCCGGGACGGGCGTGACGGCGGCGGCGGGCACGACGTAGCGATCCTGGTGCGGGTAGAGGCAGAACACCGTCGCGTCCATGAGCTCCGGCGGACCGTTCTCCACGACACCGACGTTCAGGTAGCCGTACTTGACCGGACCGGGCAGGTCGCCCTGCTGGAACGGCGCGCGCATCAACGCGTACTGGCTCTCGGGGACGCCGCCGCGGTGCACCAGCGACTCGGTGCCGCGGCTGAGCGCCGAATACAGCGTCCGCACCTGCACCTCACCGGGTCCGCAACCCGGCAGGTAGCCGGTGCGGATCTCGCCGTGGCCGGGCGACACCAGCCAGAACGCGCGGGCGGTGGGCAGCATGGGGCCTCCTGTCGACGTGCAACCGGGCGATGTCCCGGGCGAAGGACCAGACCAGCGCGGCCAGCGCGACCCCGGCCGCCCACATCGGGACGCATCCGGCGCAGGCCGCCGCCAGCAGGATGCCCTGCGCCGCCGCGACCGTCTTGCGCGCGGTGCTCGGCGGCAGCTCCCCGCCGAGCCACGGCCACACCCGCCGCGCGCCCGCGAACGCGTAGCGCATCGCCCCGATCGCGAGCACCCACCAGGCGCCGCCGCCCGCCGCGAGCGCGACGCGGGCGCTCAGCACCAGGATCAGGAAGGCGTCGGCCTCCATGTCGAAGCGGGCGCCGAAGGCGGACGCGGTACCGGTGCGCCGCGCGACGACGCCGTCCACGGCGTCGAGCGCGAGCGCGACGGCCGCGAGCACGACCAGCGCCGCAGCGTCCGCACCGTCCGCGACCAGGGCCGTCACGCCGCCGCCGAGCACGGCGCGGGCGAGCGTCACACGATCGGCCGGCCCTAGCGAGCGCCGTCCCGCCCGGCGCCGCGCCCACGCGAGCAAAGCGCCGAGGCCGAGCGCGTGCCCCGCGCCGACCAGCACCCCGAACGCGCCGAGCCCTGTGAACCACCAGAGCACCCAGAGCAGCACCCCCTGCCCAAGGGCCGCCCGCCCCTGCTCCCGCGCCGCCGCTCCCGTCACGCGGAATGCCGGACGGCGGACCACCAGGTGCATGGGAACCCCTCATCGCTCGTCCTGCCTCCGTATGTCTCCTGAACGGCTCCGTCCCTGCGCGGCGTTCAATTCGCGCGCCGTCGGCCGCCGTCAAGAGAGCGATCCGGGGGTGGGTGATGCGCGCACGGCCGGGTAATGACACACTTACATCGGTTTGTCTCACACCGACCCTTGGCGAGGTACGCATGTCCGCGACCGTCCAGCCCCCCGAAAGCGTCACCTGGCGCGTGCACATCGACCGGTCCATGTGGGTCGGCGGCGTGCGCAGCCTCATGCTGCAGGCCCTGCACCCCGTCGCGATGTGGGGCGTATGGCAGAACTCCAACTTCCAGGAGGACCCGCTCGGCCGCCTCCAGCGCACCTCCGACTTCGTCGGCGTCGCCACCTTCGGGACCGACGCGGAGATCGACGCGCTGGCCGCCAAGGTCCGCGGCATCCACCGCAGCCTGCGCATCCTGAACCACGACACCGGCAAGAAGGAGCGCCTCGACCAGCCCGAGCTGCTGCTCTGGGTGCACTGCGCCGAGGTGTACTCCTACCTCCAGGTCGCCCGCCGGGCGGGCCTGCCGCTCACCGACGCCATGGCCGACCGGTACCTGGAGGAGCAGCGCCGGACCGCGACGCACGTCGGCCTGCACGCCGAGGACGTCCCCGGAACCGTCGCCGACATGGAGGACTACATCGCCTTCATGCGCCCGCGGCTGCGGGTGACCGAAGAGGCGGCCTCCACCGTCCGGTTCCTGCTGTGGCCGACCATGCCGGAGAACCTGAAGTTCCTGAACCCCGGCAAGCCCGGCTACTTCCCGTTCGGGGCGCTCTGCTACTACTCGCTGCCCGACTGGGCCCGCCAGATGTACGGGACGCTGCCGGAGGTGCCGCAGCCCATGGTCACCGCCGCGCTGCGCTCGTTCCGCATGGCGATGAACAGCATCCCGGAGAAGGTGCACGACTTCGCCTTCGCCAAGCCCACCCGGGAGATGCTGGAACGCGCCCGGCTGTCCCTCGCCGCCGAGGGCTACGACCTCGGCCGCGGCCTGTACGGCCTCCGCGACCCGCGCCGCTGGCCCGCACGCCCGGCACTCCAGCCCGCCTGACGAACGCACCCGCGACCCGTCACCTGAGGGACCCCAGGCACGCCCTCACGACCGCGGGACCGGGCGCAGCCTCCGCACCCGGCCCCGCGGCGTCGTCCGCCTTCAGCCTGTGCAAGAACCCGCACCCTGAACTACAGAACGACTACAGGCTCGCTACAGACCCACCTGACAGCCTTGTCAGCATGAACCAGCACCACCACATCCCCTCCCGCCCAGCCCGCCACTGCACCCATCGCGCCACCCCCACCAACCCCCTCCACCACACCCACCCCGCCCACCCGTCCCCCACCAAGTCCGCCCGTCCGGGACGCCGGCTCCACCCGGGACGCCGGCTCCACCCGGGACGCCGGCTCCATCCGGGACGCCGGCTCCATCCGGGACGCTGGCTCCGCCCGGGACGCCCGCCCCGCCCGGACCATCCGCCACATCCGGACGACCTGCCCCGCCCAAGCCACCCATCCCTCCCCACCCGCGCTACCCGCCACATGCGGGTCACCCTCCTCGCCCGGATTGTCCCTCTCGCCCGTGCCACCCTCCTCGTCAGGGCTGCCCGGCGCACCCGGCGCGCCTGCCCTGCCACCCGCAGCCAGTCGCCACCCGCAGCCAGTCGCCGCTCACAGCCACTCGCCCCCACAGCCGCTCGCCGCACGCACCCGCTCGCCGCCCACAGCCACTTGCGGCCCGCAGTCGCTCGCCGGCCGCAGTCACTTGCGGCCCACAGTCGCTCGCGGCCCGCAGCCGCTCGCCGACCGCAGCCGCTCGCCGACCGCAGCCGCTCGCCGCCCACGGTCGCTCGCCGACCGCAGCCACTCGCGGCCCAAAGCCGCTCTCGGCCCGCAGTCGCTCGATAGCCGCAGTCGCTCGCTAGCCGCAGCTGCTCGCCGAGCATGGGGCACGGCGTCAGGCTCGGGTGACCTCGGTCATGTCGAAGTCGGTCTTGGCAGCCCCGCAGTCGGGGCAGGACCAGTCCGCGGGAACGTCGTCCCAGCGCGTGCCTGGGGCGATGCCCTCCTCCGGCCAGCCCTCGGCCTCGTCGTACACGAACCCGCAGACCTGACACTCGTAGACCTTGTACGGAGTCATCGCACCTCCTCGAAATCGACCTTCTCGCGGACCCCGCAGTCGGGGCAGGGCCAGTCGTCGGGCACCTCGGCCCATGGCGTCCCGGCGGGGAACCCTTCGCGGGGCGCGCCGTCCTCTTCGCGGTACTCGTAGTCGCAGACCGGGCAGCGGTGGCTCATGCGGGAGTCTCTCCGGACGCAGCGGGCGGGGTCACGCCGTAGCGGGCGTGCTTCCCGGGCTGGATGTTGGCGCGCGAAGCGTCGCCTCCGTAATGGGCGATGACGCGCTTGTCCATAACGAGCCGCCAGAGGGGCGGCACGGTCGCCAACCGTGCCAGCGTCGCGTACCCCGACGGCAGCTCGGGGGCCTCGTCGAAATGGCGCAGCGCTTGGAAACGGCGGGTCGGGTTGGCGTGATGGTCACTGTGCCGCTGGAGGTGGTAGAGCATGATGTTCGACGCGATGCTGTTGCTGTTCCAGCTGTGGCGCGGAGCGCAGCGCTCGTACCGGCCGGCGGGCGTGCGCTCCCGCAGCAGCCCATAGTGCTCCAGGTAGTTGACGACCTCCAGCGCGGAGAAGCCGATGACGGCCTGCACTACCAGGAAGGGGACGATGCCGATACCGAAGGCGGCGATCAGCGATGCGTACAGCGCCACCGTCAGCGCCCAGGCGTTGAGGACGTCGTTGCGGACCGTCCACGGGCCCTTGCCCGACCGAGCGAGCCGCGCCTTCTCCAGCCGCCAGGCCGAGCGGAGGCTTCCCCACACCGTCCGGGGCAGGAAACGGTAGAAGCTCTCCCCGAGCCGTGCGCTCGCCGGATCCTCAGGGGTGGCGACCCGGACGTGGTGGCCGCGGTTGTGCTCGATGTAGAAGTGCCCGTACGCGGTCTGGGCGAGCGCGACCTTCGACAGCCGGCGTTCCAGGACGTCCTTCTTATGGCCCAGTTCGTGCGCGGTGTTGATGGCGATCCCGCCGACGACCCCCATCGTCAGCATCAGACCGACCTTCTCCCAGAGGGCCACATCGCCGCGCGACCACATCCAGCAGGCCAGGACGAGCCCCGCGTACTGGAGCGGCAGGTAGGCGTAGGTGCACCACCGGTAGTAGCGCTGCTCCTCCAGCCAGGAGAGCACGCTCTCGGGCGGGTTCGAGGAATCCTTGCCGAGCAGCAGGTCGAGCAGTGGATTGACCACTCCGAACAGGAAGGGTCCGAGATACCAGAACCCGCCCCATCCCGTCGCGGTGACCAGGCCCCACGCCACGAGAGGCGCCAGCGGGATCGCGAGGCCGAGCAGCCACAGGTACTTCTTCCGGTCGGTCCAGGCGACACCGGCAGGACCGTCACGCCCGATACCGCCGCCGGCGACGGCGGTGTCAGGAAGCTTGTCGTTCTCGGCAGCAGGAAGCTTGGCGTTCTCGTTGGCGGGGGGCTGGGCGTTCTCGGCGGTAAGGGGTCGCATCGCGCCTCCTCGTCGGCTCCGCTTTCCCGCTCACCGTGCCACGCGACGTACGCTGTAAACAAGATGTAGACCGTACGTACGGACCCGATGCGACACGCGTCACACAGCCCGGTCCACTGCCCCTGTGAGCGACCGCGCGGCCGCTAGCCGAGGACCGCGGAGAGCGGATCTGACAGCAGTAGAGACGACGGACCAGACGGAGCCAGCGGGGCGAACCTTGCGGAGGCAGGGGTGGCCAGCCTGATGAGGGCGGGACCGACCGGCCTGGCGGAGGTGAATATGACCAATCCGGCGGCGAGGGTTGACCCGCTGGCGGGGACGGAAGCGCACATTCCAGCGGGAGCGGACGCCCAGGCGGGAGCGCACGATCCGGCGGGGCTGACGACCAGGCTGGTGAAAGCGGGAGCGCACGATCCGGCGGGGGCGGGGCGACCGGACTGATGGGAGTGGGAGTGCATCGTCCGGCAGGGGCGGGGCGGCCAGGCTAATGGGAGCAGGAGCGACCAGCCCGGCTGGAACGGGGTGTCAGGCCTGGTGGGGGTGAAGGTGAGAGGATTCGCGGCGCGGGGTGCGGTGGCCAGACGGCGGCGATGGCGGCGGACGGAGGTGTGCGAGTGGAGCGGACGGTCCTTTCACGGGAGCGGATCGTGGCGGCGGCCATCGTGGTGATCGAGCGGGACGGGGCCAAGGCGCTGTCGATGCGCAAGGTCGCGGCCGAGCTCGGGGTCGCCGTGATGTCCCTCTACAACCATGTGCCCGATCGAGACGCGCTCATCGCCGGAGTCGCACAGGCCGTGCTCGCCGATCTGGACGCGGCGGCGGGCGCTCTCGACGCGCGCCGTGACTGGCGGCTCAACGCCCGCGACCTGCTCGCCGCGTTCCGCGACGTCGCCCGGCGGCGGCCGCGCAGCATGCACCTGGTGCTGACCAGCCGCCTCGACCTGGAGAGCTGGTGGCGCGTCGCCGAGCGGACCCTCGCGGTGCTGGACGCCGCAGGGTTCGGGCCCGAGACCTCGGTACGGGCGGTGCGGGCCCTCATGTCCTACGCGATCGGGGCGCAGATGATGGAGAACGGGGCGCTGAAGCTCGCGGGCGGCCCGCCGGACGCGGGATTCCAAGCCGCCCTCGCCGCACCGGAGGAGTTCCCGCGCACCACGGCGGTCGCCGGCGAACTGCTGCGCTTCGACACCGCGGCCGACTACGACTACGGGTTGGAGCTGCTGCTAGAGGCCCTCGACGGACTACCCCGGGAGGTCAAGCCTTGAGCCAGCCCCAAGCCGGCTCCGAGCTGGCACGACACATCCCTTGAACCGGCGTCACGCCCTAAGCCAGCACGGCACGCCCTGAACCGGGCCAGCACGGCACGCCCTGAGCCGAGCCAGCACGGCACGCCCTGAGCCGAGCCAGCACGGCACGCCTTGAGTCGGCACAACACGTCTCTTGAACCGGCGTCTCGCCCTGAGCCAACATGACACTTCCTGAGCTGAGCCAACGCGTCACGTTCCGAACCGTGCCAGTGCGTTGCGTTCTGAGCCAGCGCAATACGCCCTCAGCCCGGGCCGACACCTCACGCCCTTGAGACCGGCCGGCACGGCACGCCCCGAGACGGGCCGGCACGGCACGGCCTTGAGGCCGGTCGGCACGCTCTGAGCCGGGACAGCGCGTCGCGTTCTAAGGCAGCGCAATACGCCCTGAGGCGGGCTGGCGCATTACATTTTGAGACCGGTCGGCACGGCACGGCCTTGAGGCCGGTCGGCATGCTCTGAGCCGGGGCAGCGCGTCGCGTTTTGAGGTGGTGCAGTACGCCCTGAGGCGGGCTGGTGTATTGCGTTCTTGAGGGCGGTCGGCACGGCGCGCTCTGGGGTTGGATGGCGCGTCACGCTTTTAGTCGGCGCTCTATGGCCGACAGGAGCAGTTCCATGCCGAACTCGAAGTCGGCGTCCGAGTCCTCGGTGAGGAGCTCGCCGGGCAGCGCGGCCACGTGCGGGAACCGGCCGGGGTCGAGGAGCCGCAGCGCTTCGGTGTGGTCGAGGCTGCGCAGCGCGCGCCGCATGCCGGACTCGCGGAGCTGCGACCCGAGCGCGTAGGCCATGAAGGCGTGCACGGCGCGCACCGCCTCCGGCCCCTCCAGGCCGGCCCGCGCGCAGACCGCGAACGCCCGCTCGACGGTGCGGAGCCGCACCGGAATGGAGATCCGGCCCTCCAAGACCAGCGCCAGGCTGCGCGGGTACTCGGCGGCGGCCGCCCGGAAGGCGCGGAGCAGCCGCCGCGCGTCCTCCCGCCAGTCCTCGCACTCGTCGTCGGGCAGGTCGATGGCGCCCATGACGTACTCGGCGACGCCCTCGACGAGCGCGTCTCTGCTCGGGACGTGCCGATAGGCCGCCATCGCGCTCACCCCGAGCTCGGCGCCGACGGCGCGCATCGACAGCGCGTCCGGGCCGGCCCGCTCGACGAGCTCGACGGCGGTGTGCACGATCAGCTCGCGGGTGAGCACCACCCGCATCACCCGGTCGGGCGCGTCCCTCGGCATCCCACCTCCCGTGCGCACAACCCTAGTCCGGCCGTACCGGCCGGCTCGCCCCGTGATGGTGACCGACTGGTCAGCAGAGGTTGAGATGCGGCGTGTCGGGCGCTTTGAAGATCGAAAGTGCCCGACACGCCGCATCTCAACAGATGGTGACCGGGCGGTCATCGTCGGGGGGAGGGGGGCGGCGCGGCGCCCATCCGGGGCGCCGTCGCCGGGCGAACCCGAAGGGTCGGGGCGCTGGTCGGGCGGGTCAGTCGGGCATGGCGGACCAGGGGTCCTTGCGGGGGGCTGCCTCCTGGCCCTCGGGGCAGTGACGGCGGTAGTCGCACCAGCCGCAGAGGCTCCCGGTGCGGGGCGGGAACACCGCGTCGAACGGGCGGTGGTCGATCTGGTCGGGTCGGTAAGCGGGCTTCAGCCGCGACCGGTACGCCTCGTCGGCGTCCTGCGCCTCGGCCGCGATGCCCTCGGCCCGCCGGATGTGCCGCTCCAGCGACTCGGGCGTGTGGTCCCAGGCCGCGACCTCGCCGGACGGCAGGTGGTGCAGCTCGACGCGGTGGCAGGGGCGGCGCAGCACCCGCGCCGCCGCCACCGCGTAGATCGCCATGGCGAGCGAGCCGCGGGCGTCATCGGCGGTGAGGACGTGCCGGCCGGTCTTGTAGTCGACCACGACGAGCTCGGCGCCGCGGTCGTCCAGCCGGTCGATGCGGCCCGAGACGGCGATGCGGTCGGTGCGGGTCGCCACGGTCCGCTCGACGCCGGCCGGTTCGTCCTCGGGGTCGAGCCGGCCGGCGTAGCGCTCGATCATGGCGCGGGCCCGGTCGCGCTGCCGCGCCGCCTGCTCGCCGTCGCGGTACCCCTCGGTGAGCCAGCCGCGCGCGAGCAGCGCGCCCGCCGCCTCGGCGGTGCGTTCGGGCGCCGGCAGCCGCCACCAGGCGGCCAGCGCGTTGTGGACGCTGGCGCCGAAGCTGTTGTGCGCCCACGGCGGGCCCTTGGGAGGCGCCGGCCGGTCCAGGTAGGTCATCCGGTAGCGGCGCGGGCAGTCCAGCCAGGTGTTGAGGCGCGACGGCGTGCACGCGTAGAGCCGCTGCGGCATTCCCTCGAATCCGAGTTGTTCGGCGCTCATGGCCGTCCTCCGCCCGCGATCTCACGGTCCCGCGCAGCTCGACGTCGCCCCGCGTTCCCCCGGTCCGGACGGTGCGTGCCCGCAAGCGGAGCCGCGGGGCTCCTCAGCCCGCCAGCTCCCCGCGTTCCCTGGTCCGGACGGTGCATACCCGCAGGCTGGCCCGCAGGGCTCCTCAGCCCGCCGGTTCCCCGTGTTCTCCGGTCCGGACAGTACGTGCCCGCAAGCGGGGCGGCAGGGCTCCTCGGCCCGCCGGTTTCCCGCGTTCTCCGGTCCGGACGGTGTGTGCCCGCAGGCGGGGCCGCAGGGCTCCTCCGCTCGCTGGGTCCTCGCGCCGGACGGTGCGTGCCCGCGGGCAGGGTCGCGGTTCCGCTCGGTTCTGCGGCGAGCGGGCACTTGGAGCGTCGATGGCTTCCGCTGCTCGGCTCGCCGGCTCTCCGCGCGTGTCCGCGGGCCGGCTGTGCTTCGCGGCAAGGGGGCGACGCTTCATGCGCCGTCCTTCCTCGCCGCTCCGGGCGCGGGCCCGCAGCGCTCATGGCCGAATCCGTGCTCCTCGGGAGCGACGGCGTGCGGCCGTTCGGCGGGTGCGGGCCGGGCGGCGGCAGGGTCAGTCCTCGCCCTCGCGGGCGAGCTCGCCCCAGGTCTCCCAGCGGGCGTCCTCGTCGCCGACGGTGGTCTCCTCGCCCTGGCCGGGCAGGACCCGCAGGTCCTTCGGCAGCGGGGTGATGAGGGCGCCGATCGAGTTGAGCTGCTTGCGCAGGTCCTCGTACTCGCCGCCGATCGAGCCGGGGCGGCCGCGGTGCAGGGTGTCGCCGGAGAACAGGACGCCGAGCTGCTCGCTGATCACGCTGACGCCGCCGGGGGTGTGGCCCGGGGTGTGCACGATCTCCAGCTGGGCGCCGGCGATCTCGAAGACGCCGCCGTCCTCCAGCCAGATGTCGGGCTCCAGCGCGCGGAGCGCCTTGGCGTCGTCCTCGTCGGACTCCTCCTTGGCGAGGCGGCCGAAGTAGTCGCGCCAGAGGAGGCGGTCGGCGCGGTGCAGCGCGACGGGCGCCCACTCGTCCTCGTCCTCCAGCCCGGCGGCGGCGACCTCCAGGGCATGGGCGAGGTGGTGCTCGTTGCCGTCGGTGAGGATGACGGCCATGACCTCGCGTTCGCCGACCTTCTCCAGCACGGCCTCGGCGGAGAACGCCGGGTCGATCACGATGACCTCGTCGTCGTCGCCGACGATGTAGGTGTTGCTCTCGACGTCATGTTCGGCGTCGTCGAGGCTCACCTTGCCCGACGTCACCACTTGCTCGATGCGCGCGTCCACGGACGCACCCTACCGCGCCGTAGGGGCGCGGCGCGCCGCGAGCAGCGCCGCGTAGGCGTCGGGATCGGTGGTCTCGCAGCCCAGCCGGTCGCCGGTGAGGGCGCCGTGGTCGTCGCTGGAGCCGGTGCCGGCCAGGCCGAGGGCGCGGGCGAGGCCGCGGAGCGCGGCGCGGTCGTCCGGGGCGTGGTCGGGATGGTCGATCTCGACGCCGGCGAGGCCCGCGGCGGCCAGCGCCTCGATCACCTCGTCGCCGAAGACGTAGCCGCGGCGCCGCGCCCGCGGGTGGGCGAGGACGGCGACGCCGCCGGCGGCGGTCACCAGCCGGACGGCGCGCTCGGGGTCGAGGGCGTACCGGTCGACGTGGGCGCGGCCGCCCGGCGCGAGCCAGTCGGCCGTGAACGCCTCCTCGACGCTGCCGACGACGCCGGCGGCGACCATCGCGCGGGCGATGTGCGGGCGCCCGACGGCCTCGCCGCGCGCGACGGCCTGGACGCCCTCCCAGGTCACCGGCGCGCCGAGCTCCTGGAGCCGGGCGACGACGCCGCGCGCCCGGTGCACCCGGTCGTCGCGGACGCGGGCGAGCTCGGCGGTCAGGGCCGGGTCGGCGGGGTCGAACAGGTAGCCGAGCAGGTGCAGGCTGCGCCCGTCCCGCTTGCAGGACAGCTCGATGCCGGGGACGAGCGTCAGCCCGGCGGGGAGCGCCGCGCGGGCGGCGTCCCAGCCGGCGGTGGTGTCGTGGTCGGTGAGCGCGAGGACGTCCAGGCCGTTCGCCCGTGCGCGGCGGACGACCTCGGCGGGCGGCCGGGTGCCGTCCGAGACGTCGCTGTGGCTGTGCAGGTCGATGCGCATGCGGCGAGTATGCCGCCCGTCACTCGTCGAGGCGGGCGCTCTCGGCGCCGAAGGGCAGCGTCAGCTCCATGCCGGGCTCGCGCAGGTCGACGAGGCCGTGGCTCTCCAGCATCAGCACGCCCGCGGCGGACGGCCACAGCACCGCCCACAGCCAGTCGCCCATGGCCTCGCCGACGTAGACGGCGCGGTCGGGCTCGGAGTCGACGACCCAGAGCGGCACCGACCGGCCGGGCGTCGCCGACGGCCCCGAGATGTCGATCTTGGCGTGCGGGGGGCCGGTGTCGAAGCCGGCGCCGGGGTCGGGACCGTCCAGGCCGCTGTAGTAGGCGCCGAGGCCGATGCCGGGCTGCTCGGCGATGAGCAGCAGGTCGGCGGTCGGCTCGCCGGGCAGCGGCGGGGCGTCGGGCAGCGCTGCGCCGTGCCCGCCGCCGAGCGGGTTCGGGCCGGACAGGGCGACGATGGAGGCGCGCGCGCCGGACCGCTCGTCGCCGACGGTGCCGAAGCCGGTGACGAGCCAGCCGAGCGGCAGCGGCCACGGCGTCCACACCGGGACGCGGGCGTCC
This sequence comes from Actinomadura parmotrematis, assembly GCF_019458805.1. Taxonomy (GTDB): domain Bacteria; phylum Actinomycetota; class Actinomycetes; order Streptosporangiales; family Streptosporangiaceae; genus Spirillospora; species Spirillospora parmotrematis. The sequence goes on from NZ_JAIBOA010000002.1 coordinate 67,268, forward strand.
GCGAGCACGACCGACAGGGCGTCCTGGTTCGGCTGCTTGGCGGGCTGGCGCGGCAGCACCGCGCCGTGCGCGGCGCACGACCACTCGCTCGACCACGCGTCCGGCGGCCGGAGCGCGCCGGCGCAGCGCGGGCAGATGGGCTCGGCCCTCATGGTTACCAAGGGTGCGCGCGGCGCCGCGGCACGTCAAGGCGAGCGGCCCCACCACCAGGGAAAAGAGGGACAAAATAGGGTCATGCGGGTGCGATGTGTGGGCGGGATCGTCCGGGACGGCGCGGGCCGGCTGCTGCTGATCGAGCGGGGCACGCCGCCCGCCCGCGGCACCTGGTCGGTGCCCGGCGGGAAGGTCGAGCCGGGCGAGGACGACGCCGCCGCGCTCGTCCGCGAGCTGCGCGAGGAGACCGGCCTGGACGTCGTGCCAGGCCCGCTCGTCGGGACCGTGGAGCGGCCCGGCCCCGGCGGCGTGGTCTTCGAGATCCACGACTACGCGGCGACCGTGGCGGGCGGCGCGCTGCGCGCCGGGGACGACGCCGCCGACGCCCGCTGGGTGCCGCTCGCCGAGGTCGCGGCGCTGCCCACGGCGCCGGGCCTGCTGGCCGCGCTGCGATCATGGGGCGTGCTGCCGGACGCCCGACCCCCCGGAGGACCGCGTTGAGCCTGCACGACCTGCTGGAACCGCTGCTGCGGCCCGTCCCGCACCTCGGGCCCGTCCGGACGAACTGGGCCGAGCTGCTCGGCTTCGCGACCGGCGCCGTCAACGTGGGGATGGTCGTCCGGCAGAACATCTGGAACTGGCCCGTCGGCGCCGCCAACGTCGTCCTGCTCGGCCTGGTCTTCCTCGACGGCGGCCTGTACGCCGACGCGTCGCTGCAGGCCGTCTACCTGGTGCTGCAGGTCTACGGCTGGTGGGTGTGGATGTACGGCGGCCGGGGCCGCGACGAGCTGCCGGTGCGGCGCACGCGCGGCGGCGAGTGGGCCGCGATCGGCGCCGCCGGGATCGCGGCGACCGGCGTCATGTACTGGGTCCTCGCCACCTGGACGGACTCGACCGTCCCGTTCTGGGACGCGCTCACCACGGCGCTGTCGCTGATGGCGACCTACGGGCAGACCCGCAAGCTGCTGGAGTCCTGGTGGCTGTGGATCATCGTGGACCTCGTCTACATCCCGCTGTACGCCTACAAGGACCTGCACCTGACGGCCGTCCTGTACGTGGTGTTCCTCGCGATCTGCGTGGCGGGCCTCCTCGCCTGGCGCCGCGCCGCCCCGGCCCGGACGGCGGCGCCGGCGTGACCCACCGGCACGGCCTGGTGGTCGGCAAGTTCTACCCGCCGCACGCCGGCCACCACCACCTGATCGACACCGCGGCGGCGGCCTGCGCCCGCGTCACCGTGCTGGCCTGCTGGTCCAGCGCGGAGAGCCTGCCGGTGGCGCTGCGCGCGGCCTGGCTGCGCGAGGCGCACCCGCAGCCGCACGTGGAGATCGTCGCGGTGGTCGACGACACCGAGGTCGACTACGCCGACCCGGGCGTGTGGGACGCGCACGAGGCGGCGTTCCGGCACGGCCTGGCACTGCAGGCAGGGCTCGGCGCGGAGCGGCCGCCGGTGGACGCGGTGTTCAGCTCCGAGGAGTACGGGCCCGAGCTGGCCCGCCGCTTCGGCGCCGCGCACGTCCCGGTCGACCCGCCGCGCGGCCGGTTCCCGGTGTCGGGCACCGCCGTGCGCGCCGACCCGGCGGCGAACTGGCGGTGGCTGTCGCCGGCGGTGCGCGGCCACCTGGCCCGCCGCGTCGTGGTCGTCGGCGCCGAGTCCAGCGGGACGACGACGCTGGCGCGCGCGCTCGCCGACCGCTACGCCGCGCGCGGCGGGGTGTGGGAGGCGACCCGCTGGGTGCCCGAGTACGGGCGCACCTACTGCGAGGAGAAGCTCGCCGCGGCCCGCCGCGCCGCCCGCGACCCGGGCCTCTGGCTCGACGACCTGGTCTGGGGCTCCGCCGAGTTCACCACGATCGCCGAGCGGCACCTGGCGATGGAGGACGCCGCCGCGCGCGCCGGGTCGCCCGTCCTGTTCTGCGACACCGACGCGTTCGCGACGATGCTCTGGCACGAGCGGTACCTGGACGCCCCTGCGCCCGACGTCGAGCGGCTGCACGAGCGCGCCCCGCACCACCTGTGGATCCTCACCGACGTCGCGGGCGTCCCGTTCGAGCAGGACGGCTGGCGCGACGGGGAGTCCGTCCGCGGCCGGATGGACGGGCGGTTCCGCGCCGAGCTGGCCCGGCGCGGCCTGCCGCACGTCGCGGTGACCGGCCCGCACGAGGCGCGCCTCGCGGCGGCCGTGGACGCCGTGGACGCGCTGCTCGCCAAGGGCTGGGAGTTCACTCCCCCGCTGTGACCGCCGCCGCCTCCGGGCCGGCCGCCTCCGGGCCGGGCGCCGGCGCGGCCCCCGGCACCACCCGGTCGATCTTGAAGCGGCGCACCAGCCAGACGATCGCGGCGGCGTACAGCAGCATCGGCAGGATGTCGGCCAGCGCGCTCTGCCAGGGCACCGCGCCCTCGTTGATCTCGGTGTCGCCCACGGCCGCCGGGACCAGGAACGCCACCAGGTTGTTGAACACGTGCAGCGCGATGGACGCCTCCAGGCCGCCGCTGCGCACCGTGATCCACGCGGCGACCGCGCCGAACAGGAAGATGTCGAGAATGCCCCAGCCGGTGTAGGTGTGCAGCGACGCGAAGATCGCACTGCCGACGACGATGCCGGGCCAGGGCGAGCGGAACAGCCGCCCGGCGCGGCGCGCCCAGGCGCTCCGGCCGCCCTCCAGGGTGCAGGCGCCGAGGGCCTGCAGCGTCCAGCCGCGGAAGACGTACTCCTCGGCGGCCGCCTGGAACGGCACCCCGACCACGATGATCGCCGCCGAGACGAGGAACGCCGGCCAGCCGATCCAGTGCCCGTCGTCGCCGGTGTCGCCGCCGCCGTCGCCGAACAGGGCGGCGACGCCGATGGAGACGCCGTACGACACGGCGATGAACAGGATCGCGACGCCGCAGCAGCCGAGCAGCCAGCGCCACCGCAGCCGGCCGGCCACCGATGACAGCGTGCCGGGACGCCGGCGCTGCACGCCCCAGGCGACGAGCAGGACGACCGGCAGCGTCAGCGCGATGGCGGCGAGGTTGACCGCCAGGTCGGCGTCGTCGTTCTTGAAGAGCGCGTGCCCGTCCGGCGGATCCCCGGGCAGGTGCCCGGTGGCGACAAGGGCGGCCAGCGCGGCGACGATGATCACGGCCAGCGGCACGAGGAGCATCATCGCGGCCGCCACCGCGGCCGACCCGACGAGCGGCCGCCACCAGCGGTGCGCGGCCGTCCGCGCCACCTGGTGGAAGGGGCGGCCCGGCTCGGCCTCCGCGATCCACGGGCCGCGCGGCGCGGGCTGCGGCCAGCCGCCGGGGCCGTAGGGCTGCGGCGGGTACGGCCCGTACGGCGGCTGCGGCTGCTGCCAGCCCTGCGGCTGCGGCGGCTGCCCGTACGGCTGCCCGTACGGCGGCGGCGCCTGCCGCTCGGGCTGCGGCGGCGGACCGCCGGGCGCGGCCCAACCTCCGTTGTCCGGCGTTTCAGACATCGTCGCTCCCCCGGGACGGCTCTACAGGTGTGTCACGCATCGTAGGGGCCCGGCGTTCACTCCTCCGGCGGCGTGAACGTCCCGGTCCGCTCCAGCCCCGCCGCGCGGCCCTTGGCGGCGATGACGAGCGCCATCTTGCGGGACGCCTCGTCGATCATCTCGTCGCCGAGCATCGCCGCGCCGCGCCCCTGCACCGACGTGGCGTGCTCGTAGGCGTCGAGGACGAGCTCGGCGCGGTCGTAGTCCTCCTGCGCGGGCGAGAACACCGCGTTGCCCGCCTCCACCTGCGCCGGGTGCAGCACCCACTTGCCGTCGAACCCGAGCGCCGCCGACCGCTCGGCGACCCGGCGGAACGCCTCGACGTCGCGGACGTTGAAGTACGGGCCGTCGATCGCCTGGAGGTCGTGCGCCCGCGCCGCCAGCAGGATCCGCATGAGGATGTAGTGGTAGGCGTCGCCCTCGGTGTAGCCGGGCGGCTGCTCCCCGACGACGAGGGTCCGCATGTTGATGGACGCCATGAAGTCGCCCGGTCCGAACACCAGCGTCTCCAGGCGCGGCGACGACGCGGCGATGGCGTCGATGTTCGTCATGCCGCGGGCGTCCTCGATCTGCGCCTCGATGCCGATGCGGCCCGGCTCGAACCCCATCGCGCGCTCGATCTGGGTGAGCAGCCGGTCCAGCCACTGGACGTGCGAGGGGTCCCGCACCTTCGGCAGCATGACGCAGTCCAGGTTGGCGCCCGCGCCCTCCACGACCTCGATCACGTCGCGGTAGGCGAACGGGGTGTCCAGGTCGTTGACCCGCACGACGCGGACCTTGCCCGTCCAGTCGCCCTCGTTCAGCGCCCGCACGACCGAGCCCCGCGCCGCCTCCTTCGCCGAGGGCGCGACGGCGTCCTCCAGGTCCAGGAAGATCTCGTCGGCGGGCAGGCCCTGCGCCTTCTCGATGAAGCGCGGGTTGCTGCCGGGCACGGCCAGGGTCGTCCGTCGCGATCGCATGCGCCGGATGCTACCGAGGGGTGTGAAAGGCTGAGCGGCATGGGTGAGGCGAACACCGAGCAGGCGAGCGGGGAGACCGGCGGCGCCGCCGCGCTGGTGGAGGAGGCGGCCAAGAAGTCCGGGCTGCTCTGGCTGGCGCTGCCGGACCTGCCGCAGCCCCGCGCGGCCTGGCACGTCTGGCACGACGGCTCGGCGTACGTGCTGACCGGCGGCGACGGCGAGCAGCCGCTGCCCGGCCTGCCCGAGGCCGGCCGCGTCACCGTGACCGTGCGCAGCAAGGACAAGGGCGGCCGCCTGGTGACGTTCGAGGCGGCCTGCGCGCCCGTCGAGCCCGGCTCGGAGCTGTGGGACGAGGTCGCGCCGCTGGTCGCCAAGGACCGGCTGAACGCCGCGTCCCACGAAGGGCAGCTGGAGCGCTGGGCGGAGCACTCCTGGATCGTCCGCCTCACCCCGGACGGCGCCCCGGCCGAGGCCCCCGGCTCCTACGACGCCGGGTACGCCTCGGTGCGGCCGGTGCCGACGCCCGCCACGACGGCCGGGCCGCGGCCGCGGATGTTCGGCGCCAAGCGCCGCCGCGCCGACCGCTGACCGCCGGCCGCCCGCTCAGAGCGGCAGGACGGTCCCGCGCGCGACGGCCCGCAGCTTGTCGGGGTTGGCGACCAGGTGGATCGCGGTGGCGCGCCCCGCGCCGTCCAGCTCGACGCTGATCGCGGTGATCGGCCCGTCCGGCCCGTCGAAGACGAGGCCCGGCGCGCCGTTCAGGTCGACCAGGCGGAGCCGCCGCTGCTCGGGCTCCACGCCCGCGTAGGAGGTGTCGCGGACGGCCTCCAGCCAGCGCGCGACCTTGTCCGCGCCCTGGATGGTGCGGAGCGCCGCGCGGACCTTGCCGCCGCCGTCGGTCCACAGCGTCACGTCGGGCGCGAGCGCCTCCATCAGGTCGTTGATGTCGCCGCCGAGCGCGGCCGTCAGGAACCGCTCGGTGGCGGCCCGCCGCTCCCCCTCCGCCGCGGCGAAGCGGGGGCGGCGGGCCTGCACGTGCTTGCGCGCCCGGGCGCCGAGCTGGCGGACCGACGCCTCGCTGCGGTCCAGCGCCGCGGCGATCTCGGCGTGCGGGAACCCGAAGACCTCGCGCAGCACGAACACCGCGCGCTCCAGCGGGCTCAGCGTCTCCAGCACCACCAGCATCGCCATCGACACCGACTCGGCGAGCTCGCTGCCCTCGGCCGCGTCCGGCACCGTCAGCATCGGCTCGGGCAGCCACGGCCCGACGTAGGTCTCGCGGCGGACCCGCGCCGACTTCAGCCGGTCCAGCGCGACGTTGGTGACGATCCGCACCAGGTAAGCCTTCGGCTCGGCCACGTCCGCGCGGTCGGCCGCCGACCAGCGCAGCCAGGCGTCCTGGACGGCGTCCTCGGCGTCGGCGGCGGTGCCGAGGATCCGGTAGGCCACCGAGAACAGCAGCCCGCGGTGCGCGCCGAACGCCCCTGCGTCGTCCATGCCCGCGACCCTCTCACGCCCCCGCCGGGATCTCGCAGCGGTCCCGGAAGCCCTGCCCGGCCAGCCCGGCGGCGGCGTTGAACCGCGACCGCAGGTTCTCGACCGCGACCAGGAACATCAGCTCGACGAGCTGCCGCTCGTCCAGGAAACCGCGGAGCGCGGCGGTCAGCTCGTCGGTGACCGCGGCGAGCAGGCGGTACAGCGGCGTGCGGGGCGGGTCGAGGGAGATGCGGGCCATGGCGGCGTCTCCTTCCCAGCGCCCCGGGGCGAGGCGCCGTCGCCAGGAGGACGAGGCGGGGGCCGCGGATGTGACACGCGGCGCGGCGCCCGCCCCGGATGACCTCGAAGATCATGGGTACGCTCAGCGCATGAGCGCAGGTGCGACGCGGGTGTTCATCGCCCGGCTGGCCGGGGTCGCGGTGTTCGACCCGGCCGGCGACCAGGTGGGGCGGCTCCGCGACGTCGTCGTCGCGCTCCGCCTCGGGGCGCGGCCGCCGCGCGTCCTCGGCCTGGTCGTGGAGGTCGGCCCGCGCCGCCCGGTGTTCCTGCCGATCACCCGGGTCACGGTGATCGAGGCCGACGCGGTGATCTTCAACGGGCGGCTCAACATGCGCCGCTTCCAGCAGCGCGAGTCCGAGACGCTCGTCATCGCCGAGATGCTGGACCGCACCGTGCGGCTCCGCGGGTCCGGCGACCCGGTGTCGGTGGTGGACGTGTCGATGGAGCCGACCCGCACCCGCGACTGGCTGGTCGGCAAGATCGCGGTGCGCCGCACCACCGGCCGGGGCCTCCGGCGCCGCCGCGGCGAGTCGATGGTGGTCGACTGGGACGCCGTCGAGGGCTTCTCGGCGATCGAGCACGGGCAGGGCGCCGCCGGGCTGATCGCGGCGTTCGAGAAGATGAAGCCCGCCGACCTCGCCAACATCGTGCACGAGCTGCCCGCCAAGCGCCGCACCGAGGTCGCCGCCGCCCTCGACGACGAGCGCCTCGCCGACGTCCTGGAGGAGCTGCCCGAGGACGACCAGGTGGAGATCCTCGGCAAGCTGGAGGACGAGCGCGCCGCCGACGTCCTGGAGGCGATGGGCCCCGACGACGCCGCCGACCTGCTCGGCGAGCTGCCGGACGAGCAGCGCGAGGCGCTGCTCACCCTGATGGAGCCGCGCGAGGCCGCGCCCGTCCGCCGCCTGCTCACCTACGACGACGAGTCGGCGGGCGGCCTCATGACGACCGAGCCCGTCGTCGTCCCCCCGGACGCGACGGTCGCCGAGGCCCTCGCCCAGATCCGCAACCCCGACCTGAACCCCGCGCTCGCCGCGCAGGTCTACGTGTGCCGGCCGCCGACCGAGACCCCGACGGGCCGGTTCCTCGGCACCGTGCACTTCCAGCGGCTGCTCCGCGAGCCGCCGCCGACGCTGGTGTCGGGCATCGTGGACGGCGAGCTCGACCCGCTGCGGCCCACCATGGACCTCCAGGACGTCGCGACGTTCCTCGCCACCTACAACCTCGTGGCGGGCGCCGTCGTGGACGAGAACGGGCACCTGCTCGGCGCCGTCACCATCGACGACGTCCTGGACCACCTGCTGCCCGAGGACTGGCGCGAGATCGCGATGGACGCCCCGGCCGCGCCCGCGCCCGGCGGCGAAGAGGTCATGCGGCGGATGGGCGGCGCCCGGTGACGAGCCCCCGCGACCGCCTCGACCAGCCCCGCGAGGTCCGCCGCACGCTGCTGCCGCGCCCCTCCTACGACTCCGAGTCGTTCGGCCGCCTGTCCGAGCGCATCGCCCGGTTCCTCGGCACCGCCCGGTTCCTCGTCTACATGACGGTGTTCGTGGCGGTCTGGATCGTCTGGAACCTGGTCGCGCCGGCCGGGATGCGGTTCGACCCCTACCCGTTCATCTTCCTCACCCTGATGCTGTCGCTCCAGGCGTCCTACGCGGCGCCGCTGATCCTGCTCGCGCAGAACCGGCAGGACGACCGCGACCGCGTGCAGTACGAGCAGGACCGCGCCCGCAACGACCGCAGCATCGCCGACACCGAGTACCTCACCCGGGAGATCGCGGGCCTCCGGCTGGCGCTGAACGAGGTCGCCACCCGCGACTTCCTGCGCTCGGAGCTCCAGCAGATGATCAAGGAGCTGGAGGCCAAGGAGCGGCCCCGCGACCCGTTCGCCTGACCCGTGCGGGCGCGGGGCGCGTCAGAGGGCGGCCGGGGCGGGCTCGTCGGCGAGCTTGTCGAGGATCTCGCCGAAGACGCGCAGGTCGGCGTCGTCGAGGCGGCTCAGCACGTACTCGCGGACGCCGTGCTGGTAGGCGGGGGTGGCGGCGTCGAGGCGCTCGCGCCCGGCGGGGGTGAGGACGGCGAACAGGCCGCGCGCGTCGCTCGCGCAGGACTCGCGGTCGACCAGCCCGTCGCGCTGGAGGCGGTCGACCAGGCGGGTGAGGCCGCTCCGCGACAGCAGGACGCGGCCCGCGAGGTCGTTCATCCGCAGCCGCCCGCCCGGCGCCTCGCCGAGGTGCCGCAGCACGTCGTAGGAGCCGAGCGCGAGGTCGTGCTCGGCGAGCAGGTCGGCCTGGAGGCGGCGGGAGATCTGCACCTGGGCGCGGAGCATCGCGCGCCAGACGGTCAGCTCGGCGGTGGAGATCGAGGCGGGCGGGGTCGTCACCCGACGATCGTACGTCCAGGCCGCGACCTGGTGCGATGCCGCTCCCGCCGCAGGCCGCGCGGCCCGGCCGCGGGGCACCGCCAGGCCACCGCCCCGGGCCGGGCCGGTGGCCGGTCGCGGCCACCGGGCAGCGGGCGGGCGGCGCGTGAGACGGGTCACCCGGACCCCGCCGGGGCGCCCGGAGGGGGCCGCCCACCTGCCGCGACGTGCCGGGCGGGCGTGGTTTGGCTCCCGGTGGTAACGGGTAGCCGCCGGAGTTCATACCATGGGGGTCATGGCCCACCAGTTGACGACCGAGCAGGTGTCCGCGGCGCTCGCCACGGTCAACGACCCTGAGATCCGCAAACCCATCACCGAGCTCGACATGGTCAAGAGCGTCGACATCGCGCCGGACGGCACGGTGGCGGTCGGCATCTTCCTGACCGTGGCCGGCTGTCCGATGAAGGACACCCTGACCCGGAACGTCACCGAGGCCGTCGCGAAGCTGCCCGGCGTGACCTCCGTGCGGGTCGAGCTGGACGTGATGAACGAGGAGCAGCGCAAGGCGCTGCAGACCAAGCTCCGCGGCGGCGAGGCCGTCAAGGAGATCCCGTTCGCCCGGCCGAACTCCCTCACCAAGGTCTACGCGGTCGCCAGCGGCAAGGGCGGCGTCGGCAAGTCGTCGGTCACCGTGAACCTCGCCGCCGCGCTCGCCGCGCAGGGCCGCAAGGTGGGCGTCGTCGACGCCGACATCTACGGCCACTCGGTGCCGCGGATGCTCGGCGTGGAGCACCCGCCGACCAAGGTCGAGGACATGATCCTGCCGCCGACCGCGCACGACGTGAAGGTCATCTCGGTCGGCATGTTCACCGCCGGGAACCAGCCGGTCGTCTGGCGCGGCCCGATGCTGCACCGCGCGCTCCAGCAGTTCCTCGCCGACGTCTACTGGGGCGACCTGGACATCCTGCTGATGGACCTGCCGCCGGGCACCGGCGACATCGCGATCTCGGTGGCGCAGCTCCTGCCGTCCGCCGAGATCCTCGTCGTCACCACCCCGCAGCAGGCCGCCGCCGAGGTGGCCGAGCGGGCCGGCGCGATCGCCGCGCAGACCCACCAGCAGGTCGTCGGCGTCATCGAGAACATGTCCTACCTGACGTGCCCGCACTGCGGCGAGCGCCAGGACGTCTTCGGCACCGGCGGCGGCGAGGCGGTGTCGGCCGCGCTCACCCGGACGCTCGGCACGCAGGTGCCGCTGCTCGGCCAGGTGCCGCTCGACCCGCGCCTCCGCGAGGGCGGCGACAACGGCACGCCGCTGGTGCTCGCCGACCCCGACGCCGAGGCCGCCAAGGAGCTCCGCACCATCGCCGACAAGATCGGCGGCCGGTCCCGCGGCCTCGCCGGCATGTCCCTCGGCATCGCCCCCAAGGGCCGCCTGTAGCCCTGCCGCGCATGCGGAAGGCCCCGCACCGGACGTCCGGTGCGGGGCCTTCCGCATGCTGGGAGGGGGCTCAGGTCGCCTCGTTGTCGTAGGGGGGCCGCGCGCCGTAGTCGAGGCCGCCCGGGGACGAGGCGTAGGACGCCGCGCCGTCGTACAGGGAGCCGTTGTAGCCGGTGGCGACGGGGGCGTCGTCGTCCAGCAGGTGCTTGCGGACGAACGTCTTGGGGTTGAGGTCGGCGATGTCGAAGTCCTTGAACTCCGGGCCGAGGTTCTCCTGAAGGTCGGCCTTGGCGCTGTTGGCCATCTGGCGGAGCTGGCGGAGCGCCCGCCCGGCCTGCCCCGCCGCCTGGGGCAGCTTGTCCCCGAAGATCAGCAGGGCCAGCACGACGAGTACCGCCATCTCGCCGATTCCGACGTCGAACAACGCGTCCTCCACACGGGCAGGTGACCGGCCCCGACGGGTCGGGTGGGCCCAGGATATCCCTCGCGACAACCGGATCCGATCCCCCATACCGGACGATCCGGCGGCGTCCGGCCGGGACGTGACCGGCGGGTGGCGGGCGGCCGAACCGCCCCCCACCCGCCGGTGACGCCGGGTCCTGCCGGGGTCAGGCCGAGCCGAGCGTCACCTCGACGGTGGCCTCCCTGCCGTTCCGCTGGTAGGTGATCTTCATCTTGTCGCCGGGGGCCTTGCTGCGGATCTGCGCGATGAGGTCCGAGGCGTCCTCGATCGGCTGGTCGTTCACCTTGGTGATCAGGTCGCCGGGCTTCAGGCCGGCCTTGTCGGCCGGGCCGCCCTTGGTGACCGGGTCCTGGCCCTGCACGGCCTGGCTCAGGATCTTCGCGCCGCCCTGGGAGTTCGGGTCGGGCAGCACGCCGAGCCGGGCCTGCCGGACCGTGCCGGACTTGATGATCTCGTTGGCGACGCGCTGCGCCTGGTTGATCGGGATGGCGAAGCCGAGGCCGATCGAGCCGCTCTCGCTCTCCTGGCCGCCGAAGCCCTGGCCGCTGTTCAGGGTGGCGATGGCGGTGTTGATGCCGATCACCTGGCCCTTGCCGTTCACCAGCGGGCCGCCGGAGTTGCCGGGGTTGATCGCGGCGTCGGTCTGGATGGCGTTGAGGTAGGCGCCGTCCGCGCCGTTCTCGCCCTGCGTCGGCACGGCGCGGTTCAGCGCCGACACGATGCCGGTCGTCACCGAGCCCTGGAGGCCGAGCGGCGAGCCGATCGCGATCACCGGGTCGCCAACGGCGATCTTGGCGGAGTCGCCCGCGGTGAGCGCCGGCATCGAGTGCGAGCCGGTCGGCTTCAGCACCGCGATGTCCGAGCTCGGGTCGGTGCCGCGGATGGTCGCCGGCAGCGTCTTCTTGTCGTTGAAGACGATCTCGATCTGGCCGCCGTTGGCGCCCATCGACGCCACGTGGTTGTTGGTGACGATGTAGCCGCCGTTCACGATGAAGCCGGTGCCGGCGCCCTCGCCCTGGCCGCTGCGGACCCGGATCATGACGACGCTCGGCAGCACCTTCTGCGCGACGCCGGCGACCGAGTCCGGCGGGCGGCTCTGCACCGTGCCGCCGCCGCTGTCGGAGCCGCTGACGAGCCCGCCGGGCCCGCCGTCGTCGTCGGCGGCCATCACGCCGATGCCCGCGCCGACGCCGCCCGCGACGAGCGCGACGAGCAGCGCCATCACCGCGAGCAGCCCGAACCCGGGGCCGCTCCGCGAGGACGGCGGCGGCGCCGGGACCGGCGCCCAGTTCGGGCCGGACGGCGGCTGCCCGTACCCCTGCATGGGGCGCGGCCCGCCGGGCGGCGGCGCCCCGGGCCCGCCGGGGCCGGGCGCGCCGGGCGGCGGGGGCTGCGGGGACCGCTGCTGCGGCCAGCCGTAGGGGTTGCCGCCGCGCGGGTCGTGCGGCTGGTCGTGCGGGACGAACCCGGGCCGCGGGCGCCCGTCCTCGGCGGGCGGGACGCCCTGCGCCGCGGCGTAGGCGGCGGCGCGGTCGTCCTGCGGGTAGGGCTGCGGCGCGTACTGCTGCGGCCCCTGGTTCTGCGGGGCGTGGCTCTGCGGCCCCTGGTTCTGCGGCGCGTACTCCTGCTGCCCGTACTCCTGCTGCCCGTACTGCGGCTGCTCCGGGGTCGCGGCGGCCGGCCGCCCGGCCGGCCCGTCGGGCGGGGCGAAGCCGGCCACCAGCCGGTCGCCCTCCTCGGCGGACCCGGCGGGCGCCTTCCCGAGGTCGACCCCGCCCGCGCCACCGGGCGCGTCGTCGACGGCGTCGTCGGACGGCTCGGGCCGCCGCAGCACCTCGATGTCCTGGTCGACCATCGTCGGCTGGGGACCGCCGGCCGCCGCCGGGACGTCCCGGCGCGACTCGCCCGCGGTCCCGGGGGCCCGGTCGTCGCCCGGCTCCCCCGGCTCCCGTTCCGGCCCGCGGCTGTCTTCCGTCATCCCCATCTCCTACCGAGCATGGTCGTCTGATCCAACGCCGCTCACTCTGCCCTGCCGGGCATGTGGCGGACGTAAGACCGGTCCGCGCGGACCGGTCAGTCGAACGGGTTGATCCAGGAGCCTAGCCTGCGCATCCCGCGCCCCATCCGGGACCGCAGCGGGGACCGCTCGTGCGGCAGCGCGACGGCGACCGCCTCGGCGGTGGACTCCGGCTCCTCGGTCAGCACCGTGTAGACGAACCCGTCGCCGCTCGCCACCGCCCAGTGCCGGGCCGCCTCGCGGCTGTAGACGGGGCCGCCGGGCCCGGCGGCGCGGTCCCAGCCGCGGACGCCGCGCGGGTCCAGGGCGCCGCGCTGCACGAACACCGACACCGCGGCGAGCCCGTCGGAGTAGCTGAGGTGGACGACCGGGCCGCTCCGGCGGGCGTCGTAGAGGCTGAGGCGGCCGGGCAGGGCGGCGGGCAGCGGCCAGCCGCGCGCGCGCAGCCCGGCGAGCTCGCCGGGGTCCAGCACGTCGGCCCAGGCGGCGACGGCGGGCGCCGGGGCGGGCTCGGCCTCGGCCTCGGTGGTGTAGGCGGCCTTGCCGGGGCCGGGCCGGTCGATCCGCACCTCGGTGAAGCCGCTGGTGACGACGGGGCGGCCGCGGGCGTCGATCAGCTCGCGGTACAGCATCAGGCCCGTCTCGACGTCCAGCCAGAACCGGCCCGCCGTGGACCCGTTGGCGCGGCGCGCCTCCACGACGTGCGCGGTGCGCCCGCACACCGCCGAGTCGGCGGCGCGCACGAGGGTGTAGTTGCGGGTGAGCAGGCCGAGCGTGTCGGGCGGCCCCGCCGCCGTCCCGGGGGTGTGCGCGACGACGCTCTCGGTGGTGCGGGGCACGGTGGAGCCCCACGTGGTGACCGCCCGCCGTCCCCGGTAGGGGACGTGCCGGGCGGCGCCGGCGGCGTTGCGGAGCAGCGCGACGGCCTCGGGGTCGCTGGCGCGGACCCGCCGCGCCGCGCGGGCGTCGCCGGTGAGCGCCGCCACCGCGACGGCGCAGACGACCACGCCCGTGACCAGCGTCACCGGCCGGGCGTGGCAGGGGCCGGGCAGGGCGGTCACGGCTCCGGGGAGAACGGGACGGCGGTCCGGACGGTGCTCGGGTCGGTGAGCGGGTCGGTCATCGGGGTGTCGCCGGTGACCACGGCGTGCTCGACCGCGAACCGCTGGAAGGCCGGGCTCACCGTCTGCTGGTCCTGGCGGCCGCCGGCGGCGTAGGCGCCGGTGCCGAGGCCGAGGACGAGGGTGGCGGCGCCGACCGCGATGGCGCGGCGGCGCACCGCGCGCGGCAGCACGGCGGTGCCGCCGGGGCCGGTGCGGGCGGCGGGCCGGTTGTCGTGGGGCCGGGCCGCGGCGGGGCGGGACTGCCGGGACCGGCGCGGCGCCTGCCGCGGCGGCGCGGGCGGCTCGGGGGGACCGAGGGCGTGCAGCCGGGCCATCAGGTCGGGGGACGGCCGGTCGCCGTCGGGGTCGCTCGGGGGCGCCGCGGCGAGGCCGCGCAGGCGGCCCTTCAGGCGGCGCAGCTCGTCGGCCTCGGCCCGGCAGCCGGCGCAGGCGGCGAGGTGGGCGAGCGCGGCCTCGCGCTCCTCATGATCCAGCTCACCGTCGACCAGCGCGGTCAGACGTTCCCCCAGACAACTCACGCGGTTCCCCAGTCCTTCACTTTCCTCACGCGCGGGCGAAGATACCCGTTCGGGCGGTCACGCGCCTTCCGGCTCGGCGGCGCGCCGGCCCGGCGCGCGGTGCTCCAGGGCGGCGCGCAGCTGCGCGCGGCCCCGGTGGATGCGGCTGCGCACGGTGCCGAGCTTCACGCCCAGCGTCGCCGAGATCTCCTCGTAGGACAGGCCCTCGATGTCGCAGAGGACGACCGCCGCCCGGTACTCGGGGGCGAGCGCGTCCAGCGCGGCCTGCACGTCGGCGTCGAAGTTGCGCTCGTCGAACGCCTGCGCCGGGGTCGGTTCGCGGCCCTGGAGGCGCTCGGCGGCGTCGTCGGCCAGCCCCTCGAAGCGGATGCGCTGCTTGCGGCGCGCCCCGTCGAGGAACAGGTTCGTGGTGATGCGGTGCAGCCAGCCCTCGAAGGTGCCCGGCGTGTAGTTCGACAGCGAGCGGAACACCCGGACGAAGACCTCCTGCGTGAGGTCCTCGGCGTCGTGCTGGTTGCCCGTCAGCCGGTAGGCCAGGCGGTAGACGCGGGCCGAGTGCTGCTGGACGACCTCGTCCCACGACGGCGGGGCCCAGTCCGCCTCGGGGGCGTTCTCCCGCCCGGAGGCGCGGGCCGATGCGGCGCCCTTGAACGTCAGTGCTGCCACTCCCATGGTGCCGGGGCTTCCTTCCTGATGAGCGGTGCTGTCGTCATGGAACGACACGGTCGCGCCTGGGCTGGGGCTCGACCCGCCCACCCGGCGAGGGGTGGACGCCATCGTTCGTTTGAACGCGCGGTAACTCCAGATGGTTCCCCGTCAGCGATATGGTCTTTGCAGCATGAGCCAGGCGGGGGTTCCCCGAGGAGGCAAGCCATCGACGCCATTCAGGCCACCCTGGCCTACGTGGAGGAATTCCTCCCCGAAGACGAACCGCTCCTTGACGCCCGGCGTTGGGGAGAGGATGTCGGCGCCGCGCCGATCGGGCCGGCGGGCGGCGCCGCCCTGCGCTTCCTCGCCACGCTGATCGGCGCCCGGACCGTCGTGGAGATCGGCACCGGCTGCGGGGTCTCGGGCATCTGGCTGCTGCGCGGCATGGCCCGCGACGCGGTGCTGACGAGCGTGGACGTCGACCACGAGAACCAGCGCGTCGCCAAGGCCGCCTACCGCGAGGCCGGGCTCGGCGCGTCCCGCACCCGCATGATCGTCGGGCGGGCGCTGGAGGTGCTGCCGCGGCTCACCGACGGCGCCTACGACATGGTGTTCTGCGACGCGGTCAAGACCGAGTACCCCGAGTACCTGACCGCCGCGCTCCGGCTGCTCCGCCCCGGCGGCGTGGTGGCGTTCGACAACGCCCTGTGGGGCGACCGGGTCGCCGACCCGGCCTGCACCGACGCCGAGACCGAGGCGATCCGCGAGGTCGGCCGGATGGTGCGCGACGACGAGCGCCTCGTCCCGCTAATGCTGCCCGTCGGCGACGGGCTGCTCTGCGCGGTGAAGCGCGAGGCGTGATCCGGTGACTCGGGCGGCACCCCCCGCGCCGCTGCCGGTCCGCGCCCGCCCCACCTGGCGGGCCGCCGGGCAGCTCCTGGCCTGCGTGCTCCTGGTCCTGGCGTCGGCCGGTTTCGTGGCGGGCGGCCTGCTCGGCGACGCCGGCGTCGGCGGCGCCGCCTTCCTCGCGCTCGGCGCCGTCGGCCTCGTCCTGTTCGGCGCGGGGACGCTGCTGTCGGCGGGGGCGCTGCTCGCCCGCCGGCCCGTCCTCGTCCTGGAGGAGGGCGGGGTGCGGCGCCCGGCCCGCTGGCCGCTGCCGCGCCGCGCCGACCGGTTCCTGCCGTGGGACGAGGTGCACTCCCTGGCCGCGCTGCGGCGCGGCGTGGAGGGCAGGCGGCGCGGCGAGCAGGAGCACCTGGTGTTCCTGCGGTCGGCGGAGCTGACCGAGCTGGCCCGCACCGCCGACCGCCCCATGCTGGTCGCGCTGACGCTGAGCGACATCCCGCCGTCGGCGGGGCTCCCGGCCGGCGCGGGCCGCGCCCACGAGTGGTGCGTCCTCGTGCAGCCGGGCTGGGACGTGACGCTGCCCGAGCTGGTCAAGCAGATCCGGGCGCGGCGGCCCCTGCCCGTGGTGGACCGCCGCTCCCGCTGACCCCGCTCCCGCTCCCGCCGGCCGTCAGGCGGGCAGCCCCACCGCGAAGATCGGCCGGGTGGTCGGGGCGGGCGACCCGCCCGCCGGCTCCACCGTGATGCCGACCTGGGTGGCCTCGCCGACGCCGGTGACGAGCACCGGCGCGGACGCGGTCGCCATCGTCCCGGCCGGCCGCGGGTCGCCCTCGCCCATGAGCCAGAGCTCGTAGGTGCGGGCCGCGGGCGCCGCCGCCAGCCCCGACATGATCACCACGGCCCGGCCCTGGGCCCGCGACACCACGACGGTGCCGCGGCCGCCGCTCGTGACGGTGTCCGTCACGGCCCGCGCGTCGGGGGCGGCGAGCACCCCGTTGACGCGGTCGGCGTCGGCCTGGAGCCGCGCCGCCTGCGCCTCGGCGCGGTCGGCGCGCTGCTCGGCGCGGTAGGCGGCGGCGCCGGAGACGGCGGCGACCGCCACGCAGGCGGCCGCGGCGGCGCCGAGCAGCGCCGTCCCGACGCGCCGGCGGCGGGCGCGGCGGCCGCGCGCGGCCGCGAGCTCGTCCCGTTCCTCCGCCGCTTCGGCGGTGACGTGCGGCGGCACCTGCCGGGTCTGCGCGATCTCGGCGAGGACGCGCGCCCGCATCGCCTCGGGCGCGGGCCGCGCGGCGGCCGTCCCGAGGCGCGCCGCGGTCTCCCGCAGGCCCCGCACCTCCTCGGCGCAGGTGTCGCACTCGCCGAGATGGGCCTCGAACTCGGCCCGCTCGGCGGGGTCCAGCGCGTCCAGCGCGTAGGCCCCCGCCAGGGTGTGCACCGTCTGCGATGCGTGCGTCATCGGTTCACCCCCAAGCAGTCGCGCATCCTGATCAGCCCGTCCCGCATCCTGGTCTTCACGGTGCCGAGCGAGCAGGCCAGCAGCTCGGCCACCTCACGGTAGGTGTACCCGCCGTAGTAGGCGAGCGTCACCGACTCGCGCTGCAGCTCGGTGAGGCCGCCGAGGCACCGCCGGACCCGCTCGGCCTCCAGCCGCGCCTCGACCTGCTCGGTCACCTCGTCGAAGGCGGGCCCGTCCGGCCGGTGCGCCCGCTCCTCGCGGTCGGTGGCGGCCTGCGCCGACCGGACCCGGTCGACGGCGCGGCGGTGGGCGATCGTCATGGCCCAGGCCATGGCGCCGCCCCGGGCGGGGTCGAACCGCGACGCGGTGCGCCACAGCTCGACCAGCACCTCCTGGGCGACCTCCTCGGACTGCGCGGGGTCGCGCAGGACCCGCACGACGAGGCCGTACACCGGGCCGGACACCTCGTCGTAGAGCTCGGCGAAGGCGTCCTCGTCGCCCTTGGCGACGCGGCCGACGAGCCGGGCGAGGGCGTCCGGCGGGCGGCCGGCGCGGCCGCGCGGGTCGCGCCGGTGAGGAGCGGGCACCACGCGCAGCCCGTCCCCCGTCCCGTCCGCGCCCTCTCCGGGCGCTGTGCCTGCCATCGGTCCCGTCCGCCTACTTCGGCATCAGGACGGTGTCGATGATGTACACCGTCGCGTTGCGGGTCTGGACGTTGCCGCACACCACGTTCGCGGTGTCGTTGACCTTGTAGGAGGTGCCGGATCCCATGGTGGTGACCGTGCCCCCCTGGAGCGACTTGAAGCTGCCGTTGTCCAGGGCCGCCGGGGCCTGCTTCCCGGGCACCACGTGGTAGGTGAGGATGTCGGTCAGCTTCTTCTTGTCGGCGAGCACCGCGTCCAGCGTCTTCTTCGGGATCTTGGCGAAGGCGTCGTTGGTGGGCGCGAACACCGTGAGGGCCGGCGCGGAGTTCAGGGTGTCCACGAGGCCGGCCTTCTTCACCGCGGTGACCAGGGTGGACAGCGCGGGGTTGTTGGAGGCGGCGGTGGCGACCGGGTCCTCGGCCATGCCGGCGAAGCTGCCCTTGCCGGACGAGGGCACCGACGAGCAGGCCGGGCCGAACGGCTGCGAGGCCGCCGGGGAGCCGCTCATCGAGGACGCCGCCGAGCTCGCCTTGCCCGCGACCGCGTTGGAGGTCTTGTCGTCGCCGCTCCCGCAGCCGACGAGGCCGAAGGCGAGTCCGGCGGTCAGCGCGGCGGTGCCGATGATGCGAGCGTTCATGATCGTTCTCCTTCTCCGTTGGTCGCGGTCACCGGACGGTGACCACGGTCGACTGCCAGCCCGACGCCCCGTCCGGGAACGGGTCGGCGCGCTTCTCCACCTGGAGCGCGCCCGTGCCGTCGACGGCGCGGGCCTCGATCCGGTGGCTGCCGGGAGCGGCGTCCCATTCCAGGAACCACTGCCGCCAGGTGTCGGTGTTGGGGACGGGCGCGAGCTTGGCGTCGCGCCACGCGCCCCCGTCGATGCGGACCTGCACGGCGGAGATGCCGCAGTGCTGCGCCCAGGCGACGCCGGCGACGGGCACCCGGCCCGGCTTCAGCTCGGCGAACGCCCTCGGCAGGTCGATGCGCGCCATCGTCTTGATCGGCGCGTGGTCGGCCCAGTCGCGCTTCGTCCAGTACGCCCGGTCGTCGGCGAACCGGGAGATCTTGAGGTCGGTGACCCACTTGGTGGCCGACACGTAGCCGTAGAGGCCGGGCACCACCAGGCGGGCGGGGAAGCCGTGCGCGACGGGCAGCGGCTCGCCGTTCATGCCGACGGCGAGGAGCGCGGCGCGGCCGTCGAGCACCGCCTCGATCGGGGTGCTGACGGTGAACCCGTCGGTGGAGCGGGAGAAGACCTGGTCGGCGCCGGCCCGGACGCCCGCCTCGCGGAGCAGCGCGGCGAGCGGGAACCCCAGCCAGCGGGCCTCGCCCGCGTAGGGGCCGCCGACCTCGTTGGACACGCAGGTCAGCGTGATGTCGTGCTCCTCCAGCGGGCGGCGCAGCAGCTCGTCGAAGGTGATCTCGAAGGGCCGGTCGACCAGGCCGTGCACGCGCAGCGTCCATGCGGCGGGGTCGACCTGCGGCAGCACCAGGGCGGTGTCGACGCGGTAGAAGCCGCTGTTGGCGGTGGTGAAGGGCGTGAGGCCGGGGACGCGCAGGTCGGCGCCCGCCGGGAGCGGCGGGGCGGGCTTCGCCGGGGCGGGCAGGCGGACGTCCGCGCGCAGCCTCCCGACGCTCTTGCGGCCCGCGAGCAGCCGCCCGCCGATCCCGCCCACGGCGGCGACCGCGACGGCGCCGCCGGCGGTGGCGAGGAACGCGCGGCGGCCAGTGCCGTCGCTCTCCTCGGCGCCGTGCCGCAGGAGCAGCAGGAGGGCCGCGATCCCCGCGACGGTGCCGATCACCGTCGGGAGCGCGTCGGCGGGGCCGGCGTCCGGCCTGGTCAGCGCCGCGATCGCGCCGACCAGGCCGAACAGGGCGAGCCCGGCGGCGGCCGGGACGCGCCGGAAGCGCCCGAGCAGGCCGAGCAGCGCGGCGAGGACGATCGCCCCGGCCAGGAGGCCGCCGAGCAGGACCTGCTTGTCGTGGGTGCCGAAGGTGCGGATCGCGAAGTCCTTCAGCCACTCGGGCGTGCGGTCGATGCCCGCGCCGCCCACCGCGATGAGCGGCGCCGCCTGGGGCCGCACGAGGGCCGCGGCGAGTTCGGCGACGCCGAGCGCGACCGCCCCGGCGAGCACGCCGGACAGTGCCGCGATCAGCGGCCCCGGCCGCGTTCCCTCATCCCTCATGACCGTCATTCGGAGCGGCCGGGACGGCGGATTGGTGCCGGACGGAAAAAGCCCCCCGGATTTCTCCGGGGGGCTCCTGGCGGGCGCCGGCTAGGCGGCCAGCCAGTCCAGCAGCAGGCGGACGCCGAAGCCAGTGGCGCCGCGGGTGAGCTCGGCGTCGTCGGCGGTGGCGCGGCCGGGCCCGGCGACGTCCAGGTGGGCCCAGGTGCGGCCGCCGACGAACTCGCGCAGGAACAGCGCGGCGGTGATCGCGCCGCCGCCGTAGCCGCCGCGGCCGATGTTGTTGATGTCGGCCACGTCGGAGTCGATCGCCGCGCGGTACTCCTCGACGAGCGGCAGCCGCCAGAGCGGCTCGCCGGACGCGGCGCCGGACGCGGTGAGCGCGGCGGCGAGGGCGTCGTCGTTGGCGAACAGGGCGCCGTGCCGCAGGCCGAGCGCGACCTTGGCGGCGCCCGTCAGCGTCGCCACGTCCACCACGACCGCCGGGTCGAGCTCGGCATCGGCGTAGGCGAGGGCGTCGGCGAGGACGAGGCGGCCCTCGGCGTCGGTGTTCAGCACCTCCGAGGTCGTCCCGCCGAAGTGGGTGATCACGTCGCCGGGGCGCATCGACGACCCGGACGGCATGTTCTCGGCGGCGGCGACGAGGCCGGTGACCTTGGCGCGGACGCCGAGGCCGCGGAGCGCCGACAGGACGCCGAGGACGACCGCGCCGCCCGCCATGTCGGTCTTCATCGTCTTCATGCCCTCGTTCGGCTTCAGCGACAGGCCGCCGGAGTCGAACGTGATGCCCTTGCCGACGAGGACGATGTGCCGGTCGGCGCCGCCCGGGTCGTAGGCGACCTCGATGAGGCGGGGCGGGCTCGCCGAGCCCGCGCCGACCGCGAGCAGGCCGCCGAAGCCGCCCTCGGCGAGCTCCTTCTCGCCGCGGACGCGGACGGTGAGCCCGGCGCCCGAGGCGATCTCCTCGGCCCGCAGGGCCAGCCAGGAGGGGTTCTTGACGCTGGACGGCGTGTTGGCGAGATCGCGGGCGAGCGCGGCGGCCTCGGCGACCGCCGTCCCGCGCGCGAGGGCGTCCGCGCCCGCCGCGGGCCCGGCCTCGGTCAGCACGAGCAGCGTCTCCAGCGGCGCCTTCTTCGGCGGCTCGCCGATCGTGAAGGTGTAGGAGGCGAGCAGCGCGCCCTCGACGAACGCGGCGAGGTCGCCGTCCGGGACGCCCGCGGCGAGCGCGCCGTGCCCGCGGCCGCGCCGCGCGAGGGCGGCTCCCGCCCGGCGCAGGTCGGCGGGGGTGGCCTCGCCGACGCCGTACAGCAGCAGCTCGCGGACCGTCCCGTCCAGCCGGACCGGCGTCGAGACGATCTCACCGGGCTCGCCCTTGGCGCCGTGCAGCGCGAGCACCTCGTCCAGCGCGAACGGCTGGCCCTCGGCGATCTCGGCGGCGGGCGCCGCGCCGCCGGCGCGCACCGGCACCGCGTACAGCTCGGCCGCCACCTGCGAGAGCCGCCCGTCCGCGGCCCGGACCCGGGTCTGGATCGGCATTACCTGGTCACTCCCCCTCGATCATGCGAACGGCGCGGGGCCCGGCCTGGCCTGGCCGCCGGAGCCCGCGCCGTGTCCAAAGCGCGCAGAAAGGCCGTCAGCCCACGACGCCCTTGATGGCGGCGCCGAGCTCCTTGGCCTCGTCAGGGGTCAGTTCGACCACCAGGCGGCCGCCGCCCTCCAGCGGGACCCGCATGACGATGCCGCGGCCCTCCTTGGTCACTTCGAGCGGACCGTCTCCCGTCCGCGGCTTCATCGCCGCCATGCGTGCTCCCCTTCCTGCCCTTAGGACCGCGTGGCGCCGCGGGGCACCGCGTGGCCGCGTGGCCGCCTGTTCGTATCCGCGTCCTCAGTAGTGGTCCATTATCTCGTGTTCCGGGCGCGAAGTGGTAACGATCAGCCTCCAGATCGTCCGCCCGCACACATCAGAGGCCCTGCGGGCTGGGGGTTCCGGGGCGCCCCGGGTTGCCCGGCGCGGCCGCCGTGCACGATCGTTGGGCGCAGGTGCCGCGACCGGAATTGCGAGGGCGAGATGGCCGAGACCGTGCAGTACGCGCTGGACCGGGGTGTGGCGATCATCACACTGGACCGGCCGGCCGCGATGAACGCCCTGGACGACCCCACCAAGGACGCCCTGCGCGCCGCCGTCGAGCGCGCCGCCGCCGATCCGGCCGCCCGCGCGGTGCTGATCACCGGTGCGGGGCGGGCCTTCTGCGCGGGCCAGGACCTCCAGGGCCACGCCGGGCACCTGCGGGACGGGCGGGGGCTGAACGGCACCGTCCGCGAGCACTACAACCCCGTCGTGCTCGGCATCGCCGCGATGCGCAAGCCCGTGGTGGCCGCCGTCAACGGCGTCGCGGCGGGCGCCGGGATGGGCCTCGCGCTCGCCTGCGACCTCGTCGTGGCCGCCGACGGCGCCTCGTTCGTGCCGGCGTTCGGCGGGGTCGGGCTGGCGCCCGACAGCGGCGTCTCCTGGACGCTGCAGCGCCTCGTCGGCCGGGCGCGCGCCACCGAGATCCTGCTGCTCGGGGAGCGGATCACCGCCCCGCGCGCCCTGGAGATCGGCATGATCGCCCGGGTGGTGCCCGCCGGGGAGCTCGCCGGCACCGCCCTGGAGCTCGCCGCGCGCCTCGCGGCGGGGCCGACCGCCGCCTACGGGCTGACCAAGGACGCGCTCGCGTTCGCCGCGGGCTCCGACCTGGCGGCCGCGCTGGAGCGCGAGGCCGAGCTGCAGGAGGACGCGGCGGCGACGGCCGACCACCGCGGCGCCGTCGAGGCGTTCCTGGCCAAGGAGCGGCCCGCCTTCCAGGGGCGC
Organism: Actinomadura parmotrematis; assembly: GCF_019458805.1. Taxonomy (GTDB): domain Bacteria; phylum Actinomycetota; class Actinomycetes; order Streptosporangiales; family Streptosporangiaceae; genus Spirillospora; species Spirillospora parmotrematis. The sequence continues at coordinate 90,206 of NZ_JAIBOA010000002.1, forward strand.
TGAGCCAGGGGCGCTGAGAAGCGCCGGGCGGCGCGTGCGGCGTCAGCGGGTCGCGGGGACCAGTTCGCGCGGGAAGGGCTCGAAATAGGTCTGGGCGTCCAGGTAGGCGATGTCCTCGCCGCGAGCGTGGTGCCGCAGCAGCGCGAGCGGCACCTCCAGGGGCACCTCGCCGCGCCCGTAGGAGTCGATGGTCTCGGTGATGTCGCGGCGGCGGGCCTCGTCCAGCACCCGGCTCATCGGGCTGTAGACGTGCAGCAGCGCGTTGACGTGCCGGCCGCGCTTCGGCCGCACCTCGAACGCCGCCGCGAAGACCGCGGCGTAGCGGGCCGCCAGCTCGTCGCGGGGCAGGCCGCCGGCCTGCGCGACGAGCCGCCCCGCCTCGCGGTAGCGGGCCGGGTCGTGGGCGAGCATCTGCAGCTTGTGCGCGGAGTGGAAGGCGATCAGGGCGCGCGGCGTCCAGTCGCCCGCCAGCAGGGCGCGCAGCCGGGCGTGGGCGAAGACGCGGGCGACGAAGTGCTCGCGCAGCACCGGGTCGTTCAGCCGGCCGTCCTCCTCGATCGGCAGGTCCGGGTGCCGCTCCCGGATGCGGGCGGCGAAGACGCCGGTGCCGGTCCGGTCGACGGGCATGCCGCCCTTGTAGCGCGACACCCCGCGCAGGCCGCAGCTCGGCGACCGGGACTTCAGGATCCAGCCGTCCAGGCCGGTCAGCCCCGCCGCGCGGTCGTCGGCGAGCGCCTCCATGGCGTCGGTGTGGTCGCGGTCGCCGTCGCGGGTGGTGATGCGGACGGCGCCGGTGTCGGTGGTGAGCCGCAGCGTGGGCCGGGGCGTGCCGAGCCCGATCTCCATCTCCGGGCAGACCGGCGCCCAGTCCACGTGCGCGGCGAGCGCGTCGGTCAGGTAGCGGTGGCGGCTGTGGCCGCCGTTGTAGCGGACCTGCTCGCCGAGCAGGCAGCTCGACACCGCCAGCCTCGGGCGGGCGTGCTCCTGCTTCGGGATCGGCTGGATCAGCATGGTGTCCTTCCCCCTCCGGCGGCCGGTCAGGCGGCGAGCAGGACGCTCAGCCGGTGCAGGCCGCGCGCCGTGCGGGCCTTGATCGTTCCGAGCGGCGCGCCGAGCCGCTGGGCGATCTCCCGCTGCGTCAGGTCCTCGTAGTAGGCCAGCACGATCGCCTCGCGCTGGGCGTCGGGCAGCGCGGCGAGGGCGCGCCGCACGTCCTGGCGGAGCGCCACCCCCTCGGCGAGCTCCCCGGCGCCGCGGGCGGCGGGGCGCTCGGCCGCCGCCGCGAGCGGCAGCGCCGCCGGCGGGCGGGCGCGCAGGTGGTCGATGGCGCGGCGGCGGGCGATGGTGAGCGCCCACGCCTCGAAGCTGCGGCCCTGCTGGAACCGCTCGCGGCAGCGCCAGAGCTCCATCAGCACCGACTGGATGACGTCGTCGACCAGGTCGGGCGGCACCTTGCGGCGCAGGTAGCGGCGGAGCGCCGGGGCGAGCGCGGCGTGGCACTCCGCGAGCGCCCGCTCGTCACCCGCGGCGAGGCGCGCCGCGACCACGGCGGTGCCCGCCGCGCCCGCCGCCGTGCCGACCATCGTCCCGTATCCCATGGCCCGACTCCTCACCCGAAAAAGCTGCTCGAAACTTGTTCATAACCTGAACAGCGGGAAGCCGCAACCGGAGTGAGGCAACGGGTGGGTAAATCAACCGGCGCCGACGGCGCTCCGCAGCGCCTGCAGCGCGTCCTGGTAGGCGTGCACGCGGCGGACCCCGGCCGGCAGCCCGGCCTCCCGCCAGCCGGGCCCGCCGACGATCAGCCGGTGCGCGGGGCGGGTCGCGGGCAGGTCGGCGAGCGGCAGCGGGTCGCCGGTGGCCGCCATCGACGACCAGACGAACACCGCGGCCGGGCCGAGCCGGCCGATCGCGTCGCCGAGCGCCCGGTAGGGCATCCGGGCGCCGAGCACCCGCACCCCGACGCGCTCCTCCGCCAGGCCCGCGCCGAGCGCGTACACCGGCAGGCTGTGCTGCTCGTCGGCGGCGCAGGCGAGCAGCACCGGGCGGGTGGTGAGCGGCGGGTCGGCCATCGCCAGCACCGCCGACAGGGCGCTCTGCACGCAGCTCGACAGCAGGTGCTCGACCTCGACGTACCGGCCGGACGCGGCCTGCCGCTCGCCGATGCCGACGAGCACCGGGGTGAGGAGCTCCTGCCAGGTGCGGGCCACCCCGACGGTGCTGATCGACTCCCAGACCAGGTCCTGCATCGCCACCGGGTCCATCTTCATCGCGGCCCCCGCCAGCTTGCGGGTGGCGGGCGTCGGATCGGGCACCGCGAGCCGGTTGCCGCCCGCGCCCCAGGCCGGGCCGGACGGCACGACGCTGGACGGCGCGGGCGGCTCGGCGAGCTCCTCGGGGCCGGCCGCCAGGGCGCTGCGGGCCGCCTCCTCGGGCGGCACGCCGCCGAGGATCAGCCGGTTCATCAGCTCCAGCCGGGCGACGTCGGTCTCGTCGTAGCGGCGGTGCCCGCCCTCGGTGTGCCGGGACGGCTCGATGTTGTAGCGGCGCTCCCAGGTGCGCAGGGTCGAGGGCGCGATGCCGAGGCGGCGCGCCACCGCGCCCACGCTCCAGCCGACGCCGGTCACCTGCTCCCCTCCCTGGACGAGTGCACACACTTTAGGCCCCATACTCGGCTCTTCGCGGCCGGAACGGGGGACGGTTGCAACCGGAGCGCGGCGCGGCGGCGAATTCCCGCCGATGGACACCTCGATCATGCTGTTCACCCGCGATCTGCGGCTGCACGACAATCCCGCCTTCGCGGCCGCGTGCCGCGCCGGGACCGTCGTTCCCCTGTTCGTGTTCGACGACGCCCTGCTCTCCCGGTCGCCGAACCGGGCGCGCTTCCTGCTGGACGCGCTGGACGACCTGCGCGCCTCGCTGCGCGCGCGCGGCGGCGGCCTGCTGCTGCGGCGCGGCGATCCCGCCGAGGAGGCGGTGCGCGTCGCCCGGCAGGCCGGCGCCGGCGAGATCCACCTGGCCGGCGACGTCAGCGGGCACGCGTCCCGGCGCCTCGCCCGGCTGGAGGAGCTCGCCGCGGCCGAGCGGATCGGCGTCACGGCCCACCCGGGCCTCACCGTCGTCCCGCCGGGCGACCTGCGGCCCGGCGGGGGCGGCGACCACTACCGGGTGTTCGGCCCGTACTGGCGGGCGTGGAGCGACGCGACGTGGCGCCCGCTCGCCGACCTGCCGGGCGGGCTGTCGCCGGTGGAGCAGGCGGACGGCGTCGAACTCGACGCGATCGCCCGCGCGTTCGCCGCCGGCGCGTCCCCGGACCTGGCCGAGGGCGGCGAGACGGCGGGCCGGAAGCGCGCGCACGCCTGGCTCCGCGACCTGCTGGGCGACTACGACGGCAACCACGACGACCTGGCGGGCGAGCTCACCTCGCAGCTCAGCCCCTACCTGCGGTTCGGCTGCGTGTCGCCGCTGGAGCTGGCCGCGGCGGCGCGCCGCGAGGGCGGCGAGCCGTTCGCCCGCCAGCTCGCCTGGCGCGACTTCCTCTACCAGGTCACCGCGGCCTTCCCGGCGATCGGCCGCCGCGACTACCGGCCGCGCGACGGCGCCTGGCACGACGACGAGGACGCGCTCGCCGCCTGGCGGGAGGGCCGCACCGGCTTCCCGATCGTGGACGCGGGGATGCGCCAGCTCGCCCGCGAGGGCCGGATGCACAACCGGGCCCGGATGATCACCGCCTCGTTCCTCACCCGCAACCTGCGGGTGGACTGGCGGCACGGCCTCGCCCACTTCGACCGGCTGCTCGCCGACGGCGACCTCGCCAACGACGCCGGGAACTGGCAGTGGGTCGCGGGGACCGGCAACGACACCCGCCCGAACCGGGTGCTGAACCCGCTGCGCCAGGCGGCCCGCTTCGACCCGTCCGGCGCCTACGTCCGCCGCCACGTCCCCGAGCTCGCCGGCCTGGACGCCGGCGAGGTGCACCGCCCCTGGGAGCTGCCGCCGGACCGCCGCGCGGCCCTCGCCTACCCGCCGCCTCTCCTCGACACCGCCAACGGCAAGATCGTCAACGCCTCCTGACCACCCGGTCACCCCCCGTCGAGATGCGGCGTGTTGCCCTATGGGAGCGCTCCCAATGCGCAACACGCCGCATCTCGACGAGCAGCGACCACCCGGTCACAGGGACGCGGGGGTGGGGGCAGCCCCCGGGTGAGGTGGCGGGGCGGCGCCAGTGTGCGGGGCGGCGCGCGCGGGTTGGCTTGAGGGCATGAGCCGACGCAGCGCCCCGCCCTCCCCCGCCGCCGTCCCCGAGGCCGGGACGGGCGCCCGCCCGGCCGCCGTCGCGCGCGAGGTGGTGAAGTCCTACGGGACGGGCGCGGGCACGGTGACGGCGCTCGGCGGGGTCTCCGCCGCCTTCCCGCGCGGCGCCTTCGCCGCGATCATGGGACCGTCGGGGTCGGGCAAGTCCACCCTCATGCACTGCATGGCCGGGCTGGACGCGGTCACCTCCGGGACGGTGCTCGTCGGGGACGTCGACCTGACGGCGCTGTCGCGGCCCGCCCTCACCCGCCTCCGCCGCGACCGCCTCGGCTTCGTCTTCCAGTCGTTCAACCTGCTGCCGATGCTGACGGCCGAGGAGAACATCCGCCTCACCGGGCGGCTCGCGGGCCGCGGCGCCGACCGCGCCTGGTTCGACACGCTCGTCGACTCGCTCGGCCTGCGCGCCCGCCTGCGGCACCGGCCGGCCGAGCTGTCGGGCGGCCAGCAGCAGCGCGTCGCCGTCGCGCGGGCCCTGCTCACCCGCCCCGACGTGCTGTTCGCCGACGAGCCGACCGGCAACCTGGACTCGCGCTCGGGCGGCGAGGTGCTGGCGTTCCTGCGGCAGGCGGTGGACGCCTTCGGCCAGACCGTGATCATGGTGACGCACGACCCGGTCGCCGCCGCGCACGCCGACCGCGTGCTGTTCCTCGCCGACGGCCGCATCGCCGGGAGCCTGGACGCGCCGACCGCCGACACCGTGCACGCCGCGATGCGCCGGCTGGAGGGCTGAACCGTGTGGCTGATCGCGCGCCGCTCCTTCGCCGAGGGCTGGGCCCGGCTGCTCGCCACCATGGCGGCCGCCGCGCTCGCCGTCGGGCTCATCGCCGGGTCGCTGCAGTTCACGCTGCGCGCCCAGGACGCCGTCTCGGGCGGCAACGCCAGCGAGTACGCCGCCGCCGACGTGCTCGTGCAGGGCGGCACCGTCGATCCCGACGAGCTGTACGCGCCGCCGGACGGCCGCGTCCGCCTCGACGCGGTCGCCGGGCGGCCCGGCGTGCGGGCCGCCGCCGGGGACGCCATGGTGCCCGTCACCGCCGTCTCGCGCGGGAAGACGATCACGCCGCCGGTCGGCGGTTCCACCTACCTGCGGCCGTGGATCGGCACGCCGCTCGGCGCGTACACGATCGTCGCGGGGCGGGCGCCCGCCGCCGACGGCGAGGTCGCCGTCGTCCGGCACATGGCGGACCGGCCCGGCGCCGACCTCACGCTGCTGCTGCCGCAGGCCGCCCGGAAGGTCCGCGTCGTCGGGATCGTCACCGTTCAGGGGCGCGCCGCCGTCGCCGCGGGCGATCTCGTGCTCGCCCCGCCCGAGACGGTCCGCGCGGCGGCGGGGCTGCCGCCCGGCACCTGGCAGAGCGTGTGGGTGAAGGGTTCCGCGCCCGGCCTCACCGTCCCGGACGCCACCGTCCGCCGCGCCGCCGACGTCCGCCGCAAGCAGCGCGACGAGGCGTCCGCGACGGGCGCGTCCCTCGGCGGCGCGCTGTCGGCGATCGCGTCGATGGCGGTCTTCACCGGCCTGTTCGTCATCGCCAACACCTTCGGCACGCTCGTCCGCCAGCGCACCCGGCGGCTCGCGCTGCTCGCCGCGCTCGGCACGACGCCGCGCCAGCTCAAGCGGCTCATCAGGGGCGAGGTGCTGCTCCTCGGGCTCCTCGCGGGCGTCGCCGGGACGGCGCTCGGCTACCCGATCGCGGCGCTGCTGACGCGGCTGTTCGCCGACGACGGCTTCGACGTGTCGGCCGGGCGGATCCCGGCCGGCTGGATCACGCTGCTCGTCCCGGCCGCCGCCGGCGTGGTCGTCACCCAGCTCGCGGCCTGGCGGTCCGTGCGGCGCGCCGCCCGCGTCACCCCGATGCAGGCGCTGCGGGACGCGGCGGACGACCCGGTGGGGCGGCGCTGGCCGCGCCTGCTCGGCGCGCTGCTGGTGCTCGCCCTCGCGGGCGGCCTCGGCTCCATCTCCTTCGCGGTCCAGGCGGAGGAGCCGCCCGGCATCGAGCGGACCGTCGGCTCCGCCATCATGGTCATGATGGGCGGGGTGGTGGCGGTCGCCGGCCTCGCCGTGCTCGCCCCGTTCTTCGCCGGCCCCCTCGGCGGCCTCGTCGGCCGGCTCGCGCACGCCGCGGGCGGCGAGCCCGGACGCCTCGCCCGCGCCGCCGTCCGGCGCAGCCCGCGCCGAGTGTCGGCCGCCGCGTCCTCGCTGATGCTCGGCGTCGCGACCGCGACGGCGACCGCCCTGGTGATGCTGTCGGTGCACCAGCGGTTCGCGGAGGCCGGGCTCCAGGTGATGCACGCCGACCACGCCGTCACGGCGGCGGGCGCGGGCAACGGCGCGACGTCGGGCAGCGGCGCGCCGCTCCCGCTGGAACTGGTGGACCGGATGCGGGCGGTGCCCGGCGTGACCGGCGCGGCCGCGCTCACCGCCACCGACGTCAAGCTGGCGGACCCGCCGCCGCGCCGCACCGATCCCGACGAGCCGCCCGAGCCCGTCCACCTGCTGGTCACCGGCGGCGCCCCGGCCGGGTACCTGCGGCTCGGCGGGCACGTCCCGGCGCTGCGGCCCGGCGAGGTCGCGGTGTCCTCGGCCGTCCGCGACGGGAGCCGGCTGCGCGCCGGGCAGCGCATCACCGTGCGCGGCGCGGCGGGCCGGACGGCGCTCACCGTCGCGGCGTTCTACCACGACCCCTCGCACCTGTTCGCCGACCAGGCGATCGTCTCCCCCGCCACCATGGCGCGCCTCGACCCGGCCGCGCCCGCCCAGGTGATCCTGGTCCGCGGCGGCGACCGGGCGGCCCTGGACCGGGCCGCCGCGGGCGTCCCCGGCGCGCGCGTCCTGGACCGCGCGGCCTACGTCCGGGCGGCCGCCGACGGCGTCGCCAAGGGCCTCAAGGTGGTCTACGGGTTCCTGGCGATGGCGCTCGTGCTGTCGCTGTTCGGCATGGCCACCACCGTCTCGCTGGGCGTCGCCGAGCGCACCCGCGAGTTCGGGCTGCTCGGCGCCGTCGGCGCGACCGCCCGCCAGATCCGCGCGGTGGTGCGGTGGGAGGCGGCGACGGTCGTGCTGCTCGGCACCCTGCTCGGCTGCGGCGCCGCGTACGGGACGGTCCTGGCGATCCACCTGGCCACCGGCAGCTCGTTCCTGCGGCCCGGCGGCCCCTGGTGGCTGCTCCCGCTGGTCGCGCTCGCCGCCGCGGCCGTCACCGCCGCGACGTCCGCCCTACCGGCCCGCCGCGCCGCCGCCGTCCCCGTCCTGGACGCCGCCCGCGGCGAGTGACGCGGCCCCGCGCCGGAAGCAGCCGGCGAGGTGGTCGTCGACCAGGCCGCACGCCTGCATCATCGCGTAGGCGGTGGTCGGGCCGAAGAACCTGAAGCCGTTGCGCTTCAGCTCCTTCGCCAGCGCCTTGGACCCGTCGGTGACCGCCGGGACGTCGGCGGTGGTGACGGGCGCGGGGGCGGCCGGGTCGGCGTAGCGCCAGACCAGGGCGGCGAGGCCGCCGGGCAGGTCGAGGGCGGCGCGGGCGTTGGCGACCGCCGCCTCGATCTTGGCGCGGTTGCGGACGATGGACGCGTCGCCCATCAGCCGCTCCACGTCGTCCGGCCCGTAGCCGGCGACCTTCTCGGGGTCGAACCCGGCGAACGCGGCCCGGAAGCCCTCCCGCTTGCGCAGGATCGTCAGCCAGGACAGCCCCGACTGGAACGCCTCCAGGCAGAGCCGCTCGTACAGGCCGCGGTCGTCGCGGACCGGACGGCCCCATTCGTCATCGTGGTAGGCGACGTAGTCGGGCGCCGACACCCCCCAGGGGCAGCGCGCCAGCCCGTCCTCGCCGAGGATCGCACCGCTCACCCGGACTTCCTACCGCACGGGTCCGACATCCCGCGCCGCGAGCGCGGCGAGGCGCCGCAGCCCGAGCCCCATGAACGCCTTCACCACCGGCCCGGCGACGATCCAGCCGGCCCGTCCGAGCGGCCCGAGCGGCAGGTCCACCGCCTCGGCCCACACGATGCGGCTGCCGCCCGCCAGGGGCTCCACCGCGAAGTACGCCTCCCCGCGCACGACCCGCCCGGTGTGCCGGACGGCGACGCGGCGGCCCGGCCGCCACCCGGTGATCACCATGGTGTCCAGGAAGCCGACGGGCCCGACGCCCGTCCACCCCGCGAGGTCGGCGCCGACGCCGTGGCCGCCCTCGGCGCGGGTGAACGGCATCCACTCGGCGTGCCGGGGCCAGTCCACCAGGACGGCGAACAGGACGTCGGGGGGCGCGGCGCTGCTCGCCTCCGCGTGGATCGCGACCCGGCTCACGCGTCCTCCTCCTCGGTGTCCCGACCCGCGGCGTCCAGACCCGTGGTGTCCCACGGCAGCGGCGTCGGCAGCGGCGCGTCCGCCGCCGTCGCGCCGCCCTCGCCCGGGTGGCGGACCGCCGCGAGCCGCGCCTCCAGCGCGTGGATCTGCGCGTCCCGCTCGGCGAGCGAGGACACCATCCGCCGCATCGCCTCGTCGGTGACGGCCGGCTGGTAGCCCCACAGCGCGCGCGGCGGCCGCAGCATCGCCGCCTCCGCGCCGGTGAGCGGGCGGCCGTCCATCGGCGGCAGCGGCACGTAGTCCGGCTGCGGGGGCGCCAGCTCCCCGCCCCGGCCCATGGCGAGCACCACGATGGCGCCCAGCACGGCGAGGCCGGCCAGCACCAGGACCGCGACGACCACGTTCGGCTCCGTTCTGTCTGCGTCTTCCGAGGACGATCGTGCCACGATCAGGGGTATGGAGTCGCACGACCACCGGGTGCTGCCGCCCGGTTCCCCGGTCCCGCCCGGTGTCGCCGACGCGGGCGAGGCGCCCCCGGCGGACGCCGTGAGCGCCCTGGCCGCCGCCGGGCGGCCCGTCCTCGTCACCCTCACCGCCGACGGGCCCGAGCCCGATCCGGGCCTGCTGGCGGCCGCGTCGGTGTACGCCTGGCTCGGCGCGTCGCTGTTCCGCGCGCCGGAGCCGCAGGCGGCCGCGCTCGGCCAGGTCCTCGACATGGTCGCCTCGATCCGCGGGACGCGGCCGCCCGCCGTCTCCCGCCGCGGCCTGGCCTAGGACTCGTCGCCTAAGGCTCGTCGGGGCGGACGACGGCGACGGGGCAGTGCGCGTGGTGCAGGACACCGTGGCTGACCGAGCCGAGCAGCGCCCCGGCGAGCGCGCCGCGCCCGCGTGCGGCGACCACGACGAGGTCGGCCTGCTCGGACGCCGCGGTCAGCGCCCGCACCGGATGGTCGCGGACCAGCGCCTCGATGACCTGCACGTCGGGGTGGACGTCGCGGAGCCGCGCGTACTCGGCGCGGACCCGGTCGGTGACGGTCCGCTCGGTCTCGCGCTCGTCCTCCAGGTAGCGGGCCTGCACGAGGGCGGGTTCAAGCTGGAAGGCGTGCACGACGCGGACCTTGGCGCCGCGCCGCCGCGCGGTCGCGAACGCGTGCTCCAGCGCGGCCTCGGACGCGTCCGACAGGTCCACGCCGACGGCGATCTCGCCGAACTCGCGGCGGGTGCCGTCGCCGCGCACGACGACGACCGGCCCGTCGGCCTGCCCGGCGACGCGCCTGCCGACGGAGCCGAGCAGCATCCCGGTGAAGCCGCCGAGGCCGCGCGAGCCGAGGACGGTCAGCGCGGCCGTCCGCGACAGCTCCCGGAACGCGTCCACCGGCGCGGCGTCCGCCACCTCGGTGGTGACGCGCACCCGCGGCCGCCGCTCCAGCGCGAGGCGCCGCGCCGCCGACACCACGCCCTCGCCGCTGGTGAGCAGCGAGGAGCCGTCCTTGCTCGGCGGCACGAACGGCACGCCGTAGGCGATCGGGTCGGCGGCGTAGACGACGTGCAGCGGGCGGCCGAGGTCGGCCGCCTCGTCCGCCGCCCACGCGACCGCCCCGCCGGCGGGCGGCGAGCCGTCCGTCCCGACCACCACCGGCCGCTCGGCCGTCACCGCGTCCTCGTTCGCCCCGCCGCTCATCCCGTCCCCCTCCGGCACGAGATGATCACTTCCCGGCGGCGCCGCCCCGCACACCGCCCCCGGCCGGCGTTCCACCCGCTCACAGCTCGGCTTCGGCCAGGTCCTCGGGGGTGGCCTGGATGTGCGGCCGGGACCGTTCCAGCAGGTCCAGGGCCTCGTCCAGGTCGGCGGTCCAGCCGATCGCGTCGAAGATCTTCGGGCGGGCGAAGCCCTGGTCGGCCAGGCCGGTCATCAGCTCGCGGAGCGGGTCGTAGACGCCGGTCGGGTCCAGGATGACGATCGGCTTGTCGTGCATGCCGAGCACGCGGGCCGTCCAGATCTCGAACAGCTCCTCCAGCGTGCCGATGCCGCCGGGCAGCACCAGGAACGCGTCGCTGCGCCGGTCCATCTCGCCCTTGCGCGAGCGCATGTCGGGCGTGACGACCAGCTCGTCGTTCGCCTCGTCGGAGACCTCCACGTCCACCAGGCCCTCGGGGATCACCCCGACGGTGCGGGCGCCGCCCTCGCGGGCGCCGCGCGCGACCGCGCCCATGCACGACACCCGCGCTCCCCCGCTGACCAGGCTGTGCCCGCGCCGGGCCAGCTCGGCGCCGACGCGGTGCGCGAGCTCCACGTGACCCGGGTCGATCTTGCTGCTGGACGCGCAGAACACGCAGACGGCCAGTCCCATCGCGGCCCCCTCCCTCTCGCCTGCCGCCTTCCTACCATCAGGGCGCCTCCAGTCCGAGCGGGGCCGGGACGAGCGGGTCGCCGTTCAGCGACCGGCGGTCGTCGCCGAACTCCCACCACAGCAGGCCGTCGACCGTCAGGTAGGGGTGCATGCCGCCGGCGCCGCCGCCCTCGTGCAGGGCGCGGGCGACCGCGGCGAGGTAGGCGGCGAGGCCGGGCCAGCCGTCGGTGAAGTCGCCGCCGCCGGCGTAGGCGGCCCAGCCGAGGCGGCCGCGGTGGGGTCCGGGCCGCCGGTCGATGACGTGCGGGGTGCCGCTGGCGTTCACGGCCCAGGGGATCCAGTCGGGATGCCACCAGGGCTCGTCGGCCCAGGGCTGGACGGCGAACCCGCCGGTGGCGCGGGCCTTGTCCATGCAGGCGGCGTACCGCTCGGCGACGGCGGACGCGCTCAGCGGCGACTGGTGGGGCAGCAGGGACGTCCACTCGTCGGCGCCGTCGTGGCAGCGCAGGGACGCGGCGAGCTCGGCGGGCAGCGGCATGCCGAGGGCCCGCTCGGCCTCCTCGACGGCGGCGGGCTCGGCGGGCGGGTTCAGCAGCATCAGCGACGCGGGCGCGTGCACCGCCAGCCACACGTCGATCAGCCGCCACGACCTGGCGATCGGGTTGCCTTCCACACCGTCCATGCTGCCTCCCGCCACCGACATTCCCGGTGGTCAGGCGCTGTGGTCAGGCGCTGTGGTCAGGCGCTGTGGTCAGGCGCTGTGGTCAGGCGCTGTGGTCAGGCGCTGTGGTCAGGCGCTGTGGTCAGGCGCTGTGGTCAGGCGCTGTGGTCAGGCGCGGGCGGGCGGGGGACGCCCCGGGCGGCGCGGTGCCCGGGGCGTCGTCGGGGCGGGGTCAGACCCCGAGGACCCGGACGGCCGGGTGGTGCTCGGTGTTGAGGTAGAGCTTCTCCCGGGTGCCGTCCTGCTCCAGTTCCAGGACGAGCCGGTACCGGTAGAGGCCCGGCTCGGCGGTGCCGAGGATCGTGCCGGCCCAGTAGTAGTAGACGGGCGTGAACGGCGACCGCATCTTGTCGGGCATGCCGTAGATCTTCAGTTCGGAGCAGAGCCGCCGCTCGGCGACGTCCTCCTCGTCGCCGCGCTCGGTGTCCAGGAACACCAGATTGTTGATCTTGGGCATGGGCGGCCAGGCGCCGTCCGGCCGCTTGTCCATCTCGATCGGCCGGATGATCCAGTTGAGCACCTGGCCCTGCTTGCAGACCGTCTCCAGCCGCCCGGTGCCCTGCCCGGCGCCGCCGACGCTGTTGTCCATCATGTAGAGCGCGTCCTTCAGGCTCCCGGTGCGGGTGGCGCGCTCCATGTCGACCAGCGTGACGATGTTGAGCTGCACGGAGTTGAGCTGGCCGGCGTTCGACCGCTGCGGCCCGGCCTCGCGGGTGCTGTCCATGCGTCCTCCTCCCTCAGCCGACCAGCGCCGGCCGCAGCGTCGTCGTGATCGGCTCGGTGCGGGTGCCGAGGCGCAGCCTGACCTGGTAGTGCGCGACGTCCGGGGCGCCCGGCTTCACCGTGGCCGTCCAGTAGGTGATGTCGGTGCCGGGGTAGGTGTGCCGCTCGGGCTCGCACACCTCGGGGTCGACGACGATGGCGTCGATCGCCGCGTAGGTCTCGCACTCCAGCGAGATGACGTTCCAGAGCAGCCGGTCGCCCGCGCGGACGCGGGTGCGCAGCTCCTCGGTGCCGAGGCCGGTGGACCCGGCCGCCCGGTTGGTGTCGTACAGGTAGAGGTTGCCGTGCAGGCTGCGGGACGCGAGCGCGCCGACGCAGTCGACGACGGCGGTGATGGAGATCGGCCGGTCGGTGCCCGGCCTGCTCTTCTTGGACTTCGAGGGCATCTGCCGCTCCTTCGGGCGCGGGCTAGGCGGGCGGGGCCGCCGGGGCGGCGGGCGGGGCCGGGTACACCGGCAGCAGGCCGAGGCCGCCGCCGGTGAAGGCGTTGCGCTTCGGCTCGGTGACGACGCGGAGGCGCGCCTCGCAGGTGAGGTCGACCGCCTCCCAGCGGAGCCCGGCGTCGCGCTCCACCAGCTCGTGGAGCTGGACGTGCATCGTGTAGGCGTAGGTGCCGGGCCGGGCGGTGTCGATGGTCGCCGACCAGTACCAGCCGTCGGTGACCATGTCCGGGGAGCCGTACTCCGCCGGGTAGATGATCTTCTCGTCGACGGCCTCGCCGGTGATGTCGGTGATGATCGGGGTGGCGTAGTTGTGCGCGGCGGCCGCGTCCGCGCCGCTGACCGGCCGGCCGGTGACGTCCAGGACCTTGCGGCTGGTGAGGCCGCGGGCGCCCCGGGTGCTCCGCACCCGCGTCCCGATGTCGCGGCGGATCCGGTTGACGCCGCCCGCCGCCTCGTCGTCCGCGCCGTCGGCGAGCGCCCGCAGGTCGTCGAGGGCCTGCTGGTCGATCTGCCGGGACCGCTCGGCGGCGTAGCCGCGCGGGACGGTCGGGGGGATGCCGCCGAGCGCGTAGGGCAGCCAGTTCAGCACCTGCTCGGTGCCCTGCGAGCCGTCGCTCCAGTAGGAGCCGTTGACGGCGGTCACCAGGTCGCCGGTGCCCTCGCCGGTGGAGCCCTGGAACCTCATGTTGTCGAAGACGTACACGTTGTCGTCGAGCGTGCGGTCGCGCAGCGCACCGCCGATGTCGACCAGCACGATGATCGCCAGTTGCTGGGCCATGGCCCGCCTTTCCGTCGGGTTCGGCTGTCGTCCGGCCGTCGGGCCGGCGGGGGCTAGGGGCACATGAGGGCGGGTGAGTCGACGTGCAGCACCGCGTGCGGGCCCTCGTGCATCTGCAGCTCCAGCCGGTACCGGTGCGGCACGCCGGGCGCCAGGTAGGGGACGACGCCGGACCACACGTTGACGTCGAGGTTCTCGCCGGGCTCGGGGTCGGGCCGCGCGGGCCCGGCCGGCTGCCCGTCGGGGCCGAGGAAGACGATGTCGCGGATCTCCACGGGCGTCTGCACGTCCACCGCGAGCGCCGACCACTGCACGACCTGGCCCGGCTGCACGACCGTGCAGAGGTCGGGGGTGCCGCGGCCGGTGCTCTCGAAGGCGCTGTCGTCGACGAGGCCGAGGTTGCCGTTGCCGAGGCCGCCGTCCGACAGCGCGCCGACGACGTCGACGAGCGCGATGATGTTCACTTTCGGGTTCACTGCCTGCTCTCCTTCGGGCTGCCGGCCGCTAGCCGCGGTCGCGGACGAGGGGGACCTTGCCGACGGGCGTCCGCTCGATCTCCGGCGCCGCCCGGTGCACGAACACCAGGTGGAAGGTGTAGCCGGTGCGCTCGACGGACGCCGGGTCGGCCTCGCGGTCGTTGAACAGCGACAGCGAGCGCGGCAGCGCCCGCAGGAACGCGCGGTGCACGCCGGCCGGGCCGAGCGCGGCCTCCAGCGTGTAGGCGAGGCCGGCCGGGTCGTCCACCGCGGCGAGGAGCGTGACCGCGCGCGTCTCGCGGTGGTTGACGAACTGCACCTCGTGCGCGATCTCGTCCAGGTCGAGGGCCGCCGCGGCGCGCAGCTCGTCGCGGACGGCGTCCAGCGTGAGCGCCGCCGAGTACTGGCTGTCGCCGAGGTGCAGGACGTCGCCGGTGCGGCCGGCGAACTCGAACTGCTGGGTGCGCAGGTCGGGCCGGTCGATCCGGGGGCGCCGCACCATCCGGTCGCCGAGCCGGAGCCGCAGCAGCGGCGCCTCGTGCGCGTGCAGCCGGGTGACGACGAGCTCGCCCTCCTCGCCCTCGCCGACCCAGCGGCCGTCCTCGTCGACGATCTCGACCAGGTGCAGGCCCGGCACCGCCGCCAGGTGCGGCGAGGTGTCGCGGAGCTGCAGGCCGATCGTCTCGGCCTGGGTGGCGGCGAAGTAGCTGAGGATGGCGAGGTCGGGGTAGACCGCCTTCAGCTCGGTCCGCTTGCGGTGCGGCAGGACGCCGCTGCCGTACAGCGCGACGCGGAAGCTCTCGCGGGCCTCCTGCGGCATGCCGGCGCCGAGGTCGGCGAGGATCGCGACGCCGGCGGTGATGCCCATCAGCGCCTTCGGCCCCGGGTAGGAGAACATGTGCTCCAGGACGGGCCCGGTGACGGGCCCGGCGCCGATGTAGTTGACGCCGGGGACGTTCTGCAGCACGCCGCCGACCATCGTGCCGCTGCTCCACATCTGGTAGTCGGCGAGGTTGGTGAACAGCCAGCGCGGGTCGGGGCCGTGCAGGTAGGCGCCGAGCTGGTGCTCGCCCATGAACCGGCCGGCGATGCGGTAGGTGTGCCGCAGCTCGCGCAGCGAGTAGACGATCTCCAGGGGGCGGCCGCCGGTGGTGCCGCCGCTCGCCACCACCTCGAACCCGCCGCGGGCGAGCGGCACGACCATGCCGGGCCGGTCGCCCATGAACAGGTCGCGCTGCTCGTCCTTGCCGGCGACCGGGATCTGCTGCCACTCCTCGAACGTCGCGCAGGCGCCGGTGACGCCGGCGTCCTTCAGCCGGTCCCGCCAGAGCGGGTTCAGCATGACGGTGTTGACCATCTGCTCCAGGCGGCGCAGCACCAGGGCGTCCTGGACGGCGTGCGGCACCTGGCTGTAGGACGTGCCGCAGGCGCGGGCGCAGTCGCGCATCTTGCCCGCGAAGGACGGCAGGCCGGGGACGTCGTCGACGGTTCCGGGCGCGATCTCGGCGTCCGGGATGAGGCGCGCCGCGAGTTCGGCGGCCTCCCCGGGCGCGGGGCCGTCCGCCGCGCGGCGCGGGCGGGCCTGGCGGGTCGAGCGGGTCGGGCTCATGGGCATTCCCCCTTGCTGGCGTGCCTGCCGGCGTGCGTGTGCCGCCGGGTCACCGGTCCGCGCCCTCGGCGAGCAGGGCCCGGCCGGCGTCGCGGATCTCCGCGAGGAGCATCCGGACGTGGTCGAGGGTGGTGTGGTGGCTCATCAGCACCGCGCGGAGCGCGGCGGTGCCGTCGATGTCGACCTTGGAGATGAAGAACGAGCCGCCGCCGCGCACCCGGTTGCGGACGGCGTTCTGGAAGCGGTGCACGTCGGGCGCGGCGAGGCCGCGCGGCCGGTGCCGGAAGCACAGGATGTTGGCCTGCGGGGCGTGCACCGCCTCGAAGTCGGGCTCGGCGAGCAGCAGCCCGTGCGCGTCGCGGGCCAGCCGGCAGACGTGCTCGATCTTCTGCGCGAACAGGGCCGGGCCGTGCATCGCCCAGAGCGTCCACAGCGGCATGATCATCGGGCGCTTGGTGCACTCGAAGTTGCGGCCGCCGCTGTCGAGCGCGGCGTACTCGTCGGGCTCCTCGTCGAACACGTAGCTGGCGCGCTGCCGGAACGCGCCGAGGCTCCGCGCGCCGTCCCGGTAGAACAGCATCGTGCAGGGCGCGGGGACGAACATCAGCTTGTGCGCGTCCCAGGTCAGCGAGTCGGCGTGCTCGACGCCGCGCAGGCGCCCGCGCAGCTCGCCCGACACCAGCAGGCTCGCGCCGTGTGCGCCGTCCACGTGCAGCCAGAGGCCGTGCTCGCGGCAGAGGCCGGCGAGCTCGTCCAGCGGGTCGAACGCGCCGACGGACGTGGTGCCGGCCGAGGCGACCAGGCAGAACACCGACAGGCCGCGGCGGCGGGCGGCGGCGAGGGCGGGCCCGGCGCGGCGCACGTCGATGCGGCGGGCGGCGTCGAGCGGCAGCCGGACGATCTGGGTCTCGCCGATGCCCATGACGCCGGCCGCGCGGGTGACGCTGTAATGCGCGTCGGCGCCGACGGCGACGGCGGGCCGCACCCCGTCGGTGCCGCCGCGCGTCCAGAGGGCGGGGAAGGCGCGGGCGCGGGCGGCGAGCAGCGCGGTGAGGTTGGCGAGCGAGCCGCCGGAGGTGGTGACCATGGCGGCGGCCGCGGGATCCCAGCCGATGAGCCGGCCGAGCTCCTCCCCCATGATCCGCTCGGCGACGCTGGGGAGCTGCCCGGCCTCGTAGAACGAGGCGGGCTGGCTCACCATCGCGCCGGCGAAGTCCATCACGCCGGCGAGCGGGACGACGCCGGAGAACTGGCGGCCCATCGCGCCGGGCGAGTGCACCGGGATGCCGGTCCGCACGTACAGGTCCATGATCGCGTCGAGCCGGGCCGGGTCGTGCGGCGCGATCCGGTCGCGCTCGGCGGTCATCAGCGCCCGCGCCGCGGCGGTCAGCTCGGCCGGGTCGGTGAGCGCGAGCCCGCGCACCGACAGGTCGGTCAGGGGCCCGGCGAGCCGGGCCGCGACGGCGCCCGCGCTCTCGCGGAAGCGCCGCGCGTCGAACGCCTCCCCCACGCCTTCCCCGGGCGGGGCGGAAGGCGCGGCGGGCGCCGCGCAGCGGTCATCGATCTGGGTCACAACCGTCTCCTCGAAAGGCGCGTCTTCGATCGGCTTTTCCGGCGGCGCCGGCGATCCGGAGGCCATTGATCGACGGAATCCGACCGGCGCCGGGACTTTCCGGAAAACGACCTACCGCAGGCCACGCTAGGAAGCCGACCCACGCCTTGACCAGTATCTGACCACATCCGGCAATGGTGTGATCACTTGGCGTGACGGGCCTCCTGGACCGTTCCGGCGTGCTAGAACGCGAGGCGCGACGGCTTCATGGCGCATTAGCAAAGGGCCACCGGGGACTCAAGGAAACACTTCCCTAACGGAAGGCGGTCGGCCCCGTGAATTCGATCACCGCGGGAACCGCGACGCGCGCCGCCACCAGCGACGTCATCCGGCGGAAACAGATCGCCGTACCACTTTCACCGGCCGGCGCACTCCGGAAGTGCATTCCTCACCATGTGAAATAAAAAAGCGCGCACCCTTAGGTGCGCGAACTGGCCGGGGCGCGCCGCCGTCCGGGCGGCGCGCCCTCGCCGTCAGCCGACGGGCCGCAGGCCCTTCAGGAGCCGCTCCAGCTCGGCCGGCGCGGGCAGCGGGCCCGTGGCGGCGTGGTCGTCCAGCAGGTGCCGGACGGTCTCCTGGGCGCACGACTTGTTGGTGCCGAGGAACCCGGTCGGGCCCCGCTTGATCCAGCCCGCCGCGTAGACGCCGGGCAGCGGGATGCCGTCCACGCCGTCGAGGACGCGTCCTCCGGCGTTCGGCAGGACGCCGCGCGCCTCGTCGAACGGCAGGCCCGGCAGCGGCCGGCCCTTGTAGCCGATCGAGGACAGTACGAGCCCGGCCTCCAGCAGCTCGGGCGCGCCCGCCGGCTCGACGCCGCCGCCGTCCACCGGGCGGTTGCGGACGAGCTCGACGCCCTCGGCGCGGTCGCCGCCCGCCACGCGGACGGGGCCGGACAGGTAGCGCAGCACGATCCGCTTGCGGCCGGGCGCGGGGGCGGGCAGCGCGGCGACCTCGCGCAGCAGCCGCGACTTCGGGTCGTCGCCGTCCAGGGCGGCGCCGCCGGTGTCGACGACGAGCGCGGCGTGCGGGCTGCCCATCAGCCCGATCAGCTCGGGGACGGTGAACGCCGAGTGCTCGGGGCCGCGGCGGGCCACCACCACGACCTCCTCGACGCGGCTCTCGCGGAGCGCGGCGAGCGCGTGCGGGGCGATGTCGGTGCCGGCGAGCGCGCCCGGGTCGGTGGTGAGGACGCGCGCGACGTCCAGCGCGACGTTGCCGTTGCCGATGATGACGGCGCGGCGGTGCGACAGGTCGAACGGCCGGTCCGCCTGGTCGGGGTGGCCGTTGTACCAGGCGACGAACTCGGTGGCGGTGCCCGCCAGCTCGTGGCCGGGGACGTCCAGGCGCCGGTCGGACGCCGCGCCGGCGGCGTAGACGACGGCGTGGTGGTGCGCGAGCAGCTCCTCGTGGGTGACGTCGCGGCCGACCTCGACGCCGGTGTACAGGTGGAAGCCGTCCTGGAGGGCGATCCGGTCGAACAGGTCGGCGACCCGGCGGGTCCGGGCGTGGTCGGGGGCGACGCCCGCCCAGGCCAGCCCGTAGGGCACCGGCAGCCGCTCGAAGACGTTGACGCGCGCGCCGGGCACGGTGAGCAGCTCGTCCGCGGCGTACATCGCCGCCGGCCCCGACCCGACGATCGCGACGCGCAGCGGCTCGCGCCCGGCGGGCGCGGTGAGCGGCGGCAGGACCGGCGCGAGCAGCGGGCGCGGCCGCGGCTCCCTGTAGTAGCCGGCGTTCAGCGTGACGAACGGGAGCTGCGCGGGCGCGAGCGCCGACTCGGGCGCGATCGCCTCCACCGGGCAGGCGCTCACGCAGGCGCCGCAGTCGACGCAGGCCGCCGGGTCGATGTAGAGCATCTCGGCCGTGGCGAAGTCCGGCTCGTCGGGGGTGGGGTGGATGCAGTTGACCGGGCAGGCGTAGACGCAGGAGGCGTCGCCGCAGCACGACTGGGTGACCACGTGGGGCATGGGGCGGGTCCTTGCTGAGCGGGGCGCGGTGCGGGCGGGGGCGGCCGGGCGGTCAGGCCGCGGCGCGGGCGCGCCGGTCGGGCTCGCCGCGGAAGCGGGCGACCCGGCCGTCGATGCCGCACATCCGCCAGAGGGCACGGGAGGCGGGGTTCATCAGGTCGAGCTCCTCGGCGAGCTTGCGGACGTCGCCGAAGAAGCCCCGCATGATGTCCTTGGACTTGGGGTTCTTCCAGAACGCCTCGCGCATGACCTTGCGCGGGATGCCGTGCTCCTTGGCGAGGTCGCGCGGCGGCGCCATGATGGCGCCGGCGAGCCAGCGCATGACCAGCGGGAACGCGAGGGACGTCGCGCCCTTGGCGACGCGGCCCTGGCGGGCGACGCGCTCCTGGAGGAAGCGGTGCGCGAAGGAGATGTGCCGCGCCTCCTCGGCGATGTGGATCTCCATGGTGCGCAGCACCGCGGGCGGCATGTGCGCGCCCTCGCGGATGATGGCCTTCTGCACGTGGTCGATCGGCTCCTCGCCCGCCAGGATGCCGATGAACAGCAGCGTCGGGGCGTAGGCCGACAGCGACCAGAGCGGCGAGGTGATCCGGTAGGGCGCCTTCATGCCGGGGACGTCCACGCCGATCCGGTTGACCAGCTCCTGGAACATCTGGATGTGGTTGCACTCCTCGGTCATCTCGTGGAGGCAGTACCGGAACTCGGGCGAGCCGTTCGGCAGCGTCATGACGTACTGCATCATGCCGCGGATGAGGATGCTCTCGAAGGCGAGGCCGACCTTGGAGACGTTGGCCTGGCGCCAGCGGCCGATGGCGATCCGCTTCTCCAGCGGCTGCTCCCAGTACCAGGGGTGCGCGCCGAGCGGGTCGCTCTCCTTGGACAGCTGCCAGCGCTCGTCCTCGGGGTCGATCCGGTAGTCGGGGCCGTCCCAGTCGATGTCCAGGTAGGGGTCGAAGCGGCGGTGGACCGAACCCTCGGAGAGCGTGCGCAGCAGCCCGGCGTACTCGCCGTCCGTACGCTCCGCCGCCGCCTTGGTCGTCCCGGTCGTCGCCATGGCTCCTCCTCCCCGCCGCGAGGGCCGGCCGGCCACCGCGACGTTACAGTTGCTGCGGTAACCGTAAACTTGCAGGGCGGGCGGGTCAATGGGGCGGGCCTCCGGCGGCCCGTGGCAGTCATCACATGCTTACTGCGCGGGCCGCGCTTCGGGCCGCCACTCCAGGAAGGCCGCGAACCGGACGGCGCGCGCCACGTACTCCTCCAGCGCGGCGCGGTCGTTCAGGTCGAAGGAGGTGTCGGCGACGATCAGCGACATCGCGATCCGGCAGAGCAGGTCCAGCGACACCCGCACGTCCACCGGCGGCAGCAGCCCCGCCTCGATGCGCGCGGTCACCAGCGGCTCCATGATCTCCATGACGCGGTCCACGATGATCTGCGCCTGGGTGGTGAACAGCGGCAGCACCCGCTCGGGGATGTCGCGGACCGCCGCGACGAGCAGCGGGTGCGAGCGCGCGAAGTCGACGACGAACGTCATGAGCTCGGTCATGTACTCGGCCGTCCACCGGATCCGGTCGACCATCGGCGCGAGCAGCTCCAGCAGCCGCGCCACCTCGCGCTGGATGAGCGCGTCGCGCACCGCGTCGAACCCGTCGTAGTAGCGGTACAGGGTCGGCCGCGACATCCCGGCGCGGCGCGCGATCGCCGACATCAGCCGCCCGGACCCGAAGCCGCCGTCCACCAGGCACGCGGCCGCGGCGTCCAGGATCTGCCCGCGCACCTGCGCCTCCCGCGACAGGATCGCCGTATCACCCATGCCCGGATTCTCCCACGGACGCCCGCCCCCGCCGCGCGGTCCGGTCAGCGCGCCGGCGGGCGGGCGGCGGAGCCGGGGCGGACGTAGAGCAGCAGGCGCGTCCGCTTGCCCCGCCAGCTCCCGGCGCGCTCGGTGAACCCAGCCCGGCGCAGCGCGGCGAGGCGGGCGCGGAGGACGGCCGCCGCGCCGCGCCCGCTGTCGACCCGCCGGATCAGCCACACCCGGGGGGCGCCGCGCAGCCGCCGCGCCAGCTCGCGGGGGCCGACCTCGCGGGCGTACAGCGCGTCGCGGTCGGCGGCCGGGACGGCGAGCGCCGCGTCCACCAGCCCCGTGAAGGCAGCGGGGTGGGCCGCCGCCAGCCCGCGCACGACCGCCGGCGCGACGACGAATGCGTCGCCCGGCCGCGCCCCGGCCGCCAGCGCCCGCACCACCGGGGTGAAGTCGTGCCACTTGGCGTCGCTGCGCCGCAGCCCCGGCTGCGCCGCCGCCGCCAGGACCAGCAGCGCCGCCGCGACCGGGACGGCGACGGGCCGGGGCCGCGCCACCGCGCCCGCGCCGAGCAGCAGCGCCAGCGCCGGCACGCAGAACAGCACGTAGCGGGCCACGAAGAACGGTTCCGCCTGCGACAGCGCGAGCAGGGCCACCGGCGGGACGGCCAGCCACGGCACCGCGACGGCCGCCAGGCGCGGCGCGCCCGACCGCGCGAGGCCCCACACGCAGAGCGCGGCGAGGAGGACGGTCGCGGCGAGGCTGCCGGTGATGCCGAGCACCGCCAGCCACAGGTGCCGGGCGTCGGCGGGCGGGATCCAGGAGACGGCCCCCTGCTGCCCGGCCGCCGTCCACACCAGCGGGGCGAGCGCGGCCCCGGCCGCTGCGGCCGCCGCCGTCCACGCCAGGACCGCGCGCCGTCCCGGCCGCAGCGCGAGCACCGTCACCAGGTGCGCCGGGACGAGCAGCAGCGCGAACAGGTGCAGCGCGCCGAGGAGCGCCACCGCCGCCGCGTACAGCGCGTACGGCGCGAACCGGGGCCGCCGTCCCAGCGCCCGCACCAGGGCGAGCGTGGCGAGGACTGCGGCCGCCGACACCAGCGCGTAGGAGCGGGCCTCCAGCGCGTACTGGCCCGTCACCGGGATCAGCGCGTAGGCGATCCCGGCGGCCAGGCCGGCGGCGCGTCCGGCGAGCGCCCGGCCCAGCAGCGCCGTCCCCGCCGCCGCTGCGGCCACCCCCAGCACCGACGGCAGCCGCACCGCCGTCGCGCTCGTCCCCGCCACCTGCACCCAGACGTGCATGAGCAGGTAGTACAGGCCGTGGACGGCGTCCACGCCGCCGAGCGTCGCCCAGATCCGGGCGACCGGGCGGCGCGCGAGGTCGATCGTGACGAACTCGTCGGTCCACAGCGCGGGCCGCCCCGTCGCCCACGCCCCGAGCAGCAGCGCGAGCAGGGCCGGCGGGACGGCGACGGCGGCCCGCCCGCCCCCCGGCCGGCCCGGCACGCGGGACGCGCCCACCCCTTCGCTCATACGCCCAGCATTGATCAACGGCGGGGCCGCCAACCCCGCCCCGCCCGATCCGCACCCGAATTTTGCCCGCGGGTCAGGGCACCCGCGCGACCGCGCAGTGCATCGAGACCTCCTCGACCGTCGGCAGGACGGCGCGCTCCTCCAGGTCGGGGCGCCACTCCACCACCGAGCAGATGCCCGGCGGCAGCGGCTCCAGATCGCCGAGCAGAGCGGCGAACTCGGCGGCGCTGCGCAGCCGGAACGGCACCCCGCTGCGCTTGTTGACCTCGACGTTCTCGGCGTACCGCTCGGGGGTGAGGTAGTCGCCGGTGGCGTTCGTCATGACGACGAAGCTGCCCGAGGGCAGCGCGTCCACCAGCGTGGCGACGATGCCGGCGGGGTCGTCCTCGTCCACGAGGAAGTGCGTGACGGCGATCAGCATCAGCGCGACCGGCCGGTCCAGGTCGAGCGTGCGGGCGAGGTCGCGATGGTCCAGGATCTTGCGGGGATCGCGCAGGTCCGCGTCCAGGTAGGCGGTCGCGCCCTGCGACGAGCTCGTCAGCAGGGCACGGGCGTGCACCAGCACGATCGGGTCGTTGTCGACGTACACCACCCGCGCCGACGGGATGATCGACTGGGCGATCTCGTGCACGTTGCCCGCCGACGGCAGCCCGGTGCCGATGTCGAGGAACTGGTCGACGCCCCGCTCGCGGGCCAGGTAGGTCACTGCGCGCCGCATGAACGCCCGGTTCTCCAGCGCGGCGGTCCGCACCGTCGGGAACCCGGACGCGACGAGGTCGGCGGACGCGCGGTCGGCGGCGTAGTTGTCCTTACCGCCGAGCCAGTAATTGTAGCGGCGGGCCGGATGGGCCTTCGTCGGGTCGATCCCGGACGGCACGGTCGGAGAGTCCACGAACACCTCGGAGCGGGAGGGAAGCATGTCCCCGCGGACACGCGGCCCCATTTTGCCCGGAACCACCGGCCTTTGTGGACAGAACCGGTGGAACGTGAGCGTGTTTCAGGCCATGATCGTGCCCGGCGGCGTCAAGCGTGACCGAGGGAAGGCGTATCCGTGGACCTGCTGTACAGCCCGTACGACTTCGGCGTCCAGGACGACCCGTACCCGGTGTACGCGCGGCTGCGCGAGGAGGCGCCCGTCTACCGCAACGACGCCGACGACATCTGGGTGCTGTCCCGGCACGCCGACATCGCCGACGCCCTGCGCGACACCGCCCGGTTCTCCAGCCGCAACGGCCTGCGCATCGAGCCGGCGTTCTGGGGGCCGCAGGCCGAGCGGTTCTTCTCCTTCGTGGCGATGGACCCGCCCAAGCACACCCGGATGCGCTCGCTGGTCTCGCGCGCCTTCACCCAGCGCCGCGTGCAGGCCCTGGAGCCGCGGCTGCGCGAGCTCGCCCTCGGCCACCTGGCGCCCGCCCTGGACGGCGAGTCCTTCGACCTCATGGGCGACTTCGCCGCCCGCTTCCCCACCGACGTCATCTCCGAGCTCGTCGGGGTGCCCGAGGGCGACCGCGCCCTGGTCCGCGACCTCGGCATGGCGATCATGTACCGGGACGAGGCGGCCACCGGCCCCGTCACCGACCTGCCGCCCGAGGCGCTCCAGGCGATCGGCGCGCTCGTCGGCTACTACACCGAGCTCACGATCGCGCGCTCCAAGTCGCGCACCGACGACCTGCTGTCGGGGCTGCTGGACGCGGCCGAGGGCGAGGACCGGCTCACCCCCGAAGAGATCGTCGGGGTGCTGATCCTGCTGGTCGGCGCGGGCATCGAGACGACGATGCTGCTGCTCGGCAATGCCTGGCACGCCGCCTGGAAGCACCCCGACCAGCGGGCCGCCGCGCTCGGCGGGCGCATCGACGACTGGGTGAACGAGACGCTGCGCTACGACCCGCCGTCGCAGACCGTCGCCCGCACCGCCACCGAGGACGTCGAGCTGCACGGCGTCACCATCCCCGCGGGCGGGCGGGTGCTGCTGGCGGTCGGCTCCGGGAACCGCGACGAGCGCGTGTTCCCCGCCGCCGACCGCTTCGACCTCGACCGCGACACCTCCGCCTCGCTCGCCTTCGGCGGCGGGCGCCACCACTGCCTGGGCGCCAACCTCGGCCGCCTGGAGGCCCGCGTCGCCTTCCAGGAGCTCACCGCCGTCGTCGCCGACTACGAGATCGACGAGGCCGCCGCCAAGCGCGTCCACTCCACCAACGACCGCGGCTTCGAGTCGCTCCCCACCCGCATCACGGCCCGCCGCTGACCCTTCCCGGTCCGCGCATCCCTGGCGGGAACCGCGCCCCTGACGGATATGATCTCCTTTGTCAGGGCGGCGAGCGACCCGGAGGGACCGGCACCGTGACCGACGGCGGCGACACCACGGAGCGGGACGTCGACCTGCGCAGCGACGTCCCGCACCCCGCGCGGATCTACGACTACCTGCTGGGCGGCAAGGACAACTTCGAGGCCGACCGGGCCGCGGCCGACGAGGTGGTGCGGCACATCCCCACGCTGCCGCGCTACACCCGCTCCAACCGCGACTTCATGGTGCGGATGGCGCGGCACCTGGTGCGCGGGCACGGCATCCGGCAGTTCCTCGACGTCGGCACCGGCCTGCCGACGTCGCCGAACCTGCACGAGGCGGCGCAGGAGATCGCGCCGGAGACGCGCGTCCTGTACGTCGACAACGACCCGATCGTCCTCGCCCACGCGCGGGCGCTGCTCACCAGCGCCCCCGAGGGCCGCACCGCCTACCTGGACGCCGACCTGCGCGACCCGGCGTCCATCCTGGAGTCCGCCGAGCTGCGCGCGACCCTGGACCTGGCGCGGCCGGTCGCGCTCACCCTCATCGCCGTCCTGCACTTCGTGCCCGATCTGGCCGAGGCCCGCTCGTACGTCCGCGCCCTGCTGGACCCGCTCCCCCCGGGCAGCGCCCTGACGATCACGATGGCGCCCGACCCGGACGAGACCGACCCGACGGTCGGCGCGGGCGCCGACGCCTACCGCGCCCAGGGCATCCCGTTCGCCACCCGTACCCGGGCGGAGGTCGAGGGCTTCTTCACCGGCCTGGACCTCGTCGAGCCCGGCGTCACCCGCACCGAGCACTGGCACCCCGACCGCCCGGTGGACCTCGACGACCGCCACTGGATGTACGCCGGCGTCGCCCTCAAGCCCTGACGCCCCCCGCCCGTCAGCCGCCGGTGCCGGCGCCCTCGGCGGTCGCCTCGACG
This sequence comes from Actinomadura parmotrematis, assembly GCF_019458805.1. Classification (GTDB taxonomy): domain Bacteria; phylum Actinomycetota; class Actinomycetes; order Streptosporangiales; family Streptosporangiaceae; genus Spirillospora; species Spirillospora parmotrematis. The sequence continues at coordinate 116,099 of NZ_JAIBOA010000002.1, forward strand.
GCGGCCTCCTCCTCGGCGAGGCGGCGGGCGGCCTCCTTCTGGTGGGCCTCCACGACGTGGCGGACGGCCTCGTCGGGGTCGTCGGTGAGGTGCAGCAGGTCCAGGTCCGCCTCGGCGATCTTGCCGGAGGTGAGCATGACGTCCTTGATCCAGTCCAGCAGGCCGCCCCAGAACGCCGTGCCGACCAGCACGATCGGGAACCGGGTGATCTTGCGGGTCTGCACCAGCGTGACGGCCTCGAACAGCTCGTCCAGCGTCCCGAACCCGCCGGGCAGCACGATGAACGCCTGGCTGTACTTGACGAACATCGTCTTGCGGACGAAGAAGTAACGGAACTCCAGCCCGATGTCGATGTGGTCGTTCAGCCGCTGCTCGAACGGCAGCTCGATGCCGAGGCCGACCGACAGGCCGCCCGCCTCGTCGGCGCCCTTGTTGGCCGCCTCCATGATCCCCGGACCGCCGCCGGTGATGACGGCGTACCCGGCCTCGTGCAGCCGGGCGCCGATGTCGACGGCGAGGTCGTACTCGGCCGTGCCCGGCTTGGTGCGGGCGCTGCCGAAGACGCTGACGGCCTGCGGGATCTCGGCGAGCAGCCCGAAGCCCTCGACGAACTCGGCCTGGATGCGCAGCACCCGCCACGGGTCGGCGTGCACCCAGTCGGCCGGGCCGCGGTTGTCCAGCAGCCGTTGGTCGGTCGTCGTCTTGGGCAGGGCGAGCCCGCGCAGGGTGGCGGGGCCTTGGCGGTGCGTCCGGGCGGCGTCGTCAGTCATGGGATCACCGTAGCCCCGGTGCCGCCGGGGCAACGTCCCATTTCGCAGGGAGTTCGGCGGCGCGCCGCCCTCCCGTCAGGCGAAGAGGTCGCGCCCGTCGCGGGGATCTCCCGTCCGTTCAAGACGCGGGCGTGTCCCGAAGGCCAGGATGGGCGCCGTCCACGTACCGTCCCCGTCCCTTTCGGAGCCGTCGATGACCGTCCGCCGGATCGTGCCCAACGTGCAGACCGAGGCCCTGCGGGAGAACCGCGACTTCTACGGGCTGCTCGGCTTCGAGGAGGTCATGGACCACGGCTGGGTCGTGGCGCTCGCCTCGCCCGGCGGCCAGCTCGGTTTCGTCACCGCCGACCGGACCGCGCCCGCCGTCCCCGACCTCAGCATCGAGGTCGACGACGTGGACGCGGTCCACGCGACGCTGCGGGCGGCCGGCGCGGAGATCGTCCACCCGTTGCAGGACGAGGAGTGGGGCGTCCGCCGCTTCTTCGTCCGCGACCCGAACGGCCGGATCCTCAACATCCTGAGCCACCTCTGACGGGCCGCTACCCGCCGGCCGGGAGCATGCGGCGGCGGCGCTCGGCCATTCGCTCCTGCTCCTGCGGGGTCAGCGCGTCCCAGGCGTCCCGGCGCTTCCGGTCGAGCGCGGCGCGGTCCTCCTCGCTGAGGTCGCGCATCTGCCGCTCGCGCGTCTCCTGGAGCCGCGCGAACTGTTCGGGGGTCATCGGCTCGTTCATCATGACGGTCTCCTCGATGAGGTGCAGGAGTTGCCGGGCGGAGGGTTCGGCGTCGCGGTCCAGGCCGTCCAGCACGTCCAGGAGCCGTGCCCGCAGGTCGGCGGCCTGCCGGATGCGCTCCTCGACGGCGTCGAGCTGGCGGCGGAGCAGGCCGGCGGGGTCGGGCTCGCCGTCCAGGAGCGTCCCGATCTCCTCCAGCGGGAGGCCCAGGCCGCGCAGCGCGACGATGTGGTGCAGGCGCCGGACGTCGGCGCCGCTGTAGCAGCGGTGCCCGCCCGCGGTCCGCGCTCGCGGCGACAGCAGGCCGAGCCGGTCGTAGTGGTGCAGCGTCCGGACGGTGAGCCCGGTCGCGCGCGCCAGCTCGCCGATCCGCCACGTCCCGTCGTCGTGCGGCATGCCCTCCCCCTCTCCCGGTGGGTACGCGCCCGACGCTAGAACATGACGCCGCGTCAGGTTCAAGCCCCGCGCGAGGGATCGTCGGGCAGGGGCTTCGGCGGGTAGGAGCGGAGCACCAGGGACGTGACGACCGGGCCGTGCCGGGCGAGGGCGTCCACGATCTCCTCCAGGCGGCCGGCCTGGGGGCAGCGGGCTTCGAGGACGAGGCAGTCCTCGCCGGTGACGCGCAGCACCGACACGATCTCGGGGGTGCGGGCGGCGTGGTCCAGGGCCTGCGCGAGGCGGGCGTGGGTGGTGCGGAGGCGGATGACGGCGTGGATGTTCAGGCCGAGCGCCACCGGGTCGACCGTGGCCCGGTAGCCGGTGATGACGCCGCTCCGCTCCAGGCGCTGGATGCGCGCCGCCGCCGCGGGCTGCGAGAGCCCGACGCGGCGCCCCACCTCCGCGCCGGACAGCCGGCCCTCGGATTGCAGCAGGAGGAGGATCTCCCGGTCGATCCCGTCGAGTGATTCCATCGTCGTCCGCCCCGTCCGCGTTGAGATCGCTTGCGCCGCCGCCGCCGTCCGGGCGCCTCGGCGAGAATCCCGGACGGACGCCTCCATGATCGCTGGGGGCGGCGAGCGGAACGGTGGTGGGTATGGGCGGGTACGTCATGGTCCCGGGGATCGGCGGTTCCGACGAGCGGCACTGGCAGGTGTCGTGGGAGCGGGAGTGGGGCGCCGCGGCGGTGCGGATCGCCCCCGCCTCCTGGTCCGCGCCCGACCTCGACGACTGGGTCGCCGCCGTCCAGACGGCCTACGACAAGGCCGCCGGGCAGGGCGGACGCGTCGTCCTCGTCGCGCACAGCCTGGGCTGCTGGGCGACGGCCGCCTGGCTGGCGAGGAACCCGTCCGCGCAGGTGGACGGCGCCTTCCTGGTCGCGCCGCCCGACTCGGACAGCACGGCGTTCCCCCGCGAGGAGGCCGCGACCTTCGTCGACCTCGCCGCCGAGCCGCTCCCCTGCCGCGTCCTGGTGGTGGCCAGCACCGACGACCCGTACTGCACCCCGGAGAAGGCCGCCGACCTCGCCGCGCGGTGGGGCGCCCGCCTGCGCCTCGTCGGCGCCCGCGGCCACCTCAACTCCGCCAGCGGCCTCGGCGCCTGGCCGCAGGGCCGCGAACTGCTGGACCTGCTCGGCGTCAGAGAGTGATCCATCCGGCCGCGAGACCGGCGACGCCGAGCACGCCGCCCGCCACCACCACCGCGAACAGCGCGAGCTCCGAGCGGGCGAAGACCCGCCGGCCGTTCTCCCGCCTGGTCATCGCGAACAGGATCGTCCCCAGCGCGTAGACGATGCACGACAGCAGCAGGTAGCTCAGCCCCGCCGCCCACAGCAGGAACACGGTGTAGACGACCGCCGCGCCGGCCGTCAGCAGGTGACGGCGGCGCGGCGCGCCCGGATCGTCCGCGTACGTCTCGCCCGTCACCGCGAGCTTGAGGGCGTAAGCGGCGGTGAGGAGGTAGGGGACGAGCGACAGGGAGCTGCAGAACTCCAGCGTGAAGGTGAGGGCGTCGTCGGAGAAGAGGGTCGTCACCAGGACGGCGGTGGTGAGGGCGCTGGTGAGGACCAGCGCGGCCGACGGCGCCCCGGCGCCGTTCTGGCGGCGCAGGAAGCGCGGCATGTCCCGGTCCTCGGCGCTGACGAACAGCACCTCGGCGGCCATCAGCGTCCACGCCAGGTACGCCCCGAGCACGGAGACCACCAGGCCCGCCCCGATGAACGCCCTGCCCCACGAGCCGACCACCGACTCCAGGACGCCGCCCATCGACGGCTGGTGCAGATCGGCGAGGTCCGACCGGGGCAGCGTCCCGTACGACAGCAGCGTGACGGAGGCGAACAGCGCGAGGACGCTGACGAACCCGAGGACCGTCGCCCGCCCCACGTCCGCGCGGCGCCGGGCGTAGCGCGAGTAGACGCTCGCGCCCTCCACGCCGAGGAACACGAACACCGTCACCAGCATCGTCGCCCGGACCTGCCCGGCGATCGACGACAGCGAGCGCTCCCCGCCCCAGAAGTTCGCCGCGAACACCCCGGCGTCGAGCGACACCAGCACGACGACCAGGAACATCACGATCGGGACGAGCTTGGCCACCGTGACGATCTTGTTGACGGCCGCGGCCTGCTGCACCCCGCGCAGGATCAGCAGCGCGAACGCCCAGACCCCGACCGTGGAGGCCGCCACGGCGACCACCGTGTCGCCCGTCCCGAGCGCGGGGAAGAGCGGCGCCAGCGTCGACTTGACCAGCACCCAATAAGACACATTGCCGACACACGCGCTCGCCCAATACCCGAAAGCCGAGAAGAACCCCGGAAACTCCCCGAATCCGGCTTTCGCATAGGCGTAAACACCCGCGTCCAGTTCGGGTTTCCGCACGGCGAGGATCTGGAACACGAACGCCAGCATGAGCATGCCGAACCCGGCGATCGCCCAGGCGACGATCGCCCCGAAGACCCCCGTGGCCTGCGCGAAGTTGCGCGGCAGCGAGAACACGCCCGCCCCGACCATCGACCCCACGACCATGGCCGTCAGAGCCGGCAACGCGAACCTCTTGGCCGACGCGCCCCGCCCGGCCTCTTCCACCGTCACCACCACGATCCCCGCTCCAGCATTTCCGGAGACCTTCCACCGCCGCACCCCCGAAAACGCCGCCCCCACCGAATTGGCCAACGAATTAACCCCGATGACCCCCCATTGAAACCGGACGTCGGCCGCAGCGGTCCCGGCCCGAAGCCGGCCCTTCCCGCTTGCCGAGGCGAAAGGCCGTGGGCAGCATGTCGTCTACGGCCCGCTTCCCCCGTAAGGAACGCTTTGACCTCCTCTCCCGCCTTCCCTCTGGAACCCACGCCGATCCATGTGCCCGACGCGGTCCTCGACGACCTGCGCGCCCGGCTCGCACTGACCCGCCCGCCGCTGGACGAGGGGAACGAGGACTGGTCCTACGGCGTCCCGGCCGGCTACTTGAACGGGCTGGTCGCCTACTGGCGGGACGGCTACGACTGGCGCAAGGCCGAGGCCGCCATCAACGCCCACGAGCACTACCGGGTGAGCGTCGCCGGCGTCCCGGTGCACTTCATGCGCGAGCCGGGCCGCGGCTCCCGCCCGATCCCGCTGATCCTCACCCACGGCTGGCCGTGGACGTTCTGGCACTGGTCGAAGGTGATCGGCCCGCTCGCCGACCCGGCCGCCTTCGGCGGCGACCCCGCCGACGCGTTCGACGTCATCGTGCCGTCCCTGCCCGGCTTCGGCTTCCCCGGCCCGCTCACCGGCTTCCCGGACGTCAACTTCTGGAAGGTCGCCGACCTCTGGCACACCCTGATGACCGAGACGCTGGGATACGCGAAATACGCCGCCGGGGGCTGCGACATCGGCGGGATCGTCTCCAGCCAGCTCGGCCACAAGTACGCCGACGAGCTGTACGGCGTCCACATCGGCTCCGGCCTGCCGCTCGACTTCTTCAACGGCCCCCGCGCCTGGGACCTCGCCCGCAACCGGCCCCTCACCGACGACCAGCCCGCCGACGTCCGCGCCCGCATCATCGAGCTGGACCACCGCTCGGCGTCCCACCTCGCCGTGCACACGCTCGACGGCGCCACCCTGGCGCACGGGCTGAGCGACTCGCCCGCCGGGCTGCTCGCCTGGCTGCTGGAGCGCTGGAACGCCTGGAGCGACAACGGCGGCGACGTCGAGTCCGTGTTCAGCAGGGACGACCTGCTCACCCACGCCACGATCTACTGGGCGAACAACTCCATCGCCACCTCGATGCGCTACTACGCCAACGCCAACCGCCACCCCTGGACCCCCGCCCACGACCGCACCCCGGTCGTGCAGGCCCCGGTCGGCCTCACCTTCGTCACCTACGAGAACCCGCCCGGCATCCACACCGCCGCCGACCGCGTCCAGGCGTTCGAGTCCGGCCCGCAGGCCACCTGGTTCAACCACGTCAACGTCAACGCCCACGACCACGGCGGCCACTTCATCCCCTGGGAGAACCCCGACGCCTGGATCACCGACCTCCGCCGCACCTTCCACACCCGCAGACCCTGAGCCCTCAGGATGGCGATGACCACCCGGTCACCACTCGTTGAGATGCGGCGTGTTGCGCACTTTCGATCTTGGAAATGCCCAACACGCCGCATCTCAACATCCGATGACCAGGCGGTCATGGACGGTGGTGCCCATCGGGCGGGCCGGGTGGATCACCACACCGCCGGCCGACCCCGCCCGATACCCAGCCGGTCAAGAAGCGAGATCGCCGCGCTTCACAGCCCGCAGGAGGCGGTCGAAGATCGCCCGGTCGAACTCCAGGCGCGGACCGGCAGGATTCCTGGAATCCCGGACTCCCACACCAGAGGCGAGATCCGCCAACTCCACACAGGCGTCATCGTTCAAGCCGCCGCTGTGGGAACTCTTACGCCAATTGATCATCGAATTTCCTCACCGCGCTCTGGATCAGCTCGATCGAGGCGTCACGCGACAGAGCCAGCGCCCCGATTTGATCGAACCGTATCCCCAAAGTCGAGACTTCGGCAGTGTCCTCGATCAGCCGCCCACCGATCTGCGCAGCCGCGTAGGCCACCCGGCGATCGCCGACACGATAGAGCTGAAAGGAACCGTCATGACCGGGATGGGGCCCGGTCTCACGCGTGACGACCCGAACGGAGAAGCGGGGATTCTTCATCACATCGATCATCTGCCGGAGCTGCTCACGCATGACCTGCGGACCGCCGACGGGCAGCTCCAGCACTTCCTGATCAAGCAGAATCCACAGGTAGGGCCCGTCCTCCCGCTGAAGGATCTTCTGCCGTTTCGCGCGGGCCCTGCTCTCCGCCTCCACCTCGCGGTTGCGACCCGCCGCCCATAGCAGCGCCTGGGAGTAACCCGCGGTCTGCAGCAGTACGGGGACCGTCTTGCCGTGATAAGCCCTGATCTCCGACGCGGCCTCTTCGTACTGGAGGAACTGGCGGAACCAATCAGGCTCGTGTCCCGTTCGGGCGTACCACGCCAGGCGCTCGAAGTGGCCTCCCGTGCTCCAGGCGGAGTCGAGGAGTTTCAACTGGTCTTGCTTGGGCTTGAGCCTGCCCGCCTCCCAGTTGGATACAGTGCCGCGCGTCGCTTTGACGATCAGGCCGACCTGCGCCAGCGAAAGCCCCCGTTGAGTACGGTAAAACCACAGATCGAAGGCCATCCAGGACCACATCGACGCCTTCGGATCGATCATTTCCCTGGCACTCATGCCGCCCACTGGTGTCTCGGATGTTTCCAGATACACGCCAGGTTATGGGACGCCTACGGAAAGTGGTGGCAAGTTCACCGACTTCCCAGGGCGGCACATCATGAACGCTCACGACCACGCTCCCGCAGCTCAGCCGGCCGCGATCTCCGCCGAGATCCGCATGAATCTGCTCGCCGAGCCCTCGTCGGTGGTACTGGCGCGCGAGCTCGTGCGCTACTCCCTGACCCACTGGGAGATCGGCCGGTGCGACGTGCAGGACGCCATGCTCGTGATGAGCGAGATCGTCACCAACGCCGTCGCCGCCGCGCGCGGCCGTCGGATCCGCCTGCGCTGCGCGCTGCACAACGGCGCGCCGCTGCTGGAGTGCTGGGATCCCTCGCCCGCCCGCCCCGAGGCTCGTCCGGCCTCGGACACCGCCGAGAACGGCCGCGGCCTCGCCATCATCGCCGCGTACGCCAAGGAGTGCGGCGTCCGTCCCTCGGCCACTGCTCAGGGCAAGGTCGTCTGGGCCTTGATGTCGGCCTGACGTCGGCGGCGGCCCGGTTAAACGGAGCGGACGTCGCCCAGGACGCCCGCGAGTTCGCGGGCGCCGGCGACGCCGCGGTGGTCGCGGACCAGCCGGGTGGCCTCGCGTCGGATCGCCGAGCGGCCGTTGACCTCTGCGGGGGCGTGCCGGTGCGCCGCGAGCAGGTGGGTGACGGCCGCCTCATGGCGGCCGCCGAGCACCAGCGCCCGTGCGGTGTCGGTGTGCATCCGCGCCCGCCGCTCGGGCGTGCTGAACATCGATGCGCGCAGCGGGCGCGCGGCCGCCAATGCCGCGCCGGCATCGCCGAGCGCCCACTGCACGCCGACCAGGTACAACCGGACCTGCGCCGCGGAAATGGGGGTCCGCCGCCCGGCCAGCGCCACGGCAGGCAGCCCCCGTGCCGCCTGCGCGGCCTCGTCCAGCAGGGCGACCGCGTCGTCGCCCTTGCCGTCCTGGGCGGCGGTGTAGGCGCAGGTCGCGAGCATCTGCGCGTACGCGCCGCGCTCGGCCCCGGTGCGCAGGCCGGTCCGCTCGACCTGCGCCGCCGCCCGCAGCATGATCCGCTGCGCGAGCGGGGTGCGTCCCTGGTGGCGCAGCACCACGCACCGGGCGCGGGCCGCCCAGGCGGCGGCGACCGCGTCGCCGGACCGCTCGGCGAATCCCACCGCCCGGTCGGCGGCCAGCTGCGATGGCGCGGCGGCGCCGACCTTGTCGAGCGTCTCGGCCGCCAGGTCGTAGGCGCCGGCCGCCGCCGCGAGGTCCTCGGGACCGCCGCGCTCGTCGGCCGTGCGGTGCGCGAGCGCGAGCAGATCCGGCAGCTCCACCAGCAGCTCGGGCACGGCCCCCTGGTCCCATCGCGCACGCGCCGCCGCCAGGCGCGCGGCGACCAGCCGCGGCGACGCCGGTCCGTCGAGATCGGGCATGAGCAGCAACGTTTCGTCCAGGCGGGAGAGCAGGCCGGCGGGCACCACCAGCCCGCCCACGGTCAGCCCCGCGGTCAGCAGCGTGCGACGGCGCATCGGATCGTCTCCCCCCGGCACGGCGGCCTCCTGTGAGACCACCGTAACCGTGGACCGGATCTCCAGCCCGAACAAGGCCCCGAAGACGTCCTCGGGCATGTCGAGCACGTCGGCCACCGCCCGCAGCCGTCCTAGATCCAGAGTGGCGTGGGCGCCGGTCTCCACCCGGCTCACCGTCGACCGCGAGTACCCGGCCGCCGCGGCGAGCTCCGCCTGCGTCCGCCCCTGCCTCTCGCGGGCCAGCCGCACCGCCCGCCCGAAATCGCCGGCGCGTACCGCGGCCTGCACCGGCGCCGACGTCCAGAAGGGGTCGGGACGGTTCATCTGCGCCTCCCCGGACGCGGCGGAGAATCCCGTCACCACGCTACGGGCCCGGCACGCCCCCGCCCAGGGAAGTGTGCAGTATCCGCACATCCGTGCGGATACTGCACCGCAGCCGCGTCCCGGGCCGACCGCCGGTTCTCCTGGTGAGACACATCGCTGAGTACAGGGAGAGCCCATGACCGCCGGCAGGAAACCATCGGGAGCGTTCAGCGGCCCCGACGACGAGGACGCCGCGCCGCCTCCGGCCGAGCACGGGCATCTCCCCGCCGGCCGTCCCCAACGCGTCCCCGACGCGGACGCGCCCGACGACACGAAGGCCCCCTGACGTCGCCCTAGGAGGCAGCCGAACCGTGCGAAAGGGACGTGATGGCGGCTATAACATCGGGCGGTCGGGGCGGTGGGTCGGTGGAGGCGGGCATGGCGGTGGGCGAGGAGTTCGGGCGGCTGGGGTCGGGGGAGGTCGTGCGGCGGTTCACGTTGGAGAACGCGGCCGGGCTGCGGGTGCGGGTGTTGACGTACGGGGCCGCGGTGCAGTCGCTCGAGGTGCCCGGGGCGGACGGGGAGAGCGTCGACGTCGTGCTCGGGTACGGGACGTTGGACGAGTACGTCGCCGGGTCCTCCTACTTCGGGGCGACGGTCGGCCGGTACGCCAACCGCATCGCGGGCGGGCGGTTCGAGCTGGACGGGCGGGAGTACCGGCTGCACCGCAACGAGCCGGCGGCGAGCCTGCACGGGGGGCGGGAGGGGTTCGACAAGAAGGTGTGGGAGGTCGCGGAGGCCACTGACGATTCGCTCACCCTCACTTACCTCAGCCCGGACGGGGAGGAGGGCTACCCCGGCGCCGTCGAGGTCCATGTGACGTACGCGCTGTCCGGCGACGCGCTGCGGATCGACCTGGAGGCCGCAAGCGACGCGCCCACCGTCGTCAACCTCACCCATCACGGCTACTTCGACCTCAGCGGCGGCCAGGACGAGGACGTCCTCGGGCACGTCCTGCACATGGACGCCGCCCGCTACCTCCCGACGGACGCCGACCTCATCCCCACCGGTGAGCTCGCCCCCGTCGTCGGGACGCCGTTCGACTTCACCGCCCCGCAGGCCATCGGCGTGCGCATCGACGAGCCGCACCCCGACCTGATGGCGGCGGGCGGCTACGACCATTGCTACGTGCTGGACGACGGCGCCGTCACCGTGACGCATCCCGGCAGCGGCCGCACGATGGAGATGACGACCGACGCCCCGGCCGTGCAGTTCTACTCCGGCAACTTCCTCGACGGCTCCACCAAGGGCCCGTCCGGGCGCCCGCACCGGCGGCGGTCCGGGTTCTGCCTGGAGCCGCAGCACTTCCCCGACTCCCCCAACCGGCCGGAGTTCCCGTCCACGGTCCTGCGGCCCGGCGGGACGTACGCGTCCTCGACGGTGTTCCGCTTCCCTCCGGTCTGAGAAGGCGGCACCGTGCTCGATCATGCGCTGACGTGGCGGACCCTGCACGTGGACGGGGTGACCGTCACCGATGTGGACGGCCGGAACAGTGACGACGGAAAGGTGTTCGTCGTCGCCCAGGGCTTCCACGCCTGCGCCGACGCCTTCGAGATGCAGCGGTTCGCGCTGATGGCCCGGCGCCTCGAAGCCCGCCTCGTCGTCGTCGACACCCCCGGTTTCGGGTGCGCGCCGACGCGCCTGGGGCGGGCCGAGCGCCGCGCCCTGCTGCGCGGGGACTTCCGGCCGCTGGCCGCCCGCATGCTGGCGGCGGCGCGGACGGTCGCGGGCGAGGAGTCCGGGATCATCGGCTACTCGATGGGCACGTCCGTCGGCACCGCCATGGCGGCCGTCGCGCAGAACCCGCTGGAAGCGCTGGTGCTGTTCGAGCCCGTCGCGCTGCGCCCCTGGACGATGCCCGGCCTCTACGCCGCCACCCGGTTCGAGGACCGGCACATGCCCGGCTACCTCGCCGAGACGCGGGCCGTCGAAGGCGCCGTGGAGCGTCCCGGCGACCCCGCCAACCGCCGCGTGGACGACCTCGCGCTCCTCGCCAACGCCCTCCGCAAGCAGCGCCTCGTGCCCGACGCGCTGGACGCCGCCGCGCGCCTGCGCCGGGTCGTCATCGTGCAGGGCGACGACAGCTACCTGTCCAAGCGGAAGGACCTGCCGAAGCTCACCCGCGCCCTGGAGACCGCGCGAGTGCCGGCGCACGTCGTCCGCACGCCCGGCCACCACTCCTTCTGGCAGTCGCTGCCGCGCATGGCGCGGATCATCGACCAGGTGGCGGGGCTGCTCAGGACAGCCAGGCCGTCAGGCGCTCCAGCGCCTCGGTGATCAGCGGCGTCTCGACGTACTCGCCCTTGGTGTGGGCGAGGGTCGGCTCGCCCGGCCCGTAGTTGACGGCGGGGACGCCGAGCGCGGAGAAGCGCGCGACGTCGGTCCAGCCGAGCTTGGCGCGGACCTCGGCGCCGGTCGCCCCGACGAACGCGACGGCGGCGGGGTGGTCCATGCCGGGGCGCGCGCCGGGCGAGGAGTCCACGACCGTCACGGCGTGATCCGGGAACAGGGACCGCAGGTACGCCTCGGCGTCCGCCTCGGACTTGTCGGGCGCGTACCGGTAGTTGATCGTGACGGTGCAGGCGTCGGGGATGACGTTGCCGGCGACGCCGCCGCTGATGAACACCGCGTTCAGGCCCTCGTGGTACTCCAGGCCGTCCACGACCGGCAGCTTCGGTTCGTAGGCGCGCAGGACGTCGAGGACGGCGCCGGCGGAGTGGATCGCGTTGGAGCCCATCCAGGCGCGGGCGCTGTGCGCGCGCTCGCCGGTGACGGCGACCTCGATGCGCATGGTGCCCTGGCAGCCGCCCTCGATGAGGCCGCCGGTCGGTTCCATGAGGACGGCGAAGTCGCCCGCGAGCAGGTCGGGGCGCTCGGCGGCGAGGCGGTTGAGGCCGTTGCGGTCGGCGTCGACCTCCTCGCAGTCGTAGAAGATGTAGGACACGTCGCGCGACGGTTCGGCGATCGACGCGGCGAGCGCGAGCTGGACGGCGACGCCGGCCTTCATGTCGGAGGTGCCGCACCCGTAGAGCCGCGAGCCGTCGCGGCGGGACGGCAGGTTGCCGTTCAGCGGGACGGTGTCGAGGTGCCCGGCGAGGACGACGCGCTCGGCGCGGCCGAGGCCGGTGCGGGCGACGACGCAGTTGCCGTCGCGGACGACGTCCAGGTGCGGCAGGGCGCGCAGGGCGTCCTCGACGGCGCCGGTGATGGCGGCCTCGTCGCCGCTGACGGACTCGATGTCGACCAGGGCCGCCGTCAGGTCCACCACGTCCGCGTGCAGGTCGAGTCGCATGGCCACCAGTTTAGAGGGCGTGCCCGCGCAGGATCTCGTTCAGCTCGGCCTTGTCGTGGCGGCGGCCCGGCTCAAGGCGGCGCAGCACGAGGACGGCGGGCAGCCCGAACGTGCCGCCGGCGAACTCCCTCGGGCGGGTGCCGCTGACGGCGACGCACCAGGGCGGGACGTGCCCGCGGGCGATCTCCTCGCCCGTCTCCACGTCGATGACGGGCATGGACGCCGACAGGTTGGTGCCGGCGCCGAGGACGGCGCCGCGCCCGACCCGCGCCCCCTCGACGATCATGGAGCGGCTGCCGACGAGCACCTCGTCCTCGATGACGACGGGCACCGCCGACGGCGGCTCCAGCACGCCGCCGATCCCGACGCCGCCGGACAGGTGGACGCCGCGGCCGATCTGGGCGCAGGACCCGACGGTCGCCCACGTGTCGACCATGGTCCCGGCGTCGACGTGGGCGCCGATGTTGGTGAAGGACGGCATGAGGACGACGCCGGGCGCGAGGTAGGCGCCCCAGCGGGCGATGGCGCCGGGCACGACGCGCACGCCGTCCAGGCGGGTCTTCAGCGGGATGCGGTCGTGGTGGCGGAAGTCGCCGACCTGCCCGCGGACCATGCCGAGGACCTTGAAGCCGAGCAGGATGGCCCGCTTGACCCGCTCGTCCACGACGACGCGGTCGGTGGCGGGGTCGATCCACGCGGCGCGGGCCTCGCCGGCGTCGATGCGGTCGATGGCGGAGACGACGACGGCGCGCGCCTCGGCGTCGTCCGGGGTGAGCGCGGCGCGGGCCTCCCAGAGGTCGTCGAGGGCGTCCGGAAGCGGGCTGGCGGGCGTCTCGCTCATGGACCCCGAGCTTAGTGGTGGCCATCTGCCGGTACGGTCGTCGCGTGGCAGCTTCGGCGAAGCCGGACGAGGGGTCCGGCGAGGAGACGCGGAGCGGTGGCGGCGGCCGCCGCCTCCGCCGGTGGCGCTGGCCCGCCGCCGGTCTCGTCCTGGTGCTCGCGCTCGGCGCGGGCGGCTACGCGGGCTGGCTGAAGGTGCGGCCCTACCTGCACGGTTCGGGCTGCGAGGTGCGGACGGCGCAGGGCAAGATGCCGCTGGACCTGGACCAGGGCGCGAACGCCGCGACGATCGCGGCGGTCGCCTACCGCAAGCAGCTGCCCGAGCGGGCCGCGGTGATCGCCTACGCGACCGCGATCCAGGAGTCGCACATCCGCAACCTGCCGGGCGGCGACCGCGACTCGGTCGGCATGTTCCAGCAGCGCCCGTCGCAGGGCTGGGGCAGTCCCGACAAGCTGCGCGACCCGGTGCAGAGCACCAGCAAGTTCTTCGACGCGCTGGTCAAGGTGAAGGACTACCTGGACCGCGACCTGCACGACGCCGCGCAGCGGGTGCAGCGCAGCGCCGACGGCACCGCCTACGCCCAGCACGAGCCGGACGGCAAGGTGCTGGCCCGCGCGTTCACCGGCCGCGAGGCGGCCGCGGCGCGCTGCTGGTACCCGCCGTCCCGGGAGACGGCGCCGCGCCGCGCCGCGGCGGTCCGCGAGATGCGGCGCGCGTTCGGCAGCCGCCTCCAGGTGGACCCGCCGCAGGGCGACGCGTCCGTGGAGCACGTGATGGTGACGTCGACGCGGGTCGGCTGGGCCGTCGCGTCGTGGATGGTCACGCACGCGCAGGTCTACGGCCTCAGCGAGGTGCGGTTCGCCGGGAAGAAGTGGCGGGCCGAGGCGGGCCACGACGGGTGGACGAAGGACGGCGGCGCCCCCGGCGACCGCGTCGCCGTCCACTAGGGGGGTGCGTCAGGCGGCGTTGTTCGCCGCGACCTGGCGGCGCACCTCGTCCATGTCCAGCTCCTTGACCTGCTTCACCAGCGACTCCAGGGAGTCCTGCGGCAGCGCGCCGGGCTCGGCGTACAGGACGACGCCCTCGCGCACGACCATCAGGGTCGGGATGGAGCGGATGTCGAACGCGGCGGCGAGCTCCTGCTCGGCCTCGGTGTCGACCTTGGCGAAGACGACGTCGGGGTTGGCCTCGGAGACGGTGTCGTAGACGGGCGCGAACGCGCGGCACGGCCCGCACCAGGCGGCCCAGAAGTCCAGCAGGACGATGTCGTTGTCGGCGAGCGTGCGCTCGAAGGTGTCCTTGGTCAGGTCCACGGTGCCCATGCTCTCTCCTCTCGAAGGTCCCTACGGGCATCGTCAACAGCGCGGGCGGCCCGCTGATTCCCCTGCTCGGGCGGGGTCGGCGGGCTCGGGTCGTTCGACTCAGCCGCGTGGGGGCGGGGCTCCGGCGGTGCGGCCGGCCGAGTGGGACGGTGCAGTCGTTTCCCTCATGTGCGGCCCGGGGTCCGGCTCCTACCGTCGGTGAAGATCGCGATCGTCCCGATCGGAGGGGTCCAGATGACAGCACCGCCCACCGCCCGCCCGGCCGCCGCCCGTCCCGCCGGAGCGCACCGCGCCCTGCTCGGCGGGGAGCGCGGGCTCGACGTCGGGGTCCGCCTGCGCGGTGCCGGGTCGGCGCTCGGGCTCGGCGGCGACTGGTACCTGGCGGCGGTGCTGCCGCGCGGCGACGTCGTGCTCGCCGTCGGCGACGTCATGGGGCGCGGCTCGGGCGGCCGCCCGGGTCCGTCCTCGGGCGGCTGAACGAGCTGGCCTGCCGGAACCCGGCGGGCCTCACCGCGAGCGCGCTGCTCGCCCGCTACCGGCCCGCGACCGGCGAGCTGACGTGGGCGCAGGCCGGGCACCCGCCGCTGCTGACGGTGGCGGGGGCGCGGCGGGCGGCGCCGGCGCGCACGCCGTGCAGCTCGCGCGGCTGCTCGGCGCCCGGGTGACCGCCGCGGGCGCGGCCCGGCACGCGCCGTTCCTGCGCCGCCCCGGCGCCGACCGGTTCGTCGACCTCGCGGAGCCGTTCGCGCGGACGGCGGCGGGTGTGGACGTCGTCCTCGACATCGTCGGCGGCGACGTGCAGGACCGCGCGTACGGGGTGCTGCGGCCCGGCGGGCGGCTCGTCGCGCTGGCCTCGCCGCCCGACCGCGCGCGTGCGCACGAGCACGGGGTGTCGGCGGAGGCGTTCACCGTCCGTCCCGACGCCGCCGCGCTGGAGCAGATCGCGGCGCTGGTGGACGACGGGCGGCTCCGCCCGATCGTCGCCGAGACACTCCCGCTGACTCTTGGGCGCCGCGCTTACCAGGCGGGACGTCGGCGGCGTCCCGGCAAGACGGTCCTCACCGTCCGGTGAGCTGAACGATGCGCCGTTCCGGGGCGTTATGAACCGCTATGGTCGGCGGATGCGATGGTCCGTGGCGGTCGTGGCGGTGGCGGGATGCGTGGCGCTCGGCGCCTGCGGCGGGGGCGCGCACCCCAAGCGGGTGGCCGCCGAGGGCACGCCCAGCGCGTTCCCGGCATCGGCGGCGCCGAGCGCCTCGCCGTCGGCGTCCGCCAAGAAGAAGAAGGCGAAGCCGAAGCCGAAGGCCAAGCCGTTCCGGGCGGGCAACCCGGCGGGCGGCGCGTCCGTCCCGGCCGAGGCGCGGGCGGTCGACACCCGGCACGCGACGACCGTCATCGGCAAGGGCTCGCCGAAGGGCTGCACGTCGGCGGCCGTCGTCGCGGCCGTCGCGAAGGGCGGCGTCGTCACCTTCGACTGCGGTCCGCGGCCCGTCACCATCACCATGGCGGCGACGGCGAAGGTGGTGAACCGCAGCAGTCGCGTCGTCCTCGACGGCGGCGGGCTCGTGACTCTCAGCGGCGCGGGGAAACGCCGCATCCTCTACATGAACACCTGCGACCAGAAGCAGGGGTGGACGACGTCGCACTGCAACGACCAGCCGACGCCGCGGCTCGTCCTGCAGAACATCGGGTTCGCCAACGGGAACTCGACCGGGCAGAAGGCCGAGGGCGGCGGTGGCGGCGCGGTGTTCGTGCGCGGCGGGCGGCTCCTCGTCGTCAATGCCCGCTTCACCGGCAACCGGTGCGACGCGACCGGCCCCGATCTCGGCGGCGCCGCGCTGCGCGTCCTCGACCAGTCGGGCGGGCGGCCCGTCTACGTCACGAGCAGCACGTTCAGCGGCGGCGTCTGCTCCAACGGGGGCGCCCTCAGCGGCATCGGCACCTCCTGGACGGTGCTGAACTCCCTGTTCACCGGCAACCGCGCGATCGGCCGGGGCGCCAACCCCGCGCGCGGCGGCACGCCGGGCGGCGGCAGCGGCGGCGCGATCTACGCCGACGGCAACCGCTTCGCGATCCGGCTCGCCGGGACCGTCGTGCAGGGCAACCGGGCCGCCGAGGGCGGTGGCGCGATCTTCTTCGTCAGCAACGACCGGACCGGGACGCTCGCCCTCGACCGGTCCCGGCTGCTGCACAACCCGAGCGCCCGGTTCGAGACCGCCGGCTACCCGGGGATCTTCTTCCTCGGTGCCGGGAAGCCCCGCCTGAGCGGCTCGACGCTGCGCCGCTGACGGCGGCTATCGTGGCGGCATGGCGCTGCGCAACGCGGTGATGGCCGCCCTGCTGGACGGCGAGGCGTCCGGCTACGACCTCGCCAAGGGCTTCGACGCCTCGGTCGCCAACTTCTGGATGGCGACGCCGCAGCAGCTCTACCGCGAGCTGGAGCGCATGGAGGCCGACGGCCTGGTGTCGGCGCGCGTCGTCGAGCAGGAGCGGCGCCCCAACAAGCGGCTGTTCTCCCTCACCGACGCCGGCCGCGCCGCCCTGCGCGCCTTCACGGCCGCCGCGCCCCGGCCGGGCGCGATCCGCGACGAGCTGATGGTGAAGGTGCAGGCCGCCGACGCCGGCGATCTGGACGCGGTCGCGGCGGCGATCACCGAGCGGATCGGCTGGGCGGAGGCGAAGGTCGCCCGCTTCGAGCGGCTGCGCGCCCGCCTGCTCGCCGGCCGCACCGAGGAGGAGTTCCTCGCCTCCGCCGAGCGCATCGGCCCCTACCTGACGCTGCTGCGCGGCCTCTCCTTCGAGGAGGAGAACATCCGCTGGGGCCGCCGCGCCCTCGCCGTCCTGGCCCACCGCCGCGCCGCGGCCCCCTGACCGCTACGCCGCCGGAGCGCTCAGGCCGGTCGGCGCGCGAACTGGGCCGGTGTCGCGTGGTAGTGCTTCTTGAACGAGCGGATGAAGTGGCTGCTGTCGGTGAACTGCCAGCGCGCTGCCGCTTCGGTGACGCTGAGCCGCGAGCCGGGGGCGAGGAGCGCCGCGGCCGCCTCTTCCAGGCGCCGGCGGCGGATGTAGGCGCTGAGCGGCTCGTCCGTCTCCGCGAAGGCGCGCTGCAGGGTGCGGACCGAGACGTGCAGGTGCGCGGCGATCGCGGCCGGTGACAGCTCGGCGTCGGTGAGCCTGGTGTCGGCCAGGTTCCGGGCCGCTTGCGCCAGTGCGGGGGTGAAGGCGGGCTCGCGGTCGTCGAAGGCGTCGAGGAGCAGCCCCTTGACCAGTTCGAGCAGGGCGTTGCGGGACGCCTGCGCGCCGGCCGGGCTCAGACCGCCCACGACCTGCTGCACCGTGCTGGTGTGCGCCATGAGGATCTGCGCCGCGGGCGAGGTCGCCCGGCCGGCGCGCGGCCGGCCGGCGACCAGGGCGCGCAGGGCGTCGCCGGGGAAGATGAAGATGCGGGTGCCGATCACGGGCGTGGTGTGGAAGTGGTTCTCCACCGTGCAGTGGTGCAGGAAGTAGGTGCCGGCCGAGACGCGGGCGTCACCGCCCTGATCGTGCGGGTCCCGCAGGGTCACCGCGCCGCGCAGCCCGACGTACAGCCTGACCTGGTCGTGCTCGTGGGCGCCGACGGCCCGGGTGCTCACGGGCGAGGACGCCCAGAGCTCGTTGACGGCGGTGTCCTGCAGGGCCACCGAGCGCATCGTCCCCCGGAAGCCCTCGACGGTGGAGGCGCTGAACTCCGGCAGGGGGTACAGGTCCCCCATGCGGTCGTTCCAGGTGTCGATGAACGGCTCCCACGTCCGCCGGCCGGTGCCGGTGGATCCGGCGTCGACGGTGAACGTGCCCATCCGGCCGCCCGGACCGAGGAAACGCGGCCTGCTCGACATGTGACCCCCGTCCCCGTGAAGGTGTCGCCGCCGTACCGTCCACTGTCGCAAAAGTACACGTTCCAGGCGATGGACCGTTCCTAGACTCGATCGCGCGGCAGTCCCGAACGGCCTGCCGGACGAGAGCGGGGAGAACCATGAAGGCAGTGCGTTTCCATGAGTACGGCGATCCCGATGTCCTGCGCTACGAGGACGTCGAGCAGCCGGTCCCCGGGGCCGGGCAGGTGCGGATCCGCGTCGCGGCGACGTCCTTCAACCCGGTCGACGCCAGCATCCGCGCCGGCTTCATGCAGGGGCCGATCCCGGTGGCGCTGCCGCACACGCCCGGCATCGACGTCGCCGGCACGGTCGACGCGCTCGGCGAGGGCGCGACCGGCGTCCAGGTCGGCGACCAGGTCATCGGCTTCCTGCCGATGACGGGCGACGGGGCGGCCGCGGAGTACGTCGTGGCGCCCGCCGAGGCCCTGACGCCGGCGCCCGCGAGCGTGGCGCTGCCCGACGCGGCCGCGCTGCCGCTGGTGGGGCTGACCGCCTGGCAGGCGCTGTTCGAGCACGCCGGGCTGACCGCCGGGCAGCGCGTGCTGATCAACGGCGCGGGCGGGGCGGTCGGCGGCTACGCCGTGCAGCTCGCCGCGCGGGCCGGCGCCCACGTGATCGCCACGGCGGGCCCGCGCAGCGCCGGCCGCGTCGCGGCGGCGGGCGCGCAGGAGGTCGTCGACCACACGGCCGCCGACGTCGTCGCGGCGCTGAACGAGCCGGTCGACGCCGTGCTCAACCTCGCGCCGCCCGAGCCGGGACGGCTCGCCGAGCTGCTCGGCCTGATCCGCCCCGGCGGGGTCCTGGTGAACACCACCGTGTGGGCGCCCGCGCCCTCCGACGAGGAGCGCGGCGTGCGCGGCGTCGACCTGTTCGTCCGCAGCGACGCGGAGCAGTTGTCGCACCTGGTGGAGCTGGTCGACAAGGGCGAGCTGCGCGTCGAGGTCGCCCGGCGGGTGCCGCTGGCCGAGCTGCCGGCCCTGCACGCCGACGCCGCCGCGGGCGCGCTGCCCAGCGGCAAGGTCGTCGTCGCGCCCGGCGCCTGACCCGCTGCCCTGCCGTTCTTGAGGAAGAGGACCGCGATGATCCCCGACGACGACCCGTCCCGCTCGCTGACCGTGGCCGACCCGGACGACCCCGGCACGACGTACGTCTCGCTGGTGGGCGACACCTACGCCATGCTGATCACCGGCGCGCAGACCGCCGGCCGGTACTGCCTGATCGACATGCACGTCCCCGATGGCGGCGGCCCGCCGCCGCACCGGCACGACTTCGAGGAGATGTTCACCCTCCTCGAAGGCGAGATCGAGTTCACCTTCCGCGGCGAGAAGCGCACCGTGCGGGCCGGGTCCACGATCAACATCCCGGCCAACGCGCCGCACAACTTCCGCAACGTCTCGGGCGCACCGGCCCGCATGCTGTGCATGTGCACCCCGGCCGGCCAGGACGAGTACTTCCTGCGCATCGGCGACGTCGTCGCGGGCAAGGACGCGCCGCCGCCGCGGCTGTCGGCGGACGAGCTCGCCGAGCGCCGCCGCCGCGCGGCCGAGCTGGCCCCGACCTACCGGAGCGAGTTCCTGTAGCCCGCGACGCCGGGCCGGTGCCGCTGTCCGTCTTCGGCATCACCACCGCAGGCCCCTGGTACGGGCTGTTCGGCGCGCTCGACTGCTTCACCCGCATCGGCCTCATCGTCAGCACGATGAGGGGCCCGGCGGGGTCAGCTCTCCTTCACGAGCACGGCGCGGGTGTAGAGCAGGTCGAACCCCTGGCGCTGCACGTTCTGTTGCGACCGGGAACCGGGCTGCGTGGTGACGACGGCGATGTCGCAGCCGGACGCGGCGGCGTCGGCGAGCCGGGCCGCGAGCAGCGCCGTCTGCACGCCGTGGCGGCGGTGCTCGGGGGTGGTCGCGGCGCCGGTGAGCTGCGCCACGCCCCCGGCGGTGCGCATGCTGGCACCGCCCGCAAGGGTGGCGCCGCGCAGCGCGGCGAAGCGCCGTACACCGGCCCCCGCCATGTCGCGCATCGCGCTCACGAGGACGTCGCGCGGAAAGTCCTCGTGCGCCGGAACCCCCTGCACGTCGGGATGCAGAACCGCACCGGCGACGACGTCCAGCCAGGCGTCGAACTCGCCGTCGCCGCTCGGCCGGACCTCGACCCCGTCCGGGGCAGGTCCGGCCTCGTAGTCGCCGAGCGCCAGCCCAAGAACGCTCTCGAACCCGACGAGCCGGTAGCCGCGATCCGCCAGCAGACCGCCGAGCGCGGGATCGGCGAGCGTGGCGATCTCGGCCTGAACGGCGGCGCCGCGAGCGGCAAAGGCATGCTCGACCTCATCGAGCTCCGCAGCGGACGGCGACCCGGCAAAACCGAGCCCGGCGACCTTGTTCAACGGCGAATCCGCCTCGATGAAGCTCGCGACCCCGCCCGCAACAGGGATCGTGAAGCCCTCGGCCACTCCCCTGCGGCTTCGCGCGGCCTCAGCGGACGCCGCGATGAGCTCGACCTCGGCGCGCTCAACGCGCTCGGCAAGAGCGACATCGCAGAACAGCGGCGAACGAACGGCACGGTGGTCCATCGAGACTCCTTCGGCTCGGACGGCCCGACGGGACCGCAGGGACGAAGGTAGGGTCCGCGCCGGGCGCCCGCACCCCGATAACCGCCCCGGGCCACGGTCAGCGTCCAAGCGGGCCTCCGCCCCTCCGACCGCTACGCCGCGGGCAGGGTGAAGGACATCAGGTCGCGGCCGACGCTGATCGTCCCGGTGTAGCCGCCGGAGCGCACGTCGTCGGCGAACTCGCGCTCCTGCGCTTCGTCGGCGGGCGCGGGGATGAGGTGGGTCAGCGCGAGATGCGGGACGCCCGCCCGCTCGGCCATCGCGCCGAGCGCGACGGTGTCGGCGTGGTAGGCGAAGATCGTCTCCAGGAACGTCCCGGCGACCGCCGGCCCGAGCGCCGTCGCCCGGCACGCCTCGTGAACCAGCAGGTCGGCGCCGCGGCTCAACTCCTCGACCTCGGCGCACACCCGGGTGTCCCCCGACACGACGACCGTCGCGTCCGGCGTCCGCACCCGGTAGGCGACGGCGTCCTTCACCGGCTCGTGGTGGACCGCCACGGCCTCGACCGCGACCTCGCCGTCCGCGCTCCGCCACACTTCGGCGGGCCGCCCGCCCGGCGCGAACGCGGCGACGTCCACCCGTGGGTCGCCGCCGTGCCCGGCGTGCTCGCGGCGCACCGCGATGTCGGCGGCGTAGGGGCGCAGCATCTCCGCGACGAACCCCTCGGCGTCGCCCTGCGGGCAGACGACGGGCAGCGGCCCGGACGGGAAGAGCCCCTGCTGCACCCAGCGGGTCAGCGCGAGGTCCGCGAGGCCCGCGACGTGGTCGCTGTGCACGTGCGTGACGAACACGGCGCTGAGCGCGGCGGGCACGACGTCGGCGGCGGCGAGCCGCATGGCCGTCGCCCGTCCGGCGTCGAACTGGAGGACCGTGTCGCCGTACCGCACCAGCGTCCCGGCCCCGGCCCGCGCCGCGTCGGGGTAGGGCACCCCCGTCCCCGTCAATGTCACCGTCGTCGCCACACCGGCCTCCAGGCTCCACAGACCCGCCCCCACCAGGACGGACCGGCACATCCTAGAGCGCCCCACCCGGCCCGCCGATCACCTGCGGCGCGCCGAGCTCGGACCCGGCAACGGCCAACGCGCGAAGCGGCGCCCCCAACGGGGCGGAACGGCGGCCGACCTGCGGCGAACGGGACGGAGCGTCCGACCGATGCGGCAGGTGCCTCTCCAGCGCAGGGGCACTCGCCGGTCCCGACGACGAGCTCGCCCGGTTGAGCCCCCGCGACTGTTCGCCGACTCCCTGCCGAAGGGCCCGCCAGAGCGCCGGCCGGGCGAGCACGCCACCCTGACCGACCCGGGGACCAGGACGGACGGCGCCCACCGCCCACCTTTCCGACCACCACGCCGCGAACACCGCCTTCACCGCCAAGGCCGACGACCGCCCGCGCCCACAGCGGTCGGACCGCTCATCAGGATCGCCCGACAATGGCGAGCCCGGCAGGCGACTCACCGCCCCGCCCCACAAGCGACCAGGCGGTCACCGCCCGGAAGGTCGAGCTTCTCATCGGCCCCGGCTTACAGCGAACAGACCACCCAGATCAGAGTTCCCACGCCGACAACCGCGAAAAATGCCGCTCCCTGCCATCTCACACGCCTCGCCGCGCGCGGAACATCGAATTGATTCACCATGAAATCGTCAGCGGAATCTTCGATATGACCCTCGATCTTCGCCCACCATAAATAGGCGCAGACCAGCAGGGCGACACCCAGGGCCATAAAGGGCAACAAACGGAGGAGCATCGATCGATGACCATTCAAACGACGATATATTCCATACGCTAATACATTACTCCCGCCCGGCCGCCCGGGCAGCGGGAAGAACGGGCGCATGTCGGCGGACCGACCCACGGACTGCTGGCCACCATGCCGGTGGTACTGGTTCACAGCCGGGAAACGATCAAGATGGGGGCGCCGCCGCCGAGCATGAACGGCCGGGCGATCATTAAGATCGACTGTAGTCCGGAAGAAGTGAAGATCGGTCGCCGGTGGGTCGGGGACTGGGTTTATGATCACGGATTTCCGGCGGACGCCGGTGACGCGGCGGAAATGGTCGCCAGCGAGCTGATCACCAATGCGCTGCGGCACGGGGACATCTCCGGCGGGGCGATCGAGGTGCGCGCCTTTCTCGACGTCACGGGCGGTGCCGTGCTGGAAGTGCTCGACTCGAGCGATCGGCCCCCGCTGATCCTGGGTGAGGATCCGACGACCGAGGGCGGGCGCGGGCTGTTCCTGGTGCGGCTCACGACCCGCGAGCTCGGGTGGCGTCCGCTGCGGGGCGGCGGGAAGTCGGTGTGGTGCGTGCTGAACGCCGAGCGCGACCCGGCGGCCGTGTGACGCGGAGAGGCCCGCCGCCCGGGGGGGGTGGCGGGCCTCCGTGCGGGTGCGGCGCGGGTCAGATGCCGAGGCCGCGGCCGATGATCTCTTTCATGATCTCGGTGGTGCCGCCGAAGATGGTCTGGATGCGGACGTCCTGGTAGGCCTTGGCGATCGGGTACTCGTTCATGTAGCCGTAGCCGCCGTGGAGCTGAACGCAGCGGTCGACGACCGTCTTCAGCATCTCGGTGGTCCAGTACTTGACCATCGACGCCTCCTCGGCGTCGAGCTCGCCGCGGCTCTCCTTGTCGATGCACTGGTCGAGGAAGGCCCGGGACACGGTGATCTCGGTCTTGATCTCGGCGAGGGTGAAGCGGTTGTGCTGGAACTTGCCGATCGGGCGGCCGAACGCCTCGCGGGTCTTGGCGTACTCCAGCGTCTGCTCGAACGCCGACTGGGCGCCCGCGACGGCCGACACCGCGATGCAGAGGCGCTCGCGGGCGAGGTTCTGCATGAGGTAGATGAAGCCCATGCCCTCCTCGCCGAGCAGGTTGGCCTTCGGGACGCGGACCGCGTCGAAGAACAGCTCGGCGGTGTCCTGGGCGTGCATGCCGACCTTGTCGAGGTTGCGGCCGCGGGAGAAGCCCTCCATGCCGCGCTCGACGACGAGCAGGCTGACGCCGCGGGCGCCCGCCGACGGATCGGTCTTGGCGGCGACGATGACGATGTCGGACAGGATGCCGTTGGTGATGAAGGTCTTGGACCCGTTGAGGACGTAGTCGTCGCCGTCGAGGATCGCGGTCGACTTGATGCCCTGCAGGTCCGACCCGGCGGCCGGCTCGGTCATCGCGATGGCGGCGATCAGCTCGCCCGAGCAGTAGCCGGGCAGCCAGCGCGCCTTCTGCTCGTCGTTCAGCAGCCCGAGCAGGTAACCGCCGCAGACGTCGTTGTGGACGGCGAAGCCGGGGCCGCTCGCGGACGCCTTGGCGAGCTCCTCGTTGAAGACCGCGTAGTACCGGTAGTCGGTGTTGCCGCCGCCCCCGTACTCCTCGGGCATCTCGATGCCGAGCAGGCCCTGCCGGCCGGCCGCCTCCCACACCTGGCGGGAGACGATGCCGTCCTTCTCCCACTGCGCGTGGTACGGCGCGATCTCCTTCTCGATGAAGGACCGCACCATGTCGCGGAATTCCTCGTGCTCCTCGGTGAAGATCGCTCGTGCCATGCGGTGGGGCTCCTCAAGGCGGTAAGTGCGTGCTGATACAAGATAAATGTAACACTAGGACTGTCACATACATCACCCCAGGGAGCCGCGCATGACCGAGCTCACGGTGGACGAGCTGGCCGCGCGGGCGGGCGTCACCGTCCGCACCGTGCGCTACTACGCGGGGCGCGGCCTGCTGCCGCCGCCGCGGCTGCGCGGCCGGACCGGGCTGTACGGGGACGAGCACCTCGCGCGCCTCGAACTCGTCCGCGAGCTCCAGGCCCTCGGCCTGACGCTGAGCGCGATCGAGCAGCACCTCGAACGCATCCCGCTCGACGCGCAACCGGAGGACCTCGCGCTCCAGCGCGCCCTGCTGTCGCCGTGGGCGCCCGAGCGGACCGAGGACATGGACCGGCACGAGCTGGACCGCCGCGCCGGCCGCCACCTGGACGACGTCGTGCTGGCCCGCCTCGCCGCGCTCGGCGTCCTGGAGGTCGACGGCGACCGGATCCGCGTGCTCAGCCCGGCGCTGCTCGGGGTGAGCGCCGAGATGGCCGACCTGCCGATGCCGCTGGAGACGCTCGTGGCGAGCCACGAGGCCGTCGCGCGGCACACGAGCGCGCTCGCCGAGGAGCTCCAGCGGGCGTTCCAGGACACCGTCGTGCGCCCCTACCGCGAGCGCGGCCGCCCGCCCGAGGAGCGCGAGCGGCTGCTGGAGCTCACCGGCAAGCTGAAGCCGCTGATGATCCAGTCGCTGGTGACGGCGTTCCAGCGCGCGGTCGACGAGGCGATCCGCCGCTCGGTCCCCCGCCAGGACGGCGCGGCGGACGCCGTCAGCGGGCGCTGAGGATCTGACGGGCGGCGCGGACGAGCGCGGCGTTGCCGTCCGCCGCCGTCCCGTCCGGCAGGGCGAGGACGTCCTCCAGGCCGATCCGGGTGTCCAGGCCCCGCGCGGCGGCCAGGCGCAGGACGGGCCAGGCGCCGCCGTCCTCGCCGTGCAGCAGGACGGGACGGGCCGCGCCCGCGAGCGCGTCCAGAAGCGCGGCGGCCGTGTCCGGCGCCGTCGCCGGGTCGGTGTCGGTGACCTCGGCGAGCACGCGCAGGACGCGGCCCGCGCCCGGCCAGGCGAGGAAGCGGGCGGCGGCACCCGTCCCGGAGAAGATCCCGGCCTCGATGCCGACGCCGCGCTCCAGCAGCGCGTCCGCGACGGCGTCCGCGCCGTCCTCGTGCCAGTTGACCGAGGCGTGGTCGGGCAGCACCGTCCAGGCGCGGACGAGCGCGGCGCGCCGCGCGGGGTCGGGCACCGCCCACGCACCTGTCGTCACGCCCACGGGGACGCCCGGGACGGCCGCCCGCACGGCCGTGACGGCGGCGGCGACGTCGGCGGGCGCCAGGGAGTCGGCTCCCCCGGCGTCCTTGGGGTGGACGTGCAGGTCGGTGGCACCGGCGGCGACCGCGTCACGGGCCGCCGCCGCCAGCTCGGCGGGAGTCACCGGCAGGTGCGCGCACTCGGCCCGGGTGCGGGCGCCGTTCGGGCAGGCTTGCAGCATGCCGTGATCATCCCAGCCGGGCGGCGCCCTCGGCCACGCGCTCGTCGGTGGCGGTGAAGGCGATGCGGACGTGCCGCGCCCCCGCCGGGCCGTAGAAGTCGCCGGGGCCGACGATGATGCCGAGGTCGGCCAGGTGCCCGACGGTGTCCCAGCACGACTCGCCGCGCGTCGCCCACAGGTACAGCGACGCCTCGGAGTGGTCGATGCGGAACCCGTGCCGCTCGAACGCCTCGCGCAGCGTCGCGCGGCGGGCGGCGTAGCGCGCGCGCTGGGCGTCGACGTGCGTCTCGTCGTCGAACGCGGCGATCATGGCGGCCTGCACCGGCGCCGGGACGATCATCCCGGCGTGCTTGCGGATCTCCAGCAGCCGCTTCACCAGGACGGGGTCGCCGGTGACGATCCCGGCCCGGTACCCGGCGAGGTTGGAGCGCTTGGACAGCGAGTTGACGGCGAGCAGGCCCTCGTGCGAGCCGCCGCAGACGTCGGGGTGCAGGACCGAGACCGGCTCGTGCGCGGGATCCCAGCCGAAGTCCAGGTAGCACTCGTCGCTCGCGACGACCGCGCCGCGCTCGCGCGCCCAGGACACGACCTTGCGCAGGTGCTCGGCGGGCAGCACCTTGCCGGTCGGGTTGGACGGCGAGTTCACCCACACCAGCTTCGGCGCCACGGGCCCGAGGGCGAGCAGGCCGTCGGTGGCGACGGACTCGGCGCCGGCGAGACGGGCGCCGACGTCGTAGGTCGGGTAGGCCAGCTCGGGGAAGACGACCTTGTCGCCCGCGCCGAGGCCGAGGAGCGTCGGCAGCCAGGCGACGAGCTCCTTGGTGCCGATGACGGGCAGGACGGCGCCGGGGTCGGCGCCCGCGACGCCGTGGCGGCGGGCGAGCCAGCCCGCGACGGACTCGCGCAGCGCGGGCGTGCCGTAGGTGGCGGGGTAGCCGTGCGCGTCGGCGGCCGCGGCGAGGGCGGCGCGGATCGGCTCGGGCGTCGGGTCGACGGGCGTGCCGATCGACAGGTCCACCACGCCGCCGGGGTGGGCGGCGGCCCGGTCGCGGTAGGGCTGTAGACGGTCCCAGGGGAAATCGGGCAGCGCGCGCACGCCGGCCTCCTCGCACGGTGGAAAGGGCGGTGGATCCGAAAGGCCGCGGCCGGCCCGGCGAGCGGGCGGCCACGGCCTGTCCGGGGTGTCTCCGGGCGTCAGTCCTGCGTCTGCGGGGGCAGCGCGGCGACGATCGGGTGGTCCTTGTCGATCTTGCCGACCTTGGAGGCGCCGCCCGGCGAGCCGAGGTCGTCGAAGAACTCCACGTTGACCTTGTAGAAGTCCTTCCACTGCTCGGGGACGTCGTCCTCGTAGTAGATGGCCTCCACCGGGCACACCGGCTCGCACGCACCGCAGTCGACGCACTCGTCGGGGTGGATGTAGAGCTGGCGCTTGCCCTCGTAGATGCAGTCGACCGGGCACTCCTCGATACATGCCTTGTCGAGCAGGTCCACGCAGGGCTGCGCAATGACGTAGGTCACCTTAGTGACTCCTCTCCCGGCTCACCGCAAGCTCGCTGTGAATAGTATGGCCGTCACGCTTCCATCGATTCGACACGGGGGTCCTTAGGATGCCGGGCCGCATCGCCGCGAGGCTGGTCGTCTCGATCAGTGCGGCGGACGTGGGCCAGCGGATCTCGCTGCGCCGCCGTCTGCCAACGGGAGAGTACAGCGACGTGGTGGGAGTCCTCGAATCCTGGTCCGGGTCGGTGCTGCGGGTGCGCCGCCGGACGGGCGATCTCGCCGAGGTCGAGGAGGCGTCGATGGTCGCCGCCAAGGTCGTCCCGCCGGCCCCGCCGCGCCGCCGTCCCCGTCCCTGACCTGCGCGGGGACGCGTCCGCCGGGCCGCGCTAACGCCCGGCAAAAGCTTGGCGATGAGTGCGGCTCCCGGGTGAGCGCCGCCGCCGGGACGCGCCCGTTACGCCCCAGCGTGTTCTGGTGAGCGAAACGGCAGTGCCCCGCCCCGGCCCCCAGGACGCCGGAGCCGCCGAGCACGAGCATCCGGAGCCGGTGGTGGACGCCGATGGCCTCGGCGTCCGCACCCGCCGCGGCTGGATCTTCTCCGGGGTGGCGCTGCGCGCGCTCGCCGGGGACGTCGTCGCGGTCGCCGGTCCGGGCGGCAGCGGCCGCACCTCGCTGCTGCTGGCGCTGGCGGGCCGGATGCGCCCGTCCGCCGGGGAGCTGCGGGTGTGCGGGCGCGAGCTGCCGGGCGACGAGCGCGAGGTGCGGCGCGCGGCGGCGGTCGCGCGGGCGGGCGGCGCGGCCGTCCTCGACCCCGACCTCACCGTCGGCGACCACGTCCGCGAGCGCACCCTGACGGTGAAGGGCCTCCGCGCCGACGCCTTCGAGGACGTGCGGGCGCTCGTCGGGCTGTCGGCCGGGGACCGGGCGCTCGTCGGCGACATCGGGTCCGCCGAGGGCACCCGCCTCGCGCTCGGCCTCGCGCTGCTGGAGTCGCCGCGGCTCATCGTCCTCGACGACCTGGACGACGGCGCCGGCCTCGCCGCGCAGCGCGCCCTCTGGGAGACCGCCGCGCGGGTCGCGCGCTCCAGCGACGCGGCGGTGGTCGCGTCGGCCGCCGACGCCGCGCCCGCCGAGGGGTCCGCCGACGTCCTCGTCCGGCTCGGGGAGGGCGCGTGAGGGCGCTCCGGCTCGCCGCCTACGAGCTCCGCCGGTTCCGGACGCCGCTCCAGCGGGCCGGGCTGGCCTTCCTCGCCGTCGTGCCGCTGCTGTACGGCGGGATCTACCTGTGGTCGAACTGGGACCCCTACTCCAAGATCGACCGGGTGCCGGTGGCGGTCGTGGACGCGGACCGGCCGGTGACCGTGGACGGCCGCCGCGTCCAGGCGGGCGCCGACTTCGTCGCCGAGCTGAAGAAGGACCGCATCCTGGACTGGCGCTTCACCGGCGCGGCCGACGCCCGCGACGGGCTGAAGGCGGGCCGCTACCTGGCCACGATCTCGGTGCCGCCCGACTTCAGCGCCAGGCTGGCGAGCGGCGCGAACGGCACGCCGCAGAAGGCCGCCATGATGATCGAGCTGGACGACGCCAACAACTACCTGGTCGGCATCATGGCCGACACGATCAAGTCGGAGCTGGAGCGGAAGGTGTCGGCGGCGGCGGTCACCGCCTACTTCCAGGCCGCGTTCGGCAAGCTCGGGGAGCTGCGCGACGGGCTCGGCGACGCCGCGAACGGCGCCGCCGAGCTGCACGACGGCATCGCGCAGGCCAAGGACGGCTCCGCCCAGCTCGCCGACGGCCTCCAGACCGCGAAGACCGGCACGGGCGCGCTCGTCACCGGTCTCGGTCAGGCCAAGGACGGCTCGGCACAGCTAGCGAGCGGCCTGGACACCGCCCGGACGGGCACCGGCGCGCTCGTCACCGGCCTCGGCCAGGCCAAGGACGGTTCCGGGCAGCTCGTGACGGCCCTCGGCACCGCCAAGTCCGGCACCGGCGCCCTCGTCACGGGCCTCACCAGCGCCAAGAGCGGTTCCGCGCAGCTCGCCGACGGCCTGGACGCGGCCGAGACCGGCACGGGCGCGCTCGTCACCGCTCTCACCGCCGCCAAGTCGGGCTCGTCGCAGCTCGCGGGCGGCCTCGGCACCGCCGACCAGGGCACCGCGCAGCTCGCCGACGGCCTCACGCGGTTGAAGGCGGGCAGCGGCGAGCTGGCGCCCGGCGCGGCCGAGCTGGCGACGAGCCTGCACGCACTGAACACCGAGGCGGGCCCGGTCGCGACACGGGCGGCCGAGGCGCTGCCCGGCCTCGCCGACACCGCCGTGGACGCCACCGGGGACGCGGCGCGGCTGAGCTCGCTCGCGGCGTCGGTGTCCGCCCGCATCGCCCGCATCACCGGCCAGATCGACGCGTGGCTGAACGGGCTGCCCGCCGACCGCCCCGAGATCCGCCGCAGCGTCCAGTACCAGCGCCTCCAGACCTCCCTGCGCGACCTGGACGGCACCGTCGCCGACCGGCTGCGCGACCTCGCCGCCGCCTACCCCGCCGTCGCCGACGTGCCCGCCTACCGCGGCACCCTCGCGCTCGCCGAGCAGGTGGACCACGCCCTGGTCAGCCGCCTGAACCGGCTCGCGGACCGGCATCCCGAGCTGCGCGCCGACCCCGTCTTCCAGGAGATCCTGAGGATCGCCGACCGGCTGACCCGGGACGCCCGCGAGATCGCCCGGCTGGCCGCCGGGGTGGACGCCACCGCGCACCGCGTCGCGGCGGACGCCGTCGCCCTCAAGAAGGACGTCCCGGCGCTCCAGGCGAAGCTGGCGGGCGCCGCGTCCGGGCTCGCCGCGCTGGACCGGGGCGGCGCGCGGGTCGCGTCCGGTGCCGCCGAGCTGGACGCGAACCTCGCCACCGCGCAGAAGGCCGGCGCGGCCCTGCACGCGGGCACCGGGAAGCTGCTGACGGGTGCCCGGTCGCTGGACGCCGGCAACGCCCGGCTCCTCGCGGGCGCGCAGCAGCTCGACGCGGGCGGCGGCAGGCTGGCTTCCGGTGCCCACCAGCTCGACGCCGGCAACACCAAGCTGCTCGCCGGTGCCCGGCAGCTCGACACCGGGAGCGGCAAGCTCCTCAGCGGTGCCCAGCAGCTCGACGCGGGCAACGTCAAGCTGCTCGCCGGTGCCCGGCAGCTCGACGCCGGCAGCGGCAAGCTGGCGGCGGGCGCCCACCGGCTCGACGCGGGCAACACCACACTGCTGAACGGCGCGAAGGAGCTCGACGCGGGCAATGCCAAGCTGGCGGCGGGCGCCGAGGAGCTCGACACCGGCAACGCGCAGCTCCTGTCGGGGTCGCAGAAGCTCGCCGACGGCCTGGAGTCCGCCGAGAAGCAGGTCCCCTCCTACGGGACGGACGCGGCGGCGGGCTTCGCGAACCCGGTGAACGTGTCCACCTCGAACCTGCACCCCGCCGGCAACTACGGGCGCGGCCTCGCCCCGTTCTTCATCGCGATCGCGCTGTGGGTGTTCGGGATCGTCGCGTTCCTGCTGCTGCGGCCGGTGTCGGGGCGCCTCCTCGCCGGCCCGGCGGGCGCGGCGACGGTCGCGTTCGCGGCGTGGCTGCCGGTGCTGTTCATGGGCCTGGTCGCCGCGCTGGTGCTGTTCCTGGCCCTGCAGTTCGGGCTCGGCCTGGATCCGGTCACGACGGCCGGGACGCTCGGCGTCATGGCGCTCGGCCTCGCCACCTTCAGCGCGATCGTGCACGTCCTGCGCCTGGCGTTCGGCGCGGTCGGCGACTCCCTCGCGCTGTTCCTGCTGATCCTGCAGCTCGTCTCGTGCGGCGGCCTCTACCCGGTGCAGACGCTGCCGATGCCGTTCCGGGCGATCCACGACGTCGTCCCGATGACCTACTTCGTGGAGCCGATGCGCGCGGTCATCTCGGGCGGCGAGCGGTCGATCGTCCTCCGCGACCTCACCGTCCTCGCCGGCTACCTGGCGGTCGCGCTCGCCCTGCTGGTCCTCGTCGTCCGGCTGCAGCGGCGCTGGACGATGAGCCGGCTGAAGCCCGAGCTGGAGCTGTAGGGCGCGGGCCGGCCGCTCACCACTTCGGGTAGAGGCGGCCGGCCTTCAGCGGCGTGCCCCGGTACAGCTCCGACACCGTGACCAGGGTGAACCCGCGCCGCTTGAGGCCGTCCACCACGGCGGGCATCGCGTCCACGGTCGACTCGTGGATGTCGTGGAACAGCACCACGCCGTTGCGCTTGGGCTCCTTCACCCCGACGCGCCGGGCGCGCGAGACGCTGCGGTAGCGCCAGTCCAGGGTGTCGACGCTCCACACGATCTCGGGCATCCCGACGGCCTTGCCGACGCGCTTGTCGGTGGCGCCGTAGGGCGGCCGGAACAGCGCCGGCGTGACGCCCGCCGCCTCCTTGATCGCGTTCTGGGTGCGCCGCACCTGGGAGCGGACCGCGCTGCTGGTCAGCCCGGTGAGCTGCGGGTGCGACCAGCTGTGGTTGGCGAGCTCCTGCCCGTCCAGCGCCATGCGCCGCACGAGGTCGCGGTAGTGGTGGACGTTCTCGCCGAGCATGAAGAACGTGGCGCGCACGCCCTCGTCCTGGAGCGTCTTCAGCAGCCGCTCGGTGTACTCGCCGGGACCGTCGTCGAAGGTGAGCGCGAGGCACTTCACCTTCGCGCAGTCGATGTCGCGCGGCGGCGGCGGGCTCGGCGTCGGTGTGGGCGTCGGCGTGTCCGCCCGCCGCTTCGCCACCGCCGCCTGCTGCGCCTGCCCCGCCCGCTCGGCCGTCACCTGCCCGCATCCGGCTGCCAGGACAACCGCACCGAGCGCCACCATGTATGCGCTTCGCACCACTTACCCCCGAAAGTGTCGCTAAGAGGGCTCGTACCCGGCGCGGTCGGTGCCACACGCCCTAAATGATCAATTCCCTGCGATCGGGCGGCGGCGTCCCGGGAAGCGCAAAACCCCCGGAAAACCAGGGTCTTCCGGGGGCAAGCGGCGCGTGGCGCGCGCGTCAGCGCAGCGGCCAGTCCGGTACCTGCTCCGGCAGGTCCGAGCTCACCTTCATCGGGAAGGCGGCGGCCCGCTTCTCCAGGAAGGAGGCGATGCCCTCGGCGGCGTCGGGCGCGGCGCCGAAGGCGGCCATGAGGCGCGAGTCGGCGGCGTGCGCGTCCCACGGCGTCGTCGACGACAGGCCCGACCACATGAGGCGGCGGATCGCGGCGACCGACACCGCCGAGGTGTTGTCGGCGATCTCGCGGCCGATCGCGTAGGCGGCGGGCAGCAGCTCGCCCGGCGCGACGACGCGCGACACCAGGCCGCCGCGGAGCGCCTCGGCGGCGTCGAAGACGCGGCCCGTCGCGGCCCACTCCATCGCCTGCGAGATCCCGACGATGCGCGGCAGGAACCACGACGAGGCGGCCTCGGTGACGATGCCGCGGCGCGCGAACACGAACCCGAAGCGGGCCTTCTCGCTGGCGATGCGGATGTCCATCGGCAGCGTCACGGTCGCGCCGACGCCGACGGCGGCGCCGTTGAACGCGCCGATGACCGGCTTCAGGCAGCGCGCGATGCGGAGCGCGACGGTGCCGCCGCCGTCGCGCGGGGTGCCGTCCTCCAGGACGTCGCCCTCGCCCGCGAACATGTCCTGCGACTTGTCCTTGTTGAAGGTGTCGCCGCCGCCCTCCAGGTCGGCGCCCGCGCAGAACGCCCGGCCGGCGCCGGTCACCACGACGGCGCGCACGTCGTCGTCGGCGTCCACCCGCTCGAACGCGTCCAGCATCTCCCCGCGCATCACCCAGGTGTAGGCGTTCATGCGCTGCGGCCGGTTCAGCGTGATCGTGGCGATCCCGTCCCGGACCGCGTACTCGATCTCGGTGTACGACATGGGCGTCCCTCCGCGGCAGATGGCGTAGAACGGGATTCTAGGCAGCGGCCGGGACCGGTCAGGCGCGGGCCTCGGGGAACAGCCGCTCCACCAGGTCGCGGCGCCAGCGCTGGACGTCGCGGGCCCGCCCGGCGGGCGGCAGCACGGCGAGGCCGCCGCGGTCGGCGGCGAGCAGCACCGCCACCCCCTCGCCCACCTCGACCTCGGCGGGGCCCGCCAGGCCGGACGCGGCCATCCGCTGCGCGACGAGGCCAAGCACCCGCGCCCAGCCCTGGCCGAGATAGGGCGGCAGGCCGGTGGTGCGCAGCTCGGGCAGGCCGCGGGCGGCGAGGCCGAGAGTGCGCAGCTCCAGGCCGTCCGGCCGCTCGGTTCCGACGATCCTGACCTCGGCGCGCGCGCCGCCACCCTCGCTCATGGCCACGACCGTACCGGGACCGCGCGCCGGCCCTCGCCGGGCGGGGCCGCGGCGGGCCCCGGACGGCGGATGGACCCCTCCGCACACCATCACCGGGGTTATCCAGATAAATTACGACCGTGCATTGGGCCGTGACGACGTA
Organism: Actinomadura parmotrematis; assembly: GCF_019458805.1. Lineage (GTDB taxonomy): Bacteria > Actinomycetota > Actinomycetes > Streptosporangiales > Streptosporangiaceae > Spirillospora > Spirillospora parmotrematis. The sequence goes on from NZ_JAIBOA010000002.1 coordinate 150,159, forward strand.
CGACACCGCGTTCGGGTACGTCTCCGCGCACGGCGCGCCGCTGGTCGACCTGCTCGACCCGCAGCCCGGCGAGAAGATCATCGATCTGGGCTGCGGCACCGGCGCGTTCGCCGCGGAGATCGCCGAGCGCGGCGCGGCGGTGCTCGGCATCGACGGATCGCCGGAGATGATCGCGCAGGCGAAGGCGCTGCATCCGGAGCTGTCGTTCGCCATCGACGACGCGCACTGCTTCACCACCAGCGAGTCCTTCGACGCGGTCGCCTCCAACGCGGCGCTGCACTGGATGACCCGCGACCCCGACGCCGTGATCGCGCGCGTCCACGAGTCGCTGCGCCCCGGCGGCCGGTTCGTCGGCGAGCTCGGCGGCGAGGGCAACTGCGCCGAGCTCATCGTGGCGATGCAGACGGCCTGGCGGGTGTTCGGCCTGTCCGAACCCGAGCTGCCCTGGTACTTCCCGAGCCCCGCCGAGTACGCGGGCCGGCTGGAGGAGGGCGGCTTCACCGTCCGCCTCCTGGAGCACGCCGAGCGGCCGTCGCGGATGGTGGAGGGCCCGAACGGCGCCGCCGACTGGATCCGCGTCTACGCCCCCGGCGCGCTCGCCGAGGTCCCGCCCGAACTGGTCGAGCCGCTGCTGCAACGCGTCAACGACCTCGCCGCCCCGGCCCTGCGCCGCGAGTCGGGCTGGGTCGCCGACTACGTCCGCCTCCGCTTCGCCGCCGTCCGCAAGGCCGACGGCAGCAGCAGCGTCTACTGACCGCCCGGTCACCACTCGTCGACTTGCGGCGTGTTGCGCTTCTGGAGCGCTCCAAAAGCGCAACACGCCGCAAGTCAACGCGGAGCGACCAGGTGGTCATGGGGTGGGGAATTAGGGTGGCGGGCATGCTGCGACTGGTCGATTCTCGCTCTGGACAGGCCGCCGAACTGCCCGCGGGGCGGGTGCTGCGGGTCGGGCTGCCCGGGCCGGTGACGTTGCGGGCGCTGGTCGTCGCCGACGTGCTCGCGCGGGTCGCCGGGCGCGGCAGGCGCCAGGTCCGGGTGACCGCGGCGCCGGAGTTCGCCGTGCACGACCAGGACTGGAGCGACTACGGCATCCGCCCGTTCGCGGTGGAGGACGCGCCGGCCGGCGACCTGGCGGTGGTGACGGGAGGCGGCGGGGACGGGCGCGCGGTCGAGGTCGCGCCGGTGGCCGAGGAGGCCGGCTGGTACGCGCTCATGGCGAACGCCAGCCTCGATCCGCTCGGCGTGCGGCTCGCGCTGCTGGAGGTCCCCTACGGGACGCCGTTCACGCTGACCTCCGCCGGTCTCATCGCGGCGGTGGAGCGCTTGGAGCGGCTGCGCGGGTCCGTCGCGGAGTGGGCGACGCAGCCGGGCCGTCCCCTGGACCGCGGCTATGTGGACGAGGCCGAGGCGGCGTTCGCCGACGACCTCGACACCCCGGGCGTGCTGGCGGTGCTGGACCGGCTCGCCGCCGACCCGGAGGTGCCGCCGGGCGCCAAGCTGGAGACGGTCGTGCACGTCGACCTGCTGCTCGGCCTCGACCTGGTCGCCGCCATCGGCCGCGCCTGAGCGGGCGGATCGGGACGTTCCGCCGTCCTGGCCTGCGGGCCGCCGCGCCGTCGCTACCGTGCCTGGCGACCCCCCAGGAGGACCGATGGCGTTGCGCAGGACCGCGCCGCCCGCAGCGGCGCTCTTGTTCGCGGCGGGCTGCTCGCTGCCGCCCCCGGCCTCGGGCGCGCTGCAGCCGTCCGGGACGAACGGGGCCGCCGCCACCGTCCGCGGTAGTGCGGCGGCGGACGGCACGCCCGTCCTGGACGCCTACCGCCGCTTCCACGAGGTGTTCGAGTACAGCCTGGCGACCGGCGACGCCGGGCGGGTCCGGCAGGCCGCGACGGGCGCGGCGGCCGCGCGGCTGCTGACGGCGCTGCGGGCCAACCGCCGCGCGGGCGTGGTGCAGCGCGGGCACTCGGTGCCGCACCCGCAGCTTCGCGCAGCGCGGGCCGCGTCCGCCGACGTGGTGGACTGCGTGACGACGTCGGGGCTGTGGACGTACCGCGCCGCCACCGGCGCCCGCGTGGGACGCGCGCCGAAGGCGGGCCGCTACCTGCTGTACGCGCGGCTGGTGCGGGCGAAGGGCGCTTGGAAGGTCGCGCTCGTCACCTACCCGGAGGACCCGCGATGCTGACCGTCCTGCTCACCGCCGCCGCCGCGCTCGCCGTCCCGGTCGACGCCGGATGCACGCGGACGAACGGCTGGCTGTGCAGCGTCGGCGCGTCGTCGCCCGGCCACCATCAGGCGGCCGCGCCCGCCCCCGGCAGCGGCGGCCAAGCGCGCGCGGACGCGGTGCCGCAGATCGAGGTCGTGCCGATGTGCGGGCCGACCGGCGGCGCCGACCACTGCATCACGCTGCCGGAGGCGCCGCGCACGCCGACCGCCGACGTCGTCCAGATGGCCCGGGACGCCTTCTACCTGCCTCCCCCGCGCCCGCGCACGAGCCCGGCCCGGCGCACTTTCGTGCGGCTGCCCACCTACCTGTGGATCGAGGGGGCGGCCTGGGGAGAGCGGCGCGCGTCCGTGGCGGTGGACGGGCAGCGGGTCACGATGACCGGCCGCCCGCAGCGCGTCCAGTGGGACCTGGGCGAGACCACCCTCACCTGCGACGGTCCCGGGACGCCCTACGCGCGCGGGGTGGTGTCCTCGTGCGCGCACGCGTACCAGCGCGCCTCGGCGCGGCCCTACACCGTCACGGCGACCGTCTACTACTCGGTGCGCTGGACGTGCACGGGCGCGTGTGACTCCCCCGGCGGCGACCTCGGCCCGCTCGGAGCCACCGGACGGGTGCCGCTGTCGGTCGCCGAGATACAGACCACCGCCGACGGCGGCTGAGGCGCGCCGTCAGCCCGTCTCGACGACCGACCCGTCGTGCAGCAGCTCGTTGAACGAGCGGGCGAAAATGTAGGCGACGCCGCCGCCCGGCTGCCCGAACCACGGCACGGCCGTCCCGGTGACCGCGCGGACGGGCCGCCGCAGCCGGTACGCCCGGCGGGGCCGGTCCTTCCACTCGGGCGGCAGCGACCTCCGCTCGAACGGCGTGTGCTCGGCGTAGGCGACGTTCCCGTCGGGCTCGCCGTGGCGGTCCACGACCGTCCCGACGGGCACCTCCACCTCGCGGGCGCCCCGGAACAGCGTCGCGGGCGGCTCGCCCGCCAGCGGCGCGATGAGGCGGCGCCGCGCGGGCGTCAGCAGGCAGCGGCCGACGAGGTGCGCGGCGGCGTCGTCGGGGGCGTCGAAGACGACCTCCTTGAACCGCTCCCCGCCCGCCTGCTTGAACACCGCCCAGCGGCCGTCCTCGGCGACCAGGCACCAGGCGCCGTCCGCGGTCGCGCCGACGCTGTAGGCGGCCTCGTCCACGCCGAGGTCGGCGAGGCGCTGCACGGCGCGGGCCGGCCAGTCGGTGCGGAGGCGCGGCGGCTCGGCACGGCCGGTGGCGGCGGCGATCGCGGCGGCCATCGCCTCCTCGGACACCTCCGGGACGGTGTGGCCGTTCGCGCGGATGTGCTCCACCAGGTCGGGTTCGGGCGGCACGCCGTGCTCGGCGAGGTAGTAGGCGACCGCGCCCGTCCACGTCCAGCGGCCGTCCGTGCGGACGGTGAGCGGCACCAGGTCGCCGCGCCCCGGGTCCATCTGGTCGGGGCCGGTGGAGCGGGCGACGAGGACGACCGGCGCGCTCCACAGGTAGTCCAGGACTTTGCGGACCTCCTCGTCGGGGACGGCGGGCCGCGTCACCGACGGGTCGTCGCCGTCCGGGCCGACGTGGTCGAACACGCGCGCCCGCCGGACGCCCTCGGCGCGCGGCGCGGGCCCGGCGGGCGCGGGACCCTCGGCGGTGCCGTCGGCGCGGCGCAGGATCGCCGCCATCCACTCCGGCGGGTCCGGGCGCGGGAAGCGCTCCAGCTCGCGCCGCACGTCGGCGGCGACCGGCGGCCGGTTCCAGGGCGGCCCGGCGTCGCGGGTGTAGGACGCGCGGCAGCGCACCGCGCCCTCGTCGTAGAGGATCTCGAAGTCCATCCGCGACCAGGCGCCGCCCTGCGCGGCGCGCAGCCGGTCCAGCAGCAGCCCGAAGGCGGGCGGCGGCGTCCAGTCGACGGTGCCGCCGTCGGCGAGGTAGGCGAGCGGCGGCGGGAACTCCACGTGGCCGCCGCACGCCTGGTAGAAGCCGACGATCTTGCGCCAGAGCGGCGGCGCCTGGTCGGCGGCCAGCAGCGGCAGCCGGTGCGTCAGCACCTCCATCTGCTGCGCGGCGTCGAGGGGCTCGGCGCCCTCGTCCACGCCCTCCCCGGGGTAGGACGGCTCGCGGCCCGCCTGGCGCTCGCGCAGCCACTCGGGGACGTGCGCGCCGTCGCGGGGCAGCACGATCTGGTCGCGCGTCCACACGTCGGGCGACGGCGGCGGATCCCAGAGCGGGTCGACGTCGTAGTTGTAGTAGGGCTGCGCGGTGCCGTGCTCGACCAGGAACGTCGCCGAGAACCAGGTGCCCTGCTCGGAGATGTACTGGGCGCGCCGCAGGTCGCCGAGCAGCTCGGCGAGGCCGCCGGGCGGCGTGTCGGCGGTGATGATGCGGTCGTCGTCGGTGAGCGCGGTCAGCGCGAGCCTGGACTCGGCGACCGTCGCCAGGCAGCGCAGCGCGAGGCGCCGCCAGCCGGGCGGGCCGTTCTCCCGCACCAGCCCGACGATCCGCTCCTCCAGCTCGGCGATCCGGTCCTGTCCCGCCACGCACGCCTCCCCTCGCGCCGCTTCGCAGCGTATCCGGGACGCGCCGCGCTCCGGCCCGCCGCGCGTCCCCACCACGCCGCGCCGTCCTCTAGCGTCGGTGCATGAGCACCCGGACCCGGCGTCTCGCCCTTTTCAGCGCCCTCGCCGCCGTGCTCCTGGCGGTCTCGGCGACGGCGGGGATCGGCTGGTACTTCTCCGGCGTCGCCACCGAGGTGTCGCACACCTCCGACTACGACCTCACCGTGCGGGCGTCCGCGCCGGGCACCGTCACCCTCCCGCGGACCGCGACCACCGCGCGTCCGGGCACCTGGGGCCTGTCGTGGCCGGGCGGGCACGCGGTGCTCGGCGCCGTCACCGCGACCGCGCGCGATTCCGTCACCCGCGCCGTCGCGTCGGGGACGCCGCCGGCCCCGGGCACGCGGGCGACCATCGACCACTGGGTGTGGTCCGGCTCCGGGCCGGACGCGCTCGGGCTCTCGTACACGGCCGTGACGTATCCGACCGAGAACGGGGCCATGCCCGCCTGGTACCTGCCCGCCGCCGGACGCACCTGGGTCGTCGCCGTCCACGGCCACAACGCCGACAAGGCCGAGACGATGCGGGCCATGCGGACCGTGCACGCGGCGGGCCTGCCGATGCTGTCGATCGCCTACCGCAACGACGAGGGCGCGCCCGCCTCCCCCGATGGCAAGAACCACCTCGGCGACACCGAATGGCACGACGTCCGCGCGGCCGTCGCGTACGCGCGTGCGCACGGGGCGACCGGCGTCGTCCTGTACGGGTGGTCGATGGGCGGGGCGATGGCGCTGCGGACGCTGCGCGCCGAACCGTCCCTGGTGCGCGGCGTCGTCCTGGACTCGCCGGTCATGGACTGGGACGCGACGCTGGACAAGCAGGCCGCCGCGCGCGGCCTGCCGTCCTTCGTCACCGCGGTCGCCGAACGGACGCTGGAATGGCGCATCGGCATCTCGCTGCGCGAGTGGGACCAGACGCGCTACGCGTCCTCGCTGAAGGTGCCGGTGCTGCTGTACACCGCCACCGAGGACGGAACGGTCGACAACCGGCCCGCCCTGGAATTCGCGCGGCGCGCGCCCGCCGGCCTCGTCACGCACCTCGCGGCACGCGCCGACCACACCGAGGCGTGGAACGTGGACCCGGCCGTATACGAGCGGGCCCTCGCGTCCTTCCTCAGCCGCGTCGCGCCCGCCTAACCCTCGGGCCTTACCTCCAGCAGCGTCTTGCCGATGGTGGCGCGCCGCTCGATCGCGGCATGCGCGTCGGCGGCGCGCTCCAGAGGGAAACGCTGGCCGATGACGGGCCGGACGCGCCCGGCGGCGGCTTCGGCGAGCACGCTCTCGGTCGCGTCCCTGACGAGCTGCGACGTCGGCCGCGCGGACACCAGCCGGACGCCGCGTCCCTCGGCCTCCGCCTCGTCAATGCCCGCCCACTGACCGGACGCGAGGCCGTAGGAGACCATCCGGCCGCCGCCGCGCAGCCGCCCGAAGGCGGCCCGGCCCACCTCGCCGCCGACACCGTCGAACACCACGTCCACGAGCCCGACCTTCTCCGCCCACCCGTCCTCGCGGTAGTCGACCACCTCGTCCGCGCCGAGACCGCGCGCCACGTCCAGCTTGCGGCCGCCTCCGGCCGCCGCCACGACGTGCGCGCCGCGCCCCTTGGCGAGCTGCACGAGCAGCGACCCGACCCCGCCCGCCGCCGCCTCGACGAGCACCCGCTCCCCCGCGGCGACCTCGGCGGCCCGCAGCATCATCGTCGCGGTCCGCCCGTCGGCGAGCAGCGCCACGGCGTCGTCCAGCGCCATCCCGTCCGGCACCTCGAACAGACCGGCGGCGTCCACGGCGGCGAGCTCGGCGTAACCGCCGGAACCGCCCGTCGCGCTGATGACGCGCCTGCCCAACAGCGCGGCGTCCCCCTGCACCACCGTCCCGCCGACGCCGTTGCCGGGGATGATGGGCAGCTCGGCCTTGAACGGGCCCGGCCTGCCCGACCGGAACTGCGTCTCCACGAACGTGATGTTCGCGTAAGCGACCTCCACCAGCACCTGCCCGTCCCCGGGCACCGGATCGGGCGCGTCCCCGACGCGCAGCACCTCGGGGCCGCCGAACTCCCTCAACCACACAGCACGCACGCCGCGCCTCCCTTCACCTGCGGACGAGCCTGCAACCTCAAGCCCGCTGGAGGTCAACCCGTCCGCTAACGTCGCACGCCATGACCGTCGCCCGCTCCCTGCTGCTGTTCGCCCTCGCCGCCGTCGCCGAGATCGGCGGCGCCTGGCTCGTCTGGCAGGGCGTCCGCGAGCACCGCGGCGCCGCCTGGGCGGGCGCCGGCGTCGTCGCGCTCGGCCTGTACGGCTTCGTCGCGACCCTCCAGCCCGACGCCCACTTCGGCCGCATCCTGGCGGCCTACGGCGGCGTGTTCGTCGCCGGCTCCCTCGTCTGGGCCATGGTCGCCGACGGCTACCGGCCCGACCGTTTCGACCTCGCGGGCGCCGCCGTCTGCCTCGCCGGCGTCGCCGTCATCATGTACGCACCCCGCGGCTGACCTGCGCTGCTCCCAGAACCCCGCAAACCGCCAGCGATCACCGGGCCGTACCGGTGGAAACCTTTCCGCAACGAATGTCTTTTCTCACAACACCCCTCTCTGTAAGCTTTCGCGCGTGCTCAGCCCCGTTGTCGACTGAACGAATCAGGGATGGCGATGCGCGTCCGGCCGGTACGTCCCCGCACTGACGGAGGACGCACGAGCCCGCGAACGGCCCTGCTCTGCACCGTCCTGGTCCTGGCCCCCGCCGCCCTCACCGCGGCCGCCTGCGGCTCCCAGCACCCCTCCGGCGGCGCCTTCAGCCCGAGCGGCACCGTGAACCAGGACGCCTCCGCCGCCCCGGCCCCCTCCCCCGACAGTGCCATGACCAACGCCCCGACCCGAACGACCGCCGCCGTCCCCCCGACGGCCCCCGTCGCCCAGGTCAACAAGGCCGTCCTGGACGCCTACCGCGCCTACCAGTCGATGTACCAGAAGGTCTACGAACGCAACGACCCCACGGGCCTCGACGCCGTCGCCATGGACCCCCTGCTGACCAAGGTCACCAAGGACGTCCAGCGCACCAAGACCAAGGGCGAGATCTGGCGCTTCACGAACGTCTCCAACCCCCGTGTCTACGCCCGCAACAAGACCGGAGACTCGGTTTTCATCTCCGATTGCCTACGCACACTTGCCAGTTACCGCTACTCGGCGAAAACAGGCAAACGCACCGGCGGCGGTCCTGGAACTTCCTTCGCCTATAGGGCGGCCGTCCGTTACACAGCGGGTGTTTGGAAAGTCTCCGATGCCATCAGAGACAAAAAATGTTGAGCCCTATTCAACACCCCGCGCCACCTTATCGACGGTACACAGAAAAGGAACCGTCCCTATGCATTCCACGCTCCGCCGCACCATGCCTTCCATTGTCAGGCGATCCGCTGCCGTAGCTTCGATCGTGCTGATTCCAGCCCTCTTTACATTTTCTGCGAACGCGGCTCCATGTGCCGCCCTGAACTGCTCCGTGGAAAGTGGCGGCGGTTCGACTTCCGGCGGAGGCGGCGGCACAGGTGGCGGATCCGGCGGCGGCGGTGGTGGCACCGGAACTCTGGACGGTTCAAATGGTGCGCTTCTTCCCATTCTCAACCAGGACGATCCTCCCCCTGCTCCGGCGGCGCCGGCAACGATCGACCTAGCCATGCAAGCCCGCTCATCGGCTCAGCTTCCCCTCCCTCAGGTGCATACGTCTCCACAAGGAAAGACCTACGTGCGCCTCAGGACCTCGCTATGGGTTGATGGCTTTGTCCAAGTCGAAACACCGCCCATAACAGTCGGCGCACAAACGGTCCAAGCAGTGGCGACGCCAAAATCGGTTCTCTGGCAACTTGGAGAGACCAGCATCACCTGCAACAGTGGCGGCAGTAAGTCCGGAGGCTGCTCATACGTTTATAAACGCTCGTCTGCAAAGGAACCGAGCGGTACGTACAAGATCACCGCGTCCATCACCTGGGCGGTGTCTTGGACATGCCAGGGGGCCGACTGTGATGCGGCTGGAGGAGTACTGGACGATCTCACCGCGATATCCGCACAGACCCCTCTGGTGGTGAGCGAGATCCAGACCAACAACGGAAATTAAAAACGAGACACGGGGTCAGAGAATTGAAGAAGCCATTCGCAGCCTGCCTGATTATTACCATCTCCCTCGCCGGCTGTGGCGCCGACAAGAAAACCACCTCAAGCCCTTCACCTTCTCCGTCCGTGCCCCAGTCCCCACCACCCCCTCCCCCCGCCTACACAGTACAGCAAATAAAAACTGGCCTAATAAAAGCGAAAGAGATAAAGTCGGACGTCAAGGAAATCGGCGTCGCTCTCGATCCCTTCAAAGAGCAGCAGGTTGCCCTGTGCTCGCTTTCCGGCCTGAAGTTGCCAGGGTCGCCGGATATATTGACCCGCCAGTTCGTTAACCCGGACAAGGGGAGCGGTCAGGTTCAGTACATACAACTCATTGCACGCTTCAAAGACGCCGAATCGGCAACGAAGGCGTTTTCCAGCATCCAAGAAAAAGTCGAAAAATGCCCCCCGAAGAAGCATATCCCGGCCAAGAAATACAAGGAGAAGTATTCACTCCTCCCGCATGACGATACATGGACATCAAGCAGTAACACGATTCACGGGTGGCGGCACATCAGCGGAACGGAAAAACAAACCCTGCCACCTTCATCCACCAAGTTCAACGTCTACCACCTAGCGTACGATTACGTCATCAATGGAAATCTCATCATCCATAGCGTATACGCGGCCCGAAGACCTGCGAAGGAATCTGGAAGCGATATCGAAAAGAAAGCTGGTGAACTTTTGGAGAAGCAACTTCAGAAAATTGGATAAACAATACAACGCGCCGACCGTGATCAAACTGATCGGGTGGATCACTAGGTTTTGGGCTGCTGTTAGTAGGCGGGTGTAGACGATAATGGCTGCCTCGGGCTGGGGTCTGGGCGGAGGGCCAGGTAGAGCGTGTTGAGGGGTGGGTGTTCGGGGTCGGCGCGCAGTGAGGCTCCCGGCGCGGAGATAGCGGGGTAGGACGGCGATGTGGATGCCCTGTGGGTCGGGGATGACGGCGGCGGGGCAGGCGGGTGCCGACGGGGGCCAGTGGCGGCGGACGGTCGGCAGGTCGTCGGCGTAGGCGATCAGGAGTGCCTGCTGCGGGTCGGTGCTGGTTCAGGCTGGGGACGCGACGAGGGCGAGCTCCTTTTCGCAGAGGTGTCCGGCGCGGACGGTGGGGACGGGGAGGTCGTGGTGGCCTTTGGCGATGTCCGTCAGGAGGGTGTTGGGCAGGCCGAGGGTGGCGTTCAGGGGCAGGCGTCGGCGATCAGGGGTGTGAGGGACGGCAGGGCGCGGGCGTAGGCCGGTTTGGCCGGGCCGCTCAGGTGGACTAGGCGGGCGTGGGGCGTGGTGCCTTACCGGTTAAACGCGGGGCCGCCCGTGGCGGTGTTGTGGGCCTTCGTGGAGGCTGTCGAGGGGGCTGCGGCGCTGCGGGCAGGTCGTTGGCGAGCGGGGTGGGGGCGTGCCGCGCGTGCCTCGCCTGTTCAGGGGTGGGGCTCGTTCGTTGGTTGTTGTCGCTGGGCGGTGCTGTTAGGCGCGGAGGACGGCGGTGACGCATTTGCCGCCGGTTGATACCGGGCGCCAGCTCAGGGTGCGGGCGATGATCTGCACCATGGCCAGGCCGCGGCCGCTCGTGGCGTCGGGGTCGTCGAAGCGGTGGATCACGGGGAGTGTCTCGGACTCGTCCCACACCTCCAGGACCGGCCCCCGGTCCGCGACGTAGGCGCGGACGGTGACGGCCGTGCTGTTGGTGTGGATCAAAGCGTTGCCGGCTAGCTCCGAGACGATCACCTTCACCTGGTCGGCGTCGGCCCCGACCTTCTCGGCCCAGACGGCCGCCGCCGCGCGGGCCCCGGCCAGCTCTTCCACCTTGGACACGATCACCTCGGCGTGCATGGCCCCTCCGTTTCGGCTGCTCCTCTGGCCGAGAGTGCGCTTTCGAGGGATGATTGACGACACAGAGTCGTCGTCCGGGAACGTTTTGTAGTTCCTCCCGGAATCGTTCAGACAGCGCGCAGAGACATCCCGAACACGGCCCGCACACCCCCGGAGGCGCCGATGCTCCCGCACAAGCTCACTCCCAACGCCGGTCCCCGCCACCTGTTCGGATCCGAGGTGAGGTTCCACCGGGAGGCCGCGGAGCTGAGCCTGCGAGGTCTGGCCGACATGATCCCGTTCGGCGCGTCCACGATCTCCGAGATCGAGCGCGGTCTCGTGGGCTGCGACCTGGTGTTCGCCGAACTGACGGACGGCGCCCTCAGCACGGGTGGGGCGCTGACCCGGTTGCATGTCGGGCTGTTCGACGGGCGGGCGCCCGCCTTCCCCGATCACTTCGTCCAGTGGCCGCAGCGGGAAGGCCGAGCGGAGCTGCTTCGCGCCTTTCAGCCCCTCGCCGTCTGGGGCCTGTTCCAGATCCGCGAGTATGCGGAAACCCAGTTGTACGGGGACGTGGGCAAGGTCGAAGCCCGTATGCGGCGGCGGGATGTCCTGACCCGGGAGACACCGCCTCGGATCGTGTACCTGGTTCCCGAGCACATCCTGTGGCACCGGGTCGGCTCGCCGGAGATCATGTACGCGCAGCTTCTGCACCTCGCGGATTCCATCTCCTCCCGAGTGGCGATCCAGGTTCTTCCGGACGGTTCGCCCCACCCTGGCCACTTGGGCGCCTTCGTCCTGGCGCGCCTTCCCGGCGGGGAGGAGGTCGCGTACGCTGAGGCCGAACCGCACGGGCAGATCCTGGACGGCCGGTCTGATCTTGAGATGCTCAACGAGCGGTTCACGGAGTTGGCGACGTACGCGCTTCCTGCGGACATGTCGGGGGCGCTCATCCGGCAGACGGCGGAGGAACGATGGAAGATCGGCTGATCGGGTGGCGCAAGTCGAGCCACTCCGGCCACGACGGTGCGGACTGCGTCGAGCTGGCGGACCTCGGGGTGTCCGTGGGGGTCCGCGACAGCAAGGCCCCCGAGGCCGGTCACCTGGTGGTGGACCGGGTGTCGCTGGCGTCCCTGGTGAGGGCCGTGAAGGCGTCCTGAGGTCTCGCGCGAACGGCCCGGCTCCCGTGGGGATGCCGGGCCGTTCGCGTCGGGGTGGGCGCCGCCCGGCCGGGGCTTGCGTGACGCCGCTCACACACGTGAGAATCCTTCACGTCGGCGTGCGGGGAGGATGCGGGATGCGGCTGCGGTTCGATGTGCTCGCCGGGGTCGTGGTGCTGGCGGACGTGCTGCGCGTCTTCCTGCCCTCGCTCATCACCCTGTTCGGCCGCGCCGGCGAGACGCCCGCCGAGCAGATGGGCGCCTACGCGCTGGTCTGGTTCGTCGTGCCGCTGCTGGTGGTGCCGCTCGCCCGCGCCGTTCCGGCCCGGTGGGCGGCGCTCGCGGGTGCGGGGGTGCTGGTTGCGGCGCGGCTCGTTCTGCAAGGGGCGGACGGCGGCGATCTGCAGCTCTACGCGGCGAGTGTCGGGCTGCTCGGCGGGCTCGTGTGGCTGGTCGGGACGGCCATGGACGGCGCCGCGGCGCCCGCGATGGTCGGGTTCGTCGGCGGGCTGGCGGCGTCCACGGCCGTGCACGCGGCGCTGGAGGGCGTCGATCTGGTGTGGCGGGGCGGATGGCTGCCGTGGGTGCCGGTCGTGGCGTACGCGGCGCTGTTCCTGGTGGCGGCGGTGCGGGCGCGGCCCGACGCCGGACCGGGGAGGCCGGGCATGTGGCTGGCGGCCGGTCCCGCCGTGCTGCTGTGGGGCCTGTACGCCGGGAACGCCGCGCACGCGCAGGCGAGCGGCGTGTGGGCGGGGTGGGTCGCGGTGGCGGCGGTCCTGTCGGTCGCGGTCGCGGCGCGGCCCCGGTTCTGGACGCGGCATCCGGCGGTGCCCGCCGTGCTGCTGGTGCTGTCGGCGCTCGGGTTCGCGTTCGGGCGGGCGACCGAGGACGGGATCCACGGGGTCTCCCCCGCGTGGACGGTCGCCGCGCAGGTCGTCGGGCAACTCGCGCTCGCGGGCTGCCTCGGCTGGGCGGCGGGCGCGCCCGGCGACGGCCGCCCGGGTCGGCGCGGACTGGCGATGGCGGGCGGATGGCTGCTGTTCGTGCTGCTGGTCTTCGCCTACTACTCCGCCTACGACCTGGGCGTCCCCAACCGGTGGGTGCCGGTCGTCGCCGCGCTGCTGGTGCTGGTCCCCGTGCGGCGCGGTGCGCGGGAGGTGAAGGCGGGCGCCGCCGTGGCCGGGGCCGCGCTCGTCACGGTCGCGGCGGTCGCGGCGGTGCCGCTCTGGCGCGGGGACGCGCCGGGGTGGACGCCCGCGCCGGGCGGTCTCCGCGTCGCCGCCTACAACGTCCGCATGGGCTACGGCATGAACGGGACGATGTCGGTGGCGGCGCAGGCGGACGCGCTGCGCGCCCTGCGCCCGCACGTCGTCGTGCTCAGCGAGGTGGACCGGGCGTGGCTGCTGAACGGCGCCCGCGACAACCTGGAGCTGCTCCGCGAGCGGCTCGGGTTCCGGCGGGCGGTGTGGGCGCCCGCCGGGGACGAGGTGTGGGGCGACGCGCTGCTGACGGACCTGCCGGTCGTGCGGTCGCGGAACGCGCCGCTGGTGAAGGGCGGCCCGACGGGCGCGCAGGCGCTGTCGGTCGACCTGGTCTGGCAGGGCCGGATCCTCACGGTCGTCGCCACGCACACGCAGCCGCCGGATGGCTGGTCCGATCTCGGGCAGGCCCGGCAGCTCGCCGGGATCGTGCGGGAGGCCGCGGCGGGAGGCCGCCAGGTGGTGCTGGCCGGGGACCTCAACCTGCAGCCGGGCGAGCCGCCGTGGACGGTGCTGCTCGGCGCCGGGCTCACCGACGCGCTCGCCCCGGCCCGGCCGCTGTTCACCTCCCCGGCGGTGGCGCGGCCCGTCCAGCAGATCGACCACGTCCTCGTCACGCCCGGCCTGGCGGGGCGGGACGCGGTCGCCCCGGACGTGCGGGCGTCCGACCACCGGCCGGTCGCGGTGACGCTGGTACCGCGCCCCTGAGCCGATCTGAGTATCCGAGCGGATGCCGGCGGCCCGGCGCGCCGCGCAGGATGGCCGCCATGCACCGGAAGACCGTCATCGTCGCCGCCGTCCTCGCCGCCGCGGGCTGCGCCTCCCCCGAGGGGCGGGCGGCGGACCGGGCGGCCGACCGCGCCGCGCTCGTCGCGCACATCGTCTACGACTCCGCGGCCGTCACGGCCGAGGAGGCGGGCCGGCGGACCGCGCGGGTCCGGGACGTGGAAGTGATGCGGGCGTCCGGCACCGGCGACGTGCGGGTGGTGATCCGCCTGGCGGGCACCGCGTCGCAGGGCTGGGCCGATCCGCAGCCGGTCGCCGTGAAGCGCTGCTTCGAGCTGCGCTTCGGCCCGCGCGCCGAGTACGACCGCGCCCCGGACGAGGTGCCCTGCCCCCGCACCCCGCCGATCACCTACGCGCCGCTGCCGCCCGCCCCGGAGCTGCCCGTGGAGGCGTTGCGCAGGGCGCTGCCGAAGGTGCCGCGCGGGGGCGCCGTGGACGAGGCGAAGGTCCGCGCCGCCGTCGGCGGGCTGCGGATGGACGCGCGGATCCGCCGCGAGGTGCGGCGGTCGGGGGACGCGGTGCGGGTGCGGCTGCTCGGCCCGCACGAGGGTGACGGCCCGCTCGACTGCGTGCTCGGCAGCGTCGAGCCGGGAGTCACCCGCGTGTGGGTTCCGTCGCGCGTCCAGCGGATGCCGGGCGAGGGCGGTTGCGCACTCTGAGCCGGAGTCAGGGGACGGTCGCCGACACCTTCTTCGGGACGCACATCCGCCACGCCTCGACGACCAGCTCGCGCGCCTCGTCCGGCTCCAGCGCGGCGGTCCAGGCGTGCACCCAGTTGAACCGCAGGTCGGACTCGCGCGGCAGGTGGAACTTGGCGGGCTCGCTCGCGACGAGCGCGGCGCGCTCCTCGCGCGGGAACGCGAACCCGAGGATGGTCTCGTCGGCGGAGAACGCGGCGTAGACGATCGGGCCGACGCGGAACTTCACCCGGTCGCGGATCAAGTGCTCGCTACTGCGGGGCAGCCCGCGAGCGACGGTCCGCACGTCGGTCACTGTGATCATCGGTGCCGATCCTACGGCCCGCCACCGTTTTGGACTGAATTATCTAGAACGTATCGCGGTGCAGGCATGGCACGACCACGGGCGTTCGACGAGGGCCGGGCCGTTGAGCGCGTTCTGGACCGCCGGGTACGAAGCGACCTCCACCGAGGACCTCTGCGCGGTGACCGGCGTCGGGCGGAGCAGCCTCTACAACGCCTTCGCCGGCAAGCGCGAGCTGTTCCTGCGGGCGCTCCGCCGCTACCGGGATGCGGGCCGGTGCTCCGGCCTTCAGGCCAGGGGTGAGGGCGCGCGCCGGGAGGGCCGCCAGGCCCGAGCGGCGCTTTGACCGGAACGGTTCTGTTGCTGGATGTACCGATGGACGACGCCCGGCGATGCCCCACCGGCGGAGCCCGCGATGGACGAGCCCGACCAGAGCTTGTCGGTCCGGTAGTAATGGCGTACCTGGTCGGGGAGTTCCTGCCGGGGGCGGCGCGAGGAGATGTCCTTGAGGGAGCCGGCCGACCTGGCCGCCGCCTTGGGCGGGAAGTCGGCCGGCGGGTGGGGATGGTCGTTCTCGCCGTTGAACTCGGCCGGCTCGGCCTCGAAGGTCGGCGCGCACATCCCGCGTGATCGTCCCCGTGCGGGCCAGGTGCCGGCCGGCGAACACCACGCGCCGGAACTTGGTCATGGAGACCACGTGGACGTCCCTGGCGAGAACACGGTTCTTACCGGTACGGACATCTACCAGCTCGGTCACATGAAGACACGGTGAAGTCACTTCCGTGCAGCTCCGCTACCAGTTCCGCGTCTACCCCAGGCCCGGTCAGCGGGTCACGTTGGCGCGGGCGTTCGGGTGCGCGCGGGTGGTGTTCAACGACGGACTGCGGCTGCGACGCCAAGCCCACGAGCAGGGCTTGGCGTACGTCTCGGACGCCGAGCTGTCCAAGCGGGTCATCACCCAGGCCAAGGCCACACCGGAGCGGGCGTGGCTGGGCGAGGTGTCGGCGGTGGTGCTCCAGCAGGCCCTGACCGACCTCAATGCCGCCTACCGCAACTTCTTCGCCTCGATTACCGGGAAGCGCAAGAACCGCAAGGTCGCCCCGCCGCGGTTCCGGTCACGCAAGGACAACCGGCAGGCCATCCGCTTCACCCGCAACAGCCGCTTCAAAATCCTGGGCAACGGACGGCTGCGGCTGCCCAAGATCGACGACCTGGACGTGCGCTGGTCGCGGGAGCTGCCGTCGGAGCCCTCCAGTGTGGCCGTCATCCGGGACGCGGCGGGCCGGTACGTCGCCTCATCGTCGTGCAGACCAGCGACGATGAGGCGTTGCCGCCGGTCGACGCCGAGGTCGGCATCGACCTGGGGCCGACCCACTTCGCGGTCCTCTCGGACGGCACCAAGATCACGGCGCCGAAGTTCCTGCGGCGGGCGGCCCACAGGCTCAAGCGGCTGCAACAGGCCCTGTCCCGCAAGCAGCGGGGCAGCAACAACCGTAAGAAGGCCGCCGTGAAAGTGGCGCGGGCGCATGCGCAGGTGGCCGATGCGCGGCGGGACTGGCAGCACAAGCTCTCGACACAGATCATCCGCGACAACCAAGCGGTGTACGTCGAGGACCTGTGCGTCACCGGCCTGGCCCGGACCCGCCTGGCCAAGAGCGTGCATGATGCAGGCTGGACGTCCTTCACCGGCATGTTGGAGTACAAGGCCGCCCGCTACGGGCGCACCTTTCACCGGGTGGACCGGTTCTTCCCCTCTACCCGCATGTGCTCGCAGTGTGGCCGGATCAACGAGAAGACGGCTCTGGGTGTCCGGTCGTGGACCTGCTCTTGCGGAGCCGTCCACGACCGGGACGTCAACGCCGCCATCAACGTGCTCGCCGCCGGACAGGCGGAGAGCTAAACGACCGTGGAGCGCACATAAGACCGGGACCCGTCCTGGCGGCACGCAACGAAGCGGTAACCCACCCGGATGTTGCGTATTCCACGCGCAGCGTGGAGGGAATCTCCGTCCTTTAGGGCGCAGAGGATGTCAAATGGACGAGCGCAACGCCGCCACCGCCGAGCTGATGGACGGCGACGCGCCCGTCCGGGAGAAGGTCGCGACGATGCTCGCCCGGCTGGTCGAGGAGGAGAGCGGCGGCGAGCACCTCGGCTGCCTGGTCGTCAACACCGGCATCGAGCTCGCGCCCGCGACCCGGAGGTCGCGGCGGTCCTGCACCGCGACTACCTGTGGCGCCTGGAGGCCCTGCGGGCGGCGTTCGAGCGCGGCAGGCGGGCGGGCGAGCTGGACGCCGTCGCGAGGAGCGCGCTGCACCTGTTCTGAACCGGGCCGGGAACGGCCGCGCTTCACCATGCCCACGTTTTGAACCGGACGATCCAAAATGGAGGAGCCCCCCATGCCCCTGGCCGTCCACCTGCTCGGGTTCGCGATCTTCGCGCAGGGCACGTCGGAGTTCATGCTCGCCGGGCTGCTGCCCGGCCTGTCCGCCGATCTCGGCGTGTCCGTCCCGGCGGCGGGCCTGCTCATCTCCGGCTACGCGGCCGGCATGGTCGTGGGCGCGCCGGCGCTGGCGCTCGCCCCGCTGCGGTGGGCGCGGCGGACGGCGCTGGTCGCCTTCCTCGCCGTCGTCGCCGCCGCGCACGTCGCGGGCGCCCTCACCTCCGACTACGGGTTCCTGATGGCGACGCGCCTGGTCGGGGCGGCGGCGAGCGCGGGGTTCTTCGGCGTCGCCGGGGTCGCCGCCGTCGGGCTCGTGCCCGCGCACCTGCGCGGGCGGGCGATGGCGGTCGTCATCGGCGGCGTCACCGTCGCGACCGTCCTCGGCGTGCCCGCCGGGACGCTGCTCGGGCAGTCGCTCGGGTGGCGGACGGCGTTCTGGACGGTGGCGGCGCTGTCGCTGCTCGCCATCGCGGGCGTGGCGGCGACGCTGCCCGGCGGCCGTCCCGAGGGCGAGGCGGTGCCGCGCGTCGGGGACGAGCTGCGCGCGATGGCGCGGCCCGGCCTGCGGGCCGCCTACGGCACGGCCGCGCTGTCGTTCAGCTCGACGATGGCGACGTTCGCCTACCTCGGCGCGCTGCTGGAGGACACGACGGGCCTGGACGAGCGGTGGGTGCCGGCCGTGCTCGCGCTGTTCGGCGCCGGTTCCCTCGCCGGGATCGCGGTCGGCGGCCGGATCGCCGACGCGCGCCCCGTCCGGACGCTGGTGATCGGCCTGTCCGGGGTCGTGGCGTCGTCGGCGGCGATCGCCCTCACCGCCGGGTTCGGCTACCCGTCGGTGGCATAGGTGGGCGCGGCGATGGCGGTCGCCGCGCTCGGGACGGTCGCGGTGGGCGTGGCGATGGAGCGCCGCACCCCGGCGGCCGCCGCGGCCGTCCCGGCGCCCGGACCCCAGCGGAGCTGGGGTCCGGGCGCCGGCGCGGCTCAGCGCAGGGCGCAGCCGCCGGTGGCGGTCTTGGTCGGGTCGCTCTCGGAGGCGGCGGTCAGGCCGAGGCGCGCCGTGCGGCTCGCGCCCGCGCCGGGCTTCGCCCACACCTGGACGGTGGTGAGCCGCCCCGCCTTCGCGGTGGCGAGGGCGTTGGGCACGACGGCCGTCCAGCCGCGGCCGGTCACCGCCGCCTTGAGCCGGTACACGTCGGACGCGGCGTAGCCGGTCCCGGCCTGCCCGCTGTTGCGCAGCACCATCGTGCACTTGCGCCAGCCGCCCCCGGCGGGCACCGCGAGCCCGGGGCTGAGCCGGACGCCGCGCGCCTGCGGGCCCGCGCCGTCCAGGGAGCGGACGGCGATCGTGTACGACAGCACGCCCTTGCGGTCGCGCCTGACGTCCAGGACGTAGAAGTGCAGGCGGTTGGCCTCGTCCACGTACTCGTACTGGCTGCCGGAGTTCGTGCCGGCGTGGAAGAGGCCGTCGGCGAGCTGCCGGTAGTCCCCGATCGTCATCTTCTG
This sequence comes from Actinomadura parmotrematis, assembly GCF_019458805.1. GTDB lineage: Bacteria > Actinomycetota > Actinomycetes > Streptosporangiales > Streptosporangiaceae > Spirillospora > Spirillospora parmotrematis. Next base: position 169,073 of record NZ_JAIBOA010000002.1, read on the forward strand.
CGGGGTGCCGTCGGGGCGGACGAAGTCGACCTTGTCGATGTCCTGCGGGTTCGCGTCCTCGATCCAGATGAACGGGGCGCTGTCGCGGTCCTTGGTCTTGGCGAGCAGCACGCCGGAGTCGGGCGTGAAGGAGTCGAAGCCCATCCGGTCGACGACCTCGACGGTGTAGTTGTCGTACCGCCCGCCGTCGCACATCGGGTCGGCGGCGGTGTCGCAGGCCGGGCTCCTGTCGCCGCCGTCGCCGAGCTTGAGGTTGACGCCGGTGAGGCCGCCGCTCCCCGGCTCGACCTCGCGGGCGGTGACGGTCGCGACGACGACGCCGGAGGAGGCGATCCCGTCGCGCGTCAGCTGGAGCACCTTGGCGGGGTCGACGATGCCGAGTTTCAGCTTGTTGCGCAGCATGTGCTGCGAGCCCATGGACGCGCCGCTCACCGCCGGGATCGTCCAGCGGCTGTGCGGGCCGCCCGGCCCGTTGAAGCTGCCGCGGCTCAGCATGTCCCACGGGCCGTTGTAATCGCGTCTGGGGGGAACGCTGTAGGGGTTGTTGTAGTTGTCGCCGATGCCGAGGATGTGGCTGAACTCGTGCGCGAACACCGCCATGCCCGAGCTCTCGGCCTGCGTCGAGCTGCCGGTGACGGCGTTCGGCCAGATCGTCGAACCGGCCTGCCAGGACGTCCAGTCGACGTAGCGGGTCTTCACCCAGTTCGGCAGCGCGGGGTCGCCGGGGCCCCATTCGGCGGGGACGGCCTCGGGCGAGGCGAACTTCATCTGGCCGAACTCCTGCCAGGTGGACGACTCGTCCTGGCCGGCCGACAGGAAGAACACGAAGTCGTACTGGGCGGCGACGTCGGCGCCGACGTCGGCGAGCCAGGCGGCGCGCGCGTCCGCGCGGATGTCGCGGTTGCAGGTGTCCCCGGCGGGGCAGCCGGTGCCCTGCTGGAAGCCGTCGACGCCGTACTCGTGGTCCTTGTGCGGCATCCGGTAGACGCCGTAGCCGGTGAGGTCCACGCCGTAGCGGCCGCCGGAGTCCTCCATCCAGTACTCGTGCAGGGTGTGGCCGTGGTTCAGGTCCTGCGGCTTGTTGAGGAAGTCCTGGTAGAAGGCCGGGACCTGGTCGCGCGGCACGTCGCCGACCGACGACGGGTTGCCGAAGATGGTGGAGTTCTTCGGCTTGGTGATGACGAAGTCCTGGTTCGGATAATCGACGAGGACGACGGCGCCCTTGAAGTTGCGGACCGACCCCTTCACCGCCGGGTCGGCCCAGTTCGTGCCCGGGATCTTCTTGTAGTCGTCCCAGGTCATGGTGTCGGGCAGCTCGTAGTTCTGCGGGTCGATCGCGCGGGGTCCGGCCGCGGTGCGGGCGTCCTGCCCGCGCTGCCAGGGCTGGGTCCGCGGCCAGTGCCGCATCTGCCAGGGGTTCGCGGTGGGCTTCGGGGCGGAGGGGCGGGGGTCTGCCGTGGCGGGCGCCGCGAGGACTGCGGTCAGCAGGATCGCGGCGGCGGCCACCAGGCCGTGGTGCGCTCGCATGTCTCCCCTGTCTCAGACGATGCCGAAAACGTAGGAGACCCCCGCGGCCCGATCAACGGCCGGAATGGACGAGGCGGGGGCCGCCGGTATGGCAACCCCCGCCCGGTTCGGACGGCTCAGCCGCGCGGCAGCTCGCGCGCCGCGACGACGACGCCGTCCTCGTCGCCGTACAGCCAGTCGCCGGGGCGGAACTGCGCGCCGCCGAACTCCACGGTCACGTCGACCTCGCCCGCGCCGTCCTTGGCGCTCTTGCGCGGGTTGGAGCCGAGCGCCTTCGCGCCGAGGTCCAGGGTGCGCAGCACCGCGACGTCGCGGACGGCGCCGTTGATGACCACGCCCGCCCAGCCGTTCGCCACCGCCGCCGCCGCGATCTGGTCGCCCATCAGCGCGGACGCGAGCGAACCGCCGCCGTCCACCACCAGCACGTGCCCCTCCCCGGGGGTGTTGAGCAGCTTCTTCACCAGGCCGTTGTCGCGGTGGCAGCGCACCGTGCGGACCGGCCCGGCGAAGGCGGCGCGGCCCCCGTACGCGCGGAACTGCGTCTCGCAGCTGCGCAGCTCGTCCCCGAAGTCGTCGATGAGGTCAGCGGTCGCGAAGTCCATGACCGCAGCCTACCGATCGGTAACTACCCGGCGAAGTCCTGACAAGCGCCGACGTGCTTCGGTAGGAATGTCCCACCGCCCCCCATGGAGGTCGCATGCCCGCCCCCGTCCCGGTCTACGAGCCGCTGCGGCCCGACGATCCGCGCGCCGCCGGCCCGTACCGGCTGCTCGCCCTGATCGGCGCGGGCAGCGGCGGGCGGGCGTACCTGGCGGGCCTCGGCGACGACCGCCGGTTCGCGGTGACGTTCGCGCGCCCCGAGCTCGCCGTCCGCCCCGAGTTCCGGCGGCTCCTCGCGCAGGAGGCCGCCGCGGCGGGCCGCGTGCGCGGGCCGCGCGTCGCCGCCGTCGTCGCGGCCGGGGCCGACGACCCGGCGCCGTGGATCGCCGCCGAGCACGTGCCGGGCCCGTCGCTGGCCTACACCGTCGCCGCGACCGGGCCGCTGCCCGTCGCGTCGGTGCGGCTGCTCGTCGCGGGCGTCGCCGAGGCCCTGGCGGCGTTCCACGAGGCCGGGATCGTGCACGGCGACCTGAAGCCGTCGAACGTGCTGCTCGCCGAGGACGGCGCGCACGTCACCGACGCGTCGATCGCGCGCGCCGCCGCCGCCGCGGGCGTCACCCGCGCCGACGTCGAGCCCGGCGCGCTCCGCTTCCTGGCGCCCGAGCACCTGGACGGGGAGCCGCCCGCGCCGCCGCTGGACGTGTTCGCGCTCGGCGGCGTCGCGCTGTTCGCCGCGACCGGGCGCCCGCCGTTCGGCGACGGCACCGCCGCCGACCTGGTGGACCGCGTCGGGCACGGCGACCCCGACCTGGAGGGCTGCCCCGAGGAGCTGCGCGACCTCGTCGCCCGCTGCCTCGCCAAGGACCCCGCCGACCGTCCCGGGCTGCGCGAGCTGCTCGCCGAGCTCGCGCCGCTGAACGCCGGCGCGTCCGGGCCGTGGCTGCCCGAGGACGTCATGCGGCGGCTGCCCGCCTACGCCGACGCCGCCCCCTACCAGCCGAAGATCCCCGAGCACCTGCACGGCTTCCCGAAGGCGCCGATGCCGCCGCCGGGCGGCCTGGCGGCGCGGTCGCCCGGCCCGGCGGGCTGGCTCGTCGGGCTCGGCGCGGGCGCGACCGCGCTGGCCGTCCTGCTCGCCGTGATCGTCGCGCTCGCCGTCGCCTACTTCGTGTTCGGCATCGGCGACGGCGGCGGCGAGGGGAACGGCGTGGCCGCCCCGCACGAGGCGTCGAGCGCGCCGCCGCCGCCGTCGTCGTCCCCGCCGGGCGGGACGGGCGCGCCGGGCGGCGCCCCGAACGCGCCGCAACCCGGGCAGCAGCTCGGCCACTACCCGCGCATCGACCTGTCCGACGGGCAGACGCTGACCTTCAGCGGCGCGCCCGCCCAGCCCGGCGTGCGCGGCGACTTCACCTTCGCGCACTCGTTCCTGTCGGCCGACCGCATGGCGCTCCTCGACCCCGGGACGGCGGGCGGCTACCAGGCGTGCACGGGCGAGACGCGCTACTTCACCAGCGCCTGGCGCGACGACGTCCCGCCGGGCAGCCTGCTCTGCGTCCTGACGGCGGCGGGGCGCGTCGGCCTCATCCACGTGATCGGCTACGGCGGGCCGCCGCCCACGATGCTGCTGGAGCTCACCGTCTGGCAGGGCGCCCCCGCCACCGGCAACTGACCCGGCCGGACGGGTCAGGCGGTCACGGTCGCGGCCGGGGAGGGGGCGTCGGTCGGGCGGCCGATGAGGCGCGACAGGACGATCGCCGTCTTGGTGGCGGTGATGTTGTCCTCGCGGCGCAGCCGCTCCAGCACCTGCTCCAGGTGCTGGATGTCGCGGGCCCGCACGTGCACGAGGGCGCTCGCGTCGCCGCTCACGGTGTAGGCGGCGACGACCTCGGGATGCTTGCGGATGCTGGAGTAGATCTCCTCGGGCGAGGTCGCGCCGGTGCAGTAGATCTCGATGAACGCCTCGGTCGTCCAGCCGAGCGCGGCCGGATCCACCACGGCGGCGAACCCGGTGATGACCCGGTCGGCGCGCAGCCGGTCGACGCGGCGCTTCACCGCCGGGGCCGACAGCCCCACCTCGGCGCCGATCTGCGCGAACGAGGCCCGCCCGTTCTCCAGGAGCGACGCAACGATTCGACGGTCCAGTTCGTCAAGACGCAACAAACAACTCCCCCCAAGTCGGTTTTCGTCATTGGTTGCTCGTTGCACCCGAACATACGCTGGGTCATGGATCGCCGCCCACCGGTTCCGCGCGATCCGCACGCCCCCCTCGGCCACCGGCGGACCCGCCGGTGCGACCAGCGTTCCCGGCCGCCCGGCCGGGCCGAGCGAGCGAAGGAGAGTCGTGACCCGATCCGACGAGCTGCGGGCCCTGTCCGAGGAGCACAGCGCGCACAACTACCACCCGCTGCCGATCGTGATCGCCGAGGCGCGGGGCGCCTGGGTGACCGACGTCGAGGGGAACCGGTACCTGGACATGCTGTCCGCCTACTCGGCGGTCAACTTCGGGCACGCCAACGAGCGGCTCACCGCGGCCGCCAAGCGGCAGCTCGACCGGGTGACCCTGGTCAGCCGCGCGTTCGACCACGACGAGTTCGGGCCGTTCGCCGCCGAGCTCGCCGAGCTGTGCGGCAAGGACATGGTGCTGCCGATGAACAGCGGCGCCGAGGGCGTGGAGACCGCGCTGAAGACGGCCCGCAAGTGGGGCTACGAGGTGAAGGGCGTGCCGGACGGGCAGGCCAACATCATCACCTTCGAGCACAACTTCCACGGCCGCACGACGACGATCGTGAGCTTCTCCACCGACCCGGTCGCCAAGCTGTCCTACGGCCCCTACACGCCGGGGTTCCGCACCGTCCCCTACGGCGAGATCGGGCCGCTGGCGCAGGCGATCGACGAGAACACCGTCGGCGTGCTGATCGAGCCGATCCAGGGCGAGGCCGGCGTCATCGTCCCGCCGGAGGGGTTCCTGCGGCAGGTCCGCGACCTGTGCACCGAGCGCGGCGTCCTGATGATCGCCGACGAGATCCAGACCGGCCTCGGCCGGACCGGCGCCACGTTCGCCTGCGAGCACGAGGACGTCGTCCCCGACGTCTACATCCTCGGCAAGGCGCTCGGCGGCGGCATCGTGCCGGTGTCGGCGGTCGTCGCCGACCGCGACGTCCTCGGGGTGTTCCAGCCCGGCCAGCACGGCTCGACGTTCGGCGGCAACCCGCTCGCCTGCGCCGTCGCCCGCGAGGTCATCGCGATCCTGAAGACCGGCGAGTTCCAGGAGCGCTCCCGCGAGCTCGGCGCGCACCTGCACGAGCGGCTCGGCGCGCTGCCCGGCGACCTGGTCCGCCAGGTGCGCGGGCGCGGCCTCTGGGCGGGCGTGGAGCTGCACAGCCTCGCCCGGCCGGTCAGCGAGCGGCTGAAGGACCTCGGCGTGCTGGCCAAGGAGACGCACGAGACGACGATCCGGCTCGCCCCGCCGCTGGTGATCAGCCGCGAGGACCTGGACTGGGCGCTCGACCAGTTCGAGGCCGCCCTCAAGGGCTGACCCGAGCACGAGGGGGCCGGGGCGGGGCGCGCGTTTCCGGACGACACGCGCGTTCCGCCCTGCGCCGCCGTCCCGGCCCGGCCGCCCACAATGATCACATGCCGTCCGCAAGCCGCACCGGGCCGCGCGTCGCGGTCGTCGCCACCGCCTCCGGCGGGCCCGCCCCGCTGGCGCGCCTGCTGGAGTCGCTCGCCGCGCAGTCGGCGCCGCCCGCCGCCGTCGTCGTCGCCGACCGGACCGCCGGCCCGGACGCGGCCGCCGTCGTCGCCGAGCACGCCGGACGGCTGCCGGTGCGGCGGATCGCGTCCGCCGGGAGCGTCTCGGCGGCCCGCAACGACGGCCTGGCCGAACTCGGCCTCTACGACCGCTCCGCGCACGCCCGGCCGTCGGGGATCCGCGTCCTGGAGTCGATCCTGGCCGCCGAGGCGCGCGGCGGCGGGACGGCCACCGCCACCCTGCCCGAGACGCCCGACCTCCTGGTCTTCCCCGACGAGGGCGCCTGGTACGCCGAGGACGCGTTCGCGCTCGCCGCCGACGCCGTCGCGCGCGGCTGCGACGCCGTCTCCGGCCGCCTGCTGGACCCCGCCGGGACGCCCGTCCGGCCCGCCGCCGGCCCCGACCGCCGCCCCCTCGACGCGCGGACGGTGTGGACGCACGCGCCCGGCGGGGCCTGCTTCTTCACCGCCGGCTACCTGCGGGCGGTCGGCGGGTTCGACGAGAACCTCGGCCCCGGCGGCCGCTCGCCCTGGCACTCGGGCGCCGGCACCGACCTGCTGCTGCGCGGCCTCCGCCGGGGCGCCACCGTCGTGTACGACCCGCGCGTCCGCGTCCACGAGCGGCCCGCCGCCCTCGACGAGGCCGCGCTGCGCGCCGAGGCGCGGCACGCCGCGCGCGGCACCGGCCGCGTCCACCGGCGCCACTACGGCGGCTACGCCTGCACGCGCGCGATCGTCCGCCCCCTCGGGACGGCACTGCTGGCGGCGGCGCGCGGCCGCTGGTCCGAGACGGCCCGGCACCTGCACGAGGCCGTCGGCCGCGCCGAGGGCGTCTACGACGTGCTGCTGCCCGCGCCCGCCCCGCCGGGGGCGGCGGTCACCCGACCAGCCCGCTGAACACCTCGTGGTGGCGCGCGGCGGCGCGCTCCCACGTCAGGTCCCGGACGCGGCGGAGGCCCGCGTCGCGCAGCTCGGCGGCGCAGCCGGCGTCGCCGAGCACCTGCCCGAGCGCGAACACCAGGCTGCCGAGGGACAGGTCGGGGACGGTCCGGGCCGCTCCCCCGGCGGCCTCGGGCAGCGCGCCCCGGCCGGAGACGACCGCGGGCGTCCCGCAGGCCATCGCCTCCAGGACCGGCAGCGCCGACCCCTCGTGCGAGGACGGCAGCGCGAGCGCCGCGGCGCCCCGCAGCAGCGGCGCGACGAGCGGGCCGGGCACCGTCCCGAGGCGCCGCACGTGCGGGGCGGTGTCCAGCACCCGCGCGAGGGCCCCGTCCCCGGGCGCCGGGCGGCCCGCGACCACCAGCGGGACACCGATCCGGGCGGTCGCCTCGACGAGCAGCGGGACGTTCTTGCGCGGCGCGAGCGCGCCGAGGAACAGCACGTAGCGCGGCGGCAGGCGGAGCGGCGCGAGCCGCTCGGCGTCCCCGCCCGCCCCCGGGTGGAAGCGGGCGGCGTCGAGGCCGTAGGGGATCGGGTGCAGGCGGCGGGCGGGCACCCCGAACACCCGGTGGACCTCGCGGGCGGCGAATTCCGACGCGGTGATCACCGCGTCCGCGACGTCGAGGAGGCCGCCGACCCGCCGGTACCAGAGCCGCTCGCGGGCGGCGCCGCGCGGCCCCGCCGGGCGCCGCGGCGGCAGGCCGTGGACGGTCGCGGCCACCGGGATCCGGGCGGGGACGAGGGCGCCGGTGTCACCGGGATAGTGCAGCATGTCCATACGGCAGCGGCGCGGCCACACCAGGCCGTCGGCGACCGCGTACGCCAGGGCTCGGGCGGGCCCGCGCACGATGGGCGGGACGAGCACGCCGGCGTCCACGCCGAGCGCGCCGAGCCGCTCGTACAACGGTCCGGCGTAGGCCGGCCCGCCGCCGGGGTGGGGCTGCCCGGCGTGAGGTTGCAGGGACCTGCCCGAGACTGCGACTCGCATGGTTTCCGGACCGTAGCCAGGCCGCGCCGCGCGGGCGCCCCGCCGCGCTCGGCGAGGACCGCATTTGGGGCGCCGTTGGCGACCCGATGCCCCGGCCGGGACGCGGCGGCGTCCCCAGTGGTGTCGCGTGTGCCACATCGGGTGGATAACGGGATGCCATACCAGTCGGAGTGGATTAGTCTAAGTGGATCAATCCACTCCGACATCGAAGCATCGACTGATATGTCCAGACCGCTGACCCCGCTCGCGCTCGCCGTCCTCCACATGCTGGAGGCCGGCCCCATGCATCCCTACGAGATGCAGCAGCGCATGCGCGACCACTACTACGACCACGCGGTGAAGGTCACCCACGGGTCGCTCTACCACACCGTCGAGCGGCTCGCCGCGACCGGCATGATCGAGCCGGTGGAGACCGCCCGCGCGGGCCGCCGCCCCGAGCGCACCGTCTACGCGATCACCACGGCGGGGCGGGACGCCGCCGCGATCCGCCTCGCCGATCTGCTGAAGAACCCCGTCGAGGAGTTCCCCCTCTACGGGACGGCGCTGGCGTTCGCCGGCATGCTCCCCGAGGACGAGGTGGCGCGGCAGCTGCGCGGCCGGGCGGTCGCGCTGGAGGGCCGGCTCGCCTCGCTGCGGGCCACCTACGACTCCGTCCGGGAGATCGGGGTGCTGCGGCACCAGCTGCTGGACGCCGAGCTGGAGATCGCCCGCGTCCGCGCCGAGCTGGAGTTCACCCGCGGCCTGGCGGCCGACCTCGTCGAGGGCCGGCTGTCCTGGAAGGACCTCACCATGACCCATCGCACCCCCCGAGCCGAGGAGGCACCGTGACCAGGTGGCGCGGCAACCCGTGGGCGATCCTGCTCACCCTGTCCCTCGGGTTCTTCATGACCCTGCTGGACCTCACCATCGTCAACATCGCCGTGCCGAGCATGGTCGACAAGCTGCACGCCTCGCTGGACGAGGTGCTGTGGGTCGTCAACGCCTACGTGCTCGTGCTCGCGGTGCTGCTCATCACCGCGGGCCGCCTCGGCGACCTGTGGGGCAAGAAGAACCTGTTCATCGCGGGCGTGGCGCTGTTCACGCTGGCGAGCCTGGCCTGCGGCCTCGCCCAGGACCCCGCGCAGCTCATCGCGGCGCGGACCGTGCAGGGCCTCGGCGCGGCGCTGCTCATGCCGCAGACCATGTCGATCATCATCGCGACGTTCCCGCCGGAGCGGCGCGGCGCCGCGCTCGGCGTGTGGGGCGCCGTCGCGGGCGTGTCCACGATCGCCGGGCCGACCATCGGCGGCCTGCTGGTGAGCGCCCTGGACTGGCGGTGGATCTTCTTCGTGAACCTGCCGGTCGGGATCCTCGTCCTCGCGATGGCCGTGCCGATCCTGCCGGGCCACCAGCGGGGCGTGAAGCACCGCTTCGACGTGCTCGGCGTCCTCCTCGCGACCGCGTCGCTGTTCTGCCTGGTGTTCGCGCTCACCGAGGGCGAGAAGTACGACTGGAACGGCTGGATCTGGGGCCTCATGGGCGCCGCCGCGGCGCTGCTCGCGGCGTTCCTGCTCCAGCAGCGCGCCAAGCAGGACGCCGAGCCGCTCGTGCCGTTCGGGCTGTTCCGCGACCGCAACTTCTCGGTGCTGAACTTCGTCGGCGCCGCCGTGTCCATCGGCATGATCGGCATGTTCCTGCCGCTGTCGTTCTACCTGCAGTCGGTGCTCGGCTACAGCGCCTTGAAGGCCGGCCTGGTGATGGCGCCGTCGTCGCTCGTGTCGATGTTCCTCGCGCCCGTCGCGGGCAAGCTGTCGGACCGCTACGGCGGCCGGTTCATCCTCATGGGCGGCCTGTTCCTCTACGGCCTCGGCATGGTGTGGATCGTCGCGATCGCCGACGTCGGCACCGACTGGACGAGCTTCCTGCCGGCGTTCATCGTCACCGGCATCGGCATCGGCGGCGTGTTCGCGCCGATGGCGACCGAGGCGACCCGCAACGTCCCGCCGCGCCTCGCGGGCGCCGCGTCGGGCGTCAACAACACCATCCGGCAGGTCGGGTCGGTGCTCGGCAGCGCCGTCGTCGGCGCCGTCCTGCAGAGCCAGCTCGCGTCCGCGCTGCACGACCAGGCGGTGGAGCGGTCCGCGGCGCTGCCGCCGCAGGCCCGGCAGGGGTTCGTCGAGGGCGTCGCCGAGTCCGCCAAGGGCGGCCTGGAGGTCGGCGCGGGCCAGCACGCGCAGCAGGTGCCGCCGGGCACCCCGCCCGCGCTGGCGCACCAGCTCCAGGAGGTCGGCGCGGCGGTGTTCCAGCACGCGTTCGTGGACGCGATGAAGCCGACGATGCTGACGCCGATCATCGTGATCTTCCTGGCGGCCGCCGCGTGCCTGGCGGTCAAGCGCTACCGGGCGGCCGACGCCGGCACGGGCACCGCCCCGGCCGACCCGTCCGCCGACCCGTCGGTGGACGCCGCGCGCTAGCGGGTCCGGTCTAGCGGTCCAGGGCGCGGTAGCCGCCGCGGTGGAAGACGAGCGGCTCGGCGTCGGGGTCGGGCAGGTCCAGCGACAGGACCTGCCCGACCACGATGCTGTGGTCGCCGGCCTCGTGGACCTGCCGGGTGCGGCACTCCAGCGCGGCGAGCGCGCCCGCCAGCAGCGGCGCGCCGGTCTCCGCGCCGCGCACCGTCGGCCAGCCGTCGAGCTGGTCGTCCAGGGGGCGCCCGGGGGCGGCGAACCAGTCGGACGCCTCCCGGTGGCCGGTGCCGAGCACCGACACCGCCCAGAACCCGGCGGCGAGGACGGCGGCGTGGAAGCGGCCGGTGCGCTCGGCGCAGAACATCACGAGCGGCGGGTCCAGCGACACCGAGCTGAACGAGTTCACCGTCATGGCGTGGTCGACGCCGTCCGCCACCGTGGTGACGACCGTCACGCCGGTCGCGAACGCGCCGGTGACCTCGCGGAACAGCCGGCCGTCGGGGAGGGCCGCCGCGGGCGGGGGGATCGGCGCTTCGTCGTTCACAACGCCCCCACCCTACCCGCCGGTAGGAGGCGCGCCCCTCGTCAGCCAGCCGCCCGGCTCCCGCGGCCCCACGGGCGAGGTGGCGAGCCCGACGGCGAGCGCCACCATCCCGCCGATGAGGAACACGTAGCCGCTGGTGGTGCCGGGCACGACGAGGTCGCCCTCGGGCCGCTGCCGGCTGAGGACGAGCACGACCGCGAGCCACGCCGCGGCCGGGACGATGCCGCCGAGGCGCGAGCCCATGCCCCACGCCGCCAGCCAGGCGAGCGCGGCGTTCGCGGCGATGAGCACGGCGACGGCCAGGAACGCCGGGCCGAACCCCTGCAGGAACGAGCCGACGACGCCGAGCGCGGCGCCGAGCAGCGCGAGGACCGCGTAGGCGGCACCGGTGGCGAACGCCTCCAGCGGCCCCGGCTCGTCCGGTCCGCGGCGCGGCGCGGGCGCGGTGGCGGGGACGGCGGTCGCGCCGGCCGCCGGGGGCGCGGGCGCCGCCTGCTCGTCGTGGTCCACGGACGTCAGGGTAGCCGGACGTCAGGGCAGCCGGGCGTCAGGGCAGCCGGGCGAACAGGTCGGTCTCGCGGCCGCCGGGCCCGGCCGGGCCGGGCTCGCCGTCCAGCAGCACGTAGTACTCGGTGCCGAACGCCTGCTGGGCCAGGTTGTTCGACAGCGCGAAGTAGGGGCCGGCGCCGTCGGGCGCGACGGTGATCTGGGTGCGGTGGGCGCGCAGCGCGGCCAGCTTGGCGGGCAGGTGGGCGCGGGCGTCCACGGCACTGGTGATCTCCCCGTCGGGGATGCCCGAGCCGAGCTCGTCGAGGCCCGCGACCCGGTCGAACGGCAGCTTGGCCTCCCGCATGACCGCGATGGCGCGGGCGAGGACGGTCCGCGGCGTCGCGTAGGCGTAGAACTTGCGGGCCCGGTGCGGGTCGCCGCCGGGGCCCGGTTCGGCGGCGAGCTCGTGGGCGCGGCGGGCGACGCGGTGCGCCTGGATGTGGTCGGGGTGGCCGTAGTTGCCGCGCCGGTCGTAGGTGACGATGACCTCGGGGCGCAGCTCGCGGATCGTCTCGGCGAGGCCGCCCGCCGCCTCGTCCAGGTCGGCCTGCCAGAAGCAGCGCGGGTCGTCGTTGCTGGGGGCGCCCATCATGCCCGAGTCGCGGTAGCGGCCGGCGCCGCCGAGGAAGCGATGGTCGGTGACGCCGAGCGCCGCGCAGGCGGCGGCGAGCTCGCCGATGCGGTACCGGCCGAGCCCGTCCTCCTTGTCGGCGGCCAGGTGGCGCAGCTCGGGAGGGATGACCTCGCCCTCCTCGCCCAGCGTGCAGGTGACCAGGGTGACGTGCGCGCCCTCGGCCGCGTACTTGGCCATGGTCGCCCCGGTCCCGATGGTCTCGTCGTCCGGGTGGGCGTGGACGAACAGGATGCGCGGCTCGGTCATGACCTAACCGTACTCAGGGCGGGCGCCCGCGCGGATGCCCGCCCTGCCGTCACGCGCCGGTCAGCCGTTGCCGCCCTCGGACCGGGACTGGGACTGGGCGTTGCCGCCGCCGGTGCCCGTCCCGGTGCCGGTGCCGGTCCCGTCGCCGGGGCCGGTGCCGGTCCCGCCGGTGCCGCCGTCGCCGCCCGTCCCGCCGCCGCCGGTGCCGCCGGTCGGCTCGGTCGACGGCGCGCTGGTGGTGGGCTCGCTGGTCGGCTCGCTGGTGGTCGGCTCGCTGGTGGGCTCCCGGGTGGTCGGCCGCGCCGTGGGCGTCCGGACCCGCGTCCGGGTCGGCGCCGGCTCGCTGGACTCGGTCTCCTGCTCGGACTCGGTGGCCGAGACGCTGTCGCTCGGCGTCGGGGAGTCGTCGGTGGCGGGGCCTCCCCCGCCGAGTCCCTTCATCGCGAAGAACACGATCGCGGCGAGCACCACGATCGCGCCGACCGCGGCGACGATCGGCCACGGGGACCGGCCGTCGCGACCGCCGTCGTCGTAGCCGTAGCCGCCCGCCCGGGTGGCGCCGCCGTAGCCGCCCGCCTGGGTGGCGCCGGCGTAGCCGCCCGCCCGGGTGGCGTCGGCGTAGCCGGGCGCGGGCGGCAGGGTGCCGGTGTAGGCGGCCGGCGACACGCGGGTGGCGCCGCCGCCGTAGGGGTCCTGCGGCACGACGGCGCCGGCCGCCATGTGCTCGCCCTCGGCGAGGAAGGTGGTGGCCTGCGCCGGGTCGTCCAGGTGGGTCTGCGCCGCCGGGGCCGCGCCGATCAGGTTGAGCATGAGCTGCTGCGCGGTCGGCCGGCGGGCCGGGTCCTTCTGCAGGCAGGACGCGAGGAGCTGCTGCATGTCGGCGGGCACGCCGTGCAGCGACGGCGGCTCGTTCATCACCCGGTTGATCACCGCGACGACGGTGTCGTCGCCGAACGGGGGCCGGCCGGTCGCGGCGTACACCATGGTCGCCGCCCACGCCCACACGTCCACGGCCTCGGTCAGCTTGGCGCCGGCGACCTGCTCGGGCGCCATGTAGGACGGGGTGCCGATCGCCTTGGTCGCGGCGGTCTGGCCGACGTCCAGGGCCCGCGCGATCCCGAAGTCGATCACGCGCGGCCCGTCCGGCGCCATGATCACGTTGTGCGGCTTGAAGTCGCGGTGCACGATCCCGGCCTGGTGGATCGCGACGAGGGCGGTGGTGGTGCCGATGGCGAGGCGGTCCAGCGACGCCTCGGTGATCGGGCCCTGCGCGCGGATCTGGGCGTACAGCGACGGGCCGGGCACGTACTCGCTGGCGATGTAGGGCCGGTCGCCCGCCATGTCGACCTCCAGGACCTGCGCGGTGCAGAACCGCGCGACCTGCTTGGCCGCCTGCGCCTCCCGGATGAAGCGGTTGCGGGCCGCGGCGTCCTCGGTGAGGTCGGCGCGCAGGAGCTTGATCGCGGCCTGCCGGCCGCCCCCGTCCCTGCCCAGGTAGACGACGCCCTGGCCGCCCTCTCCCAGTCGCTCCAGGATCTCGTAGGACCCCAGCCGCCGGGGATCGCCCGGCTGCAACTCCGGCATGGACCACTCCCTGTTAGACCCTCGTCCGCGAAGCTTCGAGCTTACGCGAGCCTGCCCGCGATCACGGGTCGTTCCCCGCTCGCGCGATCCAACCACGCCCGTGCGCGCGGGCGCATCCCGCGCGGCCCGGGACGGCTGGCAGACTCGGGGGATGAGCATCAGCTATCCGCGGCAGAGCGCCCGCACCCGGAGGTTCACCCTCGGCGTCCCGCGCTCCTTCCAGATCGCGCCGGACGGCTCCTCGGTCGCGTTCCTGCGCACCCGCGGCGGCGACGACCCGGTCACCTGCCTGTGGACGCTGGACACCGCGACGGGCGAGGAGCGGCTCGTCGCCGACCCGGCCGCGCTGGACGTGCCGGGCGAGGAGAGCCTGCCGGCCGAGGAGCGGGCGCGCCGCGAGCGGGCCCGCGAGCAGGCGGGCGGCATCGTCGGGTACGCCGCCGACCAGGACCTGGCGCGCGCGGTGTTCGCCCTCGGCGGGCAGCTCTACGTCGCCGAGTTCGCGACCGGGCAGGTGCGGGCGCTGCCCGCGCAGGCGCCGGTGTTCGACCCGCGCCTGGACCCGGCGGGCCGCCGCGTCGCCTACGTCTCCGGCCGCACCCTGCGGGTGATCGAGCTGGACGGGACCGGCGACCGCGCCCTGGTGCAGCCCGAGAGCGAGCAGATCTCCTACGGCCTCGCCGAGTTCATCGCGGCCGAGGAGATGGGCCGGATGCGCGGGTACTGGTGGTCGCCCGACGGGTCGCGGCTGCTCGCCGCCCGCGTCGACGAGACGCCCGTGCAGCGCTGGACGATCGCCGACCCCGCCAACCCCGACCGGCCCGCCGCCGAGGTCGCCTACCCGGCCGCCGGGACGCCGAACGCGATCGTCGGGCTGGTGCTGCTGGACCTGGAGGGCGGCCGCACCGGCGTCGCCTGGGACCGCGGCGAGTTCCCCTACGTCGTCACCGCCTCCTGGGACCGGCGCGGGCCGCTCGCCGTCGTGCAGTCCCGCGACCAGCGCTCGCAGCGGGCCCTCGCGGTGGACCCGTTCGGCGGCGAGACCCGGCTGCTGACGACGCTGCACGACGCGGTCTGGTCGGAGATCGTGCCGGGCGTCCCGGCGCGGACCGGCGGCGGCGACCTCGTCTGGATCGCCGAGGACCGCGGCACCGAGACGCGCCGGATCACCGTGGCGGGCGAGCCGGTGACGCCCGCCGGCCTCCAGGTGCGGTCGGTGCTCGGCGTCGACGGCGCGGAGATCCTGTTCACCGCGTCCGAGGAGCCCGCCGAGGTCCACCTGTGGCAGTACCGGCCGGACGGCCTCACCCGGCTGACCGACGGGCAGGGCGTGTTCGGCGGGCTGCGCGCCGGCGACGTCACCGTCGTGACCGGCGCCCGCCTGGACGCCCCCGGCACGCGGGTGGAGGTGCGCGGCCCGAAGGGGACGCACCCCGTCGCGTCGCTCGCCGAGACCCCCGTGATCACGCCGCGGGTGGAGCTGCTGGAGGCCGGCGACACCGCGATCCGCACGGCGGTGCTGCTGCCGTCCGGCTGGACGCCCGAGCAGGGCCGCCTGCCGGTGCTGCTGGACCCCTACGGCGGCCCGCACGCCCAGCGGGTGCTGGCCGTCCAGCGCGCCTACTGCGAGGCGCAGTGGCTCGCCGACCAGGGCTTCGCCGTCGTCATCGCCGACGGGCGCGGCACCCCGGGCCGCGGGCCCGGCTGGGAGCGCGCGGTGCACGGCGACTTCGCCGGGCCCGTCCTGGAGGACCAGATCACCGCGCTGATGGCGGCGGCCCGCGCGCACCCGGACGCCCTGGACCTGGACCGGGTCGGCATCCGCGGCTGGTCGTTCGGCGGCTGGCTCGCCGGGCTCGCCGTCCTCGCCCGCCCCGACGTGTTCCACGCCGGCATCGCGGGCGCCCCGGTCACCGACTGGCGGCTCTACGACACCCACTACACCGAGCGCTACCTCGGCCTGCCCGACGAGGAGCCCGCCGTGTACGCGGCGAACTCGCTGGTGGAGATGGCCGGGCGGCTGGAGCGGCCGCTGATGCTGATCCACGGCCTCGCCGACGACAACGTCGTCGCCGCGCACACGCTGCGGCTGTCGTCGGCGCTGCTCGCGGCGGGCCGCCCCCACACCGTGCTGCCCCTGTCGGGGGTCACCCACATGACGCCGCAGGAGGAGGTCGCCGAGAACCTGCTGACGCTGCAGGTCGACTTCCTCAAGCGCACCCTCGGCCCCGGCCGCTGACGCCGGTCACCGGCCGGCGGCCCCGGGGCCGCCGGCCGGTGCGCGCGCCGCGCCGTTCCCGTGCCAGCTGCTCCACAGCGCGGCGTAGGAGCCGCCCGCCGCCAGCAGCTCGTCGTGGGTGCCGAGCTCGCTGATGCGCCCGTCCTCGACGACGGCGACCCGGTCGGCGTCGTGCGCGGTGTGCAGCCGGTGCGCGATCGCGACGACGGTCCGCCCCTCCAGGACGGCGGCGAGCGACCGCTCCAGGCGGCGCGCGGCGCGCGGGTCCAGCAGCGACGTCGCCTCGTCCAGCACCAGGGTGTGCGGGTCGGCCAGCACGAGGCGCGCGAGGGCGAGCTGCTGGGACTCGGCGGGCGACAGCGCCGCGCCGCCCGACCCGACCTCGGCGTCCAGGCCGGGGCCGTCCCAGTCGACGGCGGCCAGGGCGGCGGCGACCTGCTCGGGCGTGGCGTCCGGGCGGGCCATGACGAGGTTGTCGCGGACGGTGCCGCGGAACACGTGGTGCTCCTGGGTGACCAGCGCGACATGCCCGCGCAGCTCGTCCAGCGGCAGCTCCACGAGCGGCACCCGGCCGCCGTCCCCGCTCCCGTTCCCGTTGCCGCTGGGGCCGCCGACGGTGACGGCGCCGTCGCGCGGCCCGTCGACCCCGGCCAGCAGGCGGCCGAGGGTGGACTTGCCCGCCCCCGACGGGCCGACCACCGCGAGCCGCTCCCCCTCCCGCAGGTCCAGGTCCACGCCGTGCAGGACGTCGTGGCCCGGCCGGTAGGCGTAGCGGACGCTCCGCGCGGCGATGGCCTCCCCGGCGGGGCGGCGGTCGCCGCCGGCGCGGCCGGTGCCGACCCCGCCGACGCCGAGCAGGCGCGCCAGCGACGCGCCGCCGAGCTGCACCTCGTCCAGCCAGCTGACCAGGGCGTCGATCGGCCCGTTCAGCTGCTGCGCGTACAGGGCGGCGGCGGTGACCTGCCCGAGCGAGGCGTGCCCGTGCAGGTGCAGCCAGCCGCCCAGCAGCAGGACCGCCGCGGCCGGCAGCACGAACCCGAACTCGATCGAGGGGATCAGCACCGACCGCAGGCCGAGGGTGTAGCGCTCGACGCCGAAGCTGCGCGCGATGTCGGCGTCGCCGCGGGCGCGGCGCCGCGCGGCGAGGCCGAACGCCTCGACGGTGCGGGCGCCCTGCACCGTCTCGGCGAGGCCGTCGGTGAGCTCGGCCCAGGCGGCGCCCTCGCGCAGGTAGCCGGGGACTGCGCGCGGCAGGTACCAGCGCAGCACCCCCCAGACCAGCGGCACCACGACCAGCACCGGCAGCGCGAGCAGCGGCCCGTTCAGCAGCAGCGCCCCCGCCGTGCAGACGATCATCACGACGGCGACGAGGGTCTCGGGCACCGCGTGGCGGACGCTGGTGGCGAGCTGGTCGACGTCGCGCGAGGACCGGCTGACGAGGTCGCCGGTCCCGGCCCGCTCCACCGTCGGCAGCGGCAGCGCGAGGACCCGGTCCACGAACTCCTCGCGCAGCTCGGCGAGGACCCGCTCGCCGAGCCGCGCCGACGCCAGGTAGGCGTAGCGGGTCAGCACGCCCTGCGCGACGACGGCCACCGCGATGGCGGCGGCGATCGCGTCGATCGGCAGGCCGCGCCCGGTGCGGACGCCGTCGACCAGGTCGCCGAGCAGCCGCGGCGCGACGAGGCCGGTGGCGGCGGCGAGGCCGTGCAGCGCGAGCGCCCCGGCGAGCGCGCGCGGATGGCGCAGCACGAGGCGCCGCGCGTAGGCGCGGACCCGCGCCGGCGCGGCGACGGGCAGGATCTCGGTGCTCACGTCCTCACATCCCCCGGGTGACGGCCGCGGCGTAGCGCGGCACGGTGGCCAGCAGGTCGCGGTGGGCGCCCTCGGCGGCGGCCCGGCCGTCCTCGACGTAGACGACGCGGTCGGCGCGGTCCAGCAGCAGCGGGCTGGTCGTGCACACCACCGTGGTGCGGCCCGCGCGGGCCGCGCCGAGGCGGCCCGCGATGGCGGCCTCGGTGTGGGCGTCGACGGCGCTCGTCGGCTCGACCAGCACCAGCACCTCTGGGTCGGCGGCGAGGGCGCGGGCGAGCCGCAGCCGCTGCTGCTGGCCGCCGGAGAAGTCCCGGCCCGCCTCGGCGATCCAGGCGTCCGGCCCGGCGGCCTCGACGACGTCGGCCGCGGACGCGGCCGCCAGCGCGGCGTCCAGGGCGGCGTCGCCGCCGGGGCCGCGCAGGCCGTCGCGGAGCGGCCCGGCGAACAGCCGGTCCTCGTTGACGGCCACCAGCACCCGTTCGCGCAGGTCCGCGATGTCGGCGAGCGGGACGCCGCCGTAGGCGACGTCGCCGTCCCGGTAGCGGCCGAGGCGGTCGGCGATGGCCTGCGCGTCGCGCGGATCCGCGGCGGCGATCATGGTGAGCGCGCCGGGCGGCACGGTGACGCCGGACGCGGCGTCCACCAGCGCGGCGGGGCCGGGCGGGCGGAGCGTCCCCGTCGCCGGCGGCTCGAGCGCCAGGTCCAGCAGCCGGACGACGCGCCCGGCCGCCACCCGCGCCTTGGTGATCTTCCCGGCGGCCTCGCCGAGCGTCTTCAGCGGCTGGACGAGGAACACCGCGTACCCGTAGAACGCCACGAACCGGCCGATGCCGATGTCGCCGCCGGCGGCGAACCGGGCGCCGAGCCAGGTGACGAGGGCGATGAGCAGGCCGGGCAGCAGGATCTCGGCGCCGCTCAGCATCGACTCGGCGCGGGCGGCGTCCACCCCGGCGCGCCGGACGCGCTGCGACCCGTCCCGGTAGCGGCGGGCGAACAGGCCCTCGCCGCCGATGCCGCGCAGCACCCGCAGCCCCGCGACGAGGTCGGTGGCGCGGGCGTTCAGCTCGCCGACGAGCTCGCGCTGGCGCTCCTCGCGCACCCGCATGGGCCGCAGCAGCGGCGCCGCGACCGCGAGCACCAGCGGCACGCCGACCAGCACGACGAGGCCGAGCGGCGGCGACGCCGCCAGCATCAGCGCCGCGATCACCACGATCGCGACGACGGCGCCGCTGCCGCGCGCCAGGATGTCGACGGCGTCGCCGAGGTGCGCGACGTCGGCGATCCCGACGCTCACGACCTCGCCGGCGCTGAGCCGCCGCCCGAGCGTCGCGCCGAGCCGGGCGGACTGGCGGGTGACCAGCTGGACCGTCCGGTAGGCGGTCGACAGCCAGTTGTAGACGGCGTAGCGGTGCCGCATCAGCCCCGACAGGGCCTGCACGGCGCCGAGGCCGAGCAGCGCGCCCGTCCAGCCGAGCAGCGCGCCCTCGTCGCGGCCCGCGACGCCCTCGTCGAGCGCGTTGCCGAGCGCGGCGGGCATCAGCGCCTGGCTGACCATCCAGACCACGCCGAGCGCCGCGCCGATCACGACGGACCGCCCCTGCGCGCGCATGAGCCAACGCAGAAAGCGGCCCGCCGACCTATGGTCGGGCGTGCCCGGATCCTCCACCGGCAGCGTCTTCACCCCACGACGGTAGGAGACGCCCCGCCGTGATCACGAATGGTTTTCCGGGCGGCGCCACGGGGCCGGATCAGGCGTTATGGGTGCGCGGGCACGATCGGAGACGGTAGTGTCACCCGCACGGAGCGAGGTTCTCACCGCTCCCCGAGCCGGGAGCCCTGCGGCTAAGCAGATGCCGCCGCCCGGCGCGGACCGTCGCCCTCCGGGCCGCGCCGTGCGTCGCGCGCCGCCGGAACCCGTGCGGCTGCCCGCCCGTTCCCCAGGCACCGCCACCGTGTGCGCCGCCCCGCCGAACTCCGGAATCCATTGTGAGCACTCTCAGCCGTCCCCACCGCCCGTCCCTGCCGGTCGCCCCGCCCGGCGAGGACGCCGTCGAGCTGCTCCTCATCGACGGCGACCCCGCCGACGTGTTCCTCGTCGAGCGGATGCTCGCCGAGAGCGGCCTGGAGGTGCGGATGACGGTGGCCGCCGGGCTCGCCGCCGCCCGCCGCGCCGTGACCGCCCGCACCCAGTGCGTCGTGGTCGACCTCACCACCAGCGACCTCAGCCCGCCCGCCGCCGTGCCGGACACCGTGCCGGACGCGGGGCCGTCCGCGAGCCGCCTCGCCGGGCTGCGCGAGGTGCTCGCGCTCGCCCGGCACGCCGCCGTCGTGGTGCTGACCGGCGGCGGCGACGCCCGCCTCGGCGTCCAGGCGGTCGCCGCGGGCGCCGCGGACTACCTGGTCAAGTCCGAGGTCGACGGGCCGCTCCTCGCCCGCGCCGTCCGCTACGCCATCGAGCGCAAGCGCGCCGAGGAGACCGAGCGGCGCCTCGTCGAGGCCCGCATCCTCGGCGACGAGAACGCCCGCCTGGAGCGCGGCCTGCTGCCCGTCCCGATCATCGACGACCCGGCGCTGGCGCACCACACCCGCTACCGGCCGGGCCGCCGCCGCGCCCTGCTCGGCGGCGACTTCCACGACACCGTGCAGACCGCCGACGGCACCGTCCACCTGGTCATCGGGGACGTGTCGGGGCACGGCCCGGACGAGGCCGCGCTCGGCGTCCGCCTCCGGATGGCCTGGCGCACCCTCGTCCTCGCCGGGCACACCGGCGCGGACCTGCTCGCCACCCTCGACACCGTGCTCGGCCACGAGCGGCGCAGCGACGAGATCTTCACGACGCTCTGCACCGCCGCGATCGCGCCGTCCCGCCGCACCGCACGCCTCTACCTGGCCGGGCACCCCGCGCCGCTGCTGCTCGACGCGGCCGGCGGCGTCGCGGCGCTGCCGCCCGGCCCGCACGGGCCCGCCCTCGGCCTGCTGCCCGGCGCCGACTGGCCCGCCACCGACATCGACCTCGGCGAGGGCTGGGGCCTCATGCTCTACACCGACGGCATCATCGAGGGCCGCGTCCGCGCCGGCGCCGGGGGCCGTCCGGGCGAGCGGCTCGGCACCGACGGCCTCGTCCGCCTCGCGCGGGCCGCGCGCGGCCGCGGCGCCGACGGCCGGGCGCTGATCGACGCGCTCGTCGCGGGCGCCGAGGAGCTGAACGGCGACGTCCTCACCGACGACGTCGCGGTCCTGCTGCTCCGCCACGCCCCCGCCTGACGGCACGGGGACGCGGCGGGAACGCGGCGGGAACGCAGCGCCGGTTCCCGGTCACGCTGTGAAGTCGGTCACCTCCGGCCCCGCTACGGACGTCCGGAAACCCCGGCCCGGCACCGTTCATAGCCTGCGGCTATCGAAACGAGTGCGATGATGACTTGGTCCTCTTTATCGAGGCAGCCGTACCGTGCAGGCTGTGGCTATAGCGATACCTGCGATCTACCGATCGACCGTTGGCAAGAAGGCCGTCATGGCCGTGACCGGCGGCATCCTGGTGCTCTTCCTGGTCGCCCACATGGTGGGCAACCTGAAGATCTTCCTCGGCGCCGGCGACTTCAACCACTACGCCGAGTGGCTGCGCACCGCGGGCGAGCCGGCCGTGCCGCACCGCACGGTCCTCACCCTCACCGAGGTCGTCCTCACCCTCGCGGTCCTCCTGCACATCTGGTCGGCGACGTCGCTGGCGCTCCGCGCCCGCGCCGCCCGCCCGGTCAAGTACGAGTCGCGCAAGAAGTCGCACGCCCGCGGGTACGCCACCCACACGATGCGCTACGGCGGCGTCATCATCGCGCTGTTCATCATCTGGCACCTGCTGGACCTCACCTTCTACGCGGTGAACCCGCTGGGCTCCAGCGCCACCCCCTACGACCGCGTCATCGCCGACTTCGCCCCGGACCGCTGGTACATCACCGTCTGGTACGTCGTCGCCGTCCTGCTCGTCGGCCTGCACCTCTGGCACGGCGCGTGGAGCGCCTTCAACTCCCTCGGCTGGCGCACCAAGCGCAACGACGGGTTCCTGCGCGGCCTCGCCGCCGTCCTCGCCGTCGTCATCGCCGGCGGGTTCGTCGCCGTGCCGATCGCCGTCACTTTCGGATGGGTGGGCTGACCATGACCGACGACACCTTCTACACCGACGGCGCGCCGATCGCCGACGCCAAGGCGCCGCACGGCCCGATCGAGGACCGCTGGACCACGCGCAAGTTCGAGGCCAAGCTCGTCAACCCGGCCAACAAGCGCAAGAAGAAGATCATCATCATCGGGACGGGCCTGGCCGGCGGCTCGGCCGGCGCCACCCTCGGCGAGGCCGGCTACCACGTCGTCCAGTTCTGCTTCCAGGACAGCCCGCGCCGCGCCCACTCCATCGCCGCGCAGGGCGGCATCAACGCCGCCAAGAACTACCGCAACGACGGCGACAGCGTGCACCGGCTGTTCTACGACACCGTCAAGGGCGGCGACTTCCGCGCCCGCGAGTCCAACGTGCACCGCCTCGCCGAGATCTCCACGCAGATCATCGACCAGTGCGTCGCGCAGGGCGTCCCGTTCGCCCGCGAGTACGGCGGCCTCCTGGACAACCGCTCCTTCGGCGGCACCCAGGTGTCCCGCACCTTCTACGCCCGCGGCCAGACGGGCCAGCAGCTCCTCCTCGGCGCCTACCAGGCGCTCATGCGGCAGGTCGACGCCGGCAACGTCGAGCTGCACCCGCGGCACGAGATGCTCGACCTGATCATGGAGGACGGGCGGGCGCGCGGCGTCGTCGTCCGCAACCTGGTCACCGGCGAGGTCTCCCACCACACCGCGGACGCCGTCGTCCTCGCCTCCGGCGGCTACGGCAACGTGTACTTCCTGTCCACCAACGCGATGGGCTCGAACGTCACCGCGTCCTGGCGCGCCCACAAGCACGGCGCCTACTTCGCCAACCCGTGCTTCACCCAGATCCACCCGACCTGCATCCCCGTCAGCGGCGACCACCAGTCCAAGCTCACGCTGATGTCGGAGTCGCTCCGCAACGACGGCCGCGTGTGGGTGCCGAAGCAGGCCGGCGACACCCGCCGCCCCGCCGACATCCCCGAGGACGAGCGCGACTACTACCTGGAGCGCATCTACCCGTCCTTCGGCAACCTGGTGCCGCGCGACATCGCCTCGCGCGCCGCCAAGAACGTCTGCGACGAGGGCCGCGGCGTCGGCCCCGGCGGCCTCGGCGTCTTCCTGGACTTCGCCGACGCCATCGACCGCCTCGGCCGCAAGACCGTCGAGGCCAAGTACGGCAACCTGTTCGAGATGTACGAGCGCATCACCGGCGAGAACCCCTACGACACGCCGATGCGCATCTACCCGGCCGTCCACTACACCATGGGCGGCCTCTGGGTGGACTACGACCTGCAGTCCAACATCCCGGGCCTGTTCGTGGTCGGCGAGGCCAACTTCTCCGACCACGGCGCGAACCGCCTCGGCGCGTCCGCCCTCATGCAGGGCCTCGCCGACGGCTACTTCGTGCTCCCGACCGGGCTCGGCGACTACATCGCGCGCAACAACCTGCCGCCCGTCGGCGACGCCGCGATCGCCGAGGCCGAGACCCGCGTCAACGAGCAGATCCGGACGTTCCTGTCGATCGACGGCGACCGGTCCGTGGACTCCTTCCACCGCGAGCTCGGCCACATCATGTGGGAGTACTGCGGCATGGAGCGCACCGACGCCGGCCTCCGCAAGGCCCTGGAGTTGATCCCGGCGCTCCGCGAGGAGTTCTGGACCCGCCTCAAGGTCACCGGCAAGGGCGACGAGCTCAACCAGCAGCTGGAGAAGGCCGGCCGCGTCGCCGACTTCTTCGAGCTCGCCGAGCTCATGGTCGTCGACGCGCTGCACCGCTCGGAGTCCGCCGGCGGCCACTTCCGCGCCGAGAGCCAGGACGAGGACGGCGAGGCCAAGCGCGACGACGACAACTTCGCCTACGTCGCCGCCTGGGAGTGGGCCGGCCGGGACGCCAAGCCCGTCCTCCACAAGGAAGACCTGGAATTCGAATACGTCAAGCCCACCCAGAGGTCGTACAAGTAATGAAGCTGACCCTGCGCATCTGGCGCCAGACGAACGCCTCCGACAAGGGCCGGATGGTCGAGTACAAGCTCGACGACATCTCGCCGGACGCCTCGTTCCTGGAGATGCTCGACGTCCTCAACGAGCAGCTCATCGCCGCGGACGAGGAGCCGGTGGCCTTCGACCACGACTGCCGCGAGGGCATCTGCGGCATGTGCTCCCTGGTCATCAACGGGACCCCGCACGGCCCCGAGCGGAACACCACGACCTGCCAGCTGCACATGCGCAAGTTCAAGGACGGCGAGGTCATCGACGTCGAGCCGTGGCGGGCGCGGGCGTTCCCGGTCATCAAGGACCTGGTCGTGGACCGCTCCCCGCTGGACGACATGATCCAGTCGGGCGGCTACATCTCGGCGCCGACGGGCACCGCGCCCGAGGCGCACTCGGTGCCGGTGCCGAAGCCCGACGCCGACCGCGCCTTCGAGGCCGCCGAATGCATCGGCTGCGGCGCCTGCGTCGCGGCGTGCCCGAACGGTTCGGCGGCGCTGTTCCTCGGTGCGAAGGTCACCGCCCTCGGCCTCATGCCGCAGGGCCAGCCCGAGCGCTGGGACCGCGTGGTGTCGATGCTGGACACCCACGACGACGCCGGTTTCGGCGGCTGCACCCTGACGGGCGAGTGCACGGTGGCGTGCCCGAAGGGCATCCCGCTGGACGTCATCAGCCGCCTGAACAGCGACTACCTGAAGGCGACCGCGGGCGGCAAGAAGAAGTAGCCCGCACCGCTCCGCGCGCCCCCGGCCCCAGGGCCGGGGGCGCTTCCGGTTAGCACACCTGTAGTTCACATATGCGTGCGAACCAGGGCGAACAACGACGCATCCCACTGTGCAACCGGCCGCCACGCCCGGACCGCGGACAGGGGATCCGCGGTGCGACGGGACAGCGGCGGTTCATGGAGGCACCATGAACATCCGTCCGCCCACCATCACCGCGCTCGTCCTGCTCCCGCTGCTCGGCGCCGGCCTCACGGCCTGCGGCGGCAGCGGCGACCACCCGAAGGCGGCGCCCGCGTCGCCCACGCCCGCGTCCAGCGCGCCCGGCACGCCCGGCGCTCCGGTCCCGGCCGCCTCGCCCGGCACTCCGTCCGCTCCCGGCACTCCCACCGCCAAGGGATCCGGGGCGTCGACCTTCCCGGCCCGCTTCGCGGGCACCTGGACGGGGACCGGCCTGACCTCGGGCACCGGCACCACCGGCCCCGTCCGGATCGTCATCAAGGCGGGCGCGACCTACGCCACCGGTTCCTGGGGCAGCGGCCACGTCTGCAAGGGCCGTTACTGGCCGGCGAGCCTGTCCGGCGACGCGATCGTCACGCACCTGGACGGCACCGGCGGGGCGTCCTTCTGCGAGACCAACGGCGAGGTCACGTTCACGCTGAAGGGCGGCGGACTGGCGTTCGCGGCGTCCGGCGGGAACCAGCGGCCCACGTCGGGGGTCCTGTCGCGCTCGTGAACACGGCGGGCGGGGGCGACGACGCCTCCGCCCGTCTACACGTGCGGGACCAGGGTTTCCACGCCGGGGGGCAGGGAGCCCGCCAGGGCGGCCTCCACCAGGAAAGTCTCCAGGGTGTCCTGGAAGGCGCGGGCGGCGTGAGTCAGGTCCACGTCCTTGCGGTGGGCCAGCGCCACCGTCCGCAGCAGGCCGGGACCGTGCGGCGGCCCGGTCGCCGCCGAACGCTCGTCCTCCCCCGCCTCCGACAGCACGAGCGGCGTGCCGCGCAGCCGCGGGCGCCCGGCGAGCACCATGCTCGGCACGACCGCGACGCCGAGGCCGGCCTCGACGAACCGCAGGACGGCGTCCATCTCGCCGCCCTCGACCGCGAAGCGCGGCTCGAAGCCGGCGGCGCGGCAGGCGCCGATGGTCGCCTCGCGCAGGTCGTAGCCGGAGCGGAACATCACCAGCGGCCGGTCGCGCAGGTCGGAGATGCGCAGGTAGGAGCGGCGCGGGACCTGGGCGGGGTCGCGCCCGGCGCGCGCCTCGGCGCCGGCCGGGGAGGCGACCACGAGGTGCTCGCGCAGGATCGGGGCGGAGTCGAGCGGCGGGTCGCCGTGCAGCGGCAGGATGACGAGGGCGAGGTCGAGCGAGCCGCGGGTGAGGTCCTTGACCAGGTCGCGCGAGCCGCTCTCCTCGACCAGGATGCGGATGCCGGGGTAGGCGTCGTGAAAGCGGCGCAGCACGTCGCCGAGCAGCCCGGCGCACAGCGAGGGCGTGGCGCCCAGGCGGACGCGGCCCCGGCGCAGGCCGGCGAGCTCCTGGACCTCCAGCCGGGCGGTGTCGACGTCGGCCAGTATCCGCTTGGCGAGCGGCAGCAGCGCCTCCCCCGCGGGAGTCAGCGTGATGTTGCCCCGCGCGCGGCTGAACAGGGACGCGCCGAGCTCTGACTCCAGCGCCCGGATCTGCTTGGACAGCGACGGCTGCGCGACGCGCAGCAGCTCCGCCGCCTGGGTGAAGTGACGCACTTCGGCGACGGCGACGAAATAGGAGAGCTGCTGCAACTGCACCCTGACCACAGTACGGCCCCGGTGCGCGCGGCCCCGGAGGCGGCCGGGCCGATCGGGCGTTTCGCCTGGTCTCCCGCCATGCGCACCGAGGGCCGCCGGCTCTTGTCACACCCGGATGATTTTTCGGTCCGAAGGCCGCGAATTCGTACGCGGCGCGGGCTAGCCGGGCGGGTCAGTGGATCATTACGGTGTGCCTCCACCCCGAGCATCTGGAGAGCATGCATGAGAAACCCGGTCAGCCGCGCCCGCCTCGTCCGCGGGCTCGGTGCCGCCGCGATCGCCGCCGGACTGGCGGTCGCGCCGGCGACCACCGCCGTCGCCGCGCCGCAGGCGGCGGCCGCCGCGGCCTACACGCCGAGCGCCGCGGACTTCAAGGACTGCCCCGCCCTGCCGCAGGGCGCCGCCGCCTGGGCCTGGAACTGCCTGGCGATCGTCATCACCGGCGGTGAGATGAAGCTGGGCGGGCTGACCCAGCAGGTCACCAAGCCGATCACCATCCCGGTCGCGGTCGGCGTGCAGGACTGGAAGGTCGTGCTGGCCACCCCGCCGGGCGGCTTCCAGAGCCCGCCGCTGGACGTCCCGGCGGGCAACCTGCCGCTGCCCCTGCCGGGGGTGACGGCGACGGTCGCGCAGGCGGGCGAGGTGAAGCCCGGCAAGCTGGTGATCCCCGACGAGCTGCCCATCAAGATCAAGGTGAGCAGCGTGCTGCTGTCCGCGGGCTGCGCGATCGGCAGCGAGGCCGCGCCGATCCGGCTGAAGCCGGCCCTGTCGAACCTGTCGCTCGGCACCGTCGGCGGCGTCGCCGTCATCAAGACCAAGATCACCGACAGGACGTTCGCGGTGCCGGCGGCGACGGACTGCGGGCTGCTCACCCCGGTCCTCAACCCGCTGCTCGGCCTGCCGAGCGCCGCCGGCAAGAACAGCGCCGACCTGGACACCGTCATCCGCGTGAAGAGCTACGCCTTCGGCGAGACGACGACGTCGTTCGCCGGCGACAACGGCATCAAGTAGCCCACCGAGATGCGGCGTGTTGGGCACCCCGAAGATCGAAAGTGCCCAACACGCCGCATCTCGACGAACAGCGACCGGGTGGTCGCCGGGCCGGGACTCCGTCAGCGCGCGTGGCGGCGCAGGGCGGCCAGGTCGTGGACGATGATCTTGCGGCGGCCCGTCTCGATCAGGTCGTGCGCGCGCAGCGTGCGGAGCGCCTTGCTGACGGCCTCGCGGGACGCGCCGACCCAGCCCGCCAGCTCCTGCTGCGACAGCTGCAGGGTGATCTGGACGCTGCCGGCGCCGTTCGCGCCGGGGGCGTAGGGGGTGCCGAACCGTTCGGCGAGCTCGACGAGGCGTTCGGCGACGCGGCCCGTGGCGTCGTAGCGGCCGAACTCGGCGCGCTTGCGATCGGCGTCGCGCCACCGCTGGCAGAGCATCCGCATCATGAGGACCGACGCGGCGCCGTGGGTCTGCAGGAAGTCCATGAACTCCGCGGCGGTGAGGGTGAGCGCCCGCGCCGGTTCGAGGGTCACGACGGTGGCCGAGCGCGGCAGCCGGTCGATCGCGGCGACCTCGCCGAGCAGCGAGCCGGGGCCGCGGACGGCGAGCAGGGCCTCGCCGCCGTTCTCGAGGTTGGTGTACGCCTTGATCTGGCCGGACAGCAGGACGGCGACCCAGGACGAGAGCTCCCCTTCGGGGAAGAGCACCTCGGCGCGCGCGTACTCGCGCGTCCGGCCGAGCTCCTCCAGGTCGGCACGGTCGCGCGCGGACAGTTCGGCCAGGAACGAGCCCGGTTCCAGCACGGTCATGACTCCAAGTTAGAGGGACATGACCGTCCCGGTCACTTTGGCGTCAATCACGAACGCATCACGCGTTGTGTGCACTTGTCCCTATTCAGCGGCGCCGGCCGGGGCCAGGGTGGGCTGGTGTGCACGGTTGCGGGGCCGTGCACCTCGGCGTTCGTGGGGAACGGCGGAGCGGGCGGCGTAGTCGGGGGCGCGCCGCCCGCCGGTCTTCCACGAAGAGACGGAGGCGGGCCGCCCGATCCGGGCGGCCCGCCTCCGTCGTGCCGGGGACCGCCCGGTCGCGGGTCAGGCGGACGGGGTGTCCTGGCCCTTCTTCACGATGCCGAGCTTGCTGCCGAGCCAGACGACGGGGTCGTAGCGGCGGCCGACGACGCGCTCCTTGAGGGGGATCAGCGCGTTGTCGGTGATCTTGATGTGCTCGGGGCAGACCTCGGTGCAGCACTTGGTGATGTTGCAGAAGCCGAGGCCGTGGTCCTCCTGGGCGATCTGCCGCCGGTCGGAGGCGTCGGCCGGGTGCATCTCCAGCTCGGCGATGCGCATGAGGAAGCGCGGCCCGGCGAAGTCGGGCTTGTTCTCCTCATGGTCGCGGATGACGTGGCAGACGTTGTTGCAGAGGAAGCACTCGATGCACTTGCGGAACTCCTGCGAGCGCTCGACGTCGACCTGCTGCATCCGGAACTCGCCCGGCTGGACGTCGCCGGGGTCGAACGACGGGATCTGCCGGGCCTTCTCGTAGTTGAACGACACGTCGGTGACCAGGTCGCGGACGACCGGGAAGGTCCGCACCGGCGTGACGGTGATGGTCTCGTCCTCGGTGAAGGTCGACATGCGGGTCATGCACATGAGCCGCGGCATGCCGTTGACCTCGGCGGAGCACGAGCCGCACTTGCCCGCCTTGCAGTTCCAGCGGACCGCGAGGTCGGGCGCCTGCGTCGCCTGGAGGCGGTGGATGATGTCGAGGACGACCTCGCCCTCGTTCACCTCGACGGCGTAGTCGACGAGCTCGCCGTCGCCGTCGTCGCCGCGCCAGACCCGGAACTTGGCCTCGTAGCTCATCGCTCGCTCTCCTCGCCGCTGGGTGCGGCCTGGTCGCCGCTCTCGTCCGCCGGGGCCGGCCGGGGCGCCGGGACCGGGCCGCCCGCCGGGGCGGCCGGGCCCGCCGCGGCGGCCCCGGCCGGGCCGGGTGCCGCCGCGGCCTCGTCGCGGGCGGCCTGCGGCAGCTCCTCGGCGGTGAGGTACTTCTTCAGCTCGTCGACCTCGAACAGCTCCAGCAGGTCGGCGCGCATCGGCACCATCGGCTGGCGGACGAGGTCGACGTGGGCGCCGCCGGCGCCGTCGCCGAGCCGGGACACCAGGTTGGCCTTGCGCCACTCGGCCGACATCTGCGGGTGGTCGTCGCGGGTGTGGCCGCCGCGGCTCTCCTCGCGCTCCAGCGCGGAGCGGGCGATGGCCTCGGAGACGAGCAGCATGTTGCGCAGGTCCAGGGCGAGGTGCCAGCCGGGGTGGTAGCCGCGGCCGTCGTTCACCGCGACGGGCGCGACGGCGACGTTCTCCACCCGCTCGCGGATCTTCTCCAGGGCCTGCAGCGCCTCGCGGAGCTCCTCCTCCTTGCGGATGATGCCGACCAGGTCGTTCATCGTGGTCTGCAGCTCGGCGTGCACGGCGTAGGGGTTCTCGCCCTCCGCCCGCTCGAACGGGGCGAGCGCCTCGGCGGTGGCGGCGGCGACGACGTCGTCGGCGACGGGCGGGCGCGCCTCCAGCGCGTCGACGTACTCGGACGCGCCGAGCCCGGCGCGGCGGCCGAACACCAGCAGGTCGGTGAGGGAGTTGCCGCCGAGCCGGTTGGAGCCGTGCATGCCGCCGGAGCACTCGCCGGCGGCGAACAGGCCGGGGACGCTCGCGGCGCCGGTGTCGGGGTCGACCTCGACGCCGCCCATGACGTAGTGGCAGGTCGGCCCGACCTCCATCGCCTCGGCGGTGATGTCGACGTCGGCGAGCTCCTTGAACTGGTGGTGCATCGCGGGCAGCCGGCGGCGGATCTCCTCGGCGCCGCCGGGCATCCGGCCGACGACGGTGAGGAACACCCCGCCGTGCGGCGAGCCGCGGCCCTCCTTCACCTCGGAGTTGATGGCGCGGGCGACCTCGTCGCGCGGCAGCAGCTCGGGCGGCCGCCGGTTGTTGTCGGGGTCGTCGTACCAGCGGTCGGCCTCCTCGGGCGACGTCGCGTACTTGTCCTTGAACACCTCGGGGATGTAGTCGAACATGAAGCGCTCGTCGTTGGAGTTCTTCAGGATGCCGCGGTCGCCGCGCACCGACTCGGTGACGAGGATGCCCTTCACCGACGGCGGCCAGACCATGCCGGTCGGGTGGAACTGGACGAACTCCATGTTCAGCAGGGACGCGCCGGCGAGCAGCGCGAGCGCGTGCCCGTCGCCGGTGTACTCCCAGGAGTTGGACGTCACCTTGAACGCCTTGCCGATGCCGCCGGTGGCGAGGACGACGGCGGGCGCCTCGAACACCACGAACTTCCCGGTCTCGCGGACGTAGGCGAAGGCGCCGGCGATGCGGTCGCCGTCCAGCAGCAGCCGGGTGACGGTCGTCTCGGCCCACACCTTCAGGCGGGCGTCGTAGTCGCCGTGGTCGCGGTGGTCCTCCTGCTGCAACGCGACGATCTTCTGCTGCGCGGTGCGGATCAGCTCCAGGCCGGTGCGGTCGCCGACGTGGGCGAGGCGCGGGTACTCGTGGCCGCCGAAGTTCCGCTGGCTGATCTTGCCGTCCTTGGTGCGGTCGAACAGCGCGCCCCAGTGCTCCAGCTCCCAGACGCGGTCCGGCGCCTCCTTGGCGTGCAGCTCGGCCATCCGCCAGTTGTTGAGGAACTTGCCGCCGCGCATGGTGTCGCGGAAGTGCACCTGCCAGTTGTCGTTCGGGTTGACGTTCCCCATCGCCGCGGCGGCGCCGCCCTCGGCCATGACGGTGTGCGCCTTGCCGAACAGCGACTTGGAGATGACGGCCGTCCTCTTCCCTTGCAGCCGTGCCTCGATGGCGGCGCGCAGCCCGGCGCCGCCGGCGCCGATGACCACCACGTCGTAGGAGTGCCGCTCGATCTCAGTCATGATCGTTGGCTCCTCAGTTGAAGATTCGCAGGTCGGAGATGGTGCCGCCGGCGACCAGGGCGACGTAGGCGTCGGCGACGACCAGCGACCCGAGGGTGATCAGCGCGTAGGTGCCGTGCCGGCTGTTGAGCTTGGAGACCTGCCCCCACATCCAGTACCGGACCGGGTGCTTGGAGAAGTTCTTCAGCCGGCCGCCGACGACGTGGCGGCAGGAGTGGCACGACAGCGTGTACAGCCAGAGCAGCACCACGTTGGCGACGAGGATGACGGTGCCGAGGCCGATGCCGAAGCCGCCGTCCTTCCCGTGGAAGGCGCGCACCGCGTCCCAGGTGTTGACCAGGGAGATGAGGAACGCCGCCATCCAGAAGTAGCGGTGCAGGTTCTGGCCGATCAGCGGGAACCGGCGCTCGCCGGAGTACTTCTTGTGCGGCTCGGCGACCGCGCACGCGGGCGGCGACGCCCAGTACGAGCGGTAGTACGCCTTGCGGTAGTAGTAGCAGGTCAGCCGGAACAGCAGCAGGAACGGCAGCGAGATCACCGCGAACGGGATGAAGCCGCGGGTGGCCGAGGGCAGGAAGGTGCCGAACTCGGCGGCGTCGCCGGTGTGGCCGTCCAGCGTGACGTTGTTGCAGAGCTCGTTGAAGCACGGCGAGTAGAACGGCGTCAGGTAGTGGTACTGCGGGACGTAGAACGCCGATCCCCAGAAGGCGCGGACGGTCGCGTAGACCACCCAGGCCGTGAAGATCACCAGAGTGGTGATCGGGTACAGCCGCCAGTTGTCCTTGCGGAGCGTGCGCTCCTTGATGCGGGCGCGGGTTTTCGCCGGCGCCTCCAGTGTGCTCATCGATCGCTCTCCTGAGCTCGGGTTCGGGTCCCCGTCCACGGATGAGCGCACGCGTGCGGCCGTCGCGCCCGGCCGGAGGCGCCGCCGCGGGGGGCGGTGACGCGTCGTGTGCGCTTCCAGCGAGGTGACCCTACGCCACCTCGGCAGGGGTGTGACACAGCTAACAGCCAGATGGGGATGTGACCCTGACCACAGACGGTGAACCGGCACATCCCCGCCGCTATGGCGGTCATGCCATAAGCATGGATTATGGCCATCGGCTATGAAGACGAGTGCGCGGAGGCATGGACTCCGTCCGCTCGCGCAGGACGGCCCGGCGGGACGGACACCGCCGCCCGCTTCCCTTATGCGAGAGTTCGGCGATCGCATCCCCTTCGCCGTAGGCTGTCCCGTCCGAATGATCAACGCCCTGCGGGGCCCGCGCCCGGGACTGGACCGATGAGCGACGACGACGCCCGCCGCGACGAGCGCACGGGCACCCCCGTCCCGGCCGGCGCGGCGGAGGACGCCACGGCCGGGCCCGGTGAGGACGGGGAACCGGAACCGGTCACACCGAGCGACGGCGCGGACGCCGAGGACGCCGAGGACGGCGCGGACGCGTCCGGCGGCGGCGAGGACGACGGCGCGGGCGAGGAGGAAGGCAAAGGCAAGGCCGAGGGCAAGCCGCCGCGCAGCCGGAGGCGGAAGGTGCTGCGGCGCACCGCGCTCGCCCTCGCCGTCCTCGTCGCGCTCGCGGCCGCGGGCGCGGGCGGCCTCTACGTCAACCTCATGGGCGACGTGAAGCAGCAGCACGTGACGTCGCAGCTCGGCACCGCCCGGCCGAAGAAGCTGAACAAGTCGCTCAACATCCTGCTGCTCGGCTCCGACACCCGCGCGGGCGACAACGCCCGCTACGGCGCGGCCGCCGGGATCAGCGGCGCCCGCTCGGACACCACGATCCTGCTGCACCTGTCGCCCAACCGCGACCAGGCCGTCGGCGTCAGCTTCCCCCGCGACTCCATGGTGAAGATCCCCGAGTGCAGGAGGGACAAGGGCGGCACCGTGCCCGCCCAGTTCGGGATGCTGAACGCGGCGTTCGCCTACGCCGGGCCGACCTGCACCTGGAAGACCCTGGAGTCGCTCACCGGCGTCCACATCGACCACTTCGTGCAGGTCGACTTCTCCGGCTTCAAGCGGATGGTGGACGCGCTCGGCGGGGTGCAGATCTGCGTCCCCGAGGCCGTGCACGACCCGCGCGCCGAACTCGACCTCAAGGCGGGCAAGCAGGTCGTCAAGGGCGACGCGGCGCTCGGCTACGTCCGCGCCCGCTACTCCCTCGGCGACGGCGGCGACCTCGGCCGCATCGAGCGGCAGCAGAAGTTCATGGCGTCGGTCGTGGACAAGGCCACCAGCACCTCGACGCTCACCGACCCGGCCAAGTCCTACAAGTTCCTGAAGGCCGTCGCCAAGTCGGTGACGACCGACGACGGGCTGGACCTGCCGGAGATGCGCAAGCTCGCGTCCGGGCTGAAGGGCATGAGCGCGGGCCAGGTCCGGTTCGTCACCGTCCCGGTGAAGGAGTACCGGCCCGACCCGAACCGCGTGCAGTGGGACGCCGACCTCGCCGCGCCGCTGTTCCAGGCGATCCGCGAGGACAACGACCTGCCCGCCGAGCCGGTCGGGACGGCCGCGCCCGAGCAGGCGCCGCCGAAGCCGGCGAAGGTGAACGTCACGCTCGTGGACGCGGGCGCGCCGCCGAAGGCCGTCCGGCGGATCGCCGCCCGGCTGGCGCAGCGCGGCTACCACGTCGCGAAGAAGGTCGAGAAGGCGGCGAAGGCGCCCGACAGCAAGATCGTGTACGGGCCGGCCGCCGAGGCGCAGGCGTCCGCCCTCGCCCGCGACGCCCCGAACGCCCTGCTCACCCCGGATCCGAAGGGCCCGGCGGGCGGGGTGCGGCTCCTCATGGGCGGCGCCGGGTTCCAGCTCCGGCCGCCCGCCGTCACCAACATCGCGGGCGGGGTGAGGCCCGGCCAGAACCTGTGCGAGTGACGCGGCGGCGGACTCGCCCGCGTGTACACGGGCGGCGGGTGAGGAACGCTCTAGAGTCGGGGTTGTCCGGTCATACGAGTCAGGAGTCGGCGATGACGCACCCCTCAGAGCGCGGCCCGTCCGAACCCCCGCGCACGCCCGGCCCCTACGGTCCGCCGCCCCTGCAGTACCCGGGCGGTCAGCAGCAGCCCGGGTCGCACGTTCCGGGGCCCCGACCGTCGATGACCGGGCCGCAGGTGCAGCAGTCCGGGGAGTGGGTGCCGCCGCAGAAGACGGAGAAGGGCGTGCTCGGCGCGCTCTTCGACGCCAACTTCAACCATCTGGTGACGCCCAAGCTCATCAAGGCGTTCTACCTGCTGACGCTGCTGCTGATCACGCTGAACGCGCTGATCGTGCTGGGCTTCGGCCTGTGGGTGATGGGGCTGCGGAACGGCTGGTTCCTCGGCCTGCTGATCATCCTGTGCTCGCCCGTGGTGTGGCTGTTCGAGGCACTGCTCTGCCGTCTCTTCATGGAGGCCGTCGTGGTGCGGTTCAAGAGCGCCGAGCACCTGCGGGTCATCAAGGACAAGCTGTAAGGGGCGGGTTAGGCTCGCCGGGAGTCACGCGACATAGACGGGGCAGTGCAGGTGGCCGACTTCGAGGACGACGCTCCCCCACGTGCCACACGTCGGGATCCGGGCGTGACGCGGCGGGACGAGGGCGCGCGGACGGCGGTGCCGCCGCCGCGCTCCGGCGGTACCCGGCGCGACGGCGTCGTGCCGGGCGAGGCGCTGATGCGCCTGCCCGCCGCGCTCGCCGACCGGTTCGAGCTGGTCGCCGAGCTGCCGGTGCAGGGCGCCGAGTCCGATCTCCTGCTGGTCGTCGATCCCGGCGACGCCGGCGGGCGCGAGCTGGTCGTCAAGCTGTTCCGGCGCGGCTACAGCGCCGACCGCGAGGTGTGGGCGAAGCTGCCCGCCCTCACGTCGCCGCACGTGCTGCGCATCCTGGAGACCGGTCACGCCGACGGCCGCGACTACGAGGTCGCCGAGTACGCGCCCGGCGGCAACCTGCGGGCGCTGATGGACGCGCCGATGGAGCCGGACGCCGTCGCCGAGGTGGTGCGCCAGCTCGCCGGCGGGCTGGCCGCGCTGCACCGCGCCGGCATCGTGCACCGCGACCTGAAGCCGGAGAACGTCCTGGTCACCGGCACCGCGCCGCTCGCGCTGGCGATCGCCGACTTCGGGCTGAGCCGGGTGCTGGAGCAGAGCGTGGTGTTCGCGTCGTCCTCGCGGACGCTCGCCTACGCCGCGCCCGAGTCGCTGTCGGGGCAGGTGTCGCCCGCCCGCGACTGGTGGTCGCTCGGCGTCATCGCGCGCGAGCTGGCGACCGGCCGCGCCCCGTTCCTCGGGCTGAGCGAGACCGCCGTCGTCGACCATCTGGCGACGCGGGCGCTGTCCGCCGACGACGTCGCCGACCCGCGCCTCCGGCTGCTCTGCCGCGGCCTGCTCACCCGCGACCCGCGGCGCCGCTGGACGGACGCGCAGGTCGGCGAGTGGCTGGACGGCGGCAGCCCGCAGGTCGCCGAGACGCCCGCACGGGCGTCGCAGGCGCCCCCCGGCAGCGGCGTTCCGTTCGGTGGCCGCCGCTACGACGACCGCGGTGAGCTCGCGCGCGCGCTCGTCGCCGACTGGGACGCCGCCGCGCGCTACTTCTTCGGTCGCGGCGAGGCCGGTGAGGCGTGGCGGGCGCTCCGCGACTGGCTCGCCGGCCTGCCCGACGACGGCAGCATCGAGCTGATCGACCGGCACCTGGCCGCCGGGATCGGCCCCGACGCCAAGCTGCTGCACCTGGTCCGCTGGCTCGACCCGGACCTGCCCCCGCACTTCCTCGGCCGCCGCGTGACGCTGGAGGACCTCCCGGGCCTCGCCGCGCTCGCCGCCGACCCCTCCCACGCCGACCACCGCACCGCCTGCCTGCTCGGCCGCGCCCTGTGGGAGGAGGACCTCCTCGACGTCCTCGGCCTCGGCGCCGTCGACGCGCGGTGGCGCGGCCGCGCCGCCGAGTGGAACGACCTCGTCCGCTGGCTGCGCGGGCAGCTCCCTCAGGGCGCCGCCGCGCGGCTGCCCGACGCCGGTTCCGGCGGCCGCGGCCGCGTCGCGGGCGCCGGGCCCGCCGACGACCCGCCCGTCGTCCTGCTGACGCTGCTGGCGCTCGCCGCCGCGCCCGACCGCGCCGGGATCGAGCAGGCCGCCGAGCGGGCGCGCGCGTCCGTGCGCGAGGACGTCCCCTGGTTCGGCTGGCTCGTGCAGAACGCCGCCGGCGACCCGCTGCGGCTGCTCGCCGTGGCGCGGACCGCGCCCGAGGCCGTCCTGGAGGTCGAGGCCCGGCACCGCGACCGGCAGGCCGCCGAGCACCGCGACGCCGAGCTGCGCGGCCGCTGGACCGACCGCGAGCGGCAGCGCCTGGAGGGGCGCGGCGCGGCGGTCGTGCGGGCCGTCGCGTGGACGCTGCCGGCCCTGCTGGTCTGGCTCGCCGGGAGCTGGCTCGTCGCGACGCTGTTCGGCGGCAGCGGCGAGGAGGGCAGGGGGACGTCGTCGGTCGGCCTGTCCGGCAACACCAGCACCGGCGTCCCGTTCGCCGCCCTCGCCGTCATCGGCGTGCTGGCATGGGCCGCCGAATGCGCCGCCGAGGTGCTGCTCGCGCGCGCGCAGGGCAAGGACTACCTGCTGTACGGGCCGTGGTCGGGGCTGTCGAAGATGCTGTTCGGGGTGTCGAAGGCATCCCGCGCGGTGTCGGGCGCGGCCCAGCAGTCGGGGCGGCGCGGCTGCGGGGTGATGCTGCTGGCCGGCGTCGTCCCGCTCCTGGTCATCCTGCTGGTCGTGTCGGCGCTCACCGCCGTCGCGTCCATGCTGTGGGCGCTGCTGATGGTCGTCGCGGCGGCCGCGCACTGCGCGGGCGCGGGCGTGCGGCTGCACCGGTGGCGGCAGGCGCATCGGACGGCCGAACAGGCGGCCATGAGCGGAGGGACCCTATGAGCAGCGGCGTCGAGGCCGACATCGCGCTGGACGCGGCGGTCGTCCTCACCCTGGGGATGAACCGGCTCCTCGGCCGCGGCGCCGGCTGGGCCGGGCGCGGCGCCGAGGCGCTCGCCGCGGCCGCCGCCGCCCGCGCCGAGGCCCGCGCGGCCGAGCTGGCCGAGGCCGGTTCCGCGGACGCGGCGGTGCAGGCCGTCCTCGACCGGCTGGCGCGGCTCGCCGCGCTCGCCGAGACGCGCGCCAAGACCGGCGCCGACGTCGAGCTGCCCGCGCCGCTGGAGCCCGCCGGGCAGTCCCCCGACGAGCTGCGCGCCTGGTGCGCGGCGACCGACGCGGCCATGGACGCCGCCGAGCGCGCCCTGTCCGAGCACGTCGCCGCGCAGGTCGCCGCGCACGTGTTCGGCGCCGCCGCCGAGGGCCTGCGCACCGACCTCGGAGCGCCCGCCGCCCCGGACGCCCCCGCCGCCGACGCGCGGGGGGTGCAGGAGGCGCTGGAGCGCGTCCTCGCCCGGCTGCTGCCCGACGTCGCCGAGGACGACCGGCGCGCCGTCGCCGAGGCCGCCCGCCTCGCCGCCGAGGCCGCCACGCCCGAGGAGGCCGAGGGCGTCCTCACCGAGGTGCGGCTGCGCATCCAGGACGCCAACGGGCGCACCCGGG
The DNA here is from genome assembly GCF_019458805.1 of Actinomadura parmotrematis. Lineage (GTDB taxonomy): Bacteria > Actinomycetota > Actinomycetes > Streptosporangiales > Streptosporangiaceae > Spirillospora > Spirillospora parmotrematis. The sequence continues at coordinate 207,011 of NZ_JAIBOA010000002.1, forward strand.
ACGAGCGCGAGCGCGCCGCCGCCGCGGAGGCCGCCGCGCGCGCCGAGGACGAGCGCCGCTACGTCCTGGACTCGGTCACCGAGGCGTTCACCGACCTCGGCTACGAGGTCCACGGCGGCTTCGAGACCCTCACCGCCGACGCCGGCGAGCTCGTCCTGACGCGCGGCGGCTGGCCCGACCACAGCGTCCGGATGCGGGTGGAGGGCGGCGGGCAGGTCCGCGCCGCGATGACCCGCACGGCGCCCGCCGAGAGCGAGGACGACCGCCGCCTGGACGTCGAGCGCGAGCGCGAGTGGTGCGCGGCGTTCGAGGCCGCCCGCGACCGCCTCGCCGGCGCCGGCATCGGCTCCGCCGTCACCTGGCGCCTGGACCCCGGCGTCCGAGAGCTGCCGGTCGCGGCCGAGAAGCGGCAGACTGGTCCCCGAGCCACCCCGCGTGAACGGCATCGGGAACGAGGACGGTAAGTGACTATCACACGGCCACGCGACGGCTGGACCGGCGGAGCAGGGAGCGCACCGAGGAGGAGCACGGCGGGAGCGAGCGCATGAGCCTGGAATCGCCCACGCTCGGGGGACGGCTGCCCGGCTGGCCGCCGTTCATCCGCGAGCTCGACGCGACGCTGTCGGTGCACTCGCAGTACGTGCTGTCGGGCAACCTCTACGACAGCTTCCTCGCACCGTCCCTCGACGGGCCGGCGCGGCTCCTGCCGCTCCGCGACCTGCTGTGGGACTCGCTGCGCTCCAGCGGCTTCTCCTGCATCATCGTGTACGACCCCGTCGACGGGCTGCAGGTGCTGCCCGAGGGCGACGAGGAGGCCGCCGCGTCCGCCGCGCGCCTCATCGGCAAGCTGCCGAAGAAGGACGAGGTGCCGTCCCTGGAGGGCCTCACCCGGCACCTGGCGGCGGTGGCGCGGCCCGCCGAGAACGTGCGGGCGGCGTTCGTGCTGGACTCGGCGTCGCGGATCGCGCGGACCCCGACCGAGATGGAGCCCGCCGAGCGCGACTTCTTCCGGTTCTGCGCCAAGCTGTCGCGCACCGCGCGGCCGGTGCGGGTCCCCGGCGCCCGCCCGAAGCCGCTCTACAACCCGGTGCTCTGGCTGGTGGAGCGGCCCGGCGACCTGCCCGCCTGGCTGACCGGCGGCAACGACAACATCCGCGAGATCACCATCCCGCGGCCGCACCTCGGCGACCGGCAGGAGACCGCCCGGCTGCTCGCCCGCGCGTTCGGGGTGACCGACGCGGGCGCCGACGACGCCGCGTCCGCGGCCTGCGACGCGTTCGCCGAGCAGGCCGACGGCCTCACCCTCCAGTCGATGATCGAGGTGACCCGGCTCGCCAAGGAGCGCAACGTCGAGCTCGGCGACCTGCCCGACGCGGTCCGCACCTACAAGCTCGGCGTGCTCGACAACCCGTGGAGCCGCGGCCACCTGCGGCGGCGCGTGCTGGACGGCGAGAAGCGCGTCCCCGAGCGCGTCATCGGGCAGCCGCAGGCCGTCACCAAGACGCTGGACATCCTCAAGCGGGCGGTGCTCGGCCTGTCCGGCGCGCAGGCGACCCGGTCGGGCAGCCGGCCGCGCGGCGTGCTGTTCTTCGCCGGCCCGACCGGCACCGGCAAGACCGAGCTCGCCAAGGCCGTCACCGAGCTGGTGTTCGGCGACGAGTCGGCCTACCTGCGGTTCGACATGAGCGAGTTCTCCGCCGAGGGGTCGGGCGACCGGCTCATCGGCGCGCCGCCCGGCTACGTCGGGCACGAGGCGGGCGGCGAGCTCACCAACGCCGTCCGCGAGGACCCGTTCCGGGTGATCCTGTTCGACGAGATCGAGAAGGCGCACCCGCGCATCCTCGACAAGTTCCTGCAGATCCTGGAGGACGGGCGGCTCACCGACGGGCGCGGCAACACCGTGCACTTCTCCGAATCCATCCTGATCTTCACCTCGAACCTCGGCATGTCGGTGCCGGCCGCCCCGGCCCTCACCGCCGGCGCCGGCGGCGGCCCGCGGATCCGCAACGTGCATCCCGGGATGCCCTACCCCGAGGTCGAGGCGAGCATCAAGAGCGCTGTCGCCGACCACTTCACCGACGTGCTGAACCGGCCCGAGCTGCTCAACCGGTTCGGCGACAACATCGTGGTGTTCGACTTCATCGGCGCCGACGCCGCCGACAAGATCTTCGACCTGCAGTTCGCGAACATCTGCCGCCGCGTCGCCGAGGAGCACCGCCTCGTCCTCACCGTCCGCGGCGAGCCGCTGCAGGCGCTGCGCGAGTCGTGCACCGCCGAGCTCGACAAGGGCGGCCGCGGCATCGGGATGGCGCTGGAGTCGGCGTTCGTGAACCCGCTCGCGCGCGCGCTGTTCGACCGCGAGCTCGTCCCCGACGAGCGCGTCACCGTGACGGGCCTGCGGCGCGAGGGCGGCATCGTCCACCTGGACGTGCAGTGACGGCCGGGGCGGCCGCGCCGGACCTGCTGCTCGCCAAGGCGCACTACCCCGTCACCTCGCTCGGCCCCGGCACCCGCGCCGGCATCTGGGTCCAGGGGTGCACGCTGCACTGCCACGGCTGCATGTCCCGCGACACCTGGCCCGCCGACCCCGCCAAGGCGGTGCCGGTCGAGGCCGTCGCGGGGTGGCTGGAATCACTCCCGGGGCCGGTGGACGGCATCACCATCTCGGGCGGCGAACCGTTCCAGCAGCCCGCGGCGGTGGCGGCCCTGCTGCGGGCCGTCCGCGCCTGGCAGCACAGCGGGTACCGTGGGAGCATTCCGTTGGACATTCTCATCTACAGCGGATATGTCTACTCTCGGCTCACGCGATCCGCCGAGGCCCGCACGATCCTCGACCTGTGCGACGCGGTGATCGCGGGGCCGTACGTCGACCGGCTCAACCCGGGGGGGCGACACTCGCCGAGTGCGTCCCTACTCTGGAGGGGGTCGGCCAACCAGCGGATCGTCCCGCTCTCGCCCCTGGGGCGGGAGCGGTACGGGACGGTGGCCGACGACAGCACCGAACAGGACGCAGGGCCCCGTATGCAGGTGTCCGTGGACGAGGGGCCGGAGGGAAGGCGGGTGTACTACATCGGGATCCCGCGTAGGGGTGACATGGAGCACCTCTCATCGACGCTCGAACGCGCCGGGGTGCGCTCGGGAGATGTGTCATGGCGTTGAACTGCCCTGTATGTGACGAGCCCTTCCAGCCGGGCGACCTGGTCTGCCTGAGCTGCGGCGCCAACCTGGCGCGCGCCGGGGGCGGCGGCGGGGGCCGCCGGCCCGGCGGCTACGACGAGCAGGGCGGATCCCGGGTTCCCCCACCGCCCGGTCCGCAGCAGCCCTACGGCCAGCCCGACCCCTACGGCGGTCAGCAGCACGGGGGCCAGCAGCACGACCAGTACGGTCAGCAGGACCAGTACGGCCAGCAGCCCTACCAGCAGCAGCCGCAGCACGGTTACGGCCCGCCGCAGCAGCAGCACGGCCAGGGCCAGCGGCAGCAGCAGGGTCCGCCTCCCCCGCCGAACGACCCGTGGGGAGCCCCGCCGCCGCAGCAGCAACCGCCGCAGCGCGGGGGCCAGCAGCAGGATCCGTGGGGCGCTCCGCCCCCGCAGCAGGGCGGCGGTGGCCGTCCCCCGCAGCAGCAGCAACCGCAGCCGAACGACCCGTGGGGTGCGCCGCAGCCGCCGCAGGGCGGCCAGCAGCAGGATCCGTGGGGCGCTCCGCCGCCGCAGCAGGACCCGTGGGGCGGGCAGCAGCAGCACCAGCAGCCGTCCCCCTACGACCAGCAGCCCCCGCAGGGCTACGGGCCGCCGCAGCACGACCAGCACCGCGGGCAGATGCCGCCGCAGCACGGCCGCGAGGCCACGCTGCTGCCGCCCGACCAGCACGGCGGGCCGCGTCCCGACAGCACGGCGTTCATGTGCCCGTACTGCGAGGCGGTGCTCACCAACCCGAGCGCCGCGCAGTGCGAGTCGTGCCTCCGCCCGCTGCCGGGCGGCGGTGGCGGCCACGCGGGCGGCCACGGCGGCGCCCCGACGCTGCGGGTGCTGTTCCCCTCCGGCGAACTGAAGATCACCGCGGGGCAGCACCTGGTGCTCGGCCGCGACGCCGGCCAGTCGCAGGTGGCGTCCACCTTCACCCAGTACGACAACGTGTCGCGGCGCCACTCCACGATCTGGCTCGACCAGCAGGGCACGGCGTGGGTGCGGGACGAGGGCTCCACGAACGGCACGTTCGTCAACGGCGAGCGCCTGCCGCGCGGCGTCGAGGCGCCCCTGCGCGACGGCGACCAGCTCCGCCTGGCCGCCGACGTCACCGGCACCGTCAAGCTGAACTAGCGCGTATACGGAAGGAGGCCCCCACCCGATCGGGTGGGGGCCTCCTTCCGTATGCCGCTCGGCCGGTCGGCTCGACCCGGCGTCAGCTCGACGACCGCTTGGCGCGGGCGCGGGTGCGCTCGCGCTCCTTGGCGTCCAGGACGATCTTGCGGATGCGGACCGCGGCCGGGGTCACCTCGACGCACTCGTCGTCGCGGATGAACTCCAGGCTCTCCTCCAGCGTGAGGATCTTCGGCGGGGTGAGCGTCTCGGTCGTCTCCGACGTGGAGGCGCGCATGTTGGTCTTCTGCTTCTCCTTGGTGATGTTGACGTCCATGTCGTCGGCGCGCGAGTTCTCGCCGACGATCATGCCCTCGTACACCTCGGTCGTCGGCGGGATGAAGAAGGTGCCGCGCTCCTGCAGGTTGGTGATGGCGTAGGCGGTGGCCGCGCCGGACCGGTCGGAGACCAGGGAGCCGGACGGGCGGGTGCGCAGCTCGCCGAACCAGGGCTCGTAGTCCTCGAAGACGTGGTGCGCCATGCCGGTGCCGCGGGTCTCGGTCATGAACTCGGTGCGGAAGCCGATGAGGCCGCGCGCCGGGACCAGGAACTCCATCCGGATCCAGCCGGTGCCGTGGTTGGTCATCTGCTCCATGCGGCCCTTGCGGACCGCCATGAGCTGGGTGACCGCGCCGAGGTACTCCTCGGGGATGTCGACGGTGAGGCGCTCGACGGGCTCGTGCCGCTTGCCGTCGATCTCGCGGGTGACGACCTGCGGCTTGCCGACGGTGAGCTCGTAGGACTCGCGGCGCATGTTCTCGACCAGGATGGCGAGGGCGAGCTCGCCGCGGCCCTGGACCTCCCAGGCGTCGGGGCGCTCGGTCGGCAGCACCTTGATGGACACGTTGCCGACGAGCTCGCGCTCCAGCCGGTCCTTGACCATCCGGGCGGTGACCTTGGAGCCCTTCTCGCGGCCGGCCATCGGGCTGGTGTTGGTGCCGATGGTCATCGAGATGGCGGGCTCGTCGACGGTGATCGACGGCAGCGCGCGCGGGTCGTCGGGGTCGGCGAGGGTGTCGCCGATCATGATGTCGGGGATGCCGGCGATCGCGACGATGTCGCCCGGCCCGGCCTGCTCGGCGGGCTTGCGCTCCAGCGCCTCGGTCATCAGCAGCTCGGTGATCTTGACGCGGGACACGCCGCCCTCGTGCATCCAGGCGACCTGCTGGCCCTTCTTCAGCTCGCCGGCGTGGATGCGGCAGAGCGCGATGCGGCCGAGGAAGTTGGAGGCGTCCAGGTTGGTGACGTGCGCCTGCAGCGGCGCGGTCGGGTCGTAGGACGGCGCCGGGATGGTGTCCTTGATGACCTGGAACAGCGGCTCCAGGTCCTCGGCGTCGGGCAGCTCGCCGTTGCCGGGCTTGGCCAGCGAGGCGCGGCCGGCGCGGCCGGAAGCGTACACGATCGGGAAGTCGATCTGGTCCTCGGCGGCGTCCAGGTCCATGAACAGCTCGTAGGTCTCGTCGACGACCTCGTCGATGCGCGCGTCGGGCCGGTCGGTCTTGTTGACGACCAGGATGACGGGGAGCTTGGCCTCCAGGGCCTTGCGCAGCACGAACCGGGTCTGCGGGAGGGGGCCCTCGCTGGCGTCCACCAGCAGCACGACGCCGTCCACCATGGACAGGCCGCGCTCGACCTCGCCGCCGAAGTCGGCGTGGCCCGGGGTGTCGATGATGTTGATCGTCATCCCGTTGTGCGCCACGGCCGTGTTCTTGGCCAGGATGGTGATGCCCTTCTCGCGCTCCAGGTCGTTGGAGTCCATGACGCGGTCGTTCACGTCCTGGTTCTCGCGGAACGCCCCGGACTGCCAGAGCATGGCGTCGACCAGCGTCGTCTTGCCGTGGTCGACGTGGGCGACGATGGCGACGTTACGGAGGTCATCGCGCGTGGAGAAGGGCATGCGGGCTCGCCTTGCGTAGAGTTCGGGTGGCGCCGCAGACATACGGCGCCCTCTATTCTACTTGGCCCGGCGCGCAACCCCGTCCGGCGTGACGCAACGCACGCCCCGGGGGCCGCCATTTGCCCCCCTTTGCCGTTCCTTTGTAGTCTGCCGCGAGTCCGGCCGTGCCGAAGTCCCGCCCCCGGGGCTGCGACCGGACCGCCGAATCCCCGCGAGGGGAACCGGGGAACCGAACTGCTCCCTCGGGGTGAATCGACGGCGCCGCTCCGGCGTCCGCGTAGGGCGCCCTCCGCCCGAACCCGTCAGCTAACCCGGTAGGCGACGGAGAGGAGAGACCGGCTTGTCACCGGACCCGCACCGGCGCCCCCCGCGCCTGCGCCGCGCCGCCGCACCCGCGCTGACCGCGCTCGCGCTCCTCGGCGCCGGCGCCGCCCTCCCGGCCGTCGCGCACGCCGCGGCGCCCGTCGCCCCGTCGGCGAAGCCGAAGCCGAACGAGGCGGAGCTCAAGAAGCAGCTGAAGGACCTGAACGACCAGGCCGAGACGCTCACCGAGAAGTTCAACAAGGCCCGGGTGGAGTACGGCAAGGCCGTCAAGGCCCAGAAGGACGCCGAGGCCAACTCCGCGCGGCTGGAGGCGCAGGTCGCGCCGGCCCGCGCCCAGCTCAGCCGCCTCGCCGCGCAGACCTACATGGGCGGCAACCCCAACATCATGTTCGGCGCGGGCAGCGATATGTCGGGCCTCTCCGACACCGCCTACCTGCAGCAGAACCAGGCCGCGATCGTGTCCCAGGTGCAGGGGCAGATCGACCGGGCCAACAAGGCCGCCGCCGACGCCAAGGCCAAGGCCGCGCAGGTGCAGAAGGCGCTGCAGCAGGTCAGGTCCTCCCGCGACGCCGCCAAGGCCAAGGTCGCCGAGGTGCAGAAGCAGCTCGACAAGCTGAACATCACCACGGTCACCGACCCCAACTCCGGCATCAAGATCAAGATCCAGGGGTCGGGGCTGCCCGCCAGGATGGTGCGCAAGGCGCTGACCAAGCGCGGCAGCGCGTACGTGTGGGGCGCCGCCGGCCCGACGACGTTCGACTGCTCGGGCCTGGTCGTCTGGGCGTACGCGCAGGTCGGCAAGCCGGGCCTGCCGCACTACACCGGCGACCTCTACCAGCTCGGCACGCACGTGAGCCGCGGCGCGCTGAAGTCGGGCGACCTCGTCTACTTCGGCGGCAACCTGCACCACATGGGCATCTACCTGGGCTCGGGGTACTTCCTGCACGCGCCGCAGACCGGCGACGTCGTGAAGATTTCCAAGCTGTCGGACCGGTCCGACTTCGCGGGCGCCAACCGCATCTCCTGACGCCGGGCCCGTCCCCGCGCGCACCGAGCACCCGCAGGGGGCCGCCACCACGCCGTGGCGGCCCCCTCAGCGCGTCCTGAAGCACTTACAGGGCCGGGGTTACCGGTGAGTCACCCGCGCGCCGCCGCGGCCCAGCGGGCCGCACAGGGCCTCTCCCCGCAGGACCCCTCATCACGGACACTCGACGCGGAACGCCTTTTCGTCGCAGCAGTGCCGTCGCGTCCGTTCCGGACCACCGATTGACCCAAGTCGGTCATTTACCCGAAACTTGCTGCGGAACGGCGGTACTCTCCCGCCCCAGGCGCCCGGCCCCGTCCCCGCGATCCCGGCGCCTCCCCCTGACGCCCCAAGGAGCCCCCCGTGAAGATCCGCAGGCCCGCCGTCCTCACGGCCACCGCCGCGATCGCGCTGCTGCCGCTGTCCACCCTGGTCGCCGTCCCGGCCGAGGCGGCGCCGCAGGCCCGCGCCGCCGCCGCCGCGGATCCGACGCCCACGCCGACGCCGTCCGTCGACATCCAGGCCATCATCCAGCTCGTGGTGAGCGCCTTCCCCGCCAACATCCAGGCGGACCTGAACAAGCTGCTGAACGGCGACTTCCTGACGCTCCTCACCACGCTGGTGAACGACGTCCTCGCGCTCACCCCCGAGCAGCTCCAGGACATCGCGGCCAAGCTGCAGGCCCTCCTCGGCCAGCTCCCGCTCGGCCAGCAGGCGCTGCTGAAGACCCAGCTGAGCAACGGCGTGACCAAGCAGGAGGCGCTGACCATCCTGCTGCTGCCGCGCTGACCGGCCGGCCGATCGACCACCCCCGGACGGGCAGCCCGCGGACACCCCGCCGCGGGGTGCCCGTCCGACGCCGTCAGCCGAGGTAGGGCGCGACGGCCGCGACGACGGGCCGGTCCGCCGGCAGCCACGCCACGTCGTAGACCTCGCCGGCCGCGAGCCAGCGGAGCTGCAGGTGCTCCAGCGCGCGCGGCTCGCCCTTGACGAGCCGCGCCGTCCACAGCCGCATGATCCAGTCGCCGGTCAGCGGCCAGTCGCCGCCGATCCGGTCGCCGACCCCGATCTCGACGCCGAGCTCCTCGCGGCACTCGCGGACGAGCGCCTGCTCGTCGCTCTCCCCCGGGTCGACCTTCCCGCCGGGGAACTCCCAGCCGCCGGCGAGCTCGGGCGGCTCGGCGCGCTGCGCGGCGAGCAGCCGCCCGCCGTCGATGATCGCGGCGCCCACGACGACCCTGATGGCGACCAGCCCCTCTCGCGCTTCGGTGTCACCCGGTGCGGGCGAGGCTACCGCGTCCGGCGCGGCGGGCCGCGACGGTCCGCCCGGCCGCCTCCACGATCTCCGCCAGCCGGTCGCCGTGCGCTCCCCGCCAGTACACCTGGCCGCAGTCCGCGCAGCGGCCGTAGACGTCCTGGGTGCGGCGGGTTCCCTCGGGCAGCGCCCCCGCCACGTCCTCCTTCGGCGCCGGCAGCAGCGCGCCGTTGCAGGCGGTGCAGCGCGTCCAGGGGGCGAGCGGCGGCGCGAACCGGTCGAGGAGGTCGCGCAGCTGGTCGTCGGGCCGCGAGCCGCGCACGTGCGCGCCGAACCAGAGGGCGCGGCGGCGCAGCAGCCCGCGGTCCTGGGTGAGCAGGACGCGCCGCTCGGCGTTGGCCTGCACGACGAGCGCGGGGTCGTCCATGTCGTTGTGGTAGGCGGTGTCCAGGCCGAGCAGCCGCAGCCGGCGGGCGAGGGTGCCGAGGTGGACGTCCAGCAGGAACCGCGGCGCGTCCTGCCCCTCCTCCAGCGGCACCTCCTGCGGGCGCGCGATCGCCTCGACCCGCACCGAGGCGCCGGGCGCGGGACGGTCGGCGGCGGTGGCGGGCGCGCCGTCCAGCAGCAGCGCGCCGACCTCGGGCAGCGGCACGCCGAGGGCCTCGACGACGTGGCCGAGGCTGCTCGTGCCGTCGGCGGCGACGGTGCGGCCGCCGGGGCGGCGCCGGGAGGCGGGCAGGAACATCAGCAGCTCGTCCGCGAGCTCGATCCGCAGTGAGGAGTCCACGCCGCCAGCGTGCCAGGCCCCGCCCGGAGATCAACCGGTTTGTTCGGCGCCCGGGGCGCTCAGCCGGTGCCGCCCAGCTTGGCGAGCTGCGGCTGGAGCTGCTTGCTGGCGAGGGGGCGGGTGACGCCGATCCAGTCGCCCCGGTTGTAGGGCGTCACGGTGATCGCGGGGACGCAGAGGGTGCAGCGCGCCACGATCATCTTGTTCTTGGCGATGACCATGCCGACGTGCCCGGGGTTGTTCGACGAGCTGCCGGGACCGGAGTCGAAGAACACGAAGTCGCCCGGCATCTCCTTGCCCTTGGGGACCTTCAAGCCCATCGGCCACTGCTCGAAGGTCGTGCGGGGGATGGACAGGCCGACGCTGCGGAAGGCGCCCTGCAGCAGGCTGGAGCAGTCCCAGGCGTCGGGGCCGTTCGCGCCGAACACGTACGGCTTGCCGCGCTGGGAGAGCGCGAAGGAGATGATGCGCTGCACGAGCGCGCTCGCGTTCGCGGGGAGCTGCCCGTCGGCGCAGTCGACGCCGTTGGACTGCACGGCCTTGAAGTCACCGCCGCCGTACCGCTTCGCCCAGTCCAGGACGAGGTCCACGTAGTCCCACGAGTGGTTGTACATGAAGATCGCGGTGCGCATCCGCTGCGGGGCGCCGTTGTGCTTGAGGTAGCGGGCGGCGGAGGGGATCGCGTCGGCCGGGTCGTACAGGTCCTTCTTGCCGTCCTTGTTCCCGTCGACGGCGAACGACCGGAAGGTCGCGGCGAGGAACTGCATGGGGCCGCCCGCGCCCGCGTAGTTGACGCCGCTCGCGACGCCGGGCAGCCGGGACGTGCCGTGGCCGGTCTCGACCTTGCCGATGCCGGCGAGCACGTTCCAGGGGATGCCGTAGTCCTTGCCGGCCTTCCGGTACAGGTCGAGGTAGTTGGCCGGGATGACGCGGGCGTCGTCGGTGCCGGCGGGCTGGGCGCTCGCCTCCGACACGTCCACGCAGCCGCCGTTGCCGCCGGCCCCGTTGCCGCCGTAGAGGAACTGCCCGGCGCCGAACAGCACCGGCACGATCATCAGGGCGACGAACAGCACCGCGACGGCGGCGAGCGCCGCACCGACGACGAGGCGGCGGCGGGTCATTCGGTGTCCCCCGCCTGGCCCTTGTCGGAGAACTCGAACCCGTAGACCTTCAGCGCGCCGCCGTCGCGGGCGACCGTCACCGCGAACTGCCGGCTCTCCTGCCGGTTCTTCCCGGCCTCGGTGAGCTGCCGGTGCCCGGTCACCAGGAAGATGATCGAGTTGTCCTCGATGGTGCGGACCTGGTCCAGGCTCGCGCTGCCCTGCGCGACGGTCTGCTTGGCCTTGCGGTCCTCCTGCACGCCGAGGTCGGCGGCGGCCTGCTGGAGCTGCCCCCGCACCTCGTCGGTGACCAGGCCGTCGAAGCGGCCGAGGTAGGCGGCCGGGTCCTCGTCGTAGCGGAAGGTGCAGTAGGCGGCCATGAACCGCTGCGCGACGCCGGCGGCCTGGGTGAACTCCTGCTGGGAGAACGGCAGCAGCCGGTAGATGTCGAACTGGCCGTTCTTCAGCGGCCCCGAGATGCCGGGGGGCGGGGACTCGGGGCCGGTCGGACCGGCGGAGGGGCTGGCGCTGGCGGAGGGCCGGGCCGCGGCGTGGTCGTCGTCCCCGGTGGGGCCGGCGACCGTCAGGTAGACGCCGACCCCCGTCAGGGCCACCACCAGCCCTCCGAAGAGGAGTTTGCGCTGCCGGTCGGTGGGGTTCATCGGTCCTCGCGCTCTCCTTCACCCGGGGCGCGGTCGACCGGGCGCAGCCAGAACGGGATGGGCGGTTCGGCCTCGCCGTTCCTGCGGGAGCCGCCCCAGAGCGGCGGGGGCGCCTGCCGCCCGCCGGCACCGGGACCCGCGGCGGGGGCGCCGCCGCCCTCGCCGCCGCCGCTGCCGCCGTTGCCGCCGTTGCCCGTGCGGGGCCTCGGCACGCCGGAGGCCGGGTCCTTGCCGGGGGCGCTGCTCTTGCCGGCGCTCTTGCCGCCGTCCTGGCCGCGGGCCGGAGGGGTCTCGCCGGCGCGCGCACGGCCGCGTCCGCGCCCGTTGCCGCTGCCCGCGGGGTTCCCGCCGCCGCTGCTCTTGCCGCCGCCGTCGCCGCCGTCGCCGCGGCCGGAGAACCAGCCGCCGCGTCCGCCGGACTCGCCGCCGCCCGCGTCACCGGACGGGGCGCCGCCCGAGGAGCGCCCGCCCGACCACGTCGTCGGGCGCGAGACGCCCGAACCGCCGCCGCCCGCGGCGGCGCCCGTGCCGGCTGCCCCGGCGCCCGCGCTCGGACGGGTCGTCGCGGTGGTGTCCGCGGCCGGGGCGCGGCCGAGCGACCCGCCGCGCGTCGGCAGGTTGAGGGGCGGGGCGCCACGCCGCTCGCGGCCCTGCGCGGCGGCCGCACCGCCGCGCGGCTTGGCCGCCAGGACGGGCGCCGCGTCCGGCGACGCGCCCTCGCCCGCACCGGCCGGGGCGATGGCGCCCCGGCGGTCGGCGGCGACGGTCGTGCCGGCGGTGCCGTCGGCGTCCGCCGCGGCCGCGTCCCGCTTGCCCGCCCGCAGCCCGAGCCGGTACCCGGCGGCGCCCGGCACGACGGCGCCGAGCGCGCCGGCGGTGCTCTTGCGCGCCTCGGTCACCGACTTGTCCAGGTGCGCCTCGCCCTTCTCGCGGGCCCCGACGGCGGAGTAGCCGACGGCCGAGAACAGGTGCTGGAACGGCTTGCGGTAGATGAACGCCGCCGCCGTCACGAGCGCGATCAGCAGGATCTGCAGGCCCCACGGCAGCGTCTCGCCGAGGATCAGCCCGTACGCCCACAGCAGCAAGGACAGGACGCCGATGAGCGCGGCCTGTTTCAGCAGCATCGACAGCAGCAGCTCCAGCCACCGGATCGCGATGACGCGGCCGATGCCCGGATGGATGCCGAGCCCGAGGAAGATCGGCCCGGCCACGAGCAGCAGCAGGAACGAGATCTTCACGACGATCAGCGCGATCGCGATGACCAGGATGAGCAGCCCCGCGACGAGCGCCGCGAACAGGCCGCCGAACGCGACGGCGAGCCGGCTCGTCCAGTTCTTGCCCTGGAACAGCGGGTAGGCGCCCGCGTGGTTCTGCTTGATGTCGGCGGCGACGTCCTTGTAGGCGTCGGACTTCTTGCCGAGGTCGACCTTGCCCCCGCCGTTCGTCTCCGCCAGGTCGACCGCCTGCGACCAGAGCAGCTTGTCGGCGTTGTTCTTCACGACCGCGGCGTTCGGGTCGGTCGTGCCGAACTCGCCCATCAGCCACGGCTTGCAGACGAGCGCCACCCACAGCCCGTTGGCGTTGCGGGTCGTCGGGTCGACGTTCGCCGCCGTCGCGGGATCGGGCCGGTTGTTGGGCGCGGGGATGCAGGTGCTCCCCTTGGCGTCGCTCTGCGGCAGCGCCGCGTTGAACGCCGCGCTCGTCGCCCCCGACACCTTGGTGCCGAGCGTGGTGAAGTCCTGCGGGCGCGAGATCAGCCAGATGAGGCCGACCATCGCGACGACCATCCACACGACGCCCTCGGTGACCTTGCTGGTGCGCTTGCGGACCAGGCCCCACCAGGCGAGCCAGAGCGCGCCGACGATGACCACCGGCGTCCAGTAGCGGGCGCCGAAGGTCTTGCCCATGCCGCCGATGACGTCGTCGACGGTGCCCTTCAGCCAGCCGAGCAGCGACTCCGACGCCGCCGCCTGGTAGACGCTGATGGTGGTGCGGTCGATCGCCCGCACCAGCGTGAAGGTGGTGTTGGCGAGGGCGTTGCCCATCATCGCCATGGCGTCCGAGCAGCCCATGTCGACCGCGTACCAGGTCTGGCCGGCGGTGCCGTAGCGGTCGTAGTAGGTGAGCTTCTCGACGGGCGTCTTGGCGAGCGCGGCGCTCGGGTAGTCCGGCGGCTTGATCAGCCCGTCGGTGCCCGACCCGTACTGCTCGGGCGAGGGGCTGTCGGCGGGCCGGCACGCGTCGCTCGGGCTCGGCAGCGGGATCGACGCCGACGCCGGCGACAGCGGGCTCACCATGAACAGCGCCATGAAGAGCAGCAGCATCACCGAGCGGCGGGTCCGCGGCCTGCGCGCCGGGCGGGCCGCGCGGGCCGTCCGGCGCCGCTCGCGGGCGATCAGGGCGGGGTCCAGCCCCTCCCCGGGCGAGCGCATCAGGCGCGCCGTCCGGTGACCGGGAGCCTTCATCGATGGGCCTCCTCGACCTCGGCCCCCGCTGCGGTCAGTTCCGCCGTGCCCGGCCTGGACCGGGTCGGGTTGGTGTCCAGCCAGCGCTGGAGTTCCTCGGAGATCAGGTCCACGCCGATCCGGCCCGCCCGGCCGTCCAGGTCGCGGAAGATGCACTCGCCGTTGCCGAGGTTGCGCAGCACGGCCTTGTGCTCGTCGGACGCCTCCACCCCCAGCAGCGACATCACGCTCCCGACCTCGACCCGCTCGGAGGAGCGGAACGAGAACACCGACGACAGACAGTTGGTCACCTGTTCATTCAAGAGGTCTCCGGCGTTCTGCGACACCAGGATCAACGCAGTGTTGCGAGATCGCCCCATCCGCGACACTTCCGGCACCAGTTTGGCGCCCTCGGGCGTCGATGTGATGGCCCACGCCTCGTCCAGGAAGATGGCCTTCGGGAGGTGCCGGTCGAGGCCGTGCATGAGCCGCCGCGCGAACTGCGACACCAGGTACATGAGCGCGACCGACAGGCGCTGCTCGTAGGAGTAGTCCTCGCGGCCGATCGCCACGTCGGGCAGGGTGAGGCCGCCGAGGGTGAACACCGTCGTCCAGCCCGCCGAGTCGATGCGCTCGCCGCCGGAGGGGTCGAAGCAGAGCCGCGCGAGGCGCATCTCCGACATGGACCGCAGCACCGCGCCGAGGTTCTTGGACGCCGGGTCCGCCGCGGCCTCCAGGTGGTCGACGACCTTGCCGAGGGACGGTTCGGCGGCGTTGGCGACCGCGCCGACCGCCTGGATCATCGCCGACTCGCGCTCCTCGGACATGCGCGGCAGCAGCAGCCGCAGCGTCTCGGTCGCCATCGTCTTCTTCGCGGCGAGGTCGTCGCCGAAGGAGAACGGGTCGAGCAGGCCGGGCGCGGCCGACCCGAGCGGCAGCACCCGCGCCTTGCGGCCGCGCGCCTGGAGGAGCTGGACGAGCGCCTCGGCGTCGCCCTTGGGGTCGATCGCGGCGATCGTCACGCCGCGCAGCGCCATCTGGTAGATGAGCAGCAGCGCGAGGGTGGTCTTGCCGCCGCCGGGCTCGCCGGTGATCGCGACGGCCGTCGGGCGGTTGCGGGCGGCGGCGACCAGCGGGTCGAAGTGCACGATCGACCGGGCCCGGCCGAGCGTCTCGCCGATGTAGGGGCCGACCCAGCCGTCCGCGCCGTCGTCGGGCCGGTCGCCGAGGTCGACGGTCGCGATCGGCATGCCGCCCGCGATGGTGCGGAGCGGCTGGCGCTGCGCGTAGGCGTTCAGGCGGATCCGGTCGCCCGGCAGCGACTCGCTGAACAGCGAGAACTGGTCGCCGGTGGAGTTGACGACGTCGATGCCGATGTCGCGGTAGTGCTCGACGACGGCGTCGACGCGCTGCGCGAGGAGCGCGTCGGTCGGCGCGGACACGATGAGGCGGTGCCAGCCGTACACGAACGGCAGCCGCTCCTTGGTGATGCCGTGCTCCAGCATCCGGGCGGCGTCGATCTGCTCGGCGAGCGCGATCGGCGCCTCGGCGCCGGCCTCGCGGATGTGCTGGTCCATGTCGCGGGCGTGCGCGAGCTTGCGGGACACGTCCTTGGACGCCTTGGCGGGCGGGACCAGCTTCATCCGCGAACTGATCTCGACGGGGAACGGCAGCGCGTCGGCGTAGTGGAACCACGGCTCGCCGTCGGGGAACGCCATCATGTCGGGGAACCGCGCGAACGACAGGTACGCCACGTACGACGTCGCGGTCATCCCGCCGCCGCCGCTGATGTTGGGCTGCTCGACCTTCAGGTAGGAGCGACCGTTGTGGATGGCGCCCTCGACGAGCGCCTCGATCTCGCCCTTGCCCCAGGTGCGGCGCGGGGTCGCCGACGGCGGCGGGTCGGCGAGCGAGGCCGTCACCGCGTGCTGGAACAGCCACGCCACCTCGGTGGAGGTGGCGTGCCGGGCGTACAGCGCCGAGCCGCCGAGGGCGCGGCCGACGCGCTCGGCCTGCTCGGTCCAGCGCCCGATCTCCTTGCGGTCGATCGCGTCGTCGTCGATGCCGAGGACGCTCTCGCTGCGCTTGTAGAAGCCGAGGAGCTGCGGCAGGACGCCGCCGCCGAGCTGGGCGCCGACGCCGCGGGGGCCGAGCCGGACGCCGAGGTAGACCTCCTTGGTCCAGAAGTCCTTGGCCCACACGTGGGCGTAGGTCTCCTCCAGGTACTCGCGCCAGCCGGGGCCGCCGTCGGAGGTCTTGTCGAGCGCGAGCGCCCACTCGGCGGCCGGGTAGGTGCGGTGCGCGATGCGCAGGTGGATCTCGGCGTCCTGCATGCGGATGCCGGCGAGCGCGATGGTGATGTTGGTGGCGAGCGCCTCGCGCTCCTCGCCGGTGGTGAACTCGTAGGACACCGTCGGCAGCCGGAAGTAGGCCCACGCCGCGGTGTCGGTGAGCAGCACGCGGTCGTCGAAGTAGCGCACCGCGAGGCGGCTGGTCCGCGCCTTGGGGGGCCTGCTCACCGCGCCACCCCCGGGGGTGCCGGGGTGCCGGCGGGGGGCGCGTGCCTGGGCCGGTTCATTCCGCCTCACTCCGTCCGGTCCGACGCGGGCGCGTGGGGGCGCTCATCGGCTGGCCTCCTGCTCCTGCTGAAGCTCCTGGTACCGCTCGGGCACGACGCTGAACCCGCCGGCGACGACACCGGCGAGGGCAAGATAGGCACGCCGCGTCGGCGCGCGCAACGACTTCAGCTCGTTGCGGGGCGCGCGGTCCATGCTGAGGTGATCGTCCCACGGGATGCGCACCAATGCCCGGCAACGGCCCCGTGCCACGGCCTCGGCTTGTTCAACATCGTCCATGGAGCGGCGGGACACCCCGTTGATGACGGTGACGGCCCTGGACCTCAGCTCCTCATAACCGTGTCCGTCGAGCCACTCGAATGTCATGGACACGGCACGGGGGGCGTCGGCGCTCGCCGGGGCGACGAGGACGATCTGGTCGGCGTAGGGCAGCACGCGCGCGACGACGGCGGCGGCCGCGTCGAGCAGCGTCACCGAGTAGAACCGGTCGATGGTGCGGATGGCGAGCGCGTAGTCGCGGTCGTCGAGCGCCTGCAGCGGGTTCTTGCCGGCCGCGATGACGTCCAGGCCCGACCTGGACGAGGAGGTGTAGCGGCGCATCGCGGTGAGGCTGCCGACCTGGTCGGCGCGGGTGATGAGGCTGGTCAGCGTCTCGTTGGTCTCGCTGCGGGTGCGGCGGGCGAGCGCGCCGGGGCCGGGGTTGATGTCGATCGCCACGACCGGCTCGCCGTTGTGCTGGGCGAAGGTGTGGCCGAGCATCAGCCCGGTGACGGTCTGCCCGGCGCCGCCGGTGCAGCCGAGCACGACGATGTGGCGGGTGCCGTGGAAGGGCTGCTGGATGCGCAGCTCGTAGTCGGCGTCCTCGTCGCCGTGGCCGCCGCCGACGGCCTGGATGAGGCGGCGCAGGCCGCCCGCGGTGACCTCGTGCTCGGGGTCGGGCGGGGTGATCGCGGCGGTGGACGGCGGCGCCGCCGGGGGCGGCGGCAGCGGCCGCGGGCGCGGCCGCACCACCGGCGAGGCGGGGCCGGACCGCACCTCGTGCGAGGGCACCTGCTCCTCGGCGGGCTCGAACCGCGGCGGCTCGGGCCGCTGCTCGGGACGCTGCGGCTCGGGGCGCTGCTGCGGCGGCGCGGGCGGCGCGTCGGGCCGGCCGGGGGCCTGGTCGGCGCGCGGCGGCACGGCGCTCGGCGCCTCCGGCTTGACCGGCGTGCCCTGCGGGGGCCGCGCCGGCGGACCGCTGAACCGCGCCGGCGTGGGCGGGGCGTCCTTGCGGGGTGCGGGCACCGGCGGCCAGATGAGCGACTCGTTGCCGCCGCCCTGCCGCGGCGGCTTGGACAGCCCCTTCGACCACGGCTTGGGCGGGTCCATCCGCACCGGCTGCTCTCCGCTCTCCTCTGCTCCCCGCGCGGCGGGCGCCTGCGGGACGCCCGGCCGCTGCGGCTGCTGCGCGCCCTGAGCGGGCGCCTGCGGGCTCTCGGGGGCCGCCTCTTCTCCTGCCGCGGCGGGCGCCTGGGGACGCTGCACGGGCGGCTGGGGTGGCGCGGGCGGCCGCTGCCGCGCGGCCGGGGCCGGGGTCGCCGGCCGTTCCGGCTGCGGCGGGGCCACGGCGGGACGGGGCGGCGCCGCGCGGCCGAACGCGCCCGGCACGGCGGGGATGTCCGGCCGTGCGGGCGGCGTCGCGGGCTGCGCGGCCGGGATCTGCGGGATGTCGGGCTGCGTGGTGGGCGGGGGCTTGCGGCGCCCCGCGCCCGGCGTGCGCGTGCCCGCGACCTTGACGTCGCCGGGCTCGCCGTTGAACGGGAGCTCGGCCTCCATCGCCGGTTCGGGCCGCCGCGCGGGCTGCTGCGGGATGTCGGGGCGCGTCGGCGCGGCGGGCCGCACCTGCGGGAACACCTGCCGCTGGTCGGACGGCCGCCGGACGCGCTGCCCGGCCCGCTCCCAGTCGCCGCCGTCGCGCTCGACGGGCCGGGCGGGCGCCGCCTGCTCGGCGCTCGCCGCGGGCACCCCCGCCTCCGCGGCACCGGCGACCCTGCGATCCCCGCCCTGGACCGACTCCTCCGTCTGCGGAGCGCGTGCCGCCTGCTCGGCCGTCACCTGCTGATCGGCCTCCGGGAGTCGCGTCTCACCGCGCAGTTCGGCAGCGACCGGCGCCTGCGGCTCGGCCACACCAGACCGCGACGGCTCAGCCGCTTCCGTGACCGGCTCCTCCACCTGCGGAGCACGTGCCGCCTGCTCGGCCGTCACCTGCTGGTCAACCTCCGGGAGCTGCGTCTCACCGCGCAGTTCGGCAGCGACCGGCGCCTGCGGCTCGGCCACACCAGACCGCGACGGCTCAGCCGCTTCCGTGACCGGCTCCTCCACCTGCGGGGCACGCGCGGCCTGCTCCGCCGTCACCTGCTGATCGGCCTCCGGGAGTCGCGTCTCTCCGCGCAGTTCGGCAGCGACCGGCACCTGCGGCTCGTGCTCCTGCTGCGGGGCGGGGGGTGTCGTCGGGGTCTCCGTCTGCGGGGCGCGTGCCGCCTGCTCGGCCGTCACCTGCTGGTCGGCCTCGGGGCCGGTCGGCTGCGGGTCGGCGGGGCGGGGCCTGCGGGTGGGCGGGACGGCCTTCCAGAACTCGGGGTGGCCGCCGGGGCGGCGCACGCCGGACGCGAACGCCCGCTTGCCCGAGCCGGGCGCGGCGGCGGGGGCGCCGCCCTCGACGGCGCGCTCCAGGGACGGCCGGACGGGCGGCTCCTCCAGGCGCGGCGTCGCCGGCGGGCGCTCCATCGCGGCGGGGACGTCGTCCTCGTGCGAGATGTCGCGGCTCGTGCGGCGCCACGGCTTGCTCTTCGGGCGCGGCGCGGCCGCCGGGGTCGCCGGGCCGGCCGACGCGATGCGTTCGGCGGTGACGTGCGCCGCAGCCGGTCCGGCCGCCGCCGGTTCCGCGGCGGGCTCGGGCGCGGCGGGGACGGTGGCGGTCCAGGCGGGCGCCTCACGGACGGGCTGCCGGGCGGCGGGCGCCTCGGCCGGCAGGGCGGGCGCCTCGTCGGCGTGGTGGGCGGCCGCGTAGTCGGCGAGCGGCTGCGGCGCCGACGCGACCGCGGGGGTGAGGACGAGCGGCGCCTCCTCCACGACCCGCACCTTGCGGCCCCGGCGGGCCTTGCGGCGCGCCTCGGCCTTGACGGCGGCGCGCTCGGGCGCGATGGCGGGCACCGGCTGCTCGGCGCGGCGCCACACGCGGGCGACGACGACGACCTCGCGCGGCTCGCGGATCGGGGTGAGCCGGCACCAGGTGCGCGGCTCCGACAGGTACCGGCCCTGCGAGAGCAGCAGCTCGGTGAGCCGCTTGCCCTCGATGACCGGGCGCGTCGCCAGGAACGTCAGCAGGCCGGGCGGCACGAGGTACAGGGTGACCCAGCCGGCCCGGAACGGGACGCCGAGCACCTTGAGCAGCAGCACCCAGGGCACGAACACGCCGACGAAGACGCCGATCTGCACGAGCGGCAGCGGCATCGGCAGCCGCAGGTCGTACAGCTTGTACAGCCGCTTCTCGATCCGCCATATGTTCGTGTACGTGGGTAGATCCACGCCCCTACTCCCCTAACTGTGCGCGCACAGTGCTCGCGTTGCCCGGCCCCACGCCCTGGGGCCGCCCGGCGGGTGGGCTCAGGTGATGCTCACGCCGAGCGCCTTGGCGATCGCCTTGGCGGTGGTCTCGATGATGTTGGGCACGTAGAAGATCACTCCAATGCCGATGGCCAGCACGACGAACTGGACGAACCGCGTGATCTCGCGGGTGAACAGGAAAAAGATCGCGACGATCGAGACGATCACGAGGAACAGCGGGCCGAAGATGCCGCGCAGCCAGTCGGCCAGCTGGTCGGTCTTCAGTTCGTCGTTCGGCGCCGCCAAGACCTCGTGTGGAATCGACGCCATCATCTGGTGCAGCATCGACTGCCTGCCTTCCTGGGTCGCCGGGTGTCGAGGGGGCCGCGGCCCCGCTGTCGTATGGTGCCAAATCCCGCGGGGGTGCCGGACCCGGCCGCGGGACGTCCGGTCGTGCGGCGCCCGGTCATGAGGCGCCCGGTTCGGTGGTGCCGCGGATGTCGTGGACGTACCAGGTGCCGCTCTTCTTCACCATCGACAGCTCGTACGCCTGCTCCAGCTCGCCGCCGTTGCCGGCGCCGTTGGCGCCGGCGAGCTGCCAGGCGACGGTGGCGGTGACGGTGCGCGCGTCCGCCGCGCCGCGCGGCGCGACGACCTGCCGGACCTGCACGAAGTTCACCGAGTTGCCGAGGCCCGCGATGGAGGCGCCGTCGGCGAACCGCGACAGGGCGGACTGGTCGCCGCTCGCGTACGCCTGGAAGAAGGGGGTGAGGACGGAGCCGAGCTCGGTCTGCAGCGCGGTGTCCTGGTCGCGGACGCCGCCGGAGGGCAGCGTCGCCTTGGCGGGCGGCGGCAGCAGCGCGGGCCGCCCGGCGATCACCATGGCGCCGTCCTTGGTGTAGACGGGGACGGCGAGGCGGAGCCAGCGGTCCTGGCTGCGGGCGAGGACGGTGACGGTGGCGTTGCCGGCGTCGCGCACGTCGACGCCGGCGACCTGGACCGACTGGACCTGGAGCCGCCCGACGCCGTTCCAGCCGAAGCCGGGGTCGGCGTCGTCGGGCAGGAACGGCTTCAGCTGCGCCTCGCGGGCGGCGCTGTTCTTCTGGTCGTAGTTCAGGTAGACGGTGGCGAACTGGAGCGCGAAGGCGCCCACCGCGCTCCCGGCGGGCGCCGTGCCCTGCGGGGCGGCGGTCGGGCCGGCGGCGGGCGTCTTCGCGGTGAAGCGCTCGAACGGCGCGCGCACCCCGTTGACGACGATGACGACGATGACGGCCCAGAGCACGGCGCGGCCGACCCAGACCCACCAGCGGCCGCCGGAGCCGCCCCAGCGGCCCGCCGAGCCGCCGCCCCCGCCGCCGCCCGAGCGGCCGCGGCGGCGCTGCCGGCCCGGCGGCTCCCACGGGTCGGCGGTCGGGCCGAAGGACGCCGGCGCGCCGGCGTCCTCGGCCACGGCGGTGTCACGGCCGTCGTGCACGGCCGACCTGCGAGCCATCATGCCTCCGCTCGCGCCTCGCCCCCGGTCGGCGCGGTCATCCGATTCTGGTCGTGTGGGGTCGTTCCGAACCCATCTCGGGCCAGACTAACCACGAGTGTCGATTGTTCCAGCGCATCGGGGCGAAGCACAGTCCCGGCGCGCGGCTGTGGATAACGCAATCCACCTCGTCCGGAACAGGGAGGATCACCAAACGGTGACGTTCCCCTACCCGGGCCGCCGAACGGCGCGCGGCACCCCTTTTCCGGCGAGCGCGGCGGACCGGGCAGTGCTTTGTGACCAGGTCGCGGGCCGTACCGCAAGGTATCCCCAACGATCAGACACCATGGCGAATGGGCGACACAAGGGGACATAACACAAAGCCCGGCCGTGATCATGGTCACGGCCGGGCGGAGCGCGCCGGATGATCGCCGGACGGCCCGGCGATGATCGTGCGATGGTCAGACGTTGAAGCGGAACTCGACCACGTCGCCGTCGCGCATGACGTAGTCCTTGCCCTCCATCCGGACCTTGCCGGCGGTGCGGGCGGCGGCGAGCGAGCCCTCGGCGACCAGGTCGTCGAAGGAGACGATCTCGGCCTTGATGAAGCCGCGCTGGAAGTCGGTGTGGATGACGCCGGCGGCCTCGGGGGCGGTCGCGCCCTTGGGGATCGTCCAGGCCCGGGTCTCCTTCGGGCCGGCGGTCAGGTAGGTCTGCAGGCCGAGGGTGTCGAACCCGACGCGGACGAGCTGGGAGAGGCCCGACTCGTCCTGGCCGAGGCCCTGGAGCAGTTCGAGGGCCTCGTCGTCGGGCAGCTCGATGAGCTCCGACTCGATCTTGGCGTCGAGGAAGATGGCCTCGGCGGGCGCGACGAGCTCGCGCAGCCGGGCGCGCAGCGCCTCGTCGCCGAGCTCCTCCTCGTCGAGGTTGAACACGTAGAGGAAGGGCTTGGCGGTCAGCAGGTGCAGCTCGCGCAGCAGCGCGAGGTCGATGCCGGCCCCGGCGGCGCCGGCGAACAGCGTGACGCCGTCGTCGAGGACCTTCTGCGCGGCGTGGACGGCGTCGAGGACGGCGAGCTGGTCCTTGTCCTTCTTGGTCCGCGCCTCCTTCTCCAGGCGCGGCAGGACCTTCTCGATCGTCTGCAGGTCGGCCAGGATCAGCTCGGTGTTGATCGTCTCGATGTCGCGGGAGGGCGCGACGTCGCCGTCGACGTGGGTGACGTCGGCGTCCTCGAAGGCGCGGATGACCTGGCAGATCGCGCTGGTCTCGCGGATGTTGGCGAGGAACTTGTTGCCGAGGCCCTGGCCCTCGGAGGCGCCCTTGACGATGCCGGCGATGTCGACGAACTCCATCGTCGCCGGGATCACCTTCTGCGAGCCGTGCAGCTCGGCGAGCCGGGCGAGCCGCGGGTCGGGCACGCCGACCACGCCGACGTTGGGCTCGATGGTCGCGAAGGGGTAGTTCGCGGCCAGCGCGTCGTTCTTGGTCAGCGCGTTGAACAGCGTGGACTTGCCGACGTTGGGCAGGCCGACGATTCCGATGGAGAGGCTCACGGCCGACAAGTCTACGGACCCCGCGGGCCTGCGCAGGACGGCGCGGAGGTGAACGCCGGGTGCCCGGCCGGGGTCCGGGCGTCAGGCGCCGGCGCTCAGCAGGAACTCGGCGATGTGCCGGAACGCCGCCTTGCCCTCGGGGACGTAGTCGCAGAACACCGGGAAGACGTGCACGAGCCCGTCCCACTCCTGGTAGACGGCCTGGACGCCCGCCTGCCGCGCGCGCTCGGCGATGTCGCGGGTCTCGTCGCGCAGGATCTCGGTGCCGCTCGCGACGAACAGCATGGGCGGCAGGCCGGTGAGGTCGCCGCGCATCGGGGAGAACAGCGGGTCGTTGTCCTCCTTGTCCTCGGCGAAGCGGCGGCCGAGCGCGGCGAGCTTGCCCGCGGGGATCAGCGAGTCGGTGCGGGCGTTGGCGGTGTGGGAGTCGGCGGCGCAGAGCATGTCGACCCACGGGGACAGGCAGACCGCGGCGGCGGGCAGCGGCCGGCCGGTCTCCTTGAGGGCGAGCAGCAGCGCGAGGGCGAGGTGGCCGCCGGCCGAGTCGCCGCCGACGACGATCCGCGCGGGCTCGTGGCGCTCCAGCAGCAGGTCGTAGGCGCGGAGAGCGTCCTCCAGGGCGTCGGCGGGGGTGTGGGCGGGCGCGAGCCGGTAGTCCAGCATCAGGACGGGCCGGCGGGTGGCCGCCGACAGCCGCCAGCTGAACGGCCGGTAGAGGCGCGGGCCGCCGAAGAAGTAGCCGCCGCCGTGCAGGTAGAGGAACGCCTTGTCGGGGTCGGGCGCGCCGGCCCGCACCCACTCCCCCGACGCCGGCCCGAGGTCCTGCGGCTCGATCGCGACGCCGCGCGGCACGGCCTGGAAACGGCTGAGGAGCGCGGTGGCGCGCTGGATGCGCAGCAGCCCGGCGTCGGTGTCGGGTCCGAACTCCCACGCCGAGCGGCCGACGGCGCGGATGACGCGGCCGGCGACGCGGGCCCGCAGCGTCGGCGGGCCGCCCGGTTCCAGGGCGAGCGCGCGGACGACGCGCCGCTCGGCGGGGGTGGAGGCGACCGTGCGGATCAGGGGAGGCCGGGTGCCGGACGTCATCTCGCTCCTCGCGCCGGGAAGGGTCCGCCTCGCTTGGGCGGCTTTACTCCACATGGAGTCTAATTGTCCGCCGGGGCGGGCGTCCCGGCGCGTCGCGTCGGCGCCGCCGGGCCGCGCTGCCACGATGAGCGGATGGATCCCGCGCTGCTCACCGGCCTGCTCGTCGGGGCCGTCCTCGGCGCCGTGGTCGGCTACGCCGTCGCGACGGGCCGCCAGGGCGCGCTGATCGCGCGGGCCCGCGCGGCCGAGGAGAAGCTCGGCTACGCCGAGGAGCGGATGGCCGAGCACTTCGAGAACCTGTCCGCCAAGGCCCTGGACGCCAGCAACCAGCGGTTCCTGGACCTCGCCGACACCCGGCTGAAGGCCGCCGGCGTCGAGGCCGCCGGGGAGCTCGCCCGCCGCCAGCAGGCCGTCGAGCACCTCGTCGCGCCGCTCCGCGAGACCCTCGCCAAGGTCGAGGAGCAGCTCCGCGAGGTCGAGATCGGCCGCCGCGAGTCGCACGCGATGCTGGCCCGCCAGGTCGACTTCGTCCGGCAGCGCGCCGACGAGATGAACCGCGAGACCCGCACCCTCGTGCGGGCCCTGCAGCGGCCCGAGGCGCGCGGCCGCTGGGGCGAGCTGCAGCTCCGCCGCGTCGTCGAGCTCGCCGGGATGACCCGCCACTGCGACTTCGACGAGCAGGCGAGCGCCGCCACCGAGGACGGCACCGTCCGCCCCGACCTCGTCGTCCGCCTCGCCGGCGGCAAGAACATCGTCGTCGACTCCAAGGTGTCGCTCGCCGCCTACCTGGAGGCCGCCGGCACCGACGACGCCGCCGCCGAGCGCGACCGCCTCGACGCGCACGCCCGGCACCTGCGCGCCCACGTCGACGGCCTCGCCGCCAAGTCGTACTGGCAGGCGTTCAGCCCCGCCCCCGAGTTCGTGGTGCTGTTCATCCCCGGCGAGGCGTTCCTCGCGCCCGCCCTCGACCGCGACCCGGGCCTGCTGGAGTACGCGCTGGGCCGCCGCGTCCACCTCGCGACGCCGACGACGCTGGTGACGATGCTGCGGACGGCGTCCTACGCCTGGCAGCAGGAGGCGCTGTCGCGCAACGCCCGCGCGGTGTTCGACCTCGGCCGGGAGCTCTACGAGCGGCTCGGCACGATGGGCCGGCACGTCGACGAGCTCGGCCGGTCCCTCACCGGCGCCGTGAAGTCCTACAACCGGGCCGTCGGGTCCCTGGAGACGCGGGTGCTGGTCAGCGCCCGCAAGCTGACCGAGCTCGGCGTCGTCGAGGGCCCGCTGGAGGGCCCCGCGCCGGTCGAGGAGGGCGCCCGGTCGCTGTCGGCGGCCGAGCTCACCGCTTCTCCCGATCTTGGTCACGATCACGGCGACCGGCCGCAAACGGACTCGTGCCCTCCCCCGGCGGACGCCACCGAACCGGTAGGTTTCGGCGGACGGGCCATCCCTGATCAGATCGATCGGCGTGAGAGGTGGCAATGAGCACACAGGTCGGCGAGGCGCCCCGCAGCGCGCCGCCACCCTCGGAGGGGCCAGTGCGTGAGCGCACGACCGCCGGTCGCCGGGCCGGCGCCGGTGCCGGGACCGGCGGCCCGGTCACGCTGACCGGGCGGGGCGGCATCGTCGTCATGTTCGCCGCGGCCGTGCTCGGCGACGCGGCCGGCGGCCTCACCGGCGGCGCGCTCGTGGCGGGCCTGGTGTTCGTGGCGGGCTGCGGCGCCGCCGCGCTGCTCACCCGCCGCCCGGACCTGCTGACGATCGCGGTGAGCCCGCCGGCGGTGTTCCTCGCCGCCACCGTCCTCTGGGTGCTGTGCACCGAGACCGGCGGCGGCGACGTCCTCGTCAGCGTGCTGCTCGGCCTGGTGACGAGGCTCGGCGCGGGCGCGCCGTGGCTGCTCGCCGGCACCGTCCTCGTCGTCGCGGTCACCGCGCCGCGCGGCCTGTTCGCGCAGGCCCGCGAGCTGCGGGAGCGCCTGTCGGGGCTGCGGCTGTTCGCCGAGGAGGAGAACCAGAACCCGGTGCGCTGGGACGAGGCCGCGCCCCGCGAGGGGCGCCGCCTGCCCCACCACGGCGACGTCGACTGACGCCGCGGCCCGCGCGCGGGCCGCGGCCGGTCCCGCCGGCTAGACCGGGGTGATGCGCAGGTCCTTGCGCAGCTCGTGCGGCAGCGCGAACCGCATCCGCTCCTGCACCGACTCGATCTCCTCGACGTCGCCGTAGCCGCGCTCGGCGAGCCAGGCGAGGACGCCCTGCACGAGCTCGTCGGGCACCGACGCGCCGCTGGTGACGCCGACGGTGGTGACGCCGGCCAGCCACGCCTCGTCGATCTGCTCGGCGTAGTCGACCAGGTGGGCGTCGTCGGCGCCGTGCTCCTTGGCGACCTCGACCAGGCGCACCGAGTTGGAGGAGTTGGTGGACCCGACGACGATGACGAGCTCGGTGCGGGCGGCCATCTCCTTGACCGCGGTCTGCCGGTTCTGGGTGGCGTAGCAGATGTCGTCGGAGGGCGGGTCCATCAGCTTGGGGAACCGCTCGCGCAGCGCCTTGACCGTGGCGAGGGTCTCGTCGACCGACAGCGTCGTCTGCGACAGCCAGGCGACGCGCTCGGGGTCGCGGACCGTCACGTTCGCGACGTCGCCGGGGCCGTCGACCAGGTGGATGTGGTCGGGCGCCTCGCCGCTCGTGCCGATGACCTCCTCGTGGCCCTCGTGGCCGATGAGCAGGATGTCGTAGTCGTCGGCGGCGAACCGCACCGCCTCCTTGTGGACCTTGGTGACCAGCGGGCACGTCGCGTCGATCGTCCGCAGGTTCAGGCCGCGGGCCTCCTCGTGCACGACGGGCGCGACGCCGTGCGCGGAGAAGACCACGATGGCGCCCGCGGGCACCTCCTCGGTCTCGTCCACGAAGATCGCGCCGCGCTCCTCCAGGGTCTTCACCACGTGCACGTTGTGCACGATCTGCTTGCGCACGTAGATCGGCGCCCCGTACCGCTCCAGGGCGATCTCGACCGTCTGGACGGCGCGGTCGACGCCCGCGCAGTAACCACGCGGCTTGGCGAGCAGGACACGGCGCTGGGCGGTGGAGGTCATGGCCCCCATGGTACGAGGCGTCCCCGCCGTGCCGCACCGTCCGGAGCGTCACTCCCGCCGCACCCCGCGGGCACCCCGGCCTGTGAGCCGGGTCCGCCGAAGCTCTGGTGAAGCCCGCTCTGTGACCCACTCCACCGGCTTTTGGACAAAAATCCATTAACCCGGGGTGACCGGTATCGCACCCATGGGGCAGAGTGAAGATTGACAGACGGTGCTGGAGAAGCCCACCGGAGTGATGGAGCACAGCAGGGAGAGGGAAGACGATGACGAAGTCGCCACGCCGCCTCAAGCAGCAGGTGCAGGAAACGGTGGGCGAGCAGGTCCGCGACATCCCCCTGTACGCGGTGCGCCTCGCCATGTTCGGTGTGGGCCGCGCCCTGCTGCTCGGCGACCGCCTCACCAAGGACTACAAGGAGATCACCGAGGGCGACGGGGTGCGGCCGGTGATCGGCCGGGCCGTCGCCGACGTCCAGCACACCGCGACGCAGGTCCTCGGCAAGGTCGGCGGCCTCGTCCGCGGCGAGGACGAGGCGGAGGACGCCGCGCCCGCGCCGGTGCGGCGCCCCCGCCCGGAGCCCGCCGCCGCCCGGCCCGAGCCGGCGGCCGGCGGCAAGGAGATCTCCGTCGGCAAGCCCGCCGCCGCGCCGCGCCCGGCGCCCGCGCCGCGGCCGACGCCGGGGTCGCTGCCGAAGCCCGACCCGGCCGCGCCCGAGACGCCCGCGCAGAAGGACGCCGAGGCCGAGTTCGAGCCGAAGCCCGAGCTGAAGCCCGCCGCCCCGGCCGAGGCCGCGGCGCTCGCCGCCGAGCTGCCGGTGCCCGACTACGACGCCGCGACGATCCCGCAGCTCCGCGCCCGCCTGCGCGGCCTGTCGGCCGACCAGGTGAAGCTGCTGCGCGAGTACGAGAAGAAGCACGCGGCCCGTCCCGACGTCCTCCGCATGTACGAGAACCGCATCCTGAAGCTCAACGGCCACAACTGACCCGAGCCGACGCGGAAAGGCCCCCGACCAGCGGTCGGGGGCCTTTCCGCGCCGGACGGGCGCGGCGTCATGCCTGGGTGGGCAGGGGTGACTCCTGGAAGGTGTGGTCGATGTCGACGCGCTCCAGGGGCGCCAGGTGGCGGCGCCGGACGAGGAGGATCGCGACGGCCACCGCGCAGCAGGCCGCGCCGATGACGTAGGGCATCGAGTCGTTGGTGTGCTCGGCGACCTTCGTGGCGATGTAGGGGGCGAGGGCGCCGCCCAGCCAGCGGACGAAGTTATAGCCCGCCGACGCGACCGGCCGCGGGTTGTCGGAGACCTCCATGGCCGCCTCGGTGAACGCGGTGTTGTTCATGCCGATCGGGACGCCCGACAGGATCGTGAACGCGACGATGCCGGCGTGCCCGGAGACGGCGATGCCGAGCTGGAAGAGCGCCAGCAGGACGAGCCCGGCGTGCATCACCCGGACCGTCCCGAAGCGGCGCTGCAGGACGGGCGCGGCGAACACCGAGGACAGCGCGACGAGGACGCCCCAGCCGAAGAACACGAAGCCGATGCCGTGCGCGTCCATGTCCAGGACGAACGGGGTGAACGCGAGGACGGTGAAGAACGCGTAGTTGTAGAACAGCGCGGTGAAGGCCGTGGTGGACAGGCCGCCGTGCCGGAGGGCCCGGATCGGCGCCGACAGCGGGGTCGGGACGGCGGGCTTCGGCGGCGCCTTCAGCAGCGTGGTGATCAGCAGGAAGCCGACCGCCATCAGCGCGGCCGTCCCGAAGAACGGGTAGCGCCAGTCCAGGTCGCCGAGCAGGGCGCCGACGAGCGGGCCCATCGAGATGCCGAGGCCGAGCGCCGCCTCGTACAGGATGATCGCGGACTCGGCGCCGCCGCTCGCCGCGCCGACGATGACCGCGAGGGCGGTCGCGACGAACAGCGCGTTGCCGAGCCCCCAGCCGGCGCGGAACCCGACCAGGGCGCCGACGGTGTCGGAGGTGCCGGCGAGCGCGGCGAACAGCACCACCAGCGCGAGGCCGATCATCAGGGTGCGCTTGCCGCCGATCCGGCTGGACACCCAGCCCGTCACCAGCATCGCCACCGCGGTGATCAGGAAGTAGCT
This sequence comes from Actinomadura parmotrematis, assembly GCF_019458805.1. GTDB lineage: Bacteria > Actinomycetota > Actinomycetes > Streptosporangiales > Streptosporangiaceae > Spirillospora > Spirillospora parmotrematis. The sequence goes on from NZ_JAIBOA010000002.1 coordinate 236,316, forward strand.
GGTGAACAGCAGCGACACCTGGTTCGGCGTCGCGCGCAGGTTCTCGGCGATCGCGGGCAGGATCGGGTCGACGAGCCCGATGCCCATGAACGCGACCACGGCCGCGAACGCGGTCGCCCAGACCGACATCGGCTGCCGCAGGATCCCGCCGCCCGAGGCGGTCGCGGGCGGGGTCGCGGGTGGGGTGGCGTGCATGGGGCCCTTCCTCTCAGCGGGTCACGGGGACGCGAAGAGACGCTCCAGCGCGGGCAGCGCGGCGATGAGCGCGGCGCGCTGGTCCGGCTCCAGGGCGGCGATCCGCCCCGAGAGCACCGCGATCCGCCGGTCCCGGGTGCTGACCAGCTGCGCCCGGCCGGCGGGGGTGATCTCCACCGTGACGACCCGGGCGTCCGAGCCGTCCCGGCCGCGCTCCACCAGCCCGTCCCGCTCCAGCCGGTTGATCTGGGCGGTCATGGTCGGCAGCCGGACGCCGTGCTCGGCCGCCAGGTCGCTCATCCGGGCCGGACCGTGCTCCAGCGACCCGAGCACCGACGCCTGCTGGCTGGTGATGGCCTGGTCGGCGGTGAGCCGGCGGAGCAGCAGGACGACGTCGCGGAGGCGGCGGTTCAGCTGCTCGGCGAGCTCGCGGTCGGTCTCGGTCACGGTCGTCTCCTCGTTACTTAGACAGTCTAAGTTAGTTGGGCTAATTAGTCCAGTCGGGCCCGCGCGCCCCATCCTGGCGGGACGACCCGCCCGCCCGCGACGTGCCACGACCCCGCACCGTGCGCGGATGCCGCGGTCCGGCCCCGGCCACGCCCTAGGCTGGCCGCATGGCGATGGACACCTCGGCCGAGTCACCGGTCCCCGTCCGCACCGTCCTCCAGGCGGTCGGCGGCTGGATCGGGCGCCTCGGCCGCATCTGGGTCGAAGGACAGATCACCGAGCTGAACGCCCGCGGCGGCACCGTCTACCTCACGCTGCGCGACCCCGTCGCCAACATGTCGGTCCGCGTCGTCGGCCCCCGCGCCGTCTTCCAGGCCGCCGGGCCCGCCGTCACCGACGGCGCCCGCGTCGTCGTGCACTGCAAGCCCGACTTCTGGGTCAACCGCGGCTCCTTCTCCCTCAGCGCGATCGAGGTGAAGCCCGTCGGCGTCGGCGAGCTCCTCGCCCGCTTGGAGCGCCTGCGCGGCGTCCTCGCCGCCGAGGGCCTGTTCCGCGCCGAGCGGAAGCGCCCGCTGCCGTTCCTGCCCGGCCGCATCGGCCTGATCTGCGGCCGCGACTCCGACGCCGAGCACGACGTCCTGGAGAACGCCCGCCGCCGCTGGCCCGCCGTCGAGTTCCAGGTCGAGAACACCGCCGTCCAGGGCAACCAGGCCGTCCCGCAGGTCCTGGAAGCGCTCCGCCGCCTCGACGCCGACCCCGCCATCGAGGTCATCGTCATCGCCCGCGGCGGCGGCGCCATGGAGGACCTGCTGCCCTTCTCCGACGAGGCCCTCGTCCGCGCGGTCGCCGCCGCCCGCACGCCCGTCGTCAGCGCCATCGGCCACGAGCAGGACGCCCCGATCCTCGACCTGGTCGCCGACCTGCGCGCCTCTACCCCGACCGACGCCGCCAAGAAGGTCGTCCCCGACGTCCGCGAGCAGCTCCAGCTCGTCCACCAGCTCCGCGACCGCGGCCGCCGCGTCATCTCCGGCGGGCTGGACCGCGAGCGCGCCTGGCTGCGGGCCGTCCGCTCCCGCCCCGCCCTCGCCGACCCGGTCCGCGAGATCGAGCGCCAGGCCGAGCAGGTCGACGCGCTGCGCGAGCGCGCCCGCCGGTCCCTGGCGGCCCGCCTGGACCGCGCCGCCGACGAGCTGTCGCACACCCGCGCCCGGCTCCTCGCCCTCTCCCCCGCCGCCACCCTGGAGCGCGGCTACGCGATCGTGCAGGCCGAGGACGGCGCCGTCGTCCGTGAGGCCGGCAAGGCCGGCGTGGACGACCGGCTCGTCGTGCGGCTCGCCGACGGGCGGCTCGCCGTCACCGTGACCGGGGCGCTGGAGCCGTAGGGTGAGGGTGTGGCCGACGAGAAGATGACGTACGAGCAGGCGCGCGACGAGCTCACCACGGTCGTGAAGCGGCTGGAGGCCGGCGGGCTGACCCTGGAGGAGTCGCTCGGCCTGTGGGAGCGCGGCGAGAAGCTCGCCGAGGTGTGCGAGGAGTGGCTGGAGGGCGCCCGCGCCCGCCTGGCCGCCGCCATGGCGGCCACCGCCGGCGGCGAGGCCCCCGAGGACGCGCCTTTCTAGTTCGCGTCTCCTGCAGAACTACGCCCCGCCCGCCCGGGGGCGGACCGTACACCTCCAGCGTGCGCGTTCCCCGCCTCGCCTGGGGAGGGCTCTCCCAACCTGTGGATAACCCGCCCGGGTCAGTTTGCGGGCGTTGAGGCCGCCGGGGCGGCCGGGGCGGCCGGGGCCGCGGGGGCCAGGGAGGCGCCCTGCTTCGGCTGGGGCTTCAGGGCGGCGGCCAGGACGGCCAGCTCGTCGTAGGGCGCGTTGCCCGTCACCACGACGCTGACGCCGTTCGGCAGCGTCCGGGCGAGCGAGTTGGCCTTCTTGTCCTTGCGGTAGTACTTCGTCCAGGTCTCCCCCGCGACCTCCTGGGTGCCGAGGGGGTTCTTGTTGTTGGTCATCCGCGGGACGTACGCGGACGCCTTCTCGTTGCTCTGCTCCAGCGCCGCGTACTGGTCGGACGGCGTGACGAAGCCGAGGTGCCAGGCGACCGGCCCGTCCCCGCCGAGGCCGTTCAGGCGCGAGCTGGTGGGGCGCCACCCGGCGGGCAGCCCCTCGGGGGCGACCGGCGTAAAAGGCGCCTGGTTGCGCATCGCCCAGAGCTGGCTGGTGTAGTCGACGGTCGGCAGGATCTCCTTCTGCTCGCGCGGGGAGAGCAGGAAGACGACGCCGACGAGCGCGAGGCAGACGCCCATCGCCAGGGCGAAGCCGCCCATCCCGGTGGTCAGCCGCTTGTAGACGCCGGGCTTCACGTAGACGACGCCGCGCCCGGACATGCGGTCCGGCGCCTGCGCCGCCTCCGGCGCGGGGCCGCCGGGGCGTGCCGCGGTGTCGGAGGGGGCGCCGGTCGGGGTGGAGTCGCTCACCCCTCCAGGATCGCGCACGGTCACGGCTGCTGCGAACCGGGGTTCCGGATCGTCCCGATGATGGCCATCATGTCGGCGGCGAGGCGGCGCGAGGCGTCCTCGTCGTCGCTCAGCGAGACCTCGGAGACGGCGCCGGCCATGGCGCCGGTGAGGACGACGACGAGGGCCTCGTCGACGCCGCCGTCGGCGGTGTGGAAGAGGGCGGCGTTGCGGCGGGCCCACTTGTTGAGGCGCTGGCGCATCACCCGGTCGAAGCCGGGGGGCCCGTCGCCGGAGATGAACAGGCGGGCGACGCCGCGTTCGGCGAGGCAGCCGTCGAGGTAGGCGCCGGCGCCGGCGATGAACTGGCGCATCGGGTCGGTCTCGCCGGCGTCGCGGACGGCGTTGATGGCGTCGCGGGTGCGTTCCTGCTGGCGCCCCTGGAACTCCTCGAACAGCGTGAGGTACAGGTCGGCCTTGCCGTTGAAGTGGTGGTAGAGGCTGCCGACGCTGGCGCCGGCCTTGGCGACGATGTCGGTCACCGCGGCCTGGGCGAAGCCGGCCTCACAGAAGACGTCCCGCGCGGCGGACAGCAGGGCGCCGCGGGTGGCGGCACCGCGGTCCGAGGTGCGGGGCGTGGACGTCCCGTCCGCGGCGGGCACGTCGATGTCGCTGCTCATGGATGCTGAGATTACGCCCTCCGCCCCGCGGGGAACGATCCCCGGACCGGCCCGGTCGGGAAAACCCGCGTCCGGCGGGTCGTCCGGGACGGGGCGGCGGCTCTGGTCTGGTCCAATTTGTCGGGCGGGCCGGGCGGCCGGACAATTCCGAGTGAGCCATCGATCGAAAGGGCCGCCTCGCATGTCCGACGCACAGACCGTCTCCTCCTCGCTGGTGCCCGAGCCGTCCGCACCGGACCGAAACCTGGCGATGGAGCTGGTCAGGGTCACCGAGGCGGCCGCCATGGCGGCCGCCCGCTGGGTCGGCCGGGGCGACAAGAACGGGGCGGACGGCGCGGCCGTCAACGCCATGCGCCAGCTGATCAACACCGTGTCGATGCAGGGCGTGGTGGTGATCGGCGAGGGTGAGAAGGACAACGCGCCGATGCTCTACAACGGCGAGGAGGTCGGGGACGGCGGCGGCGCGGAGTGCGACGTGGCGGTGGACCCGGTGGACGGGACGCGCCTCACCGCGCTCGGGATGAACAACGCGATCGCGGTGCTGGCGGTGGCGCCGCGCGGGTCGATGTACGACCCGTCGGCGGTGTTCTACATGGAGAAGCTGGTCACCGGCCCGGACGCCGCCGGCAGGATCGACATCGAGCGGCCGATCGCGGAGAACATCCGGGCGGTGGCGAAGGCGAAGGGGTCGGCGGTCGAGGACGTGACCGTCTGCATCCTGGACCGGCCGCGGCACGAGGGCATCGTGAAGGAGGTCCGGGAGGCGGGCGCGCGCATCAAGTTCATCCTGGACGGCGACGTGGCGGGCGCGATCATGGCGGCGCGGGCCGGGACGGGCGTGGACCTGCTGCTCGGCATCGGCGGCACGCCGGAGGGCATCATCGCGGCCTGCGCGATCAAGGCGCTGGGCGGGGCGATCCAGGGGCGGCTGTGGCCGCAGGACGACGAGGAGCGGCAGAAGGCGGTCGACGCCGGCCACGACCTCGGCCGGGTGCTGACGACCGACGACCTGGTGACGTCGGAGGACTGCTTCTTCGCCGCGACCGGCATCACCGACGGCGAGCTGGTGGACGGCGTCCGGTACGCCAAGGGCACGGCGGTGACGAACTCGCTGGTGATGCGGTCGCGCAGCGGCACGATCCGGACGGTGTCGAGCGAGCACCAGCTGAACAAGCTGCGCGCCTACAGCGCGATCAACTTCGACTCGGCCGTCTGAGGCCCGTCCGGGCGGGCGCCGTCCGGGTCAGCGCCCCCGGCCGATGCGGCCGCGGACGCGTTGCCGCAGGGTGCGCTTGGGGGCGCGGGCCTGGACGGAACCGAGCAGGAAGGTGCCGCTGATCTCGACGGTGGGGCCGTCGGTGGCGGGGCGGTGGCGGAGCTCGCGGGTGCTCAGCATGGAGCGGCCGGTGACGTCGACGCGGACGCCGTCGGGGACCAGCAGCCGCACCCGGCCGCCGACGATCATGGTGTCGAGGACGATGTGGCGGCGCTGCAGGACGGCCTCGCGCAGGTCGAGCTCGACGGTGCCGAACAGGGCGAGCAGCGGCAGCTTGACGGGGACGACCCAGCGGCCCTCGCGGCGGGTGCGGCCGAACAGGACCGAGACGGGCCGGTCGTCGACGAGGATCGGCTGGGACTCCTCGGGGCCGAGGTCGGCGGTGAGGCCGGTGAGCTCGCCGAGGGTGCGGGCGGACAGGGCGGCGGTGCTGCGCTCGCCGTGCTCGTCCAGGGTGAGGCGGCCGTCCGCGAGGGCCTCGCCGAGGACGGTGACGACGCGCTCGCGGTCGGCGTCGGAGGCCCGCAGGTCCCGGACGCTCGTGCCGCGGTCGCGGGACGGGCGGGAGCGGGGGCGGCTCGGCGTGTCCACGGTCCCAGGGTAACGGGCGGCCCGGCGCCCACCGGAAAACCAGTGGGATTCGCCACATCGGGCTCCTATCGTGACGTTCATGGTGCTTCCACGTCCCGTCCGGCCCGCGCGCACCGACCGGCCGGACGGGCAGGCGCCCCCGGCGGTCGCGCTGCGCGGCGTGGTGAAGCGGTTCGGCGCGCTGACCGCGGTGGCCGGGCTGGACCTGGAGGTCCCGGCGGGGTCCTGCTTCGGGCTGCTCGGGCCGAACGGGGCGGGCAAGTCGACGACGATGCGGCTGCTGACCGCCCAGGCCATCGCCGACGCCGGGACGATCGAGGTGCTGGGGTTCGCGGTGCCGCGCGAGGGCAAGCGGGCGCGGGCCGCGATGGGCGTCGTCCCGCAGCAGGACGATCTGGACGAGGAGCTGACCGTCCGGGAGAACCTGGAGATCTTCGCCCGGCTGTACCGGCTGCCGCGGCCCGAGCGGGCGGCGGCGATCGACCGGGTGCTGGAGATCGCGCACCTGGCGGACCGTCCGGCGACGCGGGTCGACGACCTGTCGGGCGGGATGCGGCGGCGGCTGCTCATCGCCCGCGCGCTGGTGCACCGGCCGGCGCTGCTGCTCATGGACGAGCCGACGGTCGGCCTGGACCCGCAGGTGCGGGCCGAGCTGTGGGGGCTCATCGCGGGGCTGCGCGCGGCGGGCACGACGGTGCTGATGTCGACGCACTACATCGAGGAGGCCGAGCGCCTCGCCGACGCGTGCGCGCTCGTCTCGCACGGGCGGGTGATCGCGCTCGGCGGCCCGGCCGAGCTGGTCGCCGAGCACGCCGGGGAGCGGGTGGTCGAGCACTACGGGCCGCCGGACCGGCTCGCCGCGGTGGAGCGGACGGCCCGCGCGGCGGGGCTGCCGACGCGCCGGACGGGCCCGTCGGTGTCGGTGCTGAAGGCCGAGACGATCGGCCCGGCGCTCGCCGCCGAGCTCGGCCCCGACGGCGTCGCGCGGGCCGCCAACCTGGAGGACGTGTTCGTGCTGCTGACCGGGGAGCGTGTCGATTGAGCACCGCCGGGACCGCGCGGGACCGGCCCGCGCCGCTGCGCCGCTTCGAGCCCGCGGCGTTCGCGGGCGTCTGGCGGCACGAGATCGCGCTGTTCAAGCGCTACTACCGGCCGCAGACGTTCGCGTCCATGGCCGAGCCGACGTTCTTCCTGCTGGCGTTCGGCTACGGGTTCGGGTCGCTGGTCGCGATGGCGGGCGGCATGCGCTACCTGGACTTCGTGGCGACGGGCGTCGTCGGGACGGCGGCGCTGTTCACGTCGGTGTTCCCGGCGATGTTCTCGGGCTACTCGCGGCGGGTGTACCAGCACACCTACGACGCGTTCCTCGCGGCGCCGGTCGACGTGCACGAGCTGGTCGCCGGCGAGGCGCTGTGGATCGCGGGGAAGGCGGCGCTGTACTCGTGCACGCCCGTCGTCGTCGGGCTGTTCTTCGGGCTGCGGCCCTCGCCGTGGGTGCTGCTGGTGCCGCTGGTGACGTTCCTCTCCGCGGCCGGTTTCGGGCTGTTCGGGACGTGGGCGGCGGCGGCCGTCCCGTCGATCAACTCGTTCGACTACGTGATCACCGGGGTGGTGACGCCCGCGTTCCTGGTCGCCGGGACGTTCTTCCCGGCGAGCGGGCTGCCCGGCTGGGCGCGGTACCTGGCGCAGGCCAACCCGCTCTACCACTGCGTGGAGCTGGTCCGGCACGCGGCGTTCGGGGCGTGGCGGCCCCCCGACGCCTGGCACGCCGCGGCGCTGGCGCTGTTCGCGGCCTGGATGTGGACGATCGCGGTGCGCCGGCTGCGGCGCCGCCTCATCGACTGACCGCACCGACTGACCAGCGGGTTCACGGCCCCCGCTCGGGTGAGGCATCATTGACCGGCCGCCCCGGCCGGGCCTACCCTCACCTGAATATTCTTCATGTTCTGCCCAGAGAGGGGCTCCGCATGACGGGCCGACCGCACCAGGGCGCCAGCGCGCGGGACCAGCGGGCCCGCCTCGCCGGCTACGCCGTTTTCGCCGTCCAGGGCCTCTGTTTCTCCGCCCTGGTCAGCCGGATCAACCAGATCCGGGACGCGCACCACATGTCCGACGACCAGATCAACCTGCTGGTCCTGCTGGTGCCGATCATCGCGGGCGTCGGCAGCGCGGCGATCGCGCCGCTGATGGGCCGCTACGGCAGCGGCGTGGTGCTGCGGATCAGCCAGCCGCTCGTCTGCCTGACGATCCTGGCGATCGGCCTCACCGGGTCGGCGAACCTCCCCCTGTACGCGGCGATCGTGCTGTTCGGCCTGTTCGTCGGCATGGTGGACGCGTCCATGAACGCCCAGGCGGTCGCGGCGGAGCGCGCCTACGGCGTCAGCATCCTGACCGGCTTCCACGCGGTCTGGAGCGCCGCGGCGGGCCTCGGCGCCGTCTGGGCCTGGTTCAGCAACGAGTACATCTTCCCGGGCGACCTGGCGAAGTCGCTGGCCGTCGGGTTCGCGATCCCCGCCGTGCTCGGCGCCGCGGTGTCGGCGGCCGCCGGGACGCGCCTGTACCGCAAGTCCGAGGAGGGCGTGCAGCTGGCGGGCGAGGCGCTGAAGGCCGCCGCCAAGCTGGTGCCCTGGCGCCCGGTGCTGATCATCGGGGTGGCGATGGCGTGCTTCTACGTCGCCGACTCGATGCTGTCGAACTTCGGCACGCTGATGTTCGACAAGGACCTGGACGCCAAGAACGTCGCGCCGCTCGGCCTCGCCGCCTACCAGGTCGCGATGGTGGCGAGCCGCGCCGTCGCCGACTTCGGCGTCCGCCGCTACGGCGCCGCCCTCGTCGTGCGGATCGGGACGGCGGTCGGCGCGGTCGGCCTGCTCGCGGTGGTGCTGGCCCCGAACGCCGGCGTCGCGATCGCCGGGTTCGCCGTCGCGGGCCTCGGCCTCTGCGTCGTCGCGCCGATCTCGTTCTCGGCGGCCGGCAAGGCCGACCCGTCGGGCCTCGGCGTCGCGGTGGCGCGGGTCAACATCTTCAACTACGTGGGCTTCGTCGTCGGCGCGGTCGTGGTGCTGGTCGTGCAGCCGCTGTCGAGCTACCAGACGTCCTACCTGGTCCCGGCGCTGCTCGCGCTGGTGATCATCGCGCTGGCGCGCGGGTTCGAGCCGGAGCCGGCCGCCCCGGCGGGCGCCGTCCCGCCGGTGTCGGAGCGCCCCACCGTCTGAGGGGCCGAATACAGCGGAGCCGCCACGCGCGTTCGCGTGGCGGCTCCGCTGTATTCAGGGGGCGGTGCGCTTCAGGAGTCCTCCTGGAGCTGCACCATCGCGTTCTCGCCGGCCACCTCGGCCTGCTCGGGCGACATGGTCTCGTTCGCCTGCCCCAGGGCGAGCAGCGCGGCGTCGGCGGCGGCCCGCAGGGTCACCGCGTTCTCCATCGCCCGGTCCAGTTCGCCGAGGCCGATGCAGTCGAAGGCCACCTGGGCGTCGTGCGCCGCCATCTTGAGCTGCCGGGCCGCTTCGTCCAAGCTCATGTCCAACCTCCCTCTCGTGCGTGCGCTCCTACCCTCGCGCACCGTGCGTAATCACCCCGGCGAGCAGCGCGGCGGCCGCCGCCGCCCGCCCCTCGCCGATCCGGCCGTAGCCGAGGACGAGCGCGGGCGGCGCCTGACCGGCCCGTTCGGGCGACCACGCGGACCGGCCGCCCGCCACCGCCACCCCGGCGCGGGCCGCTGCGGCGACGGTGTCGTCCTCGTCACAGCCCGCCGGGAGCTCGACGTACAGGTGCAGGCCAGCCGCGACGCCGCGCACCCGGGCGTGCGGGGCGAGACCGGCGGCGAGCGCGTCCCGGCGCCGCCGGTAGCGGCGGCGCATGGTCCGCAGGTGCCGGTCGTGGCCGCCGGAGGCCAGCAAGCGCGCGAGGGCGTGCTGCTCGATCGCGGGCGCGCCGAGGTCGGTCCGCGCGCGGTGCTCGCGCAGCCGCGCGGCGAGCGGGGCGGGCGCGGCGACCCAGCCGAGGCGGAGGGCGGGCGCGAGGGCCTTGCTGACCGACCCGAGCAGCGCGACGTGGCCGGGCGCGACGCCCTGCAGGCAGCCGACGGGGTCGCGGTCGTAGCGGAACTCGGCGTCGTAGTCGTCCTCCAGGATCAGCCCGCCGGTGTCGCGCGCCCACGCCACCAGCGCGGCCCGCCGCGCCGGGGACAGCACGACGCCGGTCGGGTACTGGTGCGCGGGGGTGACGAGGACGAGGCGCGCGCCGGTGCGGGCGAGCGCGGCGACGTCCAGTCCCTCGCCGTCCACCGGGACGCGGGCCAGGCGGGCGCCGGTCGCCTCCAGCATGGGCAGCTGCCGGTCGCTCGTCGGGTCCTCCACCGCGAGGACCCGGTGCCCGTCCGCGACGGCCAGCGCGACGACGGAGGAGATGGCGTGCGCGACGCCGTTCACGATGGTGACCAGGTCGGGGGCGGTGGCGGCGGCGCGGACCCGGCCGAGGTAGCCGGCGAGCTCGGCGCGGAGGGCGGGGACGCCGCCGGGGTCGGGGTAGGCGAGCAGGTCCTCGTGCGAAGTGTCGCGGAGCGCCGCCCGCAGCGCGGCGAGCCAGCCCTCGCGCGGGAACGCCGCGAGGTCGGGCTGGCCCGGCCGCAGGTCGTAGCGGATCTCCGGCGGGGCGGGCTGCTCGCACGGCCATACGGCGGGCCGCCGCGCCGCGGGCGCGTCCGGGCGGGCGAGCGGCGCGACGCGGGTGCCGTCGCCGCGGCGGGCGGTGAGGAAGCCCTCGGCGACGAGCTGCTCGTAGGCGGTGACGACGACGCCGCGCGAGACGCCGAGGTCGCGGGCGAGGTCGCGGCTGGACGGCAGCCGGGTCGCGGCGGGCAGCCGCCCGCCGCGGACGCCGTCGCGGAGGCCGGCGGCGATCTGCGCGGCGAGCCGGCCGGACGCGCGGTCCAGCGGCAGGTGCAGGTCGGTCACGATTGGTCCGGGATTCGCAGGAGGGATTGGCCCTGTCTCGGGGTCCAACGGGCTTCTAGCGTCCCATGCCATGACCCCTTCCGGTACGAACGCCCCGGCTCGGAGCGGCACCGCGGGCGCGGCCGCCGCCATGGCCCTGGTCGGCACGCTGACGGCGGTGTCCGCCGTCATCGCCCCCTACCCCGTTCTCGGCGGGCAGGCCGTCCGCTACGCCGTCGCCGCCGCCGTCCTGCTCGCCGTCGCCGCCCGCCGCGACCGCGGCCGCCCCCGCCCGGCGGCCCGCGACTGGCTGTTGCTGGCCGCGCTCGCCGGGACCGGCCTCGCCGCCTTCAACGTCTGCGTGATCGCCGCGACCCGCGACACCTCCCCCGCGACGGTCGGAACGGTGATCGGCGCCGTCCCGGTCGTCCTCGCGGTCGCCGGGCCGCTCCTCGCCGGGCGCCGCCCGTCCGCCGCGGCGATCGCCGCCGCCTGCGCCGTCACCGCGGGCGCCGCGCTCGCGGGCGGCCTCGGCGGCGGGTCGCCGCGCGGGCTGCTCTGGGCGCTCGGCGCGCTCGCCGGGGAGGCGTGCTTCTCGCTGCTCGCCGTGCCGCTGCTGCCCCGCCTCGGGCCGCTCCGCGTCTCGGCGTACTCGGCGGCGCTCGCCGTCCCGATGCTGCTGGCCGCCGGCCTGGTCCTGGACGGCCCCGCGCGCCTGCTGCGCGTCCCGACGCTCGCCGAGGCCGCGGGACTGGCCTACCTGTCGGTGGTCGTGACGACCGTGGCGTTCCTGCTCTGGTACCGCTCCATCGCCGCGATCGGCGCCGACCGCGCCGGGCTGTTCGCGGGCCTGGTCCCCGTCAGCGCCGTCGCGACCACCTGCGCCCTCGGGCTCGGCCTGCCCTCCCCCGCCGACCTCGCGGGCGCCGCGCTCGTCGCCGCCGGCGTCGTCCTCGGGCTGCGCCCGCCCCGGCGCCCCCGGCGCCCGGCCCCGCCCGCGGCGCCCGCCGCACCCGCCCTCGAGCAGGTGGGCGGGAGTCGTACCCTGTAGGGCGGCCCCCATCGGACGCGCGCGAGGATCGTTCATGCCTGAGTTCTCCTACACCGACCTGCTGCCCACCGGCCCGGACGACACCGAGTACCGCCTGCTCACCTCCGACGGCGTGTCCACCTTCGAGGCGGGCGGCCGCACCTTCCTGCAGGTCGAGCCCGAGGCGCTCCGGCTGCTCACCGAGACCGCCATGCGCGACATCTCCCACCTGCTGCGCCCCGCCCACCTCGCGCAGCTCCGCCGCATCCTCGACGACCCCGAGGCCAGCCCGAACGACCGGTTCGTCGCGCTGGACCTGCTGAAGAACGCCGGCATCGCCTCCGGCGGCGTCCTGCCGATGTGCCAGGACACCGGCACCGCCATCGTCATGGGCAAGCGCGGCCAGCACGTCCTCACCGACGGCCGCGACGAGGAGCACATCTCGCGCGGCGTCTACGACGCCTACACCAAGCTGAACCTGCGGTACTCGCAGATGGCGCCGGTCACGATGTGGGACGAGCGCAACACCGGCAGCAACCTGCCCGCGCAGGTCGAGCTGTACGCGGCGCCCGGCGAGGCCTACAAGTTCCTGTTCATGGCCAAGGGCGGCGGATCGGCCAACAAGTCGTTCCTGTACCAGGAGACCAAGGCCGTCCTGAACCCCGAGCGGATGCTGGCCTTCCTGGAGGAGAAGATCCGCTCGCTCGGCACCGCCGCCTGCCCGCCCTACCACCTGGCGATCGTCGTCGGCGGGACCTCCGCCGAGTACGCGCTGAAGACCGCCAAGTACGCCTCCGCGCACTACCTGGACGCCCTGCCGATCCAGGGCTCGCCGCTCGGCCACGGGTTCCGCGACGTCGAGCTGGAGGCGCAGGTCTTCAAGCTGACGCAGAAGCTCGGCATCGGCGCCCAGTTCGGCGGCAAGTACTTCTGCCACGACGTGCGCGTGGTCCGCCTGCCCCGCCACGGCGCGTCCTGCCCCGTCGCGATCGCGGTGTCGTGCAGCGCCGACCGCCAGGCCACCGCGAAGATCACCGCGGAGGGGGTGTTCCTGGAGCGGCTGGAGACCGACCCCGCCCGCTTCCTGCCCGACACCACCGACGAGCACCTCGACGACCAGGTCGTGCAGATCGACCTGAACCGGCCGATGGCCGACATCCGCGCCGAGCTGACCCGCTACCCGGTGAAGACCCGCCTGTCGCTCACCGGCCCGCTCGTCGTCGCCCGCGACATCGCCCACGCCAAGATCAAGGAGCGGCTGGACGCGGGCGAGCCGATGCCGCAGTACCTGCGCGATCACGCCGTCTACTACGCCGGGCCCGCCAAGACCCCCGAGGGGTACGCGTCCGGGTCGTTCGGGCCGACGACCGCGGGCCGCATGGACTCCTACGTCGAGCAGTTCCAGGCCGCCGGCGGCTCCCTGGTCATGCTCGCCAAGGGCAACCGCTCCCAGCAGGTCACCGACGCCTGCAAGGCGCACGGCGGCTTCTACCTCGGCTCCATCGGCGGCCCCGCCGCCCGCCTCGCCCAGGACTGCATCAAGAAGGTCGAGGTGCTGGAGTACGCCGAGCTCGGCATGGAGGCCGTCTGGAAGATCGAGGTCGAGGACTTCCCGGCGTTCATCGTCGTCGACGACAAGGGCGAGGACTTCTTCGCCGACACCACCGGCCCCGTCCTCACCATCGGCCGCCGCTGACCCGCCCGGCCCGCCCGGCCCGCCCGGCTGCCCCGCTCAGTCCTGCGGCGGCGGCGTGGAGCCGGGCAGGGCCGTCGGCAGGATCGGCTGCGGCCACACCGGCCGGCACTTGCGGGGCTTCTTCCGGCAGGGCTTCACCCACGTCGGGGACGGCGTCGGCGACGCCGTCGGCCCCTCCGTCGCGGGCGGCGGCGCCGGGGTCGCGGACGCGGACGGCGGCGCCGCCCGGCCGCTCGTGCCGCCCGGGGGCGCCGACGGCGTCGGCCGGGCCGCGCGGGCGCTGCCGGTGACGCCGCCGGGCGGCGGGCCGGCGCCGCGCAGCGTCCGCACCGCCGACACCGGCACGGACGAGGCGCCCGGCACGACCGCCGTCGTGGTCACCACGATCCGCACCCGGTCCGGTGCCGGCCCGCCGCCCGGGGCGGCGGCCGCCACCGCCCACACCACCGCGGCCACCGCGACCGACGCCCACGCGGCGGCGAGCCCCGCCTTCACCCGCGAGCGCCGCGCCGGGGGCTCGGGCGCGGCGGGCCGCTCGACGAACGCCGCGGGCCGCCAGAGCCGCGCGATCGCCGCGGCCGGGTCGCCGCCCGCCGCCGACTGCGGCAGCGCGCGCAGCAGCCCGGCGGCCGTCGGGCGGTCCGCCGGGTCCTTGGCGAGGGCCGCGACGACCGCGGGCCGCAGGTCGTCGCCGAGGCCCTCCAGGTCGGGCGGCAGGTGCACGACCCGCTCGGCCAGCCGGTCCGGCGGGCCCGCCCCGAAGGGGTGCCGGCCGGTCGCGGCGTAGGCGACCAGGCAGCCCCAGCCGAACACGTCGGACGCCGCCGTGGCCGGGCCGCCGGTGAGCCGCTCGGGCGCGATCCACCCCGGGCTGCCCATCACCACGCCCGTCTCGGTCAGCGCCTCGGCGAGCTCGGGCGCGTAGGCGATCCCGAAGTCGATCACGCGGGGGCCGGCCGGGGCGAGCAGCACGTTGCCCGGCTTCAGGTCGCGGTGCACCAGGCCCGCGCCGTGGATCGCCACGAGCGCGGCCGCCGCCCCGATCGCGACGGCGGCGACCGCGTCCGCCGGCAGCGGCCCGTGCCGCTCCACCGTCCGCGACAGCGGCGGCCCCTCGATGAACTCGGTGACGATGTAGGGGTGCTCGCGGCCGCTGCCGTCGTCCAGCACCCGGGCGGTGCAGAACGAGGCGACGCGCTGGGCGTAGGCGGCCTCGGCACGGAACCGCAGCCGCGCCTCGGGGTCGGCGGCCCGCGCCGGCGGCAGCGTCTTCACCGCGACGAGCGCGCCCGAGGGGGCCCGCCCCAGGTAGACCACGCCCATGCCGCCGGCGCCGAGGCGGCCGAGCAGGACGCACCCGCCGGCCTCGGGCGGATCGCCCGGAGCCAAGGGCGGGATGCGGTGCGGCGCTGGTTGCACGCGGGCCTCCCCAGGGCGGGCGGGGCCCGGTACCGCAGGCGGCCCCGCTTCCCACCCACCATCCCCGATGCCGCCCGCCGCGAGGCGGCGAATCGCGATAAACAACGCGAGTGTCACCTTGCGGGACAGGAAGGCCGGGGAGTGACCGGGGGGTAGGTCACAGTATCGGCCCTAAATCCGAGTTGGTCCTGCGGTCTCACGGATGACCGCATGGCCACTCCGGTATCTTTTCCGCCATGTCTCAGTCAGAGCGCCTCGTGCTCGCGACGCGCTACCGGCTGGTCTCGGAGATAGGCCAGGGTGCCAACGGCATCGTCTGGCGGGCGCACGACGACCTCCTCGATCGCGCGGTGGCGGTCAAGGAGCTGCGCCCGCCCGAAGAGCTCTCCGAGAGCGACCGGGTGGTCTTCTACCGCCGCACCCTGCGCGAGGCGCGCGCGCCCGCCGCGCTGCGCTCGACGTCCATCGTCGAGGTCTACGACGTGGTCATCGAGGCGGGCCGGCCGTGGATCGTGATGGAGCTGATCGAGGCGCCCAGCCTGGAGCAGCTCATCGAGCGCTCCGGGCCGCTGCCCGCCGAGCGCGTCGCCCACATCGGCCGCCGCCTGCTGGAGGCGCTCGCCGTCGCGCACCGCGCCGGCATCGTGCACCGCGACCTGAAGCCGAGCAACGTCCTGCTGGACGGCGACCGGGTCGTGCTGACCGACTTCGGCCTCGCCTTCTCCTCCGGCTCCTCCAGCCTGACCAAGACCGGTCACTTCATGGGGTCGCCCGCCTACGTGGCGCCCGAGGTCGCCGCCGGCGAGAAGGCCACCCCGCGCTCGGACCTGTGGTCCCTCGGCGCGACCCTGTACGCCGCGCTGGAGGGCCGCCCGCCCTTCGAGCGCGAGAACGTGATGGCGACCCTCAGCGCCCTCGCCAACGAGTCCGCGCCCGCCCCGCAGAACGCCGGCGCGCTCGGCCCGGTCGTCACCGGGCTGCTGGAGAAGAACCCGACGAGGCGGCTCACGCAGGCGCGGGCCGCGGACCGGCTGGAGAGAGCGATGACCGGTCCCCGCAGCGGCCGCCGGGCCCGCCCCCCGCGCTACCGGATGATGGTGGTGATCGGGCTGATCGGCGCCACCGTCGCGTCCTGCGGCATCGGCGCGACCGCCCTCGTCGTCGGCATGATGCGCGAGGGCTCCGGCCCGTCCCCGACCGCCGCCGCCGGGTCCGCGCCCGCCGCGTCGTCCTCGGCCGCCCCGGCGGGCGCCGCCGACAGCACCCTGGTGATCCGCGCCCGCGACGCCGGCTGCAAGATCTTCGTGTCGGTGCCGGGCACGCGGCTCACCGTGCTGTCGAACGAGACGCTGAGCGTCGGCACCGCCCGCCAGTACGGCCAGCCGCGCCTGAACGCCGTCGTCTACGACGCCGCGGCCTGCGAGGTGTGGGTGAACGGCAAGGAGCAGCCCGCCGGCACCCCCGGGCAGCGCAAGAGCTACACGGTGCAGAAGGCCTCGTCCTGACCGCGCGTCGCCCATCTCACCTCTAACCCCGCCCCGGCGGGGAATGGTCGCCGGTGATCCGTCGCTGGACGGAGAGAAGCACAACGGCGAGCTTTGCGGAGGTGTCGGCGATGGCCGGCGAGCAGGAGTACCGGGTCGAGCACGATTCCATGGGCGAGGTGCGGGTGCCCGCCGCCGCCAAGTGGCGCGCGCAGACGCAGCGGGCGGTGGAGAACTTCCCGATCTCGGGCCGGACGCTGGACCCCGCGCACATCGCCGCGCTCGCCCGCATCAAGGCCGCCGCCGCCGTGGTGAACGCCGAGCTCGGCGTCCTGGACGAGGACGTCGCGCGGGCCGTCGCGGAGGCGGCGGGCGAGGTCGCCGAGGGCCGCTGGGACGACCAGTTCCCCGTCGACGTGTTCCAGACCGGCTCGGGCACCTCCTCCAACATGAACGCCAACGAGGTCGTCGCGACGCTCGCCGCGGAGCGCCTCGGCCGCCCCGTCCACCCGAACGACCACGTCAACGCCTCGCAGTCGTCCAACGACGTGTTCCCCTCCTCCATCCACATCGCCGCGACCGACGCCGTCGTCAACCGGCTGATCCCCGCGCTGCGGCACCTGGAGGGCGCCCTGGACCGCAAGGCGGTGGAGTTCGCGCCGCTGGTGAAGGCCGGCCGCACCCACCTGATGGACGCGACGCCCGTCACGCTCGGCCAGGAGTTCGGCGGCTACGCCGCGCAGGTCCGCTACGGCGTGGAGCGGCTGGAGGCCGTCCTGCCGCGCCTCGCCGAGCTGCCGCTCGGCGGCACCGCCGTCGGCACCGGCATCAACACCCCCGCCGGGTTCGCCGCCCGCGTCATCGCCGAGATCGCCCGCACCACCGGGCTGCCGCTGACCGAGGCCCGCGACCACTTCGAGGCGCAGAGCGCCCGCGACGGGCTGGTGGAGGCGAGCGGCGCGCTGAAGACCATCGCGGTCGGCCTCAACAAGATCGCCAACGATCTGCGCTGGATGGGGTCGGGGCCGCGGGCCGGCCTCGCCGAGATCCGGCTGCCCGACCTGCAGCCCGGCTCGTCGATCATGCCGGGCAAGGTCAACCCGGTGGTCCCCGAGGCGGTCGTGCAGGTCGCCGCGCAGGTCATCGGCAACGACGCCGCCATCGCGTTCGGCGGCGCGGCCGGCGCGTTCGAGCTGAACGTCACGCTGCCGATGCTGGCCCGCAACCTGCTGGAGTCGATCGCGCTGCTGGCGAGCGTGTCGCGGCTCCTCGCCGACCGGGTGATCGACGGCGTCGAGGCCGACGAGGCGCGGATGCGCGAGTACGCCGAGTCCTCGCCGTCGATCGTCACCCCGCTGAACCGCTACCTCGGCTACGAGGAGGCCGCCAAGGTCGCCAAGCAGGCCCTCGCCGAGCGGAAGACGATCCGGCAGGTCGTGCTGGAGCGCGGGTACGTGGACGCGGGCAAGCTGACGGAGGAGGAGCTCGACGCCGCCCTGGACGTCCTGTCGATGACCGGCGCGGACCGGGACCGGTAGCGGGCCGGGTCAGTACCAGCCGGCGGCCTGCCAGTGGTTCCAGGCCGAGCAGGGCGTCCCGTAGCGGGCGGCCACGTAGCGGAGGCCCCACTTGATCTGGGTGCGGGCGCTGGACCGCCAGTCCGGTCCGGCGCTCGCCATCTTGGAGCCCGGCAGGGCCTGCGGGATGCCGTGCGCCCCGGCCGGGTTGTGGGCGCTCTCGTTCCAGTGGCTCTCGCGGCTCCACAGCCGCTCCAGGCAGCGGAACTGGCGCTCCGACCGCCAGCCGTGGCCGCGCATCAGCGCCCGCGCGAGGTCCTTGTTGCGGGCCGGCCGGTCCCCGGCCGCGCGGTCCCCGTGGAGCCGCTCCGCGTAGGCGACGGCGGCCAGGCGGTCGGCCCGGTCCGGCGCCGGCGCGAAGGGGTCGTCCGCCATGGGCACGACGACCAGCGCGGTGGCCGCGCCCAGCGACACGATCCTGATCACGTTCCGTATCAGTGATGGCACGCGACGTAGCCTGTGCCCCGGCGGGGCCGCGCGGACACGCTCCGGCGGGTCTCCGGGACGGGCTTTTGCCGACCTATTGGCGTGCGGTGCCAGAGCGGGCGGACAAAAGGGGACGGGCCGCGGCCCGTCCCCCCGTCCACCGACCGCGACATCCCGCCCCTAGCGCCCGTATGGGGAGCTGTGCGGACGGGCCGCGGCCCGTTGTGCGGTGGTTAGTACCAGCCCTGCGCGCTGGAGTGGTTCAGCGCGCGGCACGGGGTCTTGTACCGCTTCTTGATGTACCCCAGCCCCCACTTGATCTGGGTGCGCGGGTTGGTCCGCCAGTCCTTGCCGGCGCTGCGCATCTTCTTCCCGGGCAGCGCCTGCGGGATCCCGTACGCGCCCGAGGCGTTTCCGGCCTTGTGGTTCCAGTGGCTCTCGCGGTTCCACAGCTTCACGAGGCACTTGTACTGGCGGGTCGACCAGCCGCGCTTCTTGACCAGCTTCTTGGCGATGGCCTTGTTGCGCTGGGCGCGGGTCTTCTTCTTCGCCTTGGCCTTCACGGCCAGGGTCTGGACCTGAGCGGTCCGCGCCGCCTGCGCCGTCTGGACCGTCCGCACGGTGGCGGCCGGAGCGGCCTGGGCGGGCACCGCCTGCGCGGCGACGCCGAAGGACAGCGACGCGGCGACGGCGAGGGTGGCGGAACGCTGGAGGGACTTGCGGGTCAAGATGAGCCTTTCGACGTACCGGGCGGCCGGCCGACCCGGTAGGGGTCACCCCGTGCGGCGCTGTCCCGCGCGCTGCGGGACGGCCGGGCACCGCGCCGCGCCCCGTCCGGGACGCGGTGGCACGCGCGCGCTCGGCGCCGCCGTGGAGGCGGGCGCGGGCGCGCACGGTTCCGGGGTGTTCCGGCGGCGGGCGGACGGGTGTCCGCGGCCACCGGGGATATGGAGATGGGGTCCGTCATCGGACCGGCCGCGTCATCGCGGCACCAGACCGCGCGGGCAGGGGGAAGGCATCCGCGCGGGAAGGACGCCGGGCGTCCTTCGAGAGGACGTCGTCGTCCTCACCGGACGGCGCGGCTCGCGGCCGGCCGTCCGGAGAACAGGGGCCCGGTGCCGCCCTGGGCGGGCGGCACGGGCGGGAGGGTCAGTACCAGCCGTTGGTCTCGGAGTGCTGCCAGGCGCCGCAGGGCGTGCCGTGGCGGCTCTTGATGTAGCCGAGACCCCACTTGATCTGGGTGCGGGCGCTGGTCCGCCAGTCCGAGCCGGCGCTCGCCATCTTGGAGCCCGGCAGGGCCTGCGGGATGCCGTAGGCGCCGGAGGGGTTGGCCGCGGTGGTGCGCCAGCCGCTCTCGCGGTTCCACAGCTTCACCAGGCAGGCGAACTGGCCGCTGCCGCTGAAGCCGTAGCTCGGCAGCATGGCCTTGGCGATGGCCTGCGCCTCGCCGGCGGGCACCGGGTCGGCGCCCGCGCCCGTGCCCGAGCCGCCGCCGGACGACGCGCTCTTGCTCGGCGTCGGGGTGGGCTTCGGGAGCGGCTTGCCCTTCGGCGACAGCTTGGGGGCCTTGCCCTTGGTGCGCACGGCCCGCGAGGCGCGGTCGGCGGCCTGCTTGCTGCGCTGCGCCTCCAGGGCCTTGGCGTCGACGGCCTGGGCGGCGGCGTCCTTGAGGGGCGCCGCGGCGATGGCGGTCTTGTCGGCCGCGTCGGCCTCCCCGTCGCCGGTCACCGCGAAGGCGGTGACGGCGCCGGCGCCGACGAGCACGACGGCCCCGGCGACGACCGCGGCCGCCTTCACGCCGCGGCGGCCGGTGCGGGCCTCGCCGCGGCGGGCGCGGCGCGGCGCGGCCTGCGGGTCGCCGTGGGGGTCGCCGTAGGAGTCGCCGGAGGGGCCGCCGCCGTACGAGTCGCCGTGGCCGAGGACGTCCGCGGGGGCCTCGTCCGCGCCGAAGGCGGCCGGGCCGGAGCCGTCCATGGCCGGGAACCCGGCGGTGCGGCCGTCGCTGCCGGCGGTGCCGAACGCCGCGGGGGCGCCGGCGACCCGGCGGTCCGCGCCGTTCTCGGGGGCGGCGCCCCACGAGCCGGCGGGGGCGGAGCCCTGTCGATCGTCACGCCTAGGGGACCCGAACGAGTCTCCGGACAAGGCGGTCCTTCCGACGGTCGGGCACGCATGGGCACGTGCACGAGCACTTCCACCCCTCGTCCGGCGGCCGCCGCGAAGGCGGGCCCGGACACGGAACGGAGCGCGCCGTGCCCGACGTCAGGGTCGACATAGGCGGATACGCACCGTTCTGGGGGTGCTTACGGGGACACACAATGCCGGACGATCGGGGATGCTCCGCAACCAGAACGAGACGAATGCTCTCGTCCGCACACTTGTCAACTTGACCGAAAAGTTACCTTAACGCCCTGCGGAGCTGCGGTTCTTCGTCCTCGCCGCCGGGAGTGTGTCCTTCATCACATTCACACGGAGTGACGTCTCACGATCACCGTCCGTCGATCACCCGGACGCGTTCCGCTCCGGCGCGGCGGGGCCTGGAACGCGAACGCCCCGGTGGCCGCGCGGCCACCGGGGCGTCCCGGGTTGTACGGAGCGTCACCGGGCGGTGGCCCGGCGCGCGGTGGAGCGGTCTAGACGCCGATGTCGCCGAGCATGTCGGTGACCAGCGCGGCGATCGGGGACCGCTCGGAACGGGTGAGGGTGACGTGCGCGAAGAGCGGGTGGCCCTTCAGCCGCTCCACCACCGCCGCGACGCCGTCGTGCCGCCCGACCCGCAGGTTGTCGCGCTGCGCCACGTCGTGGGTCAGCACGACCCGCGACCCGGCGCCGATCCGCGACAGCACGGTGAGCAGCACGCCGCGCTCCAGCGACTGCGCCTCGTCGACGATCACGAACGCGTCGTGCAGCGACCGGCCGCGGATGTGGGTGAGCGGCAGGACCTCCAGCATCCCGCGGTCGAGGACCTCGTCCACCACCTCGGGGGTGGTGACGGCCGACAGCGTGTCGTGCACCGCCTGCGCCCACGGCGACATCTTCTCGTTCTCCGAGCCCGGCAGGTAGCCGAGGTCCTGCCCGCCGACCGCGTACAGCGGGCGGAACACCACGACCTTGCGGTGCCGGCGGCGCTCCAGGACGGCCTCCAGGCCCGCGCAGAGCGCGAGCGCGGACTTGCCGGTGCCGGCCCGGCCGCCGAGCGACACGATGCCGATGTCCTCGTCCATGAGCAGGTCGAGCGCGACGCGCTGCTCGGCCGAGCGGCCGCGCAGGCCGAACACCTCGCGGTCGCCGCGGACCAGCTTCACCGTCTTGTCGGCCTGCACCCGGCCGAGCGCCGAGCCGCGCTCCGACAGGAGCCGCAGGCCGGTGTGGCAGGGCAGGTCGGCGGTCTCCTCCAGGTGCAGCTCGCCGCTGTCGTAGAGCTGCTCGACGAGCCCGCCGGGGATCTCCACCTCGCGCATCCCGGTCCAGCCGGACTCCACCACCGCGAGCTCGGCCCGGTACTCCTCGGCGGCGAGGCCGACCGCCGACGCCTTGACCCGCATCGGCAGGTCCTTGGAGACGAGCACGACGTCGCGGCCCTCGCGGGCCAGCCAGCCCGCGACCGACAGGATGCGGGTGTCGTTGTCGCCGAGCCGGAACCCGTCGGGCAGCACGCTCGGGTCGGCGTGGTTCAGCTCGACGCGCAGGGTGCCGCCCTGCTCGTTCGCCGGGAGCGCCTCGTCGAGGCGGCCGTGCTCCAGGCGGAGGTCGTCCAGCGTGCGCAGGGCCTGCCGGGCGAAGTACCCGAGCTCGGGGTGGTCGCGCTTGCCCTCCAGCTCGGAGATGACGACGATGGGGAGTACGACCTCGTGCTCGGCGAACCGGGTCATCGCTCCCGGGTCGGCGAGCAGGACGCTGGTGTCGAGGACGTACGTGCGCCGATCCGGGAGCGGTCCCCCGGAGGTGCTCCCGGGGACGGGACGGCGCGAGGCGGTTGTGGCCACTCGATCTCCCTGACTATGGGGGAATGGGTGGCGCACCGGTCCGCCCGGACGGGGCGGTGGGCAGGGGCGCGGGGCCCCTTAGGAACCGAAGCGCCGGTGGCGCGCGGCGTAGGAGCGGAGAGCCCGCAGGAAGTCGACCTTGCGGAAGTCCGGCCAGTGGACCTCGCAGAAGTAGAATTCCGAGTGCGCGCTCTGCCACAGCATGAAGCCGGAGAGCCGCTGTTCGCCCGAGGTGCGGATGACCAGTTCGGGATCCGGCTGACCGCGCGTGTAGAGATGCTCGGCGATGTGCTCCACATCGAGGACCTCGGCCAGTTCCTCGATGCTGGTGCCACGACCGGCCTGCTCAAGGAGCAGTGAGCGCACCGCATCAGCGATCTCACGCCTACCTCCATACCCAACGGCGACGTTCACAATCAGGCCGGGGGCGTCAGATGTCGCTTCACCCGCATCTTTCAGGACTCGGGCGGTCTTGTCGGGCAGCAGATCGAGCGCGCCGACCGGTTTGACGTGCCATCCCTCGGCGGCCAGGTTCCGCACCGTGTTCTCGATGATCCGCAGCAGCGGGGCCAGCTCGCCCTCCGGGCGGGTCAGGTTGTCGGTGGACAGCAGCCAGAGCGTGACGACCTCGACGCCCGCCTCGGCGGACCAGTGCAGCAGGTCGGAGATCTTGTCGGCGCCGCGCTGGTGGCCCCGGTTGACGTCGGACAGTCCCATCGCGCGCGCCCAGCGGCGGTTGCCGTCCAGGATGACGCCGACGTGCCGGGGGATGTTGTCGGTCGGCAGCGAGGACTCCACCCGCCGCTCGTACATCCGGTAGACGACCTCGCGGACGGCGGCGTAGGGGCCGCTCCGGCGGATCGCCTTGGTGACCGTGCCGTCGGTGGCGCTCTCCCGGCGGGCCAGGTCCCGCAGCGTCTCGTCCCGGAGCTTGCCGTCACGCCGCGCGTCGCGGCCGGTCCGGCGCTCCTTCCGGCTCTGCCGATCCGCCATGCTGGGCTTCCCTTCGAGCGACCGTCCCCCGGTGGGGCAGGACGCTCAATTATGGCCCGCGCCCGCTACCTACGGGACCAGCCCGGTATATCCCGATATCGGGCGCCAGCCCGCTCGGCGTCGGCGAGCAGCCCCTCCAGGAACCCCGCGAGCTCGGCGGAGGTGAGCACCGCGCGCACCCCGCGTCCGCCCGCTCCCCACGCCTCGACGACGGCGCGGCGGGCGACCCGCCAGCCGCCGTCCTCGCCCTCCCGGGCGTCGGACGCGCCGATCCACATCGAGGTGGTGCGCAGCGTGCAGCGCAGCTCGCCGCTGCTGACGAGGTCGGCGCGGTCGCGGTAGCGGAAGGCGAACAGCTCGGGCTCGCGGGCGCCCGGCGCGGAGGCGGGGACGGGGTCGGGGAAGCGGTCGTCGGGATCGGGCCAGCGGGCCGCCTCGGGCGACCCGGCGGCGCGGGCGGCCGCCACCCGGACGGCGAGGCCGGCGAGCGCGTGGCCGCAGCGCTCCCCCACCGCGCCGAAGGTGTCGCCGTCGCGGCGCAGCTCCAGCGTCACCTCGTAGGGGGTGCCGCCCCGGTCCCGCGACGGCACCGGCACGACGGCCAGCCGTGAACCGTCCAGACAGCGGAGTCCTTGCACGCCGCCCCCCTCCTTGGCACGCACGCTAGGAATGCACGTTAGGGCAGGTCATGCCCTTGATCACACCTCGTGCGGGGCGGCTTAGGGTAAGGATTGCGGCGGCGCCGGACCGGCCGTCAGGCGGTCGGGCCGGACGCGCGGGCGCGCTCGACGTGCTCCAGGGCGGCCCGCAGCTCGCCGAGCCAGGCGTCGGTGTTCTTGCCGACGAGCCGGACGCACCAGGCGAGCGCGTCGCTCCGGCTGCGCGCGACGCCCGCCTCGACCAGGGTGTCCAGGACGCGGCGCTCGGGCTGGCGCAGCCGCGTCATCACCGGCACCGACAGCGTCGTGAACATCTCCCGGACGTCGCCGCAGGCCGCGCCCCAGGACACCTTGTGGCCGAAGCGGTGCTCGGCCTCGCGGGCGATGGCGACGCGCTGGTCGCGGGTGCTCTCGCGGAACCGCGCGATGCGGCCCTCGGCGCGGCCCGCGCGCTCGCCCTCCGGCAGGCCGTCCGCGCCGTCGGGCTCGGCGAGGCGGCCGACGACGGCGACCTCCTCGCGGTCGAGCGTGATCTCCGGCTCGCCGGCGAACCAGCCGTCCGGGAGCCGCTCGGCGAACCAGCCGCGCAGCTGCTCCGCCCCCTCCTGCGTAGTCACGTAATCAAAATTACACCCGCGTCCGGCCGGCCGCCAGAAGGGAGTTCGGGCCGCGGGCGGCGCGCGCTACCCGGAGATGCGGCCCGACAGCTGCGGGTTGACCCGGACGACGCCCTTGAGGTTGCGGGTGTAGACGTTCTGGACCTGCACGACCGTGCCGGTGTGCGGGGCCGCGACCATCTTGCCGCCGCCGATGTAGAGGGCGATGTGGGAGATGTAGCCCGGCGCCGTCGGGTCGTTGGCCCAGATCAGCATGTCGCCCGGCTGCGCCTTGCTGTAGGGCAGCACCCACCCGGCGCGGGCCTGGTCGGCGGCGACGCGCGGCAGCCGGATCCCGGCGCGGGCGAACGCGTACTGCATGAGGCCCGAGCAGTCGTAGCCGCCTTCGGCCTCGGACTCCCCGCCCCACACGTAGGGCCAGCCGAGCCGCGTGTAGGCGGCCTTGATGACGGTGCGCACCTGCAGCGCGCTCATCACCTGCCCGTTGGACTTCGGCGCGGCCCCGGCGCTCGGGTAGTCGATCTCGGGGTTCACCTCGACGGCCTTGGCCTGCTTCGGCAGCACCTTCTTCAGCGCCTTGATGAACGCCGCCGGCTTCACCTTCGGAACGCTGATCAGCATCGCGTTCGACACCGGCATGCCGAGGCTCTGCGCCGTCGAGTGCGAGATGACCGCGTCCACGTCGCCGATGCCCATGGTGGCGTAGGCGCCGACGCGGACCTGCGTCTGCCGCTCGTTGCCGCCGACCGGGACCTGGCTGCCGAGCTTCACGCCGCCGTCGCTGCCCATGGTGAACGAGATCGCCGCGTCGCCGCCCGCGACGTTGCGCCACAGGGCGTCGGACTGCGCGGTCGGCTTCGGCGTGTAGTTGCGGAACGTCGACGGGTCGACGCCGAGCAGCCCGACGCGCTTGCCCGCGACCATCGCCTGGACGGCGTCCACCACCTCGACGCCGCGCACGCCCTTGGCGTGCCGGACCCTGTCGATGACGGTGCCGGGCAGCGCGGTCGGCGCGGCGACCAGCACGTGCGGGGTGAGCCGCTTGCCGAGCGGCGCGACCGGCGCCGTGGTGGCGTCGGCGGCGGCGACGAACCGGGCGCGCGTCTCCGACCGCGGGCGCGCCTGCGGCGGCGCGCCCCCGTCGCGGGTCACCAGGACCGTGACGTTCGCGGCAAGAGTGGTGACCACCGTGACGCCGATGATCGTCGGTAGCACCCGGCGGCCCGGCTTGCGCACGGCAACACTCCCTCGTCCATCGCCCGGAGACCGGCCCCACGACTATGCCGCGCGGCCCGGCCATCGTCCAGATACCCGGCGCATCCACCGGCACCCTGACACCCGGGGCCGCGTTCCGTCAGCCCCGCCTCCGCTACCAAGAGGTAACACCAAGCGGCAGGGAGATCAAGGTCACACTGCCACAAAATGGACCCCGGGTCCAATTACGCCGGTGTCACGCCCGCAACTCCGCCACCAGCTCCGCCGAGGTCGTCACGGGCAGCCGGCAGGCGAAGTCGCGGCAGACGTACGCCGCCGGGGCGCCGCCCACCAGACCCCGCCCGGCCAGCAGCGGCACGCGCTCGTCCCCCGGTGCCCCGACGCTGACGACCGCGCCCGGCGAGACCGCCAGCAGCGCGGTGCGGTGCAGGTCACGGGTCCGCCGGTCGTCCGATTCTCCCACGACCGCGACCTCCAGCGGACCCGCCACATGGGCCTCCGCGACCGCCAGACCCCACCCGGCGAACCGGGCGTGCTTGGCCGCCAGCGTCCGCGCGGGTGCGAGCGCCCCCTCGGCCGCCTCCCGGTGCCGCTGCGACCCGGTGAGCGCCGCGTACGACAGCAGCGCGCCCGCCGCAGCGAACTGCCCCGACGGCGTCGCGTTGTCGGTGGGGTCCTGCGGGCGGCGGAACAGCCGCTCGGCGTCGTCGGCGGTGTCGTAGAAACCGCCCGCGCCGTCGGGGAAGTGCTCCAGCACCGCGTCCAGCAGCGTCCCGGCAAGCTCGACGTGCGCGGCGTCACCGGTGACGGCGTGCAGGGCGACGAGGCCCTCGGCCACGTCGGCGTAGTCCTCCAGCACGCCCGCGTTGGCACCGGCCGCGCCATCGCGCGAGGTGCGGGCCAGCCGACCGCCGTCCAGGTGCACGCCCGCCAGCAGGCGCGCCACCTCCCCGGCCGCCTCGACCAGATCGGGCCGCTCGAACAGCGCACCGCACTCGGCGAGCGCCGCGACGGCCAGCCCGTTCCAGGCCGCGACCACCTTGTCGTCGCGCGCCGGAGGCACCCGCTGCGCGCGCGCGGCGAGCAGCGCGTTCCGCACCCGCGCGTAGCGTTCGGCGTCGTCGGGATCGCGCAGCAACTGCAGGACGGACGTGCCGTGCTCGAACGTCCCCGTCACCTCGAACAGCCCCGCCGCCCACGCGCCGTCCTCGTCCCCGAGCACCTCGCGCAACTGCTCGGGCGTCCACACGTAGTAGCGGCCCTCCTCGCCCTCGCTGTCGGCGTCCAGCGCCGACGCGAGACCGCCCTGCTCCGTCCGCAGGTCGCGCAACATCCAGTCGCAGGTCTCCACCGCGATCCGCCGCGCGAACGGGCTCCCGGTGATCCGCCACCAGTGCGCGTAGACGCGCGCGAGCAGCGCGTTGTCATAGAGCATCTTCTCGAAGTGCGGGACCAAAGGTCCACCGGTACTCGGAGTGAGTACGTACCGGTGGAAACCACCTCCCACTTGGTCATAGAGGCTCGAGCGAGCCATCGCCTCGCAGAGCCCCTCCGCCATGTGCAGTGCCTCGGCCGAGCCGGCACGGACGTGGTGACGCAGCAGGAACTCGATCACCATCGACGGGGGGAACTTGGTGTCCCCTCTGAACCAACCGCTCGCCGGATCGACGTCCCGGGCCAGCCGGAGGAGGGCCGAAGCCTGGGTCTCCTCCGTGGGCGCTCCGGGATCCGCGATGGCCGGCTTCCGTCCGGCGAGCTCCTGCGTGATCTTTCCCGCGATCTCCGCCACCTCGTCCCGCCCGCCCGTCCAGGCGCTGTGCACGCCTTCGAGCACCTGACGGAAGGACGCCATGCCATGGCGAGCGCGAGGCGGGAAGTACGTACCGAAATAGAAGGGCTCTCCGTCCGGGGTCAGCCACACCGACATCGGCCAGCCGCCCTGCCCGGTGACCGCCTGCACAGCCTCCATGTAGACCGCGTCCACATCAGGCCGCTCCTCACGGTCCACCTTCACCGACACGAAGTGCTCGTTCATGTACGCAGCGGTCTCGTCGTCCTCGAAGGACTCGCGCTCCATGACATGGCACCAGTGGCAGGCGCTGTAGCCGACGCTCAAGAACACAGGGACATCACGTCGCCGGGCTTCCGCGAACGCGTCCGCCTCCCAGGGCCACCAGTCGACGGGGTTGTCCGCGTGCTGGAGGAGATACGGAGACGTGGCCTGGGCGAGTCGGTTGGGCATACCTCCATCCTCGCTCACCCACCCCCGTCCCGCCCATCCGCCATGGGCGGCTCAAGCCGCGCGGATGCAGCCCGGTCCGAAGGCTCCCGCTTTACTCTGGACTCACTCCCAGGTCGTCGCGACGTCGTTCGACAGCCAGTCGAATTCAAGGCGTTCCAAGATCGGAGTGCGGTCCCCTTGCCGCGCTGCGGGCCTGACGGTGACGCCCCGCTCCCCCAACGCGCATTTCAGGAGCATGCGCTTGTCCACCGTGTCGGCCGCTTCCCAGGCATCCTGCAGGACCGGGACCCGGGTGAGCTGCGACAGGTCCGCCCGTGCGTCCAGCGCCTCAAGATTCGCAGCGGCGCTCGCGATGACGGCGCGCTGCCCTTCGCTCAACTCCTCGAAGCGCTCTTCGTCCATCTTCCCGTACACGTAGAAGTCGTCTTCGAGTTTTTTCACACGACGCCGAGCCGCCTCGAGAACCTTCTGGATCTCCTTCCTCCTCGCCTGCGTTTCCGGGTCCATGAAGGCGAGCCAACGACGGGCCATCTCGATGACCACCGGGTCGTCGGGCTCAAGGGTTGCGACGTGACGGACCCAGGCTTGCCCGACCGCGCGGTCGAGACGGTCGGCGAGTGTCGCCACTCCCTTGCAGATCGACTCGCCCCGCGTCTGCCTGACTTCGCACCGGTAGCGTCCGCCGCGATGGCCCATCGAGCCGCCGCACGGTTCGAGCTCGCCCGTGCCGCTCTTGTCCCGCAGCCGTCCGCATCGGTAACTGCCCGTCCCCAGGTACTTCGCCGCCGGCTTTCCCTTCGCCCACCGATCATCGGTCCGCGCGGCGATGAGTGCCTTGATCTTGAACCACTCGCCCGGCGTCACCACCCCTTCCCCGCACATGACGACTTCGCCCAGCCCATCGCGCAGGGGTTCGCCGTACCCCGCCCAGCTACCCAGAGGGTCACCGTGCTCATCCGTCCTGCGGCGCCGGACCGGGACCATGCCCGCGAAGAGCGGGGACTGAGCGAGTTTGCTCACCGCCGTGGGCGACCAGGTGGCACCACTCCGGGTCCGGCGCCCCTCCTCGTTGAGCCGATGGGCGATCTCCTTCGTCGTCTTCTTGTCGAGCAGGAGATCCGCCAGCCGGCGAGCCGTTCCGTACTCGTCGGCATGAGGTTCGACCTTGCCGCTCCCGGGCGGACTGTAAAGGCCGAAGGGCGGTCTCCCCGTCCCTCTCCGTCCTTCCGCCTTGTGCGCGTCATGGCCGACCTTCACGCGCTGCGCCATGTCCTTCGCCTCATCCCTCGCGCGCTCGCTCAGGATCGCGAAGACGATGCGGCCGCCCTGTGACGAGTCCAGCCCTTCCGACACGGAAACGAGCCGTGATCTTCGACGGTCGAACTCATCGAGCATCCGGCCCACCGCTCCCATACCGCGCCGGTCGAAGCGGTCGGTCTTCCACACGCCGAGCGTCGTGGACTCGCCGTCCATGACCGCTTGCGTGGCCTTCTCGAACTCCCTGCGTCGTACGTACGCCTTGGAAGCCGATAGCTGCTCGAACCAGACATGACGGATCTGAAGCCCGTTCGCCTGCGCCCAGCCCACCATGCTTCGCAGATGCCCCCGCAACGTGGCCAGGTCCTCCTTCTTGCCGCTCCGCCGCAGGTAGACGTCCATGAGGACGGACGGGTCCGCTACTGCGGGTCTGTCCAGCCCAAGGGATTCCAATTCCCCGGGACCGAACCCCAGTCCGACGAGCGTCGCGTGATCCTCGCGCACCGCACCCCTCCCATTCCCGCAGGAGACAATACGGAAGCGATGGATCTCAGGCGGCCGCTTTCACAAAGTGCGGAACAGTCCAGCCGACACTCGCCGGGACCACGCCGACCCGCCGTCCTCGCGTTCCGGGGGCGGCCGTTATGAGTCGAGGTCGGCGAGGGCGGTCTCCAGGGCGCGGTGGAAGGTGGGGTAGGCGTAGATCATGGTGCGGAGGGTGGCGGTCGGGACCTCGGCCTTGACGGCCAGGGTGAGCAGGCCGAGGATCTCGCCGCCCGCCGGGCCCGCGACGGTGGCGCCGACGAGGGTGCCCCACTCGGCGTCCTCGACGAGCTTGATGAAGCCGTCGTTGTCGACCTTCTGGATCCAGCCGCGGCTGGAGTCGGCGATCCGCGTGCTGCCGGTGCGGACGGCGAGGCCCTGCTCGCGGGCCTGCGCCTCGGTGATGCCGACCGAGCCGATCTCGGGGTCGGTGAAGGTGACGCGCGGGACGGCGCGGTAGTCGGCGGGCGGGCCCTCCTGCTCCAGGATCGAGCGGACCGCGATGGCCGACTGGTACATCGACATGTGCGTGAAGGCGCCCTTGCCGGTGATGTCGCCGATCGCCCAGAGGCCGTCGCCCGCGCGCAGGTGCTCGTCGACGGGGACCGAGCGGGCCGACTCGTCCAGGCCGACGGCGGCGAGGCCGAGGCCCTTCAGGTTGGGGCGGCGGCCGGTGGCGACGAGGACCTGCTCGGCGGTGAGGTCGCCGCCGCTCGTGCGGACCGTGAACGCCTTCCCGTCGTGGGAGACGGCCTCGATGGAGGTGTCGCAGCGGACGTCGATGCCCTCGCGGGTGAAGACGTCCGCCAGCATCGCGCTGGACTCGGGCTCCTCGACGGCGAGGATGCGCGGGCCGCGCTCGATCATGGTGACGGCGGTGCCGAAGCGGCGGAAGACCTGCGCGAGCTCGGCGCCGACGAAGCCGCCGCCGAGGATGATCAGGGAGGCGGGCGCGGCGGTGGCCTTCACCGCGTCCCGGTTGGTCCAGTAGGGGGTGCCGTCCAGGCCGTCGATCGGCGGGACGGCGGGCGCGGTGCCGGTGTTCAGCAGGACGCCGCAGCGGGCGGCGAAGACGCGGTCGCCGACGGTCACCTCGCGCGGGCCGGTGAGGCGCCCCTGGCCGCGCACGAACGTGACGCCCTTGTCCTCCAGGGCTTTGACGTGCGAGGCGTCGTCCCAGTCGTTCGTCGCCTCGTTCTTCAAACGGTCGGCGACCACGGACCAGTCGGGCTCGACGGTCGCCGTGCCGGCCATGCCGGGGACGCGGCGGGCGTCCTCCAGCAGCCCGGCCGCCCGCACCATGATCTTGGTGGGGACGCAGGCGTAGAACGGGCACTCGCCGCCGGCGAGGCCGGCCTCCACGGCCACGACCGCGAGGCCCGCCTCCGCGAGGCGGCCCGCGGCGTCCTCGCCGCCGGGGCCGAGACCGATCACTACGACGTCGACTTCTTCGGTGCTCACGCCGAACTCCTGCCCAGGTTGCGATGCGTCTAATGGGGCGCGCGGTAAATGCGCGCCCAGTCCACGTACATGCTGACCCATCGGGGCGTCGCGCGCGTCCGGCAGAACCCCGGTCCGCGGTCGCACACCTGGTCGTTCTGCAGGGCGAGGCCCATCCGGCTGCGCTCGGGGGTGAGGGGGCCGCGGTAGTCCCAGACGCGGCGGCCGTCCTTCCAGAAGGTGAGGCGGTGCGGCAGCCAGTCGAGGGCGAAGACGTGCCAGCGGGTGAAGTCGCCGTCCACGCTGCGCTGGAGCTGGGTGCCCTCGGGCCCGTGGTGGACGAACAGGCCGGTGCTGCGCCGGGACGGGTCGATCATCTCGGCGAAGTTGATCTCGGCGGCCTCGGGGGCGCCGAACACCTTCGGCCAGAGCAGCGCGACCGCCGAGTAGCCGACGCCGCGGTCGGCGCGCATCCGCACCTCCCAGCGGCCGTGGGTGAGGTGCAGCCGGGACGCGATGCCGCCCGACAGGTCGCGGCCGCCGTAGAGGCCGCCGGTGAGCTTGAGGGCGCCGCCGGTGACGGTCGTCGCGGCGGCGGTGCGGGGGTTCACGGCGGCGTCGGGCGAGTCGTAGACGACCCACTTCGCGGGGTCGACGCGGTCGCCGTCGAAGTCGTCGGAGACGGCGGGCCGCCCCCAGGGGGAGGCGGGCGGCGCCGACTTGGGGTAGAGCGTCGGCACCGGCCAGTCCGGGAGAGGCGGCGCGGGCGACGCGGCGGCCGTCCCGCAGGCGGCGGCCGAAACCAGGACGAGGGCGGCCGCACCGGCACGGGCGGCTCCAGAAGGCCACATGGCCCCATGGAAACAGCGCGGGCGGGAGGTACCGGCAGAGATGCCGATAGTCGCCGAACGCTTGCGATCAGGGGCGCTGACGTTTCGGCACCGGCACGCGATCGAGGTCGTGCACGAGGACGATCTCGCCCCCGTAGGCGGCCGCCGCCTGCTCGACGAACAGCGGCTCGTCCTCGGTCCGGTAGCGCTCGGAGAAGTGCGTGAGGACGAGGCGCCGCACGCCCGCCCCCGCCGCGACCTTCCCGGCCTGGCCCGCCGTCAGGTGGCCGTGCTCGGCGGCGAGGCCCGCGTCGGCGTCCAGGAACGTCGACTCGATGACCAGCATGTCGGCGCCGTCCGCGAGCGCCTCGACGCCCTCGCAGAGCCGGGTGTCCATGACGAACGCGACCTTCTGGCCGGGGCGCGGGACGCTGCACTCGGCGAGGGTGACGGTGCCCCCGCCGGGGGCGGTGACGCGGCCGTCGCGCCGCAGGGCCGACACGAGCGGGCCTTGGACGCCGCGCGCGGCGAGCTCGGCGGGCAGCATCGTGACGCCGTCGGGCTCGGCGATCCGGTAGCCGTAGGACTCCACGGGGTGCGACAGGCGCCGCGCGGTGAGGGCGAACGGCGCGCCTCCCGTGTCGAGCGCGAAGGCGTCGCCGCTCACCGGCTGCTCGCGGATCACGGTCGTGTCCTGGAAGGCGCTGGCGTGGCGCAGCCGCTCCCAGAACCGCGCCCCGGACGCCGGGAAGGCGGCGTCCACGCGGTGCCGGACGCCGTCGCGCGCGATCCGCTGGACGATGCCGGGCACGCCCAGGCAGTGGTCGCCGTGGAAGTGGGTGACGCAGATCCACGTCAGCTCGCTCGCCGAGGCGCCGCCGAAGGTGAGCTGGCGCTGCGTCCCCTCGCCGGGGTCGAACAGCAGGCCGTGGCCGTCCCAGCGCAGCAGGTAGCCGTTGTGGTTGCGGTGCCTGGTGGGGACGGCGCTGGCCGAGCCGAGGACCAGCAGTTCGCGTACCGACATGGAGTCCATGGTGCCGGGTGCGGCGACCTAGTAAGCGATTGTTTATGGTGGGCGGGCACCACCCGACGAAGGGAGCCCCCCATGGCCGGCGGCAAGCGCGACAAGATCAGGATGAGTCCGGAGGAGGTCGCGGACTTCCTCGCCTCCAGCTTCAAGGTCCAGGTCGCCACCGTCGGCAAGGACGGCGGCCCGCACCTGGTCACCATGTTCTACGCGCTGCTCGACGGGAAGATCGCCTTCACCACCTACCGGACCTCGCAGAAGGTCCTCAACCTGCGCCGCGACCCCGCCATGACGTGCCTGGTCGAGGACGGCGTCGAGTACGGCGAGCTGCGCGGCGTCGCCCTGCACGGCAAGGGCCGCGTCGTCGAGGACATCGAGGAGCTGATGAAGATCGGCTCGGTGGTCGGGTCGCGGATGGCCGGGCTGCCCGTCCCCGAGGTCGGCGAGCCCATCGACCCGGCGCTCGCCGACGGCATCCGCCAGGCCATGTCCAAGCGCGTCCTCGTCGTCATGGAGCCCGACCGGATCGCCAGCTGGGACCACCGCAAGGCGTGACGGCGCGCCGGGCGCCCCGCGCGGGGCGCCCGGACGGCGGGACGGCGCGTCAGCCGGCGTCCGGCGGAGCCTCGCCCCGGGCGGCGGCGTCCGCGCGGACCGCCTCGGCCCGCTCCCACTCCTCCTGCTTGAGCTGCGCCTCGCTCGGCGCCTGGATCCGCTTGATCTGCTTGTTCATCGAGCGGATCAGCAGGTACGTGGCGAACGCCAGCGCGAGGAACACCCCGAAGCCGAGGAAGCCCGGGGAGACCGTGTCGTTGTTCAGCGGCAGGTTGTTGTCCGCGAGGATGGCGAGCATCAGAGAGACACCTTCTCCCGAACGCCGGCGAACAGGTCGTCCTCCGGCAGTTCGGTGTCGACGAGGGACCTGGCCAGATGGTAGTCCTCGGTCGGCCATGCCTCCCGCTGGACGTCCAGCGGGACCGCGAACCAGAAGCCGTTCGGGTCGATCTGGGTGGCGTGGGCGAGCAGCGCGCGGTCGCGCGTCTCGAAGAAGTCGCCGCACGGGACGCGGGTGGTGACCTCCCACTGCGGCGGGGCGTCCTCCAGCCGCTTGATCCAGTCCTCGTAGGGGGACTCCAGGCCCGCGTCGAGCATGGCCCGGTGCAGCGTCAGCGTCCGCTCCTTGGTGAAGGTCATGTGGTAGTAGAGCTTCAGCGGCTGCCACGGGTCGCCGGTCCCCGGGTACCGCTCGGGGTCGCCGGCCGCCTCGAACGCCTCCACCGACACCTCGTGGCACTTGACGTGGTCGGGGTGCGGGTAGCCGCCCCGCTCGTCGTAGGTGAGGATCACGTGCGGGCGGAACTCGCGGACGATGCGCACCAGCGGCTCGGACGCGGCGTCCAGCGGCTCCAGCGCGAAGCAGCCCTCGGGCAGCGGCGGCAGCGGGTCGCCCTCGGGGAAGCCGGAGTCGACGAACCCGAGCCAGCGCTGCTCGACGCCGAGGATCTCGCGGGCCCGCGCCATCTCCTCGTTGCGGACCCGGCCGATGTTCGCCTCGATCTCCGGCCGCTCCATCGCCGGGTTGAGGATGCTGCCGCGCTCGCCGCCCGTGCAGGTGACCACCATCACCTCGACGCCGTCGGCGACGTAGCGCGCCATCGTGGCGGCGCCCTTGCTCGACTCGTCGTCGGGATGGGCGTGCACGGCCATCAGCCGCAGCCCCGACCCGGAGCCGGCCCCGGACCGGGCCGGGCCGCGGTTCTCCGCGGCGCTCTCCAGGGACTCCTCCACGGACTCCGACACTGGGGCTTCTCCCTCGTTCAGCGGGCGATCGCGCCGCCTCGGGGGCACCCTGGTGCAGAGCACGGGACGGCACGGAAGAGAATTGTTCCTGACAACGCCCGCCACCCGCATGGAGATTCCCCGCCATGGCCACCAGCGCCCCGCAGATCGACAAGGCCGGCGGGCACGACCCGCACGAGCGCCGGGGCCTCGGGCTCGCCGGCTGGATCGTGTGCGGCACGCTGGCCCTGCTGTTCGCCGGCGGCTGGGCGGTGATCTACTCCCACGTGGGGCAGACGCCGGGCATATCCTCGCAGACCTACACCTGGAACGTGCGGAGCGACCAGCGCGTCGAGGTCAGCTACATGATCTCCAAGCCGAAGGGCGACACCGTGCGCTGCACCCTCCAGGCGTACGACACCGGGTTCGCCACCGTCGGGCAGCGCGAGGTCGTCGCCCCCGCCGGCGTGGAGACCTACAACCGGATGGACGCGCTCACCACCACCCGCAAGGCCACCGGAGCCCAGGTGAAGGACTGCCGCAAAGCGTGACGGCGGCCCCCCGGCGCCGCCGGAACGGCAGGTGGAAGCCGGGAACGCCTTTGCCGGTTGCGGCGCCCCCGTTCAGGGAACCTTTACCCGCACACACCGGATAGGCTAGAGGTTTCACCCGGCCGCACTTCATGTCGATGTGTAGTCCGGTCCGCCCGGGCCGGACGATGATCGCAACATGTGGATGAGGAGTACCCGTGACCGAGACCCGCGCTGACAACGTCACCTGGCTCACCCAGGAGGCGTACGACCGGCTCAAGAACGAGCTGGATTACCTGTCGGGCCGGGGCCGCCGCGAGATCGCCGACAAGATCGAGGCCGCCCGCGAGGAGGGTGACCTCCGCGAGAACGGCGGCTACCACGCGGCCAAGGAGGAGCAGGGCAAGATCGAGGGCCGCATCCTGCAGCTCCAGGGCATCCTGGAGAACGCGCGCGTCGGCGAGGCGCCGCGCACCGAGGGCGTGGTCGGGCCGGGCATGACCGTCACCGTCGCCTTCGAGGGCGACGACGAGGAGGTCACCTTCCTGCTGGCCTCCCGCGAGGAGAGCGGCGCCCCCATAGACGTCTACTCGCCGAAGTCCCCCCTCGGCGCCGCGATCAACGGCAAGAAGGTCGGCGAGAAGGCCACCTACTCCCTGCCGAACGGCCGCAGCATGAGCGTCGAGATCCTCGACGCCACCCCCTACGCCGGCGGCTGACGGCGCGCTGAATCGCAGCCCCGGCCCGAGCGCTCGCCTGGCGGCTCGCACTCGACCGCGCCTGGGGCGAGTGCGACATCGCTTCGCGATCTGACCGGCGGGGGCTCGCCTCCGGCGTCGCCCCCGCCGGTCGGGTGGCGCACTCGCGTGCGGGGCCGGGGCGTCCGCGCGAAGTCAGGACCACTTCACGACGCGGGATGGGCGGCCGCAGCCCTGACGAGCGGGAGGGTGCGGGGCGGGATCTGGTTGGCCAGGGAGATCACCGTCGAGGCGCGCTCCACGCCCCCGGTCGCCACGATCATGTCGATGACGCGCTGCAGGTCGGTGTTGCTGCGGGCCACCACCCGGCACAGCATGTCGCCGCCGCCGGTGATGGTGTGCGCCTCGATCACCTCGGGCACCGCGGCGAGCCGCGCCGCCACCGGGTCGTGGCCGCCCGCCTGCCGCAGCTGGAGCGTGACGAAGGCGGTCACCGCGTAGCCGAGCGCCGCCGGGTCGATCTCCGGGCCGAAGCCGCGGATCACCCCCTGCCGGGCCAGCCGGTCGAGCCGGGCCTGCACCGTGCCGCGCGCGACGCCGAGCCGCCGCGACGCCTCCAGGACGCCGATCCGCGGCTCGGCGGCGAACAGCTCCAGCAGCCGGCCGTCCAGCGCGTCGATCGGCACGGGCCCTCCCCCATGGTCATCATGTACAGATCGCCCGGCCGCGCCGGGGTACCGCTGTACACATTGTCCACCTTTTCACGTCACTCTTGCGCACCTTGCGGGGAGATGTCGTCATGGGGGCATGGATGAGTTCCCGGTCAAGGGCATGGACGCCGTCGTCTTCGCCGTCGGCAACGCCAAGCAGGCAGCGCACTACTACTCGACCGCGTTCGGGATGCGCCGGGTGGCCTACCGCGGCCCCGAGAACGGCAGCCCGGACGAGGCCGTGCACGTCCTGGAGTCCGGCAGCGCCCGGTTCGTGTTCCGCGGGCCGGTGCGGGCGGGCACCGACATCGGGCGGCACGTCGCCGCGCACGGCGACGGCGTGGTGGACCTCGCCATCGAGGTCCCCGACGTCGAGGCCGCCTACCGGCACGCGCTCGCCAAGGGCGCGACGGGCCTGGAGGAGCCGCACGCCGAGGAGGACGAGCACGGCAAGGTCGTGCTCGCCGCCATCGCCACCTACGGCGAGACCCGGCACACCCTGGTCGACCGCTCCAACTACTCCGGCCCCTACCTGCCGGGCTTCGTCGCCGCCGACCCGATCGTGGCGCTGCCGGCGGCGAAGCGCTACTTCCAGGCGGTCGACCACTGCGTCGGCAACGTCGAGCGCATGGACGAGTGGGTGGACTTCTATCACCGCGTCATGGGCTTCACCGACATGGCCGAGTTCATCGGCGACGACATCGCCACCGAGTACTCGGCGCTGATGTCCAAGGTCGTCGCGGACGGCTCCCGCAAGGTCAAGTTCCCGCTGAACGAGCCCGCCGAGGGCAAGAAGCGGTCGCAGATCGACGAGTACCTGGAGTTCTACGGCGGCCCCGGCGTCCAGCACATCGCCCTGGCCACCAACGACATCCTCGCCTCCGTCGACCTGATGAGGGCCGCCGGCGTCGAGTTCCTGGCCACCCCGGACTCCTACTACGAGGACCCCGAGCTGCGCGCCCGCATCGGCGAGGTCCGGGCGCCGATCGAGGAGCTGCAGAAGCGGCACATCCTGGTGGACCGGGACGAGGACGGCTACCTGCTGCAGATCTTCACCAAGAACGTGCAGGACCGCCCGACGGTGTTCTTCGAGCTGATCGAGCGGCACGGCTCGCTCGGCTTCGGCAAGGGCAACTTCAAGGCGCTGTTCGAGGCGATCGAGCGGGAGCAGGACGCGCGCGGCAACCTCTGAGTCCGCCGACCGGAAACACCTGGTCAACCTGCGGGGCGGGGACGTTTCGACGGGTACCGTGCGGCCGATCCTCTCGATCATGACGCAACCGCCGCACGATCCCGACGACCGGTCGCAGCGCGAGCCGGGCGACCCGCAGGACCCCTCCTCCGGCTGGGAGGCGCCGACGTCGTCCTCGGCGGCCGGGGAGGAGGGCCGTCCGCAGTCCCCGTACGGCTCCCCGCCGTCCCAGCCGTACGGGGAGCAGCAGCCCTACGGCCAGCAGCAGCCGTACGGGCAGCAGCCGTACGGGCAGCAGCCGTACGGGCAACAGCCCTATGGCCAGCAGCCCTATGGGCAACAGCCGTACGGCCAGCAGCCCTACGGCCAGCAGGAGCCCTACGGGCAGCAGCAGCCGTACGGGGCGGCGTCCCCCTACGGGAACGCCGGGTACGGCGCGCCGCAGGGCGACAACGGGGCGAACGGCCTGGCCATCGGCAGCCTCGTCGCGGGCATCATCGGCCTGTGCTGCGGCATCGGCTCGATCGTCGCGGTCGTCCTCGGCCACCTGTCGCTGAACCGGATGAAGCGGGCGGGCAGCAGCCGCGGGCGGCCGATGGCGATCGCCGGGCTGATCCTCGGCTACCTCGGCATCGTCTTCATGATCATCGGGCTCGTCCTCGCGGCCACCGGCAACCTCCACTACGACACCGGCACCGGGCTGATCCTCACCTGACGGATCCCGGCCTGACAGATCATCCGAACCGGATATAACCGAAAGGTAAATATTCGCGGCCGGGCGGGCGCGCCGCCGCGCCGGCCGCCCGCGAGCGTCCACCCTGTCGGGATGACGCAGCCTCCGTACGATCCCGAGCAGCCGCAGCACGAGCGGCCGGGCCCCTACCAGGGGTCCTACGGCGACGCCCCCGGCGCCCCCGGCCCCTACGACCCGGCCTACGGCTACGGCCCGCCCGGGCACGCCGACCCGGCCGCCGGGCTGGCCGGACGCTGGCGGCGGCTCGGCGCCGCCGTGCTCGACTCGCTCCTCATCGGCATCGTCGGCAACCTGGTGATGCTGCCGTTCCCGCAGTTCATCGAGGCCCGGACGGTGAACGGGCAGGCGAGCCTCCACTTCCACGCGGGGGGCGCCGGCGTGCAGCTGCTCGTCGTGGTCGCCCAGTTCTTCTACTACGTGATCATGCACGCCCGGTTCGGGCAGACGCTCGGCAAGATGGCGCTGTCCATCCGGGTGGTGCGCGAGGACGACGGCGGCGCGGTGTCGTTCGGGCAGGCGGCCTGGCGGTCCGGCTTCAACTACCTGATCAGCCTCTTCACCTGCGGTGTCGGCGGGCTGCTGGACATCGCCTGGATCCTGTGGGACCCCCGCCGCCAGGCGCTGCACGACAAGGTCGCGAAGACGCTCGTGGTGGCCGCCCCGGCCGGCGCCCCCAACCCCTACGCGGGCAGGTGACCGCCTTGCGGGGTTAGCCCCAGGTTGCCCAGCCTGTCGTCCAGCGGGCAGGCTGGGCGTGTGCATACCGCCGGCAAGCCCCGAAGCCCTGTCCTCCGCGGCGCGGCGGCGCTCGCCGCCGGCCTGCTGCTCGCGGGCTGCCAGGTGACCGTCGGCCACGGGACGCGCGACGACGGCCCGGTCGCCACCGACGCGCCGATGCCCGCGACCGGCAGCGCGTCCTCGATCGGCGACCCGTACGTGCCGGGCGACGGCAACGGCGGCTACGACGTGCAGAACTACCGGCTCAAGCTGGCGATCACGCCGGGCGGCGCCAGGGAGCTGGACGGCACCGCGACGATCACCGCGAAGGCGACGTCCCGGCTGACCCGCTTCGACCTCGACCTGACCGGCCTGGACGTCGCCGAGGTCAAGGTGAACGGCGCGGCCGCCCGGTTCCAGCGCGACGGCAGCGAGCTCGTGGTGGCGCCCGCCGCGCCGGTCGCGCGGGGCGCCGCGTTCACCACGGCGGTCCGCTACTCGGGCACCCCGCAGGCGATCAACGACCCGATCCTCGGCCGGTACGGCTGGATCCGCACCCGCGACGGCGTCTTCGTCGCCTGCCAGCCGAGCGGCGCGCACACCTGGTTCCCCGGCAACGACCACCCGAGCGACAAGGCCACCTTCGACTTCGAGATCACCGCGCCGGCCGGGCTGACGGTGCTGGCGAACGGCGAGCCGGAGACGCCGCCGGCGAGCGGCGCCCCCTCGACCGCGCCGCCCGCCACCGGCGCCCCCGGCCCCGGGATCACCGCGGGCGGCGGCGGCCCGGCCGTGGTGCCCGCCGCGCACCGCGCCGAGACGACGTCGGTGTGGCACGTCCGGCAGCCGATGGCGACCTACCTGGCGACGGTGGACGTCGGCCGGTTCGACGTGCGGACCGGCACCACCCCCGGCGGCGTCAAGATCATCACGGCGGTGGACCCGACGCTGTC
This sequence comes from Actinomadura parmotrematis, assembly GCF_019458805.1. GTDB lineage: Bacteria > Actinomycetota > Actinomycetes > Streptosporangiales > Streptosporangiaceae > Spirillospora > Spirillospora parmotrematis. Next base: position 276,656 of record NZ_JAIBOA010000002.1, read on the forward strand.
CACCTCGCCCGTCGACCGCTTCCACGCCCTGAACGCCCGCGTCACCGACGAGTGGACCAAGCTGTTCGGGCCGTTCCCGTTCGGCTCGACCGGCGGCATCATCGACGACGCCGACGTCGGGTTCGCGCTGGAGACCCAGACCCGCCCGGTGTACGGGTCGTTCGGGCTGGACGACACGATCGTCGCGCACGAGCTGGCCCACCAGTGGTTCGGCGACTCGGTCAGCCTCTCCCGCTGGCAGGACATCTGGCTGAACGAGGGCTTCGCCACCTACGCCGAGTGGCTGTGGGGCGAGCGGAACGGCGGCTCGACCGTCCAGCAGCAGTTCGACCAGCGCTACCGCGACGCCGGCAACAGTGAGCTGTGGGACGTCCCGCCGGGCAACCCGGGCCGGCGGCAGATGTTCGGCCGCTCGGTGTACGACCGGGGCGGCATGACGCTGGTCGCGCTCCGCCAGAAGGTCGGCGAGCAGACCTTCTACGAGATCCTGCGGACCTGGACCAAGGAGCACCGCCTGTCCACCGGCACCACGCCGCAGTTCATCGCGACGGCGAACCGGGTGTCGGGGCAGAAGCTGGACGCCTTCTTCAAGTCCTGGCTCTATGACAAGGGCCGCCCCTCCCGCTGACTCCCGGCCGGGCCCGCGCTGCAGCGCAGCGTTCAGCACAGCGGCGGTGAACGACCGGCAAGGGGTCGGGAAAGGTCGTCCCGGCCTCCCCGCGCCCGGCGGCCGTCCCCAGCAGGGTGGCAGGGTGAACGGCTCTTCAGGACGTGCCCAGGGACGAGTGACCGCCGCCGCGACCGCCGCGGCCCTGGTGGTGGCGGCGGGCGGCGCCGCCGCGGCCGCTCCCCCGGGACGGCGCGCCGCCCCCGCCCCCGCCGGGAAGGCGCGCGCCGCCGCCCCCGACGCCGAGATCGCCGCCTCCTGCGCCCCCGTCGCCCCGCCCGCGGGCGGCCCCGCCCACCGGCGGCGGGCCGTCCCGCCGCCCGAGGGCGCCCTGCCCCCCGCCTCGCCCCCGCCCGCCCCGGCGGAGCCCGTCACGCCGCCCGGCGCGAGCACCGCGCTGGACGACTGCGAGGGCCCGTCCCTGCCGCGCCCGCGCATCGTCCCGCCCGCGCCGCCGGCCGCCGCGCTCGTGCCCGCCCCGGCCGGCCCGAAGGCCGCCGGACCGGCCCGCGAGAAGATCGGCGGGCCCGGCGCCGCCGGTCTCGGCGACGCCTACTTCAAGGACGCCGGCAACGGCGGCTACGACGTCTCCCACTACGACGTCGCCCTCACCTACGACGCCGGATCGCGCGGCGTCGCCGCGACCGTCACCATCACGGCCAAGGCCACCGAGGACCTGTCGGCGTTCAACCTGGACTTCCGCGGCCCGAAGATCGTGAAGACGCTGGTCGGCGGGCGGCCCGCCGCGCGGAGCCGCAAGGGCCAGGAGCTCACCCTCACCCCCGCCGCGCCGCTCCGCGCCGGCCGCGCCTTCACCGCCGTCGTCCAGTACGCGGGGCGTCCCGGCCCGGTCCGCGCCGGATCGCTCGGCACCTACGGCTGGGTGCCGACCAAGGACGGCGCGATCGTCGTGGCCGAGCCCGACGGCGCGCCCACCTGGCTGCCCGTCAACGACCACCCCCGCGACAAGGCCACCTACGCCTTCCACGTGAAGGTCCCGAACGGGCTGCGCGCGCTCGCCAACGGCAAGCCCGCCGGCAGCGTCCGCAAGGGCGGCGCCACCACCTACCACTGGCGGGAGACGTCGCCGATGGCGAGCTACCTCGCCATGGTCGCGATCGGGAAGTTCCAGGTGCGCACCGGCAGGGCCGGGAAGATCCCCGTGATCACCGCCGTCGATCCCAAGTACGCCGCGGACGCCAAGCGGCTCCAGAGCACCACCGTCGCGGCGCTGAAATGGGAGCAGAAGGTCTTCGGGCGGTACCCGTTCGCCACGTCCGGCGGCATCGTCGACGACCCGCGCCTGGACTACGCGCTGGAGTCGCAGGAGCGGCCCGTCTACGCCGGGTTCGCCCCCGACGAGGAGTTCGTCGTCCACGAGCTGGCCCACCAGTGGTTCGGCGACTCGGTCAGCCTCTCCCGCTGGCAGGACATCTGGCTGAACGAGGGCTTCGCCACCTACGCCGAGTGGCTGTGGCAGGAGCGCGGCCACGCCGACACCGCCAAGGGGATCTACGACCGGTACTACCGGCAGCCCGCCGACTCGCCGATCTTCAGCCCGCCGCCGGGCCGCCCCGGCCGCTCGTCCCTGTTCGGCTTCTCGGTCTACATCCGCGGCGCGATGGCGCTCCAGGCGCTCCGGCAGCGGGTCGGCGACAAGGCGTTCTTCACGATCCTCAAGCGGTGGGCCGCCACCCGGGCCGGCGGCAGCGCGACGACGCCCGAGTTCGCCGCGCTCGCCGAGAAGGTCTCCGGCAAGAAGCTCGACCGGCTGTTCCAGGTGTGGCTGTACCAGAGCGGGAAGCCCCGCAAGTGGTGACCGCCCCCCGGGCCCGCCGCGCCGCCGCGGCCCTCCTGCTCGGCCCGCTCCTCGTGCCCGCCGCCGCCCACGCCGCCGCCCGGCCGGCGGGCGGCGGCTTCGCGCCCGGCGCGGCCGGCATCGGCGACCCCTACTTCCCCAGGGCCGGCAACGGCGGCTACGACGCCCGGCACTACGACATCGAGCTGGCCTACACGCCGCGCGGGCAGCACATCCGCGCCACCTCGACGATGACGGCGACCGCCACCGCCGACCTGTCCCGCTTCGACCTGGACCTCGTCGGCAACACCGTCGCGTCGGTGAAGGTGAACGGCGCGCCCGCCGCCTTCCGGCGCGACGGCCAGGAACTCGTCATCACGCCGCGGACCGGGCTGCGCAAGGGCGGGACGTTCACCGTCGCGGTCGCCTACAGCGGCTCCCCCAAGCGCCTCCAGGACCCGAACCTCGGCAGCACCGGCTGGCTGCCCACCGGCGACGGCGCCGCCGCCCTGTCCCAGCCGCAGGGCTCCACCACCTGGTTCCCGCTGAACGACCACCCCTCCGACAAGGCCACCTTCGCCTACACCGTCACCGTCCCCGAGGGCCTCACCGTCATCGCGAACGGCGAGCCCGCCGGGACGTCCCGGCGCGGCGCGACCTCGACGTTCCGGTGGGCGTCGGCGCGCCCCATGGCCGGCTACCTCGCGCTCCTGGCGATCGGCCGCTTCGACGTGCTGGACGGCCGCACCCCCGGCGGCGTCCGGTCGATCTCCGCGCAGGACCCGAAGGCGTCCGGTGACCTCGCCGGCCTGCAGCGCACCACCGGCGAGGTCACCGACTGGGAGGCGGGCCTGTTCGGCCCCTACCCCTTCGACTCGACCGGCGGCGTCGTGGACGACGAGAAGGTCGGCTACGCGCTGGAGACCCAGAACCGGCCCGCCTACCCCGGCGGAGCCGACACCCTCCTGATCGTGCACGAGCTGGCCCACCAGTGGTTCGGGAACTCGGTCGGCATCCGCCGCTGGGCCGACATCTGGCTGAACGAGGGCTTCGCCACCTACGCCGAGTGGCTGTGGACCGAGCGGCACGGCGGCCCGTCCGCCGCCGCCCGCTTCGCCGAGACCTACGCCCGGCCCGCCGACGACCCCCGCTGGCGGATCCGGCCCGCCGCGCCCGGCCGCGACCACCTGTTCGACGAGTTCGCCGTCTACCAGCGCGGCGCCATGGCGTTGCAGGCCCTGCGGACGCGGGTCGGCGACCCGTCCTTCTTCGCGACCCTGCGGGGCTGGGCCAGGCGGCACCGGCACGGCGTCGCGACGACCGCCGGGTTCGTCGCCTACGCCGAGCAGGTCTCCGGCCGGCGCCTCGGCGGCCTGTTCGACGACTGGCTCCAGCGGCCCGCCAAGCCGCCCCTCCCCGCCCCAGGCGACCAGGGCCGGTAGGGCCGGACGGGACGTCCTGGCCGATTCGATACCGAAACGCGCTTGAACCGTGGGGGGCCGCTGGGAAGCCTGGGAACGTCCCAGCGACGTTCCTGCAAGGATTGATGCTCATGAGCGGAACCCCCCCGTACCCTCGCCGCCGCGGCCCTCGGCGCCGCGGCCGCCCTGGTGGTGACGGCGGCGCCCGCGGGCGCGGCGCCGGCGGGCGCCGCCGCCCGGTACACCCCCGGCGCCCCGGGCGCCGGCGACCCCTACTTCCCCGACATGGGCAACGGCGGCTACGACGTCGCCCACTACGACGTCGCGCTGAAGTACGACGCGGCGTCCAAGGGCATCGCCGCCGTCACCGAGATCACCGCGCGGGCCACCCAGAACCTGTCCCGGTTCGACCTGGACTTCCTCGGCCCGCTGAAGATCTCCGCGCTGACCGTGGACGGCCGCCGCGCCGCCTACGCCCGCACCGGCGCCCAGGAGCTCGTCATCACGCCGCCGAAGGGCCTGCGCAAGGGCGCCCGCTTCACGGTGAAGGTCGCCTACGCCGGCGTCCCGCAGAAGATCGACGACCCGGCGCTCGGCCTGTCCGGCTGGATCGCCACGCCCGACGGCGGCGTCATGCTGAACCAGCCGATCGGCGCCGCGACCGTCTACCCCGTCAACGACACCCCCGTCGACAAGGCCACCTACACCTTCACGCTGACCGTGCCGCAGGGCCTCACCGCCCTCGCCGGCGGCGACCCGGCCGGCACCCGCACGCGCGGCGGGCTGACCACCACGCGCTGGGTCGCGCGGCAGCCCATGGCCAGCGAGCTCACGATGATCGCCATCGGGAAGTACGACGTGGTGAAGGGCCGGACGCCCGGCGGCGTCCCCAACATCACCGCCACCGACCGGGCGCTCTCCATCAGCGCCGCCACGGCCAAGACCTTCCACGACCAGACCGCCGCCGTCACCGACTGGGAGTCCTCGCTCTACGGCCGCTACCCGTTCTCCTCGACCGGCGGCCTCGTCGTCAAGGCCGGCGTCGGGTACGCGCTGGAGACCCAGGGCCGCCCCGTCTACGACCTGTCGCGCCGCCCGGGGACCGCCCCGTCCGGCGGGCTGCTCGCCCACGAGCTCGGCCACCAGTGGTTCGGCGACGCGGTCACCCCGAAGCGCTGGGCCGACATCTGGCTGAACGAGGGCTTCGCCACCTACTCCGAGTGGCTGTACGCCGAGAAGTTCTCCGGCACGCCCGTGCAGAAGAGCTTCGACGCCACCTACGACCAGCCGGCCGACGCCGACGTCTGGCAGGGCGTGGTGTCCGACCCCGGCCGTGACCACATCTTCGACGAGCTGGTCTACGACCGCGCCGCGATGGCCATCCACGTGCTGCGCGGCAAGATCGGCGACAAGGCGTTCTTCGCGCTGCTGAAGGGCTGGCCGGCCGCCTACCGGTACGGCAACGCCTCCACCGCCGACTTCGTCCGCTACGCGCAGCGGATCTCGCACAAGGACCTGTCGGTGTGGGCGAAGCAGTGGTTGTACTCGCCGGGCAAGCCCGCCGTCTGAGCCCGTCCGGCCCCGGCCCCCGCCCCGTCCGAGGGCGGGGGCCGGGGCGGTTCACGAGACGGTGATGTCGTAGCCCTCGGCGCGCAGGCGGGCGATGGCGTCCTCGCTGTGGCCGGTGCCCTGGGTCTCCAGGTGCATGAGCACCTCGACCTCGCCGACGTGCAGGCGCGCGAGGACCCGCTCGTGCATGACGTCCAGCACGTTGACGCCGAGCTCGGCGAGCTCGCTGAGCAGCGTCACGAGCGCGCCCGGCCGGTCCTTCAGCCGGCACCGCACCACCAGGTAGCGGCCCGCGTCCGCCAGGCCGTGCCGCAGCACCTTCGACAGCAGCAGCGGGTCGATGTTGCCGCCCGACAGCAGCGCCACCACCGGCGTCCGGAACGCGTAGGAGTGCTCCATCAGTGCCGCGACGCCCGCCGCGCCGGCGGGCTCCACCACCTGCTTGGCCCGTTCCAGGCAGAACAGCAGCGCCTGCGACAGCGACTCCTCGGTGACGGTGACGACGGCGTCCACCAGCTCGGCGACGAGGTCGTAGGTGAGGTCGCCCGGCCGGCCCACCGAGATGCCGTCGGCCATCGTCGGCTGGACCGTCACGGTCGTCGGCCGCCCGGCCGCCAGCGACGCCGGGAACGCGGCGGCCCGCTTGGCCTGCGCCCCGACGACCTTCACCTGGGGGCCGCCCTCGGCCTTCCGCGCCGCCCGCAGCGCGCTCGCCACGCCGGACATCAGGCCGCCGCCGCCGACCGCGCCGACGACGGTCGCGACGTCCGGGAGCTGCTCCAGGATCTCCAGCCCGATGGTGCCCTGCCCGGCGACGACGTCGGGATGGTCGAACGGGTGGATGAACACCGCGCCCGTCTCGGCGGCGTGCTCCTCCGCCGCGACCAGGCACTCGTCCACCGTCGGGCCGGGGAAGCGCACCTCGGCGCCGTACGCGCGGGTCGCGGCGACCTTCGGCAGCGGCGCCCCCGCGGGCATGAACACCGTCGCCTTGCAGCCCAGCATCGACGCGGCGAGCGCGACGCCCTGCGCGTGGTTGCCGGCGCTCGCCGCGACCACCCCGCCGGCCCGCTCGGCCTCGCTCAGCCGGGCGATCCGCACGTACGCGCCGCGGATCTTGAACGAGCCGGTGCGCTGCAGGTTCTCGCATTTGAGGTAGACCGGCCCGCCGATCGCCTCGGACAGCGCCCGGGAATGGATCAGCGGGGTGGGGACGGCGACGGCGCGCAGCATCTCGCGCGCGGCCCGGATGTCTTCGAGAGCGACCGACACGCCCCGATCTTCCCACGCCCGCCGCCCGCCGCCCCCGCGCCGCCGGTCAGTCGGCGTTCCAGTAGGCGCCCGCCTCGTGGACCAGGGCGGCGGCGCCGACCAGGCCGGCGGCCTGGCCGAGGGTCGCCGGGACGACCGCCACCTGCCGCGCGAAGTGCATGCGGGCGTGCGTGCGGAGCGCCTCCTCCAGGGGGTCGAACAGCAGCGGGCCGGCCTGCGACAGTCCGCCGCCGACGGCGGCGACCTCCAGGTCGCACAGGTGCGTCGCGGACGCGATCGCGACGCCGAGGGCGTGGCCCGCGCGCCGCATCGCCGCCGCCGCGACCGGGTCGCCGCGGCGGGCGTCGTCCGCCAGGTCGGCGCCGGTGGCGCTCCGCCCGGGCCGCCAGCCCTCGCCCTGCGCCCAGGCGACGAGGCCGGGGCCGCGGGCGATCGCCTCCAGGCAGCCGCGGCCGCCGCAGGCGCACGGCGGGCCGTCCGGGTCGACCACGACGTGGCCGATGTGCCCGGCGTTGCCGCTGGCGCCGTCGACGAGGCGGCCGTCCAGGATGAGACCGCCGCCGACGCCGGTCGACACCACCATGCCGAGGACGTCGCGGTGCCCGCGCCCCGCGCCGCGCCAGTGCTCGCCGATCGCGACGCAGACGGCGTCGTTGTGGACCCGGACGGGCAGCCCCGGGTACCGGTCGCGGAGCCGGTCGCGCAGCGGGAAGCCGCGCCAGCCGGGGATGTTCAGCGGCGACACCTCGGCGGCGGGCCAGGTCATCGGCCCGCCGCAGCCGACGCCGACGCCCGCCAGCGGCGGGTCGCCCGCCTCGGCCGTCACCTTGCCGACCACCGCGAGCAGCGTCCGCCAGAGCGTCTCGGCGTCCGCGCCGGGCGGCGTCGGCGTCCGGTCGTGGGCGGCGACCCGGCCGCCGGGCAGGACGACCCCGGCGGCCATCTTGGTGCCGCCGATGTCGATCGCGAGGACGGGGCCGGCGCTCACGCGTCCCTCCCCGCGGACCCGAAGGCCAGGATCGACGCGGTGAAGCCGTGCACGTGGTTGCGGCCGCCGACCGGGCCGATCTCGCCGCCGGCGAAGAAACCGCCGACGCCCGCGCCGCCGAACGCGCGGCCGAGCAGCTTGGCGTCGTGCCCGGAGTCGGGGAACATCGCCTGCCCGCGCCCGTTGCAGGAGATCAGCAGCGCGCCCTCGACGGGCGCCAGGTCGAAGCGCTCCAGCAGCTCCGACAGGTCCTCGTCGGCGGCGCCCGCGTCGCGCACCTGGAACCGGACGGTGCGGCCGACGTCCACCACGTCGCCGATCGCGATCGCGCCGGTGTCGGTGTCGGCGCCGACGACGCCGCGCACCAGGAAGTCGCCCTGCTCGTGCTCGTCGGCGTACTCGTCCATCGCCACGCCGATCAGCAGGCCGCGGCCGGCGAGCTCCTGGTCGGCCTCGGGCAGCGCCAGCACGACCTCCTCCAGCTTCTCCAGCGCCGGCGACCCCGCCAGCTCGTACAGCACGTTCTCCTCGGCGCGCGTCACCACCATGTCGGGGCCGATCGGGCGGGCGCCCTGGCTCACCACCGTCGCCGCGACGACCGGGCCGCCGATGACGAGGCCGACCGCGCCCTCGTCGTACACCTCCCCGTTGACGAACAGGCGCGTGTCGCCGCGCTCGCTGCCGTCGGCGAGGCCGCCGACGAGCGGCAGGCCGGGCAGCGCGTCGCCGGAGCGTTCCACGAACGCGTCCACCGGGAAGCTGAAGGGGTCGGCGAGCAGCACCCCGACCACGTCGTCGTCGCGGCCCTCGGGCATCCCGACGACGATCAGCCGGTCCTCGGCGCGCAGCGTCTCCAGCCGGAACGGCTCCAGCCGGGCCCCGGGCAGCACCGCCGCCCACGCGCTCACCGCGCCCTCGTCCTCCACCCCGCGGCCCGCGCCGATCACCCCGGCCGCCGAGCAGCCGATCACGGCGCGCGCGCCCGCCACGTCCGTGGCCCGCTCCGCGGCCCGCTCGACCGTCCCGGGGTCGGCGCCGGTCACGAACACGAAGACCAGGTCGGGCGGGGCGTCCAGGGGGGCCAGCGCCTGCCTGACCGCCGTCTCGGCGGCCTCGACCAGATCGGGACCGGCCGCCAGGCCGTCACCGAATCGCGTCATCGGCCTTGCTCCCCTCGCTCGTTGCACACCCTCCCAGTCTCCCCGCCTTGACCGGCCCGCCCAAACGCCGGGCCCGATCCCGGGCCCGGGAATCCCCGCCCGGAGGGTGCGATCCGCCGCGACCGCGACGTAGTGTCGATCGCGTGCGTTCATCCACACCACGCGAGACCACCTTGGGCGAGCTGCGCACCAGCGGCCACGTGCAGCGCCCCGTGAAGGCCGAGATCCGCCACAACCTGCTCGCCCGGCTGAAATCCGGGCAGGCCCGCTTCCCCGGCGTCGTCGGGTTCGACGACACCGTGCTGCCGCACCTGGAGCGCGCCCTCATCGCCGGGCACGACCTGGTCCTGCTCGGCGAGCGCGGCCAGGGCAAGACGCGGCTGATCCGCACCATCGCCGGGCTGCTGGACGAGTGGACGCCCGTCGTCGCCGGCTGCGAGATCAACGACCACCCCTACGCCCCCGTCTGCGTGCGCTGCCGCCGCCTCGCCGCCGAGGCCGGCGACGATCTGCCGGTCGCCTGGAAGCACCGCGACGAGCGGTTCGGCGAGAAGCTCGCCACCCCCGACACCAGCGTCGGCGACCTCATCGGCGACGTCGACCCCATCAAGGTCGCCGAGGGCCGCACGCTCGGCGACCCCGAGACCGTCCACTACGGGCTCGTGCCGCGCACCAACCGCGGCGTGTTCGCCATCAACGAGCTGCCCGACCTCGCCGAGCGCATCCAGGTGTCGCTGCTGAACGTGCTGGAGGAGCGCGACGTGCAGATCCGCGGCTACGCGCTGCGGCTCCCCCTGGACGTGCTGCTCGTCGCGAGCGCCAACCCCGAGGACTACACCAACCGCGGCCGCATCATCACGCCGCTGAAGGACCGGTTCGGCGCCGAGATCCGCACCCACTACCCGCTGACGCTCGACACCGAGCTGGACCTGATCCGGCAGGAGGCCGACCTCCCCGACTTCGGCGGCCGGCCCGCCGAGGTGCCGGACCACCTGATCGAGGTCATCGCCCGCTTCACCCGCCTGGCCCGCGAGTCCAACGCCGTCGACGCCCGCTCCGGCGTGTCGGCGCGGTTCGCGCTGGCCGGCACCGAGACGGTCGCGGCGGGCGCGGTGCGCCGCGCGGCGATCACCGGCGAGGACCACGCCGTCGCGCGCGTCGCCGACCTGCCCGCCGTCGTGCCGACGCTGATGGGCAAGGTCGAGTTCGAGGTCAGCGAGGAGGGCCGCGAGCAGGAGGTGCTGGAGCACCTGCTGCGCCGCGCCACCGCCGAGACCTTCCGCCGCTCCCTCGGCGGCGCCGACCTCGCCGGGCTGCTCGACAAGTTCGACGCCGGCGAGATCGTCGAGTCGGGCGAGCTGGTGCCGGCCGCCGAGCTGCTCCGCCGCGTCGGGCCCGTCCCCGGCCTCGCCAAGATCATGGAGCGGCTGGAGCTGGCCGGGGAGTCCCCCGGCCAGGCCGCCGCCGCCCTGGAGTTCGCCCTGGAGGGCCTGTTCCTCACCCGCCGCCTGTCCAAGGACTCCACCGGCGCGCCGGGCGACGGGACCGCCACCTACCGCACCTGATCACCGAGGAAGGGCCGTTCATGAGCCGTTACCGCTACGGGGCGTATCAGGACGGGCCGGACCCGCTCGCACCTCCCTACGACGTCCGGGACGCCCTGGACGCCGTCGGCGACGCCGTGCTGGAGGGCGTCCGGCCCGACGAGGCGCTCCGCGACCTGCTCCGCCGGGGCCTGCCGGGCGTCCGCGACCGGCGCGGCCTCGACGACATGCTGCGCGAGGTGCGGCGCCGCCGCCGCGAGCTGCGCGAGCGCGGCCGCCTCGACGGCACGCTGGAGGAGGCCCGCGCGCTGCTGGACACCGCCATCGGGCAGGAGCGGGCCGAGCTGTTCCCCGACCCGTCCGACGACGCGCGCCTCCGCGAGGCCGAGCTCGACACCCTGCCGGACGACACCGCGCAGGCCGTCCGGCGCCTGTCGGACTACCGGTGGCGCTCCGGCGCCGCCGGCGAGACGTTCGAGAAGCTCAAGGACCTGCTGCGCCGCGAGGTCCTCGACGCCCGGTTCCAGGGCATGAAGCAGGCCCTGCAAGGCCAGGACCCGCAGGCCATGGAGCGCGTCAAGGACATGATGGCCGCCCTCAACCGGATGCTGGAGAGGGACGCCCGCGGCGAGCACACCCAGGACGACTTCGACCGGTTCATGCAGGAGTACGGGGAGTTCTTCCCCGACGCCCCGCAGAACCTGGAGGAGCTCGTCGACTCCCTGGCCCGCCGCGCCGCCGCCATGGACCGCCTCCTCAACTCGCTGTCGCCCGAGCAGCGCGAGGAGCTCGCCGGCCTCATGGACCAGATGCTCCAGGACGCCGGCCTCGCCATGGAGATGACGCGCCTGAACGACGCGCTGCGCGCGCGCCGCCCCGACCTCGGCTGGGGCGGCTCGGAGCGGATGACCGGCGACGAGCCGCTCGGCATGGGCGACGCGACGTCCGCGCTCGCCGAGCTCGCCGACCTGTCCGGGCTGGAGTCGGCGCTCGGCCAGGACTACCCCGGCGCCCGCCTCGACGACATCGACGAGGACGCCGTCCGCCGCGCCCTCGGCCGGCAGGCCGTCGACGACCTGCAGAACCTGCGGCGCATCGAGGCCGAGCTGGAGCGCCAGGGCTACCTGGCGCGCCGCAAGGGCAAGCTGGAGCTGACGCCCAAGGCCGTCCGGCGGCTCGGCGAGACCGCGCTGCGGCGGGTGTTCTCCCAGCTCGCCTCCGGCCGCCAGGGCGACCACGACCAGCGCGACGCCGGCCAGGCCGGCGAGCTCACCGGCACCAGCCGCCCGTGGACGTTCGGCGACGAGCAGCCCCTCGACGTCGTGCGGACGGTGTCCAACGCGATCCGCCGCAACGCCATGGACGGCGGCGGCGCCGCGGTGAAGCTGGGCGTCGACGACTTCGAGGTCCAGGAGACCGAGCGCCGCACCGGCGCCGCCGTCTGCCTGCTGGTCGACCTGTCGTACTCGATGGTGCTGCGCGGCACCTGGGCCGCCGCCAAGCAGACGACGCTCGCGCTGCACTCCCTGGTCACCAGCCGGTTCCCGCAGGACGCCATCCAGATCATCGGGTTCTCCAACTACGCCCGCACCCTGCACCCGACCGAGATGGCCGGGCTGGACTGGGACATGGTGCAGGGCACCAACCTGCACCACGCCCTCATGATCGCCGGGCGGCACCTGGACGGGCACCCCGACTTCGAGCCGATCGTCCTCGTCGTCACCGACGGCGAGCCGACCGCGCACCTGCTGCCCGACGGCCGGTCGCTGTTCGACTACCCGCCGTCGGCCGACACCCTCGTCCTCACCATGGCCGAGGTCGACAAGATGACGCGGCGCGGCGCCGGCATGAACTTCTTCATGCTCGCCGACGACCGGCGGCTCGTCTCGTTCGTCGAGGAGGTCGCGCGCCGCAACGGCGGCCGCGTCTTCGCGCCCGACGCCGAGCGGCTCGGCGAGTACGTCGTCAGCGACTACCTGCGGGTGCGGCGCGGGCGGGCGGGCCGCCGCTGACGCGGCCCCGGTCCCGCCAGTGGTTCGCCCTAGGTGCGGGCGATCGCGGGGGCTAGGGTCGGCGTCATGTCAAGCTCCGACCACCTGCTCCTCATCCTGCACATCGGGTTCGCGATCTTCACGCTGGGCCCGCTGACCGCCGCCACCATGTCGGCCCCCCGCTACATCCGCAAGGGCGACGTCCCGGTGCTGCGGTTCCTCACCCGCACCACCCGCATCTACTGGCTCGGCACGCTCGGCGTCTTCCTGTTCGGCCTGTTCCTCGCCAAGGGCCACTTCGCGCAGGTGTGGCTGACGGCGTCGATGACGCTGTTCGTCGTCGCGTTCGTGCTGCTGATCATCGTCGAGCGCGACATGCGCAAGGCCGCCGACCTGCTGGACGTCGCCGCCGCCGGCGCGGCCGCGCCCGAACCCGCCGAGGGCGAGGGCGCGCCCGCCGCGTCCACCGCGTCCGCCACCGCCGTCAAGACCGGCGAGGACGTCGCGCAGGTGCAGCGCGGCCGCATCGCCGCGATCTCCGGCGTGGTGGCGCTGCTGTGGATCGTGATCCTGGTCCTGATGGTCTGGCACTGACGGGCGAGCGGGGAGCCCGTGCGGCTCCCCGCCGGGTCAGCGGGTGCGGGCCTTCAGGAACGCCAGGATCCGCGCGTAGGCGCCCGGGTCGTTGAGCAGCGCCCCGCCGTGCCCCGACCCCGCGACCGTCCGCACCGTCGCCGCCACCCCGGCGGCCCGCAGCGCCGACGCGAGGCCCGTGCTGTGGGTGACGGGGACGAAGTCGCCCGCGCTGTGCATGAGCAGCATCGGCGCGTCCCCGGCCGAGACGTGGGTGCCGGAGTTGGCGTCCTCCAGCCGCGCCCAGCAGGCCGCGTCGAACGCGTCCGGGACGCAGCCGGTGAGCTCCCCGACGGCCCGCCGCAGCTTCTGCTGCGGCGCGGACGCGGTGCTCTGCTCCCCCTGCTGGTAGGCCAGGTAGGGGGTGTTCACCGGCGACAGCGCGACGACGCCGCGCACGAGGTCGGTGCCGCGCCCGTAGGTGCCGAGCTGGGTGGCGAGCTGGCCGCCGGCCGACGAGCCGAGGACGACGAGCCGGCCGGGGTCGACGTTCCAGCGAGCCGCGTTCTTGCGGATGAAGGCGATGGCCGCGAGGGCGTCGTTGCGCTGCGCGGGCCAGCGGGCCGTCGTCGCGAGCCGGTAGTCGGCGGCGAAGACCGCGTAGCCCTGCCCGGTGAGGCGGCGCGCGAAGTAGCGCCACTCGCTCTTGTCGCCCGCCAGCCAGTAGCCGCCGTGCAGGACGAGGACGGCGGGCCGCGCCTTCGGCTTGGCGACCTTCGCGGTCTTGGCCGTCTTAGCGCCCTTGGCGGGCTTGGCGGCCTTCTTGGCGCCGGGCTGCCGCCGCCAGTACACGTCGATGCGCTGGCGGGCGCTCTTGCCGTAGGCGTAGGTCCGCGCGGACGGCGGCTTCGGCGTGACCATGACGGCCGTGGCCGAGCTGACCGAGTCGTTGCCGGTGACCGGCTGCTGCGCGGGCGCGTCCGGCGCGGTGGCGGACGGCGAGCCGGTGCCGGGAGCCGACGGCGACGGGCCGCCGGTGGAGGGCGTCCCGGACGGCGTGCCCGGCGCGACCGGCGCGTCCGTCCCGGGAGCGGTCGGGACGTCGACCGTCGGGGACGGGGAGGGGGTGTCGGCGCCCGCGGCGCCCGGAACCCCGGCGGCGGCGATGCAGGCGGCGGCGAACGCGGCCCCACAGACCAGTACTTTGCGCACTCCCGGCCCTTTCTTGGCGGTACCCGGCGCGGACATCATAGATCGCCGATCACCTTTCGCGCCGCCCGGCCGCGCGGGACGGCCCGCCGCGCGGCGGGCCGTCCCGGCGAAACCTCAGCTCAGCGCCTGTTCCAGGTCGCGGACGAGATCGTGCGCGTCCTCGATGCCGACCGACAGCCGGACGAGGTCGGCGGGCACCTCCAGCGGCGACCCGGCCGCCGACGCGTGCGTCATCCGGCCCGGGTGCTCGATCAGCGACTCCACGCCGCCGAGCGACTCGCCGAGGATGAACAGCCGGGTCCGCTCGCAGACCCGCACCGCCGCCTCCTCCGACCCCATCCGGAACGAGACCATGCCGCCGAACCCGCGCATCTGCTTCACCGCGACGTCGTGGCCGGGGTGCGACGGCAGGCCCGGGTACAGCACCCGCTCGACCGCCGGGTGCGCGTCCAGCATCGCCACGACCTGCTCGGCGTTGGCGCAGTGCCGGTCCATCCGCACCGCCAGCGTCTTGACGCCGCGCAGCGTCAGCCACGCGTCGAACGGCCCCGCGACGGCGCCCATCGCGTTCTGGTGGTAGGCGAGGCGGGCGCCGAGCTCGGCGTCCGCGGCGACGAGCGCGCCCCCGACGACGTCGGAGTGGCCGCCGATGTACTTGGTCGTGGAGTGCACGACGACGTCCGCGCCGAGCTCCAGCGGCCGCTGGAGGTAGGGCGAGGCGAAGGTGTTGTCGACGACCAGCAGCGCGCCCGCCTCGCGGGCGACGCCGGCGAGCGCGGCGATGTCGGCGATGCCGAGCAGCGGGTTGGTGGGCGTCTCCACCCAGATCAGCTTCGTCTCCGGGCGCACCGCGGCGCGCACCGCTTCCACGTCGCCGAGCGGCGCCGGCGTGAACGCCACCCCCCACGGCTCGGCGACCTTCGCGAACAGCCGGTAGGTGCCGCCGTAGGCGTCGTTCGGGATGACCACGTGGTCGCCCGGCCGGCAGACGGCGCGGATCAGCGCGTCCTCGGCGGCGAGGCCGGAGGCGAAGGCGAGGCCCGTCGCGCCGCCCTCCAGCCCGGCGAGACAGGTCTCCAGCGCCGTACGCGTCGGGTTCGCCGACCGCGAGTACTCGTATCCCCCGCGCAGGCCCCCGATGCCGTCCTGCTTGTACGTCGAGACCTGGTAGATCGGCGGGACGACGGCGCCGGTCGTCGGATCCGGCTCCTGCCCCGCGTGGATGGCCAGGGTCTCGAAACCCTGGTGAACCTCGTTGTCCATGGGAACGAGGCTATCCACCCGCGGCCCCTCCTGGAGGAGGAGGGCATCCACCGCAGGTACCGCCCGGCATTTACCCTCCTGGGCGGACCACAAAGGCGCCGGGATTCTCTACGCTTTTCCCATACAACTCCCCTGACGACCACAACTGTAAGGAAAGCGCATGTTCGCACGCCTTGGGCGCGGCGTCGTGAGACATCCGTGGTGGACGATCCTCGGCTGGCTGGTGGTCGCGGCCGCCCTGATCGCCGTGGCACCCGAACTCAAGACGAAGACGGACCAGCAGGACTTCCTGCCGACCAAGTACGAGTCGATCCAGGCGGCCAAGCTGGCCGAAGAGGCGTTCCCCAGCGCCCAGAAGCAGGCGAGCCCCGCCATGGTGGTCGTCAAGCGGTCCGACGGCCAGAAGCTGACCGCCGCCGACAGCCAGAAGATCGGCCAGGTGGCGCAGGCCATCAAGGCCAAGGGCATCAAGGGCGTCACCACCGTCACGGCCACGCCGCCGGCGTCGACCGGCGCCATCCAGCTCATCGCCATCCCGCTGCCGAACAACTGGCAGGACCAGGAGGCGATGGACCAGGGCAAGGACGCCATCAAGCAGATCCGCGCCGAGACCGGCGCGCAGCTCCGCGGCAGCCCGCTGTCCTTCGGCGTGACCGGCGACCTCGCCTCCACCGTGGACAATGAGAAGTCCGACAACGAGACGATGGCCCTCATCGGCATCGGCACGATCGTCATCATCATCCTGCTGCTGTCGATCATCTTCCGGGCGCCCCTCGCGGCGCTGCTGCCGATCGTGGTGATCGGCCTGGTGTCGGAGGTGTCCACCAAGGTCACCGCGATCATCGGCAACGCCCTCGATCTGAACTTCGACAAGGGGTTCAACACGATCGTGGTGGTGGTGCTCTACGGCATCGGCACCGACTACATCCTGTTCCTGCTGTTCCGCTACCGCGAGCGGCTGCGCGCGGGCGAGGACAAGAAGACCGCGATGATCACCAGCGTGGCGCGGGTCGGCGAGGCCATCGCCTCCGCTGCGGGCGCCGTCATCGTCGCCTTCCTCGTCCTGCTGCTCGCCTCCTTCAAGGCGTTCGGTGGCCTTGGCCCGCAGCTCGCCATCGCCGTCGGCGTCATGTTCGTCACCTCGCTGACGCTCGTCCCGGCGCTCATCTCCCTCCTCGGCCCGGCGGTGTTCTGGCCGTCCAAGTCGTGGAAGAAGGAGCCGAAGCCGCGCCTCTGGGCCAAGATCGGCGCCGGCGTCGGCCGCCGTCCCGCGATCGCCGCGGTCGCCTCGGGCCTCGTGCTCATCGCGCTCGCCGCGTCGGCGATCGGCTTCAAGGCCGACTACGACTTCAACGCGAGCGCGCCGCAGAACACCGAGTCCGCCAAGGCCATGAAGGACCTGCGGTCCAGCTTCCCGGCCGGGACGCTGACGCCGACCGAGGTCTACGTCAAGTCCGCCCAGCCCCTCACCAAGCAGTCCCTCGCGTCCTACACGCAGCGGCTGAAGGGCGCGCCGGGCGCCGGCAGCGTCCAGGACCCGACGTTCAACAAGGACGCCACGGTCGCCAAGTACGCCGTCGCGCTGAAGGACAACCCCAACTCCAGCGAGTCCATCAGCCTGGTCAAGGGCCCCTTCCGCGACTACGTCCACGAGGGCGCGCCGGCCGGCGCGAAGGTCCTGGTCGGCGGCCAGACCGCGGTGTTCGCCGACATCAACACCATCAACAACCGCGACCTGTCGGTGATCCTGCCGGTGGCGGTGGTGCTGATCGGCCTGATCCTGGCGCTGCTGCTCCGCGCCATCGTCGCGCCGATCTACCTGGTGGGCGCGGTGCTGCTCGGCTTCACCGCCACGCTCGGCGCCACGGTGATCCTGTTCCAGGGCATCGAGAACAAGCCGGGCCTGATGTTCCAGTTGCCCATCATCCTGTACCTGTTCGTGCTGGCCATCGGCACCGACTACAACATCCTGATGATCGCCCGGCTTCGCGAGGAGGCCCGCGAGGGCCACGACCCGCGGCGCGGCGCGGCCCTCGGCATCCAGCACGCGGGCCCGACCGTCGCGGCGGCGGGCGTCATCCTCGCCGGCACCTTCTCGATGCTGGTCGTCTCGCCGCAGTCCATGACGGCGCAGATCGGCTTCGGCGTCGCGATCGGCATCCTGCTGTCGGCGTTCGTCATGTCGGCGTTCTTCGTGCCCGCTCTCACCGCGCTGCTCGGCCACAAGGCCTGGTGGCCCGGCCACAGCGACGCGGTCAAGCAGGCCCCTTCCGGCCCGGACGGCGCCGTGGAGGACCCGTACGCCCGTACGGGCATCCCCTCCTAGAACGCCGGACCGCGGCGGGGGGCGGGTAAACCGCCGCCCATCCGCCCACCCGCCGCGGCCCGGCCCCGTACGCGGCAGGACCCCGGAGACCACCGGTCTCCGGGGTCCTGTCGCGTCTGCATACAGCGCACCGCCCGGATCCCACCGGAGCGCTGACCATTTTCTCGACCGTCCCTTCGAGTGGCTACCCGCAAGTACTACCGAGAGAGCAGGATCGAACACTTACAGTCATCGCCATGTCACCGACCCCCCAACACGAGGTCCCGCTGAGGCTCCTCCGCGAGAGACCCGAACTGACGACCGACCTGCTCGCCTTGCTGGACATCAGCGTCCCCGAAGGCTGCGATGTCCGGTCCTGCGGCGAGGAGCGCCCGGAAGTCGTCGCCGCCCAGCGCCGCGTGGACAGCCTGGTCGTCTACGAGGACGCCGGCTCCCCGCGACTCGCGGTGATCACCGAGGTGCAACTGCGCCACGACCCCGGCAAGTACTGGGTCTGGCCCGCCTATCTGGCCGACGTCCGCGCCGACCTCAAGTGCCCGACGCTCCTGCTGGTGCTCTGCCCGGACGAGAAGACCGCCGCCCGCTGCCGGCAGGTCATCCACCTCGGCCATCCCAACCTGATCCTGGTCCCCATGGTCATCGGACCGAACCAGATCCCCCTGTTCACCGACCCCGCCACCGCGGCCCAGAAGATCGAACTCGCCCTGCTGTCCACCCTGGCCTATGGCGCC
Organism: Actinomadura parmotrematis; assembly: GCF_019458805.1. Taxonomy (GTDB): domain Bacteria; phylum Actinomycetota; class Actinomycetes; order Streptosporangiales; family Streptosporangiaceae; genus Spirillospora; species Spirillospora parmotrematis. The sequence continues at coordinate 295,171 of NZ_JAIBOA010000002.1, forward strand.
TCCGACCAGGGCCCCGAGGTCATCGACACCTTCATGGCCGCGCTGGACGTCATCGGCGACAATGAGAAGGCCAAGCACTACGCCGACCTCGTCATCCTCGCGGCCGAGGGGTACGTCAAGGATCTCCTGGAGGAACGCATGAAGTCCGGAACCTTCACCTACCAGAGCGACTACGCCAAGAGCATCGAGGCCAAGACCGAAGCGAAGGCGGCACTGCGGATCCTGGAGAAGCGCGGCGTCGAGGTGCCCGAGGCCGATCGCGCCCAGATGCTCGCCTGCACCGACCCCGCCCAAGGCGCCCTCTGGCTCGACCGGGCCCTCGACGCCACCACCATCGCCGACGTCCTCACACCCGACAGTGAAGACGGCACCCGAACGTGAACCCTTCACCGGACGGAACGGTGTCCGACAGCTCCGGAACATTCCGAGCCATGGGCCGCGAAGAGGGCGTCATCAAGAGCGAAGTGGACGCGGTCCTGCTGATTCTGGAACAGCGGGGCGTCCAGGTGTTCTCAGGCGACCGCGAACGGATGATCGCCTGCGGCGATCTCGACCAGGTGAACGCGTGGGCACGCCGGGCGCTCAACGCCACCTCCACGGACGACGTTCTCTTGCCCGGCGAAGGGGACGGAACCCGGACGTGAACCCTTCATCGGATGAAGCAGTACCCGACAGCTCCGAAACCGCTTCTCGCGAAGATCGCTCGTACATCTTCCGGAGCGGCTACGCCAAGAGCCTCTATGCCCAAGGTTTCGGCGAAGGCTTCACCGAGAGATTCGCAGAAGACCTCGCCCATGGGTTCGCCACGGCCTACACGGCCGGTCACGTCGCGGGCGAGGCGGACACGGTTCTGCTGGTCCTGCATCTGCGCGGCGTCAAGGTGACCAAGACGGACTGGGATCGAGTGCTCGCCCAAGCCACGCATCAGCGGACTCTCGAGTGGACCTACCGGGCGCTCAGCGTCGCCTCCGTGGATGAACTCCTCGCACCTGACGACTGAGAACTCGGCACGCGCTGAGCCATTGGTGTCTCCGAAGCCGCTGGCTTCGGAGACACCAATGGCTCTGAGAACCTAGAGATCGAGCTTGCCAGACTTGATGTGATCGGTCAGTGCCACCAGGTCACGGCGGGGAACGGCCAAGTGACCGCACGAGGGGTTCTTGCTGTCGCGGACGCCGATGGAGGTGCCGAGGTTCGCCACTTCCACACAGTTTCCGGACGTTCCGCCGTCGGAATAACTGCTCTTCCGCCAGGTTTTAGACATTCAATGTCTCCATTGCTCGTCTGATCAGATCTCGGGACATGCCCTCGGGCAGCGCTTGCGCGCCGATGCGTTCAAAGCGCTTGCTGAATCCTTCTACCTGCCCGGCGTCCGCGACAAGACGCCCCTCGACGGCGGCTTCCACGAAGGCCAGCGGCCCATCGGGCAGCGTGAGGATCTGGAACGGGCCGTCCAATCCCTCGAAGGCACCGGTGCTACGCGGCACGACGCGGAGTATGACGTTCGGCCGCCCGGCAAGTGAGAGGAGGTAGGCCAACTGTTCGTACATGACCTTCGGGCCGCCCACAGGCCAGTCGATCACGTTCTCGGTCATGATGATGTGAGCGGAAGGCGGCCGGTCGCGCTCTAGGACTTGTTTTCGCTGCATTCTTCTGGCGAGCGAACCCGCGATGTCTGGTTCGCTGCCGACGTTCAGCAGCGCACTGGCGTACGCCTCGGTCTGAGCAAGGCCCGGCACGTGCAATGCGGCGAAGATGCGCAGTTCGAGCGCGATCCGCTCTTGAGCGGTGAAGGACCTGAACCAGTCGGGGTCCGTAGCTCTCCTCGCGTAGTAGAGGAGCAGTCCGAACAGATCGCCCGTTCTCCAGAGTTCATCCGCCGCCGTTGCACGGATGTCGGTCATGGGCTGAGAACCCATCTCGATTCTGGATATCGAGCTCTGAGCGCACCCGAGGCGGCGAGCCAGTTCCGTTGTTGTCATGCCATGGCTCTCGCGAAGGAACCGCAGGTAGTAGCCCATGAGGTGCCACATAGAGATCTTTGGATCGGCTGCCGGCCTACGGTTCACCATGCCAAAGATCCCTTTCGGTCAATATCCACGTCATCCATGGATATCCGTTGAGTCATCGACACGGTACGCCGTGTGAGGACATCCTGGCCACACGTTCTCCTCCATCTCTCTGGATGTGATCTCGTGATGGCAGATGTCGCCCGTCTCGCCCGGCCGGTGCTGGAGCTGGTGATCGAAATGCGCGCCGGCAGGGCTCAGGTGCCCGCGATACGACAAGTGGTCAAGGGCTGGTTGCTGGAGCGCGGGCTCGACGACGCGCGGCGCGGTGATGCGCTGCTGGTGGTCGCGGAACTGCTGAACAACGCGGTGGAGGCCGGGCGGGGCGGCGATGTGGAGATCGGGCTTCGGCTTCTGTTGTCCGCCGACCGTTTGCGGATCAGCGTGCGCGATGACGCGCCGGGGGTGCCCGAGCAGCGGCGCGTTCTGGCCGCCGGTCATGCGCCCGTCCTGGTGGCCGGGGAGGACCCCGGTGGCTGGGGGTTGGGGATCGTGAAGGCGCTCAGCGTCGAGTTCGGTGTCCGTCGCGCCGCGTGCGGCAAGACGGTTTTCGTCGTCGTCGAGGTGTGAGCGCCCGGAGTGGGCAGTGACCGGGTGGTCGGTGGAAGTTGAGATGCGGCGTGTTGGGCACTTTCGATCTTCGAAGTGCCCAACACGCCGCATCTCAACGGGTGGCGGGTCAGGCGTCGGTGTCGGCGAGGTAGGTGAGGAGGTCCTGGCGGGTGACGATGCCGGCGGGCTTGCCGTCGACGAGGACGACGGCGGCGTCGCGGCCCTCCAGGGCCGACATGAGCTGGGAGACCGGCTCGCCGGAGCCGACGACCGGCAGCGGCGGGCTCAGGTGGCGCTCCAGCGGGTCGTCGGCGCCCGCCTGGTCGGCGTACAGGGCGCGGAGCAGGTCGCGCTCCTCGACCGAGCCGATCACCTCGCCGATCATGACGTCGGGGTGGCCGGCGCCCGGCGAGACGACGGGCATCTGGGAGACGCCGAACTCCTTCAGCACCTTCACCGCCGCGCCGACGGTCTCGGTCGGGTGCATGTGCACGAAGTTCGGCAGCAGCTCCGAGGACCCGGCGGTCTTGCGGGCCAGGACGTCGCGGACGGCGGCCTCGGTCGTCGGCTGCTCGCCGAAGCCGTGCTGGACCATCCACTCGTCGTTGAAGATCTTGGAGAGGTAGCCGCGGCCGCCGTCGGGCAGCAGGACGACGATGACGGCGTCGTCCGGCGCGGTCGCGGCGACGCGGAGGGCCGCGACGACCGCCATGCCGCAGGAGCCGCCGACGAGGAGGGCGTCCTCGCGGGCCAGGCGGCGGGTCATGACGAAGGAGTCCTTGTCGGAGACCGCGACGACCTCGTCGCAGATGTCCCGGTCGTAGGTCTCCGGCCAGATGTCCTCGCCGACGCCCTCGGTGAGGTAGGGGCGGCCGGTGCCGCCGGAGTAGACCGAGCCCTCGGGATCCGCGCCGATGATCTTGACGCGGCCGCCGGAGACCTCCTTGAGGTAGCGGCCGGTGCCGCTGATGGTGCCGCCGGTGCCGATGCCCGCGACGAAGTGGGTGATGCGGCCCTCGGTCTGCGCCCAGATCTCCGGGCCGGTCGTCTCGTAGTGCGACCGCGGGTTGTTCCGGTTGGTGTACTGGTCGGGCTTCCAGGCGTTCGGGGTCTCGCGGGCGAGCCGGTCCGACACCGAGTAGTAGCTGTCGGGGTGGTCGGGCGAGACGGCCGTCGGGCAGACGACGACCTCGGCGCCGTAGGCGCGCAGGACGTCGATCTTGTCCTTGGCGACCTTGTCGGGGCACACGAAGACGCAGCGGTAGCCGCGCTCCTGGGCGACGATGGCGAGGCCGACGCCGGTGTTGCCGGAGGTCGGCTCGACGATCGTGCCGCCGGGCACGAGCGCGCCGGACTCCTCCGCGGCGTCGATCATCCGGATCGCGATGCGGTCCTTGACCGATCCGCCCGGGTTGAAGTACTCCACCTTGGCCAGGACCTGGGGCTGCACGCCCGCGCTGACCTTGCGCAACCGCACGAGCGGCGTGTTGCCCATCAGCTCGACGAGCGAATCGTGTACCTGCACGCGACGTCCTTGTCGGTTCTGTTCGTGTTACATCCCCGTTCAGGCGGTGTGTGTCAACCCGGTCGGGGATGTGCCTTCGGATAGATTCCAGTTTCGACGGTAGCCGAGAACCTCGCTAGCGGGCATCAACACCTCGACGGGGGCGTTCGACCTGGCCGACGACGAAGGGTGGTCGATCATGCTGAGGGCACTGACGGCGCGGCGGATCGCCGCGGCGGCCGCGGTCGGGGGCGGCGGGATCACCGCCCTCGGCGGGATGACGTTCGCACTCGTGGTCGCCGAGGCGAAACTCGCCCGCAAGATCATCCAGGGGACGCCGAGCGGGTCGCCGCCGGTCGCCGACGGCGTCTACGGGCTCGGGCTGCCGGGCGCGCCGCTGTCGTTCGCGATGCTGGGCGACTCGACCGCCGCCGGGCTGGGCGTGCAGGTCCCCGACGAGACGCCGGCCGCGATGCTGGCCGCGGGCCTGTCGTCGATCGCCGGGCGGCCCGTCCGGCTCACCAACGTGGCGGTGTCGGGCTCCCGGTCGGCGGCGCTGGAGGGGCAGACGGGGCGGGCGCTGGAGGCGGTGCCGGACGTGGCCGTCATCATGATCGGCGCCAATGACGTGACGGGCCGCGTCCCGGCGGGCGAGTCGGTCCGCCACCTCGGGGACGCGGTGCGGCGCCTGCGGGAGGCCGGCTGCCAGGTCGTCGTCGGGACCTGCCCCGATCTCGGGTCGGTGAAGCCGGTGATGCAGCCGCTCCGCTGGATCGCGCAGCGGGCGAGCCGCCAGCTCGCCGCCGCGCAGACGATCGCGGTGGTGGAGAACGGGGGCCGGTCGGTGTCGCTCGGCGACCTGCTCGGCCGCGAGTTCGCCGCCGCGCCCGTCGAGATGTTCAGCGCCGACCGCTACCACCCGTCCGCGCGGGGCTACGCCGCCGCGGCGATGGCGGTGCTGCCGTCGATGGCGATCGCGCTCGGCCTGGATCCCGACCACGACCACGACGAGGTCGAGCACCTGCCGCCGGCGCGGCGGGCGCCCGGGGGCGGCGTCCTGCCCGTCTACCTGGCGGCCGCCGAGGCCGTGGAGAGGCCCGGTACCGAGGTCGCCGGGGCGCGCGTCGCGGGCCGCGAGAGCGGCCGGCGGGGCCGGTGGGCGACGCTGCTGCGCAGGCCACGGGGCGTCCCGGGACGCCAGCCGCGTCTCGCCGGGGCCGTCGCGGACGTCCCGGACGCCGCGTCCGGTGCGGCGCCCGGCGCCGCCTAGCGGTCTTCGGCGAACTGCCCACTTCACCGTATTCCCTCTGTTACGGTACGTGACGCAGGGGGCGGGCGCCGTCCCCGCACGCCCTCCTGCCCCCCGTGCCCTCCAGCGGCCGGGCCGGCGGCAGGATCCGCCGACCCCGGGAGATCTCCCATGGCTCCGCACGCCCCTCGATCGTCACTTTGCGTCGCCCTGTCCGTTCTTTCCGTGGCGGCGGCCGCCTGCTCCGGCGGCGGGGGCGACAGCGGGGCGCGCGCCGCCCAGGGCTGGAGCGCCGCCGGCGTCAACGTGGTCGCCCGGCCCGTGACGGGCGCCGGTGTCGCCGCCGTCACCGGCCTGCGCCCCGACGGCGCGCTGGAGACCGCCGTGTTCGACCTGGCGGGCGGCCGGCGCCTCTGGACGCGCCCGGCGACGATGGCGGGCCGCCTCACCGGCATGGGCGTCCAGCCGCCGGCCGTCGCCGGGAGCGGGACGGGCGCGGCCGTCGTGGCGCTGGAGCCGCAGCGGACCGGCGCCGCCAAGGCCACGCTCGTCGCCCGCGACGCGCGCAGCGGCGCGCAGCGGTGGACGCGGCCGGTCGACACGACGTTCGGCCCGGTGCGGTGCGGCGACCTGCTCTGCCTGTCGGAGGACACGGCCCGCAAGAGCGCCCGGTTCGTCGCGCTCGACCCGGCGACCGGCCGGCGCCTCTGGACGATGCCGGGCATCGCCGAGGTCGAGTCCGCCGACGCCTCCCGCGCCGTGGTGTTCCGGCTCGCCCGGCATCCGACGCTGGAGGCGCGCGCGCTGCGCACCGGCAGGACGCTGTGGACGGTGCCGGTGGAGAAGGTCGTCGGGAAGGGCGTGAACCTGTCGGGCGGCTGGACGTTCGGCGCGTCCGGCGGCACCCTGGTCGGCTACCTGGCGCCCTACCGGGCGGCCAAGGGCGGCCGCCTGTCGGCGTTCGGGTTCTTCGGGCTGCGGATGAGCGACGGCCGGCCGGTGTGGAAGCGCAAGCGGCTGCTCCGCGTCTACCCGAGCGCGAGCCCGGCGGTCGCGCTGGTCACCCGGCAGGTGACGGCGGCCGGCGGGTACGGCGGGTTCGAGCAGCTCGACCCGGCCACCGGCCGCACCCTGGCGGCGCTCGGCGCGGACCGGGCGCCGAAGGCCGCCTGGTGGCTGGCGTTCCCGGCCGACCTGTCGCGGCTGGCGTTCCTGGTCCGCGACGCCCCCGGCGGCGTCGCCTACCGGCTGCGCGACGGCGCGCGGGTGCCGGTCAAGGACGGCCCGGCCTGGTCGTTCTGCACGATGACGCCGCCCGAACTGAAGATCACCGGGCACCGGGGGTTCTTCCCGATCGCCCCGCTGTGCGCCTACGACCTGGCCTCCGGCCGCAAGATCGCCGAGCCGGGGGCGCCGCCCGCCTGGTACACCGGCGCGGTGGACGGCTGGCGGGTCTGGCGGGACGAGCGCGGCGTCCTGCACGCGCTGAAGGACGCGCGGGGCACAGCGCCGGGCATGTACGGGCTGTGACGCGCCACCTCGTGGCCGCGGCGCGCGGCGGACCGGGGCCCCGGCATGTACGGGCCCGGCCCGCAGCGGCTACATTGCATGTGACCGGCGGGTAACAAGGCCCGCCGCCGGCGGTCGAACGGCACCGCAGGAGCCGCACCAGCCCGTAGCAGTCGTACCAGCCATCAAGGGAGTCCCACCCATGCCCGAGGCAGTCATCGTCGCGACCGCGCGTTCCCCGATCGGCCGCGCTTTCAAGGGGTCGCTGAAGGACATCCGGCCCGACGACCTCACCGCGCAGATGGTGACCGCGGCCATGGCCAAGGTGCCGCAGCTCACCGCCGACCACATCGACGACCTGCTGCTCGGCTGCGGCCTGCCCGGCGGCGAGCAGGGCTACAACATGGGCCGCGTCGTCGCCGTCGAGCTCGGCTGGGACCAGGTGCCCGGCGCGACCATCACCCGCTACTGCTCCTCCTCGCTGCAGACCACCCGGATGGCGCTGCACGCGATCCGCGCCGGCGAGGCCGACGTGATCGTGTCCGCGGGCGTGGAGACGGTGAGCCGCTTCGCCAAGGGCTCCAGCGACGGCCTGCCCGACACCCAGAACCCGGTGTTCGGCGACGCGCAGGCGCGCACCGCCAAGACCGCCGAGGGCGGCGCGGGCGTCTGGCACGACCCGCGCGAGGACGGCGACGTCCCCGACGTCTACATCGCGATGGGGCAGACCGCCGAGAACGTCGCCGGGCTGCGCGGGGTGTCCCGCCAGGCGCAGGACGAGTTCGGCGTCCGCTCGCAGAACCTGGCCGAGAAGGCCCTCGCCAACGGGTTCTGGGAGAGCGACATCACCCCGGTGCTGCTGCCCGACGGCTCCACCGCGAGCAAGGACGACGGCCCGCGCGCCGGCACCACCTACGAGAAGATCTCCCAGCTGCAGCCGGTGTTCCGGCCCGACGGCACGGTCACCGCGGGCAACTGCTGCCCGCTGAACGACGGCGCCGCCGCCGTGGTCGTCATGAGCGACACCAAGGCCGCCGAGCTCGGCATCACCCCGCTCGCGCGGATCGTGTCGACCGGCGTGTCCGGCCTGTCCCCCGAGATCATGGGCCTCGGCCCGGTGGAGGCGTCCCGCAAGGCGCTCGCGCTGGCCGGCCTGACCATCGACGACATCGACCTGGTGGAGATCAACGAGGCGTTCGCCGCGCAGGTCCTGCCGTCCGCCGAGGACCTCGGCATCGACATCGACAAGCTCAACGTCAACGGCGGCGCGATCGCGGTCGGCCACCCGTTCGGCATGACCGGCGCCCGCATCACCTCCACGCTGCTGAACAGCCTGAAGTTCCACGACAAGCAGTTCGGCCTGGAGACCATGTGCGTCGGCGGCGGCCAGGGCATGGCGATGGTGCTGGAGCGCCTCAGCTGACGCCCGTCCCGCGCTCTCCCGCCGGCCCGGTCCCCCGCCCTCGCGGCGCGGGGCCGGGCCGGTCCGGTTTTCGGAAACGATCGATCCCCCCAAAAGGGATCTTCGTAACCCTGGGGATAGGAGACCGTTGGGGCCTTGTCACGTGCGGTGAGCTGGTGCAGAGTCGGCAGGAAGAGCCCCGGGACCTGGAGGTGCCAATGTCACTGAGCCACTCGCCGGACACGCACAGCAAGCTGATCGCCCGCATCCCGCTCGTCACCGGACGGGCTCTCCCCGAGTGGTTCTCCACGATCGAGAACGGCCCGTCGTTCGTGCGCTGCGAGGAGCGCAGCAACTGGCTCGCCGACGAGCACGGCCTCTCCCACGGCTACGCCGCGGCCCTCGTGCGCGAGCACGAGCGCGCCCGCCGCGCCCGCCACTACTGACCTTCCCGCTCCACCCGCCGCCGCGCGTCCCGGACGCGCCGGGCGGCCGCCACGACGTGGCGGGGTCCCGCCAACGGATCGTCCCCGCGGTCGGCACGCTGCGCGTCCCCGACTCTGGCGCCGAGACCCCGTGACAGATCAGCCCCCGCGCCGATCGAGCCGGTGCGGGGGCCGACCTGCGCCATGGGCCGGTCATCGGCCGCCGTGAGTCAGCGCGGTGCTCGTACCCCTGGTCGGACTCGAACCGACACGATGAAGCTCTTTTAGGGAGCCCGCCTCTACCATTGGGCCACAGGGGCGGCGTCATCATATCCGCGTTCGCCCGGCCCCACCGGATGGATATTCGATTCCGCGGTGGCCGGACCGGGCCGCCGGGAGTCAGCGGCTCATCACCGCGCGTCCCTCGACCAGGGTCACGCCCGCGTGGCCGTCGCGGTCGCGGCGGATCGCGGAGATCTCGTGGACGCCGATGCGACCGCTTTCGGCCGCGAGCGCGGACGCGGCGAGGTAGAGCAGCCAGACCCGCGCGCGCCCGGCGCCGGCGAGCTCGGCGAGCTCGGCCCAGTGCCGCTGCAGGTTCGCCGCCCAGGCCCGCAGCGTCCTGGCGTGGTGCTCGCGGAGCGCGCCGACGCCGCGCACCTCCAGCCCGGCGTCCTCCAGCGTCGCGACGAGCTCGGCGAGCGGCCGCAGCTCGCCGTCCTCGGGGAACATGTAGCTGGTGGTGAAGGTCCGCCGGACCTGGTGCGGGCCCGGCCGCCGGGCCTGCTGCTGGAGCAGCACCCGCCCGCCGGGGGCGAGCAGGTCGTACAGGCGCGGGACGGCGAGGTCCAGCGCCTCCACCCCCGCCAGCCCGATGATCGCGTCGTAGGGGCCGTTCCCGGCGCCGTCCAGGTCGCGGCTCGCGCGCGCTTGCACGCCCTCGACGGTGCCGAGGCGGGCGGCCTGCTCGGCGGTGCGGGCGAGCGCGACGACGCGGGCGCCGCGCCCGGCGGCGTGCCGGGCGAAGGCGCCCCAGCCGGCGTTCAGGTCGAGCACCCGGGCGCCGGGGAACAGGCCGAGCCGGCCCGCGGCGGCGTCGAGCGCGGCGGCCTGCGCGCCCGCCAGGTCGTCGGCGGCGTCCCACAGGCCGCTGCCGTGGGCGAGGCCGGCCCCGAGCAGCCGCTCGAAGAACGCGGCGGACTGCTCCAGCGGCCCCGCCCGCCCCTCCTGGCGGCGGCCGGGCGGGAACTCCTCGGCGGGCGGCTTCGGCTCGGGGCCGACGGCGCCGAGCGTGACGGCCGTCCGGACGATCTCGCGCTTGTCGTCGCTGCTCAGCCGGATCGGCTCGTCGCCGCTCCGCATCACCCGCTGCACCGCGCCGAGCGCGGCGAACACGTCGCCCTCGATGTCGAGCTCGCCCGCCACGTAGGCGCGGGCCAGGCCGATCTCGCCGGGCTTCCACAGCAGCCGGCGGAGCGCGCGCCGGTGGCCGATGACGAACGCGGGCGCGCCCGCCGGCCCGATCTCGCTGCCGTCCCAGGCGCGGACCCGGACCGGCAGCTCGGCGGCCGCGTCCCGCTCGTCGCCGAGCAGGATGCGGCCGAGCAGCGGCGCCAACCTGGAGGCGACCCCGTCGTGCATGCGTCCGCCTCCCTCTCCTGGAGCTACTCCCTGGCGGCCAGCTCGAACTCCTCGCGCGGCCGCTCGATCTCGGCGAGCGACACGATCTCGCGCCGGAAGAAGAGCGCGAGCGTCCAGTCGGCCGTGATGCGCAGCTTACGGTTCAGCGTGGGCATCCGTGACAGATGGTAGGTCCGGTGCATGAACCAGGCGGGCAGGCCCCGCAGTTTCACGCCGTAGACGTTCGCGACGCCCTTGTGCAGGCCGAGGCCGGCGACCGAGCCGACGTAGGCGTGCTCGTAGGCCTTGCGGTCCTTGCCGCGCAGGTCGGCGACGATGTTGTCGCCGAGGCGCTTGGCCTGCCGGACGGCGTGCTGGGCGTTCGGCGCGGTGAACTCGCCCTCGCCGGACAGGTCGGGGACGCGCGCGTTGTCGCCCGCGGTGTAGACGCCCTCGGTGCCCTCGACGACGAGCTCGGCGGTCGCCTTGATACGGCCCTTGTCGTCCAGCGGCAGGTCGCTGTTCTTCACCACCGGGTGCGGCTTGACGCCGGCGGTCCAGACGAGCGTGGCGGCGTCGAACTCCTCGCCGTCGCTCAGCACGATGCGGCCGCCCTCGGCGGACTTCAGCATCGTCTCCAGCTTGATCTCGATGCCGCGCTTGCGGAGCGCCTCGACGGTCCACTCGCCCATCTTCGGCCCGACCTCGGGCAGGATGCGGTTCGCCGCCTCGACCATCATCCAGCGCATGTCGCCGGGGTCGACGCCGGGATACCAGCGGAGCGCGTCGCGGGCCATGTCCTCCAGCTCGGCGAGCGCCTCCACGCCGGCGAAGCCGCCGCCGACGAACACGAAGGTGAGCGCTCGCCGGCGGACTTGCGGATCGTCGTTGGAGGCGGCGATGTCGAGCTGGTGCAGGATGTGGTTGCGCAGGAAGATCGCCTCTTCGACGGTCTTGAACCCGATGCCGCAGCCGCCGAGGCCGGGGATCGGCAGCAGCCGCGAGATCGACCCGAGGGCGACGACGACGCGGTCGTAGGTGAGGGTCCGCAGCTCCGCCTCGTCGTCGGGGTCGGCGCCGGCCGGCACGTACGAGAGCGTCTTCGTGGCATGCTCGATGCGCGTCACGTAGCCGTTCAGCACCCGGCAGCGCTTCAGCACCTTGCGGAGCGGCGCCACCACGTGCCGCGGCTCCAGGTTGCCCGCCGCGGCCTCCGGCAGGAACGGCTGGTAGGTCATGTAGGACTGGGGGTCGATGACGGTGACGACGACCTCGCCGCGTTTCAGCTCGCTCCGCAGCTTCCGCTGGAGCCGCAGGGCGGTGTACATGCCGACGTAGCCGCCGCCGATGATGACGATGTGTTCGGGGGCCGGGGCGCTGGAGGACGGGCTGTTAGGGGGCATGGTGCCTGCGATACCCCCATATGGCGTTCCTTGACACATGGCCGGTGCGGAACGCGTCACGAAAAAATCCCGGAACCGTCCGAACCCGCGAACCCCGGGCGGCATCTCACCAGATGTACCGCCAGAGGGGTGGCGGGACAGGGCCGGACGGGGGCCCGAACGGGTAGGGCGGCGATGTCGACCAGCGGGGGGTCGGCCGCCGCCCTCTCCGTTAGGCCGGGCCCTGCCCCGCCGCCGGTGCGGGCAGGCCGCCGAGCTCGCGGGCCCGCGCGAGGACGCCGTCGAGCATCGCGGCGGTGACCCGGCCGGTGAAGGTGTTCTGCTGGCTCGGGTGGTAGCAGCCGAGCACCGTGACCGGCCCGTCCGGGCCGCCGGGCGGCGTCCCGACCTCCACCTCCACACCGTGCCCGAACTTCGGGCGCGGGCGCGGCAGCGCGTACCCGGCCTGCCGCAGCGCGGGCCAGAGGCCCTGCCAGCCGAACCCGCCGAGCACCACGTAGCAGCGCACGTGCGGGACGATCGCGGCGATCTCGCGGGCCAGCCAGGGCAGGCAGGCGTCGCGCTCGGCGGGCGTCGGCTTGTTGCCGGGCGGCGCGCACCGCACCGTCGCGGCCATCCGGGCGCCGAGCAGCCGCTGCCCGTCGCCCGCCCGCTCGCTGGTCGGCAGGGCGGCGAGGCCGGTCCGGTGCAGCGAGGCGAACAGCCAGTCGCCCGACCGGTCGCCGGTGAAGATGCGGCCGGTGCGGTTGCCGCCGTGCGCGGCCGGCGCCAGCCCGACGATCATGACGGCGGGGGCGCCGTCGCCCCAGCCGGCGACCGGGCGGCCCCAGTACTCCTCGGCGGCGAAGGCGCGGCGGCGCTCCACCGCGACCCGCTCCCGCCAGGCGACCAGCCGGTCGCAGGCGCGGCAGACCGACTGGCGGGCGCAGAGCTCGGGCAGGCCGTCCGCGCCCGCGGCGAGGTCGCGCACCTCGGCCGCGTCGTGCGCGACGGGCGTCGCGGGCGTGGCCGGGTCCTCCGGCCAGCCCGTCCCGGGCGGCACGTAGGGAGCGTTGCCGGTGGTCATGGACCGATCCTGCCAGAGCGCGCCGCGTCCGGACGGCGCCGGGCGGCGCACCGCAACACGTATTACCCGGCAAAGACTCCTATATGACCATGCGTATCGCTACGATGCGGTTCGCCGGGATTCGGGGAGGGCGGGGCGTCCGGCGGGCCGTGCGATGCGGAGGCATGTCTTGACCCAGCCGGGCTGGTACGCGGATCCCTATGGCAGCGGAAGCATGCGCTGGTGGGACGGGCAGAGCTGGACGCAGCACCTCAACCCCCAGCCGTCCGGCCCCGCGCGGCCCGAGCAGGTCCCGCAGCAGGCGGTGCAGCCGCCGCCCCAGCAGCAGCCCCTGCCGCAGCAGGGCTGGGGGCAGCCGGGCGGCACCGCGCCGCTCTCGGTCACCGTGCGGGGCCTCAGCCTGCACGCCGACGCGCACCGGCTCGCCTACGGCAACGCCGCCATGCCCTGGGCGCACGTGGAGTGGGTCGCCTACTGGGCGGCGGCCGTGCCCGCCGGGTTCGGGCAGCGGCCGGGGACGAGCTGGATGTTCCAGGTCGGCCGGCACCCCTTCCACGGCGGCCCGCGCCTGGAGATCGTCACCGACTCGGCCGACCTCGTCGACCCGGCGGGCCGCGGCGTCGACGCCGAGCAGGTGTGGCGGCGGCTCGTCGAGCTCTGCCGGGTGAACGCCGAGCAGCGGCTCGTCACCGAGCTCGCCGCCGAGGTCCGCCGGGGCGAGTCGGTGGACGTCGCGCAGGGCCTCACCGTCCATCCCGGCGGCGTGCGCGGCAACCGGGTGTCGCTGAGCTGGTCGGCGATCTCGGGGGCGCGGATGGAGGGCGGCCGGGTCTGGATCCAGCAGTCCAGCAGCGCCAACCCCGTCCTCTACGTGCCGCAGCAGAACCCCAACGCCGTCCTGATCCCGGCCCTGATCGCCCTCCTCAAGCAGCGCTGACGGGGGCCGGGACCTCCGTCAGACGAGGGACCAGGCGATGCCGTCGAGGATGTCGTGCTCGCTGACGACGACGGCGCCGAAGCCGTACTCGCGCATGACGCGGTCCAGGATCAGGGCGCCCGCGCCGATGACGTCGACGCGGCCGGGGTGCATGACGCCGATCGCGGCGCGCTCGGCGCGGGTGGCGTGCAGCAGGCCGCGGGTGACCTCGTGGACCTGCGGCGCGGTGATCCGTGACAGGTGGATGCGCGCGGAGTCGTAGGCGGGCAGCCGCTGGGCGATGCCGGCGACCGTGGTGACCGAGCCGGCGAGGCCGACCAGGGTGCGGGCCTCGTCGACCGGGACGCCGCCGCGCACGAGCGCGAGCGCGTCGTCGATGTCGGCGGAAGCGCTGGCGATCTGCTCGGGGGACGGCGGATCGCCGTCCTTGAAGTGCCGCTCGGTCATCCGGACGCAGCCGATGTCGACCGACAGGGCCGCCTCGACGCGCGAGCCGCCGAGGACGAACTCGGTGGAGCCGCCGCCGATGTCCACCACCAGGTAGGGGCGGGGCGGGCGCAGCGCGGCGAGCTCGCGGGTGGCGCCGAGGAACGACAGCCGCGCCTCCTCCTCGCCGGACACGACCTCGGGCACCACGCCGAAGATGTCCACCACGCCGCTGACGAAGTCGGCCCGGTTCTCGGCGTCGCGGGTGGCGCTGGTCGCCACCACCCGGATCTTCAGGTCGCGGCCGACCTCCGCGCCGCGCCGGGCGACGAGGTCGGCGTAGCCGCGCATCGCGGTGAAGGTGCGGTCCAGCGCCTCGGGCGCGAGGCGCCCGGTGCGGTCGACGTCCTGGCCGAGCCGGACGATCTCCATGCGGCGCTCGACGTCGGTGAGCGTCCCGCCGTCCTCGCCGGCGCCGATGTCGGCGACCAGCAGCCGCACCGAGTTGGTGCCGCAGTCGATCGCGGCGACCCGGGTCACGCCGTCCGCGCCGCCGTTCACGCCGTCGCTCACGGGGCCTCCTCGGGTTCGGGAACGCACACGCACGGGCCGGACCGCCACCACTCGGGCAGCGCCTCCAGGGCCTCGCGGCCGAACGGGTTGGCGCCCGGCACGGCGAGCTCGTGCCCGATGAGCGCGTGCAGGCACTTGACGCGCTCGGGCATGCCGCCGGCGCTCTGGGTGCCGGCGGGCAGCGGCTCGACGCCGTCCTCGCGGGCGGCGTCGTCGCGGCGGCGCAGGTAGTCCTCGTGGGCGGCGGCGTACGCGTCCTTCAGCGCCGGCTCGGTGCCGAGCCGCTCCTGCATGCCGCGCATCATCCCGGTGCCCTCCAGGGTGCCGATCGCCGACGCCGCCTTCGGGCAGGTCAGGTAGTACAGCGTCGGGAACGGCGTGCCGTCGGGCAGCCGGGGCGCGGTCTCGATGACGGCGGGCAGCCCGCACGGGCAGCGGTACGCCACCCGCCGGACGCCGCGCGGCTCGCGGCCGAGCTGGGCCGCCACGGCGGCCTCGTCGCGTTCGTCGATCATGTGTTCCGTCTCCCCGCGCGGGCGGTCAGCGGTCCCGGTCCGCGGTCTCCACCGACCGCCACAGCGTCTCGTACCAGGGCGGCCTGTTCGCCGGGCCGCCCGCGGCGGGCGTGCGGCCGGTGCCGTCGCCGCCGTCCAGGACGATGTAGCACTTCTCGTCCGGCATGCAGTAGTGCAGCCGGCGCCTCGCCTCCCGCTCGATGTAGGACCGGTCGGAGAGCCGCCGCTTGTGCTGGGCGAGCTCGTCGACCTGCTCGCGGGCGACCGCCTGCTTGTGCTGCAGGTCGGCGATCTCCTGGCGCTGCGCGATGTACTCGCGCACCGGGTAGGCCAGGCTGAGCGCGATCGCGCACATCACCACCGCGAGGATGGCGGCCCGGCTGGTCAGCGCGTTGCGGCGCGCGCCACCGCCCGCGCCGGGGTCGTCCCCGGTGCGGGCGGCGCTGCGGTCCTCGCCGGCGGCCAAGGGAGGCTCAGCCCTCCGCGGCGAAGCGGGGGAAGGCCGCCGCGCCGGCGTAGCGGGCGGCGTCGCCGAGCTCCTCCTCGATGCGGAGCAGCTGGTTGTACTTGGCGACGCGGTCGCTGCGGGCGGGCGCGCCGGTCTTGATCTGGCCGCAGTTGGTCGCGACGGCCAGGTCGGCGATCGTGGTGTCCTCGGTCTCGCCGGAGCGGTGGCTCATCATGCAGCGGTAGCCGCTCGTCTGGGCGAGGGAGACCGCGTCCAGCGTCTCGGTGAGGGTGCCGATCTGGTTGACCTTGACCAGCAGGGCGTTGGCGGCGCCCTCGGCGATGCCGCGGGTCAGGCGCTCGGGGTTGGTGACGAACAGGTCGTCGCCGACGAGCTGCACCTTGCCGCCGGCCTGCTCGGTGAGGGCGGTCCAGCCGGCCCAGTCCTGCTCGTCGAGGGGGTCCTCGATGGACACCAGCGGGTAGTTGGCGATCAGCTCGCCGTAGTAGGCGGCCATGTCCGCGGCGGAGCGCTTCGCGCCCTCGAAGGAGTAGGCGCCGTCGGCGTGGAACTCGGTGGCGGCGACGTCCAGGGCGAGCGCGATGTCGCGGCCGGGGGTGAAGCCGGCCTTGCGGATCGCCTCCAGGATGAGGTCGAGGGCGTCGCGGTTGCTCGGCAGCTCGGGGGCGAAGCCGCCCTCGTCGCCGAGGCCGGTGTTCAGGCCCTTGGCCTTCAGCACCGACTTCAGCGCGTGGTAGGTCTCGGCGCCCCAGCGGACGGCCTCGGAGAACGTCGGCGCGCCGATCGGCGCGATCATGAACTCCTGGACGTCGACGTTGGTGTCGGCGTGCGCGCCGCCGTTCAGGATGTTCATCATCGGCACCGGCAGCAGGTGCGCGTTGGCGCCGCCGACGTAGCGGAACAGCGGCAGCCCGGCCGAGACGGCGGCGGCGCGGGCGACGGCCAGGCTGACGCCGAGGATGGCGTTGGCGCCGAACTCGGACTTGTCGGCGGTGCCGTCCAGGTCGATCAGGCGGGCGTCGACGGCGCGCTGGTCGGTGGCGTCCCACTGCGCGAGCTGCTCGTCGATGACGGTGTTGACGGCCTTGACGGCCTTGCGGACGCCCTTGCCGTTGTAGCGCTCGTCCCCGTCGCGCAGCTCGACGGCCTCGAACTGGCCGGTGGACGCTCCGCTCGGCACGGCCGCGGTGGCCGCGGCGCCGTCGGAGAGCAGCACCTCGACCTCGACGGTCGGGTTGCCGCGGGAGTCGAGAATCTCCCGGGCGCTGACGGCCTCGATCGACGACATCGGGCTTCTCCCTGTTCAGGTGAGGGGACGGTTCGCCCCGCAGCCTATCGAGAGCCGCCTCCGGGCGCCCAGCGGGCTCGCCGCGCGGGCAAAGCACACCCATGTGACCAAACCGTCACGACCTGGTGACTTGACGTTTCTATTACCCACCTTGTCTACTGTCCACGTCAATCCAACCGGATTAGTAGGGATAGCTGACCATGCACCGTAGGTTCCGCGCCGCTGTGGCCGCCGCAGCTCTGACCATCCTGGCCGCCGGGACGCTCAGTGCGTGTGGCGACGACGACTCCAAGGACGGCTCGTCCGGCGGCAAGGCCGCCGCGCTCCGCCTCGGCTACTTCCCGAACATCACGCACGCCACCGCCCTGGTCGGCCTCCAGCAGGGGATCTTCACCAAGCACCTCGGCACCGCGCCGAAGGCGTCGCAGTTCAACGCCGGCCCGGCCGCCGTCGAGGCGGTGTTCTCCGGCGCGGTGGACGCGACCTTCGTCGGCCCGAACCCGTCGATCAACGCCTGGTCCAAGTCCAAGGGCAAGGCGATCCACATCATCTCCGGCGCCGCCTCCGGCGGTGTCGCGCTGGTGGTGAAGCCGGGGATCAACTCGGTCAAGGACCTCAAGGGCAAGAAGATCGCCACCCCGCAGCTCGGCAACACCCAGGACGTGGCGATCCGCTACTGGCTGAAGCAGAACGGCCTCACCGCCAACAAGGACGGCAGCGGCGACGTCAAGGTCGTCCCGCAGGAGAACTCGCAGACCCTGCAGACGTTCGCGCAGGGCAGCATCGACGGCGCCTGGGTGCCCGAGCCGTTCGCCTCCCGGCTGATCCTGGAGAGCAAGGGCAAGAAGCTGCTCGACGAGTCCTCGCTCTGGCCCGGCGGCAAGTTCGTCATCACCAACCTGATCGTCCGCCAGGACTACGAGAAGCAGCACCCCGACCAGGTGAAGAAGCTGCTGGAGGCCGTGGTCGAGGCGACCGACTTCCTCAACAGCAAGCCCGACGAGGCCAAGAAGGCCGTGAACGCCCAGCTCACCACGCTGACCGGCAAGCCGCTCAAGCAGAACGTGCTGGACGCCGCCTTCAAGGAGATCACCTTCACCACCGACCCGATCGCGTCCTCGCTGACGACCGGCGCGCAGCACGCCGAGCAGATCGGGCTGCTGGACAAGACCGACCTGAACGGCATCTACAACCTGGCCCCCCTGAACGAGGTGCTCAAGGCGAGCGGAAAGGCCCCGGTGAGCGACAAGTGACACAGGCCGACACGGCCGCCCCGAGCCGGACCGCCGCCGCGGTCCGGCTTTCGGGCGTCTCCAAAGCGTTCGGATCGGGCGCCGGCGCGCTGCTGGCGCTCGACCAGGTCTCCCTCGACGTCGCGCCGGGCGAGTTCGTCTGCCTGCTCGGCGCCTCCGGCTGCGGCAAGAGCACGCTGCTGAACCTGGTCGCCGACCTCGACAAGCCGTCCGCCGGGTCGGTCGATATCGGGAACGCGCGCGTCGCGCTGATGTTCCAGGAGCCGGCGCTGTTCCCGTGGCTGAACGTCACGAGCAACATCGAGCTGGCGCTGAAGATGCGCGGCGTCCCGCGCGACGAGCGCCGCGCGCGCGCCGCCGAGCTGCTGGAGTCGGTGCACCTCGGCGGCTTCGCCAAGAAGCGCCCGCACCAGCTTTCGGGCGGCATGCGGCAGCGCGTCGCGCTCGCGCGCGCGCTGGCGCTCACCGTGGACGACTCGGGCGGCCAGCGCGGAACGGTCCTCCTGATGGACGAGCCGTTCGGCGCCCTGGACGCCATGACCCGCGACCTGCTGCACGACGAGATCGAGCGGATCTGGCGCGAGCGCGAGCTGACCGTCCTGTTCGTCACCCACAACGTGCGCGAGGCCGTGCGCCTCGGCGACCGCGTGGTGCTGCTGTCCAGCCGCCCCGGCCGCGTCATCGAGGAGTTCCCGGTGACGATGGACCGGCCGCGGCGCATCGACGCCCCCGACGTGTCGGCGCTCGCCGCCACCATCACCGACCGGCTGCGCGAGGAGGTGGGCCGCCATGGCGCTTGACGTCGGCAAGAAGGACCAGCCCGAGATCGATCCGGCGCTGCGCGAGCAGCTCGCCGGCCTGGACGCGCTGGAGCTCGGCGGCGCCACGGCCAAGGCCGGCCCGGCCCGCCGGGTCTGGTCGGCGCTCTGGCCGATCGTCACGGCCGTCGCGATCTCGCTGCTGGCCTGGCAGGCGGTGGTCTGGAGCGGCTGGAAGGAGACCTACGTCCTGCCCGGGCCGGGCGACACGCTGCCCGAGTTCTGGGACCAGATGACCAAGGGGTCGTTCTGGGAGGCCGTCGCGCTCACCCTGCGGCGGGCGGTCGTCGGCTTCGCGCTGTCGATCGTCATCGGCACCGTGGTCGGCGGCCTGGTCTCGCAGTCGCGGATCCTGCGGCGGGCGTTCGGCTCGCTGATCACCGGCCTGCAGACGATGCCGTCGATCGCCTGGTTCCCGCTGTCGATCCTGCTGTTCAAGCTGAGCGAGGGCGCGATCCTGTTCGTGGTCGTGCTCGGCGCGGCGCCGTCCATCGCCAACGGCCTGATCGCGGGCGTGGACTACACCCCGACGATCCTGCTGCGGGCCGGCAAGGTGATGGGCCTGCGCGGGGTGAACCTGTACCGGCACCTCGTCCTGCCCGCGTCGCTGCCGACGTTCGTGGCGGGGCTGAAGCAGGGCTGGGCGTTCGCCTGGCGCAGCCTGATGGCCGGCGAGCTGCTGGTCGTCTTCGGCGACACCACCTCGCTCGGCGTGCTGCTGTCGCAGGCGCGCGAGCTCGCCGACACCCCGGCGGTCATCTCCTACATGATCGTCATTCTGATCGTCGGCATCATCATCGACCAGCTCTTCGGCTTCGCCGACCGCGCCCTGCGGCGGCGGTGGGGGCTGGAGCGCGGCTAGGGACGGCACGCCCCGAGCCCGCCCGGCACCCCGGGCGTGAGGGCCGCCGCCGGCTCACCGGGCGGCGGCGGCCCGCACGCCCCGATCACTCGGATTCGGGCGGGGGGACGCCGGGCACGCCCGATTCGGGCGGCGGGCCGTCCGGGCGGTCCGCGCGGTCGCCGAAGTCCACGTCGACGCGCTCGAACGTCTTGTGCCGCTCGGTCTCGGCGTAGGAGGCGTAGGCGCGCCGGTCGCCCTTGGTCAGCACGACGCGGTCGGTGAACGGGGTGCGCAGGTTGCGCGGCCAGAGGCGCCGGTCGCGGACCACGTTGATCTCGGCGCAGAGCACGACGGTGAGCGCGCCGAGGTAGATCCAGGCCATCAGGCCGAGCACGATCCCGAAGAACCCGTAGGTCGCCGTCGCGTTGCGCAGCACGTGCCCGATCAGCGTCGCGCCCGCCCACTGGAGGCCCTGCCAGGCGAGCGCCGCGACGAGCGCGCCGATCCGCACCTGCGCGACGTCGAGCGGCCGCGCGGTCAGCACCCGGAACGCCACCGTCAGCAGGACGGTGTTGACCGCCACCGACGCCGCCGCCGCGGCGGGCCAGAGGCCGTGCCCGAAGACGCCGGCGGCGGCCGTGGCGAGGATCGCGGCGAGGCCCGCGAACATCAGCAGCAGGCTGCGCAGCCGCGACCGGATCGGGTCGGGCCGCGAGAGCCGCGGCACCCCCCACAGCTTGTTCAGCGCGTTCTGGGTGGCCTGGATGACGCCGAGGCCGCCGTAGAGGCTGAGCAGCACGCCGGTGACCAGGCCGAACAGGCTGCCGTGGAAGGAGTGCACGTTGCGGGTGAGCTGGTCGCCGATGACGGGGAACCCCGCGACCGCCGAGTCCAGCACCCGCGCCTGCGCCTGCGGGTCGCCCTGCAGCACGTAGCCGAGCCCCGACACGAGCAGCAGCAGCATCGGGAACAGCGACAGGAACCCGTAGTAGGTCATGAGCGCCGTCAGGTACGCGCCCTGGTCGTCAGCGAACTTGTAGACGACGGCGAGGGGGAACCCCGCCCACGGATGGCGCCGCTGGAACGCGTCCGCCCGATCGACCACGCCTGCCACGGACCGGCTCTACCCCGGCCGCACGGCCCCATTCCGGCCCGGCACGGGATTCCGGCCCGTCACGGGATCTCGCGGAGGACGCGGGCCGGGTTGCCGGCCGCCACCACGCGCGGCGGCACGTCCCGGGTGACCACGGCGCCCGCGCCGATCACCGCGTCGTCGCCGATGGTCACCCCCGGGCAGACGATCACGCCGCCGCCGAGCCAGACGTTGGCGCCGATGGTGATCGGCCGGGCCGACTCCCAGCCGGCCCGCCGCTTGTCGGGATCCAGCGGGTGGGTCGGGGTGAGGAGCTGCACGTTCGGGCCGATCTGCGTCCGGTCGCCGATCGTGATCTTCGCGACGTCCAGCAGGACGGCGCCGAAGTTGACGAACACGCCCGCGCCGACCGAGATCTGGTAGCCGTAGTCGACGCGCAGCGGCGGGCGGATCTCCGAGCCCTCCCCGAACGCGCCGAGCAGGTCGGTGAGCAGGGCCCGCCGCTCCTCGGCGTCGTCGGCGGGGCAGCCGTTGAACCGCTCGCCGAGCAGCGCGGCCCGCAGCGCGTCGGCCGCGAGCTCGGGGTCGTCGGCGATGTAGGGCTCACCTGCGAGCATCCGCCGCTTCTGGTCGGTCATCGGCACCGTCCTCTCCGCTCCCAGGACATCACGGACGGCGGCGCCTTGACACCTTCCCGGTCCAGGAGCCTAAAGTACTAGGCAACTAGATAAATGGAGCGACGATGATCGAGTTCCATCTGGACGCCCGTTCCGGCGTCTCCCCCTACCAGCAGCTCGTCCGCCAGGTCCGGCACGCGATGCGGCTCGGCCTGCTCGCCGAGGGCGACCAGCTGCCCACCGTCAAGGACGTGGTCGCCCGCCTGGCGATCAACCCCAACACCGTCCTCAAGGCCTACCGGGAGCTGGAGCACGAGGGCCTCGCCGCCGCCCGGCCCGGCCTCGGCACCTTCGTCACCGCGACGCTGACCGACGGCTCGCTCGCCGCGCACGAGCCGCTCCGCCAGGAGCTGCGGCGCTGGCTGCGCAAGGCGCGGATGGCGGGCCTCGACGAGGAGAGCATCGAGGCGCTGTTCACCGCCACCTTTCAGGCAGACGCTCAGCGAGGCATAGCGTGACCGCCGCCGTCCGCACCCGCGGCCTCGGCAAGCGCTACGGCCGCCGCTGGGCCCTCACCGACTGCACCCTCGACGTGCCCGCCGGGCGCGTCGTCGGGCTCGTCGGCCCGAACGGGGCCGGCAAGACCACCCTGCTCAACATGGTCGTCGGGCAGCTCGCGCCGACGTCCGGCACGATCGAGGTGCTCGGCGGCGCGCCCGGGGGCGGCGCCGCCCAGCTCGCCAAGGTCGGCTACGTCGCGCAGGAGACCCCCACCTACGCCGGGCTCACCGTC
Source organism: Actinomadura parmotrematis (assembly GCF_019458805.1). GTDB lineage: Bacteria > Actinomycetota > Actinomycetes > Streptosporangiales > Streptosporangiaceae > Spirillospora > Spirillospora parmotrematis. The sequence continues at coordinate 317,596 of NZ_JAIBOA010000002.1, forward strand.
GCCGAGCACCTGCGGCTCGGCGCCAAGCTGAACCCCCGCTGGGACGACGCGGTCGCGCGCCGCCGCATCGAGCGCCTCGGCCTGGACCCGGCCAAGAAGGCCGGCCGCCTGTCGGGCGGCCAGCGCGCGCAGCTCGCGCTCACCCTCGGCATCGCCAAGCGGCCCGAGCTCCTCGTTCTCGACGAGCCGGTCGCCGCCCTGGACCCGCTCGCCCGCCGCGAGTTCCTCCAGGGCCTCATGGAGGCCGCCGCCGAGCACGACCTCAGCGTGCTGCTGTCCTCGCACCTGGTCTCGGACCTGGAGCGGGTCTGCGACCACCTGATCATGCTGCTGGAGGCGCGGGTGCGGGTCGCCGGCGACATCGACGACCTGCTCGCCGAGCACCTGCTGCTCACCGGCCCGCGCCGCGACCCCGCCGACCTGCCCGCCGGCCAGCACGTGGTGTCGGCCAGCCACACCGACCGGCAGAGCACGCTGCTGGTGCGGACCACCGAGCCCGTCCACGACCCCGCCTGGTCGGTCGACCGGGTCGGCCTGGAGGACATCGTCCTCGCCTACATGACCGGCGGCGACCGGCGCCCCGCCCTGGAGGTGATCTCGTGATCTGGCTGACCTGGCGGCAGTTCCGCGTCCAGGCGGCGGTGGTCTTCGGGCTGCTCGCCGCGCTCGCCCTCGGCCTCGCCGTCACCGGCCCCGGCCTCGCCGGCGACTACCGCGACGGGCTCGCCGGCTGCGGTTCCGGCGAAGCCTGCGACCGGTTCCGGCAGCACTTCTTCTCCGGGCACCAGGTGCAGCTCGTGCTGCTCTCGGCGGCCGTCCTGCTGGTCCCCGCCGTCGTCGGGCTGTTCTGGGGCGCGCCCCTGGTGGCCCGCGAGATCGAGGGCGGCACGCACCGGCTGGCCTGGGGCCAGACCGTCAGCCGCCGCCGCTGGCTGGCGGTGAAGCTGGCCATGGCGGGCACCGCCGCGGCCGCGGCGGGCGGCGCCGCGACGCTGGCGGTGTCGTGGTGGAGCGAGCCGCTCTTCAAGGCGGGCGCCGGCAACGCCTCCCGGCTGGAGCCGGCGCTGTTCGCCTCGCACGGCGTCGCGCCCGCCGGCTACGCGCTGTTCTCGTTCGTCCTCGGCGTCGCGGCCGGGCTGCTGTTCCGCCGGACGCTGATCGCCATGGCCGCCACCCTCGCCGTCTTCGCCGCCCTGCAGTTCGCGATCCCGCTGCTGGTCCGCCCGCACCTGATGACGCCGGTGCGCGCGGACATCCCGATCACCCGGGACACGGTCGGCGGCCTGTACTCCAACGGCCCCGGCGGCCCCGTGCACGTGGAGGCGCGGACCCCGGCGGGCGCCTGGGTGCTGTCCCGCGGCGTGGTGGACGCGCGCGGGCGGTCGGTCGACGCGATCCCGCTGAAGCTGGACGCGGGCGCCTGCGCGCCGGACCCGAGCCGCATGGGACCGAAGGACTCCTGCTTCCAGCAGATGGCGCAGATGGGCTACCGCCTGCGCCTGGGCTACCACCCGGGCAGCCGCTTCTGGACCTTCCAGTGGATCGAGATCGGCGTCTTCGCGCTCCTCACCGCCGCCCTCACCGGCTTCTGCTTCTGGAGGATCCGGCGCCTGTCCTGAGCGCTTGCCCCTGACGCGCGCGTCAGGGTCTACGGTCCCGGCACGCCGACGAAGGAGGACGACGTGCCGGGACCGTCCACGACGCACGAGATCAGGCTGGCCGCGCTGCCCACCGGGCTGCCGGGGGCGGAGCACTTCACCGTCGCCGAGGCGGCGGCGCCCGCCCCGCCGCCCGGCGGCCTGCTGGTCCGCAACCGCTGGTTCCAGGTGTTCCCGGCGATCCGGTCGCTGCTCGGCGACGGCGTCCCGGGCGCGCCGCTGCCCCCGCTCCGCCCCGGCGACCCGCTGCCCGGCGCGGCGGTCGGCGAGGTCGTGGAAGCACCGGACGGCGCGGGCGCGCGGCCCGGCGACCTCGTCCTGCACTGGCTCGGCTGGCGCGAGCACGCGGCCGTGCCCGCCGGGGCCTGGATCCCGCTCGGCGACGAGCTGCCCGACCCCGCCGCCCACCTGTCCTCCGGCCTCACCGCCTACGCCGCGCTGACCCGCACCGCGCCCGTCCGGCCCGGCGAGACCGTGCTCGTCACCGGCGGCGCGGGCGCCGTCGGGTCGATGGCCGGGCGGATCGCCCGGCTGCTCGGCGCCGGCCGCGTCCTCGGCACCACCCGCAGCGCCTGGAAGGCCGCCCGGATGACCGGCGAGCTCGGCTACGACGCCGCCCTCCTGCCCGGCGAGCCCCTGGACGGCGGCGTGGACGTCGTCCTCGACACCGTCGGCGGCGCGCAGCTCCGCGCGGCCGTGGACGCGGCCCGCCCCGGCGCCCGCGTCGCCCTGGTCGGCACCCTCGCGGGGCAGCTCGCGCCCGGCCTGCCCGGCACCACCGGCCCCGTCGAGCTGGACGCCCACCAGCTCGTCCTGAAGGAGATCACCCTGCGCGGCGTCACCGGCTCCGCGCAGGAGGCCCGCGCCGAGTGGCTCGGCCGCTTCGGGGCCTGGCTGCGGTCCGGCGACATCGCCTTCCCGCACACCCGCGTCCGGGGCCTGGACGCCGCCCCGCGCGCGTTGCAGGATCTGATCGGCGGGCGGCACGTCGGGGCCGTCCTCGCCGAGGTCTGAGCACGTGACGGGGGTGGCCATGCGGATCGGCGACGCGGCGGCCGCGGCGGGCACCACCCCGCGCGCGCTGCGCTTCTACGAGCAGCGCGGCCTGCTCGACCCGCCGCGCACCGCCGCCGGGCAGCGCGAGTACGGGCCGGACGACGTCGCGCGGGTGCGGGTCGTCCGCGACCTGCTGTCGCTCGGCCTCACCGTCGAGGACGTGCGGGCCGTCGCCGACCGCCTGCACCTGCTCGGCGTCCCCGGCTGCGAGAGCGGCGACGAGGGCGGTGCGGGCCACGGCGCGGGCGGCGTCGCGGCCCGCCGCCTCGCCGCGCTGGACGCCGAGATCGGCCGCCTCACCCGCCTGCGGGACGCCCTCGCCGCCCGCCTCGCCGAGGGCTGACGGCCCGCCCTCCTACTACACGTGTGGCATGAAGGGCCGGGGGCGGGGTACGGCGCAGGCGGACACCCCCCGCCAAAAGCGACGAAGAGAGCACCGTGTCTCGCACCGCCCCCACCCTCCCCCAGGCCACCGAACAGGACGCGCAGCGCATCCGCCGCCGGCTGGAACGGCTCATCGGGATCGCCACGACCGAGGGCAACGCGCTGGAGCCGCTGCGCAACGGCGACGAGATCTTCCCCGAGATGCTGGCGGCCGTCCGCGGCGCGGAGCGCACCATCGACATGATGACCTACGTCTACTGGCGCGGCGCCATCGCGCGCGAGTTCGCCGAGGCGCTCGCCGAGCGGGCCCGCGCCGGGCTCCGCGTCCGGCTGCTGCTGGACGGTTTCGGCAGCCGCCCGATCGAGCGCGGCCTGCTCGACGCGATGAGCCGGGCCGGCGTCACCGTCGCCTGGTTCCGGCGGCCCGCCCACCTGTCGCCGTTCAAGCAGAACCACCGCTGCCACCGCAAGGTGCTGGTCGTGGACGAGCGCGTCGCGTTCACCGGCGGCGTCGGCATCGCCGAGGAGTGGTGCGGCGACGCCCGGAACGCCGGCGAGTGGCGCGACACCCACTTCCGGGTGCGCGGGCCCGCCGTGGACGGCATCGCGGCGGGGTTCGCGCAGGGCTGGGCCGAGTGCCACGACGAGCTGTTCGACGACCGCGATCTGTTCACCCCGCAGGACCGCTCCGGCGACGCGGTCGTGCAGGTCGTCCGCGGGTCGGCCAGCATCGGCTGGCAGGACCTGCAGACGCTCGTGCGGGTGGTGTGCGAGTCGGCGCGCGAGCGGATCCGCCTCGCCACCGCCTACTTCGCGCCCGACGCCTACTTCGCCGACCTGCTGGTGAGCACCGCCCGGCGGGGCGTCGACGTGGAGATCCTGCTGCCGGGCCCGCACGCCGACAAGCGGGTGTCGCTGCTCGCCGGGCAGCAGCACTACGACCGGCTGCTGGAGGCGGGCGTCCGCGTCTGGCAGTTCGAGCCGTCGATGATGCACGCCAAGATCCTCACCATGGACGGCCTCGTGTCGCTGGTGGGGTCCAGCAACTTCAACCGGCGGTCCATGGACCACGACGAGGAGATCACCCTCGCCGTCATCGACCCCGGCCTCACCGGGACGCTGGACCGGCACTTCGACGAGGACCTGGAGCGCAGCACCCGCATCGCGCCCGGCCGCTGGCGGCGCCGCGGGCTGCGGCACCGGGCCGGCGAGCTCGCCGTGACGCCGATCCGCCGCTTCCTCTGACCGGTCGCCCGGCTCTGACCGGCGGCCCGGCTCCGACCGGCCGGCCCGGCCCGCGCACGGATTGGGTCACCGCGCGGGCTGGGCCACCGGCCCGGACGCATGTGGGACGTCCGGGCGCCCCCCGATCCTGGCACGGCGGGTCCGCCGCGCGGCGCCCGTCGCCGCGGATGTCGCGGAGCGAGGTCATCACCATCTGAAATACCGGCGCCGCGCCGTGCTTGCGCCGCCGCCCGCGGGCGGCTGGGCAGACTTTACCCTCCCGATCGGATGGCGTTTGCCCTGTTCAGGACATGATCGATGCAGTCCTGTCCGCTCAGCCAAGGCGGTCGCGGTGCCCCGGTCCAGCGCCCCCGGGCGGCTCGTCCCGAGGGTCGAGCCGCGCGGCATCCGTGCCCGGGTGACGCTGACGAGCGCCGTCGTCACCGCCCTCGTCAGCGCCGTCCTGTACGTCGTCACGCTCGTGCTGGTCCGCGAGTACGCGATGCGGCGGCTCGACGCGGAGCTGTCCAAGGAGGGGCGGCGGCTCGTCGCGCGCCTCTCCGAGGCCGGCGGCATCAGCAACCCGCTGCTGCCGACCGGCGGCGGCGAGCTGCTCCAGGTCGTGGACGGGTCGGGCCGCATCGCCGGGGCGAGCGCCCGCATGCAGGGCTACCCGAAGGTGGACTTCCCGGCGACCGAGAACGACGACACCCGCCGCGCGGGGGTGAGCTGCCGGATCCGCGCGCCCGGCGGGCCCTGCTTCTACGTCGTGGAGTACCAGCCGGCGGCGCCCGCGGGCGGCTGGACGGTCTACGCGCTCGCCTCGAAGCCGGGCCTGTTCCCCGATCCGTGGCTCGCGGCCGGGCTGGCGCTCTGCGTCCCGCTCCTCGCGGGCCTCGCCGGGTACGGGACGTGGCGGTCGGCGGGCCGCACGCTGCGACCGGTCGAGCGGATCCGGGCCGAGCTGGACGAGATCACCACGTCCGACCTCGGGCGGCGCGTCCCGGTGCCCGCCCACCGCGACGAGATCGCGGCGCTCGCCGCGAGCGTCAACGCCACCCTGGACCGGCTGGAGGCGGCCGTCGCGCGCCTCCAGGCGTTCGTGTCGGACGTGTCGCACGAGCTGCGCAGCCCGGTGACCGCGCTCCGCACGGAGCTGGAGCTGGCCCTCGCCGACCCCTCCGACGAGGCGGCGCTCCGGCACGCGCTGGAGGCGACCCTGGTCAACACCGACCGGCTGCAGGCCGTCCTGGAGGACCTGCTGGCGCTCGCCCGGCTGGACGCCCAGCGCCGCCTGGAGTTCGAGCCCGTCGAGCTCGGCGGCCTGGTCGACGAGGTGGTGCTGCGCCGGCCGCGCCGCAGCCGGGTGCGGATCGACGCCGACGAGGCGGTCATCGTGAACGGCGGCCGCGACGAGCTCGGCCGGCTGCTCGCCAACCTGGTCGACAACGCCGACCGGCACGCGGACACCGAGGTGGCGATCGCGGTCGCCGCCGAGGACGGCGCGGCGGTCGTCCAGGTCGTCGACGACGGGGGCGGCATCGCGCCCGCCGACCGCGAGAAGGTGTTCGAGCGGTTCACCCGGCTCGCCGAGGGGCGGCACCGCGACGCCGGCGGGACCGGCCTCGGCCTCGCCATCGCCCGCGACATCGCCGCCGCGCACGACGGCACGCTGGACATCACCGACCGCCCCGACGGCGGCCGCGGCGCCCGCTTCGTCCTCCGCCTCCCGCTCGCCGCCGACGACCCGCCCTGACCGCACAGAGCATGACCACCCGGTCACCATCCGTTGACTTGCGGCGTGTTGGGCACTTTGAAGATCGAAAATGCCCAACACGCCGCATCTCGACGAGTGGTGACCGGGTGGTCACGGGGGTGGGGCGCCTCAGGCGAGGTCGGCGGCGGTGACGGAGACCTCGATCTCCGGCGACGGCGCCGCGCCCATCGCGGCGGCCATCCGGCGGAACGGCACCGCCTCGCCGCCGCGGCTCTGCCGCTCCAGCGTGCGGGCGAGGGCCTCGTGGGCCCAGCCGTTGCACGGGTCGAGCTCGATCAGCGCACGGAAGGCCCCCTCGGCGCGCGACAGCTGCGCGCTGTGGAAGTAGGCGCGGGCGAGGAGCTCCACGGCCGACCGGTTCGCGGGCTCGGCGGCCACGATCGGGTCCAGCAGCCGGGCCGCGCCGGCGTAGTCGCGGGCCTCGAAGAACAGCGCGGCGCGCTCGAAGTCCTCGTAGGTGGCCATGGTCCCCCTCCCGGGAATGGGTTGCGTCACGAGACTGTAAGCGTCACCGGGCCGTTTCCATTCCCCCGCGCCCCCTCGCGGCGCTACTCCCCGGTGAGGGACGCCCGCTCGCGCTCCAGGTCGGCGATCTGCGTGGTGAGCTCCTCGCGCTCCTGGAGGTTCTGCCCGGCGTCCCCGAAGTCCTGCGGCTCGTCGGTCGGCCCGGGCACCTGGCGGCGCAGGTACTCCAGCGTCTCGTCGATCTCGGCGATGCGGGCCTCGTTGCCGTTGGCGCCGTCGTTGGCGTCGCTCATCTGTCCTCCTGATCAGGGTGCGCGGCCGTCGGTCGCGCACCGGTCGTCGGCGGTGGCGGCCCCGTCCAGCGCCGCCTGGACGGCGGCGCTCAGCGAGGCCAGGTCGTTGCGGCCCTCGTAGAGCCGCCCGTTCACGAAGAACGTCGGGGTCCCGTGTACCCCGGAGCGCTCGCCGGACGCGCGATCGGCGTCGATCCGCCGCCGGTTCTCGGTGATGTGCCGCCACGGGTCGTCGATGCCGAGGTCGCGGGCGTAGCGGACGAGGTCGCCGTCGGTGAGGGCGAGCTGGTTGTGGAACAGGGTGTCGTGCATCTCCCAGAACCGGCCGTGCTGCGCGGCCTCCTCGGCGACGATGGCGGCGGCGATGGCGCGCGGGTGCACCTCGTGCAGCGGGAAGTGCCTCCAGACGAGGCGGATGCGGTCGCCGTACCGGTCGCAGAGGGCTTTCAGCGTCCGGTACGCCTCGCCGCAGTAGGGGCACTCGTAGTCGCCGTACTCGACGAGGGTGACGGGCGCGGCGGCCGGGCCGTGGGCGTGGTCGTCGGCGGTGACGGGCGGGATCGGCTCGGGGACGAACCCCTCCTCGTCGGCGGGCATGGCGCCCGGCGGCGCGCAGACCTCGCCGCGGTTCCAGGCCAGCCGGAAGATCAGCCAGCCGGCCGCGGCGGCCAGCAGCGACCCCGCCAGGATGCCGATCTTGGCCTGGGCCTGCAGGTCGGGGGCGTCGCCGAAGGCCAGCTCGGTGATGAACAGCGCGACGGTGAAGCCGATGCCCGACACCGCCGCGCCGCCGAGCACCTGGCCCCACACGAGGCTGCCGGGCAGCACGCCCCAGTTCAGCCGGAGCGGCAGCCAGGTGCCGAGGGCGACGCCGAGGAACTTGCCGAGCGGCAGCGCGAGCACGATGCCCCAGGTGATCGGGGACGTCGCCGCCATCCGCAGGGTGGGACCGTCCAGCCGGACGCCCGCGTTGGCCAGCGCGAAGATCGGGACGATGACGTCGCTGGTCCACGGGTGCAGCCGGAGCTGCAACCGCTCGTTGACCGACACGGTGTCGCGGACCGAGCGGGTGGTCCGCTCGGCGAGCTCGGGGCTCGGGTCGCGCTGCAGCCGCCGCACCAGCTCGCCGGCCTCCAGGAACCGCTGGTCGCTCGGCGCGTACACGGTGACCAGGGCGCCGAGCAGGATGCCGGCGAGCGTCGGGTGCACGCCGCTCTCCAGCATCGCGCCCCACACGCCGAGGCCGAGCAGGACGTAGGCGGGCGTCCGCCAGAGCCGCAGCCAGCGGGACGCGACGATGAGGCCGATCAGCGCGAGCGCGATCAGCAGCGCGGTCAGCGAGAAGTCCTCGGTGTAGAAGACCGCGACGACCAGGATCGCGCCGATGTCGTCCACCACCGACAGCGTCAGCAGGAACGCGCGGAGCGGCTCGGGGCAGCGGGTGCCGAGGACGGCGAGCAGCCCGAGGACGAACGCGGTGTCGCTCGCCATCGGGATGCCCCAGCCGTTCACCCCGGCGCCGCCGTGGTTGACCAGCGCGTACAGCAGCGCCGGCACGAGCATGCCGCCGAGCGCGGCGAGCGCCGGGACCGCTACGAGCCGCCGGTCGCGCAGCTGCCCGACCTGCACCTCGCGGCTGATCTCCAGCCCGATGACGAAGAAGAAGAGCGCCATCAGGCCGTCGTTGACCAGGTGCTTGAGGTCCAGGCCGAGCGCGTGCGGGCCGAGCCGCACCGACAGCTCGGTGTCCCAGAACGTCGCGTAGGTGTCGCGCCAGGGCGAGTTCGCCCAGAGCAGCCCGGCGACGGTGGCGGCCAGCAGGATGCTGGTGCTGCCGCTCTCGGTGCTGAGGTAGGCGCGCAGCCCGGCGGGCGTCGCGCGCTCGACGAGGGTGCGTTCGGGTGCCGTGCCGTCGGCCATGGGGGCGGCGGCCGGGCTCAGACGCGGATGACGGTCTTGCCGCGGGCGCCGCCGGAGCGGCTGCGCGCGATCGCCTCGGGCGCCTCGTCCAAGGAGACCTCCTGCTGAACGTGGATCTTCAGCTTACCGGCGTCGATGAGGTCGGCGAGCTCGGCGAGCAGCGCGCCGCTCGTCTCGCTGTTGAGGTTGACGCCGCGGATCTGCTGGGCCGCCAGCTCGTCGGGGTTGGCGGTGAAGTTGGTGGTGACGTAGGCGCCGCCGGGGCGGAGCAGCCGCGCGGTCCGCTGGACGGCGGCGGCGTCGCCGGCGAAGTGCAGGACGGCGTCGATGCCGTCCTGGTGGACGGCAAGGACGGCGTCGTTGAGGTCGCCGCTCGTGTAGTCGACGGTCTCGGCGGCGCCGAGGTCGCGCATCCGCCCGGCCATGGCGGGCTCGGCCGTCGCGATGACCTTGGCGCCCTGCAGCGCGGCGAGCTGCACCGCGGACTGGCCGACGCCGCCGGTCGCGCCGACGACGAGCACCGTCCGCCCCTCGTCGACCTGCGCGGCGCGCACCGCGTTCAGCGCCGCCATGGACGCCGTCGGCACCGCCGCGGCCTGCGTGTAGATCATGCCGTCGGGCATCTTGGCGATCGCGCCGTCGGCGGGGACGACGGTGTATTCGGCGTAGGTGCCGAGGCCCTTGGCGACGCCGAAGAACGCGCCGTAGACGGGCTCGCCGGCACGGAGGCGGGTGACGCCCTCGCCGGCCTCCTCGACGACGCCCGCGCCGTCGATGCCCATGACGAGCGGGAAGGGCGCGTCCACGCTGTCCTTCAGCATCCCGTCGGCGACCTTCCAGTCGAACGGGTTGAGGCCGGCGGCCACGATCTTGACCAGGACCTCGCCCGGCCCCGGGGCCGGCTTGTCCACCGTCATCAGCGACGGTGTGCCCCCGTACTCGGTGACGGCGATGGCGCGCATGCGGTTCCCCCCGGTTGCGTCGAGTGACAGGTGTGATGCGGTGTTCGTCCCCTGCGATGATCTACCCGGTTCGCCCCTGCTCACACGGGGAAGGTGCGGAGCACGGAAAGGGAGGGACGATCATGAGTGAGCCGCGTTTCGAGGAGGAGCGCCCGGTCGACGACGAGGGCCGGTACGAGGACGACCTCGGCGACGACGAGCAGGAGTCGGAGATCGAGGCGACCGAGCGCTACATCGAGGACCCGCCCGACGACCTGGTCATCGAGGAGTCCGCGGACGGCCCGATCGGCATCCGGGAGTACATGCGCGGCGAGACCCGCGAGGGCGAGGACGAGGACGCCCGCGACGACCTCCCGGCCGAGGAGGCCGCGCTGGAGGTGGAGGACCGCCAGACCCGCCGCTGGTGACCGGTGCGCCGCCGGGCCGGGGGCGTCCCCCGGTCAGGCGGCGCGCTTGCGGGGCTTCGGGTCGGCCGCGGCGGGCGGGTCGCCACGCTTCTTCTTCCCGTCGCCCGGTTTCTTGGCCGGCGTCTTCCTCTTCGGCCGCTTCGGCGCCTCCTCGCCCGACCCGAGGCTGAAGTAGAAGCCGGGCGGGCGGTGGAAGTCGCCGGCGGGGCGGCCGCGCAGGGCGCCCTCCATGGTGTCCTGCCAGATGGGGGCGGGGATGGTGGCGCCGAACACCTCGCCGTAGCACTCGCCGTCCATGCAGAGGTCGGTCATCGGGTAGCGGTAGCCGCCGCGCGGGTCGCCGACCCACACCGCCGACGCGAGGTCGGGGGTGTAGCCGGCGAACCAGGCGGCGGAGAAGTTGTCGACGGTGCCGGTCTTGCCGGCGGCGGGCCGGCCGATGCCCATGCCGGCCGCGGTGCCCTTGGTGAGGACGCCCTGCAGCACGTGGTTGACGGCGTCGGCGACGCCCTTGTCCAGCACCTGCTTGCAGCGCGCCGACGGCACCTTGCGGCCCTTGCCGTCCGGCCCGGTGATCGAGGTGATGGCGACGGGCCGGCAGTACCTGCCGCGGGCGCCGAAGGCGGCGTAGGCGGCGGCGAGGCGGAGCGGCGACACCGAGTTGAACCCCAGCGTGAAGGAGGGGTACTGCTCCAGCGGCTTGCCGTTCGCCTGCCGCATCCCGAGCCGCTCGGCCATCTTCACCGTGTCGCAGAGCCCGACCTCGTGCTCCAGCTCCAGGAAGAAGGTGTTCACCGAGTGGTGGGTGCCGGTGACCAGGGTGAACGACCGGCCGCCCTCGCCGTCCGCGGAGTTGCCGAGCGAGGCGTCCGGGTCGCCGACGCGGCGTCCCTTGCAGTCGCGGAACCCCGTCGGGGTGTAGGAGCCGGGCGCCGTGATCCGGGTGCCGAACGGCATGTCCTGCTCCAGCGCGGCGGCGAGCGTGAACACCTTGAACGTCGAGCCGGACTGCATGCCGATGCTGGCGCCGTGGTCGGCGTCGGCGGCGAAGTTGATCCAGGTCTTGCCGCGCTCCTTGTTCGGGCCGAGCGCCCGGTCGACCGCCATCCCCTTGATCCGGCCGGTGCCGGGCTCGACGAGCGCCTCGGCGGCGGCCTTGCGCGCGGAGTTGCGGCGCGGGACGTGCCGGTCGACGGCCTTCTGCGCGGCCCGCTGGGTCTGCGTGTCCAGGGTGGTGCGGATGGTGAGGCCGCCGGTCTTCAGCAGCTTCTCGCGCTTGGCGGCGGTGGACCCGAACACCGGGTTGGTGAGGATCTCGCGCTGCACGTAGTCGCAGAAGAACGGCGCCTTGCTCGTCACGCAGCCGCTGCGGAACGTCTTCGGGTGCAGCTCCAGCGGCCCGGCGGCGGTCTCGGCCGCGGTCTCCGGCGAGATGAGGCGGAGCTGCGCCATCCGGGCGAGGACGGTGTCGCGCCGCTGCCGGGCGACGTCGGGGTGCTCGATCGGGTCGTAGGCGTAGGGGTAGCGGATGACGCCGGCGAGCAGCGCCGCCTGGTTCAGGTCCAGGCGCGCCGCCGGGATGCCGAAGTAGCGCTGCGCGGCGGCCTCGACGCCGTAGGCGCCCGCGCCGTAGTAGGCGATGTTGAGGTAGCGGCGCAGGATCTCGTCCTTGGAGTACCTCTTCTCCATCGCGACGGCGTACTTCAGCTCGCGCAGCTTGCGGGCGGGCGTGAGGGCCTGCGCCTCGGCCTTGCCCGCCGGGGTGTCGGCCTGCGAGATCAGCAGGTTCTTGACGTACTGCTGGGTGATGCCCGAGCCGCCCTGCTGCACCTCGCCGGACCCGACGTTGGTGACGAGCGCGCGGACGGTGCCCTTGGAGTCGAGGGCGCCGTGCTCGTAGAAGCGGCTGTCCTCGATGGCGACGACCGCCTGCCGCATGACGGGCGCGATCCGCGCGAACGGGACGTCGACCCGGTTCTCGCTGTAGAACGTCGCGATGAGGCTGCCGTCGGCGGCCAGGATGCGGGACCGCTGCGCGACGCCGGCGGTGTCGAGGTCGCTCGGCTGCTCGTCGAACCAGGTGGCGGCGTCGCGGGCGCCGACGCCCGCGGTCCCGGCGAACGGCACCACCATGAGGGCGAGCAGCAGCCCGGCGAGGGCGCCGAGGGCGCACAGGTCGCGGACGCGGCGCACGGCGAGCCGCCGGCGCCGGCCAGGGGTGGCCGCGCCACCGGGGACGGGGGAGGATCCGGGCGGCACGGAGCCAGCGTAAACGGCGCCCCCGCCCCCGGCCACCCCATCACCGATCTTGGCGTGACCCGTTCCCCGCGCCGCGCTCCCAGGCGCCGACCCGGTCGCGGAAGGCCCGCGCGACGGCCCGCAGCTCCGCCTCGGGATCGGCGCCCGCCGCCTGCGCCTCCCTGACCAGCGCGAACAGCCGCTCACCGTACGCGTGGGCGGCGGGGCCGGCCGCCTCGGCGAGGTCGCCGGGGACGTCGAGGCGGGCGGCGCGGCGCTGGAGCTGCGCGGCGAGCGGCAGCGCGGGCTGCCCCATGGGGACGCCGTCGAACACCGACGCCCCGGCGCCGCTCTTGGCGGTCCGCTCGGCGGCCTTGATCTGCTCCCAGTTGGCGTTGACCTCGCCGGCGTCGGCCACCTCGACCCCGGCGAACACGTGCGGGTGGCGGCGGACCAGCTTGTCGACGATGCCGGCGGCGACGTCGTCGACGGTGAAGGCGGTGTCGTCGTCGCGCTCGGCGGCGACGACGGAGTGGAAGGCGACCTGCATCAGCACGTCGCCGAGCTCCTCGCGGAGGGCGGCCATGTCGCCGTCCTCGACGGCGTCGGCGACCTCGTAGGACTCCTCCAGCAGGTAGCGGACGAGCGAGGCGTGCGTCTGCTCGGCGTCCCAGGGGCACTCGCGGCGCAGCGTGTCCATGACCGAGACCAGGTCCAGCAGGCGGGCGCCGGGCAGGTCGTAGGAGGCGTGCAGCAGCTCCACCTCGACCGGGTCGTCCACGATGAGCCGGCCGACCTCGCGCAGGAACGCCTCGTCGCCGTCCGGGGACAGGATCCACAGCGCGCCGTGCCCGCGGGCGAGCGCGACGAGCGCGGCCGGGTCGGGGTCGGTGACCTGCTCCGCGCGCACCCCGGCGGGCTCCAGGTACGGCAGCAGCGGATGGTCGACGCGCGACAGCACCCGGGGCGCCGAGCGGAGCGCGTCCCAGCCCTGCCAGGACAGCAGGCCGGGCGCGACGCGGTGGGTGGTGGCGAGCAGGGTCAGGGACATGTCAGCGGACACCCGATTCGGTTGCGGACAGCATGGACGGCACGGAGTCGATCTTGAGCTGGGCGGGGTCGTAGCGGCCGTAGCGCGGGTTCACCTCGATCTTCATCCCGGCCGCGGTGCGCGCGAACAGCGCCTCGGTGGTCTGCGCGGCCCGCTGGAACCCGGCGCTGCCGGGCTGCGCGCCGCGGGCCAGGCCGCCGAGGACGGCGGTCTGCACGGTGTAGAACCGGGCGAGGTCGCGGGTGTAGGACGTGGGCAGGCCCTTGGCGAGGGTGTAGGCGCGGGCGCCCTGCTGGGCGTCCATCTGCGCGACGATGCGGTCCACGTCGGTGGCGGTGACGTCGAGGTGGACGCGGCGGGCGACCTCGTCGGCGACCCGGATCGCGATCATCCCCGACAGGGCGCCGCTCAGGTCGTCCCCCGACGCCTGGAGCGCCGCGGCCTGGCCGGCGCCGCCGGACTCGGGGTCGGCGCGCAGCGCGTTGGCGGCGCCGTCCTCCTTGAACTCGCGGCGCCAGTCGGTGACGGCGGCGTCCAGCGCGCGCACCGTGATGCGGTCGTCGCCGACCAGGGCCGCGCTGCCGGCCTTCACCGGGCCGCCGGAGCAGCCGGTGAGCGCGCCCGCCGCCAGGACGGCGGCGAGCACGGCCGGGACGGTGCGCGTGGGCAGGATGGCAGGCATGGCGGTCCCCCGGAGCGAGTCGAAGATCATTGGACGGGTCGCCAGCCTAGGCCCGCGCGGGTTCCAGGAACAGGGCCTCCACCAGGTCCGTAGCCCACTTGAGCAGGTCTTGGTCTCGCAGCGGGCGGCCGCCGATCGCGGCGGTCTTCGGCGCGGGCACGAGCAGCGTCCCGGTGGAGGGCTTCAGCACGCTCTTGGGGTAGAGCCGCTGGAGCCGCACCTGCCGCGACTCCGGCAGGTCCACCGGGGCGAACTTGACGAAGGCGCCCTGGAGCGCGACGTCGCTGAGCCCGGCGCGGCGGGCCTTGGCCCGGAACCGCGCCACCTCCAGCAGGTTCAGCACCGGGACGGGCAGCGGGCCGAAGCGGTCCGCGAGCTCCTCGCGCACGGCGGCGATCTCCTCGTCGGAGGTGATCGCGGCGATGCGGCGGTAGGCGTCCAGGCGGAGCCGCTCGCCCGGCACGTACTCGTGCGGCAGGTGCGCGTCGACCGGCAGCTCGACCTTGGTGTCGGGCGTCTCGGCCTCGCCGCCGCCCCCCTCCTTGAGGTCGCGGACGGCCTCGCCGACCATCCGCACGTACAGGTCGAAGCCGACGCCGGCGACGTGCCCGGACTGCTCGGCGCCGAGGATGTTGCCGGCGCCGCGGATCTCCAGGTCCTTCATCGCCACGTACATGCCGGCGCCGATCTCGGTGTGCTGGGCGAGGGTGGCGAGGCGCTCGTGCGCGGTCTCGGTGAGGGGCTGCTCGGGCGGGTACAGGAAGTAGGAGTAGGCCCGCTCGCGGCCGCGCCCGACGCGGCCGCGGAGCTGGTGCAGCTGCGACAGGCCGTACATGTCGGCGCGGTCCACGATGAGGGTGTTGGCGTTCGGGACGTCCAGGCCCGACTCCACGATCGTGGTCGCGACGAGCACGTCGTAGCTCTTCTCCCAGAAGTCGACCATGACCTTCTCGAGCTGCTGCTCGTTCATCTGGCCGTGCGCGACGGCGATGCGGGCCTCGGGAACGAGCCGGCCGAGGTTCGCGGCGACCCGGTCGATCGAGCGGACCCGGTTGTGCACGAAGAACACCTGGCCCTCGCGCAGCAGCTCGCGGCGGATCGCGGCGGCGATCTGCTTCTCCTCGTAGGGCCCGACGAAGGTGAGGACGGGGTGGCGCTCCTCGGGCGGGGTGAGGATGGTCGACATCTCGCGGATGCCGGTGAGGCCCATCTCCAGGGTGCGCGGGATCGGCGTCGCGGACATGGCGAGCACGTCGACCTGCGTGCGCAGCCGCTTCAGCTCCTCCTTGTGCTCGACGCCGAACCGCTGCTCCTCGTCGATGATGACCAGGCCGAGGTTCTTGAACCGCATCGCCGACGACAGGATGCGGTGGGTGCCGACGACGACGTCCACCGAGCCCTCCTGGAGCCCGCGCATCGTCTCGGTGATCTCGGCCTCGGTCTGGAACCGGCTGATCGGCTTCACCGTGACGGGGAACGCGCCGAACCGCTCGGTGAAGGTCGACAGGTGCTGCTGGACGAGCAGCGTCGTCGGCACCAGCACCGCGACCTGCATGCCGTCCTGGACGGCCTTGAACGCCGCGCGCACCGCGATCTCGGTCTTGCCGTAGCCGACGTCGCCGCAGATGAGCCGGTCCATCGGGACGCCGCGCTCCATGTCGCCCTTGACCTCGTCGATGGCGGCGAGCTGGTCGGGCGTCTCGGCGTAGGGGAAGGCGTCCTCCAGCTCGCGCTGCCAGGGGGTGTCGGGGCCGAACGCGTGGCCGGGGCTCGCCATCCGCGCCGAGTAGAGGCGGATGAGCTCGCCGGCGATCTGCCGGACGGCCTTGCGGGCCTTGGACTTGGCCTTGGCCCAGTCGGCGCCGCCGAGCCGGTGCAGGCTCGGCGCCTCGCCGCCGACGTAGCGGGTGAGCTCCTCCAGCTGGTCGGTCGGGACGAACAGCCGGTCGCCCTTGGCGTACTCCAGGATCAGGTACTCGCGGGTGGCGCCCTGCACCGTCCGGCTGACCATCTCCACGTACCGGCCGACGCCGTGCTGCTCGTGCACGACGTAGTCGCCGGCGTGGAGCTGGAGCGGGTCGACGCCGCCGCGCCGCCGGGACGGCATGCGGCGCATGTCCTTGGTGGAGGACTTCTGCCCGGACAGGTCGGTCTCGGTGAGGACGGCGAGCTTGATCGCGTCCCAGGTGAAGCCGTTCTCCAGCAGGCCGGTGGAGACGTTGACGAGCCCGGTGCGCGGCTCGCCGGCGAGGTCGGTGAGGGCCGCGCCGAGGCCCTCCTCCCCGACGAGCTGGACGAGGCGCTCGGCGGGGCCGTGCCCGGCGGTGACGAGGACGACGCGCCAGCCGGCGTCGATCCAGCCCTTGAGGTCGCCGACGACGCGGCCGGTGTCGCCCCGGTACGCCTCGGCCGGGTGCACGCCCAGGTCGACCGCGTCGCCCTCGCTGGTGAGAGCGGTGATCGTCCAGCGGGGCAGGCCCAGCTCGCGGTTGTGGAGCTGCACCTCCTCCAGGGAGCGGAAGGCGGCGGCGCCGAGGTCGATGGGGGCCTCTCCCCCGGCGGCGGCGTTGACCCAGCTGGCGTCCAGGAACTCCTGGCTGGTGCGGACCAGCTCGACCGAGCGGGTGCGGATGCGCTCGGGCTCGCAGACCAGCAGCGCCGAGCCCTCCGGGAGCAGGTCGGTGAGCAGCTCCATGCCGTCGGCGAGGACGGGCGAGAACGCCTCCATGCCCTCGACGGTGTCGCCGTCGGCGATGCGGCCGAGGATCTCCTCCAGCGCCGGGTGCTCCCGCGCGAGCAGCCGGGCGCGCTCGCGGACGGTCCCGGTCAGCGGCAGCTCGCGGCAGGGCGGCGCCCACAGGCCCTCGGGGGCGACCTCCAGGGACCGCTGGTCGGCGGCCTTGAAGTAGCGGACCTCCTCGACGGTGTCGCCCCAGAACTCCACCCGCAGCGGGTGCTCCTCGGTGGGCGGGAAGACGTCCAGGATGCCGCCGCGCACGGCGATCTCGCCGCGCTTCTCCACCAGGTCGACGCGGTGGTAGCCGGCGTCGACGAGGCGGCGGACGGCGTCGTCGAGGTCGGTCTCCTCGCCGCCCCGCAGCCGCACCGGCTCCAGGTCGGCGAGACCGGACACGATCGGCTGGAGGACGGCGCGGACCGGCGTCACCACGACGGCGAGGCGGCCCGCCGGGCCGGCGCCCTCGCCGGCGTCGGGGTGGACGAGGCGGCGCAGCACCGCGAGGCGCTGGCCGACGGTGTCCGAGCGCGGCGACAGCTTCTCGTGCGGCAGCGTCTCCCAGGCGGGGAAGTGCGCGACCCGGCCGGCGTCCATGAGGCTGGTGAGGGCGGCGGCGAGGTCCTCGGCCTCGCGGGCGGTGGCGGTGACGGCGAGGACGGCGCCGTCCCCGGTGGTGCGGGCGAGCGCGGCGGCGAGGACCGGCCACAGCGAGGGCGGGGCGACCACCTCGTGGTCGCCGCGGGCGTCCTTCAGGGCGCCCGCCAGTCCCGCGTCGGTACAGGCCAGATCCACAAGTCCGGAAAGCGTCATCTCGCCAGCTCCACCCGATCGTCGGCCGCCCGAGGCGGCCCTTCCCCGCGCAGCGGAGGCGCGGGGGCAGCACGGAAACCCGGAAGGCCCGTCGCGGGGCCCCGGTGACGCCTCCCAGCCTACGCGCCCGGCCCGCCCGTCACACCGGCGCCCGCCGGGCCCGCCGTCCGGGACGATGATGTACCGTGTAAGACATAAATGTCTCATCAGCATCATGGGAGTCTCACATGCCGCGCGGAGACGACGTCCTGGCCGCCGCCATCCGGCACCTGAACGCCGACCCGACCGCGTCCATGGCCGCGATCGCCGCGGCCATCGGGATCAGCCGCGCCACGCTGCACCGGCACTACGCCACCCGCGAGGCGCTGCTGCACGCCCTCGGCGACCGCGCCATCGCCCGCTGGGCGGAGTCCATGGACTCCGCCGGGATCGACGCCGCCGCCGCGTCCGGCGACCCCGCCCGTCTCGCCGCCGCCCTCGACGCGCTGCTGCGCGCCTACGTCGTGGACGCCGACGAGCACGGCTTCGCCTTGACCGACCATTTCGTCGCCCATCTGCCTGACCTGGTGGAACGCGGGGAAGCCCTGGAGGAGCGGGAGATCGCGTTCTACGCGGCCTGCCGGCGCGCCGGCGTGCTGCGCGCCGACCTGCCGGCACGCTGGATGAGCAACGCCGTCTACGGGCTGATGGTCGCGGTGCGCGACAGCCTGCGGCACGGCGACGTCGCGCGCCGCGACGTCGCGGACCTGCTCGTCGGCACCCTCCTGCACGGGGCGGGCGGGCCGGCACGGGAAGGAGGACGGCCGTGACCACCGCGACCCCGGCCACCGCGGCGGGACGCCCCGTCCCGCCGCCGCACCCGCGCCGCTGGGCGGGCCTCGCGGTCCTGTCGGCGAGCCTGCTGCTCGTCGTCATGGACATGACGATCCTCAACGTGGCGCTGCCGGAGATCTCGGCGGACCTGCGGCCCGACGCGATCGGGCTGCTCTGGATGGTGGACGTCTACTCGCTGGTGGTGTCCGGCCTGCTGGTGACCGCCGCCGCCCTCGCCGACCGGTGGGGGCGCAAGCGGATGCTGATCCTCGGCTTCGCCGTCTTCGGGCTCGGCTCGCTGGCGGTGCTGGCGGCCGGCAGCCCGGCGGCGGTCATCGCGATCCGGGCGCTGCTCGGCGCCGGCGGCGCGATGATCATGCCGTCGACGCTGTCGATGATCCGGCAGCTGTTCACCGACCCGCGCGAGCGGGCGACCGCGCTCGGCGTCTGGGCGACGATGGCGGCGCTCGGCGGCGCCCTCGGCCCGATCCTCGGCGGGGCGCTGCTGGAGGCGTTCTCCTGGCACGCCGCGTTCCTGGTGAACGCGCCGGTCATGGCGCTGGCGATCGGGTTCGGGCTCTGGCTGCTGCCCGAGTCGCGCAACCCCGCGCCCGGCCGCTGGGACGCCCTCGGCACCGCGCTGTCGATCGTCGGGATGGTCGCGCTCGTCTACGCGATCAAGCACTTCGGCAAGGACGGCCCGCACAGCACCGGCGCGCTCGCCGCGGCGGCCGTCGCCGCCGTCGCGCTGACCTGGTTCGTGCGGCGCTGCCTGAACCGGCCGGACCCGATCCTGGAGGTCCGGCTGTTCCGCGGCCGCGCCTTCACCGCCGGCACCCTCACCGCCCTCACCACCAGCGTCGCGGTCGCCGCGACGATGCTGCTGATGGCGCAGTGGCTCCAGCTCGTCATGGGCTACTCGCCGCTGGAGGCGGGCGTCCGGCTGCTGCCCGAGGCGGTCGCGGCGGCGGTCGTGTCGCCGCTCGCGCCCGCCCTCGCGGCCCGGATCGGCGCGCGCACCGTCCTCGCGGGCGGCCTGGCGGTGAGCGGCGCCGGCTTCCTGGTGATCTTCCTCGGGCCGCAGCCGCTCGGCTACGGCACCGTCGCGCTCGCCGCGACCCTGGTCGGCGCCGGCATGGGCTCGCTGGCCATCGCCTCCGCCGTGATCATGGCGGGGGCGCCGCCGGAGAAGTCCGGCAGCGCCGCCGCCATCGAGGAGACCGGCTACGAGCTCGGCGCCGCGCTCGGCGTCGCGGTGCTCGGCAGCGTCGCCGCGGCCATCTACCGGAGCGGGCTGCCCCTCGGCGACCTGGCGGGCCGGGGCGTCACCGGGACGACCGCGGACACCGTCCGCGAGTCCCTCGGCGGCGCGCTGGACGTCGCGTCCCGCCTCGGCGCCCCGGGCGCGGCGCTCGCGGACGAGGCGCGCACCGCCTTCACCCGCTCGCTGGAGTGGGCGAGCGCGGCGGGCGGCGCGCTGATGCTCCTCACCGCCGCCCTCGTCTGGTGGCTCACCCCCCGCGCCCTCGACCTCGCCGAGGTCCAGCACTGACCGGCGTCAGCCCGCCGAGATCAGCTTGCGCAGCGCGGTACTGGAGGTGTGCACGGTGTAGGGGAAGTAGACGACGCGGACGCCGACGCCGCCGAGGTCGCGCTCCAGCCGGTCGCCCTTCGCCGTGCCCTTCCAGTCGTCGCCCTTGAACAGCACGTCGAAGCCGAGCTCGCGCCACATCACCAGCTTGTCGCTGGAGGTGTCGGTGACGACCTCGTCCACGCAGGACATGGCGGCGACCACCGCCGCCCGCTCGGCGTGCGGGACGATCGGGGCGCGGCCCTTGGCCCGCACCAGCACCTCGTCGGTGACGACGCCCGCGATGAGGTGGTCGCAGCCCTGCCGGGCGCGGCGCAGGATGTTGAGGTGCCCGATGTGGAACATGTCGTAGGCGCCGGGCACGTACCCGACGACGCCGCGGCGCGCGGTCACCGCTGGTACTCCGGCGCCGCCCGCCCGGCCGGGGCGGGCGCGGCGGGCCGGTCCAGCCCGGCGACCTCGCGGTACCACTTGACGCCCGCGGCGAGCAGGAACAGCAGGTTCCCCGCGAAGATCAGCGTGTAGAGCGGCAGGAACACCGCCTTGGCGCCGAGGAGCGCGAACGCCGCGCAGAGCAGCCCGTAGTCGGTCGGCACGACCAGCAGCGAGCGCAGCGCCGAGGGGGCCGTCGCGGGCGGGGCGGGCTCGCCGGTGGCGGCGCGGTGGGCGCGGGCCAGCAGGTCCTTCAGGATCATCCCGAAGAACATGACGGCCGCGACGACGGTGAAGCCGAGCGGGACGAGCAGCCAGGCGGCGCGGTCCAGGTCGAAGAACCGGTAGAAGGAGACCAGCACCGCGCCGTGCAGGGCGGAGATCTTCAGGCTGTCGACCATGTGGTCCAGGTACTCGCCGGCCTTGGAGCCGCCGCCGCGCAGCCGGGCGAGCTGCCCGTCCGCGGCGTCGAAGGCGTAGCCGACGACCAGGGCGAGGCAGACCGCGACGCCGAGCCAGGGCGCCGGGTCCACCAGCGCGATCAGGGCGATGCCCGTGAAGGTGAACAGCGCGCTGATGCCGGTGACCTGGTTGGGGGTGAGGCCCGCGGTGTAGGACGCGGCGGCGAGCAGGCGGCCGAGCTTGCGGTTGACGAACCGCGAGTAGGCCGGGGCGCCCTTGGCGGTCTTCTGCGCGGACTTCAGGCGGACGAGCGCGTCGGCGAAGGCGCTCATGCGACCGAGGACCCGGCGGTGTCGGTGCCGATCAGGGCGGCGCGCAGCACGGCGCTGCGGGTGCGGGCGAGGTCGGTGAAGGCGTGCACGCGTGCTCCGGTGCCGGTGAGGTCGAGGGCGGCGGGGGGCGGGGCGTCGCGCCAGCCGGTGAACACCACGCCGAAGCCGAGCCCGGCGTGGGCGGCGCGCAGGTCCGCGGTGTCCAGCGGGACCGCCGCGGCGACGTGCCGGCAGGCTCCGACGATCTCCAGCCGCTCGATCAGCGGGACGACCGGCGGCGCGCCGAACAGCGCCGCGGCCAGCTCGTCGGTACAGACCCCGGCGACCAGCCGGTCGCAGGCGGCGGCCGCGCGGCCGAGAGCGTCCAGGTGCCCCACGTGGAACAGGTCGAACACCCCTGGAGCGAAGCCCGTCACGGCCCCCATAAGCCCCCCCTGTGCATCAGAATCAGACGTACGGTAGCAGCCCAGTGTTACCACCTTGTCGCAAATGACGGCATTGCTGGTTCACGCCGCGTTCACCCGGCCCGCACGGGGGCGGCGGCGCGACACCCGGCGCCAATAAAAGGCAAATAGCGGACAGTGCGCGATCGGGCGATTACGCTGCGGGACTGTGACCGAACCGCGAACCTCGCCGGTCAACGACGGCGACCTGTTCACCGAACGCGTCCGCCGGTACGCCAAGGAGCATCCCCTGCACCCCGTACAGGTGCTGGAGGCGGGCTGCGGCTGGGGCCGCGGCCTGGACCTCGGCGGCCTCGACCACCGGCTCACCGGGGTCGACCTGGACACCCCCGCGCTCCGCGCGCGCACCAAGGCCCGCACCGACCTGCACGGCTGGCATCTCGGCGACCTGCGCACGGTGCCGATGCCGCCGCGCGCCTACGACATCGTCTACGGCGACTACCTGATCGAGCGGATCCCGCAGGCCGAGCTCGTGCTCGACCGCTTCGTGGCCGCGCTGAAACCCGGCGGCCTGCTGCTGCTGCGGCTGCGCGACCGCGGCAGCGCCTTCGGCTTCCTCGACCGCGTCCTGCCGTCCTGGTCGCACGGCGGGTCGCACGCCGGGGCGCACGCCGGGCCGGCCGCGGGGGACGCGGGCGGCGGGTCGGGGTCGCCGCCTCCCACGACCGTCTACGACCGGGTCGCCTCCCGGCAGGGCATGCAGTGGTACTGCGTGATGCGCGGCCTGGTCGTCGCCGAGGAGTACGCCTCGCGCGAGCGCCTCGACGCGATGCGGGCCGGAATCGGCCTGGCCGGGGGCCTCTGCCGGGTCGTCTCGGCGTTCAGCCGGGGGCGGCTGGCCGCGGCGCACAGCGAGGTCACGTTCGTGATCCGCAAGCCCGAGAACCGGTTCGCGCGGCTCCTCTGAGGCCGCGCCCGGCCGCCGCGGGCCGGCCGCCCGGGACGGCGGCGGCCGCCCCGGGATGCACGGATCCCGCCGGCTCGGTATTTTTCCGGGGAAACCCCTACTGACCTGGATCGGCCCGGTGCGACCCCGGGCGGGATCGGAGACCGCGGTGACCGCCGAAGCCGGCCTTCCCGACACGCTGCGCGACCTGCCCACCTGGACGCCCGGCCCGGCCGGGCTCGCCGACCTGGAACTGCTGCTGGCCGGGGTCTACCGGCCGCTCACCGGCTTCCTCGGCCCCTACGACACCGCCATGGTGATCGCGGGCGGCCGGCTCGCCGACGGCACCCCGTGGCCGGTGCCGGTGACGCTGCCGGTCCCCAAGGAGCTGACCGCGCACGAGCGGCTCGTCCTGCAGGACCCCGAGGGCGTCCCGCTCGCGGTGCTGTCGGTCACCGAGGCGTGGCAGGACCCGACGACGCAGGGCTGGCGCCTCGCGGGGCCCCTGGAGGCGCTCCGCGCGCCCGCCCACGGACCGTTCCACCGGCTGCGCCGCCGCCCCGACGAGATCGAGCGCCCCGACGGCCCGGTGCTGGCGGTCGCCACCCGCGAGCCGCTGCACCGCAAGCAGCTCGGCCAGCTCCGCCAGGTCGCCGAGCGGCTCGGCGCGCACGTCCTGGTGCTGCCGCTGCTCGGCGGCGGCCACGACGAGGCGCTGGTGCGGGCGCTGCTCGCCGTCCGCAAGGAGCTGCCGGACGCCGCCCGCGTCATCCCCGTCCCGCTCCCGCCGCGCGAGGACGCCGGCCGCGACCTGCTGCTGCGCGCGCACGTCGCGGCCGCCTACGGCGCCACCCACCTGCTCGGGGACGCCGAGGCCGAGGGGTCGCCGATCCCCGTCGCCGTCCCCGAGCCGTGGGGGTACGACGCCGACGTGGAGGTGTGGCGGCCGGTCGCGCGCATCGACCCCGACCACGTGCAGGCCGAGCTCACGCCCGAGCAGCTCGGCGAGCTCCTGGACCGCGGCGACCCGGTGCCCGACTGGTTCACCCCGCCCGCGGTCGCGGCCGAGCTCGCCGTCGCCCGGCCGCCGAAGAGCTCGCGCGGCGTCGCGGTGTTCCTCACCGGCCTGTCGGGGTCGGGCAAGTCCACCGTCGCCCGCGGCCTCGCCGACGCCCTCGTCGAGCGCGGCGGCCGCACCGTCACCCTGCTGGACGGCGACGTGGTGCGGCGGCTGCTGTCGGCCGGGCTGACGTTCTCGCGGGCCGACCGCGACCTCAACATCCGCCGGATCGGGTACGTGGCCGCCGAGGTCGTCCGGCACGGCGGCGTCGCGATCTGCGCGCCGATCGCGCCCTACGCCGCGACCCGCGCCGAGGTGCGCCGGATGGTCCAGGCCACGGGCGACTTCCTGCTCGTGCACGTGGCGACGCCGCTGGAGGAGTGCGAGCGCCGCGACCGCAAGGGCCTGTACGCCAAGGCGCGGGCGGGCCTCATCCCCGAGTTCACCGGCGTCTCCGACCCCTACGAGGTCCCCGACGACGCCGACCTCACCCTGGACACCTCGGCGCTGTCGCCGGACGAGGCGGCCGGCCTCGTCCTGGACCTGCTCGTCGCGGGCGGCTGGGTCCGGGCGGAGTAGGCCGCCGCCCGGCGTGGCGGATCGCCGCGGCGCAGCATCCGCCACAGCAGGGCGGCCGAGACGAGCCCGCCCGCGCCGAGGCAGTAGGGCGCCGCGGCGGCGCGTCCGGGGTCGGTGGCGAGCAGGGCGGTGAGCACGGCGAGGCCGGTCGCGGCCTCGGCGCCGCGGATGGCGAACACCGACCGGGACCGCTTGCGGGCCGTCGCGAGGCTCGCGAGCGGCAGCGTGCAGGCGAAGCAGACGGCGTAGACGCCCCAGCCGAGCAGCGCGACCCGGTCCACCGCGAAGGAGCCGCCGGTGACGAGCGGGCCGAGCCAGTCCACCAGCAGGATGCCCCCGAGGCTGAGGACGAGCGCGATCCCGGCCATCAGCGCGCAGGCGCGCACCGCCTGCGCGGCGCGCATCGGGGCGCCCTCCCGCTCGGCCTTGGCGAAGTCGCCGAGCAGGAACCAGCCCGCGCCGTTGACGAAGGTCATGGCGGGGGCGAGCAGCAGCCGCGCGGCCTCCACCCCGGCGAGCGCGGCGGTGGACGCGAACCCGGCGATCATCAGCCGGGCGGCCAGCAGCGCCGTCGGCCGGACCCCGGCCTGGATCGACCGCCACCAGGCGAACCCGGCGATCTCCCGCAGGGCGGTGCCGCGGAGCGGCGCGCGGGCGTACTCCGCGGCCGGCAGCCGCAGCCGGGCCAGGATGATCGAGGCCGCGCAGCCCGCGCACATCGCGGCGAGCAGCAGCTCCACCGAGGCGGCCGCGCCGAGCGCGAGGGAGGCGCCGAGCGTCGCCAGGGTGATCAGCAGGTACCAGGCGTCGTTGGCGGTGAGCCGCCAGAACTCCATCCGCGCGGTGAAGATCCGCCGGCCGGTCTCGTTGACCAGCCAGAGCGCGACCAGCAGCGCGAACAGCCCGGTCCCGGCGGCGCCCGCCACGCCCATCGCGAGCGAGACGGCCGCGCCGACCGCCGCGCCGAGCACGACCGTGCCGAGCACCGACCAGATGAGCGCGCCGCGGACGCGCGGGTCGAACCGGTCGTAGACGGTGAGGGTGTCGCCGACCCAGGAGGTCTGCACCGAGGTGATCATGACCAGCACGGCGAAGAGCAGCGCGTAGGCGCCGTAGCCGGACGCGCCGAGCGTGCGCGCGGCGAGCGCCTGCACGAGCAGGCTGCCGCCCGCGGTGACGAACTGGACGGTGACGGCGCCGCCCGCCGACGACAGCAGCCGGCCGAGCCGCCCGGTCCGGGCGGCGCTCACGAGTCGAGGTCGTAGTGGATCAGCGACGTGGACTCGTCCTTCTTCTTCTTGGCCGCGTCCTTCGCCGGCGCGTCCCGCTGCTCCTCCTCGGCCGCGGGCTTCGCCGCCGCCTCGGGGCGGGCCCGGCGGCCGCGGCGGCGCGCGCTGCGGGCGGCCGCCTCGGTGATCGCGGTCAGGTCCTCGACGGTGGCCGTCGGGTCGCCGTGCAGCGCCGGGTCGTCGTCGGGCACCTCGTGGGCGTCGTCGCGGGCCTTGGCGCTGCTCCACAGCGCGATCGGCAGGTCGGCCTCCTCGGCGGCGGGCTTCGCCGGCCGCTTGGCGGGCTTGGCCGGCTTGGCCGGCGGCGGGGTCTCGGCGGCGTCGAGCGGCCGCCCGGAGAAGATCGCCCCGTTGCCGTTGCCGTTGCCCGTACCGCCGTTCGCACCGCTGTTCCGCCGGCCCGCGACCGGGCGGTCCCGGTCGTGGCCGTTGCGCTGGGCCCGGTCGGACTGGGCGTAGCGCTCGGGGAGGGCGCTGCGGTGGCCGCGGTCGCCCGCGTCATAGGGGGTGTAGGGGTCGTACAGCTCGGCCCGCTCGGCCCGCTCGGCCCGCTCGGCCCGGTCGGCCCGGTCGGCCCGCTCGTGGCCGGTCGCGTCGCCGTCGCCCGGACCGCCGGCCGGCAGCGCGGGCCGCACCTCGCTCATGATCGGCTCGGCGTACGGGGCCGCGGGCGCCGGGTAGGGCCGCGGGCCGCCGCCGCGGCGCGGCCCGGAAAGGTCGCCGGGCCGGGCGGCGGCGCGCAGGAACGACACGACGCAGGCGAGGATCAGCCCGATGGCGAAGCCGATCGCCGCGTTCTGCGGCAGCTTGCCGCCGGCCCCGCCGCCGCTGTCGGCGGTGTCGACGAACTGGACCCCGTCGTTGGCGTTGGCGCGGGCCGACAGGATGCCGCTCTCCTGCGACTGGAGCTTGGCGAGGTTCTCGGCGAGGATCTTGTAGCCGTTGCCGCGGGTGCCCTGCGCGGCGTTGACGTCCTCGGCGGCCTTCTTCTCCAGCGCCTGGACGCTCTTCAGCTGCTTGTCCAGCTTGGCGACGTTGGTGGAGACCGTCACCTCCTGGTAGGCGGCCACCACCGAGTTGGCGATGAGCGCGGCCTCGGCGCCGGACGAGCCGGTCGCGGTGATCAGCACCACGCCGCCGTCGGGCTTGCTGGAGGTGGCGACGCGGCCGCGCAGCTGCTCGCCGGTGAGCTTCGGCCCCTTGCGCTGCTCGATCAGCTGGGCGGCGCGGGCGAGCACCGGCGCCGACCCGGCGAAGGAGGCGCGCTGGGCGGTGTAGGTGGAGTAGCCCTGCGCGGAGACGACGCCGAGGCGCAGCACGTTGTTGTTGTTGGTCGGGTCGGTCAGCGCGAACTTGGCGGTCGCGCTCGTGCTGTTGAACAGCAGCTGGGTCGCGGCCACCGAGGCGAGCACGCCGGCGAGCACGATCAGCACCGACATCAGCCGGTAGCGCCAGACGGCCTCGACCAGGCTGATCTCGGGGGTGGCGGGGGTCTGTGCGGTCATCGCGTCCTCGTTGAAGCCGGGAGCAGGTCGGCGACGGCGGCTGCCAGCTCGCTGCGGTAGCGGTCCCCGCCGAAGCGGTGGGCGGCGTCCTCGCGGGCGCGCTTCGCCATGGCCAGGGCGCCGTCCCAGTCGGCCAGCAGCCGGGCGACGGCGTCCGCGAGCGCGGCCGGGTCGTCCGGCGGCACGAGGAGGCCGTTCTCCCCGTCCACCACGATCTCGGTGAGGCCCTGGGCGGCCGACGCGACGACGGGCCGGCCGGCCAGCATCGCCTCCACCGCGACGTTGCCGAACGGCTCGACCCGGGACGGGACGAGCGCGATGTCGGCCGCGGCGAGCGACGCGCCGACCGACGGGCGGAAGCCCGCGAAGTGTACTCCGGCGCCGGCGATGCCCCGCACCTCCTCCTCGTACCACTCGTAGCCGGGGAAGACCGAGCCGACCAGGGTGAGCTCGACGTCGTGCCCGCGCTCGCGGAGCAGCGTCACGGCGCGCACGGCGACGTCGGTGCCCTTGCGGGGCGAGAGGCGGCCGACGAGCACCAGCCGGGCGGGCGGCCCGGCGACCGGGCGCGGCTCGGCGACGGCGTCCGGCGGCTGCACGCCGTTGTAGATCACCACGGCGCGGCGGCCGGCGGCGCCGAGCACCCGCGCGCTCGCCCGGCTGTTCACCACCAGGGTGCGGGCGAGGCGGAGCGGCAGGGCCAGCGCGGCCTTGACGGGTCCGGGCACGCCGTCCTCGGCCTCGTGCACGTGGCAGAGGGCGGGCACGCGGGCGAGCCGCGCCGCGACGAGCCAGAGCGGGATCGTCACGGTGTTCACGTAGAGCGCCGCGGCCCTCCGGCGGCGGAGGAGCCGGACCGCCGCGGGCAGCGACCGCAGCCCGCCGGCGGCGAGCCGGACGAGGCCGACCGGCGTCAGGTAGGACTTGCGCAGCACCGGGACCGGCAGCACGACGACGTCGGCGCCCGCCTCGCGGAGCGCGGGCGACAGCGGCCCGTCGGCCGGCAGGACGGCGACGACGTCGCAGGACGGGGTGAGGGCGCGGACCGACTCGACCAGCATCCGATCCGAGCCGTACAGGTCCGGCGACGGGTGCGCCAGCACCACCACCGGCCGCTCGTCTTCCGCGCTCATCCCCACGCCCAACGCCCACCTCCGTGCAGAACCGCCCCCGGGCACCCGGGACCAAGATTAGTGCCGTATCGCCAGGCATCATCCCGAAGACACACGAAATTGACATCCAGCGCACGTCCGGCGTCCACTTCCGGGACACGGACGCGGCGGACGACGCTAGCCTGGTCCGATTAGCACAAAAGTATGAATTGCCAGGCTAGGGGTGTCAGGTGCGGATTGCCATGGTAGGGACGCGCGGGGTCCCGGCCCGCTACGGCGGGTTCGAGACCGCCGTCGAGGAGATCGGCAAACGGTTGGCCGCGGCCGGTCACGAGGTGACCGTGTACTGCCGGGGCGAGCGGTACGGCGACGAGTACCTCGGCATGCGCCTGGTCTACCTCCCGGCGATCGAGAAGAAGGTCGCCGAGACCCTCAGCCACACCGGTCTCTCGATGATGCACGCCTTCCGCGAGAAGATCGGCCGGGACGGCGCCGACGTGGCGCTCGTCTTCAACGCCGCGAACGCGCCGCTGCTGCCGGTGCTGCGGACGCTGCGCATCCCCGTCGCCACCCACGTGGACGGCCTGGAGTGGAAGCGCACCAAGTGGAGCGGGGCCGGCAAGCGCTACTACCGCGCGGCCGAGGCGCTGGCGGTCCGCTGGTCGGACGCCCTCATCGCCGACGCGCGGGGCATCCAGGACTACTACCGCGAGCGGTTCGACGCCGACACCGTCTTCATCCCCTACGGCGCGCCGATCCTGGACGGCACCGACACCGCCAAGCTCGCCGAGGCCGGCTACGAGCCCGGCGGCTACCACCTGGTCGTGGCCCGGTTCGAGCCCGAGAACCACGTGCACGTGGCCGTGGACGGCTACCGGCGCAGCCGCGCCGCCAAGCCGCTCGTCGTCGTCGGGTCCGCGCCCTACGCCGACGAGTACACCGCCACGGTGAAGGAGCTGGCGGGCGAGGACCCCCGCATCACCTTCCTCGGCGGCGTCTGGGACCAGGACCTGCTGGACGCCCTCTACGCGGGCGCCCTCACCTACGTCCACGGGCACTCGGTCGGCGGCACCAACCCCTCGCTGCTCCGCGCCATGGGCGCCGGCGCGTCGGTGCTGGCCTACGACGTCACCTTCAACCGCGAGGTGCTCGGCGAGGAGGCCGGGCGCTTCTTCGCCGACGCCGGGGAGCTCGCCGCCGCGGTCGAGGCCGCCGAGGCGGCGCCGGGCGAGGCGGCCGAGCGCGGGCAGCTCGCCCGCAAGCGGGCGGCCGAGCGGTACGTGTGGGACGACGTGGCGGCCGCCTACGAGCGGCTCTGCCTCGACCTGGCCGCGCGCCGGACGTCGCGCCGGGCGGCCCGCTCGCGCTGAGCCGGTCGTGACGACGGGCGCGGCCCCGGACCCCGGCGGGGGTCCGGGGCCGCACCCGTTCCGCTGAACGCGGGCCCGGTCAGCCGACCGAGCGGGAGGCGGCGCTGGTCGCCGTGTTGCCGTCGGCGTCGGCCGCCTTGACCGTGTAGGTGTGCTTGCCCGCCGGCGGGGCCGTGTCGGCCAGGCTGAGCGAGGGCAGGTTCCAGAAGGACGAGGAGCGCGTCACCGTGCCGACGGCGGTCTTGCCGTCGCGCAGCACCGTGTAGGTGAGCGAGGCGTTGTCCTGGTCCCAGGTCGCCTTCCAGGTCACCGTGACCTTCCTGGAGAGCAGCGACCTGCGGGCGGACGGGGCCGCGGGCTTGACCGGGCCGACCTTGGGCGTGCTCTTGGCCTTGGCGGCGAACCGGACGAGGCCCTGCTGGGCCCTGCCGTTGACGCTCGGGAACTCGCCGCCGAGGGCGAGGTAGGAGCTGTTGCCGGTGATCGACCAGGCGGCCTGGTCCTGCTGGGTGAACGAGCCGACCGCGAGCGTGGGGTACCAGTGCAGCTGCGTCGGGATCGGCTGCTCGCTGTAGTTGCTGTTGACGCTCGGGGAGCCGTGGTCGGTGCCGGTCGCCTTCGTCGTCTCGCTGAGGGCGCGGTGCCAGGTCCGCGGCGTCGTCTCGCGGAAGGTGCCGGCCGAGGAGCAGTCGTGGGCGTGCGAGACGCTGTAGACGGTGTTGGTGTAGGGCTTGATGCCGTAGGTCGCGCCGTAGCAGTTGTCGAGCCAGACCAGGTCGCCGGTGTCGGCCTTGGCGGCGAACCGGCCGTCGAACCAGTGGGTGCCCTCGCCGTCGGCGGCGCCGTAGACGACGCCCTTGTACTGCTGCAGATCGGTGACGTAGGAGAAGGCCGAGCCCTGCTTGGCGGGGATCGGGCGGCTGCTCCAGGCGACCGAGGCGCCGTTGGCGGCGCTCACCGCGCCGACGCCGACGTGGGCGGCGCCGTTCAGCGTCTGGAACCGGCCACCGATGATCACCCGGTCGGCGTCCGGGGACAGCGCGAGCGCGAACACCTCGTCGTCGTCGGCGGTCGGCTTCCAGGTGTCGACGTTGGTGCCGTCGGACGCCTTCACGGCGGCGAGCCGCGTGCGGGACTTGCCGTTGACGTTGAAGAAGTTGCCGCCGAAGTAGACGGTGCTGTTGGTGGCGGCGATGGCCCGCACCTTGTTGGAGACCTTCGGCGCGAAGCCGGCGACGAGCGCGCCGGTGGCGGTGTCGAAGGCGGCGAGGCGGCTGTGCGCCTTGCCGTCCACCGTCGTGAACTCCCCGCCCACGTAGACCCGCTTGCCGTCAGGGGAGGCGGCGACGCGCAGGCCCTGCCCGTCGAGGCTGTGGTCGAACGAGGTGATCAGGTTACCGGTGGTGATGTCGAACGCCAGGATGTTCTTGCGCGCGACCTCCCTGGCGTCGCCGGCCTTGGTGCCCGGCGGGCGCGCCTTGGTGAAGTTCCCCGTCGCGTAGACGGTGTTGCCGACCGTCGCCATCGACCAGACGACGCCGTTCACCTGCCAGGTCGGCAGCGCGTCGGCGGTCACGGTCGCGGGCGTGCCCTTGGCGGGGGCGGTGTCGGCCGCGGCCGTCGTGCCCGGGGCGAGGGCGGCGCCGAGCAGCAGCGCGGCCGCTCCCGTCGCCAGGACCGCGGATCGCCCCTTCGGTCGCTGCAGAACTTCACGTCGCACGAGCGGGTCTCCTGCCCACGGAACCATGCGGTCGCTCCGGACCGCTCCGGCCAGGCGATGCTAGTGCATTCCCCCCTCCCGATAAGGGAGAAGAGGCGACAAATAGATAAAGACGCGGGCATCCGGGAGAACCGGATGCCCGCGCCCAGGTCGGCGGCCCGCGGAGGTCAGCCGTCCGCCTTGACCACCGTGACGTCGTCCACCGCGAGCACGACGGGCGCGTTGGTGGCGCTGCCCGCCAGGTAGCTGCGGACGCCGACGTTGCCGGCGACCTGCAGCCCGGCGGTGGCGTCGGTCCCGGTGACCTGCCAGGCGGCGGGCTCGGCGCCCGTCCACGCCTTGGCCCTGATCGTCGTCGGGGACGTCCCGGTCACCCGCACGCGCAGGGAGACCGGGCTGCCGGGGGTGTAGGTCACCCCGCTCAGCGTCTGCTCGGCGCCGATGGCGGTCTCGGCGCTCGCCGCGTCGGTCCGGCTGATCTGCAGGGCGAGCCTGCCGTTCGGCAGGAAGCGGAGCCGGGCCCGGTAGTCGCCGGCGCCGCCGACGCGGCGGCCGACGGCCCAGGCGTAGACGCCGTTGCCGGTGCCGTCCTTGTCGACGCTCAGCTTCGCGGTGAGGTCGGTGCCGGTGGCGGAGACGCCGCCGAGGTAGGCGCCGGGGCCGTTGGTCGGCGCGGCCATCTTGATCAGGCCGGCCGCGCCGTCGGTGGACAGCGCCCCCGCCGTGCCGAGCGCCGTCCAGGCGCCGCCGGTGTCGGCGGTGCCCCAGCCCGAGGCCAGGGTCCGGCCGAAGCCGTCGGTGGCCAGGACCGGCGTGGTCGGGGTGGCGGTGCGGGTGGCGTCGGCGGTGGCGCCGGAGTTGTCGGTGACCGTCAGCTTGACGCTCCGGTCGCCGCCCGCGGCGTAGGTGTGCGCCACGGTGGCGCCGGTGCCGGTCTGGCCGTCGCCGAAGTCCCACGCGTAGGAGGCGATGGTGCCGTCGGAGTCGGCCGACGCCGAGGCGTCGAAGGTGCAGGTCAGCCCGGTGCAGGAGCCGGTGAACGCCGCCGTCGGGGCCTCGTTCGGGCGAATGGTGCCGTTGCCGACGCCGTAGTGGTGGGCGACCTGCGCGGCGGTGAGCGCCTTGGGGTAGACCGCGGCCTCGTCGATGGAGCCGTTCAGGAACGAGCTCCACGGCTGGTCGGGCCAGCCGTTGAGGTTGTCGCCGCCGACCCGCCAGTAGCCGGCGTAGGACTGGGCGGAGACCGCGGAGGCGTCCGACCCGACCAGGGCGCCGTCGACGTACAGCTTGATGCCGGCCGTCCCGTCCTGGGTGCCGACGACGTGGTGCCACGTGCCGTCGTTCAGGCCGGGGGCGCTGCGGACGGTCTTGGTCGTGCCCGGGTAGACGCCGAACTCGATCCGGCCGTCGTTGGTCATGTACAGGTGGCGGTCGTAGTTGCCGCTGGTCCCGCTCGTCGCGTTCCCGTACCCGATGATCTTCCCGCCGGTGAGGGTGGTGGTCTTCACCCACGCCTCGACCGAGAAGTCGGCCGGGGTGGTCGCGGCGCCGCTCGCCGAGGTGCCGTCGGAGGTGCCGTTGAAGGCGACCGCGCCGTCGGCGTCGCCGCTGATCGCGCCGGCCTGGCCGCGGGTGACGCCCGAGCCGAGGGCGAGGTCGTTGCCGCCGGCCTGGTCGTAGACGGGGCCGGCGGTCTCGCCGAGCCGCCAGAGGCTGTCGGCGCCGTCGGCGTCGATCTCGGTGACGTAGGGGCTGACGCTGCCGGCGCCGGGCGCGGCGGCGTTGGACGCGGCGCCGGTGGCGGTGTTGCCCGCCGGGTCCTTCGCCCGGATCGTGTAGGTGTGCGTGCCGGGGGCGTCGTCGAAGAAGACGGCGTTCGGCTGGTTCCAGAACGTCGACCGCTTGGTGACGGTGCCGACCGGCGTCGTGCCGCCGTCCCGCAGCACCTCGTAGGTCAGCTCGTTGTTGTCCATGTCCCAGCCGGTCTGCCAGGCGACGCGGACGCGGCCGGCCACGGGGGTGGCGGTCGGGGTGCCGACGCCGGTCGGGCCGACCTTGGCGGGCGCCTTGTCCTTGGCGGCGTAGCGGACGAGGCCCTGCTGGGCCTTGCCGTTCACGGTCGGGAACTCGCCGCCGAGGGCGATGTAGTCGCTGTTGCCGGTGACCGCCCAGGCGGCCTGGTACTGGCCGGTGAACGAGCCGATGCCGAGCGTCGGGTACCAGTGCAGCTGCGTCGGGACGGGCTGGCCGCTGTAGTTGCCGTTGGAGCCGGGCGAGGACTTGTCGGTGCCGGTCGCGTAGGAGGTCTCGGCGAGGGCGCGGTGCCAGGTCGTCGGCGAGGTCTCGGGGAAGGCGCCGACCGAGGAGCAGTCGTGGGCGTGCGAGACGCTGTAGACCGACTGGCCCTGCGCGAAGATCCCGTAGGTCGCGCCGTAGCAGTTGTCGAGCCAGACCAGGTCGCCGGTGTCGGCCTTGGCGGCGAACCGGCCGTCGTACCAGTGCCAGCCCTCGCCGTCGGCGGCGCCGAAGACGGTGTCGCCGGAGACGTACAGGTCGGTCACGTAGGAGGTGGCCGACTTCGGGTCGAGGCGGGTCGGGACCGGGCGCGAGGACCAGGGCGCGGACGCGCCGGTGGTCGCGTCCACCGCGCCGATGCCGACCTGGGCCGCGCCGTTCAGGGTCTGGAACTTGCCGCCGATCAGCACCCGCTGGTTCCCGGGGGCCATCGCCAGCGCCATGACCTCGTCGTCGTCGGCGGTCGGCTTCCAGGTGTCGACGTTGGTGCCGTCGGACGCCTTCACCGCGGCGAGGCGGGTCCGGGACTTGCCGTTGACGTTGAAGAAGTTGCCGCCGAAGTAGACGGTGTCGTTGGTGGCGGCGATGCCGCGCACCTTGGCCGACACGGTCGGGGCGAAGGAGCTCACCAGGGCGCCGGTGGCGGTGTCGAAGGCGGCGAGGCGGCTGCGCGCCTGGCCGTCCACGGCGGTGAACTCGCCGCCCACGTAGACCCGGCTGCCGTCGGGCGAGGCGACGATGCGGAGGCCCTGCCCGTTCAGCGTGTGGTCGAAGGAGGTGATCAGGTTCCCGGTGGTGATGTCGAACGCCAGGATGTTGCCGCGCGCGACCTCCTGGGCGTCCCCGGCGCTCGTGCCCGGCGGGCGCGCCCGGGTGAAGTTGCCGGTCGCGTAGACGGTCGTGCCGACCGTCGCCATGGACCAGACGACGCCGTTCACCTGCCAGGTCGGCAGCGGGTCGGCGGTGACGGTGGCCGGCGTCCCGGCCGGCGGATCGGTGTCGGCGCCCGCGGGAGCGGCCGTCACGGCCACGGTTCCGAACATCAACGTTGCGATCGCTGAGATGACCGCGGCGACGCTGCGCCTGCGGGGGCTGAGCATGTGCGATTCCCCTGTCTCGAACCCGGTGTGCCCCGGAACTCACCGAGAGTAAAGCGACATTAGCGGATGGAATGGTGCATGTTGAAGGGCGGGCGGGGTGGGGATTCGCGGTGCTAACGGGGGCTATTGACGCCGTCGCCCTGTTTCTGGCAGGGAGCGCCCCTACACTGGCCCCCGATCGCCATGACCGAGGGGGAGGATCCGCATGCTGCACCGGGGACCGCACCAGCCCAGGCACCTCGCCGCGACCGGGGCCGTGCTGGCCCTCGCGCTGGCGCTGGCGGGCTGCGGCGGGGGCGACGAGAAGGACGCGGCGAAGCAGGGGCCGCCGCCGCCCGCCTCGACGCCGCAGCCGGAGTCGGAGGCCACCGCGGCGCCCGGCGCGATGGCGCTGAACTCCTCCACCGGCCTGCGCAAGCCGGTGGTGTACGCCGACAAGATCACCGTGGCGATCACCGGCATCCGGTACGTGCGGAACAAGGGCAAGGGACCCGGCGAGGTGACCGGCCAGCAGCTCACCCTCTTCACGCTGCGCTTCACCAACGGGTCGGCCGCCCCGCTCGACCTGAACAAGGTGCAGGTCGTGGCCCAGTACGGGCCGCGCAAGACGCACGCCAACCCCTCGTCCTACGCCGACATCAACGACTTCTACGGCACCGTCGCCCCGGGGGCGGCCAAGTCGGCCGCCTACGCGTTCGCGCTGCCGGCGACCGGCTACAAGGCGGTCACGCTGGCCGTGAAGTTCGACGCCACGCACAAGACGGCGGTCTTCGCCGGCTCCCTGCGCCGCTGACGCCCCGCCCGGCGGGACGCCCGGCCGGCCGCCCGGCACCGGCCACGCCGGCCGCGCGTCCCGTATGTCGCACGCGATGCTTTCGGGGTACTTTCAGAACCCACGTTCCTCGGGGTAAGCGGGTCAGTCATGCCACACCTGCCGCGCCGGGCGCGGACGTTCCGTGCCCTGGCCCTGCCCGTGGCGGTCGCCGGCGCCGCCCTCGCCGTCTGGCTGCACCCGCTCGGGGGCGGCTCCGAACCGCCCCACACGGCCGCGCCCGTCGCGCAGTCGGGCCGCCAGGTGGCCACTTCCGGCCCCTCCGCCGCACCCGCCGCGCCCGCCGCGCCCGGACCCGAAGCGCTGCGGGCCGAGCCCGCCGGCTCGGTCCCGGTGGGCTCGGCCGCCTACCCCGTGCCGGACGGCGCGATCATGGTGGCGCCGGACGGCGACGACGGGGCGGCCGGCACCCCCGACCGCCCGCTCCGGACCG
Source organism: Actinomadura parmotrematis (assembly GCF_019458805.1). GTDB lineage: Bacteria > Actinomycetota > Actinomycetes > Streptosporangiales > Streptosporangiaceae > Spirillospora > Spirillospora parmotrematis. Next base: position 353,475 of record NZ_JAIBOA010000002.1, read on the forward strand.
TCGCGGCCGCCGTCGCCAAGGCGGGCCGCAGCGGGACGGTCGTGGTGCGGGGCGGCGTCTACCACGAGTCGGTGACGATCCCGGACGGCAGCCGCGTCGACGTCCGCGCCTACCCGCACGAGGCGGTGTGGCTCGACGGCTCCTCCCCCGTCACCTCCTGGCGCGCCGAGGACGGCGCCTGGGTCTCCGACGGCTGGACCGCCCGCTTCGACGCGAGCCCCACCTACACCAAGGGCGCGCAGCCGAGCGGGGACGCCGCGTTCCAGTTCGTGTCGCCCGACCATCCGATGGCCGCCCACCCCGACCAGCTCTGGGTGGACGGGGCCGCGCAGGTCCAGGTCGGGTCGCGCGGCGAGGTCCGCGGCGGGACGTTCTACGTGGACGAGGGCGCGCGCCGGCTGTACATGGGCAGCGACCCGCGCGGCCACGACGTGCGCGGCGCCACGCTGAGCGAGGCGGTCACCGTGCGCGGCGCCGGGTCGGCGCTCCGCGGCCTCGGGGTGCGCCGCTACGCCACCTCGCTGCCGCAGATGGGCACGGTGAAGCTGGCCGCGCCGGACGTCACGGTGGAGAACGTGGTCGTCGAGGGCTCGGCCACCACGGGCGTCAGCGCGCTCTCCTCCGGCGCCCGCCTGCACCGGGTGACGTCCTCGCGCAACGGCCTGCTCGGCGTGCACGCCAACCAGGCCGACGGGCTGCGGCTGCAGGGCGTGCGGACGGACGGCAACAACACCGAGCACTTCAAGTACGCACCGGTCTCGGGCGGGGTGAAGGTCACCCGCTCGCGCGACGTGTCGATCGTGGACAGCGTGGCCGCCGGCAACCTCGGCAAGGGGTTCTGGCTCGACGAGTCGGTCTACGACGGCGTGCTGCTGCGCGACCGGGCCGTCGGCAACGCCGACCACGGCGCCGTCCTGGAGCTCGGCGCGAAGGCCGTCGTGGCGGGCTCGGTGCTGCGCGACAACGGCGGCGCCGGCCTGAAGGTCAACGACACCTCGGACGTGCGGATCCGGAACAACACGCTGGCGGGCAACCTGCGCGGGCTGTGGCTGGTGCAGGACGCGCGGCGGCGCGGCGACCCGGGCGCCGACCCGCGGCATCCGGACGATCCGGCGATGACCTGGCGGATCGAGGACGTCGCCGTCGCCGCCAACGTCTTCGGCGCGGGCCGCGCGGGGGCGGCGTGCCTGCTCTGCGTCGAGGACGCGACCGGCGCGCACTCCGCCGCCGAGCTGCGGATCACCGCGGCCGGCGACCGGTTCGCCGGCGGCGGCCCCTACCCGCTGGTCGTCTGGCCCGGGGTCCGCGGCGCCAGGACCGCCTACGACGACCTGGACCGGTTCCGCCGCGACACCGGCCAGGAGGACCCCGGCGCGCCGCCGCTGCCCGCCGACCTCGCCGCCCTCGCGGGCCGTCCCGCCGGCGACCGCCACGTCGGCGCCTGGCCCTCCTGACCCCCCGGGCGGCCCGGCCGCGGCGGAGCGGGGCGCCCGTATCCTGAAGGCCGATCGTCCCCTGCCAGGAGCCCGTCCATGCCCCTCCCCCGCCCGGTGCTGCTGCGGTCCCGGCGGCCCGCCGACCCGACCGCCGGGTGGTGGGCGTACGTGCTGCCGCTCGCCCTCATGCTGGCCAGCGACTACAAGCTGCGGAGCCGCGACGTCGACCAGGCGGTGGGCGGCAGCGCCGACCTCACCGTGCTGCTGGAGATCGCCGTCTACGGGGCGGCCGCGCTGTACCTGGTCCGCCGGTTCGGGCTGCGCCCGCCCCGCCGCAAGATCACCGGGCTGCTGACGGCGGCCTGGGTCTGGGCGGGGTACGCGGCGCTGTCGGCGCTCTGGTCGCCGTTCAAGGCGCTCGGGCTGGTGCGCGGCACCCAGCTGCTGGTCACCATGCTGGTGGCGCACGCCGTCGCGACCCGGGCGACGCCGGCGGACCTGCGGCGCCTCGCGCACGCCTTCGTCGCGATCGTGCTGGCGTCGGTGGCGGTCGGGGTGGCGCACCCGTTCCCGCGCACCAAGCACACCGAGGCCCGGTTCAACTGGCTGTACGTGCACCCGGTGATCGGCGGCGTCTACCTCGGGATCGCGGTGCTGCTGGTCATCGGCTACCTGATCCGCTGGACGGCGCCCGCGCAGCGGCAGTGGCGCGTCCCGGTCTACCTCGGGGCGCTCGCGGTGCTCGCCGGCGCCCTGCTGGCCACCCAGACCCGCGGCGCGGCGCTCGGCGCCGTCGTCGGCGTGCTGGTGCTGCTCTGCACGGCCCGCGGCCCGAAGGGCCGGGTGGACGTCGCGGTGGTCGGCGCGGCGGTCGGGACGCTCGGCGCGCTGGCGTTCGCCGGGACGATCGTCGCGTTCGTGGCGCGCGGCGAGGACGCGCAGAAGCTGGCGTCGCTGAACTCGCGGACCGAGCTCTGGTCGCTGGCGCTGAAGGCCTACGCCGAGTCGCCGGTCTACGGTCGCGGGCTCGGCGCCTCGCGCGGCCTGTTCCTGGCGGACATCGGCCTCGGCGGCGGCCACAACGCGTTCATCAACGCGCTGGTCGACCAGGGGGCGCTCGGGGTGGCGGCGTTCGGGGTGCTGCTGCTCACGCTGTCGATCGTGCTGCTGTTCCTGGTGCGGCACCGCACGCTGCGCGCCGACGCCGGGATGCTGCTCGGCATCCTGGCGTTCTTCGTGACCGACGGCATCACCACCGAGGGCCTCGCCGCCCCCGCGAACGTGTCGGGCATCTGGCTGTTCCTGCTGGTGGCCTGGACCGAGACGCTGCGCCGCCAGGGCGGCGACCCCCTGCCCGCCGACGCCGTCACCACCACCGGGGACGCCGGGGCGGAGCCGCCGCCGTCAGCCGCGCTGCCGCCGCCCGCGCAGGTAGGCGACCAGCCCCAGCACGCCTAGCAGCAGCAGCCCGCAGAGCGCCCCGGTGCCGAGCAGGCCGCCGGGCAGCCCGCTCTCGGCCGGCAGCGGCTCGGTGTCGCCCGCCGTCCGCTCGGCGATCGGCTGGCTCGCGCCGGACTGCGGCCGCTCGGCGGGGGCGCCGGGCAGCGCCACGCTCCGCACCCGCGGCCGGGCGCCGCCGTCGGCGAGCAGCGCCCGGCGGCCGTCGGCGCTCAGCCCGAACCCGCTGCCCCACACCGCGGCCTGCCCGGGCACCCGCAGCACGTGGGTGACGCGGTCGCGGACGTCGCCGAGGATCCGGACGTCGGCGGAGGTGCGGAGCACCACCCGCCCGTCGCCGGTGAAGGCGCCGCCGAGGACGCCGAAGGTGAGCCGCCGGATCTTGGTCATCCGGTTGTCGAGGTTGCGGCCGAGCGCGGCGGGCAGGGCGTAGACGCCGGCCGCCGAGGAGCCGTGGGTGACGGCGTAGACGCGGCCCTCGGCGGGGTCGGCCATCAGGACGCCGCCGTTGTGGGCGCCGTCGGGGTAGCCGACCCTGTAGGCGCGGGCCGCGACGGTGCCGGTGCCGAGCCGGGCGGGCTCGGGCGCGCGGTACAGGGTGAGGGCGTCCTTGGTGCCCTCCATGTCGCCGAACACCAGGGTGCCCTTGCCGTCGGTGCCCTTGACGACGGCGAGGGCGCTGAGGCGCGCCGCGGCGGGCAGCGTGTAGGTGCCGGCGACGCGGCCGTCCTGGCCGAGCGCGTACAGCCGGTTGCGGCCGGTCTCGAACGTCCACCACACCTCGGGGTGGGTGACGCCGGGGGCGAGCGCGGCGGGGGCGCCCACCGCGGACCGGAACACGGTCTTGGGGGACGCCTTGCCGACGGCGGCGGGCGCCGGCGTCGGGCTGGGGGCGCCGGCCGCCGCCGGCGCCGCGGCGGCGAGCACCAGCGCCGCGGCACCGCCGCCCGCCGTCAGCCGGTAGCGACAGATGGACACGTCAGATCAGCCTCCTCGGCGAACCGTGTGGCATTCTTGCGCATGTGGAACCACTCGGCATCAACGGAGCCTTCCTGTTCACCCCGCGCGTGCACGGCGACGCCCGGGGCTCCTTCCACGAGTGGTTCAGGGCCGACGCGCTGCGCGCGGCGACCGGGCACGGCCTCGGGCTCGCGCAGGCCAACGCCTCGGTGTCGGCACGGGGCGTGCTGCGCGGCGTGCACTACGCCGACGTGCCCCCCGGGCAGGCCAAGTACATCACCTGCGTGCGCGGCGCCCTGCTGGACGTCGTGGTGGACCTGCGGACGGGCTCGCCCACCTTCGGCCGCTGGGAGGCGGTCCGGCTGGACGAGGAGAACCGCCGCTGCCTCTCCATCGCCGAGGGCCTCGGCCACGCCTTCCTGTCGCTGGAGGACGGGACGACCGCGATGTACCTCTGCTCGACCGGCTACAACCCGGCCGGCGAGCACGGCGTCCACCCGCTGGACCCCGACCTCGGCATCGCCTGGCCGCTCGACGTCCCGCCGGTCCTGTCGGACCGGGACGCGGCCGCGCCGACCCTCGCCGAGGCGCAGAAGGCCGGGGCGCTGCCCGACTACGAGCGCTGCCTGGACTTCTACGCCGAGCTCGACCGCGGCGGACGCCCCTGACCTCCGCTACCGGTCCCATGCCGCCCGCAGCTCCGGCCAGGCCGCGTGCAGCGCCTCGCGCCAGTCGCGCGGCGGCTTCAGCCCGGTGCGGTCCCAGCCGCCGTGGCCGAGGACGCTGAACGCGGGCCGCGCCGCCGGGCGCGGGAACTCCGCGGAGGGGACCGGGCGGACGCGGCCGGGGTCCAGGCCGAGCAGCGCGAACACCTCGCGGGCCAGGCCGTACCAGGTCGTCGAGCCGCCGCCGGTGCCGTGGTAGATCCCGGGCGGGGCGCCCGCCGCGACCAGGTCGATGATCTGGTCGGCGAGGTCGCGGGTCCAGGTCGGCTGGCCGGTCTGGTCGTCCACCACCCGGACGGTGCCGCGCCCGGCGGCGAGGCGCGCCATCGTCCGCACGAAGTTCGGGCCGTGCGCCCCGTACAGCCAGGCGGTCCGCACGATGTAGGCGCCGCCGGGGGCGCGCGCGGCGGCGGCCTCCCCGGCGAGCTTGGTGCGGCCGTAGGCGTTGACGGGCGCGGTGGCGGCGTCCTCGGCGTAGGGTTCGGCGGCGTCGCCGGGCAGGACGTAGTCGGTGGAGATCTGGACGAGCCGGGCGGGCGAGGCGGCGAGGGCCTCGACGGCGGTCCCGTTCACCGCGAGCGCCTCGGCCTCGTGCGCCTCGGCGTCGTCCACCGCCGTCCAGCCCGCGCAGTTGACGATCACCTCGGGCCGGTGGCGGTCCAGCGCGGCGCGGACGGCGGCGGCGTCCAGCAGGTCCAGTTCGGCGCGGGCGGGCGCGACGACGGGCAGCCCGCGCGCGCGCAGCCGGGCGGCCATGTCGGTGCCGAGCATGCCGCCGGCGCCGGTGACGAGCCAGGTCATGCGGGCGCCCCGGTGTCCTCGGTGCGCTTCTTCAGCGGCTCCCACCAGGCGCGGTTGGCGCGGTACCAGGCGACGGTGTCGGCGAGGCCGTCCTCGAACGCGATCCGCGGGGCGTAGCCGAGGGCGCGCAGCCTGGCGTCCGACAGCGAGTAGCGGCGGTCGTGGCCCTTGCGGTCGGCGACGCGCTCCACCCGGTCCCAGCCGGCGCCGGCGGCCTCCAGCAGCCGCGCGGTGAGCTCCAGGTTGGTGAGCTCGGCCGTCCCGGCGATGTGGTAGACCTCGCCGGGCTCGCCGCGCTCGGCGACGAGCTGGATGCCGCGGCAGTGGTCGGCGGCGTGGATCCAGTCGCGGACGTTGCCGCCGTCCCCGTACAGCGGGACGCGGCGGCCGTCCATGAGGTGGGTGGCGAACAGCGGGACGACCTTCTCGGGGAACTGGTACGGCCCGTAGTTGTTGCCGCAGCGGGTGATCGACACCGGCAGCCCGTGGGTCCGCGCGTACGCCTGCGCGATCATGTCGCCGCCGGCCTTGGCCGCCGAGTACGGGGAGTTCGGCGCGAGCGGGGCGCTCTCGTCCCAGGATCCGGCGTCGATGCTGCCGTAGACCTCGTCGGTGGAGACCTGCACGACGCGGGGGGTGCCGGCGTCCAGGCACGCCTGCATGAGCGCCTGCACGCCGAGCACGTTGGTGCGGACGAACTCGCCGGCGCTCGCGATCGAGCGGTCCACGTGCGACTCCGCCGCGAAGTTGATCACCACGTCGTGGCCGGGCACCACCTCGGCGAGCAGCGCCGCGTCGCAGACGTCGCCGCGGACGAACGTGAAGCCGCCCTCGGCGGGCTCCAGGTTGGCGAGGTTGCCGGCGTAGGTGAGCAGGTCGAGGACGGTGACGTCCGCGCCGGCGAACGCCGGGTAGGCGCCCGCGACGAGGTCGCGCACGTACTGCGAGCCGATGAAGCCGGCGCCGCCGGCGACGAGCACGCGGGTCACGATGAGATCTGCACTTTGCTGTGGTCTCCCAGGACGAGACGGTGGGCCTTCGGGACGCGGGGGGCGGGCGTGACCTCGGCCTCGCGGCCGATCAGGGAGACCTCGATGCGGCCGACGCCGTCGATGGAGGCGCCGCGCAGCACGATCGAGTACTCGATCTCGCTGCCGATCACCGTGCAGTCGCGGTCGATGGAGGTGAAGGGGCCGACGTAGGAGTCGCGCACCGTGCTGCCCGCCCCGACGATCGCCGGGCCGACGACGCGCGAGCCGGCGACCGTGGCGCCCTCCTCCACCACCACCCGGCCGATCAGCTCGCTGGCGGCGTCCACGGTGCCGCGCACCGACGGCTCCAGGCCCTCCAGCACCAGCCGGTTGACCTCCAGCATGTCGGTGACGTTGCCGGTGTCCTTCCAGTAGCCGGAGATCACCGTGGAGGCGACGCGGTGGCCGCGGTCCAGCAGCCCCTGGATCGCGTCGGTGATCTCCAGCTCGTCCCGCCAGGACGGCTTCAGCGCGGCGACCGCGGCGTGCACGGCCGGGGAGAACAGGTAGACGCCGACGAGGGCGAGGTCGCTCTTCGGCCGCGCGGGCTTCTCCTCCAGGCCGACGACGCGGCCCTGGCCGTCCAGCTCGGCGACGCCGAAGGCGCGCGGGTCCGACACCCGGGTCAGCATGATCTGCGCGGCGGGCCGCTCGGTGCGGAACCGCTCGACGAGGCCGCTGATGCCGCCGACGATGAAGTTGTCGCCGAGGTACATGACGAAGTCGTCGTCGCCGAGGAAGCCGCGGGCGATGAGGACGGCGTGGGCGAGGCCGCGCGGGGCGTCCTGCGGCAGGTAGGTGACCTGGAGGCCGAACGCCGAGCCGTCCCCGACGGCCGCCTCGATCTCGGCGGCGGTGTCGCCGACGACGATGCCGACCTCGGTGATCCCGGCGTCGCGGATCGCCTCCAGGCCGTAGAACAGCACCGGCTTGTTGGCGACCGGCACGAGCTGCTTGGCGGAGGTGTGGGTGATCGGCCGGAGCCGCGAGCCGGCGCCGCCCGCGAGCACGAGGGCCTTCACCGGGCGGCCGCCCGGCGCGGCGGCCCGGTGGGGGCGCAGGGGTTCACATCGGCTCCCGAGATGCCAGGGGTGCGTTTCCGCCACCGACCTTACCGGCGCCCGACCCCAGGTCGGGCATGCCGGACATAGCCGGAAGCCGATGTTCCGTACCGCTCCCCGCGCCCCCGCGCGCCCCGGCGGGCGCGCCGCGCCGCTACCGCGCCTGGACGATCATGCCGGCGCCGACGGTGTTGTTGGTCGACTCGTCGATCAGGATGAACCCGCCGGTCAGCCGGTTGCGGGCGTAGTCGTCGATGAACAGCGGCTGGGTGACGCGCAGCGAGATCCGGCCGATCTCGTTGACGCCGAGCCCGGCGGCGTCCTCGTCGCGGTGCAGGGTGTTGACGTCCAGCCGGTAAGCCAGGTCCTTCACCATCGCCTTGGCGGTGCGGGTGGTGTGCTTCAGCAGCAGCCGGCTGCGCGGGGTGAGCCGCCGGTCGGGCGCCATCCAGCAGACCATCGCGTCGATGTCCTGGGCGACCTCGGGCCGGTTGTGCGGCCGGGCGATCATGTCGCCGCGGGAGATGTCGATCTCGTCGGCCAGCCGCAGCGTCACCGACATCGGCGCGAACGCCTCCTCGACCGGCCCGTTCGGGCCGTCGATGCCGGCGATGGTGGTGGTGAGCCCCGACGGCAGGTGCACGACCTCGTCGCCGGGCTTGAGGACGCCGCCCGCGACCTGCCCCGCGTAGCCGCGGTAGTCGTGCAGCTCGGGGTCGGTGGAGGCGTGCGGGCGGATCACGTACTGGACGGGGAACCGCACGTCGATGAGGTTGCGGTCGGAGGCGATGTGCACGTGCTCCAGGTGGTGCAGCAGCGACGACCCCTCGTACCAGGGCATGTTCACCGACCGCTCCACCACGTTGTCGCCGTGCAGCGCCGACAGCGGGACGAACGTCAGGTCGCCGATCTCCAGCTTGGAGGCGAACGCGGTGAACTCGTCCACGATGCGCTCGTAGACGCCCCGGTCGTAGTCCACCAGGTCCATCTTGTTCACCGCGACGACCAGGTGCGGCACCCGCAGCAGCGTCGCGAGGAAGGCGTGCCGGCGGGACTGCTCCAGGATGCCCTTGCGCGCGTCCACCAGGATGATCGCCAGGTCGGCGGTGGACGCGCCGGTCACCATGTTGCGGGTGTACTGGATGTGGCCGGGGGTGTCGGCGATGATGAACTTGCGGCGCGGCGTCGCGAAGTAGCGGTAGGCCACGTCGATGGTGATGCCCTGCTCGCGCTCGGCGCGCAGGCCGTCGGTGAGCAGCGCGAGGTTGGTGTACTCCTCGCCGCGGTCGGCGCTGGTGCGCTCCACCGACTCCAGCTGGTCCTCGAAGATCGACTTGGAGTCGAACAGCAGCCGGCCGATCAGCGTGGACTTGCCGTCGTCCACCGACCCGGCCGTCGCGAACCGCAGGATGTCCATGTTCCCAGGGGCGCTCATCAGAAGTAGCCCTCCTTCTTGCGGTCCTCCATGGCGGCCTCGCTGGCCCGGTCGTCGGCGCGGGTCTGGCCGCGCTCGGTGATCCGGGTGGCCGCGATCTCCTCGATCACCTCGTCCAGCGAGGCGGCGGCGGACCGCACCGCGCCGGTGCAGGACGCGTCGCCGACGGTGCGGTAGCGGACGGTCGCCTCGAACGCGGGCTCGTCGTCGCCGCGGTTGGCGTAGGAGATGTCGGCGAGCAGCATGCCGTCGCGCTCGAACACCCGCCGCGGGTGCGCGAAGTAGATCGACGGCAGCTCCAGCTCCTCGCGCCGGATGTAGTCCCAGATGTCCAGCTCGGTCCAGTTGGACAGCGGGAAGACCCGGACGTGCTCGCCCTGCCGGATCCGGGTGTTGTAGAGGTTCCACAGCTCGGGCCGCTGGTTCTTCGGATCCCACTGCCCGAACTCGTCGCGGAAGGACACCACGCGCTCCTTGGCGCGGGCCTTCTCCTCGTCGCGGCGGGCGCCGCCGAACGCCGCGTCGAAGCGGTGCTCCTCGATGGCGTCGAGCAGGGTGACGGTCTGCAGCCGGTTGCGGCTCGCGCGCCGCCCGGTCTCCTCGGTCACCCGGCCCTGGTCGATGGACTCCTGCACCGAGGCGACGACGAGGCGGACGCCGGTCTCGGCGACCCGCCGGTCCCGGTACTCGATCACCTCGGGGAAGTTGTGGCCGGTGTCGACGTGCATCACCGGGAACGGCACCGGCGCGGGCGCGAACGCCTTCTCGGCCAGGCGCAGCATCACGATGCTGTCCTTGCCGCCGGAGAACAGCAGGACCGGGCGCTCGAACTCGGCCGCCACCTCCCGGATGATCTGGATGGACTCGGCTTCGAGGACGTCTAGCTGGGACAGCAGATAATCGCTGCGCTGCATGTCTGGGGCTCTCTCCACGCTGTTGGCAGGCTGCACCGGGTCGTGGGCCGGGCCATGGGGCGGCACCTGCCCACCGGTTCTGAACGGCGGCGCGCCGCGGGCTGTTCCGGGCGGCCGCCCGAGGTCACTCCGGCCGCGCGCCGGTCACGTCCCGTATGCCGGTCAGCAGCGTCGATGCCGACACCGGGTGGCACACCAGGATATCCGGGAGCCAGGGGTCGTCCCGGTTGTACTCCAGGGGCGAGCCGTCGACGCGGGACGCGTGCGCGCCCGCGGCGTGCGCGACCGCCACCGGGGCGGCCGAGTCCCACTCGTACATGCCGCCGGCGTGCACGTAGGCGTCGGCCTGCCCGAGCAGCACCGCGGAGATCTTCGCGCCGGCCGACCCGATCGGCACGAGCTCCACCTCCAGCGGCAGCGCGTCGGCGAGGCGCTGCACGAACTCGGGGGGACGGCTCCGGCTGACCGCGATCCGCAGCCGGCCCGGGGCAGGCTCGGGAACGCGCAGCGGCGCCTCCCCGCCGGCGGTGACGTCGAGCGCCCCGCCCGGCGACGTCCGCAGCGTGCGGCCCTGCGCGGGCAGCGCGACGGCGCCCGCGGCGAGCCCGGCCTTCGTCCAGAGCGCCACGTGCACCGCCCAGTCGGGGCGGCCCTCCTCGGCGAACTCGCGGGTGCCGTCCAGCGGGTCGACGATCCAGACGCGGCCCGCGGCGAGCCGGGCCGCGGCGGCGGTGTTGCCCGTCGGGGCCCGGTCGTCGCCGGCGGCGCGCTTGCCCGCCACCGACGCGCGGCCCTCCTCCGACAGGACCGCGTCGCCCGGACAGCGCTCGGCCAGCGCCGCCATCAGGTGCTCGTGCGACCGCAGGTCGCCGGTGTCCTTGAGGGTCCGCGCGTCGGCGAACCCCACCTCGTCGCGCACCGCCAGCAGCAGGCGCCCCGCCGCCGCGGCGAGCCCGCCCGCCAGGGCGTGGTCGTCCGCCCGGGCGTGGTCGTCCGCCGTTCCCCGCGTCATCCGATGATCACATTCCCGACTCGGCCGATCTGCACGGTCAACAATCTCATGCCGCGCGGGCCGCCGGGTGCGGGCGGGGGGTATCCGCCCCGATCAGTACGCGCCCGAGCCGCGGAACACCGCCGCCCAGGTCTTCCAGATGATCTGCAGGTCCATCGCCAGCGACCAGTTGTCGACGTAGCGCAGGTCCAGCCGGACCGACTCCTCCCACGACAGGTCCGAGCGGCCGCTCACCTGCCAGAGCCCGGTCATCCCCGGCTTCACCACGAGCCGCCGGTGCACGTCGTCGCCGTAGCGGGCGACCTCGTCGGGCAGCGGAGGGCGCGGCCCGACCAGCGACATGTCGCCGCGCACGACGTTCAGCAGCTGCGGCAGCTCGTCCAGCGAGTAGCGGCGCAGCCGGCCGCCGACCCGGGTGATCCGCGGATCCTCCTTGATCTTGAACAGCACGCCGTCGTTCTCGTTCCCGTCGAGCAGCTCCACCTTGCGGGTCTCGGCGTCGGCGACCATCGTGCGGAACTTGTAGACGGTGAACTCGCGGCCGCCGCGGCCCACCCGCGTCTGGCGGAACAGCACCGGCCCGCGGCTGGTCGTCCCGATCAGCAGCGCGACGGCCAGCAGCACCGGGCTGAGCGCCACCAGCGCCGCGAGCGCCGCCGCCCGGTCGAACCCGCCCTTCAGCAGCTTGCGGCCGCCCGCCAGCTCGGGGTGCTCCACGTGCAGCAGCGGCAGCCCGGTGACCGGCCGGATCGAGATGCGCGGACCCGCCACGTCCATCAGCGCGGGCGCCACCACCAGCTCCACGTCGTCGCGCTCGATCTGCCAGGCCAGCCGGCGGAGCGCCCGCCCGTCCATCTCCGGGCACGACAGCACCGCGACCGAGTCGGCCCCGATCCGCTCCACCACCGCGGCGACCTCGCCGAAGTCGCCGAGCACCGGGACGCCCTCGACCTCGGCGGCCCGCTCCCCCGCGGCCGCCGGCGCGGGCGGCAGGCACACCGCGGCGATGTCCATGCCGTGGTAGGCCTTCTGGCGGAGCAGCAGGATCAGGTCGGCCACCGACGAGCGGTGCCCGACCGCCACCACCCGCCGCATGTACCGGCCGTTCCACCGCCGCGCGTGCAGCCACTTGCGCAGCCGGTACCGCGCCACCAGCGCCAGCAGCGTCCCGAGCGGCAGCGCCATCACCACGTACCCGCGCGCCACCTCGGTCTTCGTCGCGTACGCCACGATCGCGACCGTCGCGATGAGGATGAACCCGGCGCGCAGCACCCGGTGGAACTCCTCGTACCCCACCCCGACGTAGCGGGGCTGGTAGGCCCGGCAGACCGTCAGCACCAGCAGCCAGCCGAGCGGGAGCAGCAGCGACAGCGCGATGTAGGCGAGGCCGAACCCGTCGTCGCCGACCTTGCCCGGCAGGCCGGGGAAGCGCAGCAGCAGCGCGATGACCGTGGCCACCTGCATGGACGCGTAGTCGAGCGCCACCGCCGCCCGCCGGTACCGCGCCGGCCACTTCTGCTCGGCCGGATCGGGATGGAGGGGTAGGACGGGCGCGCTCGTCCGGTCCCTGCCCATGACGGTCATCGGCGTCTCCCCCAACCCGTAACATCCGCACCAGGAATCCGATACACATCCAGGACGGCCGAAAGGCACTCCAGGTTCACAGCCGCCCGGATCGCCATTCGCGTGCATCTTACGGACGTGCGCCCGTCCACGGGACCTGTGATCCGCAGTCATCGCGCCCTGACAGCGCGCGGCCGCAAGAGGACACCGCCACCCCCTTGCCACCGGCCGCCCCGCGACGACCCCGGCGTGAGGCCCCCGGACCGTTCCGGGAAGGCCGTTCAGGGCGCCGCGTGGAAGGTGTTCTGCGCCGCCTCCAGGCCCCCGGTCATCAGCGCCTCCACCGCGTCCGCGGCGACCTCCACGTTCAGGTCCAGCTCCTTGCGCTCGGCCGCCGCGAAATCCTTCAGCACGAACGCCGCCGCGTCCATCCGCCCCGGCGGCCGGCCCACCCCGAACCGCACCCGCGGATACTCCCCGCCCCCCACCGACCGCGTGATCGACCGCAGCCCGTTGTGGCCGTTGTCACCGCCGCCCTGCTTCAGCCGCACCGCGCCGAACGGCACGTCCAGCTCGTCGTGCACCACGATCACCCGGTCGAGCGGCACCTTGTAGAAGTCGCGCAGCGCCTTCACCGGCCCGCCCGACTCGTTCATGTAGGTCCGCGGCTTCGCCAGCACCACCCGCGTCCCCGCGAGCCGCCCCTCCAGCACGTCGGCCCGCGCCCGGTGCGACTTGAAGCGGCCGCCGGCCCGGCCCGCCAGCACGTCCAGCACCATGAACCCGGCGTTGTGCCGGTTGCCCGCGTACGACGGCCCCGGATTCCCGAGCCCGACGACCAGCCACACGTCCGCGCCCACCCGGGGCTCCCCTCACATCGACGACGGCCCCCGCGGTAACCCGCGGGGGCCGTCGAAAAACCATCGAACCTACCGGAAGCGCACGGGCGGCGTTCCGCACACCGTGCTCCGTCCGCTACCGGACAGGGCGCGCCGCACCCTACTCGGCGGCCTCGGCGGACTCGCCCTCGCCGGCCTCGCCCTCGCCGGCCGACTCGCCCTCGGCGGCCTCGCCCTCGGCGGCCTCGTCGGTCTCGGTGCTCTCCTCCAGCGCGGCGGCCGCGGCGGCCGCGTCCGCGATCTGCAGGACCAGCGTCTCCTCGTCGACCACCAGCGTCGTGCCGCGCGGCAGCTTCACGTCCTTCGCCAGCACCTGCGTGCCGATCTCCAGACCCTCCACGCTCACCTCGACGCCGTCGGGGATGTGCGTCGCCTCGGCCTCGACCGACAGCTGCACCGCGTCCTGCTGCACCAGACCGCCCGACACGACCTCACCGGTCACCGTCACCGCGATGTCGACGGTCACCTTCTCGCCCCGCTTCACCAGCAGCAGGTCGACGTGCTCCAGGAACCCCTTGATCGGGTCGCGCTGCACGTCCTTCGGCAGCGCCAGCTCCGCGCCGCCGCCCAGGCCGTCGATGGTCAGCAGCACGTTCGGGGTCTTCAGCGCGAGCATCAGCTCGTGCCCCGGCAGCGTGATGTGCTTCGGGTCGGTGCCGTGGCCGTAGAGAACGGCGGGAACCTTGCCGGCCCGGCGGGTGCGCCGCGCGGCACCCTTACCGAACTCGGTGCGCGGCTCGGCGGCGATACGTACCTCGGACACGGCGGAAACTCCTCGTTTGTTGCGATCCACGGCCGTCCGACATCGGACGTCCGCTCCGGACAGAGCCAATCAGGCGTTGCTCGACGCGTCAGGCGCCTCGAAGATTCTTTGCGCTTCCCCAGGGAGACACGGGACCTGCACGACCACCGCACTCGACGACCCGGGGCATACGCGGATTCCGCCATCCTAGCCGATGGCCGCCGCGCCCGACGCCAACAGGGCATCTCCCCGCCGCCCCACGGCGAAGGGCCCGGCCCCGCGCGCACGCGGACCCGGGCCCTCCCCGAGCGGACGGCTAGCTGTGACCGCCGAACAGGCTGGTCACCGAACCGTCGCTGAACACCTCGTTGATCGCCCGCGCCACCAGCGGCGCGATCGGCAGCACCGTCAGCTTGTCGAACCGCTTCTCCTCCGGGATCGGCAGCGTGTTCGTCAGCACCACCTCGGAGATCCGCGAGTTCTTCAGCCGGTCCACCGCCGGACCCGACAGCACCCCGTGCGTCGCCGCCACCACGACCTTCGTCGCCCCGTGGTCGAACAGCGCGTCCGCCGCCTTCACGATCGTGCCACCGGTGTCGATCATGTCGTCGACCACCACGCACGTCCGCCCGGCCACGTCACCGACCACGTCGAAGACCTTGACCTCGTTGGCCACCTCGGGATCGCGCTTCTTGTGGATGATCGCCATCGGGGCGCCGCCCAGCCGGTCCGACCACCGCTCGGTCACCCGCACCCGGCCCGCGTCCGGCGCCACCACCGTCACCTGCGACAGGTCCAGCCGCGACTCGAAATGGTCCGCCAGCAGGTCCAGCGCGAACAGATGGTCCACCGGGCCGTCGAAGAACCCCTGGATCTGCGCCGTGTGCAGATCCACCGTGATCAGCCGGTCCGCGCCCGCCGTCTTGAACAGGTCCGCCATCAGCCGCGCCGAGATCGGCTCCCGCCCGCGGTGCTTCTTGTCCTGCCGGGCGTACCCGAAGAACGGCGCCACCACGGTGATGCGCTTCGCCGACGCCCGCTTCAGCGCGTCCACCATGATCAGCTGTTCCATGATCCACTGGTTGATGGGGGCCGTGTGGCTCTGGATCACGAACGCGTCCGACCCGCGCACCGACTCCAGGAACCGCACGAACGTCTCACCGTTGGCGAAGTCGTACGCCGAGGTCGGCGTCAGCTCCACATGCAGGTTGTCCGCCACCTCCCTCGCCAGCTCCGGGTGGGCCCGGCCGGTGAAGAGCATCAGCTTCTTCTGGCCACTCGCCTTGATCCCACTCACGCGCGACAACTCCCCCTCAATGTTCTGCCACCCCTGCGCCCTCCGGGGGGAGGACCCAGGACACCCTTACCCGGACCGCGCGGACGGTCACTCCCCGCCCGCACCGTCCTGCCTGGCCCGCCGCGCCGCCTCCGCCGAAGGGGTCCCCGCGCGCTTGCGCTCGACCCACCCCTCGACGTTGCGCTGCTGACCACGCGCCACCGCCATCGCCCCCGCAGGAACGTCCTTCACGATGACCGACCCCGCCGCCGTGTAGGCACCGTCGCCCACCGACACCGGAGCCACGATCATGTTGTCGCTGCCCACCTTCACGTGATCACCGATCACGCTCCGGTGCTTGCTCACACCGTCGTAGTTCACGAACACCGAGCTCGCCCCGATATTGGAGCCCACCCCGATCTCCGCATCACCAACATAGGTCAGGTGCGGGACCTTCGAGCCCTCGCCCACCTGCGCGTTCTTCATCTCCACGTACGTCCCGGCCTTCGCCTTCCGGCCCAGCCGCGTCCCCGGACGCAGGTACGCGAACGGCCCCACCGACGCCTCCGGACCCACCTCGGCCGACTCGCACACGGCGTTCACCACCACCGCGCCCGCACCCACCACCGTGTCCGTCAACGTGCACCCGGGCCCCACCACGCAACCCTCACCGAGACGAGTCTCACCATGAAGCTGCGTATTCGGACGCACCACCGCGTCCGGCTCCGCCACCACCTGCACGTCGATCCACGTCGACCCCGGATCCACCACCGTCACCCCGGCGCGCATGTGCGCCTCCAGGATCCGGTCGTTCAACTGCCGGCGCGCCTGCGCCAGCTGCACCCGGTCATTGACGCCCTGCGTCTCCACCCAGTCCCCGACCAGGAACGCCCCCGCCCGCAGACCGTCGCCCCGCAGGATCCCGACCACGTCGGTGAGATACTCCTCACCACCCGCATTGTCGGTCGTCACCCGCCGCAACGCGTCCGCCAGCGCCTTCCCGTCGAACGCGTACATCCCCACATTGATCTCACGGACCGCCCGCTGCTCCGCCGACGCGTCCTTGTGCTCCACGATCGCCGCGACCGCACCGTCACCCTCACGGACGATCCGCCCGTAACCGGCCGCGTCCGGCATCTCCGTCGTCAGCACCGTCACCGCGTTGCCCTCGGACTCGTGCACCCGCACCAGCTCCGCCAGCGTCGCACCCCGCAGCAACGGATGATCCCCGTTGGTGACCACCACCGTCCCCGGCAGCTCGCCCACCTGCTCCAGCGCCATCCGCACCGCATGGCCCGTACCGCCCTGGCGCTCCTGCACCACCGGCACCGCCTCCGGCGCCACCCGCGCCAGATGCTCCACCACCTGCTCCCGCCGATGGCCCACCACCACCAGCAGCCGCTCGGGCTCCAGCTCCCCGGCGGCGGCCAGCACATGCCCGACCATCGACCGGCCGGCCAGCTCATGCAAGATCTTGGAAGTCCGGGACTTCATCCGGGTGCCCTCGCCCGCGGCGAGGACGATGACGGCAGCCGGGCGGCTCGCACTCACGAAGAGGCTCCTCGGCATCGCAGGCGGAAAGGGATCGGCACGGGCGGCCGGCGGCTGCACCACCGCCCCGGGGCACGGCTACGCCCCAGCTCACCCGACACCCGAAGGATACCGGCCCCGCCGGATCTGTCACCCCGCCCCCGCCCGGACACGCAGGAGCGCGGGTCAGCCCCCTCCTGGGAATAAACCGGACAATCGTGCTCCCGGGGAAGGAATCGAACCCTCATTAGAGCGACCAAAACGCCCTGTCCTGCCGTTAGACGACCCGGGAAGGCCGAGCGGGTCCGGCCGTCACCGGCCTCGCCGCACCCGGCCGCCACGATACCGGTTCCGGCGCCGGCGGCCGATTCGTTAACGTAGATCACCGGTCGGCGTCGCCTCCTCCGTCCAGCGCGAGCGTGCGCCCGTCTCGCCGAGGAGCGTTCCGAGCGCCCATCCCTCGATCCGCCGGTAGAGATCGGTTCCCTTCGCGACGTCCAAGCGGAGGCAGCCCCGGTAATCGGATCGTTCGCTATGGTCCGTACGCGGCCGGTGCCTCTTGATGGTCGCCTTGCGGAAGTCCGCCTCCGCCACCCCGAGAACGCCGGCCCAGAAGGCGACCGCCTGCGCCAGGTCACCCGATTCGTGGATCAGTACCCGGGGTTTCCAACGCGCACGATCGATCCCGGCGGCTCCGAGGAACCCGGCGAAGAGCGCGACGAGACCCGGATCGCTGTTGACGAAGGCCACGCCTTCACGCCTCTGATAGGGCTTGTCCTTAGCGCCTTCGCACCAGTAGGCGAGCGCGCCCAGCATCAGGAGCTCGCGACGTCCCAGGTCGCCGATCTCAGCGGCGGCAGCAGCCGAGATCTGCTCACGTTCCAAGGCGAGCTGCCGCGACCTCTCCTTCCAGTAGGCCCGGATGCCGGCCGCGCGAGCATCACCCGATGCGGCTTCTTCCTCCCGTGCACCTGGCCGGTCCTCCAGCAGCAGCCGGATCTCCGATCGGGGAACGTCCAGGTGCTCCGCGATGCGGCGATGGCCCCAACCCTGAGCACGGAGTTCATGCGCCTGTTCCTCGACGCGTTCGCGGGCTGTCGCCCGCTCGAGCCAGGCGGACGCCGGCGGTTCGCCCTTGAGCAGCTGCCCGAGTCGAACCATGTCAGGTATCCGGAGGGCATGCTGGATCGCCCGCCTGTCCATGCCGGCACGCCTCAGTTCGAGCGCCCTGACCCTTGACTCTCCGTACGGAAGCGCCGGAACGAGCCCGAGCGTTTCCGGTCGGCGTCCCGCCGTCAAGGCCCCGTACGCCATCGCGGCGTGCGACCACCCGTGGATGCGGTGATAGAGCTCGGCGCTCTCGCGAAGAGTGATGCGCAGGCAGCCTCGGTATCCCTCCTCGATGTTCCTCCGCTTCGTCACCGGATTCGCGGGCTTGATCCCCGGGACGTTGAAGCGGTCGGGCCCCTCTCCGGTCAGTTCTCCCCAGAAACGCTCGGCCGCCAGCAGGTCGGCCGTCTCGTGGATCTGAACCTGGAGGCGGATCTGCTCGCGCCGGGCACCGGCGGCCTTGAGGAAGCGGAGGAAGAAAGCGATCAGGGCGGGGTCGCTGTTGATGAAGTCGATGCGATCGACGCGCTGGTGCGGCTTGTTCTTCGCGCCCTCGCACCAGTAGGCGATGGCGCCGGCGAGGAGGAGGTCGCGGGTGGAGAGAGGGCCGATCTCGCGGGCGGCGGTGAGCTTGGTGTCGAGGCGGCGGGCGGTGGTGGCGGCCCTGCGGCGCTCGTCGCCGGGGCGGCGGGCGGCCTGGATGCGGCGGACGTGCTCGGTGCGGTCGATGGGGCGGGGCATGTCGCGCAGCCAGAGGGAGCAGGTGCTCTTGGAGATGCCGAGTTCGGCGGCGATCTCGTTGTAGGAGCGGCCCTGGGCGCGGAGTTCGCGGGCGCGGGTCCTGGCGAGGGGCTTGGCCATGGCCGGGACGTTACGCGGACCCTCTGACATTTCGTGACGGCACTACTCCGCAGGGTGATCGATCCAGTCCGGGAGGGGTTCGCGGGCGGCGGTCCAGCCGTCGGGGAGGCCGGCGGGTCCGAGGTGGGCGCCGACGATGCCGCCGGCGATGGCGGCGGTGGTGTCCATGTCGCCGCCGACGGCGACGCAGGCGCGGACGGCGGACTCGTAGTCGGTGAGGCGGGTGGCGGCGGCCCAGAGGGCGAAGGGGACGGTGTCCTGGGCGGAGATGCGGTTGCCGTTGCCGAGGGCGTGGGCGGCTTCGGCGGGGGTGGCGTCGAGGAGGCGGAGGGCGGTGGCGAGGCCGCGGCGGACGTAGGTGGCGGGGGTGTGGTCGAGGGCGGTGGTGAGGAGGTCGCGGGGGTCGAGGCGGGTGCCGCGGCGGGCGGTGGCGTGGGCGGTGGCGACGGCGGCGGCGACGGCTCCGGCGATGCCTTCGGGGTGGGCGTGGGTGACCTCGGCGGACAGGGTCGCCTGGCGGGCGGTCTCGGCGAGGTCGGCGCTGAAGTGAGCGCCGAGGGGGGCGACGCGCATGGCGGCGCCGTTGCCGAAGGAGCCCTTGCCGTCGAAGAGGTCGGATGCGGCCTCCCGCCAGGGGGTTCCGGTCCGGACGCGCTCCAGGAGGAGGGCGGCGCCGTAGCCGTATCCGCGGCCGAGGTCGAGGTGGTTCGCAAAGTATTCGGCCAGAATGTCTTGTTCTACACGGCCGCAGCGGTTTAGAACGGCGAGGACCGAGCAAGCCATCTGCGTGTCGTCCGACCAGGCCCAGGGGGCCGGGGGCAGGCCGGACGCCCGGGAGACGTCCCGGTTGGCGAGCAGGAAGAACTGATCCCCGAACGCGTCCCCTACCGAGAGACCGTCCAGTGCGTCGCGGGCGAGCGCGGCGCGGCGCCGCCGGTCGAGAGCCGTCATCAGGGTCACCTCCTGGTCAGGGCGGACTTTCCGGTGAGTGAGTATTGCCCGTCCACCACCCCTCCGACCACGGTTTTTACCCATCGGACCTGTGCAACCTACGGTTGCGTAGGTTACGGTTGCGTAGGTAAGGCTCCCCTACCAGCAGGAAAGCGGTGCCGCATGACCACAGCCCCCGTCGTCGATCCTCCCCTGCCGCAGGGCCGGCCGGAGCTGGAGCAGACCCACCGCCGCAACGGCGAGCGGCTCCTCATCGCCGCCTTCACCGGCGTGCCCTTCCTCGCGCTGCTCGCCGCGGTCCCGCTCGCCTGGGGCCGGTTCCTCGGGTGGACGGACGTGGCGCTCACCGCGGTCTTCTACCTGATCTCGGCCGGCGGCATCACCGTCGGCTATCACCGGTACTTCACGCACGGGTCCTTCAAGGCGAACCGGGCGCTGAAGATCTTCATGGCGGTGGCCGGGTCGATGGCGATGGAGGGGCCGGTCATCACGTGGGTGGCCGACCACCGGCGCCACCACAAGCACTCCGACAAGGAGTTCGACCCGCACTCGCCGTGGCGGTTCGGGGACGACTGGAAGGCCCTCGCCAAGGGGCTCGGCTGGGCGCACTACGGGTGGCTGTTCCACAGCGACGTCACCTCCAAGCAGCGGTTCGCCAAGGACCTGCTGAACGACCGCGACCTCGTCGTGCTGCACCGCTGGTTCCCCGGCCTGGTCGCGCTGTCGTTCCTGCTGCCGACGGCGCTCGGCGGGCTGCTCACCTGGTCGTGGCAGGGCGCGCTCACCGCGCTGTTCTGGGCCGGGCTGGTGCGGATCACGCTGGTGCACCACGTGACGTGGTCGATCAACTCGATCTGCCACACCTTCGGCAAGGAGGAGTTCCAGGTCCGCGACCGGTCGCGCAACGTGTGGTGGCTCGCCATCCCCTCGCTCGGCGAGTCCTGGCACAACCTGCACCACTCCGACCCGACCTGCGCGCGGCACGGGGTGCTGAAGGGGCAGGTCGACATCAGCGCCCGCATCATCGCCCTGTTCGAGAAGGCCGGCTGGGCGCACGACGTGCGCTGGCCGAACGAGGACCGGCTCGCGGCAAAGCGCGCAAAGCAGCCTGAGTGACCACCACAATTGACACCGTGACTGAACCCGCTCCCAGATCCCGACGCAAACGGATGACCGGCAAGGAACGCCGCGAGCAGCTGCTGGACATCGGGCGGACGCTCTTCGCCGAGCGCGGCCTGGACGGCACGTCCGTCGAGGAGATCGCGGCCGCGGCCGGGGTGTCCAAGCCCGTCGTCTACGAGCACTTCGGCGGCAAGGAGGGCCTGTACGCCGTCGTGGTGGACCGCGAGTTCGAGCAGCTGCTCGCCCTGGTGACCGAGTCGCTGACGTCGGCGGTGCACTACCGGACGAAGCTGGAGAAGGCGGCGCTGGCGCTGCTGGAGTACATCGAGGAGCATCCGGACGGGTTCCGGATCCTGGTGCGCGACTCGCACGGCGGCACCGGCACGGGCAGCTACGCGAGCCTGCTGTCGGAGATCGCCGGTGAGGTCGAGCACCTGATGGCGCAGGAGCTGGACCGGCACGACTACGACGACCGGTTCGCGCCGATGTACGCGCAGATGCTGGTCGGGATGGTGGCGCTGACCGGCCAGTGGTGGCTGGACGTGCGCCGGCCGAAGCGCGAGGAGGTCGCCGCGCACGTGGTGAACCTCGCCTGGAACGGCCTGTCGGGCCTGGAGCCGAAGCCGTCGCTGGACCCGCGGCAGCGCCGCAAGGAGCAGGAGCGCGCGGAGCGGCGGGCGGAGAAGGCGGCGGCGCGGGCCGAGAAGGACGAGGCGAAGGCCGCGGCGCGGGCCGAGAAGGCGCACCGCAAGGCCCGCCGGGACGACGACGGTCCGGCCTCCGGCCCCGAGGACCTCCTCGACGAGATCGACACCGAGGTCCCGACCCTGTAGGCCGCATCGGGCCACCGCCGTTTGCGGGCCGCCCTCCGGGGATCTTCCGATCATGTCGTCTCCTCGCGTTCCCTGGAACAAACCGCCGGTCCTCGTCGCCGCGTTCGTCGTCCTCGGAGTGCTCGGCGCGGGCACCGGGGCGCTGTTCGGGGCGGCGCAGGAGGCGCACGGCGCCGTCCGGGGCGTGCTGTTCGGCGCGTTCTGCCTTGCCGTGGTCGTCTCGCTCGTGCTGTTCGGCTGGCTGCTGCTGGCCGTGCTGGAGCGGACGTTCCGGCTGGCGGGCGT
Organism: Actinomadura parmotrematis; assembly: GCF_019458805.1. Taxonomy (GTDB): domain Bacteria; phylum Actinomycetota; class Actinomycetes; order Streptosporangiales; family Streptosporangiaceae; genus Spirillospora; species Spirillospora parmotrematis. The sequence continues at coordinate 375,480 of NZ_JAIBOA010000002.1, forward strand.
CTCCGACGAGGCCGCGATGCGGCGGATCGCCCGGGCCACGACGCGCGGCACGGCGCCCGAGGAACCGGCGGACGACGCGCCGGCGCTCGCCTACATCGCGCGGCGGCGCCGGTACGCGCGGATCGCGATCTGGGCGTTCCCGCCGTTCCTCGCGCTGATGGCGTTCAACGCCGTGTTCCGCGCCGCGCACGGCGGCACCGCCTCCTGGCTGTTCTGGGCGTGTTCGGCGGTGCTGGCGGCGATGGCCGTCGGCATCCCGATCGCGCACTGGCGCGAGCTGCGCTCCCTGTCCCGCTCCGAGACGGCGATCCGGGCGCGCGGGTAGATCGTCCGCATCGGGCCACCGCCGTTTGCCGGGCGTCTCGCGGGGATCTTCGAGGGCATGGGACTTCCAGTGGTGCGCTCCCCCGTCGCCATGATCGGGACGGTCGTCGTCGTGTTGGCCTCCTCCGTCGTGGGTCAGGTGCTCCTCGATCGGTTCCGGGGGGCGCACGGTGGCGCGAGCGTGGCGTACGGCGCGGGGATGGCGGTGTGCCTGGCCGGATTCGGGGCGGGTCTGTTCGTGCTCGTCTCGGCGAACCATCGGCGGCGGCTGCGGCGGGCGGGCGTCACCGGTGACGACGGGACGCTGGAGCAGGTCCGGCGGGCCGTGCGGGAAGGGCGGGCGCCGGCCGATCCGGCCGTTGACGAGGCGGTGCTGCGGTACGTCGCGCACCGCCGCCGTGTGCGCCGGTGGGCCGTGTGGGTCGTGCCCGGCCTGTTCCTCCTCACCGGCATGCTGGAGCTGCTGAACATCCTGGTCGGGGGTGGGGCGATGGACTGGTTCATGGCCGTCCTCTTCCCGGCCTATGCGGCCGGCACGGTGGCCCTCTTCTGGCAGGAGGGACGGCGGCTGCGGCGGGCCGAGGCGGCGGTCAGGGGACGGCGGGGCGTAGGGGGTGGGGTCGGGGGAAGGTGAGGGGCATGAGTGTTCTGGTGCGCGCTGTGGGTGCGCTGACGGCGGCCTATTCGGCCGCGCTGCTGGTCAAGCCGGAGGTGCTGGCCGGGCCGTGCGGGCTGGTGGACGAGTGGGGCGATCCGCTGCCGGGCGTCGCGACGCTGACGCGGGCGGTGGGCGCCCGGGACCTGGTGGGCGGGCTCGCGGTGGCGCTGGCTCCGGCGGGGCGGCCGCTGGACGTCGCGGTGGCGTCGCGGGTGGCGGCCGATCTCGGGGACGCGGTGGTGCTCGGGACGCTGCTGCCGCGCGACAAGCGGGGCAAGGCGGCGGCGGTGGCGGCCGGCTGGGGCGCGCTGACGGTCGCGGCGGCGCTGGTGGCGCGCCGGTAGCGGCGGGTCAGAGCGGCTGGAGGAACTCCAGGCGGTTGCCGACGGGGTCGTCGGCGTAGAAGCGGCGGTGGCCCGGGAACAGGTCGTCGGGCGTGACGGTGTGGCCGGCGGCCTGGAGGCGGGCGGCGAGGCCGTCCAGGTCGGCGGTCAGCAGGCCCGGGTGGGCCTTGCGGGCGGGGCGGAAGTCCTGCTCGATGCCGAGGTGCAGTTCCAGGCCGTTCGGGCCGCGGAACCAGGCGCCGCCGCGCTTGGCGAGCTCGGCGGGCTTCTCGACCTCGGTGAGGCCGAGCAGGCCGCCGTAGAAGGCCCGCAGTTCCGGTTCGGATCCGGGCGGGGCGGCCAGTTGGACGTGGTGCAGCGCGGACAGCACGGCGGGATCTCCGTTCGGCGAGGGGGACACCGGCGGCCGCCCGGAGTTCGTCCGGGGCGGCCGCCGGCCGGGGTCGCCGGCTCGGGTCACGAGACCGGGGTTCGTTGGATGCCGCCCGCCGCGGGAGGTGCACCCCAGGGGATTGTGGATTCCCTCGGCGGGGGGCGGCACCCTGTCTAGGGGGGTCCGGCGACGACGAAGACGCGCCGGAAGGGGAAGACCGTCCCGTAGGGGGCGGCCGGGTACGCCTCGCGCAGCAGCGCGGCGTAGGCGGTGAGGAACTCGGCGGCGTCGGCGGGGCCGAGGGCGGTGAGGACGGGCCGCAGGGCGGTGCCCTTCACCCATTCCAGGACGGGGTCGTCGCCCTGCAGCACCTGGGTGTAGGTGGTCTCCCAGGCGTCGACGGCCCAGCCGTCGCGGGCGAGGGCGTCCAGGTAGCCGGGGGCGTCGAGGACCGGATCCGAGCGGACGGCGCCGTCCAAGGCGGCGCGCCAGCGCGGCGCGGCGCACAGCTCGCGGAGCAGGGCGTGGCTCGGGGCGGCGAAGTTGCCGGGGACCTGGAAGGCCAGGCGGCCGCCGGGGTTCAGCGCGGCGAGCCAGCGCGGCAGCAGGTCGAGGTGGCCGGGAACCCACTGCAGGACGGCGTTGCAGACGATGACGTCGTAGCGGCCGCCGGGTTCCCAGGCGGTGACGTCGCCGACGGCGAAGCGGAGCCGGGGCGTCGCGTGGGCGCGGGCGGCGTCGATCATCTCGGGCGAGGCGTCGAGGGCGTCGATGCCGGCGTCCGGCCAGCGCTCGGCGAGGGTGGCGGTGAGCTCGCCGGAGCCGCAGCCGAGGTCGGCGATCCGGCGGGCGGCGGGGACGCGCACGCGGCCGAGCAGCTCGGCGAAGGGGCGGCCGCGCTCGGCGGCGTAGGCCCCGTACTGCGCGGGGTCCCAGACGGCCCGTGGTTGTCTCGACATCAAGAGAGATGATGCCCCAGCTGTATCTTGATGTCAAGAAAGTCGTCTCGATATCAAGACAGGTAGGGTGGAGGCATGCAAGATGAGGTCGACCGGCTGGTCGATGCCTGGCGCACCGAGCGCCCCGATCTGGACGTGCGGCCGCTGCACGTCCTGTCGCGCGTGTCCCGGCTGGCCCGCCACCTGGACCGCGCGCGCCGCGACGTGTTCGCCGCGCACGACCTGGAGTCCTGGGAGTTCGACGTGCTGACCGCGCTCCGCCGCGCGGGCTCCCCCTACCAGCTGAGCCCCGGGCGGCTGCTCCGCGCCACCCTGGTCACCTCGGGCACCATGACCAACCGCATCGACCGGCTCGCCGCCGCCGGCCTGGTGGAGCGCCACCCCGACCCGCTCGACAAGCGCGGCGTGCAGGTGCGCCTCACCGAGGCGGGCCTCACCCGGGTGGACGCGGCGTTCGCGCACCTGCTGGAGCGCGAGCACCGCATCCTGGACGGCCTCAGCGCCGCCGACCGCGAGACCCTCGCGGGCCTGCTGCGGTCCCTGCTCATCCCGTTCGACGAGCCCGCCGAGGCGCCCGCGCCGCGCTAGCCGATGTCCTCGGCGAGCATCAGCCACTCCTCCTCGACCTCGGCCGCCTCGGACTGCAGCGCCCGCAGCCGCCCGTCGAGCTCCTGGAGCTTGCCGTAGTCGGTGGCGTGCTCGGCGAGCTGCTCGTGCAGCGCCGCCTGCTGCTTGGTGAGCTTGTCGAGGCGCCGCTCCAGGCGGTCCAGCTCCTTGCGGGCCTTCCAGTCGCCGCCCGCCTTCGGCTTGGCGGCAGCGGGCGCCGGGGCCGGCGCGGCGGCGGTCGAGCGCGGCGTGACCGCCCCTCCGGACGCGCGCCGCTCCAGGTACTCGTCGACGCCGCCCGGCAGCATCGCGATGCGGCCGTCGCCGAGCAGCGCCGCGACGCGGTCGGTGATGCGCTCCAGGAAGTAGCGGTCGTGGCTGACGACGACGAGGGTGCCCGGCCAGCCGTCGAGGAGGTCCTCCAGCTCGGTCAGCGTCTCGATGTCCAGGTCGTTGGTCGGCTCGTCCAGCAGCAGCACGTTCGGCTCGCCCATGAGCAGCCGCAGCACCTGGAGGCGGCGGCGCTCGCCGCCCGACAGGTCCCCGACGGGCGTCCACTGCCGGTCGCCGGCGAACCCGAGGCGCTCCAGGAGCTGGCTCGCGGTCCACTCGCGCTTGCCGACGGTGATGCGGCGGCGGATCTCCTCCACCGACTCCAGCACCCGCCGGGCGGGGTCCAGCTCTTCGAGGTTCTGCGACAGGTGCGCGAGCTGCACGGTGCGGCCCCGCACGACCTTGCCGGACGACGCGGCGACCTCGCCGTCCAGCAGCCGCAGCAGCGTCGACTTGCCGCTGCCGTTCACCCCGACCAGGCCGATCCGGTCGCCGGGGCCGAGCTGCCACGTCAGGTGCGCGAACACGTCGCGGTCGCCGAGGCGGACGGTGACGTCCTCCAGGTCGAACACCGTCTTGCCGAGCCGGGCGGTGGCGAACTTGGTCAGCTCGACGGCGTCGCGCGCCGGCGGCTCGTCGGCGATGAGGGCCTGCGCGGCGTCGACCCGGAACTTCGGCTTGGACGTGCGGGCCTGCGGGCCGCGGCGCAGCCACGCCAGCTCCTTGCGGAGCAGGTTCTGCCGCTTGGCCTCGGTGGCGGCGGCGATCCGCGACCGCTCGGCCTTGGCGAGGACGTAGGCGGAGTAGCCGCCCTCGTAGCGCTCGACCCTGCCGTCGACGACCTCCCACGTGCGGTCGGTGACCTCGTCGAGGAACCAGCGGTCGTGGGTGACGACCAGCAGCGCGTCCTTGCGGCCCTTCAGGTGCGCGGCGAGCCAGGCGATGGCCTCGATGTCCAGGTGGTTGGTCGGCTCGTCCAGGACCAGCAGGTCGGACTCGGGGACGAGCAGCCGGGCGAGCGCGACGCGGCGCCGCTCGCCGCCGGACATGCCGGCGAGCGGCGCGTCCAGCTCCAGGTCCGCCAGCAGCCCGGCGAGGATGTCGCGGACGCGGGTGTCGCCCGCCCACTCGTGCTCGGCGCGGTCGCCGAGGACGACCGAGCGCACGGTGGCGTCCGGCGGGAACGCGTCGCGCTGCGTCAGGTAGCCGACGCGGGCGCCGCGGGCGTGCGTGACGCGGCCCTCGTCGGGTTCGGCGGTGCGCGCCAGGATCGCCACGAGGGTGGACTTGCCGCCCCCGTTGCGGCCGACGACGCCGACGCGGTCGCCCTCGTCCAGGCCGAGCGAGACACCGCCCAGCAGCGGCTTCGGCCCGTAGGCCTTGCTGATGTTCTCAACATTGATCAGATTCACGGCACTCTCAAGGCTAGTGCCCGTCGGGCGTCCTCACTCCACCTCGCTCCAGCTCACTCCGCCGCCGCGTCGAGCACGGTGGCGCCCGGGACGGGGCCGTGCGCCCGGACGGTGTCGCGCGCGACGCCCTCGGCGGCGAGGACGCGGGCGAGGTCGGCGGCGTGCTCGGCGTCCGCGGCGAGGAACGCGCACGTCGGGCCGGACCCCGACACGAGCGCGCCGAGCGCGCCGAGCGCGGCCCCCGCGTCCAGGGTGCGGCGCAGCGAGGGCCGCAGCATGAGCGCGGCGGGCTGCAGGTCGTTGCCGAGGGCCGCGCCGAGCGCCGCCGCGTCGCCGGCCGCGAGCGCCGCCGCGAGCTCCGGCGGCTCGTGCGGCCAGGCCGCCCGGACGCCCTCGGCGGAGCGCAGCCGGTCGCACTCGGCGTAGACGGCCGGGGTGGACAGGCCGCCGTCCGCCGTCGCGAACACCCAGTGGAAGGGGCCGGCGGCCGGGACGGGCGTGAGGCGCTCGCCGCGGCCGAGCCCGACGGCGGTGCCGCCGAGCAGCGCGAACGGCACGTCGCTGCCGAGTTCGGCGCCGAGCGCGAGCAGCGCGTCGAGGTCGAGCTTCGGGTCGGCCGGGTCGTCCCAGAGGCGGGCGCAGGCGACGAGCGCGGCGGCGGCGTCGGCGCTGCCGCCCGCCATGCCGCCCGCGACGGGGATCGCCTTGCGGATCGCCAGGGCCACGCGCGGCTCCACGCCGAGCCGGGCCGCGACGAGCCGGGCGGCGCGCGCCGCCAGGTTGTCGCCGCCCAGCGGGACGCCCTCGATCGCCACCCGCGCGCCCGGCGCCGCCGCCGCGGTCACCGCGAGGGCGTCCGCGGGCGCGGCCGTCACCTCGTCGAACAGCGAGACGGCGTGGAAGACGTTGACGAGGTCGTGGTACCCGTCGTCGCGGACGGGGCCCACCCCGAGCCAGAGGTTGACCTTGGCCGGAACGCGAACGGTCACCGATGTCACGCACCGAAGCGTACGGGACGGCGGGCCGCCCCCGCGCCCGCGCGACGTCAGCCGCCGCTCGTCACCGGCAGGTTCCGCGGGTTGAAGTAGGGCGTGGTCGCCAGCTCGCGGAGCGCCGACAGGGCGTGCGGGTCGGCGGTCAGCGCGTAGCCGCGCCGGTCGTCGCGGGGGTCCTGCGCCTGCTCGTCGGAGTTGAAGTAGACGACGGCCTTCACCTGCGGGTCCTGCAAGGTCTGCGCGGCCTTGCGGAGCCACTCGGCGCGGCGGGTGCCGTAGGACCGCGGCACCCCGAACTCGGCGATCATGACGGGCTTGGGGTGCCCGGCGGCCCACCGCTGGAAGGGGCCGATGGTGTCGACCAGGTCGCGGTAGTCGTAGTTGCCGCCGGGCTGGGCGTCGGTGCAGACCCAGTCCACCTGGTCGTCGCCGGGGTAGGAGGCGGGCGTCGGGCCCTGGAACGCCGACGCGGTCGGGCACCACACCCACACGACGTTGGCGACCCGCTCCGCCGCGAAGATCGCCCGCAGGTGCTTCCAGGCGGCCACGTAGTCGGCGCCCGAGTGGATCCGCGCCGCCAGCGACTCCTTGTCCATGTCCCGCGCCCAGCGCAGGAAGATCGGCTTGCCGGTGGCCTTCAGCGCGCGGGCGCGCTCGCGCACGAGCGCGTCGTAGCGGCCGTTGACGATCTCCCTGGTGTCGGCGCTCGCCCAGGTGACCATCAGGTAGCGGGTGCTCGCCAGCACCGCCTTGTCGGCCTCGTCGGGGAACCGCGCCGTCCAGGAGTGGTAGGCCGGCGCGATGTCGAGCTGCCGGCCGAGGCCCTTCTCGATCTCCTTGACGCGGGTGAGGGGCGGCAGGTCGCCCTTGCGGTCGGGTTCCGCGGCGTCGGCGCCGGTCAGGGGCTGGTCGGGGGTCCACACGCCGAAGAAGGCGCCCTTGGCGGGCGGCACCGGCGCCACCCCGGCGCGGGCCGTCGTGGTGATCCTGGGGGTGGCGCGGGCGCCGCTAGAGCAGCCCGCCGCCGCGCCGGCCAGTACCGCCAGGGCCACCAGGGCCGCGGCCCGGCCCCTCCGCTTCAGCATGGTCCTCCGCCTCGCTCCGATCCGGCACGCCCTCAGGACGATACTGGGCGATCAGGGCGAACGAGGCCACGTCCAGGGTTTCCCCGCGCGCCTGCGGATCGACGCCCGCGGCGCGCAGCGCGGCCTCGGCGGCGGCGGCCGATCCGGCCCATCCGGCGAGCGCGGCGCGCAGCGTCTTGCGGCGCTGCGCGAACGCGGCGTCGACGACGGCGAAGACCTCCTCGCGGGACGCGGGCGTCGCCGGCGGCTCGCCGCGGGTGAAGGCGACCAGGCCCGAGTCGACGTTCGGCGCCGGCCAGAACACCGCCCGGCCGACGGCGCCCGCCCGGCGGGCCCGCCCGTACCAGGCGAGCTTCACCGACGGCACCCCGTACACCTTGCCGCCGGGCGCCGCCGTCATCCGGTCGGCGACCTCGGCCTGCACCATGACCAGCGCCGTCCGCAGCGACGGCAGCGCCGCCAGCAGGTGCAGCACGACCGGCACCGCGACGTTGTAGGGCAGGTTCGCCACCAGCGCCGTCGGCGCGGGGCCGGGCAGCCCGGTGACGCGGAGCGCGTCGGCGCGCACGACCTCCAGCCGGTCCGCGAGGCCGGGCGCGCGGGCCGCGACGGTGACCGGCAGCGCCGCGGCGAGGCCGCCGTCGATCTCGACGGCGACGACGCGGCGCGCCTCGGGCAGCAGCGCGAGCGTCAGCGACCCGAGCCCCGGGCCGACCTCCAGCACCACGTCGTCCGGCGCCAGGTCGGCGGCGCGCACGATGCGGCGCACCGTGTTGGCGTCGATGACGAAGTTCTGGCCGAGCTGCTTGGTCGGCCGGATGCCGAGCGCGGCCGCGAGCTCGCGGACGTCGGCCGGCCCGAGCAGCGCCGGGCCCGCGGTCTCCGCCGCGTCCGCCGCGTCCGTCGTTGAGTCCCCCACATCGACGATTGTGTCAGGTCAGCTGAACAGGAACCGCCCGCAGTTGGGCCACTGCCCCTGCCAGCGGCCGCCGACCTTCTTGTAGAGCAGCTGCGCCCGGTAGGTCTGCTCGGCGGCGGGGGCGTCGCTCGGCCGGCCCGAGCCGCCCACCGACGCCCACGAGGCCAGGGAGAACTGGTAGAGGCCGTAGTAGCCGGCGGAGTTGATCGCCTTGGGGTTGCCGTGCGACTCGCAGTTGGCGAGGCCCGCCCAGTTGAGCTTGGCGACGTCGCCGCCGCTCGCGACGGTCGGTCCGACGAGCAGGATCCGCGCGACCGGCTTCGACTTGACCTTCACGGCGAGGACGACGCGGACCTTCCTGCCCTTGCGCATCGCCAGCGCCGTCTTCACGACCTTCACGCCCGCCTTGCCGGCCCGCTTCTCCTTCTGCGAGAACGGCGCGAGCGAGGAGTCCTTCTTCTTGACGGTGGGCGCCTCGGTCCGCACGACCTTCACCACCGGCTTGGACAGCAGCCGCGTGATCTTGATGGTGTCGCCGGCCGGCTGGTCCCGCTCCGGCGCCGTCAGGTCGTACTCGCCGAGCTCGACCCGCGCCTGCTCCAGCACCTCGGTGACGGTGGTGCCGGTGCTCTGCACCTCCTTGCGCTTGCCGTCGATGACGATGGCGACGGGGCGCGGCGTCGGGGTGGCGCGCGGCGCGTCCGAGGCGGGCGCCTGCGCGGACGGGCCCTGCTTGGCGGCGGCGTCCCCGCCGCACCCCGAGGACAGCAGGGCCACGGGCAGGACGAGGGCGCAGAGAGCTGCGGTCGCGGGGGGACGACGCACGGTGGGTTTCCTCCAGAGACGGCCGGGCCGCGGGGGAACGGCCCGTTCGGTGGCCAGACACTAGAGGCACTACGCCGGGGTCCGCCACCCGCTCCGCGCGACGCTCCGGCGCCACCGGCCCGTCCCGCCCCGGCCACAGGGCTCTGGCCTGCGGGAATGCAGTGGAAGGCGGGTCAGGCGAAAAGGGCGGTCCGTACCGTTCCGCAGGGACAGGTCGGACGCGCCGGAAGGTGAGGGCGCCCTTCCCTCCGGCCCGGACGTCAGGAGCGGTCCGTCACCAGGGGCCGAAGACGCGCTCCCCGGTCGCCGCGATCGCCGCGCAGAGCTCGGCCACCTCGACGCCCTTCACCTCGGCCATGAACCGGACGGTGTGCGGGATCAGGTAGGAGGCGTTCGGCTTGCCCCGGTTCGGGACCGGGGTGAGGAACGGCGCGTCGGTCTCCACCAGCAGCAGGTCCAGCGGCGCGACCCGCAGCGCCTCGCGCAGCGGCTCGGCGTTCTTGAACGTCACGTTCCCCGCGAAGCTCATCACGTAGCCCGCGTCCGCGCAGGTCCGCGCCATCTCGGCGTCGCCGGAGAAGCAGTGGAACACCACCGTGTCCGGGGCGCCCTCCTCGGCCAGCAGGCGCAGCACGTCGTCGTGCGCGTCCCGGTCGTGGATCACCAGGGCCTTGCCGGTGCGCTTGGCGATGGCGATGTGCGCGCGGAACGAGCGGTGCTGGTCGTCCTTGGGCGCCCAGTCGCGGTAGTAGTCCAGGCCCGTCTCGCCGATCGCCCGGACCTCCGGCCGCTCGGCGAGCGCCGCGATGTCGGCGAGGACGTCCTCGGTGATCCCCGTCGTGTCGTTCGGGTGGATCGCCACGCCCGCGTACACGTCGTCGAACGCCGCGGCGGTGTCGGCGCAGAGCCGCGACGTCGGCAGGTCCACGCCGATCGTGACGACCCGCGCGATGCCGGCGGCCTTCGCCGCGGCGAGCTGCTCGGCGACCGGCAGCTCCACCAGGTCCAGGTGGCAGTGGCTGTCGAAGACCTCCACCGGCAGCGGCTCGGGCGCCGCCGCGAACGCCTGCGGCGCCCGGCTGCCGGTGTTCTCGCCGCTCACTCCCCGCCGCCGAGGCGGGCGAGCTCCTCGTCGACGACCGAGGAGTCCAGCTTGGTGAACAGCGGCGTCGGCTTGGCGAGCGGCACGCCCGGCCGGATCGGCACCGACTCCCAGCGGGCCGCCGCGCTCGCGTAGTCGCCGGTGATGACGCTGTAGTCGGGGCCGCCCTCCTCCGACACCGTCTCGATGCGCGGCATCCCCGACCAGACGCCCTCGCCGCCGAGCAGCTCGTACACCTTCTGCGAGGAGTTCGGCAGGAACGGCGTGAGCAGCGTCTTGGCGTCGTCGACGACCTGCAGCGCCACGTGCAGGATCGACTCCACCCGCGCCGGGTCGTCCTTCAGCTTCCAGGGCGCCTGGTCCGACAGGTAGCGGTTGGCGTCCCGGACGACCTCCAGGGCCTCGGTGATGCCGTTCTTGAACCGCGACCGCTCCAGCTCGCCGCCGACCGTCGCGAACGCGCCGCGGCTGCGCTCCAGCAGCGCCCGGTCGGCGTCGGTGAGGTCGCCCGCCGCCGGGATCGCCCCGACGTTCTTGGCGGCCAGGTTCACCGACCGGTTCACCAGGTTGCCCCACGCCGCGACGAGCTCGTCGTTGTTGCGGCGCACGAACTCCGACCAGGTGAAGTCGGTGTCCTGGTTCTCCGGGCCGGCGACCGCGATGTAGTAGCGCAGCGCGTCGACGTCGTAGCGCTCCAGGAAGTCCTTGACGTAGATGACGACCTGCCGCGAGGAGGAGAACTTGCGGCCCTCCATCGTCAGGAACTCCGACGACACGACCTCGGTCGGCAGGTTCAGCGCGCCGAGCGAGCCCGGCTTCCCGCCCCGGTCGCCCTGGCCGCCGTAGCCGAGCAGGATCGCCGGCCAGATCTCGGCGTGGAAGACGATGTTGTCCTTGCCCATGAAGTAGTACGACAGCGCCTCGGGGTCCTGCCACCAGGCCCGCCACGCCTCGGGGTCGCCGGTGCGGCGCGCCCACTCCACCGACGCCGAGAAGTAGCCGATGACGGCGTCGAACCAGACGTAGAGCTTCTTGGCGGGGTTGTCGCGCCAGCCCTCCAGCGGGATCGGCACGCCCCAGTCCAGGTCGCGGCTGATCGCCCGCGGCTGCAGGTCGTCCAGCAGGTTCAGCGCGAACTTCAGCACGTTCGGCCGCCACTGGCCCTGCTTGCCCTTCAGGTACCGGCCGAGGACGTCGGTGAACGCCGGCAGGTCCAGCATGAAGTGCTCGGTCTCGGTGAACACCGGCGTCTCGCCGTTGATGCGGCTCACCGGGTCGATGAGGTCGATCGGGTCGAGCTGGTTGCCGCAGTTGTCGCACTGGTCGCCGCGCGCGCCGTCGTACCCGCAGATCGGGCAGGTGCCCTCGATGTAGCGGTCGGGCAGGGTGCGGCCGGTGGACGGCGAGATCGCGCCCATCGTCGTCTTCGGGAAGACGTACCCGTTCTCGTACAGGCCCTTGAAGACCTCCTGCACCACCGCGTAGTGGTTGCGGGTGGTGGTGCGGGTGAACAGGTCGTAGGACATCCCGAGGCCGCGCAGGTCCTCGGCGATCACGCCGTTGTAGCGGTCGGCGAGCTCGCGGGCGGTGACGCCCTCCTTGTCGGCCTGCACCTGGATCGGGGTGCCGTGCTCGTCGGTGCCGCTCACCATCAGCACCTGGTTGCCCGCCATCCGCTGGTAGCGGCTGAACATGTCGCTGGGCAGCGCGAAACCGGAGACGTGCCCGATGTGGCGGGGCCCGTTGGCGTACGGCCAGGCGGGCGCGGTGAGGATGTGGCGGCTGGGCGAGGACATGTGTCCAGGGTAGAGGTCCGGGCCGCGCCGCACGTACGCATATCGGCGCCGCCGGCGGGCCCGGCCCGCGCGCCGGGCCGCCGCCGCGCCCGCCGCCTCCGGCACGGAATTGGTACGGTGGCCGTTCCCGGGCGCGCCGGTCGCGGCGCCGCCCGCCCTTCTCCCGCCTCCCCCCTGCGGATACCGGCGCCCGCCGCGCGGCGTCGGCGGTCCCGCCCTTTCCGGACGGGTTCCCCGACGCCCCGGAAAAGGCGTCCGGGAAAACGCGCCGCCAATGGCGCGACAAAAATTGAGGAAGAACTCATAAAGCCAGGTGAGCACGGGCGGCCAGGGGTGATGAATGCAGCCGTCCACCCGGACGGGAGCGTACAAAACGGAACAGTGACCCGTTATCCTGTCGAGGTTTCACCGACCGTCGAAGTCGAGGGCGAGCAGTGACCAGCATCACACCCCGTACGTCCGACGCGCCACGCCGCCCGCCGCGGGACGGGCGGGCGTCCCCCCGGTGGGCCGCCCCGGCGTGGCTGCCGTCATGGGTGCCGCGCCGCCGCGTCCTCTGGCTGTCGCTGCTGGTCGCCGCCGCGAGCCTGGCGGTGCTGTGGGCGATCCTGCCGCCGCCGCTGTACGCCGACCCGTACTACGTCTTCACCGCCGGGCACCTCTGGCCGCACATCGACCTGGACAAGGAGCCGTTCCTCGACGTGCCCCACCAGGTCACCCGCATGGGCCTGGTGCTGCCGGTCAAGCTCGCCCAGCTCCTGCTCGGCGACGGGCAGGCCGCCTACACCGCGGTCGCCGCGGCGAGCGGCTGCCTGTTCTTCGTCGGCTGCTACCTGGCGGTCCGCTCGCTGTTCGGCGACGCGGTCGGGCTCACCGCGACCGCGCTGCTGCTCGTCCACCCCTTCTTCGTCTCGGTCAGCCCCTACGGCCACGACGTGACCTGGTCGACCGGCGCGGTCCTGCCGGACATGCCCGGCGCCGGCCTGTTCGCCCTCGGCGTCGCCGGCCTCGTCGTCGCCGCCCGCCGCACCGGGCGCCGCCAGCTCTGGCTGCTCGCCGCCGCCGGGCTCTGCTTCGGGTCGGCGTTCCTGGCCCGCGAGTTCCTGGCGTTCATGTACATCGCGATCCCGTTCATGATGCTGCTGCTGCGCATCCCGCTCCGCCGCATCGTCGTGGTCGCCGGCCCCATGCTCGGCACCCTCGCCGTCAACCTGCTGCACAACCTGGCCGTCTTCGGCGACCCGCTGATCGAGCTGCGGTCGGCCGCCGAGCACGGCGGCGCCCCCTCCGAGCCGGTCACCCGCGCCCTCGCGCTCGGCTCGTTCTTCCGCGCCATGCTCGACTGGAGCCCGCTCGGCGCGCTGTTCATCGCCGCGCTCGCCCTCAACATCGTCGGCTGGGCGCTCACCCGCGACCGGCGCCTCGCCCTCACCCTGGTCTGGTTCGCCGCGCTCTGGGCGCCGCTCACCCTGCTGTCGGGCCTGCTCGACCCGCACGACATCTCGCTGCGCGGCTGGCTCGCCCGCTACTGGTTCGCGGTGCTGCCCGCCCTCGCCGCCGGCGGCCTCGGCTCGGCCGTCCTGCTCGCCCGCGCCTACGGCGCCCCGCTCGCCCGCCGCCTCGGCGACCGCCGCCGCCCCGCCGTCGCCGCCCTCCTCGCCGTCCTCGCCGCCGCCTACTTCGTGCCCGCCGCCAGGACGGTCGCCGAGCAGCCCCGCGACGACGCCTGGAGCGAGCTGCGCGGCTGGCTGGACGGCAACACCCGCGTCACCGACATCTGGGCGGACGAGCGGCTCGGCCAGACCATGTCGTTCTACGTCCGCTCCCCCACCGGCGCCCGGACCTGGGACGGCACCCTGCACACCTTCCCGCAGACCTCGCCCGCCCTGCCCGCCGGCGCCGCCGACGGCCCGCTGCTCTACACCCACTGGCGCGGCCAGGAACCGCAGAGCTCCGACGGCGTCGACCCGACGATCACGCCCGGCTGGCGGCTGCTGTGGCGGTCCTCGGACTCAGTCCTGCAGCTCTGGCAGCGCTCCTGACGGCCCCGGCGGCTCCACCGGCCGCCCGTCCCCGGCCGCGAGCGGGCGGCGGGCGAACGCCAGCGCGGCGGCCATCCCGGCGACCGGCAGCACCGGCATGACGTACCGGTGGTCGAAGTCCAGCACCACCACCGGCAGCACCAGCAGCGCCACCGCCATCCCCCACGGCAGCAGCACCGCGAGGCGCGCGCCGGGGCCCCGGCCGCGCCGCACGACCCCGTAGGCGCCGAGCAGCAGCACCGCGCCGAGCGCCGGGCCCGGCAGGTGCAGCCCGTACGCCACCAGCAGCCCGCTCCACGGCCCCACCGGGCGCGTGTCGCGGACCGACGGGTCGTAGGCGCGCATCGTCTCGTGCGCCGTCGGCTCGTTCGACAGCGGCTCGACGTCGTCGGTGAAGTAGTACACCGGCGGCAGCCGCTTCGGGTGCGCCTTCGCCGGGTAGGCGAACGTCAGCGACAGGTCGGCGAGCACGTCGTGCAGGTAGTCGAGCGGCTGCGCCCTGATCGCGCGGAGCGCGAACGAGCGGGCGAGCGCGTCGTTGGCGGCCCGCCCCGGCGGCCGGGTGATCTCGCCGATCCAGAAGTACTCCGACGCCGCGTCCGCGGTGATCCGCGGATCGGGGCAGAGCCGCGCCTCCGCCGGCGGCGGCTTGATCTTCGCGCAGTCCGCGAACGTCCGCGTCCGCGCCCACAGCGCCGACCCGTCGCCGCCCGCGAGCTTGTACTGCCCGTACTCGGCGTGGTACCAGAACGCGTACGGCACCACCGGGACGGCCGCCACCGCCACCAGGGCGACGAGCTGCCGCCGGCCCGCCCGCTTCAGCAGCAGCCAGACGAGGACGAGGCCGAGCAGCGGCAGCGCCGTCGTCCGCACCAGCGCCGACAGCGCCAGCAGCAGCCCCGCGAGCGCCGCCGCCCGCACCGACACCCGCGGCGACCACAGCAGCGCGCACACCGCCGCCGTCACCAGCAGCATGAACGGCGTGTCCGACAGGACGGCGTGCTCCAGGTGCAGCAGCTCCACGTCGAACCACGCCGGGACCATCGCGACCGCCGCGAGCCACCCCGCGACGCCGCGGCGCCGCAGCGTCGCGTAGCCGAGCAGGCCCGCCGCCAGCCCCATCAGGTGCTGCAACGCGACGATCAGGGCGATGCTGTGGAAGGGCCGCAGCAGCCAGAGGAGCATCCCGTAGCCGCCCGGATGCAGTTCCTGGGCGGGCTTCGGGTCGAGCGCGAACCGCAGGTACTCGTAGGAGTCGTACCAGTACACCTCGCCGGGGCGCCGCGCCAGCATCGCCAGGACCCGGAGCGCGACCGCGAGGACGAGCAGCACCGCCGCCACCCGGTGGCGGCGCACGAGCGCCCACGCCCGGCGCGCCCGGCCCGGCGGCTCCGCGCCGCGGACGCGTCCCGCCGCCGCCAGCGCGCCGGTCACCGCGCCGCGCCCGCCAGCGCGGGCTCGCCCCGCCCCTCGTCCGGGCCGCCGGCGGCGGGCGGCGACCAGACGCGCCGCGCCCACGGCAGCGCCGCCACGATCGCCGCGATCACCAGCAGGCTGCTCATGTAGTAGTAGGGCGCGACGGCGGCCCAGTTGCGGGTCATCGTCATCACCAGGTAGCCGAACCCGGCGTACAGGCCGATCGCGACCGTCATCAGGCCGGTGCGGCGGGCCGGGCGCGCCATCGCGAACGGCGCCGCCCACTCCAGGTACTGCACGCCGTGCGACGCCGTCACCACCTGGAACGCCGACGCGCTCACCATCGCCAGGTCGACCGGGTGCGCGCGCCGCCACCACCACACCGCCGCCGCGATCGCGGCGAGGGTGAGCAGCGACCCGGCGCTGCCGAGCGCGACCGTCAGCGGGTCGTGCAGCAGCCGGTCGGCCGGCACGGGATGCGCCCACAGCACCACCGACGTCCACCCGAACGTGCCGACGACCGGGTGGTAGCCGATCATGACGCCGGCGACCTCGGGCAGCTTGGCGACGGGCGTGCCGACGGTCAGCGGCATCGTGACGAACAGCAGCGCGAGGACCGCGCCCATCGCCGCGACGAGCCGCGCCCGGTACGCCCACGTCGGCAGTGCGATCAGCAGTGCGGGCAGGAACAGCGCCGGCCAGGTCTTCACCGAGATCGCCAGCGCGATCAGCACCCCGGCGGCCAGGACGCGGCGGCCGGTGAGCGCGGGCACGGGTGCTCCCGGCTCCTCGTCGCCGAACCGGCCGCGCAGCACCAGCACGAACGCGCCGAGCGCGAACAGCAGGCAGAGCGGCTCCATCTGGCCGTGCACCGCCGACACCAGCACCGTCAGCGGGTTGGCGGCGTACAGGAAGCGGGCGGTCGGGCGGAACCGCGCCGACGCCAGCAGCCCGACCAGCACGATCACGCCGAGGTCGAACAGGATCGGCCCGATCCGGCTGACGACCATCCACGGGACGCCGAGATGGCGCTCGGCGAACACGTTCGTCGCCAGGTACAGCGCGTAGGTCGGCAGGTAGTTCCAGCCGGTCTGCGGCGCGTTCAGGATGGGGTCGCGGTGCTCCAGCGCGTTCACGCCCGCGCGGTGGAAGTCGATGTGCAGGTCGTAGGGCTTGAAGTCGCCCGCCACGACCAGCAGCAGGACCCGCAGCGCGAGCGCGACCGCCAGCGTCGCCTTGAGGGAGGGCCGCCACCCGCGCCGCCAGCCGGCGATCATGAGGGCGGCGCAGGCGGCGAACGCCACGAGGCGCAGCGCCACCTCCCCCGGGTCGATCAGGTGGGGCATCGGCGGGTCAGTCCCGGCCGCCCAGCCCGGCCGCGTCCGCCGCCGGCTCGGCGGCCGGGGCGGCGGGTGCGGCGGGACGGGCGTGCAGCGCGTCCTGCACGGTCGACTCGTCGGCGGCGCCCGGCTCGGTCGCCGGGTGCGAGGCGCGGCGGATGTTCAGGATCGACAGGAAGAACGTGCCGAGCAGCGCCTGGAAGCTCATCATCAGCGCCGTCGCCGACGGCACCACCAGGCGCAGCGACTCGCGCGGGTCGAGCTCGCCGAAGCTGCGCAGCTTCCAGTGCGCCACCGAGGCGACCAGGCCGGCGAGGCCCGCGACGGCGAGCACGCCGCTGATGATCAGGCCGCGCTCCAGCGACCAGCTGCGCAGGAAGCTGCGCATCCGGTCGGTCGGCGGCAGGAAGCCCTCGGCGACGCCGTAGGACTTGGTGAACAGCGCGAACAGCACCGCCTGGAAGCCGATGACCATCATCGCCGACGCGCCGACGAGGGTGTCGACGTCGAAGGCGATCTCGCCGACGGTGACCGGGCCGGTGGACAGCGCGATCCCGGCGGCGAGGCCGAGCGCCATCAGCAGCAGGCCCGGGATGAGGAACAGCCAGCGCGGGCTGTAGAGCATGAGGAAGCGCAGGTGGCGCCAGCCGTCCCGCCAGGTGTTGAGGTGCGGGGGCCGCGACCGGCCGTCCACCGCCAGCGTCGTCGGGACCTCGGTCACCTTGTAGCCGAAGGTGGTGAACTTGACCACCAGCTCGCTGGCGAACTCCATGCCGCTGGACTGCAGCCCGAGCGACAGCGCCACGTCGCGGCGGAAGCCGCGCAGGCCGCAGTGGAAGTCGCCGATGCGGCTCTTGAAGAACAGCCGGCCGACGAACGACAGCACCGGGTTGCCGAGGTAGCGGTGCAGCGGCGGCATGGCGCCCTTGGCGATGCCGCCCTTGAACCGGTTGCCCATGACCAGGTCGGCGCCCGCGCGCAGCTCCTCGACGAAGGGCAGCAGCGAGGTGAAGTCGTAGCTGTCGTCGGCGTCGCCCATGATGACGTACTCGCCGCGGGCGGCGCGGATGCCGCCGAGCAGCGCGTTGCCGTAGCCCTTGCTGGTGACGTGCACGACCCGGGCGCCGGCGGCCTCGGCGAGCGCCTGGCTGCCGTCGGTGCTGCCGTTGTCGGCGACCAGGACCTCACCGTCGATCCCGTGCTCGGCGAGGCAGGCGACGGCCTTGCGGACGCATGTCTCGACCGTCTCCGCCTCGTTGAGACACGGCATCACTACAGTAAGTTCCATGTCGACTCCTTGCCGTCCCCTTGGATACGGGATCTGGGGATTTCGACTAATCTCGCTTCTGCTCTTGCAGGGTTCAGAGGCTACCGGTAGCCGCCGCCCGAGCCGCGAGACATCGGCGAAATGCGGAGACCGGCACGATTTCCACGCCGCGGCGTCCCGCGGTCCGTAGGGCGCGAACGGCATGCTGAGGACCGATGATACGGGCTCAGCCGACCTTGGGAGGTAGTGGCGCGTTGTCGAACGCCACCGAGGCCGGCGCGCGGCGCGCCCTGACCTGGGCGTCCGCGCTGCGGAGGCGGCGCGGTCCCGGATCGCCGCCGCCCCGGGCCCGGATCGACCGGACGCTCCGCCGCGCCGCCCGCCACTGGCCCTTCCTCGCCCTGCTCACCGCGGGCCTGCTGCTGCGGGTCGCGGCGATGCTCGGCTACCGGTCGGCGATGTGGTTCAACGACGGCTTCCAGTACGTGCAGAGCGCCATCGACGCCGAGCCGCACATCGTCCGCCCGAACGGCTACGCGTTCCTGCTCCAGGCGCTGGAGCCGTTCCACTCGCTGGCGCTGGTCGTCGCGCTCCAGCACCTGATGGGCCTCGGCACCGCCGTCCTGATCTACGCGCTGCTGAAGCGCCGCCTGCGCTGCCCCCGGTGGCTCGCCACCCTCGCCGCCGCCCCCGTGCTCCTCGACGCGTACCAGGTCGAGCTGGAGCACATGGTCCTGTCGGACACCCTGTTCACCTTCCTGATCACCGTGCTCGTCACGGCCGTCCTCTGGTGGCGGACGGTGACGCCGGCGCGCGCGGCCGCGATCGGGCTGCTGCTCGCCGCCGCCGTGCTGACCCGCTCGATCGGCATGGCGCTGCTCATGGTGGTGCTCGTCTACCTGGTGATCCGGCGCATCCGCTGGACGTCGCTCGGGGTCGCGCTCGTCGCGTGCGCGCTGCCGCTCGCCGGCTACGCGACCTGGTTCCACGCCGCCCACGGCAAGTTCGCGCTCAGCAACAGCAGCGGCCCGTTCCTGTACGCGCGGGTGATGAAGTTCGCCGACTGCCACAAGATGGACGTGCCGGTCGAGGAGATGCCGCTCTGCACCGAGGTCGCGCCGCGCGAGCGGCCGTCCTCGCAGTTCTACGTGTGGGGCGACGAGTCGCCGCTGTTCCGGGTGCCCGGCGACATGTTCAGCAACGACAAGAGCGCCCTGGCGGGCCGCTTCGCCAAGCGGGCGATCGTCGCCCAGCCCGGCGACTACCTGAGCGCCGTCGGCTACGACGTGGCGCGCGTCTTCTTCTGGAAGCGCACCGTCTACCCCGACGCCTTCACCTACAACCTGTACCAGTTCAGGGCCACGACGGAGCCGGTGCCGCAGTGGGCCGAGCCCTACGTCACGGCCTACGAGCACGGCTCCGGCGACACCCGCGTCGTCGAGCCCTACGCCCGGTTCCTGCGTTTCTACCAGGCGCATTTCTACCTGCGCGGCACGATGGTCGGTATCCTTCTGCTCCTGGCGGTGGCGGGGGTCGCCCGCCGCCGCGACTGGCTCGGGCCGGTGCTGCTGCCCTTCGGGGTGGTGGCGGGCCTGCTCGTGACGCCCGCGGCGACCGCCGAGTTCGACTACCGCTACGTCGTGCCGGCCGTCCCGATGGCCTGCCTGGCGGCGGCGCTCGCCTGGCGGCCGGGCCGGCCGGGCACCGCCCGCGCCCGCCCGGCGCCGCGCGAGGACGCGCGGCCGGCCGGACCCGCCGTCCGCGACACCGAGTCGGCGGCCGGACCCGCCTGACCCGACCGACCCGCCGGACCCGGCAGCACCGCCGGACCCGCCTGACCCGACCACCCGGGCGAACCGCCCGGCCGATCCGCCCGTCTGATCGACGGGGACCGAACCCCGCCCGACCCGTCCCGCGGCCGCCGGCCGGCGACACCCAGGAGACCGACGCATGGCAGCATCGTTCGCCGTCCGGGCGACCGCCGCACGGGCGACCGCCGTCCGGGCGACCGCCGGGTGGCGCGCGCACCGGCCGTTCCTCGCCCTCATCACCGCCGCCGTGCTGCTGCGCCTGATCGCGATGGCCGGCTACACGCCCGCGATGTGGTTCACCGACAGCTTCAACTACGTGCAGGTCGCGCTCTGGCCGACGCCCGACATGATGCGCCCGGACGGCTACCCGTTCCTGCTGCTGCTGCTCCGGCCCTTCCACAGCTTCGCGCTCGTGGTGTTCGTGCAGCACCTCATGGGCCTCGGCGCCGGCGCCATGATCTACCTGCTGCTGCGGCGCCGGTTCGGGCTGCCCGGCTGGGGCGCCTCGCTCGCCGCCGCCCCGGTGCTGCTGGACGCCTACCAGATCCAGCTCGAACAGCTGATCATGTCCGACACGCTGTTCATGTTCCTGCTGGTGTCGGCGGTCACCCTGCTGCTCTGGCACGGCCGGCCGGGCAAGCGGGTCGCGGCCGCCGCCGGGCTGCTCGTCGGCCTCGTCTGGCTGACCCGCTCGGTCGGCATGCCGGTGCTGTTCGGCGTCCTGTTCTTCCTGATCGTCCGCCGGACGCCCTGGCGGACGGTCGCGGTCCTCGCGGTGGCGTGCCTGGTCCCGGTCGTCGCCTACATGGGCTGGTACAAGGTCGAGAACGGCCGGTTCACCGTCGTGGAGAGCGGCTCGCTGATGCTGTACTCGCGGGTCTCCAAGTTCGCCGACTGCCACAAGATGGACGTGCCGGTCGAGGAGATGCCGCTCTGCGTCGAGCCCGCCAACCGGATGCGGTTCTCCCAGGACTCCCTCTGGCAGCGGGCCTCCCCGCTGAACCGCTACTCCGGCTCCCGGTTCGGCCGCGAGAAGATCGAGGTCGCCGGGCCGTTCGCGCGCCGCGCCATCCTCGCCCAGCCCGGCGACTACCTGAAGGTCGTCGGCACGGACTTCCTGCGCTCGTTCACCTGGAACCGGCCGGTCTTCCCCGACCGCGCCACCTACGACCGGTACCGGTTCCGCGCCACCTCCGAGGACCTCGGCGAGTGGCCGTCGCCGAGCGGCGGCACCGCCACCGACGACGCCGAGCGCTACGAGCACGGCCCGATCCGCACCCGCGTCAACGAGCCGTTCGCCGGGATCATGCGCGGCTACCAGTCGGTCGCGTACCTGCCCGGGACGCTGCTCGGCGTCCTGCTCCTGGTCGGCCTCGGCGTCGTCGCGTCCACCTGGCGCCGCTGGGGCCGCCGCGCCGAGAAGGCGCGCGAGCGGCACGGGACGCTCGCGGCGCTGCTGCCGTGGGCGCTCGGCACCGGGCTGCTGCTCGCGCCCGCCGCCACCGCCGAGTTCGACTACCGCTACATCCTGCCGACGGTGCCGCTCGCCTGCATCGCGGCCGCGCTCGCGTTCACGCCGGAGGCGCGCGCGGGCCTCGCCCGGCGGTTCCGCCGCCGCGCGGCGGCCCCCGCTGAGCCCGCAGCCCAGCCCGCGACGGCGCCCGCGGAGAGCGTCGACGGGCCGGCGTAGGCGCCCCCGGACCGCCTACCAGGCGTGCAGGCGGCGGAGCCGGAACAGCATCTCCAGCCCGCTGTCGCGCCGCGCCTCCGGTGCGGTGGCCCGCCTGCGCCACGGGGCCGAGAACGCCTTGACGTTCTGGCTGCCGCAGGCGGCGCAGGTGTGGTCGTCGCACCAGGGGACGGTGCAGCGGTGGCCGGCGTGCTCGTAGACCACGCCCTCGCCCCCGTGCCCGTCGGCGGTGTGCCGGACCTCGAACTCCTCGTCCCAGCTCGCCGCGCAGCACAGGCACTCGTAGACCCAGACCTCGTGGCTCGACCATGCGTCCCGCATGACCCCCACCCCCTCGGGTGACCGCCTCGCGCGCCCCGGTCCCCCCGTGGGGCCGGCGCGCCGGCATCTCCGAGTATGCCCCCGGAACGGGCGCGCGGAACGCCGTCCTGGACCGTTCCGCGCGGGGGTGACGGCTTTCTGGCGCGGCCACTACTCCTTGGCGGCGAGGACGGCGTCGTACACCTCGCGCTTCGGCAGGCCGTTCTCCCTGGCGACGTCGGCGATCGCCTGCTTGCGCGGGACGCCGTCCTCCTCGCGGGCCGCGACGGCGGCGGCGAGGTCGCCCGGGTCGGTCAGCCCGGCGGGCTCGGGGGCGCCGCCGACGACCAGGGTGATCTCGCCGCGGACGCCCTCGGCGGCCCAGGCGGCGAGCTCGGCGAGCGGCCCGCGCCGCGCCTCCTCGTAGGTCTTGGTGAGCTCGCGGCAGACCGCCGCCGGGCGGTCCGCGCCGAACGCGTCCGCCATCGCCGCGAGCGTCGCGGCGAGCCGGTGCGGCGCCTCGAAGAACACCATGGTGCGCGGCTCGGCGGCGAGCGCGGCGAGGCGGCGGGCGCGCTCGCCCGCCTTGCGCGGCGGGAACCCCTCGAAGCAGAACCGGTCGGTCGGCAGCCCCGACATGACGAGCGCCGTCGTCACCGCCGACGGGCCGGGCAGCACCGTCACCGGCACGCCCGCCGCCACCGCCGCGACGACGAGCCGGTAGCCGGGGTCCGACACGCCGGGCAGGCCCGCGTCGGTGACCACGAGGACGTCGCGGCCGGCGAGCAGCTCCTCCAGCAGCTCCGCGGCGCGCGCCCGCTCGTTCTGGTCGAAGTAGGACACGACCCGGCCGGTGGTCTGCACGCCGAGGTCGGCGGTGAGGCGCCGCAGCCGCCGGGTGTCCTCGGCCGCCACCACCGGCGCGGCCGCCAGCGCGGCGCGGAGGCGCGGCGAGGCGTCCTCGGGGCGGCCGATCGGCGCGGCGCCGAGCATGAGCGTCCCCATCGTGCCCGCCGGCCCTGTCGTCCCGCTCGTCTCCGTCGTCCCCGTCACCTGTCAATTGTTGCGCGACTTGACCCTCCCGCGCGCCACCCGGCCGGTCCCGCCCGCGGCCCGCCCCTACGATGGCGGGATGGCGACGACGGAACACACCCCGGCGCACCTGATCGAGGAGGACGCGGACCGGCTGCCGCGCCTGCGCGACCGGCTGGCGCCCGCGGTCCCCGGCAGCCCGCTGCTCGGCTGGCTCGGGCCGCTGCTCGTCACGGCGCTCGCCGGGTTCCTCCGCTTCTACCGGCTGGGCGAGCCGAAGGCCGTGGTCTTCGACGAGACCTACTACGCCAAGGACGCGCTCGCGCTGCTGAAGTTCGGGTGGGAGCGCAACACGGTCAAGGACGCCGACAAGCTGCTCATCGCCGACCCGCACGCGAACATCTGGGCGGACGGCGGCGCGTTCGTCGCGCACCCGCCCGGCGGCAAGTGGATGATCGCGCTCGGCGAGTGGCTGTTCGGCGCCACCCCGTTCGGGTGGCGGTTCGTGCCCGCGCTCGCCGGCACCCTGTCGGTGCTGATCCTGGCGCGGCTGGCGCGCCGGATGACCGGGTCGACGCTGCTCGGCTGCGCCGCCGGGCTGCTCCTCGCGGTGGACGGCCTGGCGTTCGTGACGAGCCGGGCCGCGCTGCTCGACGTGTTCGTCATGTTCTGGATCCTCGCCGGGTTCGCCTGCCTGGTCGCCGACCGGGACCGCTCGCGGCGGATCCTCGCCGACCGGACCGAGCGCGGGTTCGGCGGGGCGCTCGGGCCGTTCGTCGCGCACGGCTGGCGGTGGGCGGCCGGGCTCTGCCTCGGCATGGCGGTCGCCACCAAGTGGACCGGCGTCTTCTACATCGCCGCGTTCGGGCTGATGGCCGTCGTGTGGGACTACGGCGCGCGGCGCGCGGCCGGGGTGCGGCGGCCCGCCGCCGGGGCGCTGGCGCTGGAGGCCGGCCCGGCGTTCGTGCAGCTCGTCCTGGTGGCGGCGGTGACCTACCTGGCGTCCTGGTGGGGCTGGATCTTCCGGGCGGGCGGCTGGGGGCGCGGCGAGGTCGCGTCCAACCCGCTGCTGCGGCCGTTCGAGGCGCTGCCCGACCTCTGGCGCTACCACGCCGAGATGCTGCACTTCCACACCGGCCTGCACGCCAAGCACCCCTACCAGTCGTGGCCGTGGGACTGGCCGGTGCTGCGCCGCCCGGTGGCGTTCTTCTACGTCGAGCCGAAGGGCGCCTGCGGCGCCGACCGGTGCTCGCGGGAGATCCTCGGGATCGGGACGCCGGCCCTGTGGTGGGGCGCGCTCGCCGCGCTCGCCGTCACGCTGGTGATCTGGCTGATGGTGCGCGACTGGCGGGCCGGCGCGGCGCTGCTCGGCTTCGCCGCGGGCTGGCTGACCTGGTTCCCGTCGGCGTTCGAGGACCGGACGATGTTCCTGTTCTACGCCACCCCGCTGATCCCCTTCATGATCATCGCGGTGGTGCTGGTGCTCGGCTACCTGATCGGGCCGGCGCCGCGGCCGGGGGTGAACGCGCTGACCGGCGAGCCGGCGCCGCCCGTCGCGGGGGTGCGGCGGGTCGCGGGCGCCGCGGCGGCGGGCGCGTTCGTCCTCGTCGTGCTCGCCAACTTCGGCTACTTCTACCCGATCCTCGCCGCCCAGACGATCACCTACGACGCCTGGCACGCGCGGATCTGGTTCGGCTCCTGGATCTGACCCGGCGCGCGCCCGCCCCCGCTCAGGCCCGCGCGGCGGCGGGCGCGGGGGCGTCCTCCGGGACGGGCCGCAGCGCCCGCCCGCCGAGCAGGCAGACGGCGAGCGCGAGCAGCCCGCCGGCGCCCGCGCCCGCGAACGCGCCCGGGACGCCCGCCAGGGACTCGCCGAGTCCCGCGACGAACGAGCCGAGCGAGCCGCCCGCGCAGATCGTCGCGACGACCCAGGCGAACGCCTCGGTGACCGTCCCGGCCGGAGCGAGCCGGTCCACCAGCGAGAACGTGCAGGCGAGGACGGGCGCCAGCCAGATGCCGCTGGCGAACGCCAGCACCGCCATCAGCGGCGGGCCCGGCGCCCAGACGAGCGGCAGGTAGCAGGCGGCGAGCGCGGCCAGCAGCACCGGCAGCCGCCGGTGCGGCGCGCCGGTGCGGGGGCGCGCCCCGTAAACAAGGCCGCCGGCGAGCGCGCCCGCCGACATCGCCGCGAGCAGCAGCCCCGAATGCGCGGGGACGCCCGAGCGCTCGGCGTAGGCGGCGACGGCGATCGCGTAGACGCCGAGCGCGACGCCGGCGAAGCCGAGCGACAGCAGCAGGACCCGCAGTCCCGGCGCGCGCAGCGGGCCGAGCCAGTCGGCCGCGCGCGGCGCGCCCCGCCACCGGCGCGACGGCCCCGCGCACACCACCACCAGCGTCCCGGCGATGCCGAGGGCGCCGGTGAGCAGCAGCGCGGCCTCGGTCGAGACGGCTGCGGCGCCGACCACGATCAGCGGTCCGAGGGTGAACAGCAGCTCCTGCGCGGCGGCGTCGAGCGCGTAGGCGGCCTGGACCTGGTCGGGGCCGTCCAGCACGTCCGGCCAGAGCGCGCGCAGTCCCGCCTCCAGCGGCGGCGTCGCGAACCCGGCGAGGACGACGGCGGCCACCGCGACCGGCAGCGGGCGCACGCCCGTCCAGGCGAGCAGCGCGAACCCCGCGGCGGCGGCGAGCGCCGACGGCAGCAGCACCCGCGGCTGCCCGAACCGGTCCATGGCGCGGCCGAGGACGGGCTGCCCGGCGGCCGTCGCGAGGCCGTTCACCGCGCCGAGCGCCCCGGCGAGCGGGTAGCCGCCGCCGTGCGCGCGGACGTGCAGCACGATCGCCAGCAGCGCCATGCCGTTCGGCAGCCGGCCGAGCAGGGTGCCGCCGAGCAGCCGCGCGGCGTGCCGCACGCGCAGGAACTCGACATAGGTCCGCATCGCCCGCACCGTCCGATCCAGTCATACGTATTACCAACGGTGTCCAGCCAACCATCTCCGGGCGGGTCCTCGCTACCCTGATCGCGGCCACATCGCCGTTCCCCGAAGGAGGCCGCGTGCCCGGCGCCCGCCCGACCAGCAGGGACGTGGCGCGCGCGGCCGGCGTCTCGCAGTCCACGGTGTCGCTGGTGCTCGGCGGCAAGTGGGAGGGCCGGATCTCCCCGGCGACCGCGGGCGCCGTCCGGGCGGCCGCGGACCGGCTCGGCTACCGGCCGAACCTCGCCGCGCGCAGCCTGCGCCTCGGGACGACCCGCACCGTCCTGCTGATGATCCCGACGCTGTCGGCGCCGTTCTTCGGCGCGGTGCACGCGGGCGCGGCGCGGGTCGCCGCCGAGCACGGCTTCGGGATCGTGGTGCTGCCCTGGCCCGACGACGCCGGGCCCGCGCGCAGCCCGTTCGCCGCGCCGCACGAGGCGATCGACGGCATCCTCGCCTCGTCGCTGGCCGTCGAGGCGGTGGCGCGGTTCCCCGGAACGCCGGCGGTGATGCTCGACAGCGACCCGGCGGGGCCGACCCCGACGGTCGACTTCGACGTGGCGGGCGGGATGGCGGCGCTCGCCGCGCACCTCGGCGCGCTCGGCCACCGCCGCGTCGGGCACGTGGCGGCCGCGATCGACCAGTGGACGTTCCGGGCCCGCGGCGAGGCGCTCGCGGCGGCCGTCCGGGCGCTGCCCGGCGGCTCCTACCGGCGGGCCGCCGGGCCGCTCACCGTCGGCGGCGCCCGCGCGGCGGCGCTCGGCCTGCTGGACGCCCCCGACCCGCCGACGGCGCTCGTCTGCGACGACGACGCGATGGCCGCCGGCGCCTACAAGGCGGCGCGGGCGCGCGGCCTCGCCGTCCCCGGCGACCTGTCGGTGACCGGCTTCGACGACGACCAGCTCGCGACCGCGCTGGAGCCCGAGCTCACCACCGTCCGGCTGCCCGCCGCCGAGCTCGGGGCGCGCGGCATGGCGGCGCTGCTGGAGCTGCTCGGCGGCGGCGCGCCCGCGCCGGTGTCGCTGCCCGGCCGCCTGGTGGTGCGCGGTTCGACCGCCCCGCCCCCGCATGATCGGCGGACAGGGGGTATACCCGGCGCATGACCACCGATCCCGCCAAGGCGCACTCGGCCGACCACATCGGCGCCGAGGCGCCGCGCACCCGCGCCTGGCACGACGGCAAGGTGGAGGCCGAGGGGTTCCCGGTCGCCGACGTCAGCGAGTACATCGGGCAGGGCCTCACCGTCTGGCTCGACCTCTGCGACCCCGGCAGGGACGACCTGCACGTCATCAGCGAGGAGCTGGACCTCGACCCGGTCGCGGTCGAGGACGCGGTGTCGGCGCACGAGCGCGCCAAGCTCGACCGCTACCACGGCTACCTGTTCCTCAACCTGTACGTCCCGCACGTCGACGGCGGCGAGCTGACGCTGCACGAGGTGTCGGTGTTCGTCACCGACCACGCCCTGGTGACCGTCCGCACCGACCGCGGCCTGAAGATCGACGCGCTGATGGACCGCTGGGACGACGGCCCCGAGCTCGGCGAGAAGGGGTTCGCGGAGCGGCCGGTGTCGGCGCTGCTCTACGGCCTGCTCGACCTCGTCGTGGACGCCCAGCTCGACGCGGCGCAGAAGCTCGACGACGAGGCCGACGAGCTGGAGGAGCTGATCTTCGACGAGTCCTTCCCGGTCCGCCGGATCCAGCAGCGCAGCTTCCGGCTGCGCAAGAACCTGGCGGCGCTCCGCCGCGTCACGCTGCCGATGCGCGAGATCCTCAACACCCTGCTCCGCCGCGACCTCGGGCTGGTCACCAAGGAGCTGACGCCCTACTACCAGGACGTCTACGACCACACGCTGCGCGTCGCCGAGTGGACCGACGGCCTGCGCGACCTGGTCGCCAACCTGCTCGACACCCGGATCGCGCTGCAGGGCAACCGGATGAACGAGGTGATGAAGAAGGTCACCAGCTGGGCCGCGATCATCGCGGTGCCGACGGCGGTGACCGGCTTCTACGGGCAGAACGTCCCCTATCCGGGCTACTCGGCGCACTCGGGCTTCGTGGTGAGCAGCGTGGTCATCGTGCTGCTCAGCGTCGGCCTGTACCTGGTGTTCAAGAAGCGCGACTGGCTCTGAGGAAGTCCGCGGCGACGGGCGCGGCGGCCTCGGCGCCGGTGCCGCCGCCCTCGACGATCACCGCGAAGGCCAGGTCGCCCCGGTAGCCGATGAACCAGGCGTGCGTCGGTGGGTCGTCGCCCGACCCGTATTCGGCGGTGCCGGTCTTGCCCGCGGTGCCGGCGGGGAACGACACGTCCTTGGCGGTGCCCTCGCTGACGACGGCGGGCATCAGCGCGTGCAGGGCGCGCCGCACCGCCGGTTCGATCTTGTGCGGCGGTTCGGGCTTCCGGCCGCCGGCGTCGGCGGCCTGCGCGGCGAGCGCGGCGTCCACGATCCGCGGCGAGCGCCACGTCCCGGACTGGGCGGCGGCCGCGACGGCGGCCATGTTGAGGGGGCTGGTCAGCACCTCGCCCTGGCCGAAGGACGCGGCGGCGAGCGCGGTGGCGTCCTTGGCGTCGGGGAAGGCGGCGCGGACGGCGGGCAGGCCGCCGATGATCGGCGCGTTGAACCCGAACTGCTGCGCGACCTGGGCGAGGCGCTTCTCCCCCAGCTCGTCGACGGCGAGGCGGGCGAAGGTGGTGTTGCACGAGTGCGCGAACGCCTCGCGCAGCGGGATCGTCCCGAAGTCCTCGTGGTGGTAGTTCTTGAACGTGCGGCCGCCGACGGCCGTGGTGGCGGGGCAGCCGACCTTGGTCGAGGCGCTCATGCCGCCCGCGACGAGCGCGGCGGCGGTGACGACCTTGAACGTCGAGCCGGGCGGGTAGTGGCCCATGAGCGCCCGGTTGTAGCCGCCGGGCTTGTTCGCGACGGCGAGGATCTCGCCGGTGGACGGGCGGATCGCGACGACCGAGGCGGGCTTCTTCACGTCCTTGAGCGCCTGCGAGGCGGCCTGCTGGACGCGCGGGTCGATGGTGGTGACCAGCTTCTCGCCCTCCTTGCCGCCGTAGGTCTTCAGCGTCTTGACGACGGCGTTCTTGGCGTCGACGATCTGCACGGCGAGCGCGGGGGTGCCGGCGAGGCGCTTCTCGTACTGCTGCTGCAGGCCGTCCAGGCCGGCCGGATCGCCCTTCTGGTAGGGGGCGCCGAGCGCGGCGGCGGTCTTGGCGTCGGCGGGGCCGACCGAGCCGGCGAGCTGGCCCGCCGACCCGGGGCCGCTGAGGGTGCTGTCGTCGGCGGCGACGACGCCGGCGCGCGACGGCCAGGCCCGGGACGTGCGGAGCCGCTGCCCCTCCGTCAGCCCGGGGTAGAGCAGCTCGGGCGTCCACCGCGCCTTCCACTTTCCGTCCCGCTCGAGGAAGGAGAACGCGCCGAGGTAGGACCAGGTGCGCCCGCCGGCGAGGGTGAGGTCGGCGTTGAAGGAGCCGCCGTCGTCCTTGAACGCGGCGATCGTGTAGTCCTGCTTCACCGCGCCGAGCTCGGTGCGCATGGTCGACAGGCGCTTCTCGAAGTCGGCGGGCGCGCCGTCGGTGAGCGCCCGCATCGCGGCGAAGTCGCCGCGGCTCCAGGCTGCCAGGTAGTCCTCCGCGGTGCCGCGCGGGCCGCTGTCCCGCGCCAGGAACCACACGAGCCCGGCACCGCCGAGCAGCACGACCGCCACCACACTGATGATCACTCCGGTCCGCCGCACGCGCACCCTCCCCCGAGTAGGCAATGTCCGAAAGGACACCATCACGGCGCGCGGATGTCCAAGACCGATATCCGGCAGGTACTGATACGGTTTCTGATATCGTCGCCGGTCATGAACCTGGTGCCGCATCTGAGCTGCTTCGTTGCGGTCGCCGAGGAACTGCACTTCGGGCGCGCCGCCGAGCGCCTCGGCATGGCCCAGCCGCCGCTCAGCCAGCGCATCCAGCGGCTGGAGCGCGAGCTCGGCGTGCGGCTGTTCGAGCGGTCCAGCCGCCGCGTCGAGCTGACCGGGCCCGGCCGCCTGCTGCTGGACGAGGCCCGCGACATCCTCGCCCGCGTCGACCGCGTCTACGCCCTCGCCGATCGTGCCGAGGGCGCGCCGCTCCGCGCCGGGCTGCCCGCGGGCCTCGGCGGGGACGTGGTCGCGGCGCTGATCGCGGCGTTCCGCGAGCGCCGCCCGGAGCACCGGCTGGAGATCCGCGACCTGTCCACCGCCGCGCAGGGCGCCGCGCTCGCGGCGGGCGACCTGGACGTCGGGATCGTCCGGCACCCCTGCCCGGTGCGCGGCCTGGCGTTCGGGCCCGTCCTCGGGGAGCGGTTCGGCGTGCTGCTGCCCGCCGGGGAGGCCGCCGGGCCCGTCGCGCTCGCCGCCCTGGCGGGCCGCGACCTGGTGGTGTTCCCCCGCGAGGAGGCGCCGGGCGCCTTCGACGAGCTGCTGGCGGCCTGCCGCCGGCACGGCTACGATCCGCCGTCGGTGCGCGAGGCGGGCCAGCCGCAGTTCGCGCTCGGGCTCGTCCTCGCCGGCACCGCGGTCGCGCTCACCCCGCCCGTGCCGGACGCGCCGGGCGCGTCCTGGCACCCGATCACCGGAGACCCGATCATGTGGCGCACCTCCTGCGCCTGGCGCGCGGGGCCCGTCCCCGGCGCCGTGGCCGACTTCGCCGCGGCCGCCGCCGCGGTGCTGCGCCGCGAGGCGCGGATGGTCCCGCTGGACGCCGCGCCGCGCCGCGTCGCGCCCCGCCCGTCGTCGGGGTTCCTCGCGTGAGGCGGCTCGCGGAGGTGTTCCGCGCCGCCGGCGTCACCGGCCACCTGCACGCGGTGGACGTCGACACCGGCCGCGCGGTCGGCGTCGGGCCCGACGAGCCGGTGGTGCTCGCCTCGGTCTACAAGGTGCCGCTGCTCGTGGCGTTCCACCGGCGGGCCGCCGCGGGCGCGCTGGACCCGGCGGAGCGGACCGTCCTCGCCCCCGCCGACCGCACGCCGGGCCCCACCGGCACCTCGATCATGCTGGACGAGGTGGCGATGTCGCTGCGCGACCTGGCCGCCCTCATGATCACCGTGAGCGACAACGCCGCCGCCGACGCCGTCTACGACCGGGTCGGCCGGGACGCGGTGAACGCCGCCCTGGACGAGCTCGGCCTCGCCCGCACCCGCGTCGCCGGCAACGGCCGCGACCTGCACGCCTCCCTCCTCGCCGACGCCGCCGTGGGCGACCTCGCCGAGCTGTGGGACCGGCTGGACGAGCCCGGCCTGCTCGGCCGCCTCAGCGCCCTGGACCCGGCCCGCACCAGCCGCAGCACGCCCCGCGAGGCCGCCGCGCTGCTCGCCATGATCTGGCGCGACGAGGCCGCCCCGCCCGCGGCGTGCGCGGCGATGCGGCGGCTGCTCGGCCTCCAGGTGTGGCCGCACCGGCTGGCGTCGGGGTTCCCCTTCGACGACGTGGTGGTGAGCGGCAAGACCGGCACCCTCGCCACCGTCCGCAACGAGGCCGGGGTGGTCGAGTACCCCGACGGGGGCCGGTACGCCGTCGCGGTCTTCACCCGCGCGCACGTCCCGGCCGCCGTGCTGCCCGCCGCCGACGCCGCCATCGGCACCGCGGCCCGGCTCGCGGTGGAGGCGCTGCGTCGCCCGTCCTGACCGGCCGCCCGCCCTGACCGGCCGGTCACCGAGGGTTCGCGGCCGATCGCGCCTGATCCAGTCCCCGGGAGTACATAGGCTGTTACCTCAGCTTTGTTGTCTCTTGGGGAGAATGCGTTGCGGCTGCCGGAGCATCTGGAGCTACTGCTCGGTGACGAGCCGGTCCTCGACGTCTACGCGTACGGCCCCTGGCGGGTGCCGGACGGCCTGTTCGAGGAGGTCACCGCGCGGATCGACGCGCTGGCCGCCGACCCGCGCTGCGCCGGGCTGACCACCGACGAGCACAAGCTGCTGACCCTGCCGGCGTCCCTGGTGCTGGCCGAGGTCTACGGGATGCTGGCGTTCCTGCCGGGCGGCGGGGCGATCAAGGGCGGGTCGATGTCGCAGCTGCCCGAGCGGCTGCTCCGCGCCCACCTGGTCAACCAGTCGCCGCCGTCGTCGCGGATGACCCGCTGGGACGCGCCCGGCGGCCGGTGGCGGCCCCCCGTCGACTGGCTGGTCGAGGCGCCCGACCGGGACCTGGCGATCGAGCTGTCCCGCGACTGCCTGGTCGCGCTGGAGGGCATCGCGCCGCTGGAGGAGCGCCGCCGCGCGCTGCTGCGGCTCTACGACGCGCCGCCGCCCGGCGACGCCAACGTCCCGAAGGCCGAGCTGCGCGAGCGCTGGAACGCCCACGCCGGCGACGACGTCCTCGCCGCCGTCCCCGAGCTGCTCGGCCCCGTCGGGTACCTGGAGTGGGTCTGCACCGGCCTCGTCGCGGCGTTCGAGCACCTGAAGGCCGTCGCGCCGGTCGACGAGACCGTCGAGGCGCACCTCGTCCGGCTGCTGCTGCAGGGCAGCATGGAGCACGTCCCCGCCGAGCTCGCCGTCGCCGTCGGCGAGGACCGCTACCTGGAGGTCCAGGAGCGGTTCCCGGTGGAGAAGCGCGGCTTCAAGCCCGGCCCGTGGCAGGAGCGGACGCAGGCGTGGCTGCTCCGCGCCCTCGTCGCGGGCGCCGCCGACGCCTGCCGCGCCTGGCTGGACATGGCGATGCGGTTCGTCGCGACCGTGCAGGGCCTGCCCGGCGA
Source organism: Actinomadura parmotrematis (assembly GCF_019458805.1). Taxonomy (GTDB): domain Bacteria; phylum Actinomycetota; class Actinomycetes; order Streptosporangiales; family Streptosporangiaceae; genus Spirillospora; species Spirillospora parmotrematis. The sequence continues at coordinate 407,801 of NZ_JAIBOA010000002.1, forward strand.
CCCCTGGTTCCCGCGCTCGGAGTGGATCCCGGTCGGCCAGTTCCAGACCGACCTGCGGCGCGTCTTCGGCACCCGCCGCAAGGTGATCAACCCGCTGGCGGCGACGCTGGCGCCCGCCCCGGGGACGGCGGCGGAGGCCGCCGGGGGCGCGCCGGCCGCCGCCGTCGACACCTCCCTCGTCGGGCAGCCCGAGGTCGTCGCGGTCCTCGCCGAGCTCAGCCGGGCGAGCGCCCCCGTCCGGCTGCTGCTCGCCGGCCCCGACGGCACCGGCAAGCGCGACGCCGCGCAGGACCTCGGCCGGGCGCTGTCGCTCGCCCGCGAGCCGCTCTGGCTCACCGCGAACCTGTTCGTCGGGCAGCGCCTGCCGGACGCCGTCGCCAAGCTGCACGCCGACGTCCGCGACTGCGCCGCCGACCGGCTGCTGATCATCGAGGGGCTGGACGCGATGGTCGCCGACCCCGGCAACGGGGAGGCCCTCGCCGACGAGCTGCACCGGCTCCTGGCGATCCACCCCGACCTGAACCTGGTGGCGCTCTGCGACGCCGCCGGCGACGACCGCATCCGCGACGTCAACCCGGCGCTGCCGCTGCGGTTCACCGTCGCGCGGACCCGCCCGTTCACCGCCGCCGGGCACGCCGAGCTGTTCCGCCGCGCCGTCCGCGCCCGCGGCGGCCGCGCCACCCGCCAGGCGATCGAGGCCGCGGGCGAGCTGCTCGCCGCGACCCCGCCGCTGCAGACGCTCCGCAACGCCCGCCTCGCCCCGCACCTCGCCGGGACGCTGGTGGACGCCGCCCGCGAGCGCGCCGCCGCGGGCGCCGAGCCGGTGGTGCGCAAGCAGGACGTCCCGGCGCTGCTGGACGTCGGCCTCCCGACCGGCAGCCCCCTCACCGAGCTCGCCGGCCTCACCGGGCTGGAGACCGTCAAGGAGGAGATCTCGCTGCTGGTCGCCGGGACGCACGCCGCGCGGCTGCGCACCGAGGCCGGCCTGAAGGTGTCGGCGCCGACCCGGCACCTGGTCTTCACCGGCAACCCCGGCACCGGCAAGACGATGGTGGCGCGGCTCCTCGGCCGCATCTACAAGCGGCTCGGCGTCCTGTCCTCGGGCCACCTGGTGGAGGCGTCCCGCGCCCACCTGGTCGGCGAGTACGTCGGGCAGACCGCGCCGCGCACCCGCCGCCTCGTCGAGCGGGCCCTCGGCGGCGTGCTGTTCGTCGACGAGGCGTACACGCTCAGCCAGTCGTCCTACAAGGGCGACTACGGGTTCGAGGCGATCGCCGAGCTGGTGAAGATGATGGAGGACCACCGCGAGGACCTCGTCGTCGTCGTCGCCGGGTACGAGCGGGAGATGGCCGAGTTCCTCGCCGCCAACCCGGGCCTGGAGTCGCGCTTCCCCAAGCGGCTGCACTTCGCCGACTACAGCGACGACGAGCTGATCGCGGTGTTCGAGCAGCTCGCCGAGGCCGACGGGTACCGGCTCGCGCCCGGCATGGACGAGGTGCTGCGCCGGGCGCTCCGGCGGGTGCCGCGCGGACCGTCGTTCGGCAACGGGCGGCTCATGCGCAACCTGCTGGACGTCGCGGTCGCCCGCCAGTCCGAGCGGGTCGCGGCGGCGGGCCGCAAGGGCCGCCCGTCGCGCGCCGAGCTCGTCACGCTGCGCCCGTCCGACCTGCCGCCCGTCCTCGACCGCCCGGACGAGCTCCTCGGGCTCTACCTGTAACCCGGACAGGCGAGTGGTCCGGGGCCGGAACGGGTAGGAACAGGGAGGCTTCCCCGCCGTGACGAGCGAGGGGAGCGCCATGCCCGAGGACACCTCGGTCCTCCGCGACCTGGCCGGGCACCAGGCCGCCCGCCTCCACGACGGGACGCTGCCGTGGGCGTGGTGGCTGGAGCACGCCGCCCGGCACGGCCGCTACGGATTCACCAACACCCTGCTGATCGCGGCGCAGTGGCGCGCCGCCACCGACGTCCGCTCCTACGCCGAGTGGCAGGCCGCCGGCCGCCAGGTCCGGCGCGGCGAGGCCGGCATCCGGGTCCTCGCGCGGGGCGGCGGGACGCGCCCGGTGTTCGACGTCGCGCAGACCGCCGGGCTGCCGCTGCCGCGCCCCGAGCCCGGCGAGGCGCGGATCTGGGAGCGGCTCGCCGCCGAGGCGGCCCGGTGCGGCCTGCCCGTCCGCGCCGACGACGGCCCGGACGCCCTCGCCCACCGGCTCGCCCTCGACCTCGCGCCGCGCGGCCTGCCCCGCGCCGACCTCGTCGCGCGGTCGGTGGCGTTCGTCGTGCTCGCGCGGCTCGGCCTGGAGCCGCCGCCCCCGGCGTTCCCGTCCCCGGCGGACTGGGCGGACGACCGGCTCGGCGACACCGTGCTGCGGCTCGCGCGGATCCTGCACGCCCGCCTCACCGACCCGTCCGGCGATCTGATGTCGGCGGCGCACCGCTTCTTCCGCGCCCGCGTCCGCGACGGCTGGGTGCCCGGCTACCTGGCCGAGCGCGGTTTCGCGCGCGGCGTGCAGCGCCGCTGGCAGATCGGGTACGCCCCGGCGGGCCGCCGCGACCTGCTCGACCACCTGCTCGGGCTCGGCCACACCGAGCAGGCGGTCGTCGCGGCGGGCCTCGCCCGGCCGGGCGGCCGCGACACCTTCCGCGACCGGGCGATGTTCGCGATCCGCGCCGAGGGCGGCGCGGTCGCGGGCTTCATCGGCCGCCGCCGCGACGGCGGCACCGGCCCTAAGTACCTGAACGGCCCGAACACCTCCCTGTTCCGCAAGGGCGAGCTGCTCTACGGGCTGCACGAGGCGTCCGGCCGCCTCGCCGAGGGCGCCCGTCCCGTCCTGGTGGAGGGGCCGCTCGACGCCATCGCGGTCGACCTGGCGGCGGCGCGCGGCCACGCCGCCGTCGCCACCTGCGGCGTCGCGGTCACGCCCGCGCAGGTCGCGGCGCTCGCCCGCGCCTGCGACCTGGAGCGGGCGGGCCTGCTCGTCGCGCTCGACGGCGACGCGGCGGGCCGGTCGGCCGCCGTCCGCGCCTGGCCCGCCCTCGCCGCCGTCCCGGGGCCGGTGGACACCGCCGTCCTGCCCGGGGGCCGCGACCCGGCGCAGCTCCTGCACGAGGGCGGCCGCGCCGCCGTCCGCGCCGCCCTGCGCTCCCCCGGCCGCCTCCTCGACCTCGTCGTGGACGACGCCGCTTCGCGGGCGGGCGGCCCCCTCCAGACCAACGAGGCCCGCCTGTCCGCCCTCCGCGCCGCCGTCGCCGTCATCGCCGCCGCCCGCCCCGCCGAGGCCGCCCGCCAGGTCGTCCGCCTGGCCGCCCGCCTGGACGTCCCGCCCGCCCTCGTCACCGCCGAGCTCCTCACCGCCGCCGCCCCCTGACCGCCCGGTCATCAAAAGGTGCGCAGCGAGGCGATCTTCCAGTGGCCGCCGGTGCGGACCGCGTCGACGGTGAGCAGGGCGGCGGCGTAGGCGGTCCGGCCGTCGGCGGCGCCGGTGCTGCGCTGGTCGGCGTAGACGATCAGATGGGCGCGGTCGCCGCGCAGGGAGGTGACGGCGCTGTCGGTGACGGTCGTGGTGAGGACGAGCTTGCGCGCCGGTCCCTGCTGCCCGACCTTGGCGAACAGCGCCGCGTACTGGCCGGTGGCGGCGCCCGTCAGGGACGCCTTCACGGCGGCGGCGGTCCTGGCCGGGTCGGTGTAGGCGTAGGAGAACACGCCGTTGACGATCTGCGTGACGGCGCCCTTCACCTCGCTGGTGCGGGCGTTGTCGGTGAGCGCGACGTTGCGGACGGCGGCGCCGCCGCGCAGGGCGTCCGCCTTCTGGTGGGCGAGGACGGCGAAGCCCGCGAGCGCCACGGCGGCGGCGCCGAGGGCGGCGGGCGCGCGCAGCGGGCCGGTGGGGAGGTTCATGCGGCGTCCCTTCAGGATCCGTTCGCCGGTGCCTGCCCGAGCGCGCTGACCTTCCACCCGGCAGGGGTGCGGGTGAGGCGGGCGACGAGGCGGCTCTGCTTGCTGGACGGGGCGCCCTGCGCGGGCGTGACGGTGATCTGGACGGCGGTGAGGACGGTCGCCCGCCCCGCCCGCTCGTCCAGCTCGCCGACGGCGCCGTCCAGGACCTTGGCGGTCGTGACGGTCCGGCCGCGCTGGACGTCGGCCTTGAACTGCGCGCCGCCCTGGACGAGCTGGTCGTGCAGCTCGCCGGTGGAGGAGTCGCGCCAGACCTTCAGGCCCGCGTCCACCGTGCGGTAGTCGAGGGTGCTGAGGTTCTGGACGCCCTGCTCGCCGGCCTGGAGGACCTGCTCGCGCAGCCAAGAGTAGCGGAGCGAGGAGTCGTGGGCGGCCGCGTACCAGCCCCACCCGAACCAGGCGGCGGCGACGGCCGCCGCGCAGAGCAGGGCGGCGGCGGTGCGCGGCAGGGCGCGCTCCTCCCGCACCGCCGGGGGTCTCTCGGTCGTCACGGTCATGGTCACCTCGCCTGGATCGCGCTGATGAGCCAGCGGCCGTCGCGGCGCACGGCCGTGACGGCGAGCTGCGCGGCGGCCGTCGTGGGCCGCCCCCTGCCGCGCGCGGACGTCTGGTCGAGGAAGACCAGCAGCCGCGCGGTGCCCCCCGCCAGGGAGATCACGCCGGTGCGGACGACCCGCGTGGTCAGCGTGACGCGCTGCGCGGGCGCCTGCGCGGCGACCGTCGCGTACAGCCGCCCGTACTGGGCGGCGGCCGCGCCGGTCAGCACCTCGGACGCGGCCCGCCGGGTCTCGGCGACGGTGGCCGGGGTGTAGGAGAGGACGCGGCCGAGGGCGGTCCCGACGTCCCCGGCGACCTCGGCCGTCGCCGGGCCGTCCAGCACCGCCCGGTTCGGCGGGGCGGGCGGGGCGCCGTCGGGCGCGGCGGCGCGGAGGACGGCGCCGGTGCACGCGAGCAGCAGCGCGAGGGCGGCGGGCAGCAGCCCGCGGGCGCGCCGCCGGGGCGGCCGGGGGCGGGCGGGTGCGGCGGTCCGCGCGGTGAGGGTCATGCGCGGCCTCCGGACGGGACGAGGGTGAGCGACGACAGCCGCCAGCCGGCGGGGGTGCGGGCGAGGCCCGCCTCGTAGCGCTTGCGTTGCAGGGCGGTGCCGCCCTTGGCGGTGGTCAGCGTGATCTGCACCGACGCGATGATGCGGGCGCCTCCGGTCGCGGAGTCCAGGTCGGTGACGGCGGCGGCGAGGACGGTCGCGGCGGCGGTCGCCCTGGACGCGCGCAGCTTCTTGCGGCTGGCCGGCAGGTCGGCGCGGAGCCGGTCGTGGAGCTGCCCGGTGGAGGCGTTCAGCCAGGCTTGCAGGCCGCCCTCGACGTTGCGCGCGTCCATGCTGTTCAGCGTCGCGACCTCCTGCGTGCCGGTGCGCAGCACCAGGTCCCGTTCGCGGCCCCGGGCGCCGTCGTCGGCGCCGGCGCGGCCGCCGGACACGAACGGCCAGGCCGCCCAGGCGAGGAAGGCGGCCGCGAGCAGGACGGCGCCCCAGGCAGCGAGCCGCCTCATCGGCCCGCGCCCGTCAGCCCGAGCAGGTCGGCGGCGGCGGGCGGCAGGCCGGGCAGGCCGAGCGCGCCCGGCAGGGCGCCCGCGCCGGTCGCCGCGACCGATCCGGGCTTGGCGGGCGCGGGCAGCGGCCCGCCCTTCGGGGCGTTGGCGGCGCCGCGCACGTTGACGCCGCTGGACGCGGGGGCGGTGCAGCGCGCTGCGGTGTTGAACGGCGCCCCGGCGCTGGTGTCGGTGCCGTTGCGGTAGGGCGTGCCTCCGTAGCCGGACACGCAGGGCGGCGGGTCGAAGAACGTGGTGACCATGCCGAACTGGAGCCGCCCGTCCTTGACCATCGACGTGGCGGCCGAGACCGCCGCGGGCACGTTGGCGAGCAGCTCCTCCAAGGCGCGCGAGCGGGTCGCGAACACGTCCGACACGCTCGTCAAGTTGGCCAGCAGGACGCTGAAATCGGGGTCGAGGTCGCGCAGCAGCCCGGCGACCTCGGCGGACGCGCCCGGCCCGGCGGCGATGACGCGCCGCAGGTCGCCGTCGGAGGCGCGGAGCTGCGCGGCGAGCAGCCGGGCGTTCCGGCCGAACGACGCGAGCGCGGCGGCCTCGTCGTTCTGGGTGCGCAGGACGGCGCCGCCGTCGTGGATGAGCGTCGTCGTCGGGACGATGTGCCGGTCGGCGGTCGCGGTGAACGCGCGGCCGCTGTCCAGGAGCGCCTGGAGGTTCGGTCCCTGGCCCGCGAACGCGGTGCCGAACTCGTCGACGACCGTGCGGAGCGCGTCCAGCGGCACCGACGCGGCGAGGGCGTCCACGCTGGTCAGCAGGTCGGTGACGGGGGCGGGGGTGCTGGTCGCGGCGCGCGGGATGGTGGCGCCCGCCGCCAGGTAGGGGCCGCCGCCCCGGGCCGGCCGCAGGTCGAGGTACTGCTCGCCGACGGCGGAGCGGTTCGCGACGACGGCCCGCGTCCCGGCCGGGATGCGCGGCGCGCCGTCGTCGATGTGCAGCTCGGCGACGACGCCGTCGCCGGTGAGCCGGACCGGCCCGACGCGGCCGACGGACGTGCCGAGGTAGGTGACGTCGGCGTTGGTGGTGAGGCCGCCGGTCTGCGCCAGGTCCACCTTGACGGTGTAGTAGCCGCTCATCCCGACGAGCCGCCCGAGGTCGGCGTAGTGCAGGCCGACGAAGGCGACGGCGAGGGACCCGGCGACCGCGAACGCGATCACCTTGAGCCGGGTGGCGAGCGTGATCATGAGCGGCTCCCGGTGGCGGGCGGCAGCGGCAGCGGCGGGGCCGCCGCGTCGGCCCCGGCGGCGCCGCCGTCCGCGAGGTCCTTGCCGGGCCAGGTGGACGGCTGCTCCAGCGGCGGCACGATCTCGGTGCCGGGCACGGCGGCGGTGCGCAGGTAGGCGTTCAGGTAGTCGCCCTTGATCGCGGGCAGGACGGCGTCGGTGAAGGGGAAGGTGAGCAGCACCTGGAGCGCGTTCGGCAGGTCGTGGCCGGCGTCGGCGAGGCGCCGCAGCGTCGGCGCGAGGGCGCGCAGGTCGGCGACGAGGTCGTCGCGGGTGGCGTTGACCGTCCGCACGGCGGTGTCCGACAGCGCGTCCAGCGACGCCAGCATCCGCACGAGCTGCCCGCGCTGCCGCTCCAGCACCTTCAGGCCGGGCCCGAGGTCGTCCAGCACCTTGCCGATCTGGTCGCGGCGGTCGTTCATGGTCGCCGACAGGCGGGCGAGGCCGTCGAGGGCGCCGGTGATGCCGTCCCGGTTGTCGTTCAGGCTGGTGGTGAGGTCGCGGACGCGTTCCAGCAGCGACCGGATCTGCGGCTCGTTGCCGTGCAGGGCCCGGTTCAGCTCGGTGGTGATGGTGCGGAGCTGGGCGATGCCGCCGCCGTTCAGCAGCATCGACAGGGCGCCGAGCACCTCCTCCACCTCGGGGTTGCGGTTGGTGCGGGCGAGCGGGATCGTCGCGCCCGCCAGCGTCCCGGACGCGCCGCGCGACGGCGGCGTCAGCGCGATGTACTTCTCCCCCAGCAGGCTGGACTGGCGGAGCTGGGCGTAGGCGTTGGCGGGCAGCCGCACCTTGGCGTTGACGAGCATGGTGACCTCGGCCGTCCAGCCGCCGGCGGGGAGCGCCACCTTCGTGACGCGGCCGACCGCGACGTCGTTGACCTTCACGGCGGACTGCGGCACGAGGTTCAGCACGTTGGCGAACTGCGCCCGCACCGTGTACGGGTGGTCGCCGACGTCGGCGCCGCCGGGCAACGGGAGGTCCTGCACGCCGAGGCCGCAGGAGGACAGCGGCAGGACGGCGGCGAGGGCGAGCACCGCCGCGGCGCGCGCCCGCCTCACCGGCCCGCTCCGGACGCGAGCGGCAGCATCTCGTCGAGGTTGCCGCGGCCCATCAGCGTCCGCGTCGCCGGGTCGTAGGCGTTCAGCAGGTTGTCGACGTTGAGCGGCTGCACGTCCAGGGCCTCGGCGAGCGAGGCGCGCTGCGCCACGAGCGTGCGGGTGATCCCGGCGAGCTTGGTGACGTTCGTTTTCAGCGCCGCCCGGTTGTCGTGCACGAACCGCTGGACGCGGCCGAGCGCGTCGGCGAGGGCGCGCAGGGCGCCGGCGAGGTTCTCGCGGTCGGCGGCGAGGAAGCCGGTAACGCCGGCGAGCTGCTGTTCGGCCTGGCGGACGCGCCCGTCGTTGGCGCGCAGCATGGTGGTGAACCTCTGCAGGTTGTCGATGGTGGCGAACAGGTCCTTCTGCGACCCGGTCAGCGTCCGCGCCGCCTTCCCGAGGCCGTCGACGGTGGTGCGGAGCGCGAGGCCGTTGCCGTCGAGGTTCTTCGCGCCGGTGCCGAGGGCGCCCGACAGCGCGCCGTCCTTGTCCAGCCCGTTCGGGCCGAGGTCGTTCGCGAGCTTGGTGAGGCTCGCGTAGACCTTGTCCAGCTCCATCGGGGTCGCGGTCCGCTCGACGGGGATGCTCGCGCCGTCCGCCATCGTCGCCCCGCCGGTGTAGGCGGGGGTGAGCTGGACGTACCGGTCGGCGACCAGGCTCGGCGCGACGGCGACGGCGCGCGCCCCCGCCGGGACGTCCACGCCGTGGTCGACGGTGAGGCGGACGCGGACGCGGGTGCCCTCGGCGCGCACGGCGTCGACCGTCCCGACGCGGACGCCGAGGATCCGCACGTCCGACCCCGCGTACACGCCGATGCCCTCGGCGAAGTAGACGGTGATGCCGGTGCCCGGCGGCGGCCGGAACACGATCAGCGCGGCGGCGGCGAGGAGCAGGACGAGCCCGAGCGCGAGGGCGCCGACCCCGGCCCGCAGCTTGGTGATCATCATTTGGCGCCCCTCTTGGTCGGCGTGCAGCCCTGCGCGGGCGGGGCGCCGGGCGCCCGGTACTCCTTCGGCACGAGGCCGCAGAGGTAGCCGTCCATCCAGCGTCCGTTGCCCATGGCGTTGCCGAGCAGGCGGGTGTAGGGGCCGGCGAGGCGGAGCGCCCGGTCGAGGTTCTGCTGGTTGCGGGCGAGCAGGTCGCTCACCCGCCCGAGGGCGGCGAGGGTCGGCCGCAGCCGCGCCTCGTTGTCGTCGATGATCCCGGTGAGCTGCCGGGCGAGGTCCTGGGCGCCGGCGAGCAGGCCGTGCACGGCGTCGCGGCGGCGCTGGATCTCGGCGAGGAGGGTGTTGCCGTCGCGCAGCAGCGCCTCGAAGGAGGCGTTCTGCCCGGCGACGGTGCCGCTCACCTCGCGGCTGCCCGCGAGGAGCCGGGCGAGCCGGGCGTCCCGCGAGGAGATCGTCTTGGACAGCGCGGACATGCCGGTGAGGGCCTGCCGGACGCTCGGCGGCGTCCCGGCGAAGGCGGTGGACAGCGCCCGCAGGCTGCCCGCGAGCCGGGCCGAGTCGACCTGCCCGACGGTCCCGGCGAGGTCCTCGAACGCGCGGGTGACGTCGTAGGGCGAGGTGGTGCGGGTGATCGGGATGGTGCGATCGGGGTCCTGAGCGCGGGCGCCGAGGGGGTCGACGGCCAGGTACTTGTCGCCGAGCAGCGTCTTGATCGCGATGGCGGCGGTGCTGGCGTCGCCGATCCAGGCGTGCTTCACCCGGAACCCGATGCGCACCCTGCCGCGGGCCAGCGCCACGCTGGTGATCTTGCCGACCTTGACGCCCGCGACGCGCACCTCGTTGCCGGTGCGCATCCCGGCGGCCTCGGCGAACTCGGCGGTGTAGTCGGTGCCGCCGCCGATCACCGGCAGGTCGCCGGCGCGCAGCGCGAGCAGCGCGACGAGGACCATCGCGGCGAGGCCGACCAGGGCGACGGCGATGGGGTTGCGGTCGCGGACCGGCTTCAGCCGGGGCCGCCGCTTCGGCGCGCTCACCGCCCGCACCGCGGCGAGGTGTTCGGGACGCCGGTCGGCGCGGGGTGCTGCTCGCCCGGGACCTGCTGGTACGTCGCGCCGGTCACGGCGGCCTCGCACAGGTAGAAGTTCATCCAGGACCCGTAGGAGCCGAGCCGCCCGATCGCGGCCATCTTCACCGGCAGGGTCTTCAGGAAGCGGTCCACGACCGGCTCGTCCCGGTCGAGGCTCGCCGACAGCCGGCCGAGCTCGACGACGTCGTCCTTCAGCGGGGCGCGCCCGTCGCGGAGGAGCGCGGCGGTGCTGGCGGTGAGGCCGTCCAGGGCGCTGATCGCCTCGCCGATCGGGCGGCGGTCGGCGGCGAGCCCGGACACGAGCGCGCGGAGCGTCGTGATGAGGCCGGTGAGCTGCGCGCCGTGGGCGTTGACGGTGTCGAGGACGCCGGTCAGGTTGGTGACGACCTGCCCGATGACCGCGTCCTTGCCGGCGATGGCGGAGGTGAGGGTGCCGATGGAGGCGAGCAGGTCCTCGACGGTGCCGCCCTCGCCCTGGAGCACCTGCACGATCGACCCGGCGAGCTGGTTGACGTCCTTCGGCGACAGCGCCGCGAACAGCGGCTGGAAGCCGTTGAACAGGCGGGTGAGGTCGAGCGCGGGCGTCGTCCGCTCGACCGGGATGGTCGCGCCGGGCGCGAGCGCGCCGGTGCCGCCGGTGCCGCGCGCCAGCTCGACGTAGCGCTGCCCGACGAGGTTCAGGTACTTGATCGTCGCGGTCGCCGACGCCGGGACGGTCCGGTCCCGGTCCACCGAGAACCGCACTCGGGCGATCCGCCGGTCCACCACGTCGATGCCCTCGACCCGGCCGACCTGCACGCCCGCGATGCGGACGCCGTCGCCGGCGCGGAGGCCGGAGGCGTCGGTGAAGCGGGCCCGGTAGGAGCGGCTCGGGCCGCCGCCGGTCTGCGCGATGCTCGCCGCGAGGACGGTCGTGGCGAGCACCGTCACGACGATGAACGCGAGCGACTTGGCGATCGGCCCGGCCAGGCTGCGGTCGCTCATCCGATCTTCACCTCCGTGCCGCGGTAGAGGGGGCCGAGCAGCACGCTCGACCAGTCCGGCAGCGCCTCGGGGGCCTCCCCGAGGCGCGCCGCGATCAGCTCGTTGACCAGGCGGTTCTCCTGCGGGGAGTTGGCGACGCCGAGCCCGGCCCGCGACGCGGCGGGCTGCGCGGTGCCGTAGGCGACCGGGTAGCAGTGCGGGCCGCCGCGCGCGTTGTAGACGGGCCTGTCCTTGCCGGGCCGGTAGGCGCCCTTGGATTTCAGGGTGCGCACGTCCACGTGCAGGCCCGGGTTCGCGGTGCCCTTGCCGAGGACGCGGTCCATGAGGGGGACGAAGTCGGCGAGCATCGCCAGCGTGCAGGGCAGCTCGGGCGAGTACCTCGCGAGGATCTCCAGGCTCGCGCGGCTCTGCGCCGACACGCGGATGAGGTTGGCGGAGTTCTCCCGGACGAAGGTGGTGAGGTCGTCGGAGACGTCCGTCACCGAGGCGTAGAGGGCGGCGAGGTTGGCGCGCTGCGCCGCGATGGTGTTGCTGGTGTAGGTCGCGTCGTTCAGCGCTTGCAGGATGTCGGGGACGGCCTCGCTGTAGTGCGCGCTGACCTCCGCGAGGTCGCGGATGCCCTGGTTCAGCGCGGGCAGGTTCGGGTTGAGCTTCCGCAGGTAGGCGTCCAACTCGACGAGGGTCCGCCCGAGCTCGGTGCCGCGCCCGTCGAGGGCCTGCGACACGGCGGTGAGCGTCGCCGACAGCTCGGCGGGCCGGACGGCGGTCAGCAGCGGCATGAGGTCGTCGAGGACGCGCTGCACCTCGATGGCGTTCGCCGACCGGTCCTGGCTGATGGTGCCGTGCGCGGCGAGCCGCGCCGTGCTCGGCCGCGCCGGCGGGACGAGCGCGACGTAGCGCTGACCGAACAGCGTCGTCGGCAGCATCCGCGCGGTGACGTTGGCGGGCAGCAGCCGCATCTTGTCGGGCTGGATCGCCAGGCGCAGCGTCGCGCCGCCGCCGTCGGAGCCGATCGAGCGGACCTCGCCGATGACGACGCCGCGCAGCTTCACGTCGGCGTGCGGGTGCATCTCGCTGCCGGCGCTCGCGGTCCGCAGCGTCACCCACGCGACGTCGGTGAACTTCTTGTCGTAGATCGCCACCGCCAGCCACGCCAGCAGCGCGGGCACGAGCAGGAACGCCACGCCCGCCAGCCGCCGCACGGCGACGCCGGTGCGGTCCCTGCGCTGCCTCCTCCGCTCGGTCATCCCGCCACCTTCACCGTCGTCGTGGTGCCCCAGATCGCGAGGCTGAGGAAGAAGTCGGTGACGCTGATGAGGACGATGGAGGTGCGGACCGCGCGGCCGACGGCCCTGCCCACCCCGGCGGGGCCGCCGGCCGCGCGGTAGCCGTAGTAGCAGTGCGACAGGATCACCATGACGCTGAAGACCAGGACCTTCAGGAACGACAGCACCACGTCGGCGGGCGACAGGAACAGCCCGAAGTAGTGGTCGTAGGTGCCCTGCGACTGCCCGTTGACGACCACCGTCACCTCGCGGGAGGCGACGTAGGAGCACATGAGCCCGATCGCGTAGAGCGGGACGATCGCGACGGCGCCCGCGATGATGCGGGTGGTGACGAGGTAGGGCAGGCTCGGGATGCCCATGACCTCCAGGGCGTCCACCTCGTCGCTGATGCGCATCGCGCCGAGCTGCGCGGTGAACCCGGCGCCGACGGTCGCCGACAGGGCGAGGCCGGAGACGAGCGGCGCGATCTCGCGGGTGTTGAAGTAGGCCGAGGCGAACCCGGTGAACGCGGCGGTGCCGATCTGCTGGAGCGCCGAGTACCCCTGCAACCCGACGATCATGCCGGTGGCCAGGGTCAGCGCGATCATCACGCCGATGGAGCCGCCGACGACGCCGAGCCCGCCGCTGCCGAACGACACCTCGGCGAGCAGCCGCTGGATCTCCCGCAGGTAGCGGCGGAGCGCGCGGGGCGTCCAGAGCAGCGCCCGGGTGTAGAAGAGGAGCTGGTCGCCGGGCTCGTCCAGGCGGGCGAGCAGCCGGGACGGGCGGAGGCCGCCGTACGGCGCCACGTCCTCACCCGCCCTTCGGGGGGACGACCTGCAGGTAGATGCCGGTGATCACCATGTTGGCGAGGAACAGCAGCAGGAAGGTGATGACGACGGCCTGGTTGACGACGTCGCCGACGCCCTTCGGGCCGCCGCGCGGGTTCAGCCCCCGGTGGGCGGCGACGACCCCGGCGATGAACCCGAACAGGATCGCCTTGAACTCGCTGATGTACAGGTCGGGGAGCTGCGCGAGGGCCGAGAAGCTCGCCAGGTAGGCGCCGGGCGTGCCGCCCTGCATCAGCACGTTGAAGGCGTAGCCGCCGGCGACGCCGACGACCGAGACCAGGCCGTTCAGCAGCGCCGAGACGAGGACGCAGGCCAGGACCCGCGGCACGACGAGCCGCTGGACGGGCGAGACGCCGAGCACCTCCATCGCGTCGAGCTCCTCGCGGATGGTGCGCGAGCCGATGTCGGCGCAGATCGCCGACCCCGCCACCCCCGAGATCAGCAGCGCGACGATCATCGGGCTGGCCTGCTGGATGACGGCGAGGACGCTCGCGCCGCCGGTGAAGGACTGCGCGCCGAGCTGCTGGGTGAGCGACCCGACCTGGAGCGAGATGACCGCGCCGAACGGGATCGACACGAACGCGGTCGGCAGGATCGTCACGCCGGCGATGAACCAGAACTGGGTGACGAACTCGCGGAACTGGAAGGGGCGGCGCCACACCATGCCGAGCACCGTGGCGCCGAGCGCGAACAGCCGCCCGGTCTGGCGCAGCGCGCCGGCGCCGGGGAACGCCGCCTGCTGCGCGGTCATGTCGCGGTGCCCGTCATGTGCTCTCCTCGGTCGTGTCCGCGGGTACGCTACCGACCCCGATAATCACCGGGAAAGGAGTACCGGCGATTATTGGCACCGCGTGACAAAAGGCCGCCCGGAAGCGTTTTCCACGGGCACGAAAAGAGCAGGGGACGGCATAACGCGCCGCTCCCTGCTCTTTGCGGTGAATGGTGTCAGCGGACGGGCTTCGGGACGGGGCAGTGCGCCACTCCGGGCAGGCAGAGCGGCCCTTGGACCATCTTGAGGTAGTTGCCGGGGCCGGAGACGGCGCCGGTGAGCAGCGGGTCGAGGTCCTCGCCGGCGCCGCAGCCGGTGAACGGCGGGATCGTGTAGACGCCGCGCAGGATGCCGCCCTTCTGCACGTTGACGTACTCGGCCGGGCCGCCGCCGGTCAGCGTGAGGACGGCGGGCCGGACGCTGCGGCACGACCTCCCGAGGTCCAGCGGGGCGCCGTTCACCGTCGCGCCGGTGACGCGCACCGTCATCTCGACGGTCGCCTTCAGCCGGAACGGGTTGCCGGGGTAGGTGGTGAGCAGGCCGGGCTTCTCCTGGACCATCTGCATGCGGGCGCGGACCGGCATGAACCCGAACTGCAGCATGATCGCCTCGGACTCCAGGGGCCGCGCGAACATCACGTCGGCGGTGATGCCGTTCTTGACGTACAGGCCCATGTTCGCGGGCACCGGGTCCTCAGCCGGGTCGTTCAGCGCGACGGCCGCGCCCGCCTTCTTGACGTTGGTGTAGCCGGTCAGGAACAGGCAGCCCTTGGTGGCGGGCTTGGCGTCCGGCCGGTCGGGGATGTTCCCGCAGCCGGGCGGCGGGGCGTCGGTCGCGGTGGTGCGGACGGTCGTCTCCGGGCTCGCGTCGGACACGTTGCCAGCGGCGTCGCGCGCCTTGACGGTGAAGGCGTAGGCGGTGTCGGGGGTCAGGCCGGTCACCGTGGCCTTCGGCGCCGTGACGGTGGCGGTCTTGGCGTCCCCGGCGTAGACGTCGTAGGCGGTGACGCCGGTGTCGTCAGCGGACGCCTGCCAGGCCAGCGCGATGCTGGTCTTGGTGATGCCGCCCGCGACGGCCTTCGGCGCGCCGGGGATCGTCGGCGGGAGCGTGTCGGGCTGGTCGGCGGCGATGACGGCGAACTCCGCGATCGTCGCCGGGTCGGGCGGGGTGCAGGTCAGCGTGCCGAGCTTCGCGTTCTCGGCGTTCCCGAAGGCCAGCTCCAGGTTGCCGGCGGTGACGGCGCCGGCACCCGTCGCGGGGAACGCCAGGCCGCTCGCGGTCCCGGTCCCGGCGAGGGCGAGCGAGCCGCTCTTGATCGGCGTCGCGGCGAAGGCGACCGGGATCGCGCCGCTCTTCTCCCCCGACGCCGCGGTCGCCGTCCCGGTGCCGGAGATCGTCGTGGCGCCCGCGTCGAGCAGGGATTGGACGGCGTTCGCGTTCAGCGGGGCGGTCACGTCGAGGCCGATCGGGACGGTCACGCCGGTGCGGACCGAGGGCGGCACGACGGCGGAGAACCGCACCGCCATCGGCTCCGGCTCGCCGCCGAGCGAGGACGCGCAGGTGTAGTCGAGGCTCGTCTCCACCGGCGCGGCGGACGCGCGGCCCGCGCCGGCCAGGCCGGACGCGGCGACGGCGGCCGCGGCGAGGACCGCCGCCGCCCGTACGGTCGTACCGGGCTTCACATGCCACCTCCGGGTCAGGGGTACCGGCCGCGGCAGCGTACAGAGCCGCCCGAATGGCCGACAACCTTTTCCCCGGCGCCCGCGAATACCTGTTACCGGGCGCTAATTCCGGTGCCGGGAATGCTCATTCCGCGCCTTGTCATCTTGTGCGCAGGGAAACGGAAAGCGCGCGCTTCCCGCCAATGTTCCGTCGGCCTCCTTGCCGCCGCCCGGCGGGCGTGTTCCCCTCGGACCTCGCACGTACCGGAAACACGGGTCGGAGAAGCGACGGACCTGAGGAGGAGCGCGGTGGCACGCCGTTCGATCATCACGGGGCTCGGGCTCGCCGCGGTCCTCGCCGCGGGCGGCGCGGCGCCGGCGGCCCTCGCCGACCCGCCGCCCGCCGACGGCACGGCGACGCCGGAACCCACCCCGACCCCGACGCCCACCCCCACGCCGACCCCCGAGCCGACGCCGGCCCCCACGCCGAAGCCGACCCCGAAGCCGACGGCGCCCGCGCCGTCCCCGCACCTGTCGCTCGGCATCCGGCTGTCGGCGGGCGCCGCCGCGCCCGGCGGGCGGCTGACGGCGACCGTCACCGTCCGCTCGTCCGGCGCCACCGCGCACGGCGCCCGCCTGGACCTGTCGGCCGCGGGCCTCGGGGTCAGTCCCGGCTCGCGCGCGCTCGGCGCGGTGGGCGGCTCCGGCGACACGGTGACCGCGACCGTCACCGTCCCGAGGGGCGCCGCGGCCGGGTCGGTCGCGCTCGTCGCCCGCGCGTCGGCGGCCCGGGCGGACGCCGCCACGGCGTCGGTGCCCGTCACGATCGTCGTCCCGGCGCCGGGGGGCTCCGCCGGGACGACCCCGCTCTCACCCGGCCCGCCCCCGGCCGGCACGGTGCCGGCCGCCGTCCCGGCGGTCGCGCCGTCCGCCCCGCAGGTCGCCCTGCCGCCGGTGGCGCCGCCGCAGGTCGCGGGCGGCCCGGCCGCGCCGGCGCTCAGCCCGGTCGCGCTCCGCGCCGCCACCGAGGACCACCGGGACCTCGCCTCGCTCCAGGCGGGCTGGCTCGCCGCGCTGTTCACCGGCCAGGCGCTCCTGTTCGCCCGGGTCCGGCTCGCCCGCCGCCGCAGGGCGCGCGCCGAGCCGTGAGGACGCGCCCCGGGCCGGCACCGCGCCGCGGGCCCGGGGCGCACCTCACTCCCCGGTGGCGGTGAGGACGTCGCGGAACCGGTCCACCAGCGGGTTCGCCTCGCCCGCCCGCCACACCAGGTGCAGGGTCGTGGAGGTGTCCGCCAGCGGGCGGTGGCGCACGCCGACGCGGCGCAGCACCTTGTGCGAGTCGGCCATGACGGCGGCGCCGAACCCGGCGGCGACGAGCGCGAGGACGGTCTGCACGCTGTGCCCGCTCGCGCCGATCCGCGGCACCACCCCGGCCCGCGCGCAGAGCGCCATGATCTCGTCGTAGGAGTGCGGGGAGGCGTCCCGCGGCCAGACGACGAGCGGGATCCGCCCGAGGATGTCCAGCGGCGCGGGCCCGGCGGGGTGCGCGAGCGGGTGCGCGGCGGGCAGGAACAGGCTGAGCGGCTCGCGCCACCAGGCGCGGACGGCGAGCCGGGCGTCGCGGGCGGGCAGCCGCTGCACGGCGACGTCGAAGCGGCCGTCCAGCACCCCGTCCGACATCTCCGCGTCGCTGAAGCTCTCCTCCAGGCGCAGCTCGACGCGCGGCAGCTCGCGGCGGAGCCGGCCGAGCGCGGCGCCGAGCGGCCCGTTGATGCCGGACCCGGCGAACGTCACGGTGAGGCGGCCCGCGCGTCCCTCGGCAGCCAGCCGGACGTCGTCCATCGCCGCGCGCGCTTCGGCGAGCACCGCGCGGCCCCGCTCGACGAGCACCTTCCCGGCGGGCGTCGGTGCGAGGCCGCGCGGGCCGCGCTCGAACAGCTCGGTGCCGAGGGTGCGTTCCAGGTCGCGGAGCTGGCGGCTCAGCGTCGGCTGCGTCAGGTTCAGGCGGCGGGCCGCCGCGCTGACGCCGCCCTCCTCGGCGATCGCCACCACGTAGCCGAGCAGCCGCAGATCCACGCCATACCCCCTAGGCATCGCAAGTATAGATATCGATGCCTGGAAGGCGTCCAGGAGGCCGGGCCGCGCGACGATCGGTGCACCGAACAGGGAGGAAGCACCATGAACCGCGAAGAGCGCTACACCACCGGCCTGAAGGTCCTGTCCGAGGTCGACGGGGAGGCGGGGCAGCGCGTCGTCGACTCGCTCGCCGACGTCTCGCCCGAGCTCGGCCACCAGGTCGTCGCCTGGGCGTTCGGCGACATGTACGCGCGGCCCGAGCTGCCGCCGCGCGACCGCCAGCTCGTCACCCTCGGCGTGCTGGCCGCGCTCGGCGGCTGCGAGATCGAGCTCGACGTGCACGTCAACGCCGCGCTGAACGTCGGGCTCACCGCGACCGAGGTCGCCGAGGCGCTGCTGCACACCGCCGTCTACGCCGGCGTGCCGCGCTCCATCAACGCCACGCTCGTGGCGAAGAAGGTGTTCGCCGAGCGCGGGCTGCCGCCGGTGAACAACCTGGGCTGAGCGCCGGCGTCAAGGGCGGGCGTCAGTCGCCGTTGGAGTCGTCGGGGACGGTCGGGGCGGGCAGCTTGAGGTAGGTGGCGGTCTTCAAGCGCCCCTTCGCCGCCCCGAACACCTTGCCGAAGTTGGCGGCGTAGGCGTTGAACGTCGCGGTGTCGCGGAGCGTCAGCATGGCCTCGTCGTTGTGGCGGAGCGCGGCGTTGGTGTAGCTGTGACTCCCCGTCATCACCACCTTGGCGCGCTTGCCGAAGTACCAGCCGTCGATGAGCAGGTACTTGGAGTGCGCCGGGTGGGCCTGCCCGGCGGTGAAGTAGCGCGTCTCCGGCGCCGCGTTGAGGACGCCCGGCGTGGACAGCGTCTTCAGGGTGCTCGTGCCGAAGCTGCCGCTGACGATCTGGACGCGGCAGCCGGTGCGGGCGAGCCACCACAGCTTCTGCGCGACGGCGTCGCGGGTGAACTCGCCGCTGGACAGTCGGATGCGGGTGCCGCCGAGGCAGACGACGCCGTCCAGGGCGCTGACGATCGGGTCGCCGGTCGCCTTGGGGAAGAACGTCACGCTGCGCGAGCCGGACGCGCGGACCCGGTAGTAGTTCCCGTTCGCCCTGCGCTTCGACAGGTCGTAGAAGTAGCCGCGGTAAGCCTTGTAGAGCGTCGCGTCGGTCAGCGTGTAGGCGTTGTTCCAGCTGGTGTACATGCCGCCGGTCGCGTTGCCGGACGTCTGCACGACGACGTTCCGCGTCCCGTAGGTCGTGGAGAAGGCGTAGAACTTGTTGTGGTTCTTGCCCCAGACGCCCTTGGCGGCGGGCGCGATGCAGCCGCGGCCGGTCGGGCACGTCACGATCCACGACGCCTTCGCGGTGCTCGTCCCGAGGTGCTCGCGCAGGTAGGACTGCACCTTGGGGGCGCGCTTCACCGAGTCGCTGTCCACCACGACCCGCACGTGCACGCCGCGCTTCGCGGCGGCGGCGAGCGCCTTCGCCATGCCGGAGGTGGTGAGCCGGAACATCGCGACGTCGATCTCGGCGCCCTTCGGCGTGTGCGCGATGAGCCGCTTGAGGTAGAGGTCGATGCTGCCCTGCTGCGCCGTCGAGCCGGCCGGCAGGTTGAAGCGCGGCCCCTGCGGCACCGCCGGCGCCGCCTTCCGCACGACCACCCCCTGCGGTTCGGCCGCGGCCGGAACGGCTCCCGCCGCCACCGCGACCAGGCCACCGGTCAAGGCGAACATCGGTCGGCGCACAGATCACTCCCGGGGTGTCGAGGACCGGTCGCTTCCCGACCCTTCCCCTCCGGACCCGCCCGCGAGTAGTCCAACCCCGAAAAGCCGGAAGCCGGGATTTATCACTCATCCCACAAGTCCCGGACGGATCTGGCGAACCGGTAAGTGTGATCTGACCGCTCTGCTACGTTCGTCCCGCCGCCGAGCGAGGAGTGGTCCGATGCACCGAGTCGCCGTCACCGGCGTCGGGGTCAAGAGCCCCGCCGGAACCACCGCCGACGCGGCGCACGCGCGCCTCCTGTCGGGGCGCAGCACCGCCCGGCACCTGCCGCAGCTCGTCGGCGCCGGGCTGAAGGTGACGTTCGGCTGCCCGGTCGACTTCGACCCCGACGCCTACTTCCCCCGGCACCGGCAGCGCCACCTCGACCGGCCCACCCAGCTGGCCTGCGCGGCCGCCGACGACGCCGTCGCCGACGCCGGCCTGCCGCACGGCGCCGAGCGGACCGGCGTCTACGTCGGCACCGGCGGCGGGCACACCGCGCTCAGCGCCGCGATGGGCGCGCTGCCGCTGCCGAAGGTGCCGGTCGCGACCGTCCCGATGACGATGCCGAACGCGACCGCCGCCCGCATCTCCATCCGGCACGGCCTGCGCGGCCCCGCCCTCACCTTCGCGACGGCCTGCGCGAGCGGCGCCGTCGCGATCGGCGAGGCGATGATGGCGATCCGGTACGGCCGCATCGACCGGGCCGTCGCGGGCGCCTTCGACTCGATGCTCACCCCGTTCGCGGTCACCGCGTTCAGCAGCATCGGCGCGCTGTCGCGGCGCGGCGAGGCGCCCGAGCTCGCGAGCCGCCCCTTCGACGACGACCGCGACGGGTTCGTCCTCGGCGAGGCCGCCGCGTTCCTGGTGCTGGAGCGGCTGGACGACGCGCGGGCGCGCGGCGCCGCGATCTACGGCGAGGTCGCCGGGTACGCGACCGCCGCCGACGCCGGGCACATCGTCAAGCCGCTGGAGGACGGCGCGGTCGCCGCCGCCACCATGCGCGCCGCGCTCGACGACGCGGGCCTGCGGCCCGAGGCGATCGGGCACGTCAACGCGCACGCCACCGCCACGCAGTTCAACGACCGCGCCGAGGCGCTCGCGCTCGCCCGCTGCTTCCCCGGCGGCACCCCGCCGGTCACCGCGAACAAGGGCGTGACCGGGCACCTGCTCGGCGCGGGCGGCGCCGTCGAAGCCGTCATGGCGCTCCGCTGCGCGGCCGAGGGCCTCGTCCCGCCGACCGCGAACCACACCGCCGGCAACCCGGAGATCGACGTCGTGCACGGCGCGCCGCGCCGCATCGACCGGGCGCCGGTGCTGTCGAACTCCTTCGGGTTCGGCGGCCACAACGCCGGCCTGGTCCTCGACCCGCTCTGACCCCCGGTCAGGGCTTGCGCGCGACGCCCGCCCAGAGCGGCACCTCGGCGGGCTCGTCGTCGCGGCCGTCCGGGCGCCAGGCGGGCGGCGACACGACGCCCGGCTCCAGCAGCTCCAGGCCGTCGAAGACGCGGGCCACCTCGTCGCGTCCGCGCGGACGGGCGGGCTGCGCGGCGTTCTCGTTCCACATCTCGAACGCCGTCTTCACCTTGGGGCCGCCGAGCTCGTCGGTGGCGTGGGTGAGGGCCAGGTAGCTGCCGGGCGGGAAGCCCTCCAGCAGCCGCCGCACGATCGCGACGGCCTCGTCCAGCTCGGGGACGAAGTGCAGCAGGCTCATCAGGGTGACGGCCACCGGCCGGTCCGGGTCGAGGCCCGCGCCCGCCAGGACGCGGTCCGGTTCGCGCAGGTCGGCGTCCAGGTAGCTGCACGACCCCTCGGGCGAGGAGTCCAGCAGCGCCCGCGCGTGCGCGAGCACGACCGGGTCGTTGTCGACGTACACGACGCGGCTCGCGGGCTCGGCCGCCTGCGCGACCTGGTGGGTGTTGGGCGAGGTCGGCAGCCCGGACCCGATGTCGAGGTACTGGCGGACGCCCTGGCCCGCGAGGAACGACACGGCCCGCCGCATGAACGTCCGGTCGGCCCGGACCATCGCCACCACGTGCGGGAACGTCCCGGCGATCTGGTCGCCGAGGGCGCGGTCCACCTCGTAGTTGTTCTTGCCGCCGAGCCAGTGGTCCCAGACCCGGGCCGAATGGGGGCGGCTGACGTCGATCCGGTCCGAGTCGGTGGTCATGCCGGGAAGCGTAGGTCACCGATCACCACCGAGTCGATCATTTCCGTACATTCTCTCCGTCCAGGACGGCGCGGGCGGCGTTGCGGCCGGGGATGCCGCTGACGCCGCCGCCGCGCCGGGCGCCCGCGCCGCAGAGCAGCAGCCGCGGGTGGGCGGTCTCGACGCCCCAGCGGCCCGCCTCTCCCTCCTCCTCGGCGAACGGCCACGCCAGGTCGCGGTGGAAGATGTGGCCGCCCGGCAGGCCGGTCTCGCGCTCCAGGTCGACGGGGGTCTTCGCCTCGACGCAGGGCGCGCCGCCGGGGGCGCGCAGCAGGCAGTCCGCGATCGGCTCGGCGAGGACGGCGTCCAGGGACGCGAGGGTGGCGCGCAGCGCGGCGTCCCGCGCGCCGTCGGGGTCGGCGCGGAACAGCCGCGCGGGCATGTGCAGGCCGAACAGGGTAAGGGTGTGCGCGCCCGCCGCCCGCAGGTCCGGGCCGAGGATCGACGGGTCGGTCAGCGAGTGGCAGTACACCTCGGCGGGCGGCAGGTCCGGGATGCGCCCGGCGGACGCCCGCGCGTGGGCGGCGGCGAGGTTCGCGCGGCCCTCGTTGATGTGGAAGGTGCCGCCGAACGCCTCCGCCGGCCGCACGCCGGGGTCCCTCAGCCGGGGCAGCCGCGCCAGCACCATGTTGACCTTGAGCTGGGCGCCCTCGGGCTCCTCGGGCTCGTCCCCGGTGAGCCGGGCGAGGGCGGCGGGCGGCAGGTTCGCCAGGATCCACCGGGCGGACACGGTGTGCTCGGCGCCCGCCGCGTCGCGGAACGTCACCTCTCCCCCGCGCGCGCCCGCCGGGACGATGCCGGTGACCTCCGTGCCGGTGCGCAGGTCGGCGCCCGCCGCGCGCGCCGCGTCCGCGAGGGCGGCGGTGACCGCGCCCATGCCGCCGACCGGCACGTCCCAGTCGCCGGTCCCGTTCCCGATCACGTGGTAGAGCAGGCACCGGTTGGCGAGCAGCCCGGGGTCGTCGACGTCGGCGAAGGTGCCGATCAGCGCGTCGGTGAGGACGACGCCGCGGACGGTGTCGTCGGCGAACCGCTCGTCCACGACCTCGCCGATCGGCCGCTCGAACAGGTCGCGCCACGCCTCCGGCTCCAGCCGCCGCCGGAACTCCGCGCGGTCCAGGAGCGGTTCGAGCAGGGTCGGCGCGACGGCGCGCGCGACGCCCGCGGTCAGCGCGGCGAAGTCGCGCCAGGCGTCGAAGTCGCGGCCCGGGAAGGTCGCGCGGGTGCGCGCCTCGTCGCCGCCGTCCACCAGCAGGCCCCGGTCGCCGACGGGCGTGTAGGACGCGAACCGCCGCTTGCGCAGCTCGACGCGGAGCCCGAGCTCGCGCACGATCCGCGCCGGCAGCAGGCTCACGAGGTAGGAGTAGCGGGACAGCCGCGCGTCCACGCCGTCGAAGGCCCGCGCCGAGACGGCGAGGCCGCCGAGGCGGCCGAGCCGTTCCAGCAGCAGCACCCGGCGCCCCGCGCGCGCCAGGTAGGCGGCGGCGACGAGCCCGTTGTGCCCGCCGCCCACGATCACCACGTCGTCCATGCCCTCCAGCAGAGCAAGCCGGCGGCGGCGCGATCAAGGGGCGGCCGGCTCGACCGAACGATCCGTGCGGGATTTCCCGGCTTTCCGTGCACACCGCCCTCCCCGCTGCCCGAAAGGTCCATGATGTCTAGATCATTTCGGGCGGGGAGCGACATCACGATGACCGAGCACGGGGGCCCGCTGGGGAGCCGGTACCTGCTGACCGAGCGGATCGGGCGGGGCGGCATGGGCGTCGTCTGGCGCGCCCTGGACCGCGAGACCGGCGCCGAGCGCGCCGTGAAGGTGCTGCGGGCCGAGCTCGCCGAGGACCCCGACGCGCTCACCCGCTTCGTCCGGGAGCGGACGGCGCTGCTGCGCGTCCGCCACCCCGGCGTCGTCGCCGTCCACGACCTGGTGGTGGACGGCGGCCGGCTCGCGCTCGTCATGGACCTGGTCGTGGGCGAGGACCTCGGCGCGTACCGGGCCCGCCGGGGCGGCCGGCTGCCGCCGCCCGAGGCGGCCTGGCTCGCCGCGCAGGTCGCCGAGGCGCTCGTCGCGGTGCACGCGACGGGCCTGGTGCACCGCGACCTGAAGCCCGCCAACGTGCTGCTCGACCACGGGCGCGGCGGCGAGGCGCCGGTGCGGCTCGCCGACTTCGGCGTCGCGCACATCGCGTCGGGCCCCGAGCTCACCGCGTCCGGGCAGCTCGTCGGCACCCCGACCTACATGGCGCCCGAGGTGCTGCGCGGGCAGGCCCTCAGCCCGGCCGCCGACGTCTACGCGGCGGGCGTCACCCTGTACGAGCTGCTCGCGGGCCGCGCGCCCTTCCGGGGCGCGGACCTGGCGGCGGTCCTGCGCGGGCACCTGGACGACCCGCTCCCGCCGGTGCCCGGCCTGCCCGCCGAGCTCTGGACGCTGCTGGAGCAGAGCCTCACCAAGGAGCCCGCCGCCCGCATCGGCGCCCACGCCCTCGGGCAGGGCCTGTCGGCGTT
Organism: Actinomadura parmotrematis; assembly: GCF_019458805.1. Taxonomy (GTDB): domain Bacteria; phylum Actinomycetota; class Actinomycetes; order Streptosporangiales; family Streptosporangiaceae; genus Spirillospora; species Spirillospora parmotrematis. Next base: position 431,780 of record NZ_JAIBOA010000002.1, read on the forward strand.
CGCGCGCGCCCACCGCGCCGTCCCGTTCGCCCTCGCGCCGCTGCCGGAGCGGCCCGCGCCGCCGCCCGCGCCGTCCTGGACGCCCGTCCCGGCCGGCGGCACCGTCCCGGGCACGGCCACCCACCCGCAGGCGCCCCCGATGCCCCCGGCCCCCGCGCGGAGGCGGCGCGGCGGCCTGCTGCTCGGCGCCGGCGCCGCGCTCACCGCGGTGGCGCTCGCCGCCGGCGTCACCCTGGCCCTCGCCTCCGGCGGCGACGGCTCCGGCAGCGGCGACGGCGACCGCACGCCCGTCGCCAACGAGCGGCGGGCGGCCCTCGGCCAGGGCGGCGGCAAGGGCGGCGGCAAGGGCGGCGCGTCGGGCTCGCCCGCGCGCGCCGGGCGGACGCCGGGGGCCTCCCCCTCCGGCACGCCCTCCGGCTCTCCCGGCGGTGCACGGTCGAAGAAGCCGTCGGCGTCCGCCAAGCCGTCCCGGCCCGCCGCCGCCAGGACGCCCAAGGACACCGGCTGGCTCTGCGGGCCGCGCACCAGCGCCGACGCGCGCGGCCACTACACGACCGCCTGCATCCGCACCGACGGCGAGCGCGTCTACCTGAAGGCGACGCTCGACCCCGTCGCGTCGAGGAACGACGCCAAGCTCATCGCGAGCAACCACATGCAGATCGTGCTGGTGCTGAAGACCGCCGACACCCAGTCCAGCGTCCAGTACTTCACCTCGCCGGCCTGCACGTCGCTGGTGTGCTCGTTCAGCGCCTCGACCGTGCCCGCCCGCCACGCCTACCGGACCCTGTCGAAGATCTACTACCAGAACGTCTTCCAGGGCACCGGGCAGGAGAGCCCGGCCGTCACGTTCTAGAGGGCGATCCACTCGGTGGCGGTGGTGACCTCGTCCAGGACGTCCGGAAGCGGGTCGACGCCGATGCCGGGACCGGCCGGGACGTCCAGGTGGCCGTCGTCCAGGACGAACGGCTCGGTGATGTCGGTGGCGAAGTAGCGGCGCGACGCCGAGGTGTCGCCCGGCAGGGTGAAGCCGGGCAGCGCGGCGAGCGCCAGGTTCGCGGCGCGCCCGATGCCGGTCTCCAGCATCCCGCCGCACCACACCGGCACGCCGTGCGCGCGGCAGAGGTCGTGGATGCGGCGCGCCTCCAGGTAGCCGCCGACGCGGGCGGGCTTGACGTTGACGACCGAGCAGGCGCCGAGCTCGATCGCGGCGGCGGCGCCCGCCGCCGACTCGATCGACTCGTCCAGGCAGATCGGCGTCCGCAGCATCCGCGCGAGGCGGGCGTGCTGGACGAGGTCGTCGTTGGCGAGCGGCTGCTCGATCAGCAGCAGGTCGAAGTCGTCGAGTTTGGCGAGCTGCCGGGCGTCCACGAGGGTGTAGGCGGCGTTGGCGTCCACCTGGAGCAGGACGTCGTCGCCGAACCGCTCGCGGACGGCGCGGACCGGCGCCACGTCCCAGCCCGGCTCGATCTTCAGCTTGATCCGGACGTAGCCCTCGGCCAGGTACCCGGCGACGGCGTCCAGCAGCGCGGGCACCGAGTCCATGATCCCGACCGAGACGCCGCACGGGACGCGGTCGCGGTCCGCGCCGAGGAACCGGGCGAGCGGCTCGCCGCGCGCGCGCAGCTCGGCGTCCAGGACGGCGGTCTCCAGCACCGCCTTCGCCATGTGGTGGCCGGTGAACGGCGCGAGCGCCCGCCCGACCGCGTACGCGTCCACGTCCTCCGGCAGCGCGGGGATGAGGAAGCGGCGCAGCACGTCGGCGACGCCGTCGGTGTATTCGGCGTTGTAGCGCGGCTCGTCCATCGACGCGCACTCGGCCCAGCCCTCGGCGTCCGGCGTCACCACGCGGAGCAGCAGCACGTCGCGCGCGGTCTCGACGGCGAAGGACGTGCGGAACGGCGCCACCAGCGGCATCGCGATCCGGCGCAGCTCGATCCCGGTGATCCTCATGCTCGGCTCCGTTCGACGACGTAGGCGGACCGGTCGTGGAACCCGGCGACGCGGGCGCCCTCGGCGAGCAGCCCGCCGAGCACCTCGCGCAGCGCGAGCCGCCAGGCGCGGGCGGCGCCGGGGTCGGTGCGGCGCAGCCCCTCGATGTCGGCGGGGAGCTGGACGAGGACGGTCGCCGCGTCGCGCGGGCCGGCCGCGGGGCGGCCGTCGCGGTCGGCGAGGGCGAGCGGCGCGTCCGGCGGGACGGCGGGCGGCGCGGCGGGTTCGGCGATCGGCCAGGCGGCGAGGACCCGGTCGGACTCGTCGCCACCGTTGATCGCGTCCGCCATCGGGCCGTAGAAGGACGGCAGGTACTCCTCGACGCGGGCGCCGAGCTTGGCCAGGTTGAAGTGGGCGTTCCGGCGGACCAGCGGGTCGAACGTCCAGGTGATGCGGCGCAGGCCGCGGGCGAGCGCCCAGTCCCGCTGGTGCTCCTTCAGCGCGAGCCCGACGCCGCGCCCGGCGGCGGCGCCGGTGACGTGCGAGTGCAGGGCGGCGCCGGCGGGCGCGGCGAGGAACGCCACCGAGACGCCGACCATCCGGCCGTCCCGGTAGGCGCCCGCCACGTAGTTCCCGGTGTGGGCGAGGGCGAGCATCATCTCGACCGACACCGGCGCGTGCGCGTCCGGCGCGCCCCAGATGTCGGCGATGAGCCGGTAGGCGGCCTCGTACTCCCCCAGCGCGCGCAGCTCGCGGATCTCCACGTCCTCCACGCTCGCAGGATATGCACCCCGCCCACCGGCCCTGAGCAGCGGGTTCAGATGATCGTCGTGCCGCCGTCCACCACGATGGTCTGGCCGACGACGTAGCCGCCGGCGTCCGAGGCGAGCCAGACGAGCGTCGCGGCGAGCTCCTCGGCGTCGCCGAAGCGCCGCAGCACCGAGGCGTCGGCGATCCGCTCGCGGTGCTCGGGGGCGTAGGCGTCGGTCATCTCGGTGGCGAAGTACCCGGGCGCGATCGCGTTCACCCGGATGCCCTTGCGGGCGCCCCACTGGGCGGCGAGATCGCGGGTGAGGCCGAGCATGCCCGCCTTGCTGGCGCTGTAGGCGGCCTGCGGCAGGCCGCCGGTGATCAGGCCGAGGACGCTCGCCACGTTGACGATGCTGCTGCCCGGCTGCATGACGCGCCCGGCGGCCTGCGCCATCCAGTACGCCCCGTTCAGGTTCAGCTCGATCACCGACCGGAACTGCTCGGGCGTCTCGCGCGACGCCGGCACCGCCGTCCCGACGCCCGCGTTGTTGACCAGCACGTCGACCCGCCCGAACTCCGCCACCGCCGCGTCGATCACGGCGGCGCACCGCTCCGGGTCGGACACGTCGGCCGGGACGGCGAGGGCGCGGCGGCCCGCCGCCTCCACCTTCGCGGCGGTCTCCTTCAGGCGCTCGGCGCGGCGGGCGGCGAGGACGACGTCGGCGCCCGCCTCGGCGAGCGCGACCGCGAAGGCGACGCCGAGCCCGGACGAGGCGCCGGTGACGACGGCGACGCGGCCGTCCAGGCGGAAGCGGTCGAGGATCGGCATGGGGGCTCCTTCCGGCCGGGCCGTCACAGCCAGGCGGGGTCGGTGTCGAGGGTGGTGCGGTCGAGGGAGGACAGCAGGTCGAGCTGCGGGCCGGTGCGCGGCAGCTCGAAGCGCAGGAAGTAGCGGGCCGCGGCGCGCTTGCCGTCGTAGAAGGCGCCGTCGCGCCCGTCCGCGGCGAGGAGCTGCTCCAGCCACATCCAGGCGACGACGATGTGCCCGGCGGCCTCAAGGTAGACCGAGGAGTTGGCGAGCGCGACGGCGGGGTCGCCGGTGCCCCACAGCGTCGCGGTGACCTCCAGCAGCCGGTCCAGCGCGGCGCCGAGGGCGCCCGCGTACTCGGCCTGGAGGGCGTCGCCGGACGCGGCGCGGGCGACGGTCGCGCCGATCGTCTCGGCGAGCACCGCCAGCCCGGCGCCGCCGTTCATGACGACCTTGCGGCCGAGCAGGTCCAGGCCCTGGATGCCGTGCGTGCCCTCGTGGATCGGGTTCAGCCGGTTGTCGCGGTAGAACTGCTCGACGTCGTAGTCGCGGGCGTAGCCGTAGCCGCCGTGGACCTGGATGGCCAGGCTGTTGGCCTCCAGGCACCACTGCGACGGCCAGCTCTTGGCGATCGGGGTGAGCACGTCCAGCAGCAGCGCGGCGCGCTCGGCGTCCACGCCGGTGTCCTGGTCGTCCACGAGCTTGGAGCAGTACAGGCCGAGCGCGAGGGCGCCCTCGACGTAGGACTTCTGGGCGAGCAGCATGCGGCGCACGTCGGCGTGCTCGATGATCGGGACGACCCGCCCCTTCACCCGTCCCTGCGTGCGGACCCTCGCGTACTCGACGGCCTGGAGGTAGCCGGTGTAGCCGAGGGCGGTGGCGAGCATCCCGACGCCGATGCGGGCCTCGTTCATCATGTGGAACATGTACGCCAGGCCCTGGTGCTCCTCGCCGACGAGGTACCCGGTCGCGCCGTCGAAGCCGAGCAGGGTGTTGGTGGTGCCGCGCATGCCCATCTTGTGGTTCAGGCCGACGAGGTTCACGCCGTTGCGCTCCCCACCCGGCAGCACCTTCGGAACGATGAACAGCGAGATGCCCTTGACGCCCGGCCCGCCGCCGGGCGCCTTGGCGAGCACCAGGTGGACGATGTTCTCGGCGAGGTCGTGCTCCCCGCCGGAGATCCACATCTTGCTGCCGGTGATCCGGTAGGTGCCGTCGGCCTGCGGCTCGGCCTTCGTCGTGATGTCGGCGAGCGAGGAGCCGGCGCCGGGCTCCGACAGGCACATCGTGCCGAAGTAGCGGCCCTCCAGCATCGGCCTCACCCACTGCTCGATCTGCTCGGGCGTGCCGTGGTGGGCGATGAGGTTGGCGTTCCCGACGGTCAGCAGCGGGTAGTTCGACGTCCCGGCGTTCGCGGCCTGGAACCAGATCATCGCGGCGCGCGCGACGGTCGCGGGGAGCTGCATGCCGCCGAGCTCCTCGTCGAAGGAGGCGGCGGTGAAGCCCGCATCGGCGAATCTGCGGAGCGCCGCGCCGACCTCGGGCAGCACCTCGACGGACCCGTCCGCGCGCATGACGGGCTCGTGGTCGTCGGCGGCCCGGTTGTGGGGGCGGAAGTCGCGCTCGGCGATCTCGGCGGCCAGCTCCAGGACGGCGTCGAAGGTCTCCCGCGAGTGCTCGGCGAAGCGCGGCCGCTCCGTCAGCGCGGTCACGTCCAGCCACTCGTGGAGCAGGAAGTCCAGGTCCCGGCGGGACAGGATCGGCGCCGTCATGCGTCCTCCCGGAGATAAGCGATCGCTCAGATCCTAAGCGCTCGCTTAGAATGGGCGGACCACCGCACCTCGCCAGGGAGCCCGATGCCGCAGGACTCGACCGCCGCGGCCCGCATCCGCCGGGCCGCCACCGAGGCGTTCGGCGAGCAGGGCTACGGCGGCACCTCCACCCGCGACATCACCCGCCGGCTCGGCCTGAGCGCCGCCGCCCTCTACCCGCACTACCCCTCCAAGGAGGAGCTGCTCTACGCCATCAGCCTGGACGGCCACCGGGCGGCGCTCGCCGTCCTCCGCGCCGCCGACGACCCGGCTGCGCCGCCCGCCGCGCGCCTGCGCGCCGTCGTCGCCGCGTTCACCGCCTGGCAGGCCCGGCAGAGCACGCTCGCGCGCGTCGTCCAGTACGAGATCCGCGCCCTGTCGCCCGAGCACTACCGGACCGTCGTCGCGATCCGGCACGAGACCTCCGCCGTGCTCGCCGCGATCATCGAGGCGGGCCGCGCGGCGGGCGACTTCACCGTCCCCGACCCGGCCGGCGCCCTCCTGGCGATCTCCTCGCTCTGCGTGGACGTCTGCCGCTGGTTCCCCGCCGGCGCCCACGACGACCCCGACCGCCTCGCCGCCCTCTACGCCGACCTCGCCGCCCGCATGCTCGCCTGACGGCGATACCGCCGGGTTCCGGCACACGTTGCGGGCGGCCGGATCCCCGGCCTGCGGCAGGCGACACTATTTACTCAAGCGCTTGCTTGCTACCTTGATCAGATGGCCGGTGCGCGGCGGACCGCAGCGGCTCCGGCCGAGCGCCTGCCGGACCGCGTGGCGATGGGCGTGCTGCTGTCGCTGTTCCCGATCCCCCTGCTCGACGACGTCATCCGGGAGAGCGGCCGGGCCGACCTGCGCCGCCGGGCGCTGCCCGCCCGGCTCGTCCTCTACTACGTGCTCGCCCTCTGCCTGTTCCCCGACCGCAACTACGAGCAGGTCATGCGGCTCCTGCTGGACGGGCTGTCCTGGCGCTCGCACTGGCTGCGCTCCTGGGAGGGCACGCCGAGCGCCTCGGCGCTCAGCCGGGCCCGCGAGCGCCTCGGCGCCGACCCGCTCCGGCTGCTGTTCGAGCGCCTCGCCCCGGCGCCGCCGCGGCGCCCGGGACCGCGCTTCGGCGGCCTGCACGTGCTGTCGCTGGACGGCATCGCGCTCGACGTCGCCGGCAGCCGCGGCAACGCCGCGCTCGGCTACCCGGCCCCCGCCGCCCGGTTCCCGCAGGTCCGGGTGGCCGCGCTCGCCGACGCCGGGACGCACGCGCTGCTGGCCGCGACGCTCGGCGCGGCCGCGGTCGCCGAGGAGGTCCTCGCCGCCCGGCTGCTCCGCACGCCCCGCCCCGGCACGCTGCTCGCCATGCCGTTCGCGGCCGCGCCGCCCGCGGCGCTCCGCGCGGCGGCGGGCCGCGGCCACGGGCTGCTGCTCGGCGCCCCGGCCGGGACGCGGCCGCCGCCCGGGCTCCGCGTGCGGGCCCTCCCGGCGGCGCGCGGCGTCCTGTTCACCACGCTCCTCGACCCGCAGCGGGCGCCGGCCGAGGCGCTGGCCGCCTGCTACGCCGAGCGCTGGCGGATCGCGCCCGCGCTGTCCTGGCTGCGCGCCGTCCCGGCGGGCGGCGCCGTCGCGCTGCGCTCGCGCGACCCGGAGACGGTGGTGCAGGAGGTGTGGGCGACGCTCTGCCTCTACCAGGCGATGAACGCCCTGACCTGCCAGGCGGGCGAGCGCCGCTGGTGCGCCTGCCGGCCCGCGCCCGGGGCGCGCTGATCGCCCAAGCGCTTAGCGCAACACTTCTTCCGGCGCCCGGAAATGCATTCTTTAAACCTGTATTGACCGGTTTTATGCCCTTTCTTACTCTGGCGGCGTTCCCCGTATTTCGAAGGAGTGACCGATGAAACACCCCCGCGAACTGGCCGCTGTGATGGCCGCCTCGGCCGCCGCCGTCGCGGTCGCGGCCTCGCCCGCCGCCGCCGCCCCGCCCACCGTGATCCACGTCAACAACGCGGCCGGCGCGGCCTACAGCGGCAGCGTCCGGCTGACCCTGACCAGCCCCGTGTCGGTCACCACCTCGCTCGGCACGGCGAGCTGCAACCGGGGCAACATCGACGGGACGACGACCTCCAGCGGCGCCCTCACCGTCTCGGCCTACAACTTCTACAACGACCCCGGACCGGCCTGCACCAACAGCGCCGGCGGCTCGTCCACCACCACCCCGGTCGGCCTGCCCTGGACGGGCGGTGACATCAACTGGACGGGCTCGGCGGGGACGCTGCGCATCAACAACATGCAGGTCACCTCGACCAGCAGCACGATCTTCGGCAACATCGTCTGCAACTACCGCGGCAGCGGCACCGGCAACAGCATCACCATGGCGGTGACGAACTCGACCGCGTCGACCCAGCTGAAGGCGACGGCCACGAACATCTCGCTGACCAAGGTCAGCTCGGGCAGCAACATCCTCTGCCCGTCCACGGCCACCTACAGCGCGGGCTTCGACGTCAACGGGCTGGCGTCCGGCGTCTACAACGTCAAGCTGTTCCTCAGCTGACGAGGGGCCGGGTCCGCCCGCACGCGGGGAGGGCGGGTCCGGCTCAGCCGCGCGTCCGGCTCAGATGAAGGCCAGCACGACCAGGACGAAGAGCAGGAAGAACCCGGCGATGGCGCCGCCCAGGATCACCGCGAGGATCCCGCGGACGACCTTGACCCTGGTCTCCTCGCCCTCGCCCTCGGGACCGGGCCCGGCGGGCCGGCGGCCTTCGGGCGGGCGGCCGCGCCCCGGGGGTCGCCGCCCGTCGGGACGCTGCGGCGCCGGCCGTCCCCCGCGCGGGTCCCGTCCCATGGGAGGGGGCGCACCGCGTTCGGACATGCGACCGTTCATGGACTCCCGCTCCTCGCCTGCTCACCGCTCTGCCCAGCGCGCCGTCCGGCGGGAAGGACGCCGCCGGAGGCACCCCCGACCCTACCTTCGGCCGGGGCCGTCCCTGCACGCTAACGCGCAGGGGCCGGTCCGGGGAGGGCCCGCGGGCGGGCCGGCCGTCACATGGGGCGCTTGGCGAGCGCCTCCTCCAGCCGCTGCCGCGCGCGGGCGGCCTGGCGGGCGCGGTAGGCGATGGGCATGTAGCGGAGCCGCTCGGGCAGGTGCGGCGTGCTGCGGCCGATGAGCTGCCCGACCGTCCGCAGCCGGCGCTCGTCGGCCCGCGTCCACGACACGCCGAGCTTCTCGCGCGCGCCCGCGGGGAGGGTGCCGACGGTGATGAGCCGCTGGACCCGGCCGCCCGCCATCGCGACCGGCGCGAGGATGCGGCGCCAGGGGTCGGGCACCGTCGGCGGGACCTTGTCCAGCGCGTCGATGACCTCCAGCGCGACGGTGTGCGGGACGAGGGTGTTCGCCACCATGTCGTCGAAGTACGCCCAGTAGTCCTCGACGCCGGCGGGGAACATGCGCTCGGGCACCTGGAGGATGCGGCCGAGGTTCAGGAACTCGTCGTAGACCTGCCGCTCCTCGTCGGGAGTCAGCGGGGCGGGCGCGAAGTAGCGGGCCGCGACGACCGCGGCGTAGAAGCCGGTGAGGTGCACCCACGCCCAGGCGTCCGCGGACAGCGCGTGGTGCCGCTTGCCGTCGGCGTCCACGGCGCTCAGCGGCTTGTGCATGCGGCGGAGGCGGCGGCCCTCCTCGACCGCCTCCTGCCCGCCGTACACCCAGGTCTGCACGGAGGCGAAGCTGCGCGCGGCGCGGCCGAGCGGGTCGGTGCGGAAGGTCGACAGCTGGTCGACGACGGTCCCGATGGTCGGGTGCATGGACTGCAGGATGAACGCGCTGTTGCCCGCGACGGCCCCGCTGTAGAGGCCCATCATGTCCCACAGCAGGGTGCCCGGCCCGAAGGGGACGGGCTCGCGGACGGCGGGCCGCTCGGCCGGCGCGTCCGCCGGGGTGCCTTCGACGACGGTCATGGCGGTGCCTCCCTGCGACGGCGGTCAGGGGTTAAGCTAAACGCGAATAAGTAGTCGCTTACAAGTCGCGTTCGCCCGAGGAGGACCGATGGACCGGCCACCTGCGCGCTCGCTCCGCCGCGTCCCGCAGCAGGACCGCTCGCGCCGGATGGTCGAGCGCATCCTGGACGCCGCCACTCGCGTTCTGTCCGAGCACGGCTACGACGGCGCGTCCACCAACCGCATCGCCGCCGCCGCGGGCATCAGCAACGGGTCGCTCTACCAGTACTTCCCGCACAAGGACGCCATCGTCGCCACCGTCCTCGACCGCTTCGCCGACCACCTGGCCGATCAGCTCGGCGCGCAGATCGAGGCGAGCCTCGGCGCGCCGTGGCAGGAGGCCGGCCGCGCCCTGCTGGAGGCGCAGATCGGCCTGTTCGAGGAGCACGCCGACCTGCTGCGCATCATCGTCGAGCAGGTCCCGCGCCTCGGCCCGCTGGACAAGCTGAACGCCCTGCAGCGCCGCCTCACCGACCTCGTCCGCGTCTACCTGCTGCTGAACCGGCGCGCCTTCCGCGACGACCTGGACGTGGACGCGGCGCTGTGGATCCTCGCCGAGACCGTCGGCACCGTCTCCATCCGCTACGTCCTCGACCGGCCGCCCATCCCCCGCGAGAAGATCATCGATGAGCTGGCGGCGCTCGTCGTCGGCTACATCCGCGCTCAGGAGCCGCCGGGCAGCACCGGCCGCATGAACGTCCGGTCGTAGCGCAGGACGCAGCCGCTCTCGTCGCGGATGCGGTCCGCCTCCACGAAGTCGGGGTCGGACCCGAACAGCGCCCGGTACTCCTCGTAGGCGGCGAGGCTCGGGAAGCTGAACAGCGCGAGCGCGGCGTCGCTCGCGCCCTCGGCGGGCAGGAAGTAGCCGTGGTGGGTGCCGCCGTGCCGCTCGACCAGCTCCATCCAGCGGCGCCCGAACCGCTCGAACGCCTCGATCTCGGCCGGGTCGATCACGTAGTGGACCACGCAGGTAATCATCCGCCGCATGCTAGGCGCTCGGCACCGCCCCGGTCTCGGCGAGGAAGCCGCGCAGGACGCCCGCCAGCTCCTCCGGCCGGTCCTCGGGGATCAGCGTCCCCGCGTCCTCGATCTCGACGAGGCGGCCCTGCGGCAGCAGCTCGGCGAGGCGCCGCCCGTGCTCGCGCGGCATCATCGCGTCCCGGCCGGCCCACACCACGAGCGCGGGCCGGTCGAAGCCGCGCAGCGCCTCGCTCCATTCCAGCAGCGTGCGGCGCGACGGGGTGCCCGTCGCGAACGCGCGCAGGTCCCGGCGGATCGCGCGGCTGCGCCGGGCGGGCTCGAACCAGGCGTCCAGGACGTCGTCGGGGACGCGGCTGCGGGCGACGGCGCCCCACGTCCGCCGCCCGTGCCGGAAGTAGGACGTCCGCAGGAGCTGCATGAGCAGCCACACCCCGCCGGGCGCGCGCGTCAGCAGGACCGCGGGCCGCGCCGGCGGCGGCGGGAAGTTGTCGAACGCCTCGCAGGCGACGAACACCAGCCGCCCGATGCGCTCGGTGCGGCCGAGCGCGACGACGAACTGCGCGCCGCCCCAGTCGTTCATCACCAGCGTCGCGTCCCGCAGGTCCAGGGCGTCGAGGAAGTCGGCGAGGATGGCCGCCTGCCCGATCTGCGACAGGTCGGTCCCCGGGCGCATCGGCGTCCGGTGGGCGCCGAGCGGCAGCGTCGGCGCGATGCAGCGGACGCCCTCCAGCAGCGGCACGACCTTGCGCCACTGCAGGTGGTTCATCGGGAAGCCGTGCGTGAGGACGACGGCGGGGCCCGGCCCGCCGGTGTCGGTGTACTCGACGGGTCCGGCGGGCAGTTCGGCGATCGGCATCGGCGCTCCGCTCTCTTGAACGATCATTCAAGAACTACCATCCGGAGAGGGCGCGAGGGAAGGGGATCCGCATGGCCGCACCGAGGGGCGACACCCGCGAGCGCATCGCGCGGGCCGCCGGCACGCTGTTCCGGCGGCAGGGCTACAGCGCCACCGGCCTCCAGCAGATCGCCGCCGCGTCCGGGGCCCGCATCGGCTCGATCTACCACTTCTACGCGGGCAAGGACGCCCTCGCCGAGGAGGTCGTCCGCTCCGGCGGCGCCGCCTACGGCGCGCTCGTGCTCGCCCTGCTGGAGGACGGCCCGGACGACCCGGTCGAGGCGCTCGGCGCCGCGTTCGCGCAGGCCGCCGCCGACCTCGCCGCGTCCGGCTACGCCGACGCGTGCCCGATCGCCACGATCGCGCTGGAGGTCGCGAGCACCAGCGAGCCGCTGCGCCGCGCGACCGCCGACGTCTTCGCGTCCTGGCTCGACGGGCTCACCGCCTGGTGCCGGCGCGTCGTGGACGACCCCGACGGCGCCCGCGACCTCGCCACCGCGGTCCTGACGTCCCTGGAGGGCGCCTTCATCCTCAGCCGGTCCCTCCGCGACCCCGCCCCCCTCCTCGCCGCCGGCCGCTCGGCCGCCCGCCTCGCCGCGGCGGTCCGCACCGCCTGACCGGGCGGCCGGCGCGATGAGTTCCGGCCGTCCCGCCGGTCCGTCCTGCCATGGAGACCAGAACGCTCGCGCTGCCCGGCGCCGACCTCGTCCACGACGTCCGCGGCCCGCTGCCGCCCGCGGACGGGCGCCCGCCGCTGCTCATGATCGGCCAGCCGATGGACGCGAGCGGCTTCACCACGCTCGCGTCGCTGTTCCCCGACCGCACCGTCGTCACCTGCGACCCGCGCGGGCTCGGCCGCAGCGTCCGCAAGGACGGCCGCACCGACCACGCGCCCGAGACCCAGGCCGCCGACCTGCACGCCCTCATCGCCGCGCTCGGCGCGGGCCCCGTCGACCTGTTCGCCAGCAGCGGCGGCGCGGTGACCGCCCTCGCCCTGGTCGCGGCCCACCCCGGCGACGTCGCCACCCTCGTCGCGCACGAGCCGCCCCTCATCCCCGTGCTCCCCGACGCCGCGGCCGCCGCCCGCGCCCGCGCCGCCGTCCGCGACGCCTACGAGGCCAAGGGCGCGGGCACCGGCATGGCCGCGTTCATCGCGATGGCCTCGTGGCAGGGCGAGTACACCGACGCCTACTTCGCCCAGCCCCTCCCCGACCCCGCCGCCTTCGGCCTGCCCACCGGCGACGACGGCACCCGGGACGACCCGCTCCTGTCCGACCGGTCCTGGGCGGTCAGCGACCACCGCCCCGACATCGGCGCCCTCGCCGCCGCCCCGACCCGCATCGTGATCGCCGTCGGCGAGGAGACCGGCGACACCTTCACCGGCCGCACCTCGGCGGCCCTGGCCCGCCTCCTGGGCCGGCCGCCGGTCGTCTTCCCCAGCCACCACGCCGGGTTCCTCGGCGGCGAGCACGGCCGGGCCGGCCGGCCCGAGGCGTTCGCCCGCAAGCTGCGCGAGGTCCTCGGCTAGCCGCCGGCCGCGCGCTCCACGTAGGGGCGCAGGGCCGCGCGCAGCCCGGCGGCGTCGGGCGCCTCGGCGACGGCGCCGCCGGACCCCGCCGCGTGCCGCGCCGGGCACGCCCCGCCGCCCGCGACCGAGGCCCGCCCGACCGGCCGGGCCGTCCTCGCCTCGTACACCTGCACGGTGTATCCGGTCCTCATCAGCGCGACCTTCACCGCCTTCTCCGGATCGACGGGAACCCCCTGCACGTAGGAGTACAGGCAGGTGCGGACCACCTGCGGCCTGGCCGGGCCCTCCCGATACAGGCAGGCCACCAGCTGCGGACGGGCCGCGTCCCACCCGTCCGGAACCTCCACGTCCCCGGCGTACCTCAGCCCGAGCGCCACCGGATGCGGCCCGGCGCCCTGGTACGGCGCGGCGTCCTCCCTGTACCGGGTGTCGGACCGCGCCGCGCCGCCCGCCTTCTCCGGACAGAACTCCGCGACGGGCGCCGGCGGCGCGGGCGCGTCGTCCAGCCGCCCCGCCAGTTCGATCCCGCCCAGGATCGCGACGACGCCGGCGCCGAGGATCCCGAAGGCCCACCGATCCGACCTACGCATACCGTCCAGGACGCACCACCGCCCCGCCCCGTGACAAGTCCCACAGGCGCAGCGGAGCGCCTCCCGGACGAGAAGCGGCGACCCTTGCCGCTAAATAGACCGGTCTGTATATTTTGGCCATGCGCCACCACCACCTGAACTGCGGAACCCTGTGCCCGCCCGGCGGGCGGCTCGTCGACGGGACGGGCGGCGTCCTCGCCTTCGCCCGGAACGTGTGCCACTGCCTCCTGCTGGAGACCGACGACGGCCTCGTCCTGGTCGACACCGGCCTCGGCCTGGACGACGTGCGCGACCCGGCCGGCCTGAACCCGGCGTTCCGGCGGATCGTCCGCCCCGTCCTGGACGAGCGGGAGACCGCCGTCCGGCAGGTGGCCCGGCTCGGCCACGACCCCCGCGACGTCCGGCACATCGTCCTCACCCACCTGGACCTCGACCACGCGGGCGGCCTCCGCGACTTCCCGCACGCCAGGGTCCACGTTCACGCCGCGGAGCTGGAGGCCGCCCGGCGCCCCCTCACGTCCCTGGAGCGCTCCCGCTACCGCTCCGCGCACTGGTCGCACGGCCCCGACTGGTCACCGCACGCCACCGCGGGCGAGGACTGGTTCGGCTTCACCGCCGTCCGCGACCTGCCGGGCCTGCCGCCCTCGATCCTGCTCGTCCCCCTGGCCGGCCACACCCGGGGCCACGTCGGCGTCGCCGTCGACACCGGCGGGCGCTGGCTCCTGCACGCCGGCGACGCCTACTTCAACCACGCGCAGCTGGAAGCCGAGCCGTCCTGCCCGCCGGCCACCCGGTTCTTCCAGACCCTCATGCAGGCCGACCGCACCACCCGCCTGCACAACCTGCGCCGGCTCAACGAGCTGGCCCGCACCGGCGCGGCGGACATCTTCAGCGCGCACGACGGGACCGAGTTCGACCGCGCCCGGCTCAGATCTTCGTGATGCAGATCGTCTTGTCGTCGGTCTGCCACGAGTAGGTGAACATCCCGCCGTCCTTGGGGCAGTCGGCCTTGCGGCCCGGCCCCAGGATCCGGGAGACGCGGTACTTGGCGTCCGGGGAGTCGCACTTGACGATCTCGGTCTTGTTCAGGTCGGCCATCATGCCGCCGTTGTCCAGGCAGTCGCCTTCCTTGGCCCCGCTGGCCGGGTGGCCGCAGGCGGTGAGCCCGGCGGCGACGGCAACGACGATCACCGGCACGAGAGTACGACGCATCACGATCCGCCTTTTATGTCCACGATTGGCGCTGGCGGCAGATCAAACCACACCTGTCGTAGCTCAGACCCCGAGATCCCCAAGGATTCCCCGACCGCTTCGTGCCACTCCCCGGAGGCCTGATCGACGCACCCCTCAGATCAGGCCCGCGGCCCGCGGAGTTCCCGGACGGAGCCGCCTGCCGGACCGACCGGAACGCGGCCACGAAAGGGACCGCGCTCCATGCGGCCCCGGCGGATCCGCGCGACCGTCAGACCGGCCGCGAGAACAAGACAGATCACCGAGAACCCCGCAGACGCGATCGACCCGCGGAACTGCGCCGCCCCAGGACGGCCCTCCCGGACCCCGCTGACCTCTGACCCCTCGGCGAGGGCGTAGTAGATCTCGACGCGGTCCCCGACCTTGTACCCGGAAGCCAGCTCTTCGGTCCGGACCGTGCGAGCCCGCCCCGACCAGTCGGTGTGAGTCAGCCCGTAGTCCGTTCCGTACTTACTGCTCGTGCTCTTCGCGACCACCGTCGCCCAGGCCCGAGCGTGCGAGCGTGCGAGCGCTGGAGATCAGCACCCTCCGCGCGGGGAGGCACTACGCCAAGAAGACATACCAGCATCATGCACACTTCCCACCCAGAACGGCGGGGCGCGGCGCGGGAACGCAAAGGGCCGGTTCCGAAGTCGGAACCGGCCCTTGTCACGGGTGGAGCTGAGGGGATTCGAACCCCTGACCCCTTCGATGCGAACGAAGTGCGCTACCGGACTGCGCTACAGCCCCGCGGACTCCGTAAGGTTAGCAAACTCCGGCCGGTCCTCGCGCCACCTATAACGGCGGGTCACTCCCCGACCGCGCGGCGGTCGGCCGCGTACTGGTCGAAGACCTCCTCCTCGGCCAGGGCGGTGAGCTCGATGATCTCGGCGTGGTCGGCCGGGTCCGGGGTCTCCTCGGCGGCGCGGGCGGCGGCCGCCGCGGCGGCGGCGCGGGCCTCGCGGGCGGCGCGGGCGGCCTCGGCGGCCGCCCGGTGGTTGGCGGCGTCCATGCCGACGGCGACGCGCAGCAGGGCCAGGTGCCCGGCCAGCAGCAGCACCGGCGGGACGGTGATCCACCAGGGCGCCAGGTCCGTCGGGACGAGGGCGAGCGAGGTCAGCAGGAGGAGGGTGAGGCCGGCCGTGCGGCGGCGGCGGCGGGCGATGACGGTGGCGCGCCTCGGGCGGCGGGGTGCGGGCGGCGGCATGGCGGTGGTGGTCGCGTCCTGTTCGGGCTCCTGCTCGGGCTCGTCGTCGAGGGCGGCGCTCTCCTCGGGGAGGGCTTCGTCGCCGCGCTTGTGCAGGAAGCGGGAGACTCCGGTCGCCTCGGTGTCGCGGCGGAGCCACATGGGTACGAGGACGATGGCCCAGACGGCGACGATGGCGAGGTAGAGGACGGCGCTGCTCACCGGCCCACCGCCGGTGTGCCCAGGGCACGCTGGATCGGCGGGCCGACATTCGGCACGCACACGTGCATTGGGAGCAGGGTCACGCCCCGCACGGTACGAGCCGGTGTCCGAGGTTGACGAGCATTCGGGGCGGTGTGTCGCGAGATCGCTGGCGTGGTTACTCTCCGTTTGCCCCGTCTTCTCGAACGCAGGATTCTTACGGCCGCCCGGCCGCGCGTCACGGCGATGACGACGACCTCGGGCGCCCGGCCGGCCAGCGGGCCCGCAGGCCCCCCGGGACGTCCTCGACGGTGAGGGCGTAGCAGAGGTGGTCGCGCCAGGCGCCGTCGATGTGCAGGTGCCGGCGGCGGACGCCCTCCTCGCGGAAGCCGAGCTTCTCCACCACCCGGCGGCTCGCCGCGTTCTCGGGGCGGATGTTGGCCTCCAGGCGGTGCAGGCCGACGGCGAAGAAGCAGTGGTCGACGGCGAGCGCGACGGCCGTCGGGATGACGCCGCGGCCGGCGACCTGCCGGTCGATCCAGTAGCCGATCTGCGCCGAGCGGGCCGAGCCCCACACGATCGCGCCGATGGTGAGCTGCCCGGCGAACGACCCGTCGTAGGTGACCACCCACGGCAGCGCGAGGCCCTGGCGCGCCTCGCGGCGCATCGTGTGGACCATGCCGAGGTAGGGGCCGAGGCCGCTGCGGAACAGCGGCGTCTCAGGGTTGGTGGGCTCCCAGGGGCGGAGCCAGTCGGCGTTGCGCACCCGCAGGTCGCGCCAGGTCGCGGCGTCGCGGTGCCGCAGCGGGCGCAGCCCGACCGGCCCCTCGGTCAAGGTGACCGGCCATCCCCGCATCCGTTCCACGGCTCCATGATTCCCTGGTCGAGCGTCCAGACGCCATCAATTGTCGCCCACATCTTGGCCGGTCCGCAGGTCCAGCGCATCTTGGCCGGGCGCGGGCGGGAGGTCCGGCAGGCCCGGGGGCCCCGTCCAGCGCCCGCCGCGCATGACGCGGGCGACCGTCAGATCCTCCTCCAGGACCACCAGGTCCGCGCGCTTTCCCGGTTCCAGCGTCCCGATCCGGCCATCGAGGCCGAGGGCGCGCGCCGGGGTGAGGGACGCGGCGCGGGCGGCGTCGGGCAGCGGGACGCCCGCGCGGACGGCGCGCCGGAACGCGTCCGCCAGGGTGATGGTGCTGCCCGCCATGGACGTCCCGCCCGCGAGCGTCGCGCGCCCGCCGCGGACCGCCACGTCCATGACGCCGAGCCGGTAGTCGCCGTCGCCCAGCCCGGCGGCGGCCATCGCGTCGGTGACCAGCGCGACGCGGTCCGCGCCCGCGGCGGCGAAGACGAGCGCGGCGACGTCGGCGGCGACGTGCATCCCGTCGCCGATCAGCTCGACGGTGACGCGCGGGTCGGCGAGGGCGGCGGCGACCGGCCCGCCCTCGCGGTGGTGCAGCGGCCGCATCGCGTTGAACAGGTGGGTGGCGGCGCGGGCGCCGGCGTCGAACGCCGCGCGGACGGTCGCGGCGGTCGCCTCGGTGTGGCCGACGGCGGCGAGGACGCCGCGGGCGGCGGCGGCGCGGACCAGGTCGAGGGCGCCGGGCAGCTCCGGCGCGATGGTGATCATGCGCAGGTGGCCGCCGGCGAGGTCGGCGAGCGCGGCGAACTCGGCGGGGTCGGGGGCGCGCAGGAGGTCCGGGTCGTGCGCGCCGCAGCGGGCCCGCGCCAGGTAGGGGCCCTCCAGGTGGACGCCCGCGACGACGCCCTCGGCGGCGAGCGGCGCGAGGCACGCGACGGCCGCGCGCAGCTCCTCCGGCGTCCCGGTGACGAGGCTCGCCACGGTCGTGGTGGTGCCGCGCGACAGGTGGAACGCCGCCGCCCGCCGCGCGTCGTCCGCCACGCCCGACTGGTAGGACGCGCCCGCGCCGCCGTGCACGTGCATGTCGACGAAGCCGGGCACGACGTACCGCCCGCCGAGGTCGACGGCGGCGGCGCCCGGGACCGGCGCGGCCGCGATCTCCGCGCCGTCCAGGTGCAGGTCGCCGGCCTCGACGCGGTCGGGCAGCACGAGGCGGGCGTTGGTCAGGCTCGTCACGCCCTCACTGTACGAACCCCGGCCGCGCCGCCCCCGTTCAGGACGGCAGGAACTCGCTCCGGTGGTTGTACAGGTCGCGCATGACGCCGACTTCGGCCGCGTGGTGGGTGAACTCGTCCAGCACGTGCAGGACGAGGTCGGTGGCGGTGTTGTCGGCGTAGGACTTGAAGCGCGGGCCGAGCGGCCGCGCCCAGCCGTCCCCGGTGAGCCGCTCCACGTGGCGCTGCCACTCGCGCTCGGCGCCCTCGACGAACGCGATCGCCTCGGTGGCGCTCCCGGGCAGCTTGATGTCGGCGGGGGCGAGCGGCCCGTCGCCGAACAGGCGGCTGTCGTAGTCCAGGAAGGTCATGCCGATGTGGCCGAGGCGCCAGGCGATCGTGGTGAAGGGGACGGGGTCGGGCGGGGGCGGGCCGCCGCCCTCGCCGTCGATGCTCCAGCGGCCGTCCACGAGGCGGACGGACCAGCAGCCGGGCACCGGCTCCCAGCGGTACTCGTCGTCGGTCAGCCCGGCCAGCCGGCCGACCAGGCGCTCGCGGACCTCGTCGTAGGTCGCGGCGATGGAGGTGGGGAAATCGCCCATGCCCTCAATATGATCCTCGCCGGTCAGGCAGCGTCAAGCAGGGATTCCTCACAATATCGATAGATTTGGACCGGTCCTGTGACGCAGCCCGCCTGGCGCTCCCCGGCGGGCGGTTCAGAGGGCGACGCCGTCCTCGGGGCGCGGGTGGTCGCCGCCGCCGATCTGGTCGGCGGCGTGCCGCAGGACCGGGCCGAGCACGGCCATGCCGTCGCGGACGCCGCCGGTCGAGCCGGGCAGGTTGACGATCAGCGTGCGGCCGGCGACGCCGGCGAGGCCGCGCGACAGGATCGCCGCCGGCACCGCGTCGCGGCCCTGCAGCCGGATCGCCTCGGCGATGCCGGGGACCTCGCGGTCCAGGACGGGCCGGGTCCGCTCGGGCGTCTCGTCGGTCGGGGTGAGGCCGGTGCCGCCGGAGGTCACCACCACGTCGTAGCCGGACGCGACGGCGTCGCGCAGCACGCCGGTCACGGCCTCGCCGTCGGGGATGACGACCGGGCCGTCGACCTCGCAGCCCGCCTCGGTCAGCAGGTCGACCAGGACGGGCCCGGAGGTGTCGGCGTAGACGCCCGCCGCGGCCCGGTTGGACACGGTCACGGCCATCGCGCGGATCATCGGTCGCCCTCCTCGCGGCGCCAGGCGCCGGTCTTGCCGCCGAGCTTCTCCTCGACCCGCACGTCGGTGACCGTCGCGCCCGGGTCGAGAGCCTTCACCATGTCGACCAGCGCGAGCGCGGCGGCGGTGACGGCGGTCAGCGCCTCCATCTCCACGCCGGTGCGGTCGGCGGTGCGGGTGACGGCGGTGATCGCCACGCCGCGGTCGCGGACCGCCAGGTCCACCGTCACGCCGTGCAGCGCGATCGGGTGGCAGAGCGGGACGAGGTCGGGGGTGCGCTTGGCGCCCATGATCCCGGCGATCCGGGCGACCGCGAGCGCGTCGCCCTTCGGCACGTCCCCGGCGCGCAGCGCGGCGACGCACGCCCGCGACAGGGCCACGAACCCGGTGGCGGTGGCCTGCCGGGCCGACACCTGCTTGGCCGACACGTCGACCATGCGGGCGTCGCCCTTGGCGTCCAGGTGGCTGAACCCGGTGTGCTCGGATCCCATGCTCATGACGGCAACCTCATGACCTCGACGGTGGAGCCGGCGGGCAGCGCCTCGTCGGCCGCGCCCAGCGCGATGATCGCGTTGGCGGACGAGAGCGCGCCGAGCTGGTGCGAGCCCTGCCCCTCGGCGGGGGCGACGGCGGGGCCGCCGCGGGCGTCGTCCAGGCGGGCCCGCAGGTAGTGGCGGATCCCGGCGGGCGAGCGGACGTCGGCGGTGAGCCGGGCCCGGACGGTCGGCAGCGGCTCGGGCGCCAGGCCCTGCATGGCGCGCAGCGCGGGCCGCACGAAGACCTGGAAGGACACGTAGGCGCTGACCGGGTTGCCGGGCAGCGTGAAGATCGGGACGCCCTCCAGCAGGCCGAACCCCTGCGGCTTGCCGGGCCGCATCCGCACCTGGTGGAACCGGACGGTGCCGTGGCCGGTCAGCACCTCCTTGACCACGTCGCGGGCGCCCATCGACACCCCGCCGGAGGTGACGACGGCGTCGGCGCGCATGAGCTGGTCGCGCAGCGTCTCCAGCACCTTGTCGGGCTCGTCGCCGACGGTCGCCTGCCGGTAGCCGACGCCGCCCGCCTCGGCGACGGCCGCGGTCAGCATGAAGCTGTTGGAGTCCCAGATCTGGCCGGGCGCGAGCGCGGCGCCCGGCTCGCGCAGCTCGCTGCCGGTGGACAGCACGACGACGCGCGGTTTCGGCCGCACGAGCACCCGCGGGCGTCCGACGGCGGCGAGCATGCCGAGCTGCGGGGCGGCGAGCCGGGTGCCGGGCCCGGCGACGATCTGGCCGGCGAGCACGTCCTCGCCGGCGCGGCGGATGTAGTTGCCGGGCGGCGCCGGGCGGGTGACGCGGACCGTGGCGGTGCCGCCGTCGGTCCACTCGACCGGGACGACGGCGTCGGCTCCCGCCGGCAGCGGCGCGCCCGTCATGATCCGGGCGGTCAGCCCGGGCCGGAGCGCCGTCACCCCGCCGTCGCCCGCGGCGATGTCGCCGATGACCGGCAGCACCGCCGGGTCGTCGTCGCTGGCGCCCGCCACGTCGGCCGCGACGACCGCGTACCCGTCCATCGCGGAGTTGTCGAACGGCGGCAGCGGCACCGGGGCCGCGACGGGTTCGGCGAGCACCGACCCCGCCGCCTCCAGCAGCGCCAGCTCCAGCGGCGGCAGCACCGGCACGCTGTTCAGGATCTCCGCGAGGTGCTCCTCGACCGTTCTCATGCCCACGGTCCCCCAGTGTGGCGGCTCGTCACGCGTCCTTGCCGTCCCCCGCGCCGTCGTGCGCGGCGACGAACTCGCGGAGCCAGCCGAGGAAGTCCTCGGCGAGGTCCTCACGCTCGGAGGCGAACTGCACGACGGTGCGCAGGTACTCCAGCTTGTTGCCGGTGTCGTAGCGGCGGCCGCGGAACTTCACGCCGTAGACGCCGCCGCCCTGCTCGGCGGGCGTGTCGGCGAGGGTGCGCAGCGCGTCGGTCAGCTGGATCTCGCCGCCGCGGCCGGGCGGGGTGCTCTCCAGCACGTCGAAGACGGCGGCGTCGCAGACGTAGCGGCCGATGATGATCCAGTTGCTCGGCGCCTCGTCGGCCGGCGGCTTCTCCACCAGATCGGTGATCTTGACGACGTCGTCCTCGGCGGTGTCCTCGATGGAGACCACGCCGTAGGCCGAGACCTGGTCGGGGTCGACCTCCATGAGGGCGACGACGCTGCCGCCGTACCGGCCGCGCACCTCGATCATGCGCTTCAGCAGCTCGTCGCGGGCGTCGATGAGGTCGTCGCCGAGCAGCACGGCGAACGGCTCGTTCCCGACGTGCTGGCGGGCGCAGTGCACGGCGTGACCGAGGCCCTTCGGCTCGCCCTGCCGCACGTAGTGCATGACCGCCAGGTCGGCGGACTCGCGCACCGCCGCCAGGCGCTCCTGGTCGCCCTTGGCGTCCAGGGTCTCCTCCAGCTCGTAGGCGCGGTCGAAGTGGTCCTCGATGGACCGCTTGCTGCGCCCGGTGATCATCAGAACGTCGGTGAGCCCGGCGTCCACCGCCTCCTCGACGACATACTGGATCGCCGGTTTGTCGACGATCGGCAGCATCTCCTTGGGAGTCGCCTTGGTGGCGGGCAGGAATCGGGTGCCGAGGCCCGCCGCGGGGACGACGGCCTTGAGTACGGGTGCGTGATCGGCCATAGAGAGACCCTAGTCATCGGCGAGGACTTCAGCGTGCACGACATACGCGACAAGAAAGTGATACGCGAGCGGCTGCTCGGTGGACGGGCGGCGCTCGACCCGGGAGTCAGGGACGCGGCGGCGCGCGCCCTGCGCGACGGGCTGCTGGCGGTGCCCGAACTGGAGATGGCCGGGACGGTCGCCGCCTACGTGTCGGTGGGCGCCGAGCCCGACACCCGGAGCCTGCTGTTCGCGCTGTGGAAGCGCGGCACCTACGTCCTGCTCCCCCGGCTGCTGCCGGACGGCGACCTGGACTGGGCGTCCTACGAGGGCCCCGGCTCGCTCGCGCCCGGCCCGCGCGGGCTGCTGGAGCCGACCGAGCCGCCGCGCGGGACGGCGGCGGTCGCGAGCGCCGACGTCGTCCTCGTCCCGGCCCTCGCGGTCGACCGGACGGGGACGCGGCTCGGGCGCGGCGGCGGCTCCTACGACCGGGCGCTCGCCCGCGTCGGCCCGGCGATCCTCACCGTCGCGCTCCTGCACGACGGCGAGCTGGTGGACGAGCTGCCCGCCGAACCCCACGACCAGCGGGTACGCGCCGCGCTGACGCCTTCGGGCGGCTTGGTACGGTTCGCCTGACCGCACGCCGGACCGGGGCAGGAGGCAGCACATGACCAGGACGTGGAAGGCCCTCGCACTCCCGCCGCTCGATCCGGGCTTCGCCCGGTCGCAGTTCGAGCCGCTCGGCGACGTCGAGGTGGTCTTCCTGGAGTCACGCGACCGCGCCGGGCTGCTCGCCGGCATCGCGGACGCCGACCTGGTCGTCGCCGACTTCACCGGACGCCTCGCGCTCGACGCCGAGGCCGTCGCCGCGGCGCCGCGCCTGGCGTTCGTGCAGACGCCCGGCGTCGGCACCGACAGCGTGGACACCGAGGCGCTCGCCGCCGCCGGCGTCCCGGTCGCCAACACCGCCGGGTCCAACGCCCGCGCGGTCGCCGAGTGGGCCGTCGGCGCCGCGTTCGCGCTCTGCCGCAGGACGGTGTCGAGCGACCGCGCGATGCGGGCGGGCGCCTGGCCGCAGCAGGAGGTGCTGCGGGGCGGCACCCGCGAGATCCATTCGCTGCGGGTCGGGATCGTCGGGTACGGCGCGATCGGCGCGGAGACCGCCCGCCTGTTCGCCGCGCTCGGCTCGACGGTGTCCTACTGGTCGCGGCGCCGCCGCGCGGAGGCGGTCGCGACCTACCGCGAGCTCGACGACCTGCTCGCCGGTTCCGACCTGCTGGTGATCGCGCTGCCGCTCGCGCCCGGCACGCGCGGCCTGCTCGGCGCCGACCGGCTCGCGCTGCTGCCGCAGGGCGCGCTGCTGGTGAACGTGGCGCGCGGCGGCATCGCGCCCGACGCCGACGTCCGCGCCGCCCTGGACTCGGGGCGCCTCGCCGGGGCCGCGCTGGACGTCTACGAGACCGAGCCGCTGCCCGAGGACCATCCGCTGCGCTCCGACGAGCGCGTCCTGCTGTCGCCGCACACCGCCGGAGGCACCCGGGAGTCGCAGCTCACCATGCTCGGCATGATGAAGGACAACCTCGCGGCGGCGATGGCGGGCCGGCCCGTCGCCAACGTCGTCAACGGCGTGGATCCGGTGGTCCGGCAGCGCTGAGCGGGACGTCCGCGGGCGCCGCCGGGCGGGCCCGACACACCCGACGGCGTACCGAAAGTATGTAATCAACACCTATATCTGTAGGATTCCTTAAAGATCACTCGCCTCCGACCCCGCGGGGAGGGATGTGCGCCTCGAAACCTGGCTACTGCTCGGATCGACCCTCGTACTCTGCGCCATCATCGCCGTCCGGCTGTCGCACCGCGCCGGCCTGCCGACGCTGCTGGCCTACATGGGCATCGGCCTGTTCATCGGCGAGGCCGGCCCGTTCCACATCGGCTTCGAGAACTACGAACTGACCGAGGTCCTCGGACTCGCCGCGCTCGTCCTGATCCTGGCCGAGGGCGGCATCACCACCAACTGGCGGCACGTCCGGCCCTCGGTGCCGGCGGCCGTGTCGGTCTCGGTCATCGGCACGCTGATCAGCATCGGCATCGTCGCGGTCGCGGCCATGGGCCTGCTCGGCATGGACTGGCAGCTGGCGTTCCTGCTGGCCGCGGTGCTCGCGCCGACCGACGCCGCCGCGGTGTTCTCGGTGCTGCGCCGGCTGCCGCTGCCGTCCCGGCTGACCGGCCTGCTGGAGGCCGAGTCGGGCTTCAACGACGCCCCCGTCGTGATCATCGTGGTCACGCTCAGCACCCCGCACGCCGAGGTGCCGAACCTCGCCGAGCTGTTCGGCGTGATGGCCTACGAGCTCGTCGCCGGCGGCCTGATCGGCCTCGCGATCGGCTGGGCGGGCGCCTACGCCCTGCGGCACGTGGCGCTGCCGGCGTCCGGCCTCTACCCGATCGCGGTGCTGTCGCTCGCGGTCGGCTCCTACGGCGCGGCCGCCGAGCTGCACGCGAGCGGCTTCCTCGCCGTCTACCTGAGCGCCCTCGTGCTCGGCAACGCGCGGCTGCCGCACCGGCCCGCCACGCGCGGCTTCGCCGAGGGCATCGCCTGGCTCGCCCAGATCGGCCTGTTCGTGATGCTCGGGCTGCTCGCCTCCCCCGAGGACCTGCCCGCGCAGATCCTGCCCGCCCTCGCGATCGGTTTCGTGCTGCTGCTCATCGCGCGGCCGGTCTCGATGTGGCTGTCCACGCTCGGCTTCGGCCTGTCATGGGGCGAGAAGGCGTTCGCGTCCTGGGCCGGCCTGCGCGGCGCGGTGCCGATCGTGCTCGCCACCATCCCGATGGTGAAGCAGGTCCCCGGCGCGACCACGCTGTTCGCGATCGTGTTCACCATCGTGGTGGTGTTCACCCTGCTCCAGGGCCCGACGCTGCCGCTCGTCGCCCGCTGGTGCGGGCTGAAGAGCGACGAGCAGGCCCGCGAGCTGGACGTGGAGGCCGCGCCGCTGGAGCAGCTGCACGCCGACCTGCTGGAGATCGCCGTCCCGCACGACTCGCTGCTGAACGGCGTGGAGATCTTCGAGCTGCGGCTGCCGCGCGGCGCGTCGATCACCCTGGTGGTGCGCGACGGCGAGAGCTTCGTCCCCGACCGCAACACCGCCCTGCGCGCCGGCGACACCCTGCTGGTCGTCACGACCGCCAAGGTGCGCGAGGCCACCGAGCGGCGGCTCCGCGCCGTCAGCAGGCGCGGCAAGCTGGCCGGCTGGTTCGGCGAGTCCGGAGCCTGACCCGGCGTCTCGTATCCTCGGGCCTGTTCCCGCCCCGGCCGGGACGCGGGAACAGGCCCGGGGCGCGAGATGTTGCAGACATCGGTACCATTAGCAGTCGTCTTGGATGAGTGCCAGCCCGGTCGTCCGGGCTCGGGGCAGCGAGGAGGAACCGTGCCGACGTATCAGTACGTTTGCACCGAGTGCGGCGAGCCTCTTGAGGCCGTGCAGAAGTTCAGCGACGACGCGCTGACCGAATGCCCCGCCTGCACCGGCAAGCTGCGCAAGGTCTTCTCCGCCGCGGGCATCATCTTCAAGGGGTCGGGCTTCTACCGCACCGACAGCCGCGGCTCGGGCAGCTCCTCCTCGACGGCCGCCTCCGCCGGCTCCACCGCCAAGGACTCCAAGGACTCCGCCGCCCCGGCCAAGTCCGAGTCCTCGTCCACCGCCTCGTCCGGTTCGAGCGACTCCGCGTCGAGCGGCGCCTCGGCCGGCAGCGCCAAGTCCTCGTCGGAGAAGGTCGCTTGACCGGCGTCCGCCAGAGCCGCCCGCACCGCCCCCACGGGGGCGGCGTAGGGCGTGGCCCGCTCCTCCAGGGCGCGGTGCAGGCGGCCCAGGGGCGCCCGCAACGCCAGCAGCAGCGTGTCGTCACCGCTGTCGGCGGCGTACTCCAGTAGGACGGGCAGCGAATCGGGCTCCTCGCCGCCCGCGTCGAATCCCGCCGCCCGGTAGAACCCGGGCAGCTGCCCCAGCAGGTGCGCCTGCGGTCCCGGCGCGGCGTAGCCCCCGAGGCGGAACCCGAGGCCCGCGCGGTGCGCGGCGAGGTCGAGCGGCGGCGTCCGCGCCGTGTGGTCGAGGAACGCCGTCAGCAGCCGCACCGCCGGGACGTCGGGCAGGTCCTGCAGCGCGGCCCGCAGCATCGGGCGGCGGTCGTGGAACCGCTGGTCGGGCGCGGCGAGCAGCAGCGCGGCGGCCCGCCACACGATGATGTGCACCGCCCACCCCCCGGAACGTCCCCCGCTGCCCCCGAACCGCCGGAATGCCCGCACCAACTTCCTTCCCGTCACTACGGGCGTTCATGCGGCTACTTTCGGCCCGTCCGTATACCGCTCGGGAGGGAGGCGGGCGGGTCCGCCCCACCCTTGAGAGGGGGACGCCGGTCGGCTCTCCCGCCCGACGCGCCCCCGATCGCGGCACGGCGACGATCGGGGCATGACATCCCCCCTTGAGCGTTGCACCGCCGCCATCTGCGGACGCCGCGGAAAATGGGCCGTCCTCCTGATCTGGGCCCTGCTGTTCGCCCTGCTCTTCCCGCTGGCGGGCAAGCTGGGCGACGTCAAGAGCAACGACGCCTCGGCCTGGCTGCCCGACGGCACCGAGTCCACCAAGGTCATCCAGCTCGACGACCGGTTCGCCGTCGACCAGTCCGAGCTCGCCGTCATCGTCTACGAGCGCCCCTCCGGCATCACCGCCGCCGACCGCGCCAAGGCCGCCGCCGACGGGCGCGCGTTCGCCGCCCTGCCGGGCGCCGGCACCGTCCGCGGGCCCCTCCCCGCCCAGGACGGCAGGGCGCTGCAGACCCTCGTGCCGATCGACCGCGACCACGTCACCGAATCGGTGGACCAGGCCCGCGCCCTGCTGAAGCGCGCCCCGCCCGGACTCGCCGCGCACGTCACCGGCAGCGCCGGCGGCGACGCCGACGGCGACGAGATCTTCGACTCCGTCGACGGGTTCCTGCTGATGGCGGCCGGGATCGTCGTCATCGTCCTGCTGCTCCTGCTCTACCGCAGCCCCGTGCTGTGGCTCGTCCCGCTGCTCTGCGTGATCTTCGCCCTGGTGTCCGCGCAGGCCGCCGTCTACCTGCTGGCCAAGCACGCCGGGCTGACCGTCAACGGGCAGAGCGCGAGCATCCTCACCGTCATGGTCTTCGGCATCGCCACCGACTACGCCCTGCTGCTCGTCGCCCGCTACCGCGAGGAACTGCACCGGCACGCCGACCGGCACGCCGCGATGGCGCGGGCCCTGCACCGCGCCGGCCCCACCCTCGCCGCGTCCGCCGCCACCGTCGCGGCCGCGCTGCTCTGCCTGCTGGCCGCCGAGATGAACTCCGCCAGCGGCTTCGGACCGGTCGCCGCCGCCGGCGTCCTCACCGGCTTCGCCGCGATGGTCACGCTGCTGCCCGCGCTGCTGGTCGTCCTCGGCCGCTGGCTGTTCTGGCCCCTCGTCCCCCGCCACGACGCCCGCTACCTCGCGCCGGAGGCCTACGAGGCCGAGCACGGCGTCTGGAGCCGCGTCGCGCGCCTCGTCACCCGACGGCCGCGGGCCCTCTGGGCGGTCACCAGCCTGGTCCTGGTCGGCCTCACCTTCGGCCTCGGCTCGCTCAACGGCGGTGGCATCACCGACAAGGGCAGCTTCACCGGCCGGCCCGACTCCGTCCAGGGCCTGGAAGCGGTGGAACGGCACTTCCCGAACCTGCAGGGCGACCCCGCGGTCGTCATCGGCGACGCGGCCGCCGCCGGCCCGCTGCGCGCCGCCATCGCCGGCACGCCCGGCATCACCTCGGTGGAGCGCACCGGCGGCAAGGACGGCCTCGTCCGGTTCGAGGCGGTGCTGAGCGCCTCCGACGGCACCGGGGCCGCCCAGCGGACCGTCGAACGGCTGCGCGGCACCGTGCACGCCGTCCCCGGCGCGCACGCCCTGGTCGGCGGCTCGCCCGCGGTGTCGCTGGACACCGACCGCGCGTCCGCGCACGACAACAGGACCGTCATCCCGCTGGCGCTGGTCGTGGTGCTGCTGATCCTGGTGGTGCTGCTGCGAGCGCTCGTCGCGCCGCTGCTGATGATCGCGACGGTGGTGCTGTCGTTCCTGGCGTCCCTCGGCACGAGCGCGTTCCTCTTCCGGCACGTCATGCACTACGAGGGCACCGACCGGTCGTTCCCGCTGCTCGCCTTCGTGTTCCTGGTCGCGCTCGGCGTCGACTACAACATCTTCCTCATGCACCGCGTCCGCGAGGAGTCCCGCAGGCTCGGCACGCGGCGCGGCATCGTCCGCGGCGTCACGGTCACCGGCGGCGTGATCACCTCGGCGGGCCTGGTCCTCGCGGCGACGTTCGCCGCGCTCGCCACCCTCCCGATCACCGAGCTCGCCGAACTGGGCTTCGCGGTCGCCCTCGGCGTCCTGCTCGACACCTTCGTCGTCCGCACCCTGCTGATGCCGGCGCTCGCCCACGACCTGGGCGACCGCGTCTGGGCCCCGCGGCTCCGCCGCCGCGGCGGCCGCGGCGCCGACCGGACCCGGTCGCTGGAACCGGTGTCCTGACCCGTCCCGCTCCGCCCCGCGCCGGGCGGGCGGCCCGCCCGGGCCGCCCGCCCGGCGCCGCCGTCCGCGGAGTTATCCACAGGTCGCGCGAAGCCTGTCGGACGCCCGCACCGCTGGTTAGGGTCGGCGACATGACCTCCAGCAGCGCAGTGCGCGGGGCCGAGATCGGTGTCATCGGCGGCTCCGGCTTCTACTCCTTCCTCGACGACATCGAGGAGGTCCACGTCGACACCCCGTACGGGCCGCCGAGCGACCCGATCGCGATCGGCGAGCTCGCGGGCCGCCGCGTCGCGTTCGTCCCCCGGCACGGCCGCGACCACCGCTTCCCCCCGCACCGGATCCCCTACCGCGCCAACCTGTGGGCGCTGCGCTCCCTCGGCGTCCGCCGGGTCCTCGCCCCGTCGGCGGTGGGCTCCCTCACCCCGGCCCACGGCCCCGGCACCCTCGCCCTCCCCGACCAGCTCGTCGACCGCACCTCCGGCCGCGAGCAGACCTACTACGACGCGGGCGCCGCCGTCCACGTCTCGTTCGCCGACCCGTACTGCCCCTCCCTCCGCGCCACCGCCGCCGCGTCGGCCCGCGCCACGGGCTGGGATCCGGTCGACACCGGCACCCTGGTCATCATCGAGGGGCCGCGCTTCTCCACCCGCGCCGAGTCGCGCTGGTTCGCCGCCCAGGGCTGGACCCTCGTCGGCATGACCGGCCACCCCGAGGCCGTCCTGGCCCGCGAGCTGGCCCTCTGCTACGCGCCCCTCTGCCTGGTCACCGACCTGGACGCGGGCATCGAGGAGGGCGCGGGCGTCACCCACCAGGAGGTCCTGGAGGTCTTCGGCCAGAACATCGGCCGCCTCCGCGAGCTGCTCACCGACGTCGTCAAGGACCTCCCCGCCAACCGCACCTGCCCCTGCCCGAACGTCCTGGACGGCCTCCACCTCCCTCTGACCCTCCCGTAACCCGCCCGCAGCCCACTTCCCGCCCGCCCCACCTCTCCTTCACCCGCTCCCCTTCACCCCACCCCCGCCCCACCCAGGCGCAAGCCTGCCCTGAACCCCTCAAGCCCCGATCTCCGGGCTTCCACCCCTTCACCTCAAGGCGCGAGCCTGCCCTCAAACCCCTCACCCTTGCCCGCACCGCCTCCCCGCCCCACGCCGCACGCCCCACCAGAAACGGACCCAGTCATGAAGAACAGCGCTCGCACCGCCCCGCCCGCCTTCGCCGGCACCCCCACGGACCGCCACGGCGCCCGACCGCGCACACCGATCAGACGACGGATCCTGATCAGGCATCGCAGGCTGTGGGCAGCGCTGTGCGCAGCTCTCGCCACTGGCTTCGGCATGCTCGCCGTACGCCCCCCGCCTCCCCCGTCCGTGCTCGTACTCGCCGCCGCCCGTGATCTGCCGGCGGGCATCACCCTGCAAAGCTCCGACATCCACGAGCTGGCGCTCCCCCCGAACGCCGTCCCCGCCGGCGCCTACCACGCCTCTCCCGACCACCCCCGAGCAACCACCGACCGCACTCCACCCGGCGAACCAACAACACTCCGCACCCACTCGGCACGAACAGCACACGCAGCACAGCCAGCACACAGAGCGGAACCAACACACAGCGCAAGCCCCACACGCGAGGTGAAGGCAGCCCGCAAGACACGGACGCCCCACAAAGCAAGACCGACGACCGAACCGAAATCAACGCACAAGGCGAGGCCGGCGCGCAAAGCACAAGCCGCACCCGCAACGAGGACCACGCGCAAGGCAGAAGTGAAGGCAGCGCTCGGAGTGGAGGTGGTGCACGAGATGAAAGCGACCCGCTGGGCCAGGACGGCACACGAAGCGGAGGCATCACACGCCGTGAGACCGACGCACATGGTGAGGATCGCGTGCAAGGCCGAGCACGGAGCAAAGACAGCACGCGGAGCGAGCTCGACACACGCGACACGGGTCACGCGCTGCATGAGGCCAGCGCCCAAGGTGAAACCGACGCACGGACCAGAGACAACGCACGGACCGAAATCTGCGCGTGAACCAAAGCCAGCACGCGGAGCGGAGACCGCGCGCAGGTCGGAAATGGCATACGGAGCACTGGTGACACGCGCAGCGCTGACGGCACGCGCAGTGAGGGTCGCGGACAGAACGAGAGAAGCGCACAAGGCGAAGGCGATGCATGGAGTCGGAGTTACGCACGGGGCAAAGGCAGCACACAGAGCAAAGGCGACACGCGATACGGAGGCGATGCGCGGGGCCCAGGCGGCACACACGGCGCAGACGGCACGCGGAGCGGAGGCGATGCGCGGCGCGCAGGCGACACGCGGCATGCAGACGGCACGCGGGGTGCAAGCGGTGCGCGGGGTGCAAGCGGTGCGCTGGGCCAAGGCGGCACGCGGAGCGCAGGCGGTGCGCGGCATGCAGACGACGCGCGAAGCGCAGGCTGCACGCAAAACGCAGACGGCACGCAGGGAGGAGGCGACACGCGGCGCGAAGGCAGTGCGCGGCGCGCAGACGGTGCGCGGAGCGCAAGCGGTGCGCGGAGCGCAAGCGGTGCGCGGCATGCAGACGACGCGCGAAGCGCAGGCTGCACGCAGGACGCAGACGGCACGCAGGGAGGAGGCGGCACGCGGCGTGAAGGCGATGCTCGAGACGAAGGCAGTGCTCGAGGCGAAGGCAGCGCGCGGGGCGGAGGCAGCGCTCGAGGTGAGGGCTATGCGCGGGGTGGGAGTTGGGGGCGAAGCGAAGACAGTACGCGGGGTGAAGGCGGCGCGCGGCGTGGGGGCGGTACGCGGCACGGGGGCGGTACACAGCACGGAAGTGGCGCATGGCACGGGGGCGGTGCGCGGTGTGGGGGTTGTGGATGGGGTAAGGGCGGCGCGTGGGGTGGGGGTTGTTGGGCGGGAGTTGTTGGGGAGGGTGTTGGGCGGGCCCATGCGTGCAGGTGAGGTGTTCACGGACTCACGCGTGCTGGGTGAGGGGTTGTTGCGCGGTTACGGAGCGGAGACCGTTGCCGTGCCCGTGCGGATCGCCGATGCGGACGCCGTCCGGTTGTTGCGTCCCGGCGATCGGATCGACGTGCTCGCCGCCGCGGAGACGGCCATGGGTCCCGACCCGCCGGACGTTCCGTCCGGGCGCGGGGCGGCCGGACGCGGGACGGCCGGGCGGGCTCGGCTGGTGGTGTCGGACGTGCCCGTCCTGATGGTGCCGCAGGCCGGAGCCGCCGAAGGGTCGGCGGGGGGCGCCGGCACGGGAGCGGGGGCGCTGATCGTGCTGGCCGTCGGCCGCACGCAGGCGGCCGCGTTGGCCGGGGCTGGCGCGGCCCTCTCGATCACGTTGACGGCGCATTGATAGCCTCGCTCCGTCATCGAATGATCACCTAGAGCGAGCGAAGGGTTCATGAGCGGCTTCAAGAAGTTCCTCCTGCGCGGCAACCTGATCGAGCTGGCCGTCGCGGTCGTGATCGGCGCGGCCTTCACCGCCCTGGTCAACGCTTTGGTCAAGTCGTTCATCACCCCGCTCATCGCCCTGATCGGCGGCCAGCCCGACTTCGACGACCTCTCCTTCAAGGTCAACGGGACCGAGTTCCCCTACGGCCTGTTCATCACCGCCGCGATCTCCTTCCTGATCATCGCCGCGGTCATCTACTTCCTGGTGGTGGCGCCCACCGCCAAGCTGCTGGAGCGCATGGCGCGCAAGGAGGAGGCCACCACCCGCGACTGCCCGTTCTGCCTCTCGGAGATCCCGTTGCAGGCGACACGCTGTAAGGACTGCACGATGGAGGTCGCTCCCGCTTGATCCACTCATGAAGTGCAAAGCGCCGGGTAGAGGGTGGCCTGTAGCAAAGACCCCCCAACCCTCGCTGGAGTACATCAATGGGCGGATTCAAGAAGTTCCTCTTCCGGGGCAACCTGGTCGACCTGGCCGTCGCCGTCGTCGTGGGCGCCGCCTTCGGCTCGCTGGTCAAGGACTTCACGACCTCGTTCATCGCGCCGCTGATCTCCCTGTTCGGCGGAAAGCCCGACTACACCAAGCTGTCCATCAAGATCTCGGACACCACGTTCCCGTACGGGGTGTTCCTCACGTCGGCCATCTCGTTCTTCATCACGGCCGTGATCGTGTACTTCATCGTCGTCCTGCCGACGGCCAAGCTGATCGAGCGCCTCGACGGCCACAAGGAGGCGACCGAGCGCGAGTGCCCGCAGTGCCTCAGCGAGATCCCGGTCAAGGCGCGCCGCTGCCGGTTCTGCACCGTCGAGGTCCTGCCCACCAACGAGGCCCCGGCGTAGCGCATTCGATCGGTCGGGCGGACGGCCGACCTCGCCGGCTTTGCTCGACCTGGTCGGTCCATGCCCGCCCTGCTCAGCTTCGCCCGGCCCTGATTCACTCAGGCCAGCCTTGATCAGCTAACGCAGCCTTGGTCGGCTCGGGCCGGGCCTGGATCAGCCGGTTCAGCTTGCCGATCCCGGCCGGCCCTGCTCGGCCGGCTCAGCTTGTCCGGCCCCGGTCGGGCCTTGATGGCGGCCTTGCCCGGTCCTGGGCTGGTCCGGGCCGGACCCGGCTGGTCTTGGCCGGGCCGCATCGGGGCCCGGTCGAGCCGGGCCGGATCGCTCCCGGTTGCGGGTGAGGCGCGGCGGCGGGCCTTGCCGCGTGTGCCGCAGGGGCTCCTTGCGCGGGTGAAGGCCGGAGGGGGCTTACTGGTCGCCCTCGGTGCCGAACTCCCAGTGCCAGGGTTCGAAGGGGTTGCTGTACGCCCAGGCGGGGTGGAGCCAGCCGAAGCGCTTG
Source organism: Actinomadura parmotrematis (assembly GCF_019458805.1). Classification (GTDB taxonomy): domain Bacteria; phylum Actinomycetota; class Actinomycetes; order Streptosporangiales; family Streptosporangiaceae; genus Spirillospora; species Spirillospora parmotrematis. The sequence continues at coordinate 464,925 of NZ_JAIBOA010000002.1, forward strand.
GCGTTCGCCCTCAGCCAGTTGAACTGGGGCGACCCCTGGTTCTGGACTCCGCCGCACAGGTCGACGGCCTGCCCCTTGCCGTGGTTGCTCGTGCCCGGCACGGCGGCGAAGCCCGGACGTTCGGCGTAGACGCGCTGCTGGTTGGCGAGGCTCCGGTAGGAGTCCGTCACGCACATCTGCCGGCCGAAGTGCGCCCGGTAGGCGGTGTTCATCTTGTAGAAGGCGAGCGCGGCGTCGGCGCGCAGCTGCTTGCCCTTCTGCGGGAGCGGGCAGAGGTACTTCGCCGGGATGAGGCCGTTCGGGAACTTCTTGGCGTCGGCGGCGAGGCTCTTGTCGCAGGTCAGCGCGAGCCGCCGGTCCGGGCTGACCTTGGCGAGCATGGCGGTGAGCTGCTTGGTCAGCCGGGCGGACTTGTCCTTCAGCCCGTTCACGTCCTGCTGGATCTTCGTCTGCGCGATGGCGTTGCGGGCCTGGAGGTCCTGGGCGCCGGACGCGAGGTCGGCGCGCCGCTTCTGCAGCGCGTTCGCGCGGTCGACGAGCGACTGCTGGTCCTTCGCCAGGTAGGTGACGTCGCTGGTGGAGCGCAGCGCCGAGCCCGGATCGCCGACGCCGAAGATCGCCATGGAGCCGGCGGCGCCCGGCTGCTGGTAGGAGGAGTTGGCGATCATGGCGAGGGGGCCGCGGATGCGGTCCAGCTCCCTGTCCGCCGCCGCCAGGTCCTTCAGCTTGGACCGCAGCTGGTCCTGGGACGCGGCGAGCTGCTTGCGGCGGTCCTCCATCTGGCGGGTGGCCTTCTCCAGGTCCGACCGGGCCCCGGCCGCCTGCTTGCGGAGGTCCTCCAGCGAGTTGTCGCGGACCGCCGCCTGGCTCGGCGCCGACCCGACGGCCGCGATCACCAGGAAGGACGCGATCGGCACCGCCGACCGGAGGGTTGGCACGGTGTTCTTCCTCCTGATGCCCTGTGACACGTGGCCGGAGGCACGGTACTACAGGTTCCCCGAAGCGAGGGAACGACCGGTCTCAGCGGTGGCGGTGGCACAGTCTGCGCAGCCAGGGCACCTCGTTCCACTCCGGCGGGCACCCGCGGGTGACCCGTGGGGCGGGCGTGCTCGGCCGGGTCCGCCGGGGCGCGGGTGTCGCCTTCGCGCTCGCGGCGGGTGCCCGCGTGGACACGCGCGGTCTCGGCTGCGGCTTCGGCGGCACGCTCGCCCCGATGGTCGGCTGCGCGGGCGGCGTTTCCGTGGCCTCCGCGGCGGTGTTCGCCGCTCCTGCCGCGGGCGTCCTGCCCGCCCCGCCGTCCCGCAGCCCGAGCACCAGGGCCCCGACCAGGACGAGCGCGGCGACCAGGACGACCGCGGCGGCGGTCCCGCCGGCGAGGACGTACGCCCGCCTGCTCCGCGGTGCCTCCCCGGCCGCTTCCTGTCCTCGATGTCGTCCCGTCACAGCACGGAAGCGTACCGATTCGCGCCGATCGTCCCCAGGCCCGGTCCGCGAACCGCCGCCGGCCGCCCTAAGGGAGGAGCGCGGACCGCCCCGCGTCCCCTACCCTGTACGCGGGGTCCGCTACGCTCTTGCGTCGGACGCCGTCCAGCCTCCGTAGCTCAGGGGATAGAGCACCGCTCTCCTAAAGCGGGTGCCGCAGGTTCGAATCCTGCCGGGGGCACGTCCCACGAGCCCCTGACCCGCGCCGGCGCCGGTCAGGGGCTCTTTCGCGCCCCGCCCCGGGCGGTGTCCGGGACGCCCGCCGCTGTCCGGGATGCCCGGTGCGGGGCTGGTGGGGGCGGAGGGTTGCGTGCGCGCAAGAGGCGGTGACCGGCAGATGCACGCCGCGTCAAGCTGGGGTTCAGCAGGGTCGTTGCTCGTCATGCGGACATGAGGCTGTGGGTGCCATGGGTGTCGCGGGGATGACGCAGGGCCGGAGGGCGGTATGACCTCGGGCGCGGCGGTGCGGGTCCGCAGGTGCGGCGGCGGCCCGTCCGGGATGCTGGAGCGGGGCGCGAGCGCCGCGCGCATCTGCAACTACTTCCTCGGCGGCAAGGACCACTACCTCGCCGACCGCGTCGCGGGCGAGCGGATGCTGGAGGCCGCCCCGACGATCGCGCGGGCCGCGCGGGCGAACCGGGTGTTCCTGGAGGACGCCGTGCGGCACCTGGCGCGGACCGGGATCCGGCAGTTCCTCGACGTCGGCTGCGGGCTGCCCGCGCACGACAGCGTCGCCGACGTCGCGCGGCGGGTCGCGCTCGGCTGCCGGGTGGCGTACGTGGACAACGACCCGGTGGTGACGGCGCACGCGCGGGCGCTCCTCGCGACCGGCCAGGGCACCGTGGCCTACGGAGGCGACCTGCGGGACCCCGGCCGGATGCTCCAGCACCCCGAGCTGCTGCGGGTGATCGACCCCGAGCGGCCGATCGGCGTGCTGCTGCTCGGGGTGCTGCCGTTCCTGCGGGACGAGGAGGGGCCCGGCGGCATCGTCGAGGAGCTGGTGGACCTGCTGCCCGACGGGAGCCGCGTCGTGGTGTCGCACATCGAGCGGACGCCGGAGGTGGAGGAGGCCGCGGCCGTCTACGCCGAGGCGGGCATCACGTTCCGGCCGCGCGGACGCGCGGAGCTCGCCGGGATGCTGCACGGCCTGCAGGACGTGCGGGGCGCCGTCGACGACGGGCTGCCGCTTCTCGGCTTCGCCGGCCGGGTCCGCCGTCTATGATCGAAGTCCCCCGTTGGTGACGCTTCCAGGACCCGGCATGACCGCCAGTGAACCGAGGCCGCTCTCCGAGATCGCCGGCGACATCGGCCTGAACATGTCCGACGTCGCGCTCTTCTCCGGCCTGGACGAGAGCACCGTCTTCCGCCTGTGGGACAACGACGCCTGGCTCGACCGGATCAGCGGGCGCTCCCTGCAGAGCCTCATCTCGTCGATCCCCGGCGTCGCCGAGTACTCCACCGCGCACTCGGTGCTGAAACGCCGGGAGACGCTGGTGGACGACCTGGCCGGCGAGGGCCTGGTGGTGAACGCCGAGGCGCTGGACGCCTCCCCCGTCGCGCCGCAGCACCTGCTGAACGCGCTGGAGGCGGCGCTGCTCATCGTGCGCGACGCGCCGGTGCAGAAGGTGTCGTCCTACCTGGCGCGGTTCTGGGGCCGCGAGCAGGACCGGGCGCTGTCGTCGCTGTTCTCCACCGAAGGCGGGCTGCTGCACGACCCGCACCGGCTGTTCGAGTCGTCGGTGGACATCGCGCCGCGGCTGAACCGCAAGTCCTACTCCTTCCACTCCATCCTCGCGCTCAACATCCTCACCCACCAGGTCAGCAAGGTGACCGGGGCGACGGAGGCGGAGCTGAGCTTCGAGGTGCCCGGCCGCCGGTCGGCGTTCATGATGCGCGGCGTGGTGATGGGCTCGCTGATCAACTCCAACGACGTCGACCTCGCCGAGCGCTACCAGTACGAGCTGGAGCGGACCCCGATCTTCACCGCGCTGGAGCACTGGTCGTTCCCGACCTACACCCGCGACGGCCGCATCAGCTCGGACTTCACGCTGCCGTCGGCGCTGCTGCTGCGCAACACCGCGCGCGAGGTGCTGCGGGAGATCGGGACCTACAACGACGCCTACTTCCTGTACCTGCTGATCACCTACGTCCCGCTGGCGCTGCAGCGCGACCCGACGTTCGGCGGGCGGCTGCCCGAGCTGCGCGCGGCACTGCTGCGGCGCGCGACGGGGCACGCCGACCGCCGGATCCGCCGGGCCGGCGCCGAGCTGGCCCGGCGGATCGATCAACTGAGCTGACGAACGAGATGGGGGGCCCGATGGACGAGGTGGCCCGGCAGACCTACGCCGACCTCACCCGGGAGCGGTGGGAGGCCAACGCCGACTACTGGGTGAAGGTCATCCGCGGGGGGCACGACCGGTACCGCACCGAGCTGACCGACCGGGCGCTGCTGGAGGCCGTCGGCCCCTGCGCGGGCCTGCGGGTGCTGGACGCCGGCTGCGGCGAGGGCTACCTGTCGCGGACGCTGGCCGAGCGCGGCGCGAGCGTCGTCGGGGTGGACGCCGCGCAGGGGCTGGTGGACGCCGCGCAGGCGGTGCCGACGGCGGCGGAGTTCGTGCGGGCCGGGGTGGAGGCGCTGCCGATGCCCGACGCCGAGTTCGACCTGGTGGTCTGCAACCACCTGTTCAGCCATCTCGCCGACCCCGGGCCCGCGATCGCCGAGTTCGGCCGGGTGCTGAAGGGCGGCGGCCGGCTGATCGTGCTGACGCTGCACCCCTGCTTCTACGTGGAGCGGTCCGAGCACGGCGAGCGGGCGAGCGTCCCGGCGGACCGGTACTTCGAGGCGCGCGGCATCGACCAGTACTTCGCGGTGGACGGCCTCGACTCCCCCTCCATGATCACCTCCTGGCTGCGGCCGCTGGAGTACTACTCGCGGACGCTGCGCGAGGCGGGGTTCGTCATCACCGACCTGCGCGAGCCGCATCCGAGCGCCGAGCAGCTCCGCGACGACCCGTGGTGGCGGGTGGGCTTCCCGTCCCCGCTGTTCATGCTGCTGGTCGCCGAGCTGCGCTGACCGGCGCGGGCTCAGCCGTTGAGGGGGCTGCCGTCCAGGTCGGCGAGGAGGGCGGCGACGTCGGCGTAGACGGCGACGGCGCCCGCCTCCTCCAGGTCGGCGCGGGGGACGCCGCCCGACAGGACGGCGACGCAGGGCATCCCGGCGCGGGCGGCGGCCTTCACGTCCCAGACCGCGTCGCCGACGAAGATCGCCTGCCCGGCGTCCACGCCCGCCCGGGACACCGCCGCCTCGACGAGGTCGGGGGCGGGCTTGCTCTCCTTCACGTCGGAGGAGGAGGTGGCGGCGTCGATCGCGTCGTCGGCGTCCAGGGCGGCGCGCAGCGCGCGGAGCTCCTCCTCGGCGGCCGAGCTGGCGAGGACGGTGCGCGCGCCGCGCCCGTGGCAGGCGCGCAGCAGGTCGGCGGCGCCGTCGAAGGCGCGCAGGCGCGAGTGGTACTGGGCGTAGAGGACGGCGTGGGCGCTCGTCATGCCGTCGTCGTCCGCGCGGTCGCGGTCGTCCGGCAGGACGGCGTCCAGCAGCTTGTCGGATCCCATGCCGACGGCGCGGTGGACGTCCGCCATCGGGACGTGCCGATCATGCTGGCGGAACGCCTCCCACCAGCAGACGGCGTGCAGGTAGGTGGTGTCGACGAGGGTGCCGTCCACATCGAAGATCACAGCGTCGCGCATATCGGACGCCTACCCGGGTGCCGGGTGACGAACCGGAAGGGGGCGCCGGTTGTGACGTACGTAGCAGTTGGGACCATAATGACGGGTGCCGGGCTACGGGGACATCAAGGGCTAACTAGAACTTAGTCCAATATTTCTTAAAGAACACTCGTGTATCGCGTTACGCATCAGTAGGGTCTCCGGGTACCACGGAGGGGACGGCAGTGCGCAAAAGGACAGACTCCCTGCTCGCCATCGGCAGCCTGGCGGCAGTGATCATCACGCCCACGGTGCTCCTGCTGCTGCCCCAGGGACACTCCGAACCGGCCGGCGGCAAGGCCCTCGCGGACGGCTCCGGCCCGGCGCCCGAGCCCGCGCAGGCGACCGAGCTGGTGGTCCGCAACAAGCAGGCGGTGCCCGAGCAGCAGGCCGCGGCGCCGCTGGGCAACGGCGGCGCCGGCACGGGCGGCGGCACCGGCGGGGGCACCGCCCCGGCCGTCGAGAAGCCGGTGCCCGGCCCGTCCGGCGGTGCCGACCGGGGCCAGAAGGGCACCTACGCGGCCGCCGACGACGGCGCGAAGATCACCGCGGTGAAGTGGCTCGGCAAGTACGAGGTGGACCTGACGGTCTCCTCCCCCGCGCTCGGTTCCACCCGGAAGGTGCGGGTGCTCGTGCCGAAGGGGTGGAAGCACGACGCCGCCCGCGCCTGGTCCACGCTGTACGTCTTCCACGGCGGCAACGACTCCTACGTCTCCTGGACGCGCAGCACCGACATCGAGTCGCTGGCGATCCGGTACGACGCGCTGGTCGTCATGCCCGAGGGCGCGAACGGCTCGTACACCAACTGGTACAACGGCGGCAAGGGCGGGACCCCGCGGTGGGAGACCTTCCACACCGTCGAGGTGCGCCAGCTCATGGAGCGCAACTTCCGGTCCGGGCGGGTGCGCTCGGTCATGGGCATCTCCTCCGGCGCGCAGGGCGCGATGACCTACGCCGGCCGCCACCCCGGCTACTTCAAGTACGTGGCGGGGTTCAGCGGCGTCATGTCGATGCTGTCGCCCGGCATCCCGTCGCTGCTCATGTACACCAACACCAGGCCGGGCACGGACCCCGAGGCGATCTGGGGCAACGCGGTCGCCGACCACGCGAACTGGGTCGCGCACGACCCCTACAACCTGCTGCCCAAGCTGAAGGGCACCAGGCTCTACATCTCGTCCGGCAACGGCAAGCCCGGCGTGTACGACACCGGGTCGCAGGCGGCGTGGGACGTGCGCTACCTCAGCGAGTCGCAGGTGTTCCGCACCGCCCAGGACTTCATCGCGCGCGCCAAGCAGCTCGGCGTGCCGGTCACCGCGGACCTGTACGGCAACGGTTCGCACACCTGGCCGTACTGGCAGCGCGAGATGCACAAGGTGTGGCCGGCGCTGATGGTGTCGATCAGCGCGAAGAGGGTCTGACCGGAGCGGTCCGGGCGGGTCCGGGCGGGGCGAGGCGCGCGAGCGTCCCGCTCTCCAGCGCCGTCCACACCGCGCCGTCGGGTCCGAGGGTGAGGCCGTGCGGCTCGCTGCCGGGCGGGAGGGCGAACTCCTCGACGGTCCCGTCGCACGTGATGCGGCCGAGGCGCGCGGTGGCCCACTCGGTGAACCAGAGGTCGCCGTCGGCGCCCGCGGCGATGGCGTGCGGGCGGCAGCCGGGGTCGGGCAGCGCGAACTCGTCGGTCCGCCCGTCAGGGGTGAGCCGCCCGATCTGCCCGGCGCCGATCTCGGTGAACCAGAGCGCGCCGTCGCCGCCCGCCGCGAGGCCGACGGGCGCCGCCTCGGGCGTCGGCAGCGGGTGCACGGCGAGGGCGCCGTCCAGCGCCAGGCGGCCGATGGCGTTGGCCTGGTTCAGGGTGAACCAGAGGGCGCCGTCGGGGCCGGCGACGATCGTGGACGGGAAGGACTCGCGCAGCGGCAGCGGGTACTCCTCGATCTTGCCGTCCACGCCGATGCGGCCGATGCGGTCGGCGGCCGTCTCGGTGAACCAGAGCGCCCCGTCGGGGCCGGCGGCGATGCCGAAGGGGGAGGCACCGGGCGTCGGGAGCGGGTACTCGGTGACGGTGCCGTCGGCGGCGGCGCGGCCGACGAGGTGGCGGCCGGCGTCGGTGAACCAGAGCGCGCCGTCCGGGCCCGGCGTGATGATCATGGGGGTGGCGGCGCCGTCCAGCGGCAGCACCGTCGCCGCCGGCTCGCCCGGGACGAGACGGCCGAGCGCGGCACCGTGCACGAGGGTGAACCAGAGGGCGCCGTCGGGGCCGGCGGCGACGGCGTAGGGGCCGGCTCCCGGCTCTCCGACGGGGAACTGCTCGATGGAGCGTGCCATGCGCAGATCATGTCGTATGCGGCGTCCGTCCGGTAGTGGCGGGATCACCCGCCCGCGGGGGTCCGCGGCGACGCCGTCCCCTTCCTGCTGGAGACCACCCGGCAGGCCGA
>NZ_JAIBOA010000020.1 GCF_019458805.1 Actinomadura parmotrematis
GGGGTCGCCAGCCGTGGGGCTTCCTGTCCGGCCGCCCCCTGACCGCCGCCCGCGCCGCGGACCATCGGAATACCCAGTGAAACGCTCATCCCTCTCCCTCTGTCGCCACTACAACCCTAAGCGCCCCAAGGGCACGACAGGACGCCGACCACCTGGGTAAATGTGTGTCCGCCCGGTTACCAAGGGCGATCCCCGGCGCCTCCCCCGCCGCGCGGGTCAGCCCGGCAGGCTCAGCGGGTTGACGATGTCCGCCAGGATGAGCAGCACGCCCAGGCCGACGAGGGCGACCACGGCCAGGTAGGTCACCGGCAGCAGCTTCGTCATGTCCACGGTACCCGGGTCCGGGCGCCCTCGTCGCCGCGCGGCGAAGGCCCGCAGGCGCTCGTAGGCGAGGACGGCGAGATGGCCCCCGTCCAGGGGCAGCAGCGGCACCACGTTGAGCGCACCGAGGAAGATGTTCACCGAGACGACCAGCGACAGATACAAGGTGGCCTTGTCGCGCCAGGAGTCGTGGGAGGAGAAGATCTGCCCGGAGACCTCGGTGGCGCCGACGACGCTGCCGACCTGGCCGCCGGGGCTGCTCGCCCGGTCCGGGGAGAACAGCTTGGGCAGCGCGCTCGGCAGGTCCACCACGACCTTCCCGATCCCGGCGACGGTCGTGCCGACGCCGCGGCCCGCGAACTCCACCGCGCGGACCGGACCGGCCCGGTCGTAGCGGGCGCCGACGACCCGGGACGACATGCCGAGGAACGGCTCGCCGCCGGCCGAGGCCAGCGTCACCCGCAGGGGGACGCGCCGCCCGCCGCGCTCCACGACCACCGGCACGGCCTGCCCGGGGCGCGCCCTGGTGATCGCGGCGCGCAGCCCGTCCCAGTCCGAGACCGGGGTGCCGGCGAACTCCACGACGCGGTCGCCCTCCTTCAGCCCGGCGGCCGCCGCGGGCGAGCGCGGGTCGCCGGACCGGCAGCCGGCCCGCACGCCGGCGGGCACGCACGGGCTGACGGCGTCGACGGTCGTGGTGGCGGTGCCGGGGTTCGGGATCCCGAGGGTCATCGCCACCGCCGCGAGCAGCAGGAACGCGAACGCGAAGTTCACCGCGACGCCCGCGACGATCACCACCGCGCGGCGCCCCGCGGGCTGCCGGTAGAAGGCGCGCTCGCGGTCGGCGGGCGCGACCTCCTCCAGCGGCGTGTAGCCGACGATCTTCACGAAGCCGCCGAGCGGGACCGCCTTGATCCCGTACTCGGTCTCGCCGCGCCGCCGCGACCAGAGCGTCGGCCCGAACCCGACGAAGTACTGGGTGGCCTTCATGCCGAACCGCTTGGCGGTCAGCAGGTGGCCGCCCTCGTGCAGCATCACCGAGGCCAGCAGCGCGGCCACGAAGGCCAGCGCACCGAGCGCAAAGGCCATGCGGGCCTCCTGGAGGACGCCCGGGGGGCCGCTCCCCTCGGGTCAGCCGAGTCCGGTCAGTTCCCTGGCGCGCGTGCGCGCCCAGGCGTCCGCCGCCAGCACGTCGTCCAGCGTCGGCGCGGCGGCGCCGCCGTCGCGGGCCGCGTGCTCGTCCACTACCCGCGAGATCGTGTCCACTATCCCCAGGAACGGCAGGTTTCCCGCGCGGAAGGCCGCCACGCACTCCTCGTTGGCGGCGTTGTAGACGGCCGGGTGGGTGCCGCCGGCCGTGCCGACCGCGCGGGCCAGCGCGACCGCCGGGAACGCCTCGTCGTCCAGGGGGAAGAACTCCCAGGTGTGCGCGGCGGTCCAGTCGACGCCCGGGGCGGCGTCCGGGACGCGGTCCGGCCAGTCCAGGCCGAGCGCGATCGGCAGCCGCATGTCGGGCGGGCTCGCCTGCGCGAGCGTCGAGCCGTCCACGTACTCCACCATCGAGTGGATCACCGACTGCGGGTGCACCATCACCTCGATGCGGTCCATCGGCACGTCGAACAGCAGGTGCGCCTCGATGACCTCCAGGCCCTTGTTCACCAGCGTCGCCGAGTTGATCGTGACGACCGGGCCCATGTCCCAGGTGGGGTGGTCCAGCGCCTGCTCCACGGTGACGTCCGCGAGCTCGGCGCGGGGACGGCCGCGGAACGGGCCGCCGCTCGCGGTCACCACGAGCCGCCGCACCTCCTCGGGGCGGCCGCCGCGCAGGCACTGGGCGAGCGCGGAGTGCTCGGAGTCGACCGGAACGATCTGGCCGGCCCTGGCGCGCGCCTTGACCAGCGGCCCGCCGATGATCAGCGATTCCTTGTTGGCGAGCGCCAGGGTGCGGCCCGCGTCCAGGGCGGCGAGCGTGGACGCCAGCCCGAGCGCGCCCGTCACCCCGTTCAGCACGGTGTCGCAGGGCCAGGCGGCCGCCTCGGCGACCGCGTCCGGGCCCGCCACGATCTTGGGGATGGCGTACTCGCCCGAGGCGTACCCGCGCTTCTGCGCCTCGGCGTAGAAGGCGAGCTGGAGGTCCTGCGCGGCCGACGCCTTCGCCACCGCGACGACGTCCGGCCGGAACTCCAGGGCCTGCGCGGCCAGCAGGTCCACCCGGCCGCCGCCGGCGGCGAGCGCCGCGACGCGGAACCGGCCGGGGTTGCGGCGGATCACGTCGAGGGCCTGGGTGCCGATGGAACCGGTCGACCCGAGGAGGACAACGTCGCGAGGGGCGTTCGAAGGAGACGTCACCCGACCATTGTCGGCCATGGCCCGCCCGGCGGCCACGCGGGCCGGACCTCCATCGCATTGCCCCAAAGTAGCGGCGGCGTCACGCAAAGTGATGGACACTGCGTGCATGCAGCCGAGCGTCCCCGGTCTCCTGCTCGCGGCGCTCGCCGCCGCCGCGGCCGTCCCCGCCCTGCCGGCGGCCGGGATCCCCGCCCCTGCCGCGAGCGCCGCCGTGTCGGCGTACGCGGTGCCGCTCGCCCCCGCCGACGTCGGCCGGCTGCGCGCGCACTGGACGCCGCAGCGGATGGCGGCCGCCTCCGGCACCGGGCGGCCCGTCCACGGATCGCTCTGGGCGGGCGGCGGCGCCGTCACCGCCACCACCGGCAAGATCTTCTTCAGCGCGCGCGGGCGCGACTACATGTGCTCGGGCAGCACGGTGCGCAGCGCCAACCGGGACGTCGTGATCACCGCCGGGCACTGCGTGCGGCCGGCCGAGGGCGGCTGGGCCGCCGACTGGGTCTTCGTCCCCGGCTACCGGGAGGGCCGCGCCCCCTACGGCGTCTACCCGGCCCGGCGGATGTTCGTTCCGCGCGCCTGGAAGCGCCGCCGCGACGGCGACCACGACGTCGCGCTCGTCGCCGTCGGCACGGCCGTGGACGCCGGGCGCGCCGCGCGGCACGTCGGCGATGTCGTCGGCGCGCAGCGCATCGCCTTCGGCGGGCCCGGCCGCACCCGCACCTACGCGTTCGGGTACCCCTCCACCGGCCGCTACGACGGCGAGCACCTCGCCTACTGCACCGGCCGCCCCGCGCACCCGCGGCGGCACCCGACGAGCGGCCGCGGGATGCGCTGCGACCTCACCCGCGGCTCCAGCGGCGGCCCCTGGCTCGCCGACTTCGATCCCGCCACCGGCACCGGCACCGTCACCACGGTCAGCAGCTTCAAGTTCGCCGACGACGGCACCACCATGTTCGGGCCGCCGCTCGGCCGCGACGTCCGGCGCGCCTACGACCGCGCCCAGCACGCCTGACCTGCGCCCCTACCGGCCGGCGACCCCGGCGGCGGGGCCCGACACGCGCCCGCCGGTGGCCTTTACCGGCCTTTTCACCCAGGGTGACATCGGCAACACCGAGGGCGATTTATAAAGGAAGCACGTGACCGCGACTCACGCACGAGGGGATGGGCAATGGGCCGCACCGGCGAGCTGAGGTTCGACCCCAGCGCGCTGAATCCCGCGCAACGCCACGGCGACGCCTGCGTCGTCTGCGACAAGAGGTGGCCGCGCCCGGGTGTCCGTGTCGGTTCCGTTCCCGACGGCACAGGGGTGTTCGCGTGCGCCGATTGCGCACCCGCCCTGCCGGTGCCCCGGCAGGCCGCATGGCCGGTGGAGCCGCGCACGTCCACCGGGGAACCGGTGGAGAGGGAGCCGGACGCACGGTAGCGCCGGCGAAGGAGAGATCTCTCCTGGAGAGGGTGACCCGGGCACTCGGGGGGAGGCCCGGGACCACCCGAGAAGGTGCGCCCGGCTGGGGGCGGTCGGGCGCACCGGAGAGATCCCCGTCCTTAAAGACGTGCGCCCCCTCACACCAGTAGGCGGCCGGGCGCACCGGAGAGATCCCCATCCTTGAAGACGTGCGCCCTCTCACACCAGTAGGCGGTCGAGCCCACCGGAGAGATCCCTCTCAGCAGCCCCGACTCACTTCTTCGGCAGCTTGGTGGTCTCGATCCACGCCTTGGTCCACTCGCTGTAGTCGGTGCAGTCGCCCTCGCCGTCGCGGGCGCCGGCCGCGGTCGCCGTGCAGGCCTTGGTCGGGGCGTGCGCGAAGATCACCTTGTCGAGGTAGCCGCGGTCCCCGACGTGGTAGGCGCCGCAGAACGCGGCGCGCAGCCGGTCCCCGGCGCACGCCTGCGGGTTGGCGGGGGCCGCCCCGGTCCACTCGGCGACCTGCTGCTGCACGTCCGGCGAGGCCGTCCACTGCATCCACTGGTACATGCAGTTGGGGTGCGCGGCGCGGGCGCCGATCATCCAGGACGTCGTCCAGCCCGTCACGCCCTCGGCGGGCGCGACGCTCTGCACCGCCCGGCCCGCCCGCGACAGCACGTCCACCTGGTAGGGCCAGACGCCGCCGAGGACGGCCTGCCCGCCCGCGAACGCGCCCACCGCGTCGGCGGGCCGCTTCCAGTACGCCTGGACGTAGGGGCGCTGCCTCTGCAGGACGCGGACGGCGGCGGCGAGCTGGCGCGGCGTCAGCGCGTACGGGTCCTTGATCTTGAGCTTGCGGTCCCGGCTCTTCAGGTACAGGGCCGCCTCGGCGATGGTGAGCGGGCTGTCGCGGAGCACGATCTTGCCGGAGTAGCGGGCGGCGGCGGCCGGGTCGAACAGCGCGGCCCAGCCCTGCGGCGCCGGCTGGACCGCGCGGGTGTCGTACATCAGCAGGTTCGAGCCCCAGGTGGCCGGCACCCCGTAGAACTTGCCGCCCTGCTTCAGCAGGTTGCGGAGCCGGGGCTCCAGCCGCTTGTACCCGTCCACGAGGTCGGGGTTGACCGGCGCGACCCGGTCGCCGGCGACGAGCTGCCCGGCGACCTCGGCGGGCGCCGACACGCCGTCGAAACGGCGGTTCGGGTCGCGCAGCATCGTCGCCATGTCGTCGGCGTCGCGGGCGGTGCGCCAGGACACCGTGCAGCCGGTGCGCTCCTGGAAGGGCGTCACCCAGTCGACCCGCGGGTCGTTGGAGCCGTTCTCGATGTAGCCCGGCAGGGCGACGAGGTCGAGCTGCCCCTCGCCGGGGCCGAGGGTGGTCGCCGCCTTCACGGTGCCGACCGGCTCCTGCCCCCCGTCGCAGCCCGCCAGCGCCAGCACCGCGCTCATGAGCGCACCGAGCGCCAGGACGGGTCCCCTGCCCGGCGGCGTGATGCCCCGCAGCCGCATGTCGCTCCCGTTCTCCGTCCTACGGGATCGCCCCCGTGCTCGTCGTCCGGCCCGCCCGCGCAGCGTAGCGCCTCGGCACCGCCGGGACGGCGCCGGGCCATCGGAAAGGGCGGATCACGGCCCGCGGCGGAGGACCGGTCGCGACGTATTCGACGGTGTCCCGCAATTTTCCCACCGGGACGTTGCCGGAGAGCCTTCCCTTACCGTCGAACAGTTCGCCCGGGGCGTGCGGCGCATGCTTTTCCGATAATGGTGCGCCGCCTTTTCCGCGGCCTTTCCCCGGGGCCCGGGAAACCGTAACGGCCCCGGCGGGCAGTGGGTGCCGGCATCCGCGCCATACACGGAGGTTGCTGGAGAGGGATATGGCGCTGCCCTGCCCGGCCCGGGGCCGCGACGGCACCGGCGGTACGTGGCGAGGTTGGGGAACAGCGGATCATCTTGCGGTGCTGCCCGGCCACGCGATCACCGGTACCCGGTGGGACGGCGACGGTGTGACGCCCTCGAGACGGAGGAGATTCGAGGGACGCCGCGCGTCCTGCCGGGGGTCTGCGAGCGGCCGGCGGCCGCTCGGGGTCTCGCTCGTTCGGACGGGTCCGCGCCGGATCACCTCGATCTCGGCGATGAGCCGCTGCGGGGTCTCGGCCTCCACGAACGCGCCGAGGTCGCGCTCGCGCGGCGGCAGCGCCCACCAGCGGCGGGTGAACGGTCCGAACCAGATCGTCCAGCCCCGGTAGCGCCGGCCGAGCGCCTCGACCTCCGCGGCGTGGTCATCAGCAGTCATAGCGCGGCACTCCCGCCCCGGACCCCGTCCCCGATAACGAAGATCGGAGAACTTTTTCTATTCATCCCAATTAATTGGGACATTCAGATTGTGTCCCCCGCCACTGGGGCAGTCAACACTTGTAGCTATTATTTGTCGGGGTGCGAAAGACGAAAATCAACGACGGAAACCTACGGCCGGAGGAAAATCCCGGACGCGGCGGAGCAGCCGGTTCTCACGCGGTGCGACCGGCGGTCACGCCCCGTTCACGCGGGGGCCACCGGCCCGTCCTAGGGTCGTCCTCCCGTGAGTGAGGTCCTTCCCCGCATCCGGGCCGAAAGCCCCGTCCGCCGCGTTCCGCGGTCCTTCCGGCGGGCGGGCGCGGCGCTGCGCCCGCACGCGCCGTTCCTCGTGGCGCTGGCCGGCGCCGCGCTGCTGCGCTGGACCGCCCTGCGCGCCTATCCCGGGGTGCTGTGGTTCACCGGCGACTCCTACTTCTACATCGGCTACGCGATGCGCCTGTCGCCGTCGGCGGGCAAGTCCGTCGGGTACCCGATGCTGCTGCGCCTGCTGGAGCCCTGGCACAGCCTGGTGCTGGTCGCCGCCGTCCAGCACCTGCTCGGCCTCGCCACCGCCGTCCTCGGCTACCTGCTGCTCCGCCGCGCCCGCGTCCCCGGCGCGCTCGCCACCCTCGCCCTGCTGCCGGTCCTCTACGACGCCTACCAGGTGGAGCTGGAGCACCTGCTGATGTCGGAGACCGCTTACACCTTCCTCCTCGCCGCCGGGCTCGCCCTGCTGCTCTGGCGGCCGCTCGGCGAGGGCCGCCCGGCGCCCTGGTGGGCGGCGCTCGCCGCCGGGCTCCTCATCGGGTACGCGGTGCTGGTGCGGACGGCGGGCATCCCGCTCGTCCCGCTCGCGGCGGTGCTGCTGCTCGCCCGCCGGGGCGGATGGCGGCCCGCCCTCGCCTTCGCCGCGGCCGTGGCGGTCCCGGTCGTCGCCTACGCCTCCTGGTTCCACGCGGTGAACGACGGCTACGGCCTCACCCGGTCCGACGGCCTGTTCCTGTGGGGGCGCGTCGCCCCCTTCGCCGACTGCGCGGAGATCGGCCCGCCGGCCTGGGAGGAGCCGCTCTGCCTGCCCGCCGAGCTGCACGTGGACGCCGACGCCCCCGGCCGGCTCATCTGGCGCACCGACATCCCGCCCCGCCAGATCTACGAGAACCCCCAGGCCCCCTTCGCCAACGAGACGCTGCGCGACTTCTCGGTCCGCGCCATCCTCGCCCAGCCCGGCGACTACGCGAGCGTCGTCGGCGAGGGCCTGCGGATGGCGTTCACCACCGCCCGCGAGCCCTACCCGACGGCGCCGACGGAGACGCTCTACCACTTCCCGCGCTCCCCCGCCGCCTTCCCCGGCGGCCGGAGCTGGGGGCCGGACGAGAACAGCACCGTGCTGCTCGACGCCGCCGCCTACGAGCGCGGCCTGAACCTCAGCACCGTCGTCGAGCCCTACGCCGGCCGCATGCGCGCCTACCAGGCCCGCTGGCACCTGCCGGGGCCGTGGCTCGCGGCGCTGTTCGCGACGGGCGCCGTGGGCGTGCTGACGGGCCGCGGCCGCCGCCCCGAGCTGCTGCTCGTATGGGCGGCGGCCGCGACCCTGCTGGTGTTCCCGATCGCCAGCGCCGACTTCGACTACCGGTACGTGCTGCCCGCGGTGCCGTTCGCGTGCGTGGCGGCGGGCCTCGCCTTCCACCGCGGGCTTCCCGGAGCGCGGCCGCTGCCCGTGCTGCTGCCGGCGCGGCGCGCGGTCCCGGCGTGGGCGGGCCGGCTCACCCGTTGGTCGGGAACCCCAGGTTCACCCCGCCGTGGGAGGGGTCCAGCCAGCGCGCCGTGACGGCCTTGGTGCGGGTGTAGAAGTGGACGCCCTCCATGCCGTGGGCGTGGCTGTCGCCGAACAGCGAGTCCTTCCAGCCGCCGAAGGAGTAGTAGGCCATCGGCACCGGGATCGGCACGTTGACGCCGACCATGCCGACCTCCACCTCGTTCTGGAAGCGCCGGGCGGCGCCGCCGTCGTTGGTGAAGATGGCGGTGCCGTTCCCGTAGGGGTTGGCCGCGAGCAGCTCCATCGCCTCGTCGTAGGAGGAGACCCGCACCACCGACAGGACCGGGCCGAAGATCTCGTCCCGGTAGGCGTCCATCCCGGCGGTGACGTGGTCGAGGACGGTCGGGCCGAGCCAGAAGCCGTCGCTGCGGCCGCCGAGCACCGGCGTCTCCCGGCCGTCCACCGCGAGCACCGCGCCCTGCGCGACGCCGCTGTCGAGGTAGGAGGCGACCTTGTCGCGGTGCGCGGCGGTGACGAGCGGCCCCATCTCCGACGCCGGGTCGTCCCCCGGCCCGATCTTCAGGCCGGCGACGCGCTCGGCGACCTTGGCGACCAGCGCGTCGCCGACCGGGTCGACCGCGACGACGACGGAGATCGCCATGCAGCGCTCGCCGGCCGAGCCGAAGCCCGCCGACACCGCCGCGTCCGCGGCGAGGTCCAGGTCGGCGTCCGGCAGCACCACCATGTGGTTCTTGGCGCCGCCGAGGGCCTGCACCCGCTTGCCGTTGGCGGCGGCCGTCGCGTAGATGTAGCGGGCGATCGGGGTGGACCCGACGAAGCTGACGGCCCGCACGTCCGGGTGGTGCAGCAGGCCGTCCACGGCGGCCTTGTCGCCGTGCACGACGTTGAACACGCCCTCGGGCAGGCCCGCCTCGGCCCACAGCTCGGCGATCCGCACCGACGCCGACGGGTCCTTCTCCGACGGCTTCAGCACGAAGGTGTTGCCGCAGGCGATCGCCACCGGGAACATCCACATCGGCACCATCGCCGGGAAGTTGAACGGGGTGATCCCGGCGACGACGCCGAGCGGCTGCAGGATCGAGTAGGCGTCCACCCGGGACGAGACGTTCTCCGAGAAGCCGCCCTTCAGCAGGTGCGGGATGCCGCAGGCGAACTCCACCACCTCCAGGCCGCGGGCGACCTCGCCCGCCGCGTCGGAGACGACCTTGCCGTGCTCGGCGGAGATCAGCCGGGCGAGCTCGCCGGCGTGCGCGGCGACCAGCTCCCGGAACCGGAACAGGATCTTGGTGCGCTGGGTCAGCGAGGTGTCGCGCCAGCCGGGGAACGCGGCCCTGGCGGCGGCGACGGCCGCGTCGACCTCGCCGGGGCCGGCGAAGTCGACCGTCCCGGCGACGCGGCCGGTCGCCGGCTCGAAGATCTCGCCGGTGCGCTCGGCGGTCCCGCCGAACGGCTTGCCGCCGATCCAGTGG
The DNA here is from genome assembly GCF_019458805.1 of Actinomadura parmotrematis. Classification (GTDB taxonomy): domain Bacteria; phylum Actinomycetota; class Actinomycetes; order Streptosporangiales; family Streptosporangiaceae; genus Spirillospora; species Spirillospora parmotrematis. The sequence continues at coordinate 9,647 of NZ_JAIBOA010000020.1, forward strand.
GTGACGTGCCTGCTCTCGGTGCTCACGCGTTGCTCCCCTCGCGCGCCGCGGCCGCGTTCACGGCCTCCAGCGCGTCGGTCAGGATCGCCAGGCCCTCGGCGGCCTCGGCGGCGGTCAGGGTGAGGGGCGGCGCCATCCGCACCACGTTGCCGTACAGGCCGCCCTTGCCGCCGAGCAGGCCACGCTCGCGGAGCGCCTCCATGAGGGCGGCGGCGAGCGCCGGAGCGGGCTCGCCGGTGGCCGGGTCGGCCAGCTCGACGGCGAACATCAGGCCCTTGCCGCGCACGTCCGCGACGATCGGCAGCCGCTCGGCGGCCGCCCGCAGCCCGCCGATGATCGTGGCGCCCTGCTCGGCGGCGTTGGCCTGCAGGTCGTGGTCCAGGACGTAGTCCAGGGTGGCGTTCGCGGCGGCCATCGAGATCGGGTTGCCGCCGAAGGTGGACAGGCCGACCGCGTGCAGGCCGTCCATGAGGTCGCCGCGGGCGACGACGCCGCCGACCGCGAAGCCGTTGCCGAGGCCCTTGGCGAAGGTCATCATGTCCGGCACGACGCCGTGCGCCTGGATGCCGAAGAACGTCTCGCCGGTGCGGCCCCAGCCGGTCTGGACCTCGTCGGAGATCAGCAGCACCCCGTACTCGTCCAGCACCTCCTTGTAGGCGGCGAGCAGCCCGTCGGGGGCGGCGGTGAAGCCGCCGACGCCCTGGATCGGCTCGGCGATCAGCGCCGCGACGTCCCCGCCGGTCGCGGCGGCCAGGACGTGCCTGAGGTCCTGCACGCAGACCCGCGTGTACGCCTCGTCGTCCAGGCCCGCGAACTGCGGCAGGTGCCGGTCGGTGCCGTGCAGGAAGTGGGTGTGGACCGGGGAGTAGGACACGTTCGTCCAGGCCCGGTTGCCGGTGACGCCGATCGTCCCGAAGGAGCGGCCGTGGTAGCTCTGCCGCAGCGCCAGGACCTGGTCGGTGCGGCGCGCGTAGGCGGCGATCAGCAGCGCGGTCTCGTTGGCCTCGGTGCCGGAGTTGGTGAAGAACACCTTGGCGTCCGGGATGCCGGACAGCCGGGCGATCTTCTCGGCCAGCTCGATCTGGCCGCGCAGCAGGTAGGCGGTCGAGGTGTGCACGACGCCGGTGGCGAGCTGGCGCTCCACCGCCTCGCGCACCTCGGGCACGTCGTACCCGATCATGTTGGTGAGGATGCCGGAGAAGAAGTCCAGGTAGGTGGTGCCCTCGGCGTCGGTCACGCGGCTGCCCTTGCCGGTGGCGATCTCGATGGGCGCGGCGTAGTTGAGCGCCAGCCAGGACGGCAGGACCGCCTGGTGGCGCCGGAGCAGGTTCGCGTGTTCGGACATGTCCCCAGTCTGGCGGCCGTCCCCCCGCTCCGACACCGCCACAGTGTCAGGACCGGGCCGCCTGACCTGACAGGGTGTCGGGGTGCGCGGGCCGGATATCCTGCGGGAAATGCTTCCCACCCTCGCCGACGTCCTCCGGCTGGACGCCGTCCGCCGCGGCCAGCCGCGCGTCGTCGCGGGCGCGGGGCGGCTCGGCAACCCGGTGCGCTGGGTGCACGTCGCCGAGGTCGCCGACATCGCGCACCTGCTGCACGGCGGCGAGCTGGTCCTCACCACCGGCATCGCGCTGCCCGAGGAGGCGGCCCGGCTGCGCGGCTACATCGCCGAGCTCGCCGACGTCGGCGTCAGCGGCCTCATGGTCGAGCTCGGCCGCCGCTACGCCGCGGCGCTGCCCGCCGCGCTGGTCGCGGCCGCCGAGGAGCACCACCTGCCGGTCGTGGTGTTCGCCCACGAGCCCGCCTTCGTGGACATCACCGAGGCCGTGCACGCCCGCATCGTGCAGGACCAGTTCGCCGAGCTGCGCGCCTCCGACCAGCTCCACCAGATCTTCACCCAGCTGTCGGTGGAGGGCGCCTCCACCGAGGAGGTCGTCCGGCAGGTCGCCTCCCTCGGCGGGCACCCGGTGGTGCTGGAGAACCTGACGCACCAGGTCCTCGCCGCCGACGCCGCCGGCGGCGACCCGGCCGAGCTGCTGTCGGCCTGGGAGACCCGGTCGCGGGCGGTGCGCCCGGCGGGCCGCACCGGCTACGACCCGACGTCGGGCTGGCTCGTCACCGCCGTCGGCGCCCGCGGCGAGGACTGGGGGCGCCTCGTCGTCACGCTCGGCGCGCCGCCGGGCGCCCGCGAGACGGTGCTGATCGAGCGGGCCGCGACGACCCTCGCGCTCGGCCGGCTGCTCGACCGGCACGCCGAGAGCGCCGAGCGGCAGGCGCACGGCACGATCATCGCCCGGATCCTGGCGCAGACCTACGCCGACCCGCAGGAGGCCGCCGCCCGCGCCCGCGCGCTCGGCGTCCCGCTGCTCGGCCGCCGGCTGCTCGGCGCGGTGCTGCGCCGGCGCGGCGCGGCCGCCCCGCCCGTCCGCGAGCTGTCGGAGATCGCCGCGGCCGCCTGCAAGGAGGCCCGCCTCGCCGCCCTCGTCGGCATCCTGGACGAGGGCGGCGCCGCGGCCCGCGTCGGGGTGCTCGCCTCGCTGCCCGCCCGCGCCGACGTCGAGACCGTCCTCACCGACGTCGCCACCCGCGTCCGCAAGCGCGCGGGCGCCGACGGCGTCCTCGCCGCCGGGTCGGTCGTGGACGCCGTCCGCGACGTCCGGCGGTCGTTCCAGGAGGCCGAGCAGGTCGCCGACGTCGCCTGCCGCGGCGCGGGCGGCCGGCTGTTCTACCGGCTGCCCGACCTGCGGCTGCGCGGCCTGCTGCACCTGCTGCGCGACGACGCCCGCCTGCAGACCTTCGTCGAGCGCGAGCTCGGCCCGCTGCTGGAGTACGACGCCGAGCGCGGCACCGACCTCACCCGCATCCTGGAGCTGTACCTGGAGGCCGGCCGCAACAAGGCGGTCGCCGCCCAGCAGGCCCACCTGTCACGGCCGGCCTTCTACGAGCGCCTCCGCCGCATCGAGCGCGTCCTCGGCGCCGACCTGGACGACGTGGAGTCCTGCGCGTCCCTGCACGTGGCCCTCCTCGCCCTCAGCTCCGTCCGCTGGGAGCGCTCCTAGCCCGGATCAGCCGAGCTCGCGGACGGCGCGGATGGCCGCGTCGATGGCGGCGTCGGCGTAGGCGCGGTTCTGCGAGTCGGAGTTCGCGATCGTCACCCGGCCGTAGGGGCGGCGCCCCTGCACCGCCGGGAGCGGCCCGTCCGGCCAGAACGGCGCCCACGGGCGGCCGTACTCCAGCGCGTACCCGTGCCCCCACCGGTTGACGGTGATCGCCTGGATGTCGCGGGCGGGGTCGAAGCCGCCCGCCGACAGCAGCCGGGCGAGCTGGTCGCGCAGCGTCCGCTCGTACCGCGCGAACGGGCGGGTGAACAGCTCGCGGCGGCCGGGGCCGATGCCGCCGCGCGGGTTGTCGTACGCCGGCGACGTCGCCATCCGGATCATGTGCACCAGGACCGGCTGGTCGGGGTCCTTGGAGAACGCGTAGCCGCCCATGCTGACCGGGTAGTCCAGCTCGGCGACGCACCAGTCGCCGCCGGTGAAGCGGGTGTAGAAGATCTTCAGCTGCTCCCAGGCCCGCCAGTTCCGCAGCTGCACCATGGCGTACACGATCGGCAGCTTGGTGCCGTAGAACAGCGCCTGCTTCTGGTCGGGCGGCAGGTCCTGCATCAGGTACGGGACCATCGTGTTGTAGCAGGCCATCACCACCCCGCCCGCGGCCACCTGGTGGACCTTGCCGCCGGCGTAGTAGTCGACCAGCACGGTCTTGGCGCCGACGATCCCGTCCTCGTGCCGCACCCGCACGCACGGCGCGTTGAGGCGGAGCCGCACCTCGTTGCCCTGCACGTCGAGCTTGGAGTAGTCGACGCGGGCGAGCGGCTCCTCCTCCATCGTCGCGGGCGCGCCCGTCCCGGGGATCAGCCTGCCGACGAGCAGCTTGCAGATCCCGTTGTTGCCGTCGGGGAAGTGGTAGATGTACGGGTCGTCCTCGTCCCACTGGATCTGGACGGTCGGCCCGCAGTACTTGTAGGGCTTGGAGCGGTCCAGCTTCAGCCCGTCGAAGCCGGGGTACTCCAGCGCCCAGGCGTCGATGGCCCCGAACGCGTTGGCGCCGAAGCCCCACTCGTCGCTCGTGTAGGTCTGCATGTACTCCAGGACCTCGTTCGGCATCCTCGCCACGTCCCGCATGTACTCGCGGTAGGTGAGGTCGACCAGGCGCGCCTTCTTCTGGGCGTCGCTGAGCCCCGGGAGGTAGTCGCCCGGGTTGTCCTGGAGCTCCAGGAACTTGGCCTGGCCCGCGGGCGACAGCGGCGAGTTCTTCAGCGTGGCGGCCGTCTGGGTGTCGCCGTCCATGACGGCGAGGTGGTCGCGGCCGAACATCTCGGCGGTGAAGAACTCGGCGTTGTTGAGCTTCCAGCGGTCGTTGAACTTCTGGTCGTAGTAGGTCTCGAACTTCTTCGGCTGGATGCCGAGGTCCGCCAGCAGCTTCTTGGCGCCGGGGCTCCACACCGACGGCGCCTCGATCGACTGCGAGCCGCCGTAGCCGATGATCAGCTTGCCGTTCGCCTGGAACTCGTTGCGGCGGGCGTGGCCGCCGAAGTCGTCGTGGTTGTCCAGGATGAGCACCCGGGCGCCCGGGTGCGCCTGCCGGTACAGGTAGGCGGCGCTCAGCCCGCTGATCCCGGCGCCGACGACGACGAGGTCGTAGCGCTCCCCGGTGGCGTGGATGGGCTTGTGCCCCGACCAGAAGATGCCGTCGCGCAGCTCGTGCGGGATGCGCATCGCCGGGTTGACCGAGCCGCGCAGCCCCTGCATCGCCGGCGGGTAGGACGGGTCGCCGGTGCCCCGGTAGTCCCAGCCGTCCGGCGGGTCGGCGGTGGCGTTGTGGTTGCCGCCCCACGAGCCCGCGGAGCAGCCCGCGAGCAGCCCGCCGGCCACCGCCATGCCGGTGGCGACGCCCATCCCGTCCAGGAAGTCCCGCCGGCTGATCTTGCGGTCCATGCCCAGTTCCCGGTCGGAATAGGCAGGTTCGTATGCGTTGTCGTCCTCCGACACTGATCCCCCGATCAACGAGCCCGTCGCAAGATCTTCCCGGTCCGGGGGGACCGGGACAAGCATCGCGGCGGGCCCGTCGCGCGGCGTCGCGCCAGGTCAGCGCGGCAAGTGCCGCCCGGTGGGCACCGGCGGCGCGAACGGCGTGCGCGGGCCGGGCGGCGCCGCCGCCACCGCGTGCACGAGCGATCGCGCCGGAGCGCGCTGAATCCGCTCCGCACCAGTTCCAACGCCGCGCTCCGGGGCAGGACCCCTGCCGTGACGAGCCATGACCCACAAGAACCGCGCAGCTTCGGCGTCGAGGAGGAGCTCCTCCTCGTCGATCCCCGCGGGGGCGCGCCGCAGGCCGCCTCGGGCGCGGTGATCCGGTACGCCGACGAGCACGGCGGCGGCCTGCCGGGCGGCAAGGAGCCGCTGGAGAGCGAGCTGCACCGCCAGCAGGTGGAGACCGGCACCGAGCCCGCCACCTCGCTGGCCGACCTCGCGGACCAGGTCCGCCGGAACCGCAGGGCCGCCGCGCTCGCCGCCGAGGGCGCCGGCGTGGCGGTCGCCGCCCTCGGCACCTCGCCGATGCCGGTGCAGGCCGCCATCACCGAGAAACCGCGCTACCGGCTGATGTCGGCCGCCTACGGGCCGACCGCCGACGAGCAGCTCACCTGCGCCTGCCACGTGCACGTCGGCGTCGCCACCCCCGACGAGGGCGTCGCGGTGCTCGACCGCATCCGCCCCTGGCTGGCGCCGCTGCTCGCCCTCACCGCCAACTCGCCGTTCTGGCAGGGCCACGACACCGGCTACGACAGCTGGCGGCACGAGGCGTGGGGCCGCTGGCCCTCCAGCGGCCCGACCGAGCCGTTCGGCACCGCCAAGCGCTACCGGGCGGCGGTCGACGCGCTGCTGAAGACCGGCGCGCTGGTGGACGAGGGGATGATCTACTTCGACGCCCGGCTGTCGCGGCGCTACCCGACGGTGGAGATCCGGGTCGCCGACATCTGCCTGCACGCCGACGACGCGGTGCTGCTCGCCGCGCTCGTCCGGGCGCTGGTGGACACCGCCGCCACCGCCTGGCGCGAGGGCGAGCCCGCCGACCCGGTCCGCACCGACCTGCTGCGGCTGGCGATGTGGCGCGCGGCCCGGTCGGGGCTCCGCGGCGAGCTGCTGCACCCGGTGACGCACGAGCCCGCGCCCGCCCGCGCCGTCCTCGACGCGCTGACCGGGCACCTGGCGCCCGCGCTGGAGCGCTCGGGCGACCTGCCCGACGCCGAGCGGCTGCTCGCGGCGCTGCTCGCGCGCGGCACGGGCGCCGCGGTGCAGCGCGCCGTCTACGAGCGCGCCGCGGACCTGCGGACGGTCGTGGCCGAGGCGGTGGAGATCACCACCGCGTCCTGACGGCCGCTCAGCGGCGGCCGAGCAGCCGCAGCAGCCCGGGGTCGGTGGCGAACAGCCGGTTCAGCTCGTCGCCGCCGACCCGCTCGGCGAGGATCTGCAGCGCGATGTCCTGCCGCACGTACTCGGCGGCCATGAGCGCGACGGCGGGGTCGGCGGTGTAGATGCCCCAGGCCGAGCCGTCCCCGCCGAACCCGCCGACGACGGCCTCGCGCCGGTCGCCGACGACGACGAGCAGCCGGTACCCGAGGTCCGCCAGGACGGCCTCGGGCGCCGAGTAGCGGTGCTCGTAGATCCGCTCGCCGCCGCGCGGCCCGCCGAGGTCGCCGAGGTCGCCGAACGCCATCACCGAGACCTCGGCGCCGCGCCCGGCGGCCGCCCGCACCGGCCCGTCCAGCCGCGCCATCTCCTGCGGCCAGACCGACAGGACGAGGCCCCGGCGGGCGCCCGCGACGACGTCCTCGGCGCGGTCGAGCAGCGCGCCGCCGTCCTTGAGGTTGTGGATCAGGTGCCCCTCGGGCGCGCCCGCGACCGCCGGCAGCGCGTCCCGCAGCGCGTCCACCGACCCGTCGAACTCGCGCCGCATCCGGTCCAGCAGCGCCTCGGGCGGCAGCGGCCGGTAGTCGGTCGCGTCGGCCGCGCCGCGCACCTCGAACGCCGCGCCGCGCGCGACGAGCTTGCCGAGCGTCTCGTACACGGTGCTGCGCGGCACCCCCGACCGCTTGGCCACCTCGTACCCGTTGACCGGCCGACCCGCCGCCACGAGCGCCACGTACGCCTTCGCCTCGTACCCGGACATGCCGAGCCGCTGGAGGTGCCCCAGGATGTCCTGCATGCTCACCGCGCCATGCTATGCGGGCTAGCGTTCGGGGGATGGACCTTGGACTGCAGGGACGCAGGGCCGCCGTCGCGGCCGCCACGAGCGGGCTCGGGCTCGCCACCGCCAAGGCGCTGCACGCCGAGGGCGCGCGCGTCGCGATCTGCGGGCGCGACCGGGGACGCCTGGACGCGGCCGTCGGCGAGATCGGCGAGGGCGTGCACGGCGTCGTCGCCGATGTCGGGACGCCCGAGGGCGCGGCGGGGTTCGTCGAGGCCGCGCAGGACGCGCTCGGCGGCGTGGACGTCCTGGTCGTCAACGCGGGCGGCCCGCCCGCCGGGGACTTCGCGCAGACGCCCGTGGACGCCTACCGCGCCGCCCTCGACCTCAACCTGATGTCGGTCGTGGCGATGTGCAAGGCCGCCGTCCCGGCGATGCGGGAGCGCGGCTGGGGACGGGTCGTCGCGATCACCTCGCTGTCGGTGCGGCAGCCGATCGGCGGGCTGATCCTGTCCAACACGGCGCGCGCGGGCGCCACCGGCTTCCTGAAGACCCTGGCCCTGGAGGTGGCGGGCGACGGCGTCACCGTCAACTCGCTGTTGCCGGGCTCGCACGACACCGCGCGGCTGCGGTCGCTGTGGGGCGGCTCGCTGGAGGAGGCCGGCGCGTCGATCCCGGCGGGGCGGGTCGGCGACGCCGGCGACTTCGGGGCGTTCGCCGCCTTCCTCTGCTCGGCGCAGGCCGGGTTCGTCACCGGCGGCGCCATCGCCGTGGACGGCGGCGAGTACCGGGCGCTGCTGTAGCCCGCCTGCGCGGAGCGCGAGAGGGCGCGGGACCCGGCCGCCGGCGCGGCGGCCGGGCCCCGGCGGTCAGGCGGGCACGGCCCGCCGCTGGAAGGGCAGGTAGCGCTCGACCCGGCGCGGCCGGGCGGGCAGGCCGGTCGACTCGACCGCGAGCATGCGGTCGAACCGGAAGGCGCGCACGCCGCGCCGCATCCGGCACCAGCCGACCAGGTACCAGTGGTCGCGGTGGACGAGGCAGGTGACCGGCTCGACCTCGCGGATGGTCACGTTGGCGCCGGCGTCGCCGTAGCAGAGCCGCACCACGCGGTGCTCGCTGATCGCCGCCGCGACGACCCGGGCGCGGTCGGCGGTGGAGGCGTCCAGGGGGGCGGTGAGGGTGGCCAGCGTCGCCGCCACCACGTCGTCGTGCACGTCGATGTCGAGCAGGGAGTGCAGGGCCCGGCGCGCGGTGGCGGCCTGGGGCCCCGCGCCGAGGTGGGCCAGCGAGAGCGCCAGGGCGGCGATCTCGGCGGCGGTGAGCGCGCTGTCGTTCCGGTGCGTCGCGGTGTTCGCCATGGTTCGATTATATGTTCGAACACCGACATTCTGCAGGGTCTGGGCCGCCCGCTTGAGAAGCCGTGTCCCGATACGGGAAACTAGCCCCCCGAACATGCGCATACCGGGGGATCAGGGGGCTCGGATGGGCCGAAGGCGGGTGCCGTGCTGACCGGCGCCGGAGCGGGCCGTCCGCCGATGGACCGGGACGAGGTGGACGCCGTGCTGCGCTACCTGCACGACGAGAAGGAGCGGATCTCGGCCACCCTGCTCGACCTGGAGTCCCACCCCGGCCACCGGCTGCTCGCCGGCGCCGAGATCACCGGCGCGACCGCCCGCCTGCGCGACCGCGTCCGGTCCCGCACCGCCGAGCTGTGGGACCTGTTCGACCGCTACGGCCGCACCCTGGACGCCGCCGCGGCGCTGCGCGCCCGGCACGGCCGCCCCGACCGCTCCGGGCTCGCCGAGCTGACCCGCCTCCTCGCCGGCCCGTCGGTCGAGCTCGCCGCCCCGCAGGTGCCGCTGGAGCAGCGCTCCCTCACCGCCGCGCCCGCCGCCGAGCGGCTCACCCTGAAGGCCGCCGTCGAGCGCATGACCGGCCTGTTCGAGGACGCCGCGCGGATGGTCGCGGACGTCGACGCCGCCTGGACGGTCCTGCTGCGGCACCTGGAGCGGGCCGAGGAGGAGCGCCGCGCCGTCACCGCCCTCGCCGCCTCCCTCGGCGGGCCGCCCGCCCCCGCGCTCGCCCGCGCCGCCGCCGAGCTGGACGAGGTCGCCGCGCTCGTCCGCACCGACCCGCTGGCCCTGGACCGCGGCGGCTCCCCCGATCCCGCGCGCCTGGACGCCGCCCGCGCCGCCCTCGCCGCGCTCCGCCCCGAGCTGGCCGAGGCGGTCCGGCTCCGCGACGGCCTCGCCGCCCGGCTCGGCGAGGCCGGCGACCTGCTCGGCCGGGTCCGCGACGCCGAGCGGCGGGCGTCCTGGGCCCGCGACGAGGCCCTCGCCAAGATCGCCGCCCCCGCCCCGCCGGACGTCCCGGCGCGCTGCGGCCCGCTGGACGCCCGGCTCGGCGCCGTCCGCGCCCGCGCCGGTACCGCTCCCTGGCCCGAGCTCGCCGCCGAGGTGGCCGCCCTGGAGGCCGACGCGCGGGACGCGCTCGGCGCCGCCGAGGAGGCCGGCGCCCTCATCACCGGCCTGCTCGACCGCCGTGAGGAACTGCGCGGCCGCCTCGACGCCTACCGCGCGAAGGCCGCCCGGCTCGGCCTCGCCGAGGACGCCGGCCTCGCCGAGATGCACGCGCGGGCCCGCGACCTCCTCTGGACCTCCCCCTGCGACCTGCGGCGGGCCACCATGGCGCTGTCGGGCTACCAGCAGGCCATCTCCTCCCGGTCGAAGGGATCGAAGCGATGACGACCCCCGGAACGACGAACCGCTGCACGCAGCCCGGCTGCCCCGGAACCGTGGAGGACGGCTACTGCGTCGTATGCGGTATGCCCCCCGCCCAGGCGTCCTCACCGGTCCCCTCCCCCCGGCCGCCGTCGCGGCCGGCGGCCGCGCCGGCCGCTCCCCCGGCCGCCGGGCAGTGCGCCCAGCCGGGCTGCGGCGGCGCCATCGAGGACGGCTACTGCAACGTCTGCGGCGCCCCCGGCGCCACCCCGACGACGATCAGCCGCCGCGGCACCGGCGGCACGGGCGGGACGCCCGCCTCGGCGGCGAGCCGCGGCTCCCTCGCCTCCGGCAGCACCCGCACCGGCAGCGTCCGCACGGGCAGCATCCGCACCGGCTCGACCCGCACCTCCGGGCGGCGCGGCATGCTCGGCGCGGGCCTCGTCGAGGTGCCGCGGGTGCCCTACCGCGACCCCTCCGGCGCCGTCCTCGCCAACCCCGAGGTCGCCGAGCGCAAGCGGTACTGCAGCAACTGCGGCGAGCCCGTCGGGCGGAGCCGCGGCGACCGCGAGGGCCGCCCCGAGGGCTTCTGCCCCAAGTGCGGCACCCGGTTCTCCTTCACCCCGAAGCTGACGCCCGGCGACCTGGTCGCCGGCCAGTACGAGGTGCTCGGCTGCCTCGCCCACGGCGGCCTCGGCTGGATCTACCTGGCCCGCGACAAGAACGTCGAGGACCGCTGGGTCGTGCTGAAGGGCCTGCTGGACACCGGCGACGCCGACGCGCTCGCCGCCGCCGCGGCCGAGCGGGCGTTCCTCGCCACCGTCGAGCACCCCAACATCGTCAAGATCTACAACTTCGTGCGGCACGCCGGCGACGAGTACATCATCATGGAGTACGTCGGCGGCCAGTCGCTGAAGGACATCCTCACCGCGCGCCGCAACGCCGGCGAGGACGCGCTGCCGCTCGGCCAGTCCATCGCCTACGCGCTGGAGGTCCTCCAGGCGTTCGGCTACCTGCACTCCCAGGGCCTGGTCTACTGCGACTTCAAGCCCGACAACGTCATCCAGTTCGAGGAGCAGCTCCGCCTCATCGACCTCGGCGGCGTGCGGCGCCTCGACGACACCGAGGGCGCGATCTACGGCACCGTCGGCTACCAGGCGCCCGAGATCGCCGACGTCGGCCCGTCGGTCACCTCCGACCTGTACACCGTCGGCCGCGCCCTCGCGGTGCTGAGCTTCCCGTTCAAGGGCTACACCGGCCGCTGGGCCGCCGACATCCCGCCGCGCGACGAGGTCCCGCTGCTCCGCCGGCACGAGTCGTTCGACCGGTTCCTGCGCCGCGCCACCCACCGCGACCCCGCCTTCCGCTTCCAGGACGCCGCCGAGATGAGCGAGCAGCTCACCGGCGTGCTGCGCGAGGTGCTGAGCACCGACGACGGCCGGCCGCGCCCGGCGGCGTCCGGGCTGTTCGGCCCCGAGCGGTTCGCCGCGGGCACCGCCGCCGACGTCTCCGCCACCGGTGCCCCGGCCGGCGCCGGCGCCGCGGCCGCGCTGCCGCCGCTGCCCCCGCAGGACGCCGCCGACGCGCTCCCGGTCCCGCTGGTCGACGGCACCGACCCGGCGGCCGGGTTCCTCAGCGGCCTCACCTCGCTGGACCCCGAGCAGCTCGCCGCGACGCTCGCGGGCGCCCCGCAGCAGACCCACGAGGTGCGGCTCGCGCTCGTCCGGGTCCGCATCGAGCTCGGCGAGGCCGAGGCCGCCTGGCGGCTGCTCGACGAGCTCGGGGCGCAGCGCCCCGACGACTGGCGCGTCGACTGGTACCGGGCCGTCGCGCTGCTGGCGGGCGGCCACATGGCCGAGGCCCGCGACCGCTTCGACGGCCTGTACGCGCTGCTGCCCGGCGAGGCCGCGCCGAAGCTCGCGCTCGCCTACTGCCTGGAGCAGCCGGCCCCCGCCGAGGCGGCCCGCCTGTACCAGCTGGTGTGGCGCACCGACCAGAGCTACATCAACGCCGCGTTCGGCCTGGCCCGCGTCTACCTCGCGGCGGGCGACCGCGCCTCGGCCGTCGGCGTGCTCGACTCGGTGCCGCGGCTGTCGATCCGGTACGTGCCCGCGCAGGCCGCCGCCGTCGCGACCGTCGTGCGCGGCCGCCCGCCCGGCGAGCTGGACGCCCGCGAGCTGGCCGGCGCCGGCGACCGGCTCGCGCTGCTGGACCTGGACGCCGACCGCCGCGACCGCCTCACCCTGGAGGTGCTGCGCGCCGCCCTCGACTGGGTCGCCGCGGGCCGCGACGGCACGGGGGCGGGCCCGGGGGCGGGCACCGCCCTGATGGGCGTGCCGCTCGCCGAAGGGCCGCTCCGCCTCCGGCTGGAACAGACCTACCGGGGCATGGCCCGGCGCACCCATGATCGTGAGGATCGGCGCGAGCTCATCGACGCCGCCAACGCCGTCCGCCCGAGGACGCTCCTGTGACGGAGGACCCCAGCATCGTGAAGACGGCGGAACTGTCCTGCCCGGCCTGCGACGAGGTCGTGTACGCGGGCGAGGAATTCTGCGAGGCGTGCGGGCACCGGCTGAGCGACGAGCCGCCCGTCGTCGCGTCCCCCGTCGCGCCCGCCGGGGCGTGCGCGGGCTGCGGCGCGTCCGCGATCGACGCCGACGGCTACTGCGAGCACTGCGGGCTCCGCCAGCCCGCCGAGCGCGACCACCTGGAGGTCGAGCTGCCCGGTCCGGGCCGCCCGCTCGCCGCGGGCGCGAGCGACCGGGGCCGCCGCTACAGCCGCAACGAGGACTCGATCGCCCTCACCGCCTACGCGGGCGGCGTCGCGGCGGTCGTCTGCGACGGCGTCGGCTCCTCGCCGAACCCCGACGAGGCGTCCCTCGCCGCCGCGCGCACCGGCGCCGCCGAGCTCGCCGCGGCGCTGGAGGGCGGTGCGGACGCCGAGACCGCCACGCACGAGGCCGTGCTGAAGGCGGCCGCCGCCGTCGCGGCGCTCGCGCCGTCGCCGGACTCCGCGCCCTCGTGCACCTACGTGTCGGCGGTGACGGGACCGGGGACGGTGACCGTCGGCTGGGTCGGCGACAGCCGCGCCTACTGGCTGGCCGCGCCCGCGGCGGGCTCGGCCGGGCAGGACACCGCCGACCTCGACACGGCCGACCTGGACACCGCCGAGCAGAACACCGCCGACCTCGACACCGCCGGGCGCGGCACCGGACCGGTGACGCTCGCCGCGTCCCGGCAGCTCACCGCCGACGACTCGTGGGCGGCGATCATGGTGGCGCGGGGGGCGCTCAGCGAGGCCGAGGCCGAGGCGCACCCGAACGCGCACGTGATCACCGCGTGGCTGGGCGCCGACGCCGAGCAGGTCCGCCCGCACGTGCGGACCTTCGCGATCGACGGCCCGGGGACCGTCCTCGTGTGCAGCGACGGCCTGTGGAACTACTTCCCGCAGGCCGGCCAGATCGAGGCGATCGCCGGCGACCCGGGGGCCGACCCGGCGGGGACGGCGCGGACGCTCGTCGCGCGCGCGCTGGAAGCGGGCGGGCGCGACAACATCACGGTGGCCGTCGTCCCGGTCACCGGACGGGGAAACGGAGCATGACGATGGCCGACGAGCCGCAGTTCACGATCACCATCGACCAGAACAAGTACCTGCCCGAGGGCGGCCGCGAGGTCCACGCCGTCCTGTCCGTCGAGTCGACGGGGGGCGCGGCCGGCGGCGCGCCGCAGGGCAGCGCCGCCGAGGTCGTCATCATCGACACCTCCGGGTCGATGTCCTACCCCGACACCAAGCTGCGGGCGGCGGTCGCGGCCGCGCAGGCCGCCGTGGACGCGCTGCGCGACGGCGTGTTCTTCGCGGTGGTCTCCGGCGCGAACACCGCGTCGATGGTCTACCCGCGGCAGGCGCAGCTCGTGCCGCTGGACGAGCGGACCCGCCGCGAGGCCAAGCAGGCCCTCGGCCGCCTCACCGCGCAGGGCGGCACCGCCATCGGGTCCTGGCTGCGCCTCGCCGACCAGCTCTTCGACCCGTTCCAGAACGGCGTCCGGCACGCCATCCTGCTCACCGACGGCAAGAACCAGCACGAGACCGCCGAGGAGCTCGACGCCGTCCTCTACCGGACGCAGGGCCGGTTCGTCTGCGACTGCCGCGGCGTCGGCACCGACTGGGAGGTGCCCGAGCTCCGCAAGGTGTCCCAGATGCTGCTCGGCAGCGTCGGCCTCGTCGCCGACCCCGCCGACCTCGTCGCCGACTTCCGGGCGATGGCCGAGGCGGCGATGGGCAAGAACGTCGCCGACGTCGCGCTGCGCGTGTGGACGCCGCAGACCGCCCGGGTCCGCTTCCTCAAGCAGATGTCGCCGTCGGTCGCCGACCTCACCGCCAAGCGGGTCGAGTCGGCGCCGCAGGCGGGCGACTACCCGCTCGGCGCGTGGGGCGCCGAGAGCCGCGACTACCACCTCTGCGTGGAGGTGCCGCCCGGCGAGGTCGGCAAGGAGCTGCGGGCCGGCTGGATCAAGCTGGTGGTGCCGGGCGCGCCCGGCGAGGAGCCGCGCGTCCTCGCCACCGCCAACGTCCTCGCCGGCTGGACCGACGACCCCGCCCAGTCCACCCGGATGAACCCGCGCGTCGCGCACTACACCGGGCAGGCCGAGCTCGCCGACGCCATCCAGGAGGGCCTGCAGGCCCGCAAGGACGGCGACCTCGACACCGCGACCGCGCGCCTCGGCCGCGCCGTGCAGCTGGCGGGCGAGGCGGGCAACGACGCCATCACCGCGCTGCTCCGCAAGGTCGTGGACGTCGAGGACGCCGCCACCGGCACCGTCCGGCTGAAGCGCAACGTCGACAAGGTCGACGAGATGTCGCTGGACACCCAGTCCACCAAGACGGTGCGGACCCGCAAGGGCGAGGGCTGACGTGGCGCGCTGCCCCGCCGGCCACGACTCGGCGTCCGCCGACTACTGCGACGTCTGCGGCGAGGTGATCGCCGCGGGCGCCGCGGAGCCCGCGCCGCCGTCGTCCGCGTCGTCGTCCGCCCCGGCGTCCGGCGCCGGGACGCCGTGCCCCGACTGCGGGACGCCCGGCACCGACCGCTTCTGCGAGGTGTGCGGCTACGACTTCGCGACGGGCGGCGGCGCCCCCACCGGCAACGCCCCGGACCCCGATTCCGGCCCGGCGCCCGGCCCCGCGCCCGATCCCGGCCCCGATCCCGGCCCCGGCCCCGTCCGGACGGCGGCGTGGATCGCGGTCGTGAACGCCGACCGCGACTACTACGAGTCGATCGTGGCGGCCGAGGGCCCCGACGCCGCCCTCCCCTTCCCGCCCTACTGCCCCGAACGGCGCATCCCGCTCGCCGGCCCGCAGGTCCGGATCGGGCGGCGCAGCTCGGCGGGCACCGGCATCCCCGAGATCGACCTGCGCGAGCCCCCCGAGGACCCGGGCGTCTCGCACACCCACGCGGTGCTGCTCGCCCGCCCGGACGGCACCTGGTCGCTGGTCGACCCCGGCTCCACGAACCGCACCTGCGTGAACGGGGACCTGCGGCCCATCCCGCTCAACGTGGAGGTGCCGGTCGGCGACGGCGACCGCATCCACGTGGGCGCCTGGACCACCATCGAGCTCCAGCGAAGCGAGGCGCCATGACCGCCGTCCAGCCGGCCCCGGCGGGCCGCGCCCCGGCCCCCGCCGCGGGCACCGTCCCCGACACCGGGAACGGGAGCCGCGACGCCGTGCCCGCACGGCGCCGCAACCCCCTCCCCAAGACGGCCGCGGGGCGGATCCGGGCGCTCACCGCGCTGGTCCTCGTCGCGCTGCTCGCCGCGCTCGGCGTCACCTGGCGGGCGGTCGACGACGCCCGCTCGGGCGTGCGCGTCATCGGCCACGACGCCGGCCCGCAGGTCGTCGCGACCGCCGACCTGTACTTCCAGCTCACCGACATGGACGCCCAGCTCGCCAACGCCCTGCTGCTCAGCGACTCCACGAACCTCGGCACGAACCGGGACCAGGCGATCGCCCGCTACCAGCAGAACCGCGCGAAGGCCGACGACGCGCTCCTGCAGGCCGCCAAGCTCGCCGACGACGCCAGCGAGGAGGCCACCGCCCGCGACCTGCTGAGCGGCCTCGGCGCCTACGAGCAGCTCGCCGGCCAGGCGCTGCTCGCCGACCGGCAGAGCCCGCACGCCCCCGGCCCGCCCTCGCGCACCGTCGTCCAGCTGTACCGGTCCGCCAGCGACCTCATGAAGCTGGACCTGCTGCCGAAGGCCTACAACCTGACCCTGGACAACGGCACCCTCGTCCGGCACACCTACGTCGACAAGCGGGCCGCCGTCCGGAACGGCACCGTCCGGGTGATCGTCACCGGCGGCGTGCTGCTCGCCCTGCTCATCGGCCTCCAGGTGTTCCTCACCGTCCGGTTCCGGCGGGTGCTGAACCCCGCGCTCGCCCTCGCGACCGTCCTCGCGCTCGCCCTGACGGCCGCCGGCGCGCTCGTCCTCACCGCGCAGGCCGACCATCTGAAGAAGGCCAAGGAGCAGGGCTTCGACTCGATCCTGGCGCTGTCGCGGGCCCGCGCCATCGGCAACAGCGCCAACGCCGACGAGACCCGCTACCTGCTGGACCCCGAACGCGCCGACACCTACGAGCAGGTGTTCCTCAGCAAGTCCCAGTCGGTGCTGTACCTGAAGGCCGGCAACCTCTCCGCCTACAACGACGCGGTGCAGCGGCAGCGCACCACCACGGGCTTCCTCGGCTTCCTCGGCGACGAGGCCGGCCACGACGAGCTGCCCGGCCAGCCCGCCGCGATGCGGCAGGTCCTCGCCGACTACCGCCGCTACCAGGCCGACGACCGCGCCATCCGCCGCCTCGTCGGGGCCGGGCAGCGGGAGCAGGCGATCCGGACGCGGCTCGGGCAGGGCGACGGCGCGGCCGCCCGCGACTTCACCGCCTACGACGCCTCGATCGTCAAGCTCGCGCGGATCCACCGCGCCGCGTTCGACGACGCGGTGCGGGCGGGCGACGACGGCACCGCCGGCTGGAACCTCGTCCTGCCGGCCGGCGGGCTCCTCATCGCCGGCCTGGTGCTGCTCGGCGTCCGGCCGCGGCTCGCGGAGTACCGATGACGACGGGGACACCGAGGAAGGGAACGCTGATGCGCGCACGCCGGACGGTCGCGGCCGCCGCCCTGGTCCCCGCGCTCGCCGCGGCGGGCTGCGCCGCGGCGGGCGCCGACGGCGATTCGGTCGCCCGCAAGGACCGCCTCGTCATCGGGGTGAACGCCGACCAGCCCGGCCTCGGGCTGCGCGGCGCGGACGGCTCCTACAGCGGCTTCGACATCGACATCGCCAGGGAGATCGCCAAGCGGCTCGGCGTCGCCGCCGGCCGGGTGCGGTTCGCCAAGGTGACCTCGGCCGTCCGCGAGACGGTCCTGCGGGACCGCGACGTCGACCTCGTCGTCGCCAGCTACTCCATCACCCCCGAGCGCAGGACCAAGGTGGCGTTCGCCGGACCGTACTACGTCGCCCACCAGGACGTGCTGGTCCGCGCGTCCGAGAGCGGCCGCGTCAAGGGCGTCCGCGACCTGGCCGGGCGGCGGCTCTGCGAGGTGCCCGGCTCGGTGTCGTTCCCGCGCGTCACCCAGGAGCGCGGCGTGCGGGCGCTGTCGGTGAAGGCCGACGGCTACGCGCAGTGCCTCCAGGACCTGGTGGCGGGGAAGCTGGACGCGGTCTCCACCGACGACCTCATCCTCGGCGGCCTGTCCCGCCAGAACGACCAGGCGGGCGGCCCCAAGCTCAAGGTGGTCAACGCGCCGATCTCCGACGAGCCCTACGGCGTCGGCCTGCGCCGCGGCGACGTGGACGGCTGCGAGGCGGTCAACAAGGCGATCACGATGATGTACCAGGACGGCACCGCGCAGCGGCTGCTGCGGAACTGGTTCTCCTCCAGCGGGCTCACCGTCACGCCCACGGTCCCCCAGTTCGAGGGGTGCGACTGACCCGCCGGCCGGCCTGCTACTGCCTCCCGGGCGGTACCCGTCCTACCTGCCGGTCACTGAGATCTTCCGGTTACGTAAGTGCCGGTCATGTTCCATGATCGTAGGTTATGGTCCGAGCCAAAACCCTGTCCGGTAACGGTGTCCGGCCCCGAGGAGAGCGATGACGACCGTCATCCTGGTGGTGATGTGCGTTGTGGTCGGCGGTCTGGAGCTGTACGCCGGCAAGCAGAGCAAGGACCAGCAGCGCGCCTTCGTGCGCCGCATCGACGAGCTGAACGACCAGGTCACCAAGCAGAACAACGTGCTGGTGACGGTCGGCGAGCAGCTCACCGCCGAGCTGTCGCGGGTGAAGCGCGACGTGCTGCCCGGCCTCGACTCGCGGCTGCGCGACCACTCCGGGCAGGTGCGGGAGCTCGCCGGCGTCGTGCACCGCGCCGACGAGTTCGTCCGGTCGCAGTCGGCGCGGCTGCACGAGCTGGAGCAGCAGCGCATCACCCTCGCCGCGCTCCGCCGCAAGCTCGCCGAGGTCGAGACGTCGGTGCGGGCGGTCGCGGCGGCCGGCACCGACCAGGTCGAGGGCAAGGTCGAGACCGCCCTCGCCCGCCTCGGCGACCTGGAGCGCGCCGACGCCGAGATCCTGGAGCTGCAGCGCACCCTCACCCGCACCCTGGAGGGCGTCGAGGACGTCGTCACCGAGCTGCTCCAGTACACCGAGGGCGAGCTGGACGGCGCCGTCGCCACCGCCATCACCGGCCGCGAGGACGGCACCGCCGTCACCGCGATCGGGCGCCTGTGGACCCGCGACGGGCAGCTCCGCGACATCCTCACCGAGGTGTACGAGCGGTCGGTGCGCGCGAGCCGGCTGTCCGTCCGGTTCCGCAGCGCCGAGGGCGCCGCCGAGCAGGGCGAGCGGCGCCGCTACTTCCTCGGCGGCTACCGCACCGAGGACCTGGCCGGCTCGTTCACGGCGCTCCTCATCTCCACCGGCGCCGACCTGCCCCACGGCGGCCCCCGCACCGGCCTGGCCCGCGGCGAGCCGCCCCGCGCGAACGGCGGCGTCGCCGAGGACGAGGCGGCGCTGAAATCGCTGCTGCGGACCCTGTACGAGAGCACCGGCTCCGTCGCGCAGATCGGTCCGCTGCTCGCGGTGCGCACCCGCGACGAGCTGCTCTGCGCGGTGCTGACTCCCGACCAGTCGCTGGAGCTGGAGAGCGACGAGGTGTTCTGGGATCCGGCCGCGGCGGCGCTGCGGATGCGGCGGCTGCCCGCCCATCAGCTCTGGGACCTGACCCCCTGGGGGGCCAACGCGTAGGCGCGGACCGTCCGCTCGTGCGGGGCGCCGATCCGCACGAACACCGAGCAGGTGACGCCGGTGTCCTCGGCGACCTCCACGCAGAGCCCGACGCCGCCCGCGCGGTCCAGGAACACCACGTTCCGCACCGACCGCGCGGCGCGCACCGCGTACGGCACCGAGTCGGGGTCGCCGGTCTCGAACAGCTCCTCGAAGGTGACGCGCCGCGCGAAGCGCAGCACGCCCGGCCCGTCGACGACGCGGCTGCCGACCGCCTCGACCGGTCCGGCGATGACGATGCCGAAGCTCGGGTCCTCCCGGCCGCGCACGTAGATCTCCCGGTCGGGCTCCAGGCCCTGGCGGCGCCGCGGCACCTGCAGCCCGAACCCGGCGCCGGTGGTGAACACCAGCGGCCCGGCGCCGGCCGCCGGCATCCGCTGCGCCCGCGTCGGGATCTCCCAGCCCGGCAGGTACACGCCGAGGCCGCGGAGCAGCAGCCGCCACACGGGACGACCCGTCACATCGGGGACGAACTCCCCCTGGCTCCCGCGCGCACCGCCCATACCGCCCATCTTGGGTCGGTGATCTTCCGTCGCACAAGGGCGGACACCGAACCCGTACCGCGCGGGTTCTGCCCGGCGGCGGGTGCGTCGGTTACCGTGGGACGGGGCGGACTGAAAAGGATCGACAGGGTGAATCTGCAGGACATGATGGTGCACCGCGACGCGGGGTCGCGGGCCATCGACCGGTACCTGATGGCCTACGAGGGGCGGGTCATCGCGGTGCGCCGCCACCCCGCCGTGCTCATCCTGCCGGTGACCGTCGTCGTCGGGACGCTCATCGCGTGCGGCGTCATCACCGCGGTGACGGGCCTCGCGCTCGTCTGGTGGCTCTGGCTGGTCGCGCTCGGCTTCCTGGTCTGGCGGGTGATCGCCTGGTCGGTGGAGTTCTTCCTGGTCACCGAGCACCGGGTGATGCTGGTCCGCGGCGTGTTCAACCGGGACGTCGGCATGATGCCGCTCGCCAAGGTCACCGACCTCGCGCTGGAGCGGTCGGTGCTCGGCCGGATGCTCGGCTACGGCGAGTTCGTCATGGAGTCCGCCGGCCAGCGGCAGGCGTTCCGCAACGTCAACTTCATGCCCTACCCCGAGCAGCTCTACCTGGAGGTCTCCTCGGTGGTGTTCGGCGCGGACGAGAGCTCGCCGGACTAGCCCGGCGGCCCCCGCCCGCGCCCGCGTCCCGGCTAGGAGTCGAAGCCGAGGCCGAACCGGTCGAGCGTGCGGAGCCAGAGGCCCCGGCGCCCGGCGTTGCGGTCGGCCCGCGCGATCTCCCGGCGGGTCAGCTCGATCGCGCCGAACCGCAGCGGCTCCGGCGGGAACGGGAGCGGCTTGGAGCGCACCATCCGCAGCCGCGCCCGCGCCTCGTCGGCGCCCGGCACGCCGAGCCGGTCCAGCATGACGTCGGCGCCGAACCGGGTCGCGCCGACGCCGAGGCCGGTGTAGCCGGCGGCGTAGGCGAGCCGCCCGTCGTGGGCGGTGCCGAAGAACGCGCAGAACCGGCTGCAGGTGTCGATGACGCCGCCCCAGGCGTTGCTGAACCGCACCCCCTCCAGCTGCGGGAACGTGGTGAAGAAGTGCTCGGCCAGCAGCGCGAAGGTCGCCGGGCGCCGCTCCAGCTCGCTGCCCATGGCGTTGCCGTAGTGGTAGATCGCGTCGTAGCCGCCCCACAGGATGCGGTCGTCGGCGGTCAGCCGGTAGTAGTGGAACTGGTTGGCCGCGTCGCCGAGCCCCTGCCGGTTCCGCCACCGGACGGCGGCGCGCTGCTCCGCCGTCAGCGGCTCGGTGACGAGCGCGTAGTCGTACACCGGCACGAGGAAGTGCTTCAGCCGCTTCAGCAGCGGCGGGAAGGCCCCCGTCCCGAGCGCGACGCGGCGCGCGGTGACGGTGCCGTACGCGCCGCGCAGCAGCAGCCCGCCGGGCAGCTCGTCCAGCCCGGTCACCCGGGTGTTCTCGTAGATCCGCACGCCGAGCGAGCGGCACGCCCCGGCGAGCCCCCAGGCGAGCTTGGCCGGATGCACCATGGCGGTGCCGTCGCGGTCCCAGAGCGCGCCGAGGTAGGTCGGCGAGTCGACCTCGCCGCGCACCTCGGCGGCGTCCATGAGGACGACGTCGTGGCCGAGGCGCTCGGCCTGCCGGGCCTCCTCGGCCAGGTCGGGCAGCTGCCACTCCTCGGTCGCCAGGTGCAGCTCGCCCGTCCGCTCCCACTCGGCGTCGATGCCGTAGCGGTCCAGGGTCGCGCCGATCGCGTCCAGGTTCTCGGTGCCGAGCCGCTCCAGGACGGCCATCTCGCCCGGCCAGCGGTCCATCCCGTTGCCGATGCCGTGGGTGAGGCTGGCGGCGCAGAACCCGCCGTTGCGGCCCGAGGCGGCGCCGCCGACGCGGTCGGCCTCCAGCACCACCACGTCCAGCGACGGGTCGCGCTCCTTGGCGCGCAGCGCCGTCCACAGGCCCGTGTAGCCGCCGCCGACGACCGCGAGGTCGCAGGTGACGGCGCCGGTGAGGGCGCTGCCCGCCTCCGGCCGCGCCGGGTCGGCGAGCCAGGGCGACGACGGCTCGGCGTCGGCGAGGGTGTTCAGGACGTTCACATTTCCAACTCCCCGGAGGGCTTCTCGTAGTGGTGCGATCGGATGTGCGGTCAGGGCGTGGCGCGGGCGCGGCGCC
The DNA here is from genome assembly GCF_019458805.1 of Actinomadura parmotrematis. GTDB lineage: Bacteria > Actinomycetota > Actinomycetes > Streptosporangiales > Streptosporangiaceae > Spirillospora > Spirillospora parmotrematis. The sequence goes on from NZ_JAIBOA010000020.1 coordinate 31,611, forward strand.
GCGTCAGCACCACGTTGCCGGCCGCCAGCAGCACGCCGGCCGCGAAGATCAGCGTGCCCATGACGTTGACCTGCGGCGGGGTGCCGGTGCGGGTGGAGGCCCACACCCAGAGCGGGAACGTCTGGGTGGCGCCGCTGGTGAAGTTGGTGATGACGAAGTCGTCCACCGACAGCGCGAACGCCAGCAGCGCGCCGGACGTCACGCCCGGCATGATCATCGGCAGGGTGACCAGCCGGAACGTCGTCCACGGCCCGGCCCCCAGGTCCTTGGCGGCCTCCTCGATGGAGGCGTCCAGGCCGACCGCGCGGGCCCGCACGGTGATCGCCACGAAGGACACCGAGAACATCACGTGCGCGGCGAGGATGGTGAGGTAGCCGCGCGGCGTCTCGGTCGCGACGAACATCGACAGCAGCGAGGCGCCCATGACGACCTCGGGGCAGGAGATCGCCGCGAACATCACGACGTTGGCGAGGCCCTGCCCGCGGAACTTGTAGCGGCCGATCGCGAGGCCGGCCAGGGTGCCGAGGACCGTCGCGATGAGCGTGGTCAGCAGCGCGATGGTGAGCGAGTTGACCAGCGCGGTCGTCAGGTCCTTCTTGTCGAACAGGTGCGCGTACCAGTGGAGGGTGAAGCCCTCCCACTCGAAGTTCTGCTTGCTGTGGGTGTCGTTGAACCCGAACGCGACCATGACGGCGATGGGCAGCAGCAGCCACGCCACCAGCAGCACGGTGTAGGCCTGCAGCCCGCGGCCGCGGCCGATCCGGCGGCGCCGGGGCTTCCGCGCCGGCGCGGGCGCGGCGGTCTCGGGGAGTGTCGTCGTCATCGGCCCGCCGCCTCCAGGACGTCCTTGGTGCCCAGCGCGCGGGCGTAGGCGAAGATGCCGAGCAGCAGCAGCGCCATCAGCGTGAACGACAGCGCCGAGGCGGTGGCGTACTCGCTGTTGGTGAAGTACTCGGTCTGGATCACGTTGCCGATCATGGTGTTGTCGGGGCCGCCGAGCACCGAGGCGTTGACGTAGTCGGAGGTCACCGGCACGAACGTCATGATGACGCCGGCGAACACCCCCGGCAGCGACAGCGGCAGCACCACCCGGCGGAACGCCGCGAACCGGCCCGCGTACAGGTCGTAGGCCGCCTCGACGACCCGGTGGTCCACCCGCTCCAGCGCCACGTAGATCGGCAGCACCATGAACGGCAGGAAGTTGTAGGTGAGGCCGGACACCACGGCGAAGCCGCTGTCCAGGACGTGGAAGTCCTTCGGCAGCAGGTGCCAGCTCTTCAGCGGCCCGAGCACCGGCCCCTGGTCGGTGAGGACCAGCTTCCAGGCGATGGTGCGCAGCACGAACGACACGAAGAACGGCAGCAGCAGCATGAACAGCCACGTCGACTTGTGCCGGCCGGCGCGGAAGGCGATCCAGTAGGCCGCCGGGTAGGCCAGCGCGATGCACGCCACCGTCGCGATCAGCCCGTACCAGAGGGACCGCACGAACTTGTCGCCGTAGACGTCCAGCCCGTCGGTGTAGTTCCGCCAGTGCCAGGTCTGCTCGAACCCGTCGATGAGGTTGCCGGTCATCAGCGAGACCGACGCCATGTAGACGAGCGGGACGGCGAAGAACACCACCAGCCAGAGCCCGCCCGGCAGGATCAGCAGGTAGGGCGCGACCGCCCCTTTCAGCCTGCGCATGTCAGCTCCCCTGCACGATCGGTGTGAAGACCTTCTGGTACTGCGGTTCCTCCTGCTGGCTCAGCACCCGGAAGTTGCGGAGGCGCGCCATGTCGGCCTCGCTCGGGAAGACCAGCGGGCTGCTCGCCAGCCGCTCCAGGTCGGCCTTGTCGTCCCCGGTCGCCTTGGCGGCGTCGGCGAGCACGTACTGGCGGGTCGCCGGGACGGGGGTGATGTAGTTGATGAACTCGGTGAGCGGCGCGTTGTGCGCCGGCTCGTAGAGCCAGTTCATCAGGGTGAGGGCGTCGACCGGGTTGCCGGCCGGCTTGGGGATCATCATCAGGTCCGTCCAGAGGGTGCCGCCCTCCTTCGGCACGACGAACTTCACGTCGTCGTTGGCGAGCGAGTAGACGTCCCCCGACCAGGCCATGGTGAGCCACACGTCGCCCTTGGCGACGGCGTCGATGTAGCCCTGGTCGTAGTACTTGCGGACGATCCTGGAGTCGCGCTGCTCGCGCAGCTTGCGCGCGGCGCTCGCCCAGTCCTTCGGGGTGGACTTCTCCGGGTCGACGCCGATCGCGAACAGGCCGAAGTTGCCGAGCTCCTGGGAGTCGCCCATCATCCCGACCTTGCCCTTGTACTTCGGGTCGAAGAGCTGGGCGATGGAGTCGATCTCCTCCTTCACGTACTTGGTGTTGTACGCGATGCCGGTGATGCCCGACTCGTAGGGGATCGTGTAGGTGTTGCCGGGGTCGAAGGCGGGGTCCTTGTACTTGGCCGCCGCGTACTTGTCGAAGTTCGGCAGCCGGGAGTGGTCGAGCGGCGCCAGGTACCCCAGCTCGATCATCTTGCTGGTCTGGATGCCGTTGGTGACGACCATGAGGTCGAAGCCGATGGACTGCCCGGCGGCGAGCGGCGCCTGCACCTTGCCGAACCAGTCCGACGCCTCCTGGATGACCTCCTTGTAGTTCACCTCGACGCCGGTGTCCTTGGTGAACGCCTTGATGCTGGCGTGGTCGTCCTGCATGTAGCCCGGCCAGTTCGCCCAGTTGAGGCTGCCCTTGCCGGTCCGGCCCTTCCAGAACGCGTCGATCTGCGCCTGGGTGAGGTCGCCGCGGCCGCCCTGCCCGGGGATCGAGCACGCCGACGCGGCGAGCGCCGCCGCCGACGCGCCCATGAGGCGCAGCACGTTCCGGCGGCTCGTCAGGCCGCGCCGCAGCGCGGGGTCGTACCGGTCCACGTTCCCCCGCCTCATGCCGTGCCGATGGCGTAGGAGTGCCGCGGCTCCCACGACAGCCACACCCGGCTCCCGCGCTCGGCGATGTCGTCGGCGTTGGTGGCGTTCTGCACGAACACCGTGACGTCGTCGCCGGCGGCGGTGGTGACGAGGTAGCTGGTCGAGGTGCCGAGGTAGACGACCTCGGCGACCGTCGCGCTCGTGTAGGAGCCCCGGTCGGGCCGCTCGCCGCCGATCACGATCTTCTCGGGGCGGACCGTCAGCTCGACGGTGTCGCCGACCGCGCGGGACGCGCCGTTCAGCGGCACGACGATGCGGCCCTCGCCGTACCCGATCTCGGCGCCGTCCCCGCCGACCGCGGTGATCTGCCCGGTGATCAGGTTGGAGGTGCCGATGAACCCGGCGACGAACCGGGACGCGGGCCGCTCGTAGATGGCGCGCGGGGTGTCGAGCTGCTCGATGCCGCCGTCGTTCATCACCGCGATCCGGTCCGACATCGTGAGCGCCTCCCCCTGGTCGTGGGTGACGTACACGAAGGTGATGCCGACCTCGCGCTGGATGCGCTTCAGCTCGACCTGCATGGCCTGGCGCAGCTTCAGGTCCAGGGCGCCGAGCGGCTCGTCGAGCAGCAGCGCGCGCGGCCGGTTCACCAGGGCGCGGGCGAGCGCGACGCGCTGCTGCTGGCCGCCGGACAGCTCGCTCGGGCGGCGCTTCTCCCGCCCGGTCAGGTCGACGATCTCCAGCATCGCGCCGACGCGCTTCCGCGTCTCGGCCTTGTCGACGCCGCGGCGCCGCAGCCCGAACGCCACGTTGTCGAAGACGCTCATGTGCGGGAACAGCGCGTACGACTGGAACACCATGTTCACGTCGCGCTTGTTCGCCGGGACGCCGGTGACGTCCTCGCCGTGCAGGTAGACCGCGCCCTCGGTGGGGTCCTCGAACCCCGCGATCATCCGCATGGTGGTGGTCTTGCCGCAGCCCGACGGGCCGAGCAGCGAGAAGAACTCGCCCTCGTGCACCGTCAGGTCGATGTCGCGTACGGCGTGCACGGTCTCGCCGTAGGCCTGGAAGCTCTTGCGCACACCGGCGAGCTCGATGGCGGGGACCGCGGCGGGCGTCCCCTCCGGGTCGTCGCGCACGGGCGCGGGACTGGTCTCGGTCATGGCTGGTTCCTTCGCGGGGTCCGAGGAGTGCGGCGCCGGGGGTCAGGCGCCGATGTAGTGCATGACGTGCTTGACGCGCGTGTAGTCCTCGACTCCGTACATCGACAGGTCCTTGCCGTAGCCGGAGTGCTTGAAGCCGCCGTGCGGCATCTCGGACACGAACGGGATGTGGGTGTTGACCCAGACGGCGCCGAAGTCCAGCGCCCGCGTCATCCGCATCGCGCGCCCGTGGTCCTTGGTCCACACGCTGGCGGACAGGCCGTACTTGACGCCGTTGGCCCACTCCAGCGCCTGCTCCTCGGCGGTGAACCGCTGCACGGTGATGACCGGCCCGAACACCTCGTCCTGGACCAGCTCGTCGTCCTGGCGCAGCCCGCCGACGACGGTCGGCGCGAAGAAGTAGCCGCGGTCGCCGACGCGCTCGCCGCCCGCGAGGACCTCGGCGTGGTCCGGGGCGCGGTCGAGGAAGCCCTGCACGCGCGCGAGCTGCCCGGCGCTGTTGACGGGGCCGAAGTCGGCGCCCTCCTGGCTCGGCGGGCCGGTGACGGTCGCCTTCGCGGCCTCGGCGAGCGCGGCGGTGAAGTCGTCGGCAAGGCGGTCGGCGACCAGCACGCGGGTCGCGGCCGTGCAGTCCTGGCCGGCGTTGAAGTAGCCGGCGCCGGCGATCCCCTCGGCGGCCGCGGCGATGTCGGCGTCGTCGAAGACGATGACCGGCGCCTTGCCGCCGAGCTCCAGGTGCACCCGCTTGAGGTCGCGGGCGGCGCTCGCGGCGACCTCCATGCCGGCCCGCACGCTGCCGGTGATCGACACCATCTGCGGCGTCGGGTGCTCCACCAGCGCGCGGCCGGTGTCGCGGTCGCCGCACACCACGTTGAACACGCCGGGCGGGAGGAACTCGGCGGCGATCTCGGCGAGCAGCAGGGTGCTGGCGGGGGTGGTGTCGGACGGCTTCAGCACGACGGTGTTGCCCGCCGCGAGCGCCGGCCCGAACTTCCAGACCGCCATCATCATCGGGTAGTTCCACGGCGTGACCTGCGCGCACACCCCGATCGGCTCGCGCCGGATCGAGGAGGTGTGGTCGGCCATGTACTCCGCGGTGGCCTTGCCCTCCAGGATCCGCCCGGCGCCCGCGAAGAACCGCAGGTTGTCCACCATCGGCGGGATCTCCTCCTCCAGCGTCAGCCGGAGGGGCTTGCCGGTGTCGCGGGACTCCACGGCCACCAGCTCGTCGGCGCGGGCCTCGACGGCGTCGGCGATGCGGAGCAGGGCGAGGCTGCGGTCCTTCGGGGTGGCGTCGCGCCAGCCGGGGAACGCCTCGGCGGCGGCGCGGAAGGCCGCGTCCACGTCCTCGGCGCCCGACAGCGGCGACTCGCCGTACACCTCCCCGGTGCTCGGGTCGACCACCTCCAGGGTCCGGCCGTCTTTGGCGCCGGTGTAGGCACCGCCGATAAAGTTGCTCAGCCTGGTCCTGCTCACGGTCGATCCTCCCATTTGTCCGCTTGGCCACGACTTTGACAGAGGGGCAGGCCGAAGACAAGGGATTCCGTTGTTACGATCCAGTTTCACGACTGATTCCCTTGACACGTGCCTCTATCAGGGCAGATGCCGCAGCAAGGAGACCCCCTACCGATGAGCGAGCGCCGCCCGGTCCAGCTCGACGAGACCGCCAAGCAGATCATCGAGCAGCTCCAGCAGGACGGCCGCCGCTCCTACGCCGCCATCGGCAAGGCCGTCGGCCTGTCGGAGGCCGCCGTCCGCCAGCGCGTGCAGAAGCTCCTCGACACCGGCGTCATGCAGATCGTCGGCGTCACCGACCCGCTGATGCTCGGCTTCTCCCGGCAGATGATGATCGGCGTCAAGGCGCAGGGCGACCTGGAGGAGGTCGCCGGCGAGCTCGCCGCCGTCGACGAGATCGACTACGTGGTCATCACCGCCGGCTCCTACGACATCCTGGTGGAACTCGTCTGCGAGTCCGACGAGCGGCTCCTGGAACTCCTCGGCCGCATCCGCTCGGTGCCCGGGGTGCTCTCCACCGAGAGCTTCGTCTACCTGAAGCTGCGCAAGCAGACCTACTCGTGGGGCACGCGCTGACGGGCACGGGCGGTGGCGCCCGCATTCTCCTTCTTATTGGGGATGCCGTCCCCCCTCCGGCGGGCATAATTTGAGGTGCTGCCAGGAGGGAGACCGACATGCCCGAGTCGGCCCGCCAGGATCTTCCCGCCCCCCGCCCCGATGAGCCCCTCGCCCTCCCCGTGACCGACGAGCAGGACCTCGTCCTCCGCAGGGCCGCCGCCCTGGTCGGCTGGACGGTCCCCCAGTACGTCCTCTGCGCGGCCCTCGACCGCGCCGAACGCGACATCCACGAGCACGCCAGCCAGGACGCCCCGCCGCACACCCACACCACGACGGAACCGTTCCTCGCCTTCGTCCTCCCCGTCGACTGAACCGCCCCACCCCGCGCGCGCCTGCCGGTGGTTCAGCCCAAACGGGTCCGCAGAAGGCAGAACTCGTTGCCCTCGGGATCGCTCAGCACGTGCCAGCTCTCCTCACCGGTCTGCCCGACGTCCGCCGGCCGCGCCCCGGCCGCCAGCAGGCGGGCCAGCTCGGCGTCCTGATCGCGGTCGGTCGGGCTGACGTCGATGTGCAGCGGCAGCTTGCCCGCCTTGGGGTCGTCGGTAGGGCTCAGGACCAGAGCCGGCTGCGACCCGCCGAACCCCTCCGGCGGCCCGATCTCCACCGAACCGTCGTCGTCGACGTCCAGCACGACGTACCCCAGCACCTCGCACCAGAACGCCGCCAGCCGCTCCGGATCCCGGCAGTCGAGCACCAGCTCAGAAATACGACAAGCCATGCAGCAACCCTAAACACCCAGGCCCCCCACCAGACCCCCGCCAGCCGCAGCCCTCCAGCCACTCCCGGCCCCCTCTAGACCCCCACCCCTGCCCCCGTCCTTCCAACCCTTCCGGCTTCGCTCCCTTCCTTGCCTTCCGGCATCCGCCCCTGCTCTTCCTGGCCCCTGCTCAGCCCCGCCCCCTCCAGAGCTCCCGACCCCTGCCCTCCTCCCGACCCGCTCTGATCCTCGCCCCTATCGACCGCCTCAACCCCTGCCCTTCCTCCTGCCTCCTGCCTCCTGCCTCTACGACGCGCCCTCTCCGAGCGCTTTCGCGAGACGATCGGCGTATCCGGCGGCTTCCTCGTCCGAGTCGTACTTGTGCCGTGGCCAGAAGAAACCGCGCAGGCCGTCCTTGGGGTTGCGCGGTACGACGTGCACATGCAGGTGCGGCACGCTCTGGCTGATCCGGTTGTTCTCCGCGATGAACGAGCCCGCCGCACCGAGACCGCGCTCGACCGCCCCGGCGACCGCTCGGACGTGCTGGAAGAACGGCCCCACATCCCCCTCGGGGAGGTCGAGGAGCGTCTCGTGGTGGGCGCGCGGCACGACCAGCGTGTGTCCCTTGAAGAGCGGCCGGGTGTCGAGGAAACCGACCGCGTCGGCGGCCTCGAACACCATGTGAGCGGGCCGCTCGCCGTTGATGATCTCGCAGAAGACGCATCCCATGAGGGGGATTCTCGCTAACGCGGCCCTTACGGGCCAGCCGCTACGCTGCGTCGCTTGTGCGTCCATCCATGTGCCTGGACCGGGTCTCCTACCGTTACCGCCGCGGATCGTCCTGGATCCTGCGCGACCTCGTCCTGGACCTGGCCCCTGGCGAGATCGTCGAGATCACCGGGCGGAACGGCACCGGCAAGTCCACTCTCCTCCGCCTCGCCGCAGGACTCCACCGCCCCCGCTCGGGCACCATCACGGGCCGGCCACCCCGGGTCGGTTACGCACCGGAGCGCTTCCCGACCCATCAGCCCTTCACCGTCCGCGCCTATCTCCACCACATGGCCGCCATGACAAGACCCCTCACCGGCACCGCTGCTCCCGCCCCAGGCAACCTCACCCCCACAGACACCTCCTTCACCACCCCCACTGCCAGCGCATCCGGCGCCACCGCCCCCACTGCCGCTGCATCCGATGCGATGGCATTCCGTGCCCCTGCATCCCGCGCCACTGAATCCAGCTCCACCGCATCCAGCTCCACCGCATCCCGCGCCATCAGCGCCACCGCCGCAATCGAGCATTGGGCGTCCCAGCTACGGTTCGAGCACCTCCTCGACACCCGGCTGTCCGAGCTGTCCAAGGGCAGCGCCCAGAAGGTCGGTCTCGCCCAAGCCTTGCTCCCCTCCCCGGACCTGCTCGTCCTCGACGAACCCTTCGCCGGCCTGGACGCCGAGACCCGCGACGCGTTGCCCGAGCTGCTGGAGTCATGGGCGGCGGACGGCACGACCATCCTCGTCAGCGACCATCAAGGCGCCCTCAGCCAGACCTCGGCCCGTCGCCTCCAACTCCAGGAGGGCGCCCTGCACCCGCTGGACGGCCCGACCTGGACCACCCTGCACGTCCGCGTCCGCACCGACGAAGCCGATGCCCTGACGTCCCGCCTGCGCGAGGAGGGACATCGGGTGACCCGCTCGTGATCGCGCTGGTCCGCTTCCAGATCGAGGGCTACCTGCGATCGCTGCGCGTCCTGTACCCCCTCATCGCCGTTCTCGCCCTGACCACGCTCGTCCTGGCCCAGCCTCCTTCGTCGTCCACGCTGGCCTTCGCCGCCCTCGGCGACACGGTGGCGTTCCTGGTCCCCCTCTGGGCCTGGACCTCCCGCTCCCTCCTGAACACCCAGCCGCCCGTCCAGGAAGCGCTGTCCTCCCTCGCCGTCCGCCGCCACTCCGAGGCCGGCCTGCTGGCCGCCTACCTGGTCAACCTGGTCCTGGGAGCAGTCCTCTTCGCGCTCCCGCTGTCACACGCCCTGACCCTGGCTCTGCCCCCGAGCGCCCTCCTCCTCGTCCTGGCCCTTACCGTCCTGGCCTGTGCCTCCGCCACCCTCCTCGGTGCCTGGACGAGCCGCGCCGTCATCCCCTCTCCCTCGATCTCGGCACTGACGCTCCTGGCCCTCCTGATCGTCGGTCTGGTCCTGGACCTGACACCCGCCGCCTGGCTCTCCCTCCCCGTCATCACCTGGGACTCCGCCGCTCACCGGGGGCCCTCAACCTTCCGCGACGCCTTTCCAGGCCTGGCACTCCACCTGGTCCTCTGGACCATCCCCGTAGCAGCCGCCTACCACCTGAAAACCCGCCGCCCCCGCTGACCACCGGCCCCTCCTGCTCTGCGGACTCCCCTGACCACCGGCCCCTCCCGCCCCGCGAACCCCACTGATCGCCGCCCCTTCCCGGCTGGCGAGCCCCGCTGACCGCCCTCCCGTTGAGCTCTCCGGCCGCCCGCCCCGTCCAGCCCCGCCGACGAGGCGACAGGGAGCCCCGCCCCGCCGAGCCCCGCCCCGCCGAGCCCCGCCCCGCCGAGCCCCGCCGAGCCTGTCCCGCCTTCCCTTCGCTCAGCCACGCAGACGGAGAAAATGAAGGCTCAGTCATTGGCCAGCGCGCATCACGAGCCGTTCAAGGCACTCATCTCCTTCAGTTCCGCCCCTCCATTCCGCCAGGTCCACCCCTCTATGCGCTCACCTCTTCGCCTCCTCCTCTGCGGAAGGCGGTGGGCGCCAGTCGATGGTCCACGGTCTGTGACCGCCCTCGTCCCGGAGGCGGCGGAGAAAAGTGAGCGTGCCCGCGCTGCCGACACCCCATTGGCCGGCTGCAGCGGCCAGCGAATGGTCAGGGAACACGGGTCGCTCGACCGTGCCCCCGCACCTGGCGAGCATCAGCGCCAAGACCTGGTGGGCGCCGTCGAGGTATTCCTGTGAACGCGTCGCCAGTCCAAGGTCGATCATCAGTTCGCCTACGCCGGCCATTCCGCAGCACTGGCTGAGCACGGCCATGGTGGGCGCCACCCGCAGGGCGGCACGTCCCGCCGCGCAAGCCGCCTCCAGGTAGCGGTCGTCATCCAGCCATCGCCAGGCCGCCAGCATGGCCGCCCCGATCCCTGCCAGCCCCTGACACCAGGACCCGGCCATCGGCTTCGCCGCCGCCCCCTCCGACGCAGCGATCAGCCCTGGCACTTCGGCCAGCAGCACCGCTACCCGCCGTTCAGCCTCCGACGGTTCGGCGATCCCCATCCGGGCGCACGTCACCGTGAAGACAGCGATACCTGCCTGCCCGTGCGCCATCCCCAGGTCGGCGCGCACCCCGGATCCCGGCAGCGGGGCAGGCAATTCGTCCGCTGTTCGCAGCTCGTGCCCCACGGACAGAACCTCCGCGCACTCCTCAGCGCGCACCAGCTCCTCAGTGCACGCCCGGCGGCCCTGCCGTTCCCGCAAGACGGCGAGCATCAAGTTCCCCATGCCCGTCCCCGCCACGCCCTGCGCGAGATCGTCCCGCTCCCCAGGACATGCACGCGGCAACTGCGGCACTGTCCCCCACTGCCCGCCGAGTACCTGAGGGGTGCCCTCCGCGCGTGCTCCTCGACCGCTCCCCTCTCGTCTCCCGCTCCCGGTCTCGCTTCCGCTTTCCCCCTGTTCTGCTGCACTTGCCCCTACAGCTGGAACCGTCCCGGCCCCCGGCCCTACCTGCTCGTTCCCTGACCGCCTGTCCCGCGCCCACCGGTGCTCTGACCGCCCGTCCTGCGCCCGGCCTCTTCCCTGATCGAGCACATGATCGGCAGCCGCCAGGAACACGAGCGCGCCGGCGCCCCCGAAGAGCAGGCCGTGTCCCAGGTCCCCGCGCCGGGTCTCACGAGCCGTGCGCTCGGCCAGTTCCGTCGCGAGCTTCCGGGCATCAGGCACGGCCGCATGGTGAAGCAGTTCGAGCCCGATGCCGGCGGTTCCGATGTGCGCGTTGATCGGCACGGGTCTCTCGCCGATCCCGTCAAGTGTCTCGCGCGCCTGCGCAATGACCTGGTCGAGCACGTGCTCGACCATGCCGTGCAGGTCCGGCACCTTTGGCAGCGAAGGCAGCCCTCCGCTGTCTCCTGCCACCTGCCCCAACGCCTTTGACCTTGATGCCTTCGAAGGCGAACGCCACACGCCGACGTTTCCGGCCCGCGCTTTCCTCTCCCCCTTTCGTGCGTCGTCCTCTCCTTCCCAGGTCCGGCCCGCGGCCCTGTCCCTGGTTCCCGTGCCTGTCCCCGGTCTCGTTCCGGCTCCGGTTTCGTGTCCGATTTCGCGTCCCGGAACAGCTCTGTTTCCAGGGTTGCAACTGGATCCGGCCAGAGAAACGATCCCCTTCGCGCCGGGGGGCCGCCGGAGGCTTTCCATCGCTGCCGCTCGGTCGGCGACGTCTTCGCTCAGAAGCTTCGGAATGATGTCCGCGGCGCGGTCGTCGAGGGCGGGCGTCGCACCCAGGGTCATCAGCGTCGCGCGGGCGTTCCGCTCCTGCTCGTCGTGCATGCGTATCGGTTCGATGCCCGTCACCGCGTAGAAGAGGGTCGCGCCGAGCGCATAGTGGTCGTCCGCCGGCGTCGCCGGCGCGTCCCGGCGCTGTTCGGGCGGCGAGTAACCGGGCGTCCATCCGAACGGCTGGCTGCCGGCGTGGCTGCTGATGTCGAAATCGATCAGCAGGCAGCGCCCTGCGGTGTCGATCGCAACGTTCTTCGGAGCCAGGTCTCGATGCACGACGCCCCGCCCGTGCAGGACGTCCAGCAAGGCCGCGAGCCGCCGCGCCAGAGCGCCGAAGTCGCGCGGCTCTCCGATGCCATAGCGCCCGTGGTCGACCACGTCCTGCCGAAGGTCACGACCGCCCGCACTGGTGACCACGAGGTACTCGTCCTCACCGTGGCGGAAGTGGTCCACGGCCTGCGGGAAGCCCGGCGCGCCGTTCATGACATGAAGGATCCGCAGTTCGTTGCGCAGATGAGCGCGGACGTCCCTCCCTTCCTCGTCCTCGCCGATGTACGCCCGTGCCTGCTTGATCACGACTTCGCGCCCGGTGCGCAGATCGGTGGCCCGATAGACGCTGCCCCGAGCGGACCGGGAGATCCCTTCATCGACCCTGTACCGGCCGCCGAGCAGCGGCCCTGGTCGAGAGCCCGCCACGGTCCCTGTCGCTCTTCCCCTTTCGGTTCGCAACACCGCCTTGGCGTCGGCCCCAACCGGCGCCTGGGACATGGCGCCCATTGCCGCATCCCGTGTCCGGGCGGATGCGCCATGGGTGGTTGTGTCGGGCGTGCGCCTTGCCGAAACGCCGGAATCCGATGCGCCGGAGAGGAGCAGCTTCGAGCCTGCCGACTCGGGACACCGATATCCGGAAGGCAGCGATCCAGAATCCGCCGATCCTGAACCCGGCTCTCCGGGGAATGGCCGCCCTGATCTTGCGGGCTCGGAATCAGAGCGCTGACCGCCCGCTTGCTGTTCGGCCGCGCCGGAGGTCGCCGGCGGAGGGGTGTTGGCCGCTGGGGTCGAGTGGCATGCGATGAGGTCGCCCGAGGAACGGGCGGTGAAGGGATCGGTGGCCCAGGCGGGGCATTGGAAGACGAAGCCCGCCGTCCCCGGGAAGACCTCTCCCTCCGGCCCGATGACCACCAGCTCGTAGTCTCCGTTGTCGGTCCTTCGATACTGCGGGCGGAACGGCCCGTAGCGGTAGTAGACGGGGGCGTCGGAAACGACCCTGCGGTCACTGATGATGACCGGGGCCGCCAAGCCCCTGAGGGCATCGGCCAGGGTGGCCCCGATCGCGGCGACGACGCTCTGGTCGGGATAGACGGTGATGGCCTTGCCGATCGATCCGCTGGAGTTGTTGGGCGAGTTGAGCTCGCGCAGGTGTTCCACGCTGCGCACGACCTTGAAGTTGGGCGCGTGCTCCAGCAGAACGGGGAGGGCCCGGTCGAGTGTCCGGCCGAGCGTGGCCGGACGGGCCGCGATGTGCAGTTTCCAGCCCTGGTCGGCCATCGGGACCCGGCGGTCGTGCACATCGATCCACAGATCACCGTGGTGGAGCCGCAGGTCGCGTGATGCGAGTTCGGCGAGCCGCTCGCCGACGTCTACCGAGGTCATCCTCGCCTCCCTCTGATGGATGGATGTCGCGGATGGTCAGGTCTTGCGGACTTCAGGGGCCTGACAGGCCCCAGCGGACTTGCACGACACCGACCAGGCCTCGCGGGTGTCTCGCTGTGGGGGTCCTCCTTCCTGCGGAACTCCGGTTCTTCTGCGGAGCTCCGTCACCGACGAAGGTCAGGCGGGATGGCCGGGTGGTGGCCGGAGCGCCGCCTGTGAAGGCACCGGTCCAGGAAGGCACCGAGCGCACTGCCGCGAAGGGCATCGGGCGGCTGTCCGGCTGGATTCTCCTTTCGGCCGTTCCGGTTTCGGCCTGCCGGCGCCGGTGACGGAGCGTGATGGGAGCTAGGCGTTCGGCGGGGCTAGCCGTCGCACCGCAGAGTGGCGCCCGTGACGCAGGTCTGGCTGAAGGTGCCGCCATCGCAGCGGATGGTGAAGCCCGAGACGCAGGTGCTGACGCATGCCTGCTCGCCGTGCCGGCCCGGAGCCGTGGACGCGTCGAACAGCACGCCGTCGGCCTCGGTCATGTCGACCGTGCCCGCGTCGCGGGGTTCGAGGAGAAGGGAGCTCATGGATCCTCCTGATGGGGGGCTCTTGGAGTTCCATTAGAGCGGCCGTGTCTGCAGTATTCCTGCAGCGTGTCCGGGAGGCGGGAGAGCGAAGCGGTTCATGGCGTGTTCGACCGGATCGCCCTCCAGGTCCGCACGCTCACGGGCATAGATACGCAGGAGGTCGTGGCAGTGGTAGCCGGGGCGGCCCCGGCCGTCCACCGTGGCCTCGACGAGGTGCGCCTCTGCGAGACGCTCGGCGAGTTCTTCCGCGACGTCCTCGGCGACGCCGAGACGCGCGGCGAGCGAGCTCGGACAGAAGGGGCCCGCCAAGCCGCCGAGAGCGCGGAAGGCCCGGCGCTCGGCTCTGTTCAAGCGGCGGTAGCCGGTCTCAAGGCTGGAGCGGACCGCGAGATCACCGGCCGTCAGTTCGTCGAGGCGCCGCTCCTCGCAGCTCAGACGCCGCACCATCGCCGGCAAAGGCCAGCTGGGATGCATGCCGAGCCGTGCGCCGATCACGCGCAATGCCAAGGGCAGGCCGCCGCACAGCTCGACGATCCGCGCCGCTGCGGCGGGGTCGGCGGTGACACGGTCGCGTCCGGCCGTCTCGGCCAGGAGTTCCGTGCCGCTCTGGAGAGGCAGCGGACCGGGAGCGAAGCGGATGGTCCCCTCCAGACCGGCGAGGGCGTACCTGCTGGTGATCAGGACGGTGCTGCCCGCCGTTCCGGGCAGCAGGGAGCGCACCTGCCATTCGCCTGCGGCGTCGTCCAGGACCAGCAACAGGCGCCGTCCGGTCAGGACACTGCGGAAGAGCGCCGCTCGCGCCTCCAGCGACTCGGGAACGGCCGCGTCGGAGACGCCGAGAGCCCTCAGCAGCCGGCGCAGCGTGCGCGATGGATCGGGGGGCCGCTGCGCGTCTGACCCGCGCAGGTCCACGAAAAGCTGTCCATCAGGGAAGGAGTTCCGCACGCTCTGGCCGGCGGCCACGGCCAGGGTCGTCTTGCCGCATCCGGGCATGCCCGAGACGACGCAGAGCCGCACGGACTCGATGCCGTCCAGCAGAGCGCTGCGCAGCGTTGCCAGCTCCCTCGCCCGTCCCACGAAGTCGCCGGGCACCGGGGGGAGCTCGGCGGGCACGGTCGTCAGGCGGACGGGGGCGGCCGGTTCACCGGCGAGGATCTCCGCGTGCAGGCGCTGAAGGTCCCCGCCCGGATCGATCCCGAGTTCCTCGGCGAGGACACGCCGTCCCTCCTGGTACACCTCCAGCGCGTCGGCCTGTCGGCCCGCGTCCGACAAGGCCGTCATGAGGTGGCCGCGCAGCCTCTCGTTGAGCGGGTGCGCGGCCACCAGGCCGGCGAGCTCGGGGATCAGGTCGTCGCCGCGCCCGGTCTGCAGTTCGATGGCGATGCGTTCCTCTTGCACGCTCAGGCGCAGTTCGTTCAGCCGGTCGGCTTCGGCGAGCAGGAACGATTCCCCCACACCGCCGAAGGCCGGTCCGCGCCAGAGACGTTCCGCCTCGCGGAAGACGCTCGCCGCCTCGGACAGATCTCCGTGCCCGACGGCGGCGCGTCCCCGCTCGACCAGCGTGGTGAAGCAGTGCACGTCGACCTGCGCCGTGTCCACGACCATCAGGTAGCCGGGCGAGCGGGTCACGAGGCGCTTCGCGCCGAGGACGCGCCGCAGCGCGCACACGTAGCTGTGCACCAGGGCCGCCGCCGTGGTCGGCGGATGCTCGCCCCACAGCCCGTCGATGAGGCGGTCGATGCTGACCACGGTGCCCGGATCCAGCAGGCAGGCGGCGAGCAACGCCCGATGCTTGGCGGCCGTCAGCGGGAGCGCGCGCGTCCCGTCGGTCGCCTCCACCACTCCGAGCAAGCGGAACTCCACGATTCCCCCGGATCTCGTGCGCGATACGCGACCCATCCATTTGACGTCACCTCAGTGACGCGGGCGCGTGAGATAAATCCGTCCCCACCAGGAGATTCATCTGGCCTGGACGGTCAGCCACGCCTGATCGAGAGGGTCTCCTGCCCGGAGCGAGAAGTAGACGCGGCCGGGATCGCCCCAGAACCAGCCGAGGCGCGGGTCGGAGTCGAGCTGCAGCAGCAGGTCCCATGCTTCGCCGGCGAGCGCCGCCTGTTCGTCGGCGGACAGGGGCTTGTCGTCCAGGTCACGGCCTGCGGCGACGGCCGCGCAATCGGCGGAAACGGGCCGCTCGACGACGGCGGGCCAGCCGCCGAGCTGGTGCATGGGGGCGCGATCCGGCCAGACGTGCTGCTGCCATGCGGCGTGCAGCTGCTCGTACACGTTGAGGAAGCCGCAGTAGGCGGCCTCCAGCGCTCTGATCGCCGGTTCTTCGGGAGCGGGCAGGGAGAGATGGGGGACCGCGCTCAGCGAGGCGTCGCAGAAGGCGACGGTTCCGGCAGGGGCCTCGGTCTCCTGCAGATCTCCGGTGAACACGCGCCACGCGTCCTGCTGGGAGAGGTCGCCGCCCCAGGGACGCGGGGCGCCGGTGGCGTAGTAGAACGCGGCCGTGCCTTTCGAGGGCAGCCCCGGAACCGTGACGGTCCCCTGCAGCGCCGAGAAATCGACGGTGCCGAGGTAATCGAGGGGTCTGCCTTCCCAGTCCGGCCAGGACGCGTCGGCCGGTAGCCGTGGCCGTCCTCCGAGACGGACCGCCTCCGGCCCGCCTCGGCCGGGACCGTCCGCGTCGAGCCGCAGAGCCGGCCGGATCAGGGGGGACAGGGCGGCGGAGACCTCCGGTGCGAGGAAGACGCCGAACAGGGAACGCAGACGCTGACGCTGCGACTCGAAGTGATCCATGTCACAAAGGGTTCCCTGCCGCGCAGGCCCGCGCCAGTCCCCTCCGCATCTGTGGATAACTTCAGCGGCGCTCCAGGGCCGCGACGAGCTGCGCCAGGAAGCGGTCGACCTCCTGCACGTCATAGCCCGGACCGAAACGCACCACCTCGAAGGCCGACTCGCGGATGTCACGCGGCGTCACCGGTGGCCGGGTGCCGCGCAGCCCGTCGATCACGCGGTCCAGGAAGGCGTCCACGTCCTGCACGCCGTAGCCCTCGCGGAGCCGCGAGCTGGAGAACCGGGCGTTCTGGATCCAGCTGATCAGCCAGCCGGTGTGCACCCGCGGCCGCCCCGGACGCTTGGCGATCGGGGCACGGGCCTGCAGTTCGCGGATGCTCTCGAGGAGCAGCGCATCCACCGCCTTGTGCTCGTAGCCGCGGAGCACGGTGTTGAAGCGGCTGGCCCGGACCTCGTCGGCGTCGAGCGGCGGGCCGCCGTTCAGGGCCTCGGAGATGCGCTCCAGCAGCGCGTCCACCTGGGCGCGGTCGTAGCCGCGCATTGCCACCGGAAGGCGTGTCGCCGTCTTCGCGGGCATGCCGCTCCTAGTCCTTTGTGGCGGCGGCCAGCTGGCCGCAGGCGCCGTCGATCTCCCTCCCCCGGGTGTCGCGGACGGTGACGGGCACACCGTGCGCCTCCAGGCGGCGGACGAACTCGCGCTCGTCCTGCGGCCGCGAGGCCGTCCACTTCGACCCCGGAGTCGGGTTCAACGGGATCAGATTGACGTGTACGAGATGTCCGCGCAAGAGCCGCCCGAGAAGATCGGCGCGCCAGGACTGGTCGTTCACGTCCTTGATCAGCGCGTACTCGATCGAGACGCGCCGCCCGCTCCGCTCGGCGTAGGCCCAGGCGGCGTCCAGCACCTCGGCGACCTTCCACCGGTTGTTGATCGGCACGAGCTCGTCGCGCAGCTCGTCGTCGGGGGCGTGCAGCGACAGCGCGAGCCGGACCGACATGTCCTCGGCGGCGAGCTTCTCGATCGCCGGGACGAGGCCCACGGTCGACACGGTGACCGACCGCTGGGAGATGCCGAGGCCCGCCGGGGCCGGGTCGGTGATCCGGCGGACGGCGCCGATCACCGCCTTGTAGTTGGCGAGCGGCTCGCCCATCCCCATGAACACGATGTTGGAGACGCGGCCGGGACCGCCGGGGACGCGGCCCCTGGCGAGGGTGCGGGCGCCCGCGGCGACCTGCTCGACGATCTCGGCGGTGGACAGGTTGCGGGTCAGCCCCGCCTGGCCCGTCGCGCAGAACGGGCAGTTCATGCCGCACCCGGCCTGCGAGGACACGCACATGGTGGCGCGGTCGGGGTAGCGCATCAGCACCGACTCGAACAGCACCCCGTCGAAGGCCTTCCACACCGTCTTCAGCGTGGTGCCGCCGTCGCAGTCCAGCTCGCGCACGGGCGTGAGCAGGGACGGCAGCAGCTCGGCCGCCAGCCGGTCGCGGACCTTGGCCGGCAGGTCGGTCATCTGCGCGGGGTCGTCGGCCAGCCGCGAGAAGTAGTGCCGGGACAGCTGGTCGGCGCGGAAGGGCTTCTCGCCCAGCTCGGCGACGGCCTCGCGGCGCTCGGCGGTCGTGAGGTCGGCCAGGTGCCGCGGCGGCTTGGCGCGGCGCGGGGCCGCGAAGACCAGCTTGGCCGGGGTCTTCCCGGCCGCGGCCTCGGCGGGCGGGACGGCGGCGGACGGCGCGGTGGGCTCGGTGGTGGCAGACATGGTCCTTCCAGTGTCGCAAACCCCGGCGGGTGCCCGGGACGTCCCGCGTGACCACCCACATCCCTGCGCATGACCTTGTCCGGGAGTTAGGGTCTCGATCATGTCGGTACTGCGCAAGGGGTCCGCGCCGGCCCGGGGAGCGGCGATGACGGTGGTGCGAACCGAACTGAACCCCTACGGGAGCCGCCGGCTCGTGGTGGAGAGCGACGGAGCGGTGACCGCCGCCTACCTTCGCGACGCGCGGGACGCCGTCGTCGGCGCCGTATGGGTGGCCAACCACCGCGCCGCCCCCGACGGACCGGATCAGGAGCGGATGCGGGCGGGGCTCGCCCCGCTGATGCCGGCCTCGCACCTGCGCGACCCCGCCGGACGCGCTCTGCTGGATCCCGCGGCGCTGGAGGTGGTGTGGTTCGAGGAGGGCGACGGGGTCGCCGTCCTGGAGTCAGGCCAGATCCTGTTCGTACTGCCCGGCTGGTCCGACATAGCGCGCGGGCTACCCGGTTACAGCCGCGACGCCACCGCGCAGAGCCCGTTCGCCTTCCCCCTCGAAGACGAGATCGACGATTTCGGGCCGCGGGTCGACCGCGCGCGCGAGCACTGGAAGGCCGTCGAGG
Source organism: Actinomadura parmotrematis (assembly GCF_019458805.1). GTDB lineage: Bacteria > Actinomycetota > Actinomycetes > Streptosporangiales > Streptosporangiaceae > Spirillospora > Spirillospora parmotrematis. The sequence goes on from NZ_JAIBOA010000020.1 coordinate 50,390, forward strand.
CGGAAGGGACCTGGGCGGAGTACCAGCAGTCCGTACTGGGGCATCTGCTGCAGCGGCTCGGACCCGGCGGGCACTACTGGCACGACGTCGGGAGTCAGCTCACCGGCGGACGCGGCCCCGCGCCCACGGTGGGCGTGTCCGAGCGTCCCGCACGCGGCGATCGCGCGTTCACGGTGCTCGCGACGGTCGGCATGAGCCGTCAGCGGATGCCCACCGTGGAGCTGTACGAGGACGACGTCGCGCCCCACGCGCGGATCGAACTGGCGGTCGCCACCTCGCTGCCGAGCCAGCGCGCCGGAAGCATCTTCCCCTGGCTGTCGCAGTATCCGTGGCGGTCGGTCACCTGGTTCGCTCCCGGCGACGTCGTGAAGTGGTACCACGAGCCGCGCACGTTCCCGCTCGGCAACGGCGGCCACGCCTGGGAGGGCATCCTGCTGCTGGAGGATCCGGGCCGCCTGCCGGGACCGGTGCCGCCGCCGCTGGACGGCCTGTCCGTGGGCGGGGATCCGGTGCGCTGGCTGTGGCTCGTCCCGATCACGGGCGAGGAGCACCGGTACGCCAAGAACGAGGGATCGGACGCCCTCGTCCGTCGCCTCGCGCAGCAGGGCCGGTCCTGGGTGGTGTCCTGACGGCCGGCACGGCGCGGCCCCGGGAGCAGGGCTTCCGGGGCCGGTGCGCGTCCAGTGGCCCGGGTCAGGCCGGCACGAACAGTTCCAGCAGCAGCCACACGACGGGGGCCGTGGCGACCAGGGAGTCCAGGCGGTCCATGACGCCGCCGTGCTCGGGCAGCAGGGTGCCCATGTCCTTGATGCCGAGGTCGCGCTTGATGACCGACTCGATGAGGTCGCCGACGGTCGCGGTGACCACGGCCGCCAGCCCGATGATCACGCCCTGCCAGGCGTGGCCGCCGTCCAGCAGCGTGGCGACCAGCGCAGCACCGACGATCATGCAGGTGATCGCCGAGCCGGTGACGCCCTCCCAGGTCTTCTTCGGGCTGATCGTGGGCGCCATCAGGTGCCGGCCGAGGAACGACCCGGCGAAGTAGCCGCCGATGTCGCTGGCCACCGTCACCGCGATGAAGATGACGGTGCGGTGGTCGCCGTCGTCGGGCCGCATGTTCAGCGCCACGACGCCGCCCATGAGGACGAGGTACCCGGCGGTGAACACGCCGGCGGTGGCGTCGCGGACGTAGCCGTCGGCGCCCTCCGCCATCCGCAGGCCCATGATCGCCAGGACGGTGAGGGAGACGGCGGCGACCAGGCCGGTGGCCCCCCACACGTAGGCGCAGACGGGCGCGGCGACCATCCCGGCGGCGAGCGGGATGAACGGCACGGCGATGCCGCGCACCTTGAACGCCTCGGTCAGCTCGCGCATGCCGAGGAACAGGAAGATCACCATCACACCGAGGAAGATCTCTTTCACGGTGTAGAGGGAGACCAGCACGAGGGCGCCGAGGGTGGCGCCCACGCCGATGGCGATGGGCAGGTTGCGCCCCGCCCGCTTCTTGGCGGCCGGCGCCTGCGGACCCGGCGAGGCGGCCTGCTCGTCCGGGGAGCCCGAGGGCTCCCCGGCTTCGTCGCGTTCCATCAGACTTCGAGCAGCTCGGCCTTCTTGTGCTCCAGGAGCTCGTCGATCTGCGCCACGTACTTGTGCGTGGCGTCGTCGAGCTCCTTCTCCGCGCGCCGGACCTCGTCCTCGCCCGCGTCGCCGTCCTTGGCGAGCTTGTCGAGGGCGTCCTTGGCGCGGCGGCGGACGTTGCGCACCGACACCTTGGCGTCCTCGGCCTTGCCGCCGGCGACCTTGATGAACTCCTTGCGGCGCTCCTCCGACAGGTCGGGGAACACCACCCGGATGACGTTGCCGTCGTTGGACGGGTTGACGCCGAGGTCGCTGTCGCGGATCGCCTTCTCGACCGCGCCCATCGACGACTTGTCGAAGACCTGGACGATGACCATCCGGGGCTCGGGCAGCGTGAAGGACGCCAGCTGGTTGATCGGCGTCGGGGTGCCGTAGTACTCCGCCACGATCTTGTTGAACATGGCGGGGGTGACGCGGCCGGTGCGGATGGCCTGGAAGTCCTCCTTGGCGACCGCGACCGCCTTCTCCATCTTCTCCTCGGCCTCGAGGAGGGTCTCGTCGATCACTTCGACTCCCGGTTCACCTAGGTCGGCCGTTCTGTCCAGGCCGCTGCGTCGTTCGGTCTAGCCTTCGGCCGGGCTGACCATCGTGCCGATCTTCTCACCGCGGACGGCCCGGACGATGTTGCCCTGCCCCATGAGGTCGAAGACCACGATGGGCAGTTCGTTGTCCATGCAGAGGCTGATGGCCGTGGCGTCCATGACCTTCAGGCCCCGCTGTAGGACTTCACCGTAATCCAAACGGTCGAACTTGACCGCGTCCGGATTCTTGCGGGGGTCGGCGTCGTACACGCCGTCCACCTGGGTGGCCTTCAGCACCGCCTCGGCGCCGATCTCCAGCGCGCGCTGGGCGGCGGTGGTGTCGGTGGAGAAGAACGGCTGGCCGAGGCCCGCCCCGAAGATGACCACGCGGCCCTTCTCCAGGTGGCGGATCGCCCGGCGGGGGATGTAGGGCTCGGCGACCTGGCTCATGGTGATCGCCGTCTGCACGCGGGTGTCCAGGCCGAGCTTCTCCAGGAAGTCCTGCAGCGCCAGGCAGTTGATCACCGTGCCGATCATGCCCATGTAGTCGCCGCGGCCGCGGTCCATGCCGCGCTCGGCGAGCTGCGCGCCGCGGAACATGTTCCCGCCGCCGCACACCACCGCGACCTGCACGCCGTCCTTGACGGCCTCGTTGATCGCTTCGGCGACGTGCTGCACGACCTCGGGGTCGATGCCGAGCGGATCCCCGCCGGCGAACGCCTCGCCCGAGAGCTTCAGCAGCACGCGCCGCCAGCCGGCCCGCGGGGCGTGGCCGGCGGGCGACGAGGCCGCCGCCGTGTCAGTGTTCGTGGGCTCCGGCACGTCGGCGGCCTCCTCGTAATCCGTGAAATCCTGCGGGTGCTCTGTCTCCAGAGTCCCTTACGCCTGGCCGACCTTGAAGCGGGCGAAGCGCACGACCTTGACGCCGGCCTCGTCGAGGAGCTTGGCGATGGTCTTCTTGTTGTCCTTGACGAACGCCTGCTCCAGCAGCACGAAGTCGCGGAAGTAGGCGTTGACCCGACCCTCGACGATCTTGGGGATGGCCTGCTCGGGCTTGCCCTCGTCGCGGGTGAGCTGCTCGGCGAGAGCGCGCTCCTTCTCGATCGCCTCGGCGGGGATGTCCTCGCGGGTGAGGTACTTGGGGGACATGGCCGCGATCTGCTGCGCGATGTCCTTGGCGATCTCGGGGTTCTCCTTGTCCAGCTCGACGAGCACGCCGGTGGTCGGCGGCAGCGACGGGTCGGACTTGTGCAGGTAGCTGGCCACGTAGGCGCCCTGGTAGTGGGCGAAGCGGCCGAGCTCCAGCTTCTCGCCGATCTTGGCGCCGGCCTCCTGGATCAGGGCCTCGACGGTCTTGCCGGGCTCGATCTCGGCGGCGTTGACGCCCGCGCCGTCCGCGGCGCCGCTCTTGCTCGCGAACTCGGTGATCCGGTCGGCGAGCGCGATGAACTCGGCGTTCTTGGCGACGAAGTCGGTCTCGCACTTCAGCTCGAGGAGCGCGCCGTCGGCGGTGCCCTCGAAGTACTGGGCGATGAGGCCGTTGGCGGCGGTGCGCTCGGCGCGCTTGCCGACGTCCTTGGCGCCCTTGAGGCGGAGGATCTCTACGGCCTTCTCGAATTCGCCCTCGGCCTCGGTCAGGGCGTTCTTGCAGGCCATCATGCCGGAGCCGGTCAGCTCGCGGAGCCGCTTGACGTCGGCGGCGGTGAAGTCAGCCATCGCTCTTTCGTCTCTGTCGTGGTGGGAAAGTCTGGCGTGCACGCGCGACGGATCCCCGGGGCCGCGCCCCGGGGATCCGGTCGGGTCAGGCCTGCTCGGCCTCGGCGGGCGCGGTCTCCTCGGCCGGCGCGGCCTCGGCCTGCGCGGCGTCGGCGTCCGGGGCGGCGGTCGCCTCGGACTCGGCGGCGCGGTCGTTCTCGACGCCGGACTGGACCTCGGCGCTGCCGCCGTCCTCGGCGCGGGCGTCGGCGGCGACCTCCTCGGCGGGCTTGTTCTCCAGCAGGTCGCGCTCCCACTCGGCGAGCGGCTCGGTGCCGGCCTCGGCGGGCTTCTCCTCGCCGCCGGTGGCGGCGCCGGCGCGGGCCATCAGGCCGTCGGCGACGGCGTCGGCGACCACGCGGGTCAGCAGGCTGACGCTGCGGATGGCGTCGTCGTTGCCCGGGATCGGGTAGTCGACCTCGTCGGGGTCGCAGTTGGTGTCGAGGATCGCGACGACCGGGATGCCGAGCTTCTTGGCCTCGTTGACCGCGATGTGCTCCTTCTTGGTGTCCACGATCCAGACGGCGCTCGGCACCTTGGCCATGTCGCGGATACCGCCGAGGGTGCGCTCGAGCTTGTCCTTCTCGCGGCGCAGGCCGAGGAGCTCCTTCTTGGTCATGCCGGAGCCGGCCACGTCGTCGTAGTTGATCTCCTCCAGCTCCTTGAGCCGGGTGAGGCGCTTGTGCACGGTGGAGAAGTTGGTGAGCATGCCGCCCAGCCAGCGCTGGTTGACGTAGGGCATGCCGACGCGGCCGGCCTGCTCGGCGATGGCCTCCTGCGCCTGCTTCTTCGTGCCGACCAGCAGGATCGTGCCGCCGTGGGCGACCGTGGCCTTGACGAACTCATAGGCGCGGTCGATGTAGGACAGCGACTGCTGGAGGTCGATGATGTAGATGCCGTTGCGCTCGGTGAGGATGAAGCGCTTCATCTTCGGGTTCCACCGGCGGGTCTGGTGACCGAAGTGGACGCCGCTCTGAAGGAGCTGGCGCATGGTGACGACGGGAGCCATAGCCCGTGTTCTCCTGTCCGGCCCGTTATGGGCCACGTTTGGTTGTCTGCCCGCGCCCGGACCCGTGCCCCGCCGCCGCGTACGGCGGACCGAGGGGCTGTGGCCCCACCTCGTCCTGGAGACAGGTGGCTGGCGAGCGCGTGAATTCGGTCGCCCGGGTGGACCCCCGGCGCGACCGTCTCCCAATTCTATGGGATGACTGGCGTACACGTGGAATCAACGGTGCGGGCGGCGCCGCCCGGGAAGTTATCCACAGTCTCCGGAAAGCCTGGTCCCGGCTTTCCGGCGCAGGCAGGCTACCGGACATGAGCCTGTTCATCATGCTCCTGACCTGCCTGACGACCGTTCCGGCGGGAGGCGCCCCCGACGCTGCCCACAGTCTCGCGTCCAGAACCGCGGCCGCCGCGGCGCCCGGCGTGGCGGCCGGACCTGTCCAGTGGCGGTGGCCCCTGGGACCGCCGGTGCCGGACGTCGTGCGCGTCTTCGCCCCGCCCATCGCCCCGTGGGCGCCCGGGCACCGGGGCGTCGACCTCGCCGGGCGGGCCGGGCAGCCGGTGTACGCGGCCGGGTCCGGTCAGGTCTCGTACGCGGGCCGGCTGGCCGGCCGCGGCGTGGTCGCCATCACGCACGGGCGGTTGCGGACGACGTACCTGCCGGTCCGCCCGGCGGTCGGAGTGGGACGGGAGGTCGCGGCCGGTACGCGGATCGGCGTCCTGGAAGGGGCCGCCCCGCCGCATTGCGGGGCGCCGTGCCTGCATTGGGGGTTGCGGAAGGGCGCTTCCTACCTGGATCCGCTGACGCTGGTCCGGCCGGAGGTCCGGCTGCTGCCCTGGTGGGCCGGGGATCCGGCGGGCGCCCGGTCGCAGGAGGGAGGGGTGAGCGGGTCGACGCCTCGCCTCGTGGCTCCGGGCGCCGACGCGTCGTCCGCCGTCGATCAAGTGACCGATCCGGCGGCCGCGCAGGTCGCCGAGCGGACGGTGCGGAAGGGAGACCCCGCGCGTGAAGGCGACGAGCCGCCGCGGATGGGCCTGCGGGACGCCACCGCCGCGAGCGGCGGCGCCCTGCTGGGGATGGCGGTCGCGTTCGTGGCCGCCTTCCTGTGGCGGCGTCCGGGAGTCCGCGGCCGGAAGGCATGGCATCCGCCGGTCCCGCCGGGCGTGATCGACCTGGCCCGGGAGCGCAGCGCACGCCGCGCCCGCTGAGCCGCGCCCGCCGGGAAGGGCGTGACGCGGTTCGGCGGCTTACTCGGCCGCCGAGCCTCGGGGGTGGGCCTGCCGGTGGACGCGCTTCAGGCGTTCCGCGGAGACCTGCGTGTAGAGCTGCGTCGTCTGCAGGGAGGCGTGCCCGAGGATCTCCTGGACGCTGCGCAGGTCCGCGCCGCCTTCGAGCAGGTGCGTCGCGGCGCTGTGGCGCAGACCGTGCGGCGCCATGTCGGGCATCTCGCCGACCTCCGCGATGCGCTCGTGCACGATCCGGCGGGCCGTGGTGGGGTGCAGGCGTCCGCCGCGCACGCCGAGGAAGACGGCGGGCCCGCTCTTCTCGGTGGCGAAGGCGGGGCGCCCGGCGCGCAACCAGTCCTGGACGGCGCGGACGGCGGGCTCGCCGATCGGCACCGTCCGCTCCTTGCCTCCCTTGCCGAGAACGCGGACGGTGCGGCGGGCGCCGTCCAGATCGTCGACGTCCAGGCCGCACAGCTCGCTCACCCGGATGCCGGTGCCGTACAGCACCTCCAGGACGGCGAGATCGCGCAGCCCTTCGGGGCCGGTGGCGTCCACGGTGTCCAGGAGCCGGCCGGCCTGGTCCTGGGTGATCACGACGGGCAGGTCGCGGGCGCGCCGGGGGGTGCCGAGGAGGGCGCCGGGGTCGCTGGACAGCAGCCCGCGCCGGTGCAGATGGCTCGTGAACGCCCGCACGGCCGCGGTGCGGCGGGCCAGCGTCGCCCGGGAGAGGCCGAGGGCGTGCTGGCGGGACAGCCAGGCCCGCAGCACGGTGACGTCGAGTTCGGCGGGGCCTTCGAGGCCGATGCGGTCGGCGTAGGCGTCCAGGTCGCGCAGGTCGCCGAGGTAGGCGCGCAGGGTGTGCCCGGACAGGGCGCGCTCGGCGCCGAGATGCCGTGCGAACTCCCTGATCGTCTCGCCCAGCGGCGACGCGCCCTCGATGGTCACGCCGCCACGCTGGAGCAGCGTCGGGTCGAAAGCAAGCCTCACACGAGCCTTCGGCGATCTTCACCCGGAGTTATCCACAGAACGTGGTTCTACTTCTACCGGGAGTGAGGGAACGGGATCGTCGAAGTCTGGAGGTGAGGTCGATGACCCACGACAGCAAGCGCGATCTCGGGGTCCGGGGCGAGGACGCGGCCGCCGGCCATCTGGCGCGGCTCGGCTGGCGCCTGGTGGCCCGCAACTGGCGCTGCCGGGAGGGCGAGCTCGACATCGTCGCCCACGACGGGCGGCAGTACGTGGTCTGCGAGGTGAAGACGCGCACGTCGAACCGGTTCGGCGACCCGCTGGAGGCCGTCGGCGGCGCCAAGGCCGCCCGGCTGCGGCGGCTGGCCATGGCGTGGGCGGTGTCGCACGGGGTGCCTCCCGACGGTGTCCGCGTGGATGTGCTCGGCCTGACCGTCGAGGGCGACGGCTTCGCCCTCGACCATCTGCAGGGGGTGTGCTGAATGACGCTCGCCAAGACCCGCTCGGTGGCGCTGGTCGGGGTCGACGGGTTCGTGGTGGACGTGGAGGCCGCCATCACCAGCGGCGTTCCCGGGCTCCACCTGGTCGGCCTGCCCGACACCGCGCTCAACGAGGCCCGCGACCGGGTGCGGGCCGCCGTCTTCAACTCCGGCGAGGACTGGCCCAACCGGCACGTCACCGTGTCCCTCTTCCCCGCCAGCCTGCCCAAGAAGGGATCGATCTTCGACATCAGCATCGCCGTCGCCCTGCTCGCGGCCGCCGAGGTCGTGCCGCCGCGGTCGTGCGCCGGCATGGTCATGATCGGCGAACTGGGCCTGGACGGGCGGGCGCGTCCCATCACGGGCGTGCTGCCCGCCGTGCTCGCCGCCGCCAACGCCGGCTGCACGACCGTCGTGGTCCCGCGGGGCAACGCCGCCGAGGCGCGCCTCGTCCCGGGCACCGAGGTGGTGGCGACGGGGTCGTTGCGCGAGCTGCTGGCGATCCTGCGCGACGAGCCGCTGCCCGAGGAGGAGGAAGCGGACCCGTCGCCGCTCCCCCCGCCGGCCGACCGGCTGGGGCTGCGCGGCCGCGACCGGCACGCGGGACTGGACCTCGCCGACGTGCGGGGGCAGGCCGAGGCGCGCCGGGCCCTGGAGGTCAGCGCGGCCGGCGGCCACCACCTGTTCTTCTCCGGCCCGCCGGGGTGCGGCAAGACGATGCTCGCCGAGCGCCTGCCGACGCTGCTGCCGCCCCTGGAACCGGACGCCGCGCTGGAGGTCACCGCGATCCACTCGGTGGCGGGCACGCTCCCCCCGGACCAGCCGCTGATCACCCGGTCTCCCTTCTTCGCCCCGCACCACACCGCGACCAGGGCCGCCATGGTGGGCGGAGGATCCGGGCGCGTCCTGCAGCCGGGCGCGGTCTCCCTCGCGCACCGCGGAACGCTCTTCCTCGACGAGGCCCCCGAATTCATGAGCGGCACCCTCGACGCTCTCCGCCAGCCCTTGGAGGAGGGCGAGGTCCGGATCTCCCGCGCCGAGGGCACCGCCTGCTTTCCCGCCCGCTTCACGCTGGTCCTGGCGGCGAACCCGTGCCCGTGCGCGGCGGCCAAACAGGTCGACTGCTCCTGCGCGCCGCCGATCCGGCGACGCTACCTGTCGCGCATCTCGGGTCCGCTCCTCGACCGCGTCGATCTGAAACTGGAGCTCACTCCGGCCAGCCGCGCGGAGCTGCGCTACGACCTGGAGTTCGCCGAGTCCAGCGAGGTCGTCGCCGAGCGCGTGCTCCAAGCCCGCGAACGCACGCTGAAACGCCTGGACGCCACGCCGTGGCGCATGAACTCCGAGATCCCCGGTCCGGAGCTGCGCCGCTGCTTCGTCCCGTCGGGCGAGGCGATGCGCGCGGCCGACGACGCCCTGCACTGCGGCACCCTCAGCGCACGCGGCCTGGACCGCGTCCTCCGCGTCGCCTGGACCATCGCCGACCTGGCCGGACACGACCAGCCCACCGCGGACGACGTCGGCGGCGCCTTGAACCTGTGGAGCACAAGACGCCCCTGAACCACCGGATGCAGGCCCCGGCGTCGTGCTCGACGCGCGGGAAGGACACCGGCCCCACGGCCGCACTACAGAGGAGGGAACATGGACGATCGTCAAGCGAGGGCGACACTGGCCGCCATCGCCGAGCCCGGCGAGGCACTGCTGAACCGCATCATGGAGCAGGGCGGTCCGCAAGGAGCGCTGGAAGCCGTGCGGCGCACGGAGTTACCTGCGGGATTCGAGGTCGACGGCCGCATGAAGGGCAAGGCCGTCAAGCGCCTCGCCCGGTGGCGCATAAGGCTGGAGCAGGACCCGTCCACCGCCTGGGACGGCTCGGACCTGCGGTTGGTCTGTCCCGGAGAGCCCGAGTGGCCGACGACGCTCGACGACCTCGCCGACGAGCGGCCCTACGCCCTGTGGCTCCGCGGACCTGAGAACCTGCGCTACAACTGCCTGCGCTCGGTGGCGCTCGTCGGGGCGCGCGCGGCCTCCCCCTACGGCCTGCGCGTCGCCTCGGACCTCGGCGCGGAGTTGGCCGATCGCGGATGGTGCGTCGTGTCGGGGGGCGCGCTCGGCATCGACGCCGCAGCGCACCGGGGGGCTCTCGCCGCCGGCGGCGTGACGGTCGCGGTCTTCGCCAACGGCGTCGACGTTCCCTATCCGATCGGCAACAACGCGCTGTTCACCGAAATGGCCCAGCACGGGCTGCTGGTGAGCGAGTCGCCCCCGGGCAGCACGCCGCGCCGCTCACGCTTCCTCGTCCGCAACCGGGTGATCGCCGCGCTCTCCCGGGGCACCGTGGTGGTGGAGGCCGCCTGGCGCAGCGGCGCCCTCAGCACCGCGGCCTGGGCGCGCAAGCTGGGCCGGGAGGTCATGGCGGTCCCCGGCCCGGTCGGCTCCTACAACTCGGCGGGCTGCCACCGGCTCCTGCGCGACCAGCCGCCCGCGCTGCTCGTCACCCGCGTCGAGGAGATCGTCGAGGCCGTCGGCCAGATCGGCACCGATCTGGCCCCCGACCCCGCCGGCCCGGTGCTTCCCCGGGACCGGCTCGAACCCGACGCCCGCACGCTGCTGGAGGCGATGCCGGCCCGCGGATCGGTCGGTCCCGCCCAGCTCGCCGCCGAAGCCGGGCTCGACATGGCCACCGTCAACGGCAAGCTCGGGCTCCTGGCCGCCGCCGGCTTCGTGGAGCGCTCCCCCACCGGCTGGCGCCTCACCCCCACCGCCAAGGCCCACCGATGAGGCCGGGGAGGACGGTCACCCCGGACGGACCGCGCCCGAGACGGACCGCGCGACCAGGACGGCCCGGGCATCCGGGACGGCCGGGCAGCCAGGACGGCCGGGCGGCCGGGACAGTCCGGGCGGCCGGGACGGTCCGGATCGCCGGGACGGTCCGGTCTTCCCGGACGGGGCCGCCTCCCCGGATGGGGCGGACAGGGCGGAGCGGACGGGCGAACTCGGTCGGGCGGCGTGAGCGGTGAAGCCGGCCGAAGCGATCCGAGGGAGGGTGCTACTGGTCGGAGGGGAGTTCGAAGTCGCTCTTGGCGAGTTCCTCGACGTTGACGTCCTTGAAGGTGACCACGCGGACGTTCTTGACGAAGCGGGCGGGACGGTACATGTCCCAGACCCAGGCGTCCTGCATGGTGACCTCGAAGAAGACCTCGCCGTTGTCGGTGCTGCGGACCTGGAGGTCGACCGAGTTGGTCAGGTAGAAGCGGCGCTCGGTCTCGACCACGTAGGCGAACAGGCCGACGACGTCGCGGTACTCGCGATAGAGCTGCAGCTCCATGTCGGTCTCGTACTTTTCGAGATCTTCGGCGCTCACGCGCGTGCCCCTTCCGTCCGGCCTTCGCCGGGGACCTCCCCCGAGGACGCCCTTCCATTGTCGCGCAAGGAACGGCCCACATTGACGTAGGAGAAGCGATGTTCCCGGCACGGTCCGTACGAGGTCAGAGCGGTGGAGTGCTCCCGGGTGATGTAGCCCTTGTGCACGTCGAAGCCGTAGTGGGGGTAGCGGTCGTGCAGGGCCGTCATCAGGCGGTCCCTGGTGACCTTGGCGACGACGGAGGCGGCGGCGATGCACGCGGCGACCCGGTCGCCCTTGATGACGGCGAGGCTCGGCACGTCCAGGCCGGGGACCTTGAAGCCGTCGCTGAGGACGTAGGCCGGTCGCACGCCCAGGGCCGCCAGGGCGCGGCGCATCCCGGCGATGTTGCAGCGGTGCACGCCGGTCACGTCGATGTCGTGACTCGGAATGATCACGGCGCTCCATGCGACGGCGCGGGCGATGATGGCGTCGTAGGCGGCCTCGCGGCGGGCCGGGGTGAGCAGCTTGGAGTCGGCGAGGCCGGGGATCGGCCGCGCCGGGTCCAGGATCGCGGCACCGACGACCAGGGGGCCCGCGCAGGCGCCGCGGCCCGCCTCGTCGACACCTGCGACGGGGCTGAACCCGCCGTGCGCCAGCGCGCGCTCGTAAGCGTACAGACCGGCGTCACGGCGGGGCGTGAAGCGGAGGGGACGGCCCTTCATGCCCCGCAGCGTACGCGGCGGGAAGGGACGGAACGTGCGTTTCCCCGGTCAGCTCCCCGGTCAGCGCGCGCGGAACCGGCGGTAGAGGCGGGTGAGCGGGAACGCGATGGCGAGGGCGGCGCCGAACGGGGCGGCGGGGACCAGCGCCGCGGCGCCCTTCAGCGCGGGCTGCTCGAACGTCTTCGGGATCGGCAGGACGCCCATGTGGTTCAGCGGCCAGACGATCACGAAGGCGCGGCCGATGACACGGTTCACCGGGATGGTGCCGCCGCCCGGGTCGCCGCGGTGGTTGCGCGAGTCCCACGACAGCGCGCGGTGGTCGCCCATCACCCACAGCTGGCCCGGCTTCACCGTCACCTCGAAGTTGCTCTCCGACGGCTTGTTCTGCTCATGGGTGGCCGGATCGGTGTACAGGTAGGAGCGCTCGTCGAGCGGGACGCCGTTGACGGTCACCCGGCCCTCGGCGTCGCAGCACTTGACGGTGTCGCCGGGGACGCCGATGACGCGCTTGATGTAGTCCTTCTCGTTCGGCGCGACCCCGAAGGCGCCGCCGATGGCGCGCAGCGCCTTCGAGAACGGGTTGGTCGGCTCGGGCACCTCGGTCTCGGGATCCCAGGAGTCCAGCCCGTTGAACACCACGATGTCGCCGCGCGCGATGTCGCGGGTACGGTAGACGATCTTGTTGACGAGGACCCGGTCGCCGACCTGGAGGGTGTTCTCCATCGAGCCGGACGGGATGTAGAACGCCTGCACCGCGAACGTCTTGATGACCATGGCGAGGACGAGCGCGACGACGATGAGGATCGGCAGTTCCTTCCAGAAGGAACCCTGCTTCTTCTTGCCGTCCTTCCCGCCGTCCGCGCCGGAGGACGCCTCCTCGCCGGCGGAGGCCACGGTCTGCTTCTCGTCGGGCACCGCGCCCTCGGCCTCGGAACGCACGTCTCTCCGATCGTCCTCGTCTGTCATCAGCCGAAGCCTATCGGCGTACGGACCGTCGCACGCTGTGACCGGCCGTGTCGCGTCCCGGGGAAAGCGACGGCGCCCCGCGGGCCGCGGGAAGCGCGGCCGGCGGGGCGCCGGAGCATCGTCGCGTCGGAACGCGCGGGCTCAGAAGTCGCGCTTCTCCTTGATGCGGGCCGCCTTGCCGCGCAGGTTGCGCAGGTAGTACAGCTTGGCGCGGCGGACGTCACCGCGGGTGACGACCTCGAGCTTCTCGATGTGCGGGGTGTTGAGCGGCCAGGTGCGCTCGACGCCGTAGCCGCCCTTGCTGACCTTGCGGACGGTGAAGGTCTCGCGGGCGCCGCCGCCCTGGCGGCGGATCACGACGCCCTCGAAGACCTGCACACGGGTGACCTTGCCCTCGGTGATGCGGGCGTGCACGCGCACGGTGTCGCCGGGGCGGAAGTCCGGGTGGTCGGCGCGCAGGGCCGCGTTCTCGATCTCCTGGATCAGGGTGTGCATGACTTCCTCATGGGTCGAACGCGGAACGTCGAGAGGCCCCGGAGGAACCGCGAGGGGGCGTCGCGCCGCGCGAGATGGATCTTGGGTTCGGCCGTGCGTCAGCGCACCGGCAACACTTCAGTGTGCCACATCTTCGCCATGCCCCGGAAATTCGGCCAGGACCTCGCGGTCGCGGGCGTCCAGGGCGGCCGGATCGAGCCGTTCCAGCAGCTCGGGGCGGTGCCGGGCGGTGCGGCGCAGCGCCTCGTCGCGCCGCCAGCGGGCGATCGCGCCGTGGTTGCCCGACAGCAGCACCTCGGGCACGGCGCGGTCCCGCCAGACCGGCGGCTTGGTGTAGACGGGGCCTTCCAGCAGCGACTCCATGGCGCCCGGCGCGAAGGAGTCGTCGGAGACCGAGGCGGCGTTGCCGAGGACGCCCGGCAGCAGCCGGCTGATCGCCTCGATCATGACGAGCACCGCGACCTCGCCGCCAGCGAGCACGAAGTCGCCGAGGCTGACCTCGTCCACCGGCATCCGGCCGCGCGCCTCGGCCATGACGCGCGAGTCGATGCCCTCGTAGCGGCCGCAGGCGAACAGCAGCCACGGCTCGGACGCCAGCTCGGCGGCGGTGGACTGGGTGAAGGGGCGGCCGCTCGGCGTCGGCACGACGAGGCGCGGCGCGGCGGGCGCGGGCGCGACCGCGTCGAGCGCCTCGCCCCACGGCCCGGGCTTCATGACCATGCCGGGGCCGCCGCCGTAGGGCGTGTCGTCCACGGTGTTGTGCCGGTCGTGCGTCCAGCCGCGCAGATCGTGGACGCGGGTGTCCAGGATGCCGGCGCGGCGCGCCTTGCCGAGCAGGGAGATCTCCAGCGGAGCGAAGTACTCCGGGAAGATCGAGATGATGTCGATTCTCATGACGGGTCGAGCAGTCCGGGGGGCGGATCGATGACGAGCCGTCCCCCGGCCAGGTCGACCTCGGGGACGATGGCGGCCACGAAGGGCACCAGGGCGTCCCCGCCCGAGGTCCGGCGGACGACCAGGAGGTCCTGGCCGTGGTGCAGGATCTCGGCGACGGTGCCGACGTCCTGGCCTCCGGCGGTGACGACGGCGAGCCCGACCAGGTCGGAGTCGTGGAAGTCGTCGGGGTCGTCGGAGGCCGGGATGTCGGCGGGGTCGACGACGAGCCAGGTGCCGCGCAGTTCTTCGGCGGCGCCGCGGTCGTCGACCCCGGTGAAGCGCAGGAGCAGTCGGCCCGAATGCCAGCGGGCCGCGGCCACGGTCAGCGGACCGGTGGCCGCCGGGTCGGTGGCGAGCTCGGAGCCCGGCGCGAACCGGTACTCGGGAACGTCGGTGCGGACATCGACGGTGAGCTCGCCGCGGATCCCGTGCGGCCGTCCGATCCGGCCGACCACGAGCTGCTCGTTCATCACCGGCCGTCCCGGGGGACGCGGCCGGCACGGGGGCGCATGGTCAGCGGACCTCGTTGACGTCGAGCAGGTCCACGCGCACGTAACGACCGCCCGACAGGGCGCTGATCACGGTGCGCAGGGCCTTGGCGGTGCGACCGCTGCGGCCGATGACCTTGCCGAGGTCGTCGGGGTGCACGCGCACCTCCAGGACCCGGCCGCCCCGGATGCGGCGGGCGCGGACCCGGACGTCGTCCGGGTTCTCCACGATGCCGCGGACCAGGTGCTCCAGCGCTTCTTCGAGCACGACGTCAGCCCTCGCTCTTGGCTTCGGTGTTCTCGTCGGCGGCCTCGGACTTCTTCGCCTCGGCCTTCTTGGTCCTGGTCCGGGTCGCCGCGGTCTCCCCCGCGTCGTCGCCCATGGACTCCTTGACGGCGGCCTCGAAGACCGTCTTCTTGTCGGCCTTCGGCTCGGCGACGCGCAGGGTGCCCTCGGCGCCCGGCTCGCCCTTGAACTTCTGCCAGTCGCCGGTGACCTTCAGCAGGGCCAGCACGGCCTCGGTCGGCTGCGCGCCGACACCCAGCCAGTACTGGGCGCGCTCGCTGTCGATCTTGATCAGCGAGGGCTCCTGCTTGGGCTGGTAGAGCCCGATCTCCTCGATGGCCCGGCCGTCGCGCTTGGTACGGGCGTCGGCGACGACGACCCGGTACTGCGGGTTCCGGATCTTCCCCAGACGCTTGAGCTTGATCTTGACTGCCACGGGTGTGGTGTTCTCCAGACTTGAATACAGGCGAAACGGCTCGGACCAGGTGGGGACACCGGTGCCGGCCGCTTCATGGACTCCGGCCGCGCAGGACGAGAGAGGGCGCCATGGCGGATCCGGGGTTTCCAGCATGCCATTCTGCCAGACGATCGGACCGAAAGCGCAATCAGCCGGTGACACGCGGCAGTGTCGCGCCGGACGGGCCGGACGGCCGGTTCCGGCACGGCTCCGGCCGGGGATCCGGTCCCCGGCCGGCCGGTCGCCCTACTTCTTCTTGTCGCGGCCCTGCAGCCCGCCGAGGTCGGGCATCTTGAAGCCGGGGGGCAGCTGGCCGCCGAGGCCCGGCGGGAGCTGACCGCCGAGACCGGGCGGCAGGCCCTGCGGCAGCGCGTCCGCGGCGGGCGCCTGGCCGTCGCGCTGGCCGCCGGCGCGCTTGCGCGGGTCGCCGCTGCGCTGCTTGCCCTTCTTCTTGGCCTGCTTGGCCGCCTGCTTGGCCTTCCGCCGGCCCGGCGTGCCGGGCAGGCCCATGCCGCCGGCCATCGAGCGCACCATCTTCTGCGCCTCGAAGAACCGGGTGACCAGGCTGGACACCTCGCCGACCTCGACGCCCGAGCCCTTGGCGATGCGGGCCCGCCGCGACCCGTTGATGATCTTGGGGTTGGTGCGCTCGCCGGGGGTCATCGACCGGATGATCGCCGCGACCCGGTCCAGGTCCTTGTCGTCGATGTTGCTGATCTGGTCCCGGACCTGCCCCATGCCCGGCATCATGCCGAGCAGGTTGCCGATCGGCCCGAGCTTGCGGATCATCATCATCTGCTCGAGGAAGTCCTCCAGGGTGAAGTCCTCACCCGAGGCGAACTTGGTCGTCATCCGCTCGGCCTGCTGGGCGTCGAACGCCTGCTCGGCCTGCTCGATCAGGGTGAGGATGTCACCCATGTCCAGGATGCGGCCGGCCATCCGGTCGGGGTGGAAGACGCTGAAGTCCTCCAGCTTCTCCCCGGTCGACGCGAACATGATCGGCCTGCCGGTGATGTGCCGGACCGACAGGGCGGCGCCGCCGCGCGCGTCGCCGTCGAGCTTGGTGAGCACCACGCCGTCGAAGCCGACGCCGTCCATGAACGCCTGCGCGGTGTTCACCGCGTCCTGGCCGACCATGGCGTCGACGACGAACAGCACCTCGTCGGGGTTCACCGCGTCGCGGATGTCGACGGCCTGCTGCATCATCTCGGTGTCGATGCCGAGGCGGCCCGCGGTGTCGATGATGACGATGTCGTGCTGGGCGTGGCGGGCCTGCTCGATCGAGCGGCGGGCCACCGAGACCGGGTCGCCGACGCCGCTGCCGGGCTCGGGCGCGTAGACCGGGACGCCGGCGCGCTGCCCGACGACCTCCAGCTGCTGGACGGCGTTCGGGCGCTGCAGGTCGGCGGCGACGAGCAGCGGGGTGTGGCCCTCGGCCTTCAGCCAGCGGGCGAGCTTGCCCGCCAGGGTCGTCTTGCCGGCGCCCTGCAGACCCGCCAGCATGATCACGGTGGGCGGGGTCTTGGCGAACCGGATCCGGCGGGTCTCGCCGCCGAGGATGGCGATGAGCTCCTCGTTGACGATCTTGACGACCTGCTGCGCCGGGTTGAGCGCCTGCGAGACCTCCGCGCCCGTCGCGCGCTCCTTGATGCGCGCGATGAAGTCCTTGACGACGGGCAGCGCCACGTCGGCTTCCAGCAGCGCGACGCGGATCTCGCGGGCGGTCGCGTTGATGTCGGCCTCGGAGAGCCGGCCCTTGCTGCGGAGCGACGAGAAGACCGTCGTCAACCGGTCGGAGAGCGTCTCGAACACGTGTCTGGCCCGTCCTTGGAAAGCTTCTGGGATCGCCTACCAGACTATCGGGTCGCCGTGCCCGCACCGCCCCGCCGCGGCGGGGGGCGGGTTATCCACAGAACGCCGCTCCACTTCCGGCGGGAGGGGCGGGGCTTGACCATGGAGGTAAGCGGTCCGCCCCCGGGCGGGAGGGGCGTGGTTTCCTTGACTCGAACGGCAAAGGGCCGGCTCTTCCGCTTCTGGGCGGGATGAGCTTGCCGCTACTCCCCCCGGCCCCCTCAGAGCAGGAGCTGCCTGCGGCTTCTCCCTCTTCCCTGCACCATCAGAGCGGGACGGCCTGCCGCTTCTCCCTCTTCCCTACACCCTCAAAGCGTGACCGCCTGCCGCTGGTCTCTCCCCCGCACTCCCGGAACGGGAAGGGCTGCCGCTTCTCCCTTCCCACGCCCTCAGAGCGGGACGAGCCTGCCGCTGGTCTCCCCCGCACTCCCGGAACGGGAAAGGCCTGCCGTTGGTCTTTCCTGCTTCCTCGGCAAGGCGGGAAGGGCCTGCCGCTGGTCTCCCTGCCTCCTCAGGGCGGGAAGGGCCTGCCGCTTCTCGCCCCAGCGCCTTCCTCGGTCTACTACCTCTCTGGGCAGGAAGGTCGGTCTTCCCGTTCCGAAGGGCACGGCGGGGCTCATCCGCCCCCGATCCTGTGAGAACCGGTGCTTGTGCCCCGGATCGGGCTGGCGCCGTCCTTCGGAGCGGGTCAGGTGAGGGCGGCCAGGACCTTCGTGCGGGCCTCGGCCAGGACGTCGGGGTCGGTGACGGGGTCGCCGCTCTCGTCCACGATGTAGAAGACGTCGACGGCCTCGGCGCCCAGGGTGTCGACCTGCGCGGCGCGGACCTGGAGGCCGGCGACGCCGAGGGCCTGCCCGATGCGCCAGAGCAGGCCGGGGCGGTCGGCGGCGCGGACCTCGAAGACCGTCGCGGTCGCCGACGCCTCCTCGACGAGGGTGACGCGGGGCGGGGCGACGTGCACGCCCGGCCGCTGCCGGACGGAGCGGGCGCGTTTCTCCAGGCGTTCGGCGACGTCGAGGCGGCCCGCGAGCATGCGTCGCAGGTCGGCTTCGAGCAGGGCCGGGTCGGGCGGGCTGCCGTATTCGGGGACGGCGGTGAAGTCCAGGACGGCGGTGCCGCCCTCGGCGCTGGTCGGGGACGAGACGGTGCGGGCGGTGCGGACGGCGAGGCGGTGCAGGGCGAGGACGCCGGCGGCGCGCCAGAGCAGGCCGGGGCGGTCGGGGGCGGCGATGGTGATGCGGGTGCCGCTGACGCGGACGGCGGCGCCGTCGTGGCGGGCGAGGGCGAGCTGCTCGGGCTTCAGTTCGGGGGGCGGGGGGAGGGTGCCGCCGGCGAGGGAGGCGATGGCGCGGCGGGCGAGTTCGGCGACCTGGCGGCCCTTCCAGGCGCCCCAGGCGGAGGGGCCGGTGGCCTGGCCGTCGGCGACGGCGATGGCGGCGAGCAGTTCGACGAGTTCGCGTTCGCGGCCGGGGACGGTCGCGGCGGCGGTGGTGACGGCCTCGACGGTGGCGGGGTCGGTGATGTCGCGGCGGGTGGCGGCTTCGGGGAGCAGCAGGTGGTGGCGGACGAGGGCCTCCAGGACCTGGGCGTCGCCGGGCGGGAAGCCGAGGCGGGCGCCGAGGTCGCGGGCGACGACGGCGCCGCTGACCGAGTGGTCGCCGGGCCAGCCCTTGCCGATGTCGTGCAGGAGGGCGCCGACGAGGAGGAGGTCGGGGCGGGCGACGTCGCGGATGAGGGCGGCGGCGCCGGCGGCGGCCTCCACGAGGTGGCGGTCGACGGTGTAGCGGTGGAAGGGGTTGCGCTGGGGGCGGTTGCGGACGCGTTCCCAGTCGGGGATGAGGCGGACGATGAGGCCGGCCTGGTCGAGGGCCTCCCAGACGCCGATGGCGGCGGGTCCGGCGCCGAGGAGGTTGACGAGGGCGTCGCGGGCGGTGGCGGGCCAGGGGGTGGGGGGCAGGGCGGCGTGGGCGGCGAGGCGGTCGACGGTGGCGGGGGCGAGGGGCAGGCCGGCGTGGGCGGCGGCCGCGGCGACACGCAGCAGGAGGGCGGGGTCGGCGAGGTCGGCGTTGCGGGCGAGGACGACCTCGCCGTCCTGTTCGACGGCGCCGTCGCCGACGGGGCGGCGTTCGACGGTGCCGGGGGCGCGGCGGGGTGCGCGGAAGCGGGCGACGCGGTGCCAGAGCTGGTCGGAGGCGTGGGCGATGGTGCGGGCGGCCTCGGTGGTGGTGCGGAGGAGCTGGTCGGCGTCCAGGAGGCCGAGGGCGTGGGCGACGGCCTGCTGTTCCTGGAGGACGAGGCGGTCGGAGGAGCGGCCGGTGGTCTGGTGGAGGGCGTGCCGGACGTCGAGGAGGGTGTCGTGGGCGGCGCGGACGCGGGCGTCGGGGGCGGCGGCGATCCAGGAGGCGGCGACGGCCTGCATGACGTGGACGTCGCGGAGGCCGCCGCGGGCGTCCTTGAGGTCGGGTTCGAGGAGGAAGGCGAGTTCGCCCTGGGTCTCCCAGCGTTCGCGGCAGAGGTCGGCGAGTTCGCCGAGGCGGCGGCGGGCGTCGGTGCGCCAGTCGGCGAGGACGCCGGCGCGCAGTTCGTCGACGAGGGCGTGCTCGCCGGCGATGCGGCGGGCGGACAGGAGGCCGAGGGCGGCCTTCATGTCGGTGCGGGCGACGTCGCGGGCCTCGTGGACGGTGCGGACGGAGTGGTCGAGGCGGAGGCCGGAGTCCCAGACGGGGTACCAGACGCGGTCGGCGATCTGGGCGATGTCGTCGCGGCCGCGGTGCAGCAGGACGAGGTCGAGGTCGCCGCCGGGGGTGAGTTCGCGGCGGGCGTGGCTGCCGACGGTGATCAGGGCCAGGTCGCCGGTGGCGGGGGCGGGGGCAGGGCGAGCGGGGGCGCCGGGGGTGTTCGGGGCGGCGGGCAGGAGGCCGGCCAGCCAGCGGTCGAGTTCGTCGGCGCGGGCGGCCCGCGCGGCCGCGAGGGCTGCGCGGGCCGTGTCCGTCGTGCGGGCGGCCGGTTCCCCGGCCGTGCCGTGCGCGAGGACCACTCCGCTCCTACAGGGCTTCCGGGCCGGTCTCGCCGGTCCGGACGCGGACGACGGTCTCGACCGGGACGGCCCAGACCTTGCCGTCACCGATCTTGTCGGTGCGGGCGGCCTTGACGACGACGTCGATGATGTCGTCGGCGTCCTCGTCGTCGACGAGGACCTCCACGCGGAGCTTGGGGACCAGGTCCACCTTGTACTCGGCGCCGCGGTAGACCTCGGTGTGGCCCTTCTGGCGGCCGTAGCCGCTGGCCTCGCTGATGGTCAGGCCCTTGACGCCGAAGGCCTCCAGGGCGGCCTTGACCTCGTCCAGCTTGAAGGGCTTGATGATCGCGGTGATGAGCTTCATGCCTCCGCCTGAACCTTTCGCTCGGGGGACGCCGCGGCGACCGCCGAGCCGAGCGCCGATCCGCCGCCGCCGTGCGCGGGGGCGAGATCGTACGCGCTCTCGGCGTGCGTGGTGACGTCGATGCCGGTGACCTCGTCCTCCTCGTCGAGGCGGAAGCCGATGGTCTTGTCGATGATGGTGCCGATGATCCAGGCCATGATGAAGGAGTAGAGGCCGACGGCGACGGGGCCGAGGGCCTGCAGGCCGAGCTGGTGCACGCCGCCGCCGTAGAACAGGCCCTTGTGCTGGCTGTCCAGGAACGGGTACTTGGCGATGAAGCCGAGGGAGACCGCGCCGATCGCGCCGCCGACGAGGTGGACGCCGACGACGTCGAGGGAGTCGTCGTAGCCGAGCTTGTACTTGAGGCCGACGGCGAAGGCGCAGGCGGCGCCGGCGATGGCGCCGAGGACGATCGCGGCCCAGGGGTCGACGAAGCCGCAGGCGGGGGTGATGGCGACGAGGCCGGCGACGGCGCCGGAGGCGACGCCGAGGGTGGTGGCGTGGCCGTCGCGGAGCTTCTCGACGAGGATCCAGGCGCCGGCCGCGACGGCGGTGGCGATCTGGGTGTTCATGAAGGCGAGGCCGGTGGTGCCGTCGACGGCGAGTTCGGAGCCGGCGTTGAAGCCGAACCAGCCGAACCAGAGGATGCCGGCGCCGAGCAGGACGAACGGCAGGTTGTGCGGGCGCATCGGCTCCTTCGGCCAGCCGCGCCGCTTGCCGAGCACGAGGGCGAGGGCGAGGCCCGCGGCGCCGGCGTTGACGTGCACGACGGTGCCGCCGGCGAAGTCCTCGATGCCGAGCTTGTTGAGCCAGCCGGTGCCCCAGACCCAGTGCGCGACCGGGAAGTAGACCAGGGAGGCCCACACGACGGAGAAGACCATCCAGGCGCCGAACTTGGCGCGGTCGGCGATGGCGCCGCTGATCAGGGCGACCGTGATGATCGCGAAGGTGAGCTGGAAGGCCGAGAAGACCATGGTCGGGATGTTGTCCGACTGGTCGGGCAGCAGGCCCTCGGAGACCTGGGTCGCCACGTCCTTGAGGCCGACGGCGTCGAAGCCGCCCATGAACTTGTTGATCGCCGTGTTGCCGTTGTCGGTGAAGGCGATCGAGTGGCCGAACAGGACCCACAGGATGGTCACGGAGATGATGGCGCCGAAGGACATCATCATCATGTTGAGGACGCTCTTGGCCCGGGTCATGCCCCCGTAGAAGAACGCCAGCCCTGGCGTCATCAGCAGCACGAGCGCCGTGGCCGCCAGCATCCAGGCGGTGGCACCGGTATCGATCTTCATCGCGGAGAGAGCCCTCCTCGGCCGGGGAACGGTGAGATGACCGAAGACTCTTGGGCGGCGGTTTCGCCTGGACGGCTCTGGTGTTTCGGGGGCGTGAAACCCCACCGTGCTGTGTTTCGGAAATGTTTCGCCTTGCTCACCGGCCGCATTTCGGTCGAACGCCAATGATTCGTCGGCGTTCGCGGGGGGTGTGGGGCGGAATGGGGTGGCCGACCCCGGCCATGCACAGCGAATGGGACGTTCGCGGAAAGGCGGCGGGAAGTCCTGCGGGCGCGTCCGCCGCATCCGTCCCGGGAGAGCGCGGACGCCCCGTCCGCGCGGGCGGACGGGGCGTCACGGTGGTGTGGCGGGGGTCAGTCCCCGAGGATGGCGTCGACGAACGCCTCGGGCTCGAACGGGGCCAGGTCGTCGGGGCCCTCGCCGAGGCCGACGAGCTTGACGGGGACGCCGAGCTCGCGCTGCACCTGGACGACGATGCCGCCCTTGGCGGTGCCGTCGAGCTTGGTCAGCACGACGCCGGTGACGTTCACCACCTCGGCGAACACGCGCGCCTGCTGCATGCCGTTCTGGCCGGTGGTGGCGTCGAGGACGAGCAGGATCTCGTCGATCGGGGCCTGCTTCTCGATGACGCGCTTGACCTTGCCGAGCTCGTCCATGAGGCCGGTCTTGGTGTGCAGCCGGCCGGCGGTGTCGACGATCACGGTGTCGATCTTGCCGTCGATGCCCTGCTTGACGGCGTCGAAGGCGACGCTGGCGGGGTCGGCGCCCTCGTCCTTGCGGACGACGGGGGCGCCGACGCGCGAGCCCCAGGTCTCCAGCTGGTCGGCGGCGGCGGCGCGGAAGGTGTCGGCGGCGCCGAGCAGCACGGTGCGGCCGTCGCCGACGAGGACGCGGCCGAGCTTGCCGCAGGTGGTGGTCTTGCCGGTGCCGTTGACGCCGACGACCATGACGACGGCGGGCCGATCGCCGTGCGGGGCGGTGCGCAGGGTGCGGTCGAGGTCCGGGCCGATCTGCTTGACCAGTTCCTCCTTCAGCAGCGCCCGCACCTCCTCGGGCGAGCGGGTGCCGAGGACCTGGACGCGGGTGCGCAGGTCGTCGGTGATCTGGCGGGACACGGTGACGCCGATGTCGGCGCCGATGAGGGTGTCCTCGATCTCCTCCCAGGCGTCGTCGTCGAGGACGTCGCGGGACAGGAGGCCGAGCAGCGTCCGGCCGAAGCCGCTCTGCGAGCGGGCGAGGCGGGCGCGGAGCCGGACGAGGCGGCCGGCGCCGGGCGGCGGCTTCTCGATCTCGGGGGCGCGGGCCGGGGCGCGTTCGGCGGGCGGCGCGCGTTCGGCGGGCGGCGCCGCGCGATCCTCCTCGGGGAGGGTGGTCGTCCCGCCCGGCCGGATGTCGGGCGTCTGCGGCGGCTCCGCGGGCGGGGCCTGCTTGCGGCGGCCGGGCCGCAGCAGCAGCGCGCCGCCCGCGACGACGAGGAGGACGGCGAGCCCGGCGATGAGGATCACATATTCCATAGCGCCCACCAGTTTTCCAGACGAGCGGTCATGCACCGGACACGATCGGGTCACCGATCATCGCGCGGTGATCGCCCGCCGGCCGGCGCGCGCCCGCCGTCAGGGCCGGTACATGCGGATCCAGTCGGTGTCGAAGGTGACGGCGGCGCCGGCGTCGAGGCCGCGGGCGGTGCGGCCGCGCTCGCCGGGGAACCAGTCGAGCTGGATCGTCTGGCCCATCGTGCGGGGCGGCAGCATGGCGCGGTCGGCGGTGTGGAACCAGCGGCGGCCGTCCAGGTAGCCGGTCAGCTCGCGGGGCCTCCACTCGACGGCGAAGTCGTGCCACCGGGTCAGGTCGACGGAGGCGCGGGCCTGCTCCTGGCGCTCGTCGTCCTCGGGCCCGGCGTGCAGGAAGAAGTGGGTCTCGGCGCGGCGCCCGTCGTCGACCGTCTCGCTGTAGTCGACCTCGCCGCCGCCGCCGTGCGGGCTGACGCCGCCGCCGCCCTTCACCGGCCACAGCAGCAGGACAGGGTGATAGCAGGCGCAGCCGGCCGACACCCGGATGCGGGCCTCCCAGCGGCCGCGGCGCTGCGCGCCCTTCTTCCAGGCGAGGCCGCCGGTCGTGCCGTCGGTGCGGCCGGTGATGCGCAGGTGGCCGTCCTGGACGGTGACGGCGGCGGGGCTGCGGCGGCCCTGCCCGGCGTGGCCGGGGCTGTCGTAGACCTCCCAGGCGGCGCGGTCCAGGGCGCGGCCGGTGAACTCGTCGGCCTCCACGGGCTCGCCCCAGCCGTACCGTGCGGCGGCGCTGCCGGACGGCGACGGCGAGGACGACGGCGCGGGCGGGCCGCCGTCGCGGGGCGGCTCGGCGCACTCGGCGGTGGCGGTGCCGACCGCCAGCAGGCACGCGACGAGGCCGGACAGGCGGGCGACCCCGGACAGAAGCATGATCAGAACGCTAGCCGCGGGCGCGCCAACGGTCGCCCCGCGATCGGGCAGGGGACGGTCCGGACCCGGCCAAGTCCGCCGGGGCCGGCAGGCGCGGCGTCAGGCGGGTTCGGGCTCGCGCAGGCGCTGGCTGACGACCTGGGTGACGCCGTCGCCGCGCATGCTGACGCCGTAGAGGGCGTCCGCGCCCTCCATGGTGCGCTTCTGGTGGGTGATCACGATGAGCTGGGACGACTCGCGCAGCTCCTCGAACACCGTGATCAGCCGCTGCGTGTTGGTGTCGTCGAGGGCCGCCTCGACCTCGTCCAGCACGTAGAACGGGGACGGGCGGGCCTTGAACACCGCCACCAGGAAGGCGATCGCGACGAGCGACCGCTCGCCGCCCGACAGCAGCGACAGCCGCTTGACCTTCTTGCCCGGCGGGCGCGCGGCGACCTCCACGCCCGTGGCGAGCATGTCGCCCGGCTCGGTCAGCGACAGGCTGCCCTCGCCGCCGGGGAACAGCCGGGCGAAGATGCGGGAGAACTGCTGCTCGATGTCGGCGTAGGCGGCGGCGAACACCTCCTGGACGCGGTCGTCGACGTTCTTGACGACCTCCAGCAGCTCGCGGCGGGTCTTCTTCAGGTCGTCGAGCTGGGTCGACAGGAACGCGTGCCGCTCCTCCAGCGCCGCGAACTCCTCCAGCGCCAGCGGGTTGATCTTGCCGAGCTGGGTGAGCTGCCGCTCGGCCGAGCGGGCCCGCTTCTCCTGCTCGGCGCGGACATAGGGGGCGGGCGCGGCGTCCTCGCCGGCCTCGGGGCCGGGCGGGACGGGCTGGTCGGGGCCGTACTCCCCCACCAGGCCCTCGACCTCCAGGCCGAACTCCTCCAGGGCGCGCTGCTCGAGCTGCTCCAGGCGGAGCCGCTGCTCGGCGCGGGCGACCTCGCTGCCGTGCACGACGTTGACGAGGCGCTCCAACGTGGCCGACAGCTCCCGCACCTGGGTGCGGACGACCTTCATCTCGGCGTCGCGGGCGGCGCGGCCCTGCTCGGCGGCCTCCCGCTCGGAGACGGCGATGGCGAGGGAGGACTCGATGCGGTCGAGGGCGGTGCGGGATCCGGTGAGGACGGCGGCGGCGACGCGGGCCTGCCGCTCGCGGCGCGCCCGGCGCCGCTCGGCCTGCGCGCGTTCCTCGCGCTCGCGGCGGGCGCCGCGCTCCAGCGCGTCGGCGCGCCCGGCGATGGCCTGGACGCGCTCCTCGGCGGTGCGGACGGCGAGGCGCGCCTCCATCTCGGCGGACCGCAGCTCCTGGACGCGGCCGTTCAGCTCGTCGCGGACGCCGGTGTCGTCGCCGGCGTCGTCCGCGGTCCCGGCGGCCTCCTCGGCCTCCGCCAGCCGCATCGCGAGCTCCTCGGCGGCCTGCGCGTCGGCCTCCAGGGCGTCCCCGGCGGTCTCCAGGGAGCGCGTCAGGCGCTCGACCTCGCCGGTGGCGGCGCGCGCGTCGGCCTCCAGGCGGGCGGCGCGCTTGGCCTCCTGCGCGGCCTGGGCGTCGAACTCGCGGACCTTGGCGCGGACGCGGTCCAGGTCGCCCTGGGCGTGATTGACGGTGCTCTGGGCCTGCTGGACGGCGGCCTGCGCGCCGTCCAGGGCGGCCTGGGCGTCCTGCTCGGCGTCGCCGGCGGCGTCGAGCGCCCCGGCGGTCTCGGCGGCGGCGGTCTCGGCGGCGGCGAGGTCCTCGGCGGCCTGGTCGAGGGTGGCGCGCATCTGCAGGAGGCTCTGCGCGCCGCCCGCCGCGCCGCCCTGCGCCCAGTGGGCGCCGACGAGGTCGCCGCCGCGCGTCACGGCCCGCAGGGCGGGTTCGCGGCGCACCAGCTCGGCGGCTGCGGCGACGTCGTCGACGACGGCGACGTCGCCCAGCAGGTGCCGGAGGGCGGGGAGCACGGGCCCGGGGACGGTGACGGCGTCCAGCGCGTAGTCGACGCCGGGGATCCGCGCCGGCTCGGCGGCCGCGCCGCCGCCGACCAGCAGGCCCGCGCGGCCGGCGTCGCGGCCGTGCAGCAGGTCCAGGGCCGCCTCGGCGGTGTCCAGCGACCCGACGGCGATGGCCTCGGCGGCGTCGCCGAGCGCGGCGGCGATCGCCGTCTCGTAGCCGGACCGGACGGTGAGCAGGGACGCGACGGTGCCGAGGACGCCCTTGAGGACGCCGTCGGCGCCCGCGGCGAGGAGCGTCTCGCCGCCGTCGGCGGCGCTGCCGAGCGTGAGGGCGAGCGCCTCGATGCGGGCCTGGAGGGCGGTGACGGCCTTCTGCGCGGCCTGGTCGGCGGCGCGGGCGGCGGTGACGGCCTGCCGGGACTCCTGGAGCGCCCGCCGGGGGACGTCCACGGCGGTCCGGGCGGCCTCGGCGGCGTCCTTGGCGGCGGCGAGGGCCTCCTGGGCGAGCTCGTGCTCGGCGGCGAGCGCCGGATCCTCCACGACCTCGGCCTCGAACGCCTCGAACTCGGCCCGCGCGGCCTCGGCGCGCTCGGCGGCCTCGGTGCGGGCCTCGCGGAGGCGGCCGATCTCGGACTGGCCGGCCTGGACCTTGCTGCGCTGGGCCTCGACGCGGCCGCGGAGCCGGGCGAGCTGCTCGCGGCGGTCGGCGGCGGCGCGGGCGGCGGCCTGCAGGCGGCGCTCCTCGCCGGCGAGGGCGTCCTCGGCGCCGGCCCGCTCCTGGACGGCCCCGGCGAGGCAGTCCTCGGCCTCCTCCAGCGCCGCGCGCAGCGTCTCCTCCTGCTCGCGGACGGCGGCGGCCTCGGCCTCCATCTCCTCGGGGTCGCGGCCCCGGCGGCCCTCCTCGCGGGCCTCGGAGGCGTTGCGGTGCCGCTCGGCGGCGAGGTCGGCGACGCCGCGCAGCCGCTCCTTCAGCGCCAACAGCTTGAACCAGGTGTCCTGGACCTGCGCGAGGCGCGGCGCGGCCGCGGCCTCCTCGGCCTCCAGGACGGCCTCGCGCTCCTGCGCCTCGGCGAGGGACCGCTCGGTCTCGGCGCGGCGCTCGCGGATGCTCGCCTCGTCGGCGGCCTCCTGCTCCAGTCTCGTGCGCAGGGCGACCAGGTCGTCGGCGAGCAGGCGGGCGCGGGCGTCGCGCAGGTCGGCTTGGATGACGGCGGCGCGGCGGGCGAGCTCGGCCTGCCGGCCGAGCGGCTTCAGCTGGCGGCGGAGCTCGCCGGTGAGGTCCTGGACGCGGTTCAGGTTGGCCTGCATCGCGTCGAGCTTGCGGAGCGCCTTCTCCTTGCGCTTGCGGTGCTTGAGGACGCCGGCGGCCTCTTCGATGACCGCGCGGCGGCCCTCGGGGCCCGAGTGCAGCACCCGGTCGAGCTGGCCCTGCCCGATGATGACGTGCATCTCGCGGCCGATGCCCGAGTCCGACAGCAGCTCCTGGATGTCCAGCAGGCGGCAGGAGTCGCCGTTGATGGCGTACTCGCTCTGCCCCGACCGGAACATCAGCCGCGAGATCGTGACCTCGGAGTAGTCGATCGGCAGCGCGCCGTCGGAGTTGTCGATGGTCAGCACCACCTCCGCGCGGCCGAGCGGCGCCCGGTTGGCGGTGCCGGCGAAGATGACGTCCTCCATCTTGCCGCCGCGCAGCGACTTGGCGCCCTGCTCGCCCATGACCCAGGCGAGGGCGTCGACGACGTTGGACTTGCCCGACCCGTTCGGGCCGACGACGGCGGTGATGCCCGGCTCGAACTTCAGCGTGGTCGAGGACGCGAAGGACTTGAAGCCCCGCAAGGTCAGGTTCTTCAAATACACGCGCCGTCGTCCTCCCCCGCCCCCGCGGCCTGCCGCTCCGGCCTGCTGGTCCGGCCAGGGGAACCCTACCGGCCCCGCGGCCCGCCGCCGGGGATTCCCGCCGGGCGACCTTTCCCCTACAGTGCCGATCATTTGCGGACGGGGGCGGGCATGGCGGGAGCGACCAGGCGGCGGATACTGATCGCCGGGCTCGGCGGGCTCGGCGCCGCCGGCGTCGCGGGCGCCGCCGGGGCGGCGCTGGTGGAGGCGGGCACGCTGCCGGGCAAGGTGCGCCTGGACCGCGCCCTCGGACGCTGCGGCGACCGGCCGCCCGTCCCGGCCGAGACCGCCGACGTGCGGACCGTGCCGTTCCGCTCGGACGCGCGCCGCATCGACACCGCGTTCACCCTCGTGACTCCCAAGGGACACGCGGTGAAGGGCCTGCCGGTGGTGCTGATGCTGCCGGGACTCGGCGGTGACTCCCGGGCGCTGCTCGGCATCTACGCCGACCGCTACCTCGCCCAGGCCGTCGCGCACGGCATGCCGCCGTTCGCGCTGGTGGGCGTGGACGGTGGGAGCGTGTACTGGCACAAGCGCGCGACCGGCGACGACCCGCAGCGGATGGTCACCGGCGAGGTGCTGCCGCGGCTGCGGCGCCTCGGCCTGCGCACCGACCGGATCGGGCTGACCGGCTGGTCGATGGGCGGCTACGGCGCGCTGCTGCTCGCGGGTACGCTCGGACCGCGCCGCGTCGCCGCCGTCGCGGCGTCGTCACCGGCGCTGTTCGGCTCCTACGCCAAGGCGCACGCGGCGAACCCCGGATCGTACGACGGGCCCGCCGATTTCGCCGCCCACGACGTGCTGGCGCGGCTCGCAAGCCTCGCCGGCGTCCCGACGTGGATCGACTGCGGCACCGGCGACCCGTTCGCGCCGATGGTGGAGAAGGCGCGGAGCGGCCTCGCCGAGCGGCCCGCGGGCGGGATGTTCGGCGGCTGCCACGACGCCGCCTACTGGATGCGCCGCAGCCCCGCCAGGGTCGCCTTCCTCGGGCGGCACCTGCCGTGACGGCTCACCGGACGGGCCCCGAAAGAACGGGGATACGGTCCGTCCGCTCGGCCGCCGGCGCGGTGCGGGGCGGCCGGGCAAACGGAAGGGACGCCGGTGACGGCGTCCCCGTTCTCTCGTTGAGCGGCGCCGCGATCAGGTCAGCGCCGGTTCGCGGTCCTTCACTCCGAGCGACACCTCGTCGCTGGTGGCCGCGAGCGCGTCGTTCTCGGTCTGGAGCCGAGCGAGTTCGGCCTCCAGATCGCGTACGCGCTGCTGAAGACGTCGCATCTCCGACACCATACGAGGGTCGGGACCGCCGACGTGGCCGAGTAGAGCCTTCGCCATGACTAAGGGTCCTCCACGCTGAGTAACCAGCAGGAATCGCGCACGGAGAGCAGGAAATGTCGGTGCGCGTATCGTCTAGAGTCGCACCGGGCGGCGTCCTGGTCAAGACGGACATCACGGGCCGGTAACAACCTGTCGTCTCCAGTTTAGCAGGCACAAACCGGAATTCCCTACCGGGTCACCGTTCCACGAACCCGCGCAGGCCCCCGCGCGGGGCGCTCCAGCGCTCCACGACGCCGTCCACGCGGCCCGGCGTCCCCGGCGCCCGCAGCTTCTCCAGCAGCGCCTCGCAGGCGTCGCGCGGGCCCTCGGCCACCACCTCGACGCGGCGGTCGGCGAGGTTGCTCGCGCTGCCGGTCAGGCCGAGCTCCAGCGCCCGCGCCCGCACCCACCAGCGGAACCCGACGCCCTGGACGTGCCCCCGCACCCAGGCGGTGAGGCGGGCGGGCTCGGCGCCCGTCGCGGGCCCGCCGCCGTCAGTCGCGGGCACGGCGGGGCCTGCGCTGGCAGGTCGGGCAGCTGAACGAGGAGCGGTTCATGAACTCGTCGCGGCGGATCGGCGTCCCGCAGCGCCGGCACGGCTCGCCCCGGCGGCCGTAGGCGTCCAGGGACCGGTCGAAGTATCCGCTCTCGCCGTTGACGTTCACGTACAGGCTGTCGAAGGAGGTGCCGCCGACGGCGAGGGCGGCGCCCATGACGTCGCGGGCGGCGTCCAGCACCCGCTGCGCCTCGGCGCGCGTCAGCGTCTCGGTCGGGCGGGCGTAGTGCAGGCGGGCCCGCCACAGCGCCTCGTCGGCGTAGATGTTGCCGACGCCGCTGATGAGGGACTGGTCGAGCAGCGCCCGCTTCAGGCCCGTCCGGCGGCGGCGGAGCGCCCGGTAGAACGCCGCGTCGTCGAACGCCCCCTCCAGGGGGTCGGCGGCGATGTGCGCGATCGGCGCGGGCACCGGGGCGTCGCCGCCGAACGGGTCGGGGACGACGTCGGCGACCATGAGGTGCCCGAAGGTGCGCTGGTCGACGAACCGCAGGTCGTGGCCGCCGTCGGTGAACTCCAGCCGCACCCGCAGGTGCTTCTCGCGCTCGCGGTCCGGCGCGCCGACGAGGAGCTGGCCGCTCATGCCGAGGTGGGCGAGGACGGCCTCGGCGGGGCCGCCGTCGCCGCCGAGCGGCAGCCACAGGTACTTGCCGCGGCGGCGCGGCGCCTCCAGGGCGCGGCCGGCGAGGCGGCCGGCGAAGTCGGCGGGGCCGGCCGCGTGCCGGCGGACGGCGCGCGGGTGCAGCACCTCGGCGGACGCCACGGTGCGGCCGGCCGTCCACCGCTCCAGCCCGCGGCGGACGACCTCGACCTCGGGCAGCTCAGGCACCGGCGGCCCCGGCGGCGTCCGCCGCGCCCGCGGCGGTCTCGCGCGCCACCGCGGCCTCGCGGATCGCCGTCCAGGCGGCCTCGGCGGCGTGCTGCTCGGCCTCCTTCTTGCTGCGGCCCTCGCCCGACCCGTAGGTCTGCCCGCCGACCCGCACCGAGGCGCGGAAGGTCTTCTGGTGGTCGGGGCCGGACTCGGCGACGTGGTACTCGGGGACGCCGAGCTCCTCGACGGCGGTGAGCTCCTGCAGCGAGGTCTTCCAGTCCAGGCCGGCGCCGAGCCCCGCCGAGCGGGTGATCAGCGCGTCGAACAGCCGGTGCACCAGGGCGCCCGCCTCGTCCAGGCCGCGGTCCAGGTAGACGGCGCCGATCAGCGCCTCCAGCGTGTCGGCGAGGATGGAGGCCTTGTCGCGGCCGCCGGTGCCCTCCTCGCCGCGGCCGAGCCGGATGTGCGCGCCGACGCCGAGGCCGCGCGCGACGCCGGCGAGCGCCCGCATGTTGACGACCGCGGCGCGCAGCTTGGCGAGCTGCCCCTCGGGCAGGTCGGGGTGGCCGCGGAACAGGGTGTCGGTGACGACGAGGCCGAGGACCGAGTCGCCGAGGAACTCCAGGCGCTCGTTGGTCGGCAGGCCGCCGTTCTCGTAGGCGTAGGAGCGGTGCGTCAGCGCCCGCTCCAGCAGGTCGCGGGTGACCTCCACGCCGAGGGCGCGGGTCAGTCCCGCCGGATCCGGCACGTGGCCGGGCTTCTTGCCGCTGCTCACTGGCCCTCCTCGCCAGGCCGCGGCGCCGCGCCGTGCGGACGCCGCGCAGGCGCGTGACGGCGCGGGCGCGCGAGCGCCGGCTGCCAGGACGGTCCGCGAAGGCGAGGTGCGCGCCGGTCGTCGCCGGCCCGGCGTGCACCACGGCTCCGGGCGCCGGTCCTGGGACCTGGCTCCACGCCGGCGTCACCCGCCGGTATGGACGGTGCCACCGGTCGGTGACACCCCCGGGGTACCGCGAGGGGCGGCCGCGCGCGTGCGCCGGACCGCCCCCCGGATGACCCGGACGGATCAGGCCGACGGCTCGACGACCTGCCGCCGGTCGTAGGTGCCACAGGTCGCGCACGCGGTGTGCGGGAGCTTCTGGTCGTGGCACGTCGGGCACTCGACCAGGGTCGGCGCGGCGCTCTTCCACTGCGAGCGGCGGTGCCGCGTGTTGCTGCGCGACTTCTTGCGCTTGGGGACGGCCACGTCAGCCCTCCTGCTTTCCTTGTTCGTCGGTCGGTTCGGCTGGTGAGGACGGGCCCCACTCCCCCCGCGGAGGGGGAACCGTCACGGCTCCGGGCGGTGCCCGGGACCGTCGTCGGTCAGGTTCTGCAGCGCCGCCCACCGGGGGTCGGCGACGTCGTGGTGGTGGCCCGGCTCCGCGTCGGCCAGCCGCGCACCGCACTCCGGGCACAGGCCGGGGCAGTCGTCCCGGCACAGCGGCGACAGCGGCAGTTCGAGCACCACCGCGTCGCGGAGCACCGGCTCGAGGTCGATCAGGTCGTCCTCGAGCCGCAGCTCGTCGTCGTCCGCGTTCCCGCCGGAGCGGGTGTCAGGATAGACGAAGAGCTCTTGGAAGGTCGCCCCGTGCGTCGAGGCGATCGGGTCCAGGCAGCGGGCGCACTCCCCGACGAGGGGGACGCGCGCGGTACCGGTGACGAGCACACCCTCCAGCACGGCCTCGAGCCTGAGATCGAGCTCGATGTCCGTGCCCTCGGGCACGCCCAGCAGCTCGACGCCCAGGTCCGCCGGGGCCGGCACGGTCAGGGTCTGCTTCCGCTCGGACCCGGGCTGCCGGCTGAGCGCTCGGGTGTCGAGCACGAGCGGGGCATGGGGATCAAGGCGAGACAGCGGATTCCTGCTTTCGTGAGGCATGGCGAATGGCGGCCGTCGACCTGGCCGGGTTCCAGGGTACCGAACGCCGGGCACTCCCCCGACCCGCGGCGGCCGCGACCGCCTCGCACAACGCCGCGGGGCCGGTCAGGATTCCCGCAGCCGCTCCGCCAGCCGGGCGTGCACCACCTCGGGGATGAGGCCCGACACGTCGCCGCCGAACTTGACGATCTCCTTCATCAGCGACGACGACAGGTAGGAGTAGAGCGGGTTGGTGGACATGAACATGGTCTCCACGCCCGCCATGCGGTGGTTCATCTGCGCCATCTGCAGCTCGTACTCGTAGTCGCTGACGGCCCGCAGCCCCTTGACGATCACCGGGATGTCGTTCTGCCGGCAGAAGTCGACCAGCAGGCCGTGCCACTTGTCGATGCGGACGTTGCCGTACTCCTTGGTCACCTCCTGGAGCATCTCGATGCGCTCGTCCACGGTGAACAGGCCGGTCTTGGTCTTGTTGATCAGCACCGCGACGACCACCTCGTCGAAGAGGCGGGAGGCGCGGCTGATGATGTCGAGGTGTCCGTTGGTGACGGGGTCGAATGATCCCGGGCAAACGACTCGGCGCACGAGACGGCTCCATCCTGGCGACTGCCCTTGCGACTGCCCTGCGCGCAGGCGGCGACCTGCGGCGCGACCGTACCAAACGGTCGGAAGGCGGCCCGGCACCGGGTTGTCGCCGGGGTGCGGGGCGGGGCGCGCGGCGGGCGGTCAGTCCCCCAGCGCGTCGATGATCTTCGCGGCGATCGGGCCGGACTCGATGCCGTAGCCGGCCGCCTCGGTCAGCACCGCGACGGCGTAGCGGGGGCCGGAGCGCGGTCCGAACCCGATGAACCAGCGGTCGTTGTAGGAGGCGCCCTCGACGTCGGCGGTGCCGGTCTTGCCGCCGAGCACCGAGGTGCCCTGCAGCGACTTGGCGGTGCCGGTGCGCACGACCTCCTCCATGAGGTCCCTCAGCTCGCCGGCCTGGGATTCGGTGAGCGGGCGGGCGAGGGTGGAGGGATGGGCGCTCTGCACCAGCGCGCCGTCGCCGCCGCGCAGCTTGTCGATCAGGTAGGGCTTCTTGACCTCGCCGCCGTTGATGGCGGCGGAGGCGACCGCGGCCATCTGCAGGGGGGTGGCGACGGTGCTGCCCTGCCCGATGGAGCCGAGGGCGCTGAGCGACGGCTGGTCGGTGCGGGGGAAGGAGCTGGTCGCGCTGGACAGGCCCTTCTCGATCTGGATGGGCTTGTAGAACCCGAACCGCTGCGCCTCGCCCGCGACGGCGTCGTTGCCGGGGTCCTCGGCGCCCATGTAGGCGAAGGTGGTGTTGCACGACTGGGCGTAGGCGTCGATGAGCGGGATGCTCGACTCGTCGCACTGGCCGCCGATGTCGCCGTCGTCGTTGTTGATGGCCTGCCCGGCGCCGGGCGGCCGGTAGCCGCGGCCCGCGCGGACCCGGGTCGCGGCGGTGTCGCCGGCGCTCAGGCCGGCGGAGGCGACGACGGTCTTGAAGGTGGAGCCGGGCGGGAACAGCTCGCCGGCGGCCTTGTTGAGCAGCGGCTTCAGCCGGTCGGCGTTCAGCTCCTTGAAGGCGGCCTCGGCGTTCTCGGCGTTCAGCGTGGACACGTCGTTGGCGTTGTAGGAGGGGGTGGACGCCATGACCAGGATCGCGCCGGTCCTCGCGTCGAGCGCGACGGCGGCGGCGCGGCGGGCGCCCGAGGCGCGCAGCGCGCTGTAGGCGGCGCGCTGGGCCGCCGGGTCGACGGTGGCCTCGACGCTGCCGCCGGGCACGTGCCGTCCGAGGATCCGGTCGACGAGGCTGGTGGTGGCGAGGCGCGGGTCGGTGCCGTCCAGGACGTGGTTGGCGGCGCTCTCCAGGCCGGTCTGGGAGAACAGCGAGAAGTAGCCGGTGACCGGGGAGAACACGGTGCTCTCCCGGTAGTGCCGCTGGTACTTGCCGCCGCTGGTCTCGGTGGACCAGGCGAGCTGGACGCCGCCCGCGGTGATCGGGCCCCGGTCGGTGGTGTTGCGGTCCTCGTACTGGCGGGCGTTGTGGCGGTCGTCGCGCAGGTTCTGGGCGTTGAAGCCCATCACGTAGGTGATGTTCGCCATGAGGGCGAGGACCATGACCAGGGACACCACCCAGGTGCGCCGCACGGCCCTGCCCATGCCGTCCGCCATCGCCCCTCTCCACCCCTTGAAGCTCGATGACTACGTATCGTAGCCATCCGTCGCGGGGTCCGCGATCATGCGGGGGCGCGCCCGTACCAGAACACCGCCTCGCCGTACCGCCGGTCCCGCTCGGCCTCGTACCCCTCAGGCCACTGCAGAACCGGGCCCCGGGCGGATCTTTCGACGGCGACCAGGGCGTCCGGCGCGAGCCAGCCGTGGTCACGGAGCGCGACCAGGATCGCGGTGACCGCGGCGTCGGGCAGCGGGTAGGGCGGGTCGGCGAAGACCAGGTCGTAGGGGGCGTCGGGGGCGCGGGCCACCACCCGCTCGACGCGGTCGGCGACCGGGACGGCGCCGGGCAGGCCGAGGGCGGCGGCGTTCTCCCGGACGACCTTGGCGGCGCGCGGGTGCGACTCGACGAGCAGCGCGTGCGCGGCGCCGCGCGACAGGGCCTCCAGGCCGACCGCGCCGGATCCGGCGAACAGGTCGGCGACGCGCAGGCCGTCCAGGGGGCCGAGCAGCGCGAGGACGGTGGAGAACAGCCCCTCGCGCGCCCGGTCGCTGGTCGGCCGGGTGTCCCGGCCCGGCGGGACGGCGAGCCGCCGTCCCCCTGCGCTTCCCGCGATCACCCTGGTCATCCCCCCAGTATCGGGGGTGGCGCGGCGGACGGCGGACGGGCCGCCGCCACGCGGGGCGCGCGGCGTTCGCCCGCCGACCCCTTCCGATACCGCCATCTGCGCCCCAGGGCGGCACCGGGCGTGTGAACCTGGTGACGGAACGTCGACGCCTACCTGCTCAGGAGCCCACGTGCAGCATGCCAGCAGACTCGCGGCGACGGCCGGCGCCGCCGCGTTCGGCCTCGCGGTCCTCGGCGGCACCGCCCACGCCGGCACCGGTGCCGCCGAGGCGCGCGCCGACCGGCCGCGCGCGGGCACGTCCGGCACGGCGGCCCCCTCCCCCGCCGGCACGGCGGACGCCGGGACCGCTCGAGCGACCGGACGCAAGGCCGTGCGCCCGAACGCGCGGCACGCCCGCCGGGC
The DNA here is from genome assembly GCF_019458805.1 of Actinomadura parmotrematis. Taxonomy (GTDB): domain Bacteria; phylum Actinomycetota; class Actinomycetes; order Streptosporangiales; family Streptosporangiaceae; genus Spirillospora; species Spirillospora parmotrematis. The sequence goes on from NZ_JAIBOA010000020.1 coordinate 86,283, forward strand.
CGTCCGCCCGGAGGGGCGCCCCCGCACGCCCGCCGTGCCCACCGTGCCGCCGGAGCCGGCCCCGGAGGTCCCCCGCGTCGAGGTCGGCGACGACGGCGAGGTCGCGGTCGAGGTGCCGTCGGCGTCGGTGACGGTGACCGGCGCGGCGGTGTCGGTGTCGGTCGCCGAGCAGGTGACGGCGCAGGCGGCGCTCGCGTCCCCGGCGGTGGCGGTGCAGGTGCCCGGCCTCGCCCCCCTCCAGGTGCCCGCGCAGGCGCCCGCCAAGCCCGGGGCCGCCGAGCCGTCGGGCTGCTCGGGCGCCGGCTGCGGGCAGGTGCCGACGCCGACGACGCCGCCCGCCCCGGGCGCGCCGCCGCTGCCGAACGTGCCCGGCCCCGTCGCGGTGCCGCGCGGCCACGCCGTGTACGGGCCGGTCGCGGCGCCCCGGCGGTCGCCGCTGCTGCCCGAGCTGCCGCCCTCGGCCGGGCTGCTGCCCGCGCTGCCGCGTCCGGGCGGCCCGGCGGGCCTGCCGTTCACCGGCGCGGATCTGGTGCCGCTGACGGCGCTCGGCCTGTCGGGCGTGCTCGCCGGCGCCGCCGCCGTGGCCGGCGCCCGGCCGCGGCGGCGTCCCGCCCGCTGAGCCCGCACGTGCCGGGGCGGGACGTCAGCCGCGGCCGGCGGGTTTCGGTTTCGCCTTGTTGAGGGCGGCGTCGCTCAGCACGCGCCAGGCGCCGTTCTCGCGGCGCAGCTCCAGCCGGTGCACGACCACCGGGTCGTCGATGGTGCAGGCGGTGGGGTCGCAGGCCGCGACGACCGCGAGCGCCCCGGCCCGGTCGCCGGCCGCGCCGGGGCGGAGCGCGGTCTCGACGGCGGTGCGGTCGGCGGCGCCGCCGGTCGCGGCGCGGGCGGCGGCGGCGAGCGCGCCGCGGGCGGCGTCGCCCGGCCACGGGTCGGCGCCCGCGGCGGGCACCGCGTCGGCGTCCAGGATCGACAGCGTGTCCAGCCGCCAGGCGCCGCGCTGGGCGAGCATCGTCACCCGGAAGGGGTCCTTCAGCACGTCCGGGTCGGTGCCGGCGGAGGTCACCGTCCGCTCGACGTAGGCGACCACGGTGACGCGGCCGGGCGCGGCCGCCGCCACGCCGGTGTCGACGACCTCGGCGGCGACCGCGCTGCGGCCGTCGCGGAGCCGGGCCCGCCAGTTGCCGCGGGCGAGCTCCTTGTCGTACTCGGTGCGGTAGCGGCCGGTGACGCGGGCGTGCGCGGCGGCGACGTCGGCGTCGAAGCGGTCGTAGTGGAAGCTGAGGACGGCGCGGACGGCCGCCGCCGCGTCGCGCGCCGCGGCGGCCTGCGCCGGGGGCGGGGCGAGCGCGGGCGCGTCGGGCCGCGCGGGCGCGCCCCGGTGGCGCGGCGACCCGCCGGCGACCGCCCAGGCGGCGGCGCCGCAGAGCAGCGCCAGCACCGGGATCGCCGCGGCGGCGGCCCTCCACGGGATCCGCCGGGACCGGCCGCCGGGCGGATCGGGGCGGTCGGCGCCGTCGAGCAGGAGGGTGCCGCGGTCGGGCCCGGCGAGCTCGGCGCCGGTGGTGAGGACCTGATCGGGCCGCTCGCCGGGCGCCGCCTCCTCGCCGAGCAGGTCCAGCAGGATCTGCTGCGCGACGGGCCGCTCGCCCGGCTCCTTGGACAGGCACCGCGCGACGAGGCCGCGGAGCGGCTCGGGCAGCACCGACACGTCCGGGTCCTGGTAGAGGATGCGGCCGAACACCGCCGAGATGGTGTCGTTGCCGAACGGGTGCTCGCCGGTCGCGGCGTACAGGATCGTCGCGGCCCAGGTGAACACGTCCACGGCGGTGCCGAGCTCCAGGTCGGTGACCTGCTCGGGCGCCATGTAGGAGGGGGTGCCGACGACGCCGCTCGCGCGGGTCGCGGCGGGCCCGAGCACGCGGGCGATGCCGAAGTCGATGACGCGCGGCCCGTCGGGGCCCATCAGCACGTTGGAGGGCTTGAAGTCGCGGTGCAGGACGCCCGCCCGGTGGATCGCGGTGAGCGCGGTGATCGTGCCGATCGCCAGCCGGTCGAGGTCGGTGCCGGTGCGCGGGCCCTGCGCGGACACGAGGCCGGTGAGCGAGGGGCCGCGCACGTACTCGCTGACGACGTAGGGCCGCTCGCCGTCGACGTCGGCGTCCAGCACCTGCGCGGTGCAGAACCCCGCGACGCGCTCGATCATGCCGAGCTCGCGGCGGAACCGGTCGCGCCACTCGGGGTCGTCGACGAACTGGGCGCGCAGCAGCTTGACGGCGGCGGTCCGCCCCCCGGGGTCGCGCCCGAGGTAGACGACGCTCTGGCCGCCCTCGCCGAGGCGGCCGAGCAGGTCGTACGCGCCGAGCGACGCCGGGTCGCTCGGCAGCAGCGGGCGCACGGACGTCATCGCACTCCTCGGTCGCGGGGGACCCGACTAGGGACCTGTACCCGCCGGAGTGACGCTCTCCCCACTCCGCGTGACCTCGATCGGGAAGGCGGCGGCGTGCCGGCCGTGAAGCGGGCGGGGCGTCCCCACCCCGAGGCGCCCCGCCCGCATCACGACCGGCACGCTCCGCCTAGGCGAGCGCCCAGCGGACCTGGGTGCGCACGCCCGGATCGGGGTCGGCCAGCGTCTCGGTGAGCGCGGTGACGACCTCGGCACGGTCCGTGGCCCACTGTTCCAAAGATTGGACCGCGGAGCGGCGGACATCGACGATCCGGTCGCGCAGCGCCCGGATCAGCGGCCGCACGGCGACCTCGGGGTCGGCCTCGGCGAGCGCGATCACCGCGCGGCGCCGGACCTGCCAGCTGGCGTGCGCGGTCGCGGTGACGACCCGGCCCTCCAGCTCGGGCGGGACGCCGAGCGACGCGGCGGCGTCCAGGGCCGCCATCCGCACCACCGGGTCGTGGTCGGCGAGCAGGTGCTCCAGGACGGGCAGCCCGGCCGGGCGGGCGAGGCGGGCGAGGCCCTCGGCGACGGCGACGCGCACCTCGCGGGAGGTGTCGTCGGCGGCCTCGGCGACGCCGCCGAAGGCGTTCAGCGCGACGAGGGCGAGGACGGCCTGCACGCGCACGTAGGGCTCGCCGTCCTGGAGGCCCTGCTCGTAGAGCTCGGCGGCGTCGGCGGCGAGGCCGGTCAGCAGGCCCGCGGCGGCGGTGCGGACGGTCTCGTCGCGGCCGGCGGTGGAGGCGAGCAGCAGGGCGCGGACGCCGTCGTCGCCGAGGTAGACGTCGGGCAGGTCGCGCAGCGCGGCGATCGCGGCGCCGCGGACGGCCGGGTCGGCGTCGGCGAGCGCCCAGGCGAGGGCGTCGCCGGCGCCGCGGGCGGCGAGGCCGGTGCGGACGTCGTCCGCGAGGGCCCGCACGGCGGCGGCGCGGGCGGCGGGGTCGGGGTCGTGCAGGGACGGGGCCTGCGGCGCGGTGCTGGTGGTGACGGTGGTGACGGTGGCGGGATTCGTGATCGTCATGATGGGCCTCCGGGAACGTCCGGGCTGGTCGGGGTCGCTGGGCTAGCGACGCCGACACAGGTCGCTGGCCTGCCGCCGGAGGTCGACGTGCCGCCGCGAGGTGAGGGGCTCATGCGGATTCACAAGGCCCATCCTGACCCCGATTCTCCACTAAGTCAACTCATTAAGTAGGAATTAAGGGGGGCGGGCCGCTCCCCCGCCCTCCCGTCAGGCCTTCTCCAGGTACTCCGTCCGGTCGGCGTCCAGCAGCGACGCGAGGGCCGCCGCGAGGCCGGGGTGGCGCGCCAGCTCCGGATCGCCGTCGACCAGCCGGGCCGCCTCCTCCCGCGCCTCGCGGATCACCTCCTCGTCGCGCAGCAGCGTCAGCATCTTCAGGCTCGACGCCCGGCCCGCCTGCGCCGCGCCGAGCACGTCGCCCTCCCGGCGCTGCTCCAGGTCCAGGCGCGACAGCTTGAACCCGTCGGTCGTCGAGGCGACCGCGTCCAGCCGATCACGCGCGGGGCCGCCCGCCTCGGCGTCGGTGACCAGCAGGCAGAGCCCGTGCAGCTTCCCGCGGCCGACGCGGCCGCGCAGCTGGTGGAGCTGCGAGACGCCGAACCGGTCCGCGTCCATGATCACCATGACGGTGGCGTTCGGCACGTCCACCCCCACCTCGATCACCGTGGTCGCCAGCAGCACGTCCAGCTCGCCCGCCGCGAACCGGCGCATCACCGCGTCCTTCTCGTCGGGGTGCAGCCGCCCGTGCAGCACCCCGATCCGCAGCCCGGCGAGCAGCTCGCCCTCCAGCCGCGGCAGCACCTCCATGATCCCGAGCGGGGAGCGGCGCTCCCCCTCCTCCGCCGGCGGCGCCTCGCCCTCCTCGCCCTCCGGCCCGCCGATGCGCGGGCACACGATGTAGATCTGCCGGCCCTGCCCGGCCTCCTCCCGGATCCGCTCCCAGGTGCGGGCGAGGAACGCCGGCTTCTCCGGCGGCACCACGTGCGTGCGGATCTCCGACCGGCCCGCCGGGAGCTGCCCGAGCACCGAGGTCTCCAGGTCGCCGAACACCGTCATCGCGACCGTCCGCGGGATCGGCGTCGCCGTCATCACCAGCACGTGCGGCCGCCCGCCCGCGACCTTCTCGCGCAGCGCGTCCCGCTGCTCCACCCCGAACCGGTGCTGCTCGTCCACCACCACCAGGCCGAGGTCGGCGAACTGGACGTGCCCCTCCAGCAGCGCGTGCGTGCCGACCACGATCCCCGCGCCGCCCGAGGCCGCCTCCAGCAGCGCCGCCTTGCGCGCCCTGGCGCCCTGCGACCCCGTCAGCAGCGCCACCCGCGTCGCCCTCTCGGCCCCGCCGATCTGCCCGGCCTGCGCGAGCTCCCCGAGCATCCCGGTGATCGACCGGTAGTGCTGCTGGGCGAGCACCTCGGTCGGCGCCAGCAGCGCCGCCTGCCCGCCCCCGTCCACCACCTGCAGCATCGCCCGCAACGCGACGATCGTGTTGTGCGTGGGCGTCCAGCCGTCGGTCACGTAGAGACGGTCGGGGTGCGCGACGGAGATGCACTGCACCTGCTTGCGGCCCACGTACTCGATGGCCCTGATGCCCTTGCGCCTCCGCTCGTACTTGGTGTGCGGCCGCAGCTTGGACGCCTTGCGCGGCAGCCGGAACGGCGCGTAGGCGTCGGGCAGGGCGACACTGGTCGTCCAGTAGCGGCCGCCCGCCCTGGTGACCGGGCGGCAGCGCGCGTAGCCGCCGAGCGACCGTGTCAGCCAGGCGACGTCCTCTGCGAGCCGTTCGGACGCCGAGGTGAAACTGACGTCGCGGCCTTCGGCCCGGAGCGTGCCGTCGGTGTCGAGCAGCCCTTGCAGGAGGGCGTGCCGTGCCTTGGCGGGTGCCGCCAGATAGGCGGGCGGCACGTGCTTGCCGTGCGCCCGGAGCTCATGGACGCCGAGCCGCCGCAGCGCGACGATCAGGGGGTTGCCGGCGCCACGGCGCTCGCCGAGGATCTGCCAGTCGAGCGGCCGTGACGGCTTCCGACGCATCCGGCAGCCGTCGGGCACCAGCTCCGCGACGGCCTGGACGATCTCCTCGTCCTGGGTGGAGATCTCGACGCGGCCGTGCAGCAGGGAGCCGTCGCCGAGCAGGAGGCCGAGCAGATAGGGATCGACCGGGCGTTCGCCCAGGTCGTCCAGCTCGGGGGCTTCGAGCAACGGCAGGTACCACTTGCTCGTGCCGGACTTGCGCAGCAGGTCGGCGCGGAGCTCGCGCGTCGTCAGCACCTTCAACGGACCGCCCCGGTGCCAGCCGGTGTCGGTCTTGACGGGCCACAGGTGCTCGTCGTCGCACTCGACCGACGTGCCGTCGGAGAAGACGAGCCGGTACACCTCGCGCTCGCCCTGCGGGAAGACGCCGGTGACGACGGTCGCCTCCCCGCCGGGGGTGATCACCTCGGTTCCGATCCCCATCTCTCCCATCGGCCGGTACCCGGCCGGCGTGAGGACGCCCGCGTCCAGCGGCTGGGCCTTGCCGGCGCCGACGTCGCCCTGGAGGAGGCGGTGCATGGGGTGGGCGCGGGCGAGGTCGGCGGCGATCTCGTCGCCGACGGTGCGCTGGCCGTCGGTGAGGGTGAAGGGCAGGCGGGCGTCGAAGGCGTCGAGGAGGCCGCCGGCGGCGCGGGGGCGGGCGGTGGCGGGCAGGCCGGCGGCGGCGCGGCGGCGCTGGGCGAGGGCGACCTGGAGGACGAACGCCTCGTCCCACTTCAGGCGCTTGCGGGCGCGGCCGAGGTCGTCCCAGGAGCGGGGGCGGTGCACGCCCTCGTAGGCGGCGCGCTGGTCGGCGAGGCGGTGCGCGGCGCGGACGGCGGCGGGGAGCGGGTCGTCGCCGAGGTCGGCCTGGTCCAGGACGATGCCGACGGACTGGCCGATCGTCTCGATGTCCAGGCCCTTGGTGGAGGGGTAGATCGGGATGATCTCGTCGGCCCACTCCTGGGCGGCGGCCTCGCCGGCGCGGTCGGGGACGACCTTGTACTGCGGGTGCGCGAGCTGGCGCTGCGGGCGGCCCGACCGCGGCCGGTAGGTGCTGATCTTGCCGGCGAACAGGCCGCGGGTGCCCGGGGACAGGTCGCGCTCGGCGACGTAGGAGCCGCGGCGGCCGAAGAAGCTGAGCTTCAGCTCGCCGGTGCCGTCGGTGACGGTGATCTCCAGGACGTAGCCGGGGCTGCGGGTGAGGGTGCGGCCCTGCACCTTGACGACCTCGGCCATGACGGTGACGTGCTCGCCGTCCTCCAGCTCGGCGAGCGGGGTGAGCTCGCCGCGGTGGGCGTAGCGGCGCGGGTAGTGGTGGAGCAGGTCGCGGGCCGTGTGCAGGTCGAGTCCCTTGTCCAGCACCTTGGCGGTCTTGTCGCCCAGGACCTTGCGCAACGGCTCGTCGAGGTTCGTCACCCGTCTTTTCTAGCCCATCGCACCGACACCTCACTCCACGCCGAGCAGGAGCGGGTAGCGCTCCTGCCCGCCGTCGTAGGCGCCGACCTCGACGTGGGGGTGCCGCTCGCCCAGGTGGCGCTCCAGGGTCGCGGCGAGATCGGCGGGGGCGTGCCGGCCGGTGATGACGGTGACGAGCTCGCCGCCGCCCGACAGCATCCGGTCGAGGACGGCGCGGGCGGCGGCGGCGAGGTCGCGGCGGATGAGCACGACGTCGCCCTCGATGAGGCCGAGGACGTCGCCGGGCTGGCAGAGGCCGACGCTGGTGACGGCCTCTTCCGCGGCGACCTCCAGGTGGCCGGAGCGGGTGGCGCCGGCGGCGCGGGTCATGGCGATGAGGTCCTCGCCGAAGCGGCGCCTCGGGTCGTGCACGGCGAGGGCGGCGAGGCCCTGCACCGACGCCTTGGTGGGGACGACGGCGATGCGCGCGCCCGCGTCGCGGGCGCGCTCGGCGGCGGCCTCGGCGAGGGCGAGGACCTCGGGCTCGTTCGGCAGCACGGCGACCTCGTCGCCGGCGGCGAGGATCGCGTCGGCGAGGACGGCGAGCGGCGGGACCGTGCCGGGCTCGCGCCGCACCACGCGGGCGCCGCAGTCCTCGAAGAGGGCGGCGAGGCCGCCGGCGGCGGTGACGGCGACGACGGCGCGGCCGGTGTGGGGGGCGCCGTGGGCGGGACCGTCGGCGTCGGCGATGCGCAGGTAGGTGACGCGGACGCGGTGCGGGCGGCCCGCGGCGAGACCCGCCTCGATGGCGGCGCCCGCGTCGTGCACGTGGACGTGGACGTTCCACAGGCCGCCGCCGCCGATGATGACCAGGGAGTCGCCGAGCGCGTCGAGGGCCTCGCGGAGCGGCGGGACCGCGTCGTCGGGGGCGTCCAGCAGGTACATGACCTCGTAGCCGGGGCCGGGCTCGCCCGCGGGGGCGGGCCCGGCGGGGGCGGTGCCCGCCGTGCGGGCGGGGACCTCGTAGCGCTCGGGGTACTCCTCGGTGACCACGGCGGTGAGGGCGTCCAGGACCACGCAGAGGCCCGCACCGCCCGCGTCGACGACGCCGTGGCGGGCGAGGACGTCCAGATCGCCGGTGGTGGCGCGCAGGGCGCGGCGGGCGCCCGCGGCGGCGGCGCGGGCGACGTCGGCGAGGCGCGGCCCGGCGGCGGTGGCCGCTTCGGCGGCGGCGTGCAGGACGCTGAGGATGGTGCCCTCGACGGGGTGCGCGACGGCGCCGCGCGCGAGCCCGGCGGCGTGGTCGAGGGCCTTGGCGAGCAGGGCGCCGTCCGCGGGCCGGTCCGCGGGGCCGAGGACGGCGGCGAGGCCGCGCAGCGTCTGGGCGAGGATGACGCCCGAGTTGCCGCGGGCGCCGAGCAGGGCGCCCTCGGCGAGCGCCCGCCAGGCGCCCGCCGTGCCGGGGGGCGCCTCGTCGGCGGCGTCGGCGGCGGCGAGGACGGTGAGGTGCAGGTTGGTGCCGGTGTCCCCGTCGGGGACGGGGAACACGTTGAGGGCGTCGACCTCGCCCCGGGTGCGGCCGAGGGCCTCGGCCGCCAGCCTGCTCCAGCGCCGTACCGCCGCCCCGTCCAGGTCCTCGACCACGTGTGCTCCCCTCGGCCGTTCCGCGCCTCTCTCTGTACCGCGACCGGCCCGTTCGTGGAAAGTGCGGGCGGCCGATTCCGCAGGCTGATTCGCCTAGCACGCGGCGCGTCGGCTAGTCTGATCCCTGCGCCTCATCCGGGGCGCCCTTTCGAGCGCTTCGGCCCTCGGCACCGCGTGCCGCGGGATCGCCGATCCGCTCCGATCCACAGCATCGACACCCACTTGGAGTTTCCCGTGGCTTCCGTCTGCGACGTCTGCGGCAAGGGACCCGGTTTCGGCATGCGCGTCTCCCACTCGCACCGCCGCACCCCGCGCCGCTGGAACCCCAACATCCAGCGCGTGCGCGCCGTCGTGAACGGCAGCACCAAGCGGATCAACGCCTGCACCTCGTGCATCAAGGCCGGCAAGGTCGTCAAGCCGACCGTCTGATCCGGCCGGGCGCCCCTCCGGGCTTCGCCGGTCTCGTCCTCCCAGGGGACGGGACCGGCTTTTCGTCGTCCGGGCCCGCCCCGCCCCGGGTCCGGGGGTCAGCGGGTGCGCCAGGCGTGGTCGACCGGGCCGATGCCGGCGCCGAGCGGGAACCCGGCGGCGATGGCGCCGGTGACGTAGTCCTTGGCGGCGGCGACCGCGGCGGGGACGGTGTCGCCGAGCGCGAGCCGGGAGGCGATCGCCGACGCCAGCGTGCAGCCGGTGCCGTGGGTGTGCCGGTTGTCGTGGCGGGCGGCGGTGAAGCGGTGCTCGCGCTCGCCGTCGAACAGCAGGTCGGCGGGCTCGCCGGGCAGGTGCCCGCCCTTGATCAGCGCCCACCGGGGGCCGAGCGCGAGGACGGCCTCGGCGGCCTCGCGGAGCCCCGACTCGTCCACCACCTTCACGCCGGTGAGCTGCTCGACCTCCCACAGGTTGGGGGTCGCGACGGTCGCGACGGGGAGCAGGACGGCGCGGACGGCGGCGACGGCGTCGCGGGCGAGCAGGGCGTCGCCGTGCTTGGAGACGCCGACCGGGTCGACCACGACGGGCGCGTCCACGGTGGCGAGGCGGGCGGCGACGGTCTCCACGAGGGCGGTCGAGGCGAGCATCCCGGTCTTCACCGCGTGCACGCCGATGTCGTCCAGGACCGAGTCGAGCTGCGCGCGGACGGCCTCGGGCGGCAGCTCCCAGAAGCCCTGGACGCCGACGGAGTTCTGCGCGGTCACGGCCGCGACGACGCTCATGCCGTGCACGCCGTGGGCGTGCATGGTCTTCAGGTCGGCCTGGATCCCGGCGCCGCCGCCGGAGTCCGATCCCGCGACGGTGAGGACGAGCGGCGGAGCGGAGACGGTCATGCCCCTACTTTAGGGCGCACACCACCGCGCATTGGTGCGTTCCCGGCGGTCAGGGGTGGGCGCAGGTGAGCTTGTTCAGGACGCACGTGGCGGGGGCGGCGGCGGTGCCGCGCGCGGTGTAGACGACCGTGACCGAGGCGCCGGGGGCGAGCGCCGCGGCGCTGCGCACCCAGCCCTGCCTCCCGGTCCGCACGACCTGCCCGCCCGACAGCGTCCGCACCGTGGCGGCGGGGAAGGCGAAGGCGAGCGACCAGCGCGGGGCGGCCGCGTCGCCGCGGTTGGCGATGGTGGCGGCGCCGGTGAAGCCGGTCGCGGTGCGCGCGGTCGTGCGGAAGGAGACGACGAGGCGCGCGGTGCCGCGGGCGCTGCGGCTGGCCCGGTCGCCGGGGTTGCGCTGCGCGACCTGGCTCTCCTCGGTGCCGGACTGGGCGCCCTCCGAGGGCGGGGAGAAGTTCAGCGAGATCTGCTTGGTGCTGTAGGCGTAGGCGACGACTCCGACGGCGATCACCAGCGCGAAGATCGGCAGCAGCGGCACGGGGGTCATCGCGAGCAGCCGCGCCGCCCGGCCGCGGGCGGGTTCGGCGGGACCGCCGGGGCCCTCGGGGGCCTCGTGCCGGGAGGGGCCGGCGGGCGGTCCGGCGGCCCGCCCGGGGCCGCCCTGCGCCTGCTGGAGCTTGGTGTGTCGTCCCATCCCATCCCTCTTCGATCACAGGATGTATACCAAATCCCCGTCAAGGCTGCCTACCGGATGAGCAAAGCCGCACCTCGGGACGCATCCCGCCGTAGGGCCCCTCAGCTGCTGAAATGATCCCATCCGCCGGGGCCGGCGGGGCGGCCGTCCACGACCACGCCCGTGCCCTGCGTCACGGTGCCCGCCGCCACCGTCCCCACCACCGTCCATGATGGCGGCAGCGGGGCGTCCGGCGGGAAGGTACCGGCGAAGCCGTGGTCCTCGCCGCCGGTGAGGACGTGCCGCAGGCCGTCCGGGCCGAGGACGGCGGGGACCGGCACCCGCGCCGTGTCGATCTCGATGCGGACGCCGGACGCGGCGGCGATGTGCCCGGCGTCCTGGAGCAGGCCGTCGCTCACGTCCAGCAGCGCGGTGGCGCCCAGCGCGCGGGCCTCGGCGCCCGCCGCGTAGGGCGGGCGGGGGCGGCGGTGGGCGTCCAGCAGCTCGGCGGGGCCGTCCGCGCCGGCGCGGAACAGGTCGAGGCCGGCCGAGGAGAACCCGAGGCGGCCCCGGTAGGCGAGCACGTCGCCGGGGCGGGCGCCGGAGCGGGTGAGCGGCTGCGCGCCGCCGAGGTCGCCGAGCGCGGTGACCGCGAGAGTGACCTCGGACGCCGCGACGACGTCGCCGCCCGCGACGCCCGCGCCCGTCTCGGCGCACTCGTCGGCGAGGCCGTCGTAGAGCCGCTCGACCCAGGCGGTCCCGGTGGCGGGCGGCAGCGCGAGGCCGACGAGCAGCGCGGTCGGGCGGGCGCCCATCGCGACGACGTCGGCGAGGTTCTGCGCGGCGGCCTTGCGGCCGATGTCGTAGGGCCCCGACCAGTCGCGGCGGAAGTGGCGGCCCTCCACCAGCAGGTCGGTGGTCGCGGCGACCCGCCCGTCGGGGGCGGCGACGAGCGCTGCGTCGTCGCCGGGGCCGAGCAGGACCGCCGGCGCGGCGGGCAGCCGCGCGGCCAGCCGCCCGATCAGCCCGAATTCCCCCAGCTCAGAGATACCGGTCATGCTCCCCCGTTCCACCCGCCCCACCCCGTGCTGCCGCCACGGCGCACAACACGATACGGTGACCGTCCGAACGCTTTTCTCCGCCCAGGGGAGGACGTGGTGGTGCAGGCTTACATCCTCATCCAGACCGAAGTGGGCAAGGCCGCCGCGGTGGCGGGCGAGATCTCCGACATCACCGGCGTGACGCTGGCGGAGGACGTGACGGGCCCCTATGACGTGATCGTGCGAGCGGAGGCGAACAATGTCGACGAGCTCGGCAAGCTCGTCGTCGCCTCGATCCAGGGCGTCGAAGGCATCACCCGCACCCTCACCTGCCCGATCGTCCACATCTAGGCGGCGCGCCGCCCTCGCGCTGCTCGCGCTGCTCGCACCCGCCGCGGCGGGCTGCGGCGCGGGCGCGGTGCAGGTCGCGCCGCCCGCCCCGGACGCCGCGGCGGCCCGGCTCTGCGCGGGCCTCCGGCTCCCGCAGAAGCTGCACGGGCTCGCCCGCCGCGACACCTCCCCGTCCTCGCCGCTGACCGCCGTGTGGGGCTCCCCCGCGATCGCGCTGCGCTGCGGGGTGCCGGCGCCGGCGGAGCTGGGCCCCGTCTCCCAGCTCCAGACGATCAGCGGCGTCGAGTGGTTCGGCGTCCCCGCCGACCGGCCCGTCACCTGGACGGCGGTGGCCCGCCAGGCGTACGTCGAGGTGACGGTCCCGGCCAAGTACGCGCCGCCCGGCGACGTGCTCATCGAGGTCGGCGACCTGGTCAAGGCGGCGATCCCGGCCAAGCCCGAGGGCCAGATCTAGCGGCCCCCGGGCCCGGCCTCCGTCACCAGATGGGGACGGGCGCCTCACCGCGCGGGTAGTAGCCGGGGATCGGCCCGCCGGCGGCGGCCCGGTCCAGGCGGCGCTTCATGCCGTCCGACAGCACCCCGGCCTTCAGCATCTCGATGAACACCGCGGTGACGTTGCCGAGGTCGAACCAGTCGCGCTGCCACGACCACCGGCCGTCCCCGGCGTAGCGGAACCAGCTCCCGCCGATCCCGGCGACCTCGTACGGCGACCCGTCGGCGCGCTTCGCGTCGGCGATCTGCTTCCAGAACCCGACGACCATGCCCTCCTTCTCGTCGACGAGGATCGACTGGTAGGGGTAGGTCCAGCCGTCCAGGCCGCCCATCTCGCTGCCGAGCGCGATGTCGCGGATCTCGTCGCGGCCGACGGCCATGAAGTCCTGGTCGGGGCCGATGTTCCAGCCGTAGGTGGCGTCCTCGGTGTACAGGTCGGCGAGCGGGCGCCAGTCGCCGACCGCCTCGCACTCGCGGTTGGCCTCCAGCCAGCGGGCGACCATGGCGTCCAGTTCGGCACGGGGGAAGGCGGTCATTCACGTCTCCAGCAGTCGAAGGGCCTGGGTGGGGCAGTAGCGGACGGCGGACGCGACCTCGGCGCGGGCGTCCTCGGGCGGCGCGGGGTCCAGGACGCGGACCTTGCCCTTGCGCTCGACCTCGAAGACGTCCGGGGCCTCCAGCTCGCAGAGGGCGTGGCCCTGGCAGAGGTCGGCGTCGACCTCGATCCTCATGCGGGCCCCCTCACGGCCGCTTGCGGCGGCGGTAGCGGACGGCGCAGGGGCGGGCGAGCTGGACGACCATCTTGGAGTGGTCGTTGCGGTAAGAGCCGGGGTCCTGGGCGAGCTCGAACTCCCAGTCGCGCAGCAGCACCGAGAAGATCGCCTTGAGCTGGATCATCGCGAAGTTCGCGCCGACGCAGCGGTGCCGGCCCGCCCCGAACGGCACCCACGTCCAGCGGTGCAGCAGGTCCTCCTCGCGCGGCGCGAGGTAGCGCTCGGGGTGGAAGGCGTCGGGGTCGGGGAAGTCCTCGGCGATGCGGTTGGACACCGCCAGGCTGCACCCGACCATCGTGCCGGGCGCGATGCGGTGGCCGAGGACCTCCTGCTCGTTCTGGGCGACGCGGAGCAGCAGGATCAGCGGCGGGTGCAGCCGCAGCGCCTCCTTGATCGCCGCCTCCAGGCGCGGGATGGTGCGCAGCGCCTGGAAGCTCACCTCGCTCCCGTCGGCGTACAGGTCGTCGAGCTCGGTGACGACGCCGTCCAGGACGCCGGGGTTGCGGAGCAGCTCGATGAGCGTCCAGGCGGCGGTGCCGGACGAGGTGTGGTGCCCGGCGAACATCATCGAGATGAACATGCCGGTGATCTGGTCGGCGGTGAACTTCGGCGTGCCGTCCTCGTCCCGGATGGAGATGAGGACGTCGAGCAGGTCGCGGTCCTCGCGCGGCGGGCGCGGGTCGCGGCCGTCCATGATCCCCTGGACGAGCGCGACGAGCCGCGCGCGCGCCTCGTCGCGGCGCCGGAAGCTGTCGATCGGCGCGTAGGGGTCGACGTAGGCGAGCGCGTCGGTGCCGCGTTCCAGCTCGTGGTACAGCTCGGCGAAGCGGTGGTCGAGCTGCTCGCGGAACTTGCGGCCGATCAGGCAGGCCGAGGACGTGTAGATGGTGAGCTCGGCGAACCAGTCGAGCAGGTCGATCTCGCCGTCCTCGCCCCACCCGGCGGTCATCCGGCCGACCTCGGCGGCGATGGTGGCGGCGTGGCCCTTCAGGTAGGAGCCCTTGAGGGCCTGGTTGTGCAGGGCCTCGCGGCGCTGCTCGGGGGTCGCGTCGAAGACCACGCCCTCCCCGAAGATCGGCGTCATGAACGGGTACGCCTCGGCCTGGTCGAGGTCCTCGTCCGGGGCGCGGAAGAAGAACTCGTTGGCCTCGGCGCCCGACACCAGCACCACGTCGCGGCCCGCGAGCCGGAACGCGCCGACGTCGCCGCACTCGCCGCGCACCCGCTCCATGAGCGCGATCGGGTCGGTGCGCAGTTCCTCCAGGTGGTCGGGGCCGCCCGACACGAAGGGGATCGTCATCGCTGCTCCAAGGGGGCTTCGGGCTGGACCTCGACCAGGGACAGGTGCGCGCCGCGCGGCGCGCCGACCACGGCGGCGACGGCGGACGCGACGTCGGAGGGCCGCAGGAAGGAGGAGTGGCGGGCCAGGCCCCACTTCACCCACTCCTCCAGGACCTCGCCGGTGACGTCGGGATCCCAGTTCAGGCCCATGTTGGTGCTGGTCGGGCCGGGCCGGACGATGGAGGCGCGCACGCCGGTGCCCTCCAGCTCCATCTGCAGGGCGCGGGCCATGCCCTCGACGCCGTTCTTGGCGGCGACGTAGGCGCCCATGCGGGTGCGCGGGGCGCGCACCACGTCCGAGGACACGAACACGACGTCGCCGCGGCCGCGCGCCACCATGCCGGGCACCAGGTGCGAGACGAGGCGGTGCGCGCCGACCAGGTGGACCTGCACCTGGGCGAGGAAGGCCGCCGAGTCCAGGTCGTGGATCCGGTCGGCCGACAGGTCGCCGGCGGACGACACGACGATCTCGGCGGCGCCGATCGCGTCCTCGGCGGCGGCGGTGAACGCCTTCACCGAGTCCTCGTCGGCGACGTCGAGGGGCAGCGCGACGGCCTCGCCGCCGTCCGCGCGGATCTCCGCGGCGATGTCCGCGCAGACCCGCGCGCGGCGGGCGCCGAGCGCGACGGGATGGCCGAGCCCGGCGAGCGCGCGGGCGGTGGCGGCGCCGATGCCGGACGAGGCGCCGGACACGACGGCGGGCCGCCGGTCGGGGTGGGGGGCGAACCTGGGCATGTCTTACCTGACCTCCAGGCGGACGGGGAGGGTGGCGAAGCCGCGCACGTTGACCGAGTGGACGCGTTCGGCGCGGTCGTGGTCGACCTCGAAGCCGCGGACCCGGCGGACCAGCTCGCCGAGCGCGACGCGCGCCTCCAGCCGGGCCAGGTTGGCGCCGAGGCAGAAGTGCCGCCCGCCGCCGAAGCTGACCAGCTGGGAGGTGTCGCGGTCCAGGTCGTAGGCGTCGGGACGGTCGAACGCGCGGGGGTCGCGGTTGGCCGACCCGACGAGCAGCAGCACCCGCTCGCCCGCGGGGACGGTGGTGCCGTGCCAGGTGCTGTCGCGGACGGCGAGGCGGGCGAGCATCTGGCTGGAGGTGTCGTAGCGCAGCGTCTCCTCCACCCAGTCGTCGACGCGGCCGGGGTCGCGCAGGGGCTTGGCGGCCTCGGCGGGGTTGCGCGCCGCCCAGTACAGGGCGTTGGCGAGCAGCTTGGTGGTCGTCTCGTTGCCGGCGACGACCATGAGGAACAGGAAGGCGATGACCTCCTTGTCGTCCAGCCGGTCGCCGTCCAGCTCGGCGTCCAGCAGCGCGGACGTCAGGTCGTCGCGGCGCGCGCGGCGCCGCTCGGCGACCATGTCCTCGTAGTAGCCGACGAGGGTGAGCGCGGCGTCCATGCCGGCGGGCGGCACGTCGTCCAGGCCCTCCTCGCGGTGCACGACGAGGTCGGCGAGGCGCCGCACCTCGGCGCGGTCGGCCTCGGGGACGCCCATCATCTGCGAGATGACGTCCATCGGCAGCAGCCCGGCGAAGTCGGCGACCCAGTCGCCCTCGCCCTGGTCGAGCAGCGCCTCCAGATGGCGGCGGGTGAGCTCCAGGATGCCGTCGCCCATCTCCTTGACGCGGCGGGGCGTGAACCCCTTGGAGACCAGGGACCGCATCCGGGTGTGGCGGGGCGGGTCGAGCGCGAGGAACGACATGGTGCGGTGGGCCTGCGGGCCCCACGCGCTCGGCTCGACCGACACGCCGTGCGAGCTGGAGAACGTCTCGTGGTCGCGGAACGCCCTGGCGACGTCGGCGTGCCGCGACAGCGCCCAGAAGCCGAGGGCGTCGTTGCGGTAGAGCGGCGCCTCGTCGCGCAGGCGCGCGTAGACGGGATAGGGGTCATCGTGGACGGCGTAGTCGTAGGGGCTGTAGGAGGGGCGGTGGGAGGGGTCCACGGCCGGTCACCTCACTCGGGGTCGGGCAGGATGAGCTCGGCCATCTCCGCCAGCCGGTCGGCCATGCGGGCGTAGGAGGTGTAGCCCATGCCCGCGTGCACCAGCGCGCCGGCGTAGGCCAGCTCCAGCGCGCCGAGGATCTTCGGGTCGTCGCGGCCCAGCGCGGCGCGCAGCCGGTCCCGGATGGCCACGCCGATCCGGATCCGCAGCTCGCGCACGTCGGGGTCGGTGCCCAGCATCGCGGTGGTGCAGGCGGCGGCGAGCTCGGGCTCGTCCGACACCAGCAGCGCGATCTCGCGGAGGACCGTGACCACCCCGCCCGTCCCCGGCGCCGCCACCGTCTCGGCCACCGGCGGCAGCGCGTGCAGCCGCCGCCAGAAGACCTCGGTGATGAGGTGGTTCTTGGACGCGAAGTAGGTGTAGGCGGTGGCCGGGGCCACCCCGGCGCGCCTGGCCACGTTCCGCACGGTGAGGCCCTCGTAGCCGGCCTCGCGGACCTCCACCACCGCGGCGTCGGTCAGCCGCCGCACGGTGTCGGCCTGCCGCTCGGTCAGGCGCCTACGGGTGGACTCGGTCGTCAACTCACTGGACACATGTCCAGACATTAGTTCAGTTAGCGCTCGCGGACAACCCGCCCCGCCGCGCCCGCCCGCGCCTGGTCCATGGCGGCGCAGATCTCGGGCGGGACGGGCGCGTCACCGGCGAGTACGGCGGGCCGCCCGTCAACCAGGGGGCGGCGCCCGGAGGACGGTCCGTACCCCGCCCACCAGGGCCAGCAGCGTCCGCTGCCACTCCGACTGGGGTATCCGCGTCAGGATCGCGTCCCGGACGGCCCGGCGCTCGGGGCGCCCGTCCGCCCATTCGCGGGTGAGACCGGTCAGGGCGTACCGGCGCGGCGGATCCTCGCCGGTCGCCAGGGAGAACACCGCCACGATCGGATGGCGCACGTCCGGTCGGGCCTGCGCGTGGTCCAGCCAGGCCCCGACGGCCTCCGCGAGACCCGCATAACCGCCGCCGGGCCGGGTCTCGGCCGCCAGCGCCAATCGCCACGCGGGGATCCAGGAGTCCAGGGCCGCTCCCGGTCCGTCGATCAGCAGGAGGGGCCATCCCGCCGCGTCCCGCACCGCCGATTCCGCGAGAAAAGCCTCCGCCGCGAGGTCCGCCCGGCGTCCCGCCGCGAAGAACGGCGACCGGTCGAGGTTGGCCGTCCAGGCGATCAGCGCGGCGGCGACGAGCCCGCGATGGTGGACCGCGAGGGTACCGAGCGCGCTGAGGACCAGCGGCCGCAGCTCGTCGCGGTCCGCCGCCGCCATCCAGCCGAGCAGGTCCACGGTCCTTCGCGCCCGCGCCGCCGCGGCGGGCGTCCCGTCGGCGGTCCCCTCCAGCGCGATCCGAAGGCCCGCGGCGATGCGCCAGAACCCGTTCCCGGGCGGCAGGCCGAAAGCGGTCTCGCACCAGGAGACGGCGGTCGTGAAGACCGTCTCAGGGTGCGCTTCCGCGAGGTCGCGGGCCACCTCGAACACCTCGTCCGCGACCCGCCCGTCCCCGTGAGAGGCCAGGTGCTTCAGCCGGGTCAGCGCGATCTTCGTGTGCGTCTGGCCGAGGACGAGGCAGGTCCGGGCGACCGTCAGCCTGAGGGCCTGAGGCGCCTGCCGCTCGCGTGACCACTGGTAGAGCCGGCGCCGCACGCGTCCGCCGACACGTGGGTCGAGGCAGGTGCGGGCGAGCACCACATAGGAGAGGTCGGCGGCCTGCCACCGGTCGTCGGACCACCACTCGACGGTCTTCAGGATCTTGTCGGCCATACCGTGTTCGGCCGCCAGGTCGGCGAACGTCTCGGCGAGCCGCTGCCGGATCCGCGGATCGAGCGCGAGACCCGCGTCGACGGGCAGGAGCGACAGCCACGACAGGAGGTCGTGCCGGGTGAGCGGGTACTCGTCCCAGACATGGCGGAGCACCGAGCGCGCGTAACCCTGCCGGGAGAAGACGATCACCCCGTCGCGCTGGTCGGTGCCGAGCAGCTCGGCGAGCCCGGTGGACGGGTGCCAGGCGAGGCCACCGCCCGCCACCGTGAGTCTCAGCTGCCGCGCGAGCGCGAGCGCCGCACCGTAGACGCTGGTCTCGTCGGCCGGTTCGATCATCGCGGCGGCCACCATCAGCGACCGCTCCTGCACGTCGCCATGGCTCGTGAACCAGTTCCGCAGCTCGTCGGGCCAGCCGAGATAGGCCTTTTCCACCTCTCGATCGTCGGCGCCCTCGTTCTCGACGACGAGATCGGCGAGACGGCGTCCGTCGCCCGCGGCGCCGTCCCGCAGCAGCTCGGCCGCCCGCGGCCATTCGGGCCAGCGCGTGTCGGCGAACCCGGCGTGCTCCAGCCGCCGGCGGTAGACCCGCTCGGCCGATGGCGGCTGGACGACGATCGGCCGGAGGAACCCGGCGAACCGCTTCCAGTCGGCCCCGGTCCCGACGATGAGCAGGTAACCTCCTGCGCTGCGGACCGCCTCGATGCACGAACGCAGGGTCGTCTCCTGCTCGTCGGCCGCGCGGACCAGATAGCCGTGCACGCCGATCTCACCGATCTCGCTGACATCGTCGTCCTCCAGCGAGAGCAGGCGGATCGGCAAGCCCGGACGCAGCTCCCGCAGGGCGGCGACGCCCGTCGTCACCACACCGGCTCCGCCCGGCCCGCACAGCGCGGCCACGTGGTGGCCGCGCAGGGCCTCGACGATCGTCCCGTGGTTCAGGGCGGGCACGTAACCAGCGGTGCGGTCCGCCACCTCGCCCTCGGACAGCATCATCGCGGGCCGTCCCCGCACGAAGGTGAGCTGCTTCATGATCAGATCGCGGGAGACGACGTTGCCGAAGGCGGCCTGCGCGCCATCGCCACTGATCGTGACATCGTCGGACGCCGTCATGGCCGGTCCTGCCGGAGATCGCCGCGCACCGTGTTGCCGAACGCGACCTGCGCGCGGGCACCGCTGATCCTCACGCCGCTGATGGACGGTACGGCCGGTGCCGGCGCGTCTTCCGAGGACTCCTTCGCAGGTGGTCCGCCACCGCGCGCCGAGGAGACCGGGACGTGCAGGTAGGCGGGCCGGGCGAACTGCTTGACCTCCACGGCGACCTCGGTGAACCGGCTCGCGTGCAGGCCGGTGCGGCCGGCCTGGACGTAGGTGGCGAACACCTCGGCCGAGACCAGGAAGGCGACGAACGTCACGTCGCGGTGCGAGTCCGCCAGGGCCGCGCGGAGCGGCTTCGCCTCCACCAGGCGGCAGACCTCGGTGACGGCGGCGGAGATGCCCGGCGCGTCCGGGCGCTCGTCGTCGACGAGGCCGAAGTGCAGGGCGGCGCGCAGCCGCAGGTGCAGGCCGCGGGCCCGCAGCCGCGGCGCCGCGTCCGCGAGGGCCTCCTGGAGGCGGGCCGGGAAGGGGTGGACGAGCGCGGGGATCGCCTCGTGCGGCAGCGCGGCCAGGAGCCCGTCGCCGGTGCTCTCCAGGAACCGGACGGCGCGCCAGGTCTCGGCGAGGCCGCTGTCCCGGCAGGCCCGCTCCACGGCGTCGCGGATCTCCGTGTGCACGCCCGGCAGGTCGGCGTCGCGGTGCGTGCTGAACTTCTCGGCGTCCACGGTCAGCAGCGCCCGAAAGGTCTCCATGGTGGCCTTCCCCGGTGGTCGGCGGATGTGTGCTCACCCTGCCGAACGGGGCGGGAACGCAGTGTCAGATATCAGACATCGCGCTGGCCTGGTCCGGCCAGCGCCCGCAGCCGCGGCAGGTCGCGGAGGACGATCCGGCGGCGGCCGGTCTCCACCAGCCCGGCCGCGCGCAGCGCCTTCAGCTCGCCCGCCACCACGCCGCGCGACAGCCCGACGGCCTGCCCGATCTCCTCCTGCCCGACGCCGACCTCCACCGTCCCGCGCGCGTCGGCCTGGGCGAGCCGCAGGAGGGCCCGCACGACGCGCGGCCCCGAGTGCAGGGTGGCGATCTCGGCGCGCCACTCCTCGCCCTCGCGGATGCGCCGCATCGCCCGCCGCAGCAGCTCGCCCTCCAGCCCGGCCGACGCGACCCGCTCGCGGAACCGGCCGGCGGGCAGGACGAGCGTCCGGCACGGGTCGATCGCGACGACCGTCGCCGACCGCCCGTCGCCGCCGAGCAGGGAGATCTCGCCGAGCAGCTCGCCGGGGCCGCGCACCGCGAGCAGGACGGTGTCGCCGTCCGGCAGGGTCAGCACGGCCTTGACGCGGCCCGCCGTCAGCAGCAGCGCGTGGGTGGCGGGATCGCCCTGCCGCAGCAGCGGGGCGCCGGTGGGGAAGCGTTTCTCCGCGGCTCCGTCGAAGAGGCCGCGCCAGGGTCCGGGGACGCTCACGCCCCTGTCTCCCACAGCGGGACCGGCCGCCGCAAGGGGCGGAGGGGTGGGGCGGGTGGGAGTCGAACCCACTCAGCGCGAGGCGCCCGGGTTACAGCCAGGCCCGACTCTCCGGCGTCGGCGCCGCCCCTGGAGTGCCCTCGGCGGGATTCGAACCCGCACCCTCCCGGCTCTCGACCGGGTGCCTCTCCCTGTTGGACTACGAGGGCGTCGTGCGGCTCCCGGGATTCGAACCCGGAACGTCCGGTACCTGAGACCGGTCCCTCTGCCGATTGGGGTAGAGCCGCGCGCATGTTCGGGGAAGGCGTCACCGCGGGCGCGCGGCCGGGAGTCAGACGGGATACCGGCCGTTGCTGGCGTGCGACGCCGAGGGCAGTCGATACAGAAGTCGACGCATGGCCGGTCCCTCCTCACCTGTGTTCGTCACGGGCGGCCTGACACGCACAACGGTGCCAGGACGCGCGGACGGCGGCAACGTATTTACAGGTCGAGCGTCAGTTTCCCGCCGCTGGCACGGGACACGCAGACCAGCAGTGAGTCAGGGGCGGGGTCGGACGGGTGGCGGCGGTCGGCGTCGCCCGCCAGCAGTGACACCCGGCAGGTGCCGCAGAAACCCTGCCGGCATGAGTAGGCGACCGTCGGCGCCTTCTCCCTGATGACGTCCAGCGCGGAGCGGTCGGCGGGGACGTCGAGGACGGCACCGGTGCGGGCGAGCTCGATCTGGAAGGGGCGGCCGTCCACGATCGGGGCGGGCGCGAACCGCTCGTAGTGCAGGGTGGCCGGGCCGCCGGGGACGAACGCGGCGCGCACGGCGTCGATCATCGGGGCGGGGCCGCAGCAGTAGACGGCGGCGTCCGCCGGGGCGGCGGCGAGCAGCGCGGCGCAGTCGGGGACGCCGTGCTCGTCGTCGGTGCGGACCTCGGTCCGGCCGGCGGGCAGCTCGTCCAGGAAGGCGAGGCTCGCGCGGGTGCGGCCGGTGTAGACGAGCCGCCAGTCGGCGCCGAGGCGCTCGGCGGCCTGCACCATCGGCAGGATCGGGGTGATGCCGATGCCGCCGGCGAGGAACAGGTACCGGTCGCGGGCGAGGAACGGGAAGGCGTTGCGCGGCTCCTCGGCGGTGAGGGCGGCGCCCTCGGTGAGGGTGTCGTGCACCTCGCGGGAGCCGCCCCCGCCGCCGGGCAGGCGGCGGACGGCGATGCGGTAGGAGCGGCGGTCGGCGGGGTCGCCGCACAGGGAGTACTGGCGGCGGCGCCCGGACGGCAGCCGGACGTCCAGGTGGCCGCCGGGCTGCCAGGCGGGCAGCGCCCGCCCGTCGGGCGCGCCGAGCCGGAGGCTCACCACGTCCGCGGCCTCGCGCCGCATCTCCTGGACGACGAGCGCGAGGGTGCGGTCCACCGGCCGGACGGGGCGGACGGCGGGCGGACGGAGCGAGCGGACCCGCTGGACGCCGTTGAAGAAGGCGCTCGCCGCCGCCCAGAAGGGGTCGCGGGCGCGGCGGCCGTACAGGTCGGGCGGGACGTCGGCCGGGCTCGTCACCGCAGCGCCGCCTGCGCGGCCGGGGAGGAGGCGAGGTAGGCGAGCGCCTGCGCGGTGGACCCCTCGTTCAGCGGGCTGTAAGAGCGGCTCAGGTAGCGGCGCACCGACGCGCCGAGCATGCGGCCGTCGGGGGTGAGGCCCGCGCGGCCGGTGCGGCGGGCGTGCCGCAGGCCGCCCTTGATCCGGCCGCGGACGAGCGGGTCGCGGTCCAGCAGGAAGCGGTGGCCGCGCTGCCAGAGGGACAGCAGCATCGTGACGGTCTGGGCCATCGCGCGCAGCCGCGCCCCGTAGGAGCCGTCCAGGTGCATGAACAGGTCGTGCGCGACGTGCCGGTGCTCGACCTCCTCGGCGCCGTGCCAGCGCAGCAGGTCGAGCATCGTCGGGTCGGCGCCGGCGCGGTCCAGCGCCCCGGCGTTGAGGATCCAGTCGCCGAGGACGCCGGTGAAGTGCTCGATCGCGGCGATCAGGGCGACCCGCTCGACCAGCCAGCCGTGCGCCCGCTCGCCGGTGAGGCCGCGGTCGCCGAGCAGGCCCTCGAACATGAACTCCGCCTGCCGCACGAACGGGCGGACGTCCAGGCCCTGCGCCAGGAAGTGGTCGAGGACGCCGTCGTGGGAGGCGGCGTGCACGGCCTCCTGGCCGATGAAGCCGAGGACGTCCTCGCGGAGCCGGTCGTCGCGGATGTGCGGCACGGTCTCCTTGAAGACGCGGACGAACCACTCCTCGCCGGCGGGCAGCAGGAGGTGCAGCACGTTGACGAAGTGGGTGGCGACCGGGTCGCCGGGGATCCAGTGCAGCGGCACCGCCGCCCAGTCGAAGCGCACGTCGCGGGCCTGGAGGACGATGTTCTCCGGCTCGCCGAGGTGGACGGTCACGGCACCCTCCCCGGGGGAAAGCAAGGGCTTATTGACGAACAGTCCAGAACGCTACAGCGGGCGGGCCGCGCCGACAACGCGCGCGCCCGGTGAGGCTGGTCACCCGGAACCGCCCGCGGGTGATAACAATGGCGGCGGCGCGCCGCCGGAGCGCGCCGCCTTTCGACGGGAGCGCGCATGGACGGGCCGGGCACGCCGGTGGTCGCCTACACCGACGGCGGGTGCAGCCCGAATCCGGGCGCGGGCGGCTGGGGCGCGGTGCTGCGCTACGGCGCGCACGTCAAGGAGCTGTCCGGCGGCGAGCCCGACACCACCAACAACCGCATGGAGATCATGGCGGCCATCCAGGTGCTGGAGCACCTCACCCGGCCGTCGCTCGTGCGGGTGCACACCGACAGCCAGTACCTGCGGCAGGGCGTCACGCGGTGGATGGCGAACTGGAAGCGCAACGGCTGGCTGACCGCGTCCCGGCAGCCGGTGAAGAACGACGACCTGTGGCGCCGCCTGGACGCGGCGATGGCGCGCCACCGCGTCGAGTGGTTCTGGGTGAAGGGCCACGCCGGCGTCCCCGAGAACGAGCGCGCCGACGAGCTGGCGACGCGCGGCCGCCTCGGCCTCGCCGCCGCGCGCTGACCGCCCCGTCCGGCCCTCCCCGCTTCCTCTCCCGCTTCCGCCCCGGATCGCCCCTTGCGCTCCGTCGTGTCCTGAACTGTAGTCTGGACATGTGTCCAGAACAACCGATCGCTTGCTCGACAGCCCCTCCCCCCTCCTGATCGACGGGCGGCTCGCCGCGGGGTCCGGCGGCACGTTCGCGACGCTGAACCCGGCGACCGGCGAGGTGCTCGGCGAGGCCGCCGACGCCACCGCCGCCGACATGGACGCGGCCATCGCCGCCGCCCGCCGGGCCTTCGACGAGTCCCCCTGGCCCACCGACCTCGCCCTGCGCGTGCGCTGCCTGCGCCAGCTCCGCGACGCGCTCCAGCGGCACGCGGACGAGCTGCGCGAGCTGACGATCGCCGAGGTCGGCGCGCCCCGCTTCCTCACCTACGGCGCCCAGCTCGACGCCCCGGTGAACGACATCGGCTGGTTCGCCGACCTCGCCGAGTCCTACGCCTGGACGACCGACCTCGGCCGCGCCGAGCCGATGGGCATGGCGAGCGACCGGACGGTCGTCCGCGAGCCGGTCGGCGTCGTCGGCGCGATCACCCCCTGGAACTTCCCGCACCAGATCAACCTCGCCAAGCTCGGCCCGGCGCTCGCCGCCGGCAACACCGTCGTGCTGAAGCCCGCGCCCGACACCCCCTGGTGCGCGGCCGTGCTCGGCGCGGTCATCGCCCGCGAGACCGACATCCCGGCGGGCGTCGTCAACATCGTCACCTCCTCCGACCACGCCCTCGGCGCGCAGCTCGCCGAGGACCCGCGCGTCGACCTGGTGTCGTTCACCGGCTCCACCGAGACGGGCCGCAAGGTCATGCGGGCCGCCGTGCCGGGCCTGAAGCGGGTGTTCCTGGAGCTCGGCGGCAAGTCGGCGTTCATCGTCCTGGACGACGCCGACCTGAAGGCCGCCTGCTCCTACGCCGCCTTCAGCAGCGTCGCCCACGCCGGGCAGGGCTGCGCGCTCACCACCCGCATCCTGGTGCCCCGCGACCGCTACGACGAGGCCGCCCGGATCATCGGCAAGACGCTCGCCCGGCTCGGCGCCGGCGATCCGGCCGACGACTCCACCATCTGCGGCCCGGTGATCTCCGAGCGGCAGCGCGACCGCGTCGAGGGCTACCTGGAGCTCGCCGTCAAGGAGGGCGGGACGTTCGCCGCCGGCGGCGGCCGCCCCGAGGGCCGCGACCGCGGCTTCTGGATCGAGCCGACCCTCGTCACCGGCCTGGACGCCGGCGCCCGCACCGCCCGCGAGGAGATCTTCGGGCCGGTGCTGGTGCTGCTCCCCCACGACGGCGACGACGACGCCGTCCGCATCGCCAACGACTCGCCCTACGGGCTGTCGGGCGCGGTGCACGGCGGCGCCGAGCGGGCGCGGGCCGTCGCCGCCCGCCTCCGCGCCGGGACCGTCAGCGTCAACAGCGGCGTCTGGTACGGCGCCGACGTCCCGTTCGGCGGCTACAAGCAGTCGGGCATCGGCCGCGAGATGGGCGTGGCCGGGTTCGAGGAGTACCTGGAGACCAAGGCCATCGCGGAGGGGATATGAGCGGCAGGTTCGAGAACAAGGTGGCGATCGTCACCGGCGCGGCGCAGGGCATCGGCGAGGCGTACGCGCGGGCGCTCGCCGCCGAGGGCGCGTCCGTCGTCGTCGCCGACGTGGACGAGCGCGGGCAGGCCGTCGCCGACGACGTCAAGGGCCTCTACGTCCGCACCGACGTGTCGGACCCGGCGTCGGTCGAGGCGATGGCGACCGCTGCCGCGGAGCGCTTCGGCGGCATCGACCACCTGGTCAACAACGCCGCGATCTTCGGCACGATGAAGCTGGACTTCCTGTTCACCGTCGACTGGGACTACTACAAGCGGTTCATGGCGGTGAACATGGACGGCGCGCTGCTCTGCGCCCGCGCCGTCCACCCGCACATGCAGGCGCGCGGCGGCGGCTCCATCGTCAACCAGTCGTCCACCGCCGCCTGGCAGTACTCGGGCTTCTACGGGCTCGCCAAGGTCGGCGTGAACGGCCTCACCCAGCAGCTCGCGCACGAGCTCGGCAGCCTCGGCATCCGGGTCAACGCGATCGCGCCCGGCCCGATCGACACCGAGGCCAACCGCACCGTCGTGCCGGGCAACATGTCCCAGAAGATCGTCCGGGACCGGATGGCGCTGAAGCGCATGGGCACCCCGCAGGACCTCGTCGGCATGTGCCTGTTCCTGCTGTCCGACGACGCCGCCTGGGTCACCGGCCAGATCGTCAACGTCGACGGCGGCGAGGTGTTCCGCGCATGACCGTCGGTTTCGTCGGGCTCGGCCAGATGGGCGCGCCGATGGCCGCGCACCTGGTGGACGCGGGCCTGGTCGTCTACGACGCCCGCCCCGAGGCGGCCGCCGATCTGGTGAAGGCGGGCGCCCGCCTCGCCGGCAGCGTCGCCGACGCCGCCGCGCACGCCGACGTCCTGTCGGTCATGGTCCGCGACGACGCGCAGGTGCGGGAGGTGGGCGCGGAGGCGCTCGCGTCCGCGCGGCCCGGCAGCGTCCTCGCGATCCACTCCACGATCTCGGCGAGCACCGCCGAGGAGCTCGCCGAGGAGGGCCGCAAGTACGGCATCGACGTGGTGGACGCCCCCGTCAGCGGCGGGTTCATGGGCGCCACCGCCGGTACCCTCGCCGTCATGGTCGGCGGCACCGAGGAGGCGTTCGAGCGCTGCCGGGAGCCGTTCGGGGCGTGGGCGGACCTCGTGCTGCACATGGGCCCGGTCGGTGCCGGCACCCGTACCAAGCTGGCCCGCAACCTGCTGCACTTCACCGCGTTCGCCGCCGCCGCCGAGGCGCAGCGGCTCGCCGAGGCGGCCGGGGTGTCGCTGCGGCGGCTCGGCCGCGTCGTCCGGCACACCGACGCGATCACCGGCGGCCCCGGGGCGATCATGCTGCGCGGCACCGCCGCGCCGCTGGATCCCGCCGACGACCTGTACCCGATCATGCAGAACGTCCACTCGCTCGGCGCGAAGGACCTGGCGCTCGCGCTGGAGCTCGCCGGGGAGCTCGGCGTGGACGCCCCGCTCGCCCGGCTCGCCCTGGAGCGGCTCGCCGCCGGGCTCGGACTCGGGGAGGACCGCGATGGATGAGCGCCGCGCGCGCGGCCTGGAGATGATGCGCCGGGTCTACGGCTGGGAGATCGGCGACGCCCCCGGGGAGTTCTTCCACCTCACCGTCGACCACCTGTTCGCCGACATCTGGACGCGCCCCGGCCTGTCCTTCCGCGACCGGCGGCTGCTGCTCATCGGCGCCCTCGCCGGGCAGGGCCTGAACGACGTGCTGGACATCCAGATCCCGGCCGCCCTCGGCAACGGCGAGCTCACCGCCGACGAACTCCGCGAGATCGCGATCTTCCTGACCCACTACATCGGCTGGCCGCTCGGCTCCAAGCTGAGCGTGCAGGCCGACACCCTCATCGCCGAGCACGAGAAGCGCCTGCGCCGCGAGGCCGAGGCGGCGGCCGAGGCGGACGAGGACGGCTGATCAGGACGGGGAGGGCATCAGCATCGGCCCGGCCACCCGGAACCGCTCGACGCCCCGCCGGGTGAGGTTGACGCGCAGGTCGATCCACCCGGCGAGCGGCGCGCGCCGGCAGTCCTGCGCGGCGCTCGCCGGGAAGTGCAGGTCGCCGACCGACAGCTTCGCGCCGAGCACGTGCACCGGCAGCAGGATGCGCGAGCCCGCCGTCAGCGGCGCGATCGCGCACGAGCCGATCTGCCGGCCGCGCGTCTCGCTCCGCACCGCCTCGGCCGCCACCTGGCCGTAGCCGGGCGCCTCGGGCCGCACCCCGCCGAGCAGCGCGGGGACGCCCGCGGGCTCGGCGCCCCCGGCGGCGCGCAGCGCCCCGGCGTCCGGCGCGCAGCCGATCACGCCGGGGTGCCCGGCGCGGGCGGGGCCGCCGCCCGCCGGCCCGACCCCCAGCACGTCCACCACGATCACGTCGCCGGGCTCGGCGCCGACGACCACCAGGGGCCCGCAGAGCACCGCGTCGGCGCCGGGGGCACGGCCCTGGCACTCCATCCGCACCGTCCCCCCGGTGATCACCTCGGCGACGGCCGGGATGTCGGGGTGCCAGCGGTCGTGCCCGAGCACGGAGCGGGCGGGCGAGGGCGCGAGAGAGAGCGACAAGGGAGCGGGTCCTTCCGGGACGGTCGGTGCAGGACCCGATCCTGCCGCCCGGCCTGTTACCGGACGGTTTCGGCGCCACGAAGCTTGCGTAAGACGCCGATCACCGGCCCGGACGGCGGCCGCCCCCGGCCGGGGCCTCCGTCAGCGCAGGCCGAGCGGCCGCTCCAGCGCCGTCCGGACCAGCCGGTCCACCAGCGCGGGGTAGTCCATCCCGCTCGCCGCCCACATCTGCGGGAACGCCGACGTCGGCGTGCACCCCGGCATCGTGTTGATCTCGTTCAGCAGCCAGCGGCCGTCGGCGGTGTAGAAGAAGTCGACCCGGGCGAGGCCCTCGCAGTCCAGCGCGTCGAAGGCCCGCGCCGCGATCGCCTGCACCTCGGCGACCGCCGCCGGCGGCAGGTCCGGCGGGATGGCGAGGCTGGTCGAGCCGTCGAGGTACTTGGTCGTGAAGTCGTAGAAGTCCTGGTCGCCGGAGGTGAGGACCTCGGCGGGCAGGCTCGCCTGCGGCGGCCCGTCGTCCAGGCCCTGCAGCACCCCGCACTCGATCTCGCGGCCGACGATCGCGGCCTCCACGATGACCTTCGGGTCGTGCTCGCGGGCCGCCTCGATCGCGGCCTCCAGGCCGTCCTCGGCGGTGACGCGGGTGATGCCCATGCTCGACCCGGCGCGGGCCGGCTTGACGAAGACGGGCAGGCCGAGCTCGGCGATCTCGTCGAGCTTGCGCTTGCGCTCGCGCCGCCACTCGCGGTCACCGACCAGCACGTAGGGGCCGACGGGCAGCCCGGACGCCTGCCAGACCAGCTTCATGAAGCCCTTGTCCATGCCGACCGCGCTCGCCAGCACCCCGGCGCCGGCGTAGCGGATCCCGGCGAGCTCCAGCATGCCCTGGATGGTGCCGTCCTCGCCGTAGGGGCCGTGCAGCAGCGGCAGCACCACGTCGACCTCGCCGAGGGCGCGCGGCACCTCGCCCGGCGCCAGCTCCACCAGCCCGGCGGCGTCCGGGTCGAAGGGCAGCGCGAGGGCCGCGCCGGAGCCGTCGACCTCGGGCAGCGCGCCGTCCTCGATGGCGAGCCGCTGGCCCGGCCCGGCCAGCACCCAGCGGCCGTCGCGGGCGATGCCGACCGGGACCACCTCGTAGCGGTCCCGGTCCATGGCGGCCATGACGGCGCCCGCGGTGACGCAGGAGATGGCGTGCTCGGAGCTGCGTCCGCCGAAGACCACGGCCACGCGGATCTTTGAAGCCTGGGACATGATGCCCGACCCTACCGGTGATCAGCCGGTATCGGCCACGAGCGGCTCCCGGGTCGCGGCGCCGCGGGCGCGCCGCAGCGCGGCGAGCGCCTCGGTGACGTCCCTGATCAGATCGTCGGCGTCCTCCAGCCCGAGCGAGAACCGCACCGCGCCCGGGTCGACGCCGGCCGCGGCGAGCGCGTCCGGGCCGCGGTGGCGGTGCGTGGTGGACGCCACATGGTGCGCGGTGGTGCGGGCGCCGCCGAACGTCGCGGCGACGAGCGGCAGCCGCAGCGCGTCGGCGAGCGCGAGCCCGGCGTCCGCGCCGCCGTGCGGGGTGACGGTGACGGCCGCGCCGAAGCGGGTGCCCTCGGGCCCGGCGTCGAACAGCTCGCGGGCCAGCGCGTGCCCCGGATGGCCCGGCAGGCCCGGGTAGCCGACCGCCTTCACGTCGGGGTGGCGGGCGAGGGCGGCGGCGAACAGGTTCGCGGTGTCGCACTGGCGGCGGATCCGGAGCGGCAGCGTCTCCAGGCCGCGGCGCAGCAGGAACGCCTCGTCGGGCGCGAGCACGGCGCCGGTGTCGGTGCGGACCCGGCGGAGCTCGGCGAGCAGCGCGGGCGCCCCGGCGACGGCGCCGCCGGTCGCGTCGCCGTGCCCGCCGAGGCAGGTGCCGGCGGCGTGCACGACGAGGTCGGCGCCGTGCTCCAGCGGCCGGCAGACGACCGGCGTGGCGAGGGTGGAGTCGGCGACCAGCAGCGCGCCCGCCTCGTGCGCGATCTCGGCGAGCAGCGGCAGGTCGGCGACCGCCATCGCGGGCGCCGACAGCGTCTCGGCCCACACCAGCCGGGTGGACGGGCGGATCGCCGCGCGCACCGCCGCCGGGTCGGCGCCGTCGACGAAGCTGGCCCGCACCCCGAACCGGGCGAGCAGGCCGGTGAGCAGGCCGTGCAGGCCGCCGTCGCAGGCGGCGGGCGCGACGACGTGCGCGCCGGCGCCGGTGAAGGCCAGCAGCACGGCGGTGGCGGCGGCCATGCCGGAGGCGAACGCCTGCGCCTCGACCGGCTCGCTCAGCCGGACGCCCTCCAGCGCGGCGAGCGCCTCGGCGAACGCGTCGGCGGACGGGTTCCCGGCGAGGCCGCTCGTGTAGCCGGGCGCCTCGCCGGCGGCGAGGGCGGCGTGCTCGGCGGCGCCGGCGAAGGCGTACGCGCCGGCGCGCCAGACCGGCAGGCCGAGCGGCGCCTGCTGCGGGACGGGCGGCGTGGGCGGGTGCGCGGCGCGGGTGTTCTCGCCGAGCCCCCGGAGCTCTTTACGCATCGCTCACAGCATGTCACACACCGTACCGTTCGGGCTTCGGGGAGCGCGAGATGAGCGAGACCGCCGCGTCCATGATCGGCATGTCGCGGTAGAGCACCGCCGCGACGGCCTCGGCGATCGGCATCTCCACGCCGTGCTTGCGGGCCAGCTCCAGCACCGCCTCCGACGACTTGACGCCCTCGGCGGTCTGCTTGGTGACGGCGATCACCTCGTCGACGCTCATGCCCTTGCCGAGGTTCTCGCCGAAGGTGCGGTTGCGCGACAGCGGCGAGCTGCACGTCGCGATGAGGTCGCCCATCCCGGCGAGCCCGGCGAAGGTGTGCTCGTCGGCGCCGAGCGCCGCGCCGAGCCGCGCGGTCTCGGCGAGGCCGCGCGTCATCAGCAGGGCGCGGGTGCTGTCGCCGAAGCCGAGCCCGACGGCCATCCCGACGCAGAGCGCCACCACGTTCTTCACCGCGCCGCCGAGCTCGCAGCCGACGACGTCGGTGGTCGTGTAGACGCGGAAGTACGGCGTCATCGTCGCCTCCTGGAGGCGGCGCGCGACGGTCGCGTCGGTGCAGGCGGCGACGGCGGCGCCCGGCTGGCCCGCGGCGATCTCGCGGGCCAGGTTCGGGCCGCAGAACACCGCGATCCGGTCGGCGGGGGCGCCGGCGACCTCGCCGATGACCTCCGACATCAGCCGCGAGCCGCCGAGCTCGACGCCCTTCATCAGGCTGACCAGCACCGCGTCCGGCGGCAGCAGCTCCCGCCAGGCGGTGAGGTTCTCGCGGAGCGTCTGCGCGGGCACCGCGAGCGCGACGAAGTCGGCGCCGGCGAGGGCCTCGGCGGGGTCGGTGGTGGCGCGCAGCGCCTCGGGCAGCGCGACGCCGGGCAGGTAGTCGGGGTTCTCGTGCCGCTCGTTGACGGCCTCGACGGCGGCGGCGCGGCGGCCCCAGATCGTCGTGTCGCCGCCCGCGTCGCAGAGCAGCTTGGCGAACACCGTGCCCCAGGACCCGGCGCCCATGACGGCGGTGCGGAAGGTCACGCGCCGCTCCCCGGGCCGGCCGCCGGCGGGACGGGCCCGGCCGGGCCCTCCTCGGCGGCGCGGCGCCGCTCCTCGCGCACCTTGTGGTGGTCGTAGCGGACGGCGGGCGGCTCGGCCTCGCGCAGCCCGCCGAGCAGCAGCGCGATCTGCTCCATGATGTCCTCGGTGGCGGCGTGCAGGATGTCCTTGGTGAGCGGCTCGCCGGCGTACTTCGACAGGTCCACGGGCGGCCCGGCGGCGACCTTCATCGTCTTGCGGGGGAAGGGGTGGAAGCCCTTCTTCAGCTCGCCGCGGAGCCCCGTCGCCTCGCCCTTCTTGTAGGGCAGCAGCTCCTGCGCGCCCCAGGTGGCGACCGGGACGACGGCGGCGCCGGTCTTCAGCGCCATGCGGGCGACGCCGGTCTGGCCGGTCATCGGCCACAGGTCGGGATCGCGGGTGCACGAGCCCTCGGGGTAGAACATCAGGCACTCGCCGCGGCGGAGCGCCTCCTCGGCGTCGCGCAGCGCGAGCGAGGCGTCCGTGCGGTCGCGGTACACCGGGATCTGGCCGGTGCCGCGGAAGACGGCGCGCAGGAGCGGCACGTCGAACAGCGTGGACTTGGCGAGGTACACCGGGTAGCGGCCGGACTCGTAGACGAAGTGCGCGAGCGCGAGCGGGTCCGCCTCGGAGATGTGGTTCGCCGCGATGATCACACCGCCGGTGCGCGGCACGTTGCCGCGGCCCCGCCAGTCCCGCTTCAGCAGCCCGTACAGCAGCGGGCGCAGGATGACGATCGTGAACCTCCGCCAGGCGGGGGAATAGCCGTCGCGCATGCCCGTCCCTCCTCGATCGGCCACGCCTCGGCGTGGGATGTCCTCAGTCTCGCGGTTGCCGCCGCATAGTGTCGAGTTCGCCATGTCTACAGCAGCAAGCAGTGAGTCCCGACTTCCCTGGTCGCTCGTGGTGCCGGTCAAGGTGCTCGCGCTGGCCAAGACCCGTATGGCCGCGGCCGCCGGCCCGCACCGGCAGGCGCTCGCGCTCGCGGTCGCGGCCGACACCGTCGCCGCGGCGCTGCGCTGCGCCGCCGTCCGCGATGTGATCGTGGTCACCGACGACCCGGTGCCCGCCGCCGAGCTCGCCGCGCTCGGCGCGACGGTCGTCCCCGACCGGCCGGACGCGGGCCTGAACCCGGCCCTGGAGTACGGGGCGGCGCGGGGCCGGGCGGCGGCGCCGGACGCCGGGGTCGGCGCCCTGTCGGCGGACCTGCCCGCGCTCCGCCCCGACGAGCTGGCACGGGTGCTGGCGGCGGCGGCCGGGGCGCCCGAGGCGTTCGTCCCCGACGCCCAGGGCGTCGGCACGACCCTCTACACCGTGCGGCCGGGGGTGCCGTTCCGGCCCGCGTTCGGGGGCGCCTCGCGGGACGCGCACCGCGCGCAGGGCGCCCGGGAGCTGCTGCTGGACGGCATCGCCAGTGTCCGCCGGGACGTCGACACCCCCGGCGACCTCGCCACCGCCCTCGCCCTCGGCACCGGCCCGCGCACCGCGGCCGTGGCCGCGCTGCTGGACGGCGGGCGCCCCGCGCGGCCCGGCGTGACGGGCTAAGGTGACGATCATGCAGGCCACGGTGCGCACCTACGACGCCGGGACCCGCTCGGGCAGCGTGCTGCTCGACGACGGGACCGAGCTGCCCTTCGGCACCGCCGCGTTCGACGCGGGCGGCCTCCGGCTGCTGCGGTCGGGGCAGCGGGTGAACCTCGCGCTGGACGCCGACTACCGCATCTCGGTGATCACGCTGTCGACGTTCCCGCTGCCCGAGGGCGCCTGAGCGCCCGCCGGGACGCCCGCCGGCCCCCCGGACACGCGACGGCGCCCGGGAACCGCACGCTCATGCGGTTCCCGGGCGCCGTGTGCCGGGTGGTGCTACTTCTTGCCGGCCACCAGGTTCTTGAAGTCCGCGCCGGCCTTGAACTTCGGCACCGACGTGGCGGGAACCTCGATCGTCTTGCCCGTTGCGGGGTTACGCGCCGTACGAGCGGGCCGGTCGGCCTTCTCGAACGAACCGAAACCGGTGATGGCGACCTTGTCGCCCTTGGCGACCGTGCTCTGGATCGTCTCCAGGATCGCGTCGACAGCCTCGGCCGCGGCCTTCTTGCTGCCCAGGCGGTCGGAGATCGCGTCGACCAGCTCTCGCTTGTTCATGGGTTACTCCTCTGGTTCCCCCCTTGCCCGAACGAAACTAAGGGAGCGTTGACACCGACACAATCACCAGCGCGGAAGAGTTCCCGTGTCGCTGACGTTTTTGTCGGCATCGCCCCCCTCTCGCCAGGGCGCCGGACCGGATCCGGCCACCATGCACGCTATCGGGCGTCGGGGGTGCCGTGAAAATCGGCCAGGAACGCGTCCAGCCGGCGGGCCGCCAGCGCGGTGTCCCGCTTGGCCAGATCGGTGATCGCCAGAAGGTGCCTGATGAGCCGCTTGCGGTGCTCGGCGGGCAGCGGCGCGACGAGCCGGTGGGCGTCGCGGAGCCGCCGCGCGAGGCGGGTCAGCTCGGGGTCCTCCCACCGCGGCCCTTCCTCCGGGACCGGCATCGGACGCTCGCCCTCCCCCACCGTCGCGGTCCTGCCTTCGGCGTCGATTGTCCTCGACGGCGGGGCGGGCCCGCAGGGCGGGGGGCCGGAGCGCCCGGACGGGGCGCTCCGGTCCGGGCGCCCGGATCAGACCGTGGTGACCGGCTTGTAGGACGGCCGCTCCGCCTCGAAGGCGGCGATGTCGTCGGCGTACCGCAGGGTGAGGCCGATGTCGTCCAGGCCCTCCAGCAGCCGCCAGCGGGTGTAGTCGTCGATCTCGAAGGACGCCGTGACGGCGCCGCCGCGCACCTCGCGCCTCTCCAGGTCGACGGTGATCTCGGCGGCCGGGTCCCGCTCGGCCTGGTCCTGCAGCGCCGCGACGGTCTCGGCGGGCAGGACGACCGGCAGCAGCCCCATCTTGGTGGAGTTGTTGCGGAAGATGTCGCCGAAGCGCGGCGCGATGACGACGCGGAACCCGTACTGCTGCAGGGCCCACACGGCGTGCTCGCGGGAGGAGCCGGTGCCGAAGTCGGGGCCGGCGACCAGGATGCCGGCGTCGGCGTACTGCGGCTGGTTCAGCACGAAGGACGGGTCCTCGCGCCAGGCCGAGAACAGGCCCTTGTCGAACCCGGTGCGGCTGACCTGCTTCAGCCAGACCGCCGGGATGATCTGGTCGGTGTCGACGTTGCTGCGGCGCAGCGGGACCGCGCGCCCGGTGTAGACGGTGAAGGCTTCCATGTCCGGGGCTCCTTACAGGTCGGCGGGGGCGGCCAGGCGGCCGGTGACGGCGGTGGCGGCGGCGACGGCGGGCGACACCAGGTGGGTGCGGCCGCCGGGGCCCTGGCGGCCCTCGAAGTTGCGGTTGGAGGTGGACGCGCTGCGCTCGCCCGGGGTGAGCTTGTCGGGGTTCATCGCCAGGCACATCGAGCAGCCGGCCTCGCGCCACTCGGCGCCCGCGGCGGAGACGACCTCGTGCAGGCCCTCCCGCTCGGCCTGCGCCTTGACCTCCATGGAGCCCGGCACGACCAGCATGCGGACGCCGCCCGCGACGCGGCGGCCGCGCAGGACGTCGGCGACGGCCCGCAGGTCCTCGATGCGGCCGTTGGTGCAGGAGCCGACGAAGACGGTGTCCACGGCGACGTCGCGGAGCGGGGTGCCCGCGGTGAGGCCCATGTACTCCAGGGCGCGCTCGGCGGCCTGGCGCTCGGTCGGGTCCTCGATGGCGGCCGGGTCGGGCACCGAGGCGGCGAGGGGCAGGCCCTGGCCGGGGTTGGTGCCCCAGGTGACGAACGGCGTGAGCGTCGCCGCGTCGATCACGATCTCCTTGTCGAAGACCGCGTCGTCGTCGGTGCGCAGCGACGTCCAGTACTCCACCGCGGCGTCCCAGTCGGCGCCCTGCGGGGCGTTGGGGCGGCCCTTGAGGTAGGCGAAGGTCGTCTCGTCGGGGGCGATCATGCCGGCGCGGGCGCCCGCCTCGATGGACATGTTGCAGACCGTCATGCGGCCCTCCATCGACAGCTCGCGGATCGCCTGCCCGCGGTACTCGATGATGTGGCCCTGGCCGCCGCCGGTGCCGATCTCGGCGATGATCGCCAGGATGAGGTCCTTGGCGGTGACGCCGGCGGGCAGCGAGCCGTTCACCGTGACGGCCATCATCTCCGGCTTGACCTGCGGCAGCGTCTGGGTGGCGAGGACGTGCTCGACCTCGCTGGTGCCGATGCCGTGGGCCAGCGCGCCGAACGCGCCGTGGGTGGAGGTGTGCGAGTCGCCGCAGACCACCGTCATGCCGGGCTGGGTCAGGCCGAGCTGCGGGCCGATGACGTGCACGATGCCCTGGCCGGCGTCGCCCATCGGGTGCAGCCGGATTCCGAACTCGGCGCAGTTCTTGCGCAGCGTCTCGACCTGGGTGCGCGAGACGGGGTCGGCGATCGGCTTCAGCAGGTCGGTCGTCGGGACGTTGTGGTCCTCGGTGGCGATCGTGAGGTCGGGCCGGCGGACCGGGCGGCCCGCCAGGCGCAGCCCGTCGAACGCCTGCGGGCTGGTCACCTCGTGCACCAGGTGCAGGTCGATGTAGAGGAGATCCGGTTCGCCCTCGGCACGTCGCACGACGTGCGCGTCGTACACCTTGTCGGCCAATGTGCGGCCCATCGCTCCACCTCACCTGTGTTCGTGTCCCGGCGCTGCTCTGCGCCGCGGTCCTCGACCTCGACTTGCATCTCATATGACGAGACGGCAATATCAAGACATGGACAACTCTAGCGGAGTCGGCGTACTCGACAAAGCGGTTCTGGTGCTGAATGCGCTGGAGGCCGGTCCGGCGTCCCTCGCGCAGCTCGTGCAGACCACCGGTCTCGCCCGGCCCACCGCCCACCGGCTCGCCGTCGCGCTGGAGCACCACCGCCTCGTCCACCGCGACACCCAGGGCCGGTTCATCCTCGGCCCGCGCCTCGCCGAGCTCGCCGTCGCGGCGGGCGAGGACCGGCTGCTCGCGATCGCCCAGCCGATCCTCGCGCAGCTGCGCGACCTGACCGGCGAGAGCGCCTCGCTGTTCCGCCGCCAGGGCGACGTGCGGGTCTGCGTCGCCGCCGCCGAGCGCACGAGCGGCCTGCGCGACACCGTCCCGGTCGGCGCCGCGCTGCCGATGACGGCCGGGTCGGCCGCGCAGATCCTGCTGGCCTGGGAGGAGCCCGACCGCATGCACCGGGGCCTCCGCGGCGCCAAGTTCGAGGCGACGACGCTCGCCTCGGTGCGGCGGCGCGGCTGGGCGCAGAGCGTCGGCGAGCGCGAGCAGGGCGTCGGGTCGGTGTCGGCGCCCATAAGGGGCGCCGGCGGCCGGGTGATCGCGGCGGTGTCGGTGTCGGGGCCGCTGGAGCGCCTCACCCGCTCCCCCGGGCGGCTGCACGCCGGCCCGGTGGTGGCGGCCGCCGAGAAGATCTCCGAGGGGATGCGCCGGACGGCCTCCTGACCGCCGCCCGCACCCGGCCGGGTCAAGAAACCTTCCGGCCCGCCGCCGCGCCGACATAGAGTGCGCCCCGGGCGGCAAGGGACGGGTGGGACGGCCCGGACGCGGCCGCCCGCACGGCCCACCCGAGGAGACGCCATGCCCGTCGACGAGTCCGACCTGCGCGACCGCCTGGCGCGGCTCACCCTGGAGGAGAAGACCGGCCTGCTGACCGGCGCCGACTTCTGGACGCTGCCGGCGGTCGAGCGGATCGGGCTCCGCGCCCTCGTCATGTCCGACGGGCCGAGCGGCGTGCGCGGCCGCAGCTGGGACGAGCGGGAGACCGGCCTGCTGTTCCCCAACCCGAGCGCGCTCGCCGCGACCTGGGACGTCGCGCTCGCCGAGCGGGCGG
This sequence comes from Actinomadura parmotrematis, assembly GCF_019458805.1. Lineage (GTDB taxonomy): Bacteria > Actinomycetota > Actinomycetes > Streptosporangiales > Streptosporangiaceae > Spirillospora > Spirillospora parmotrematis. Next base: position 123,769 of record NZ_JAIBOA010000020.1, read on the forward strand.
GCCGGCTGAACGGCGCGCAGGCCCGCGACCGGGGCGTGCACGTGCAGCTCGCCCCGACGGTCAACCTGCACCGCACCCCGCTCGGCGGCCGGCACTTCGAGAACTACGCCGAGGACCCGCTGCTCACCGGCCGGATCGGCGCGGCGTTCGTGGCGGGCGTCCAGTCGGCCGGGGTCGCCGCGACCGCCAAGCACTTCGTCGGCAACGACTCCGAGACCGACCGCATGACCTACCGCGCCGACATCCCCGCCGCGGCGCTGGAGACCCTGTACCTGCGGCCGTTCGAGGACGCCGTCCGGGCCGGCGCGTGGGCCGTCATGGCCGCCTACAACGGCGTCGGCGGCGTCTCGATGACCGAGAACCGGCCGCTGCTCACCGGGCTGCTGAAGGACCGGTGGGGCTTCGACGGCGTGGTCGTCTCGGACTGGTTCGCGGTCCGCTCCACCGAGGCGTCCGCCAACGCCGGGCTGGACGTGGAGATGCCCGGCGGCCCGCGGGCGCGCTGGCGCGACCGGCTGGCCGAGGCCGTCCGGGCGGGCCGCGTCGCCGCGGAACTGGTCGACGACAAGGTGCTGCGGGTGCTGCGCCTCGCCGCCCGCACCGGCGCGCTGGACGGCCACCCGGCGCCGCCGCCCGCCACCACGCCGCCCGACGCCCGCGACCGGCTGCGCTCGCTCGCCGCGACCGCGACCGTCCTGCTCGCCAACGACCGCGGCGTCCTGCCGCTCGCGGCGCCCCGCCGGGTCGCGCTGATCGGCCCGAACGCGGTGCGGTTCAGCGCGCAGGGCGGCGGCAGCGCGCACGTCACCCCCGAGCACGTCGTCACCCCGCTGGAGGGGCTGCGCGCGGCGCTCGGCGACGGCGCGGAGATCGAGGTCCGCGCCGGCGTGTACCCGCACGAGCGGCTGGCGCCCCTGCCGCTGGAGATCACCGCCGACCCCGAGACGGGCGAGCCGGGGGTGCGGCTGGAGTACCTGGACGGCGACGGCGCCGTCCTGGCCTCCGAGCACCGGCGGGCGGCCGCGTTCAAGCTGATCGGCGGGCTGCCGGAGGGGACCCGGCGGATCCGCGCCCGCACCGCCGTCACCGTCGCCGAGGACGGCGCGCACACCTTCGCCGTCACCGGTATCGGCCGCTTCGAGCTGGACCTGGACGGCGCCACCACCGTGATCGAGCAGCGGCTCCCCGAGGGCGCGGACGCCGTCGAGGCGCTCGTCCGCCCGCCCGAGCACCGGGTGGAGGCCGAGCTGAAGGCGGGGCGGCGCGTCGCGGTCGAGCTCCGCCACGAGCTGCGGCCCGGCGGCTTCGGCGTCGTCCTCGGCCTCGGCCACTGGGCGCCCCACCTGGACGAGGACGCCGAGCTCGCCGCGTCCGTGCGGGCCGCCGCGGCCGCCGACGCGGTGATCGTCATGGTCGGCACCAACGACGACGTCGAGAGCGAGGGCTTCGACCGCGCCACGCTGCGGCTGCCCGGCCGCCAGGACGAGCTGGTGCGCGCCGTCGCCGCCGCCCGCCCCGACGCGGTCGTCGTCGTCAACGCGGGCGCCCCCGTGCTGACGCCCTGGCGCGGCGAGGTCGGCGCGCTGCTGTGGGCCTGGCTGCCCGGCCAGGAGGGCGGCGCGGCCCTCGCCGACGTGCTGACCGGCGCCGCCGAGCCCGGCGGGCGGCTCCCCACCACCCACCCGGCGACCGAGGAGCACCTGCTGCCCGTCGTCCCGGACGGGGACGGCACCCTCGCCTACACCGAGGGCACCTCCATCGGCTACCGCCACTACGCCGCCGCCGACATCGCCTACCCGTTCGGGCACGGCCTCGGCTACACGACCTGGGAGTACGACGCCCTGTCGGTGGAGGACGGCGTCGCCGAGGTGCTCGTCCGCAACGCCGGCGACCGGCCCGGCCGCGAGGTCGTCCAGCTCTACGCCTTCGGCGAGGGGACGCCGATCCGGCTGGCCGGCTTCGCCGTCGTCGAGGCCGGGCCGGGCGAGAGCGCCGCCGTCCGGGTGCCGCTGGACGACCGGCTGCCCGCCGCCTACCACCTGCAGGCCGGCCGCTCCATCGCCGACCTGCGGCTCGCCACCGAGGTGGGCTGAACCGCATTCCGCAAAGGCCGCCCGGCCGGACCCGCCGCGACCTACGATCCTTCCAGGCGGTGACCGAGAGGTGACGGAATGCAGATCTCCGAGCTGAGCGACCGCAGCGGCCTGACCGTTCAGACGATCAAGTACTACATGCGGGAGGGGCTGCTGCCGCGCGGCGCCGCGGCGGGCAGCACCCGGGCCGAGTACGACCGGCGCCACCTGGAGCGGCTGCGGCTGATCAAGGCGCTGCGCGAGCTCGGCGGGCTGCCCGTCGCCACCGTCAAGCGGGTCGTCGGCCTGCTGGACGACGAGCGGGTGCCGGCCGCCGAGCTGATCCGCGCCGCCCAGCACGCGCTCGGCCCGCACGCCGCCCCCGAGGCCGGCCCGGACCGGCGGGCCGCCCGCGAGGACGTCGCGGCGCTGCTCGGCGAGCTCGGCTGGCAGGTGTCCGAGCGGGCCCCCGCGCGCGAGCTGCTCGCGCAGGGCTTCGTCGAGCTCCGCCGGCTCGGGTTCCCGATCACGCTGGCCGACCTGCGGCCCTACATCCGCGCGGCGGGCGAGATCGCCGAGCACGGCGCCGCCCGCCTCGGGCCGGACGGCGGCCCGCGCGGCCGCGCGCTGCACTGCGCGGTCGTGTCGACCGCGGTGTACGAGCAGGTGCTCATCGCCCTGCACCGGCTGGCGCAGGAGCACGCGGCGGCCCGCCACTTCGGCGCCGGCTGACCGGCGGAATGGCGCCTGGATTTCCCGCCCGCGACGCGGCGGAACGGTCCTGACCTGCGCCTACCGAAGAATTCCGCTCTTTCATATCGGAATTCATCGGTGAATCCCGGCCCTCGTGAATGGCGCGATCGCCGATACAATCGACCCATCATGAGTGCGCTGGAATCCCCCGAATCCACCGGCGGCCGCTGGGCCGACCGGCTGCTGGCCGAGGGCAGCGACCCCGACCCGCGCTTCACCCTCGCCAACGAGCGCACCTTCCTCGCCTGGATCCGCACCGCCCTCGCGATGATCGCCGCCGGCATCGGGCTGTCGCTGAGCGGGCACCTGCTCGCCGCGCCGCTCCGCGCCGCCCTCGCCGCCGGCTTCGCCGCCACCGGCGCGCTCGTCGCGGGCCTCGCGTTCCACCGCTGGCTGCGCACCGAGCGGGCGCTCCGCCGGGCCGAGACGCTGCCGCCGCCCGCGCTCGCGCCGCTGCTGTCCTACGGCCTGGCGATCGGCGCCGTCGTGCTGCTCGCCGCGCTGCTGGTGACCCGGTGACGCCGCGCCGCCCGCGCCGCCCGGCACGCCCGTGACGCTCTGGGACCGGGGCGCGCAGCCCGAGCGGACGGCGCTCGCCTGGTCCCGCACCACCCTCGCCCTGATCGTCGCCGGGCTGCTCTGCGTCCGGCTCGCCCCGGACGCCACGGCCGCGGGCCTCGCCGGCGCGGCGGTCTGCGCCGCCGCCTCCCTGCAGTTCCGGCGGGCCTGGCGGCAGCACCACCGGCGCGCCCGCCGGCTCGCGGCGGGCCGGGCCGTCGCCGACCCGGTGTCGGTGCTGATGGCGACGGGCACGACGGTGCTGCTCGGCGCCCTCGGCGTCGTCTTCGCCCTGGCGTGAGCCGCCCCGGCCCGGCCTTGTTAGCGTGGCCGCGTGAGCCGTCCCTACATCAGCCTCGCCACCGACTTCGGGGCCGCCTACACCGGCATCTGCGCCGGGGTCGTGCACCGGATCGCGCCGGACGCGCGGGTGCACGTCCTCAGCGACGAGATCACCCCGTACGCGGTCGCGGAGGGCGCGATGCTGCTCGCCCAGGCGCTCCCCTACCTGCCCGTCGGCGTGCACGTCGGCATCGTCGACCCGGGCGTCGGGACCGCGCGGCACCCCGTCGGCGTCCGGACGGGGCGCGGCGACGTGCTCGTCGGCCCCGACAACGGGCTGCTGGCCCCGGCCGCGGCCGCGCTCGGCGGCGCGCTCGCCGCGCACCGCCTGGAGGACCCCGCCTACCGGCTGCCCGAGGTCTCCACGTCCTTCCACGGCCGCGACGTCTTCGCGCCCGCCGCCGCGCACCTGGCGAACGGCGCCGACCTCGCCGACCTCGGCCCCGCGACCGGCCTGCTCCCCCTGGACGTGCCGCCCCCGCGCGCGCACGAGGGCACGCTCATCACGTCGGTGCTGTACGCCGACCGCTACGGCAGCCTGATCCTGTCCGCCGGACCCGCCGAACTCGGCGAGATCCCGCACGGGACCGTCCTGCGGGTCTCCTGGGACGGCGGCGGCGTCCGCGCGCCGTTCGTCGCGACGTTCGGCAGCGTCGCCGAGGGCGAGCCGCTGCTCTGGATCGACTCCTCCGGGCTGCTCGGCCTCGCGGTCAACCGGGGGTCGGCGGCGGAGCGGTTCGGGCTGGGCGCCGGAGCGCCCGTCACCGTCGAGGGCCTCGGCCCCCATGGCTGAGCTGGACGTCGTCGCCTGGGTGCACGCCCGCGACGGCCGGATGCTGGCGGTCCGCTCGCGCGGCCGGGACCTGCTGTACCTGCCGGGCGGCAAGCGCGAGCCCGGCGAGGACGACTGGACCGCGGTGTCGCGGGAGGTCCGCGAGGAGCTCGGCGTCGAGCTGGACCGGCCCTCCTTCCGCCCGCTCGGCGTGCTCACCGCCGCCGCGCACGACCAGCCCGCCTTCGCCCGCGTGCGGATGGCCTGCTTCGCGAGCGGCCACACCGGCGAGTTCCGCCCGGCCGGCGAGATCGACGAGCTCCGCTACGTCGGCCCGGCCGACCGCGCCCTGCTCGCGCCCGCCTCCCAGGCCGCCTGGGACCTGGCGGCGGGGCACGGCATGCTGCGCCGACCCGCCCGGTAGGCGGGAAAGGCCCGGGAACGCGAGAGGACCCCGACCCGGGAAGGGTCGGGGTCCTCGCTCGTACTCCCGAGCGGATTCGAACCGCCGTTACCGCCTTGAGAGGGCGACGTCCTAGGCCACTAGACGACGGGAGCCCGTCTGCGTACGGGACGGCCGGAGCCTCCCACGCGTACCCCCGAGCGGATTCGAACCGCCGTTACCGCCTTGAGAGGGCGGCGTCCTAGGCCACTAGACGACGGGGGCCTGAACTCGATCCGATCAGATCGGACCAGCTGGGGTACCAGGACTCGAACCTAGACTAACTGAACCAGAATCAGTCGTGCTGCCGATTACACCATACCCCAGTGCCGCTCGCGTCCCCCCGGTTCCCCGGGCCGTTCGCTCGCGCCTCGAAGAGACTACAGGACTCGGGGACCTGCGCCAAAACGAATACCCGAACGCGGGCGGACCCCGTTCCGGCCGCGCGTTCAGTCACGCGCGACGACCCGGTTGGTGAGGCTGCCGACGCCCTCGACGGTCACCGTGACCTCGTCGCCGACGCTCAGCGGGCCGACGCCGGCGGGCGTCCCGGTGAGGATGACGTCGCCGGGCAGCAGCGTCATCACCTGGCTCACGTACTCCACCAGCGAGGGGATGTCGTGGATCAGCAGGGACGTGCGGGAGTCCTGCCGGGTCTCGCCGTTCACGGTGGTGGTGATGGCGAGGTCGGCCGGGTCGACCTCGGTCTCGATCCAGGGGCCGAGCGGGCAGAAGGTGTCGAACCCCTTGGCCCGCGTCCACTGCCCGTCGCGCTTCTGCAGATCGCGGGCGGTCACGTCGTTGGCGACGGTGTAGCCGAGGATGGCCTCGTGCGCGCGGGCGGCCGGCAGCTCGCGGACCAGGCGGCCGATGACGATGGCGAGCTCGCCCTCGTAGTCGACGCGCTCGGACAGCTTCTCGGGGTAGGCGATGGCCTCCCCCGGCCCGATCACCGCGGTGGACGGCTTGCTGAAGATCAGCGGCTCGGCGGGCGCCTCGCCGCCCATCTCGGCGGCGTGCGCGGCGTAGTTCTTGCCGATCGCGATGACCTTGCTCGGCAGGATCGGCGCCAGCAGCCGGACGTCCTCCAGCGGCAGGCGGTGGCCGGTGAAGGTGAGCTCGCCGAAGGGGTGGGGCGCCACGACGGCGACGGTGTTCTCTTCGACCACCCCGAAGGCCATGCCCTCGTCGGTGGAGAACCTCGCGATACGCATGGCCCGAGCCTATACGGCGCCCACCTGCGGCACCGGGAGCGGTCAGAAGCCGCAGGCCCGCCCGTCCAGGCGGCACCCCTGCGGCCGCGCCGGCGGTCCCGCGACCCCGTACCGGACCTCCCACTCGGCGCCGGCGGGGACGGGCGCGGCGCCCGGCGCGCTCTCGATCACCGCGTCGCCGCCGCCCTTGGCGAGGCGGCCGCCCCACACGTTCGTCACGGTGCCGCCGGGCGCCCGGAACGCCAGCCGCCAGGTCTTCAGCGGCTTCCCGGTGGTGTTGGTGAAGGTGATGCGGCCCTCGTAGTAGCCGTCGTCCTGCTCGACGAGCTGGTAGGTGACGCCGTCGCCCTGCACGAGGGGGCCGATCGGGGGCGCGGAGGCGGCGGCGGACGGCTGCGGCGCGGGCGGGCTCCCCGGGGCCGCGCTGGGCTCCCCGCCGGGGGCGCTGCCGGGAGCGCTGCCGGGGACGGCGCCCGGCTCCGTGCCGGGGGCGCCGGTGGCCGGTCCGGACGGGGCGGCGGAGGACGGGCGGAGCGCCGGGGCCCGGGCCCCCGCCTTGTCCTCGTCCTCGCCCCCGCCGAGCAGCAGGGCCGCCGCGACCCCCGCGACGATCACGAGGGCGGCGGCCACCAGCGCGAGGACGAGGGTGCGGCGCCGCGAGGAACCGCCGCCCTGCGGCGCCCCTGCGGGCGGCGGGGGCGGCGGCGCGCCCGGCCCCGGCTGCGGCGTCGCCGCCGGGACGCCGCCGGGCGGGGTGAGCGGCAGCGGCGGGAGCCGCGGGGCGCCCGGCGCGGGCTGCTCCACGGCCGCGGGCGGGCCGGGCGGCGCCGTCCGGGTGGGGTCGCCCGCCCGCTCGATGCGCAGGTCGGTGACGGTCGGCGTGGCGCCCGCCGGAGCGACCACGCGGTCGTCCACCACCGTGGCGGGCGGCTCGGCGGGCGGCTCGGCGGACTGGCCGGCCGGGGGCCCGGCGGGGGCGTCGTCCCGCTGCGCCGGGTAGTCCGGCAGCGGGCTGATCTCGATGGGATCGTCCGCGCGCGTCCCGCCGGCCGGGGACCGGCCGCCGCCGGGCGCCGGGACGGCGAACTCCGCGGTCGTCCGGTGGTCGGGGGGTACGTAGCCGCTCTCGTCGCCGCTCAACTCGCCGTCCTTCGTCGGGGCACTCGCCCCCCTTTGACGATCAAGGGCGGCGGTCGGTTCACGGCCGCCGCGGCGGCCCGTCAGCCGGCGGCGGCGGGCGCCAGGCCGCGCCGGGCCGCCTGGCGCTGGTGCCGGTTCAGCAGGTCGGTGAGCAGCCCGATGGCGTCCGGGGACGTCGGGTCGGGCGCGCCGGACAGCCAGCGGCCGGCCTCGGCGAGCAGGTCCTCGGCGGCGCCGGTGCGCTGCGCGTCGGCGAGGCGGCCGAGCACGTCGCCGAGCCGGAGCCGGGCCTCGGCGTGGCCCTCCTCGGCGGCCTGGCGGTACCACTCGGCGGCCACCGCGAGGTCCCCGTCGCGCTCGTACAGCCCGCCGAGGCCGAACGCCACGTCCACCCACGGCTCGTGGGCGGCGGGCCCGAGCGACGCGGCGCTCCAGGGTCGGGCAGGCATCGGTTCTCTCCGGTTCGGTCGAGCGGATTCCGGGCGTGCCATCGGGGTGCCCTCCGCTTCTCGGCTACTCATGGTGGCCGTCGAGCGGTGATCGCGCCACCGCTTTGGCCAGGTTTGGTGAAATTTCACGTAGCCGACCGAGTGCACACCGTCATCATCGCAGGTCGTGGTGGTCGCCGCCCGGCGCGGAGCGGGCGGATAGGGTCGTGCCCAGTGTCGAGGAGAGCGTCGAGGCGGAGGCCCGCATGTCCGTGGTCAAGATCAATGTCCTCACCGTGAGCGCCGAGCTGCGCGACGAGCTGGAGCGCCGGTTCGCGGGGCGGGCCGGGCTGGTGGAGTCCGCCGACGGCTTCGAGGGGTTCGAGCTGCTGCGCCCGGTGGAGGGCACCGAGCGCTATCTCGTGTACACCCGCTGGCGGTCCGAGGAGGACTTCCAGCGCTGGACCGAGAGCCAGGCGTTCCAGCGCGGCCACGCCGAGGCCGCCAAGGACGCCCAGGGCTCCGAGGCCGGCGCGGGCCACGGGCACGGCCACGGGCACGGCCACGGCGGCCCGGTCGCGGGCGGCGCCGAGCTGTGGAGCTTCGAGGTCGTGCAGAGCGCGGACCCCAAGGTCGCCTGAACGCACGCGA
>NZ_JAIBOA010000021.1 GCF_019458805.1 Actinomadura parmotrematis
GTCTTGACTCTGCCTGTCAAACCGACCTTCGTGCGATCGATTTCGAGCGACCGAGCTTCGACAGATCCCGCGCATCAGCGATCGAAACGACCGAAGGCCGATCGACTGCGATTTGCCGGGAGTGTGCCCATCGGGCCGGCCACCTGGCGGTGTCCTGCATCCCGTTCCGGGCTGACCAGCTCATCGTACAGCAGTCCGGGAGTGACCCGAACCGGTTTTCCGAGCTGGTTCCCTTCGGGCCGTCCGCCTCTCCGGCGTCCCGCATCCCTTGGGGCGAGGAAGACATTAGGACCCCTGCGCGCGACCGTCAAATCACCGCCGGTCCAGAGAACCGTATCCGTGCAGTTCAGGTACTACGTGCCTCAGCTCACAGTGCGGTACGGTTCGCTCAGTCGCGTCCCGTTCACGCAGATCGCAGGTGGTTCTCGCGTGGACGACGTCGAGGGGACGCCGGCCGTGGCGGTTCCGGGTGCCGTTCGGGCCCGCGCCAGGAGGGACATCCCCATGAGCAGCTCATCCGTCCTCGGGCAGGCGGCCGCGCGGCTGGTGATCGCCGGGACCATGGGTCCGACCGTCCACGACGTGCACGCCTGGCGGTTGAAGGTCGTGGACGGGCTCATCGAGGTGCACGCCGATCCCGAGCGGTTCCGCGCGATGGGCGATCCGGCGGGCCGGGGTCTGCACATCAGCTGCGGGGCGGCGCTGGTGAACCTCCGCCTGGCGGCCGCGCAGATCGGGCGGGACGCCGTAGTGCGCCTGCTGCCGGACGCCGCGCGTCCCGCGGTCCTCGCGACGGTCCGGCTCGCCGCGGGGCGGCACAAGGTGAACAAGGACGATCGGCTCCTGTACGCCGCCACGCTGACGCCCTTTCCCGCGCGCCGCTCCCCTGTGGGGACACCGCCGTCCCTGCCGGTGGTCAACGTTCTCGCCGAGGCGGCGCGGTTGGAGGGCGCGACCCTGCATCTGCTGCCCTCGGCCGATCCGGACGAGCCTGCCGAGGGGCCCCGGCAGGCCGTGATCACGACGCCGGGGAACGGGCCGGCCGAGTGGCTGCGGGCGGGGCAGGCCTTGCAGCGGGTGCTGCTCACCGCGACGACGAAGGCGGTGGCCGCCTCGTTCCTCTATGAGCTGGTGGACGTTCCGGGCGTCGGCGGTCTGGCCGAGGCCGGGGACGTGCCGCAGGTCGCGCTGGAGCTCTGCCAGGCCCTAAAGGGGCCGGTACTGCGAGATGACGAACGACAGGGGCACCGGGAACGGGTCGGGTAGCGCGCCGATGCGGCGGCGCAGTTCCGCCGCGTCGATGTGGTGGGCGCTCGGTCCCATTCCGACCAGCGTTTCGATCTCCGCGTGCCCGAGGGGCTCGCGGGTCTCCAGTTCCTCCCGGTCGGTGAGGGCGAAGTCGCCGGCGAGGGTGCGGTCGGTGCGGTCGGTCTTCGCGGCGTCCACGCTGATCAGGCCGAGCTCGCCGACGAGCGGCCCGAAGTGGCGGGGTGTGGGCGTCACGGTGCAGAGGACGCCGCCGGGAGCGAGCACGCGCCGGTACTCGGCGGCGTTGCGGGGCGCGAAGACGTTGAGGACGGCGTGCATCGAGCCGGTGCGCACGGGCAGCGGGCGCCACAGGTCGGCGACGATGGCGCCGATGCGGGGGTGGGCGCGGGCCGCGCGGCGGGCGGCGTGCTTGGAGAGGTCCAGCGCGATGCCGGCGGCGCCGGGCGTGCCGTCGAGGACGGCCGCCAGGTAGTGGCCGGTGCCGGCGCCGGCGTCGAGGACGGTGGCGCGGCCGGTGAGGAGCGTCGCGATCCGCCCGGTGAGCGCGTCGAAGCGGCCGGCGCCGAGGAAGGTCTCGCGGGCGGCGACCATCTCCGGGGTGTCGGCCGTCCCGGGCCGGGCGCCGCCCGGCAGGAGGTTGGCGTAGCCCTGCCGGGCGATGTCGAAGGCGTGCCCTTCGGGGCAGCGCAGGCCGCGGCCGGTGATGGCGAGGCCGGCGCCGCAGACGGGGCACACCAGGTGGTCGACGACGTCGGGCAGCATCGGTCCATCATCGGCCATCGCCGTCCGGGGTCAGGACGACATGCGCTTGCGGACGTCGTCCATGTCGAGCTCGCGGACCTGCTCGATGACGTTCTCCAGCAGCGGCTCGGGCAGCGCCCCCGCCTCGGAGTACACGATCACGCCGTCGCGGACGGCCATGAGCGTCGGGATGGAGCTGATGCCGAAGCGGGCCTGCAGCTCGGGCTCGGCCTCGGTGTCGACCTTGCCGAAGACGATGTCGTCGTGCTTGTCGGACGACTTCTCGAAGACCGGGCCGAAGCGGCGGCAGGGGCCGCACCAGGCGGCCCAGAAGTCGACCAGCACGATGCCCCCGCCGCGGGCGACCTGATCGAAGTTGTCCGCCGTGAGTGTGACCGTCGCCATGTCGTTTTCTCCTCGGTGTGGGTATCAGATCGATAGAGCGGCCCGCGGACCCGCAGTATTCCTCAAGCGGGAATCACAGAGGGGTAATTAGGCGTTGACGTCTTAGGGAGATCGCACCGGAGAAGGGTCAGGATGGCTGCAACCCGAACCAAGGGCACCAGGATCGACGCCCCGGACAAGGATCTCGTCGGGGCGTACCTCGACCGGATCGGTCGTTCGCCGCTGCTGGACGCGGAGGCGGAGGTCGATCTGGCCAAGGCGATCGAGGGTGGCCTGTACGCCGAACAGCTGCTCGACGAGGGCAGGGTGCCCGAGGGGGCGTCGCGCGACGAGCTGGCGGAGGTCGTTGCCGAGGGGCTGCGGGCCAAGCAGCGCTTCGTCGAGGCGAACCTGCGGCTCGTCGTGTCCATCGCCCGCAAGTACCCCACCGATTCGCTGCCTCTGATCGACCTCATCCAGGAGGGCAACCTCGGGTTGATGCGCGCGGTGGAGAAATTCGACTACCGCCGCGGTTTCAAGTTCTCCACCTACGCGACGTGGTGGATCCGGCAGGCGATCGGGCGCGGCCTCAGCCACACCGCCCGCGCCATCCGGCTGCCCGTCCACGTGGAGGAGGAGCTGTCGCGGCTGCGCCGGGCGGAGCGGCAGCTGAGCCGTGACCTCGGCCGCGAGCCGAACCGGGACGAGCTGGCCGAGGCGGTCGGCGCCGAGCCCGAGCACGTCGACGAGCTGCTGCGCTGGCGGCGCGACCCGGCGAGCCTGGACGCGACCGTGGACGACGCGGGCGAGACCCCCATGGGCGACCTGCTGGAGGATCCGGACGCGGTGACGCCGGAGGCCGAGATCATGGCGCTGGACGACCTGGAGGGCCTCGGCCGGCTGCTGGAGCGGCTGCCCGAGCGCGAGGCGGCGATCCTGCGGGCCCGGTTCGGGATGGACAGCGGGCAGCCGCTGTCGTACGCGCAGATCGGTGCCCGGTACGGCCTCAGCCACAACCGGGTGCGACAGATCACCGACCGGTCGCTGCGGCGGCTCCGGCAGCTGGCGACCGAGACCGACCTGTCGGGCCGGCGGACGCTGGCGGCGGCGGCCGAGGCGCTGCCCGAGCGCGAGACCGCCGGACGGCGGGCCGCGTAGGCGCGGCCGGGACGGAGAGCACGGTGCGATGCGCGGGGCGGGCCCTGGGGCCCGCCCCGCGGCCGTTTACCGAGACCGGCTGCGCCGTACTGCTAGTACCGGGCGGCCGGATGTGCCATAGCCTTGGGGACCGTGAGTACTTCTAGCGTCACGGGGGCGCTCGACGCCTGGCGCGGCCTCCCCGCCCTGCAGCAGCCCGATTGGGCCGACCCGGCCGAGCTGGCCGCGGTGACCGCCGCGCTCGCCAAGCAGCCGCCGCTCGTCTTCGCCGGCGAATGCGACCAGCTCAAGCAGCGGCTCGCCGAGGTGTCGCGCGGCGAGGCGTTCGTCCTCCAGGGCGGCGACTGCGCGGAGACCTTCGAGGGGTCCAACGCCGACGCCGTCCGCAACAAGCTGAAGACCCTCCTGCAGATGGCGGTCGTGCTCACCTACGCGGCGAGCGTCCCCGTGGTGAAGATCGGCCGGATGGCGGGGCAGTTCGCCAAGCCGCGCTCCAAGCCGACCGAGAGCCGCGACGGGGTCGAGCTGCCGGCGTACCGGGGCGACGCGGTCAACGGGCTGGCGTTCGACCCGGCGTCGCGGCGCAACGACCCGCGGCGGCTGATGGACGCCTACCACGCGTCGGCGGTCACGCTGAACCTCTGCCGGGCGTTCACCAAGGGCGGCTACGCCGACCTGCGGCAGGTCCACGCCTGGAACCAGGACTTCGTGGCGCAGTCGCCGGCCGGGCGCCGCTACGAGCAGCTCGCCGGGGAGATCGACCGGGCGCTGACGTTCATGAAGGCGTGCGGGGTGCACCCCGACGAGTTCCACAGCGTGGAGTTCTACTCCAGCCACGAGGCGCTGCTGCTGGAGTACGAGCGGGCCCTCACCCGGATCGACTCCCTCAGCGGGCGGCCCTACGACGTGTCGGGGCACTTCCTGTGGATCGGGGAGCGCACCCGGCAGCTGGACGGCGCGCACGTGGACTTCCTCAGCCGGATCAGCAACCCCATCGGGGTGAAGCTCGGCCCGACGACGTCGGCCGACGACGCGCTCGCGCTGATCGAGCGGCTGAACCCCGACAACGAGCCGGGGCGGCTGACGTTCGTCACCCGGATGGGGGCGGGCCGGATCCGCGAGGCGCTGCCGCCGCTGATCGAGAAGGTGCACGGCAGCGGCGCCGCGGTCGCGTGGATCTGCGACCCGATGCACGGCAACACCTTCGAGGCGCCGAGCGGGCACAAGACGCGGCGGGTCACCGACGTGCTGGACGAGGTGGCCGGGTTCTTCGAGGTGCACCGGGCGCTCGGCACCCATCCCGGCGGCATCCACATCGAGTTCACCGGCGACGACGTGACCGAGTGCGTCGGCGGCGGCCACGAGATCGTCGAGGACGACCTGCCGCAGCGCTACGAGACGGCCTGCGACCCGCGGCTGAACCGCAGCCAGTCGCTGGACCTGGCGTTCATGGTGGCCGAGCTGTACCGGCACAACGCCTGACGGTCGCATACAACGAGGGGGCCGCGCGATCCGCGCGGCCCCCTCGTCGTGTGCGCCGGGCGGGTCAGAGGGCGACCTCGGCCCAGACGACCTTGCCGCCGGTGACGGGGTCGGCGCCCCAGGTGGTGGCGAACCGGTCGACGATGAACAGGCCCCGGTGCGACTCGTCGAGCGGGCCGGGGACGGTGAGCCGCGGCATCTGCACGGCGCGGTCGCGGACCTCGACCCGCACCCGGGCCTCGCCGCGCAGGAGCCGCAGCTCCAGCGCGGTGCCGGCGTGCCGGACGGCGTTGGCGACGAGCTCGGCGACGATCGCGGTCACCAGCTCCTCGCGCTCCAGCAGCGACCAGGTGCGCATGGTGCGCGCCGCGAGGCGGCGCGCGTACTCGACCGCCTCGGTCTGCGGCGCCGCGCGGAGCGTGGTCTCGGTCATCGGATCGGTCACCCGGTCCCGCCCGCCGCGGCCGGGGCGGGCGCGGGAGCGGCGCCCGCGCCGGACGTGACATCGATCATGAACCCACCCCTTCGCCGGCCGCTCCCCCGATGAGGAACCGGTCGAGTCCGGTCGTGCGCAGGACGTTCTCGACGCGCCCGTAGGCCCCGGTGACGCTGAGCGTGGCGTTCTGCGCCCGCGCGTGCTTGTAGGCGCGCACGAGCACGTTCAGGCCCGAGGAGTCGCAGAAGTCGACGGCGGTCAGATCGACCACGACCTCCCGTTCGCCCGCGTCCACCAGCTCGGTGAGCCGCGCTCGCAGCTCGTCCGAGGAGTGCAGGTCGATAGAGCCGCGCGCGGAGATCGTCGCGCGGCCGTCCTGTCGTGTCGTGTGCAAGGCCAGCCCCACGCCACCCCACCTTACCGATTGTTGAGCTTCATCATGACGCCCGCAGAACGATGAGGGCAACGTCGTCGTTCGAGGGCTCGGGTCCGAAGTCGCGCACCGCCCGCTGGACGCGGGCGGCGACCGCGCCGGCCGACAGGCCGGTGCAGCCGGCGAGGATGCGTTCCAGGCCGTGGCCGTCGCCGAGCAGGCGGCCGCCCGCCCGGCGCTCGGTGACGCCGTCGGTCACGCAGAGCATCACCTGGCCGCGCTTCAGCTGAAGGGTGTCGGTGGTGAACTCCACACCGTCGAAGACGCCGAGCAGGGCCTGCGGCGTGGCGGCCTCGTGCACCTCGCCGTCGGGGTCCAGGACCAGCGGCAGCGGGTGCCCGGCGCTGGTCAGCTCGATGGTCACGCCGTCCCGCCGGGGGCGGGGGGTGATCTCGCCGTGCAGGAGGGTGAGCAGGCGGGCCCGCTCGCCCTCGCCGAGGATCAGCCGGTTCAGCCGGTTCAGGACGCCCGGGACGCTCATGTCCTCGGCGGCCAGGATCCGCAGGGCGTGCCGGGCGAGGCCGGTGACGGCGGCGGCCTGCGGGCCGGTGCCGCACACGTCGCCGATGGCGAAGCGCCAGCGGGCGGCGGTGCCGGACGGGGTGCGCTCGCCGGTCTCGAACACGTCGTAGAAGTCGCCGCCGACCTCGCTGCCCTCCCCCGCCGGCTCGTACACGACCGCGACCTCCAGGCCGGGGATGTCGGGGACGCCGGGCGGCAGCAGGCTGCGCTGCAGGGCGCTGCTCATGGCGGTCTGCTCGGAGTACAGGCGGGCGTTGTCGACGGCGAGGGCGGCGCGGCGGCTCAGCTCCTCGGCGAGGTCCAGGGCGCTGCGCGGGAACCGGTCGCCGTGCGGGCGGCCGATGACGATGGAGCCGATGCGGCGGCCGCGGGCGATCAGCGGGAAGGCGTACGCCTGGTCGCCCGCGGTGTCCCCGGCTGCGTCGCGGACGTCGGCGGGGACGTCGGCGAAGCCGTGCCAGGGACCTGGGGCGTCCATGGGCGGGGCGGCGGCGTGGTCGAGCAGGTCGCGCAGCGCGTCGGCGTGGTTCTCGTCGGCGTGCCAGACGTAGGCCGGGCGGGCCGTCTCGCCCTCGCCGGCGGCGAAGACCGCGCACCAGGTGGCGAGGCGCGGCACGACGAGCTGGGCGACCAGCGCCATCGTCCGCTCCTGGTCCAGGGTGCCGGCGAGCAGGTCGCTGGCCTCGGCGACGAAGCTGAGCCAGCCCCGCCAGGACCGTTCCAGCTCGCCGATCCGGGCCTTCTCCAGCGACAGCGACACCTCGTCGGCGAGGCGGCCGAGGCGGGCGCCGGCGGCCTCGTCGAACCGGCCGGGGGCGGCCGCGACCGCGACGACCAGGCCGGTCAGGTGACCCTGGGCCTCCAGCGGAGCGGCGGCCAGCGAGCGGGCGCGCAGCGCGGCGGCGATCGGGTCGGCGGCGTCGCCCGACACCCACGGGGCGCCGGTGCGGGCGTCCGGGCCGAGGCCGGCGGTGGACAGGTCGCCGAGGGACAGGTCGGCGGGCAGGCCGACCGAGGCGCCGAGCACGAGGCGGCCGTCGCGCTCGGTGAGCAGCACGGCGGCGGCGTCGGCGTCCAGCACATCGCGGACGGTGCCGACGGCGGTCTCCAGCGTCTGGCGGGCGGCGGGCGAGCGCAGCAGCCGGTCGCCGGCGCCGGGGACGCCGTCGGACGCGGCGGCGCGGGCGCCGGCGGCGGGGCCGGACCCGTTGGCGGCGGGCGTGGCGGCGGAGGCGCGGGTGCCGGCCGGGCCGGCGGTGGCGCCGGGCTCGTCGTCGAAGGCGCGGGCGGCCGGGGAGCGGCCGGTGCCGGGACGCGGCAGGCGGAACCAGACGCCCTTGGTGCGGCGGTCGTAGGTGACGCCCCAGGAGGACGCCAGGCGCGCCACCGAGGGCAGGCCGCGGCCGCCGGTGGCGTTCATGCCGGGCATCGCGAGGGCGCGGGTGGGGTGCAGGTCGCGGACCTCGATCCGCACCTGGCCGTCGGCGAGGCGGCAGGCGACCTCGAAGGACGTGCCGGCGTAGGTGACGGCGTTGGTGGCGAGCTCGCTGGTGGCGAGCACGGCGTCGTCGGCGCTCGCCTCCATGCCCCAGTCGGCCAGGACGCGCCGGACGAAGCGGCGCGCGTCCGCCACCGAGGACGCGGCGGACGGGAAGGTGGCCGACACCGTCTGCCGATCCAACAGTCGTTCCCTTGTTCGAATGCCTGCTTGCCGGGCCCGGCTATCGTGGCAGACCGGGCGGCCGCCGTGCCAGGACGGTCCCCGGCGCGGTCCGCCCGCCGGCGCGGCGCCGCGGGTCGCGGTTCGTCCGCGCAGCCCCGGCACGACCGACCGTAACACGAAGACTACGAGGACCACGTGCCCGCGTGCCGTCCCGTGCCCGCATCGCCGGGTCGGGGACGGCACGGCGACGTAGAGTACAGGGAGCGGCCCGAAGGAGGTGTCCGCCGTCCCGGATACCCCGTTCGGGCCAGGAGGATGGAGAGCATGACCGCAACCTCGTCCCGTTCCCGGCCGAACGGCCGCCCCGCCGGGGGCGCCTCCCGGGACGACACGCCCCGCTACAGCGACGCCGACCTGGAGCCACTGCTCAAGGCGCTGGCCGCCGTCCGCGACGGGCGGCTGGCCGCCGAGGTGGCGGTGCCCGGCGAGGGCGCGGTGGCGCAGGCGGCGGAGATCCTGGAGGAGATCCGCGGCAACGGCGAGCAGCTCGCCGGGCAGCTCGCCCGGGTCCGCCAGGAGATCGGCCGCGACGGGCAGCTGTTCGGGCGGCTCAGCTCGGGTCCGATGAAGGGCGCCTGGGCGGGCGCGGTCGAGGACGCCAACGCCATCCTGATCAAGCTGACGGACCTGTCCACGGGCATGCACCAGGTGGTCGAGGCCGTCGCCAAGGGCGACCTCACCCAGCGCGTCGACCTGCGGGTGCACGGGCGGCCGATGCGCGGCGAGCTGCTCCGCATGGCCAAGTCGGTGAACTCCATGGTCGAGCTGCTGGACGGCTTCACCTGGGAGGTCACCCAGTTCGCCCGCGAGGTCGGCACCGAGGGCCGGCTCGGCGGCAAGGCGTCGGCCAAGGGCATGACGGGCCGCTGGCGCGACGTGACGGCCGCGGTGAACGTGATGGCCGACCGCCTCACCTCCCAGGTCCGCGACATCGCCGACGTCACGACGGCGGTGGCGCGCGGCGACCTCACCCGCAAGGTGACGGTCGAGGCGACCGGCGAGCTGCAGGAGCTGAAGCTCACCGTGAACACGATGGTCGACCAGCTGTCGGCGTTCGCCGACGAGGTGACGCGCGTCGCCCGCGAGGTCGGCACCGAGGGCGAGCTCGGCGGGCAGGCCAACGTGCGCGGCGTCAGCGGGGTCTGGAAGGACCTCACCGACAACGTCAACGCGATGGCCAACAACCTGACCAGCCAGGTCCGCAACATCGCCCAGGTCACCACGGCCGTCGCGGACGGCGACCTCGGCAAGAAGATCACCGTGGACGCGCAGGGCGAGATCCTGCAGCTGAAGCTGACGGTGAACCAGATGGTGGACACGCTGTCGGCGTTCGCCGACGAGGTCACGCGCGTCGCCCGCGAGGTCGGCACCGAGGGGCGCCTCGGCGGCCAGGCCCGGGTGCCGGGCGTGAGCGGCGTCTGGAAGGACCTCACCAACAACGTCAACGGCATGGCGTCCAACCTGACCTACCAGGTCCGCAACATCGCCCAGGTCACCACGGCCGTCGCCGAGGGCGACCTCGGCAAGAAGATCACCGTGGACGCGCAGGGCGAGATCCTGCAGCTCAAGGACACCATCAACACGATGGTCGACACGCTGTCGGCGTTCGCCGACGAGGTGACGCGCGTCGCCCGCGAGGTCGGCACCGAGGGCCGCCTCGGCGGCCAGGCCCGCGTCCCGGGCGCCGGCGGCATGTGGAAGGACCTCACCGACAACGTCAACGGCATGGCCAACAACCTGACCACCCAGGTCCGCGGCATCGCGCAGGTCACCACCGCCGTCGCGCAGGGCGACCTGACCAAGAAGATCTCGGTGGACGCGCAGGGCGAGATCCTGCAGCTCAAGGACACCATCAACACGATGGTCGACACGCTGTCGTCGTTCGCCGACGAGGTGAGCCGGGTGGCCCGCGAGGTCGGCACCGAGGGCCGCCTCGGCGGCCAGGCCCGCGTCCCGGGCGCCGGCGGCATGTGGAAGGACCTCACCGACAACGTCAACGGCATGGCGTCCAACCTGACCTACCAGGTCCGCAACATCGCCCAGGTCGCCACCGCCGTCGCGCACGGCGACCTCACCCGCCGCATCGACGTCGACGCCCAGGGCGAGATCCTGGAGCTGAAGACCACCCTGAACACCATGGTGGACACGCTGTCGTCGTTCGCCTCGGAGGTCACCCGGGTGGCCCGCGAGGTCGGCAGCGAGGGCCGGCTCGGCGGGCAGGCCGAGGTCGAGGGCGTGTCGGGCACCTGGAAGCGGCTGACCGAGAGCGTCAACGAGCTGGCGTCCAACCTCACCACCCAGGTCCGCGCGATCGGCGAGGTCGCGAGCGCGGTCGCCACCGGCGACCTCACCCGCACCATCACCGTCGAGGCCCGCGGGGAGGTCGCCGAGCTGAAGGACAACGTCAACCTGATGGTCGCCACGCTCCGCGAGACCACCCGGGCCAACGAGGAGCAGGACTGGCTGAAGACCAACCTCGCCCGGATCGGCGGCCTCATGCAGGGCCACCGCGACCTCATGCAGGTCGCCGACCTGATCATGCGGGAGCTGACGCCGACGGCCAGCGCCCAGTACGGCGCGTTCTACCTGGCCGAGCAGACCGCCGGGGAGACCGAGCTGGTGCTGCTCGCCGGGTACGGGGTGAAGCAGGGCCGGGCCGGCAGCGTCCGGTTCTCCCTCGGCGAGGGCCTGGTCGGGCAGGCCGCGCAGGAGCGGCGGCCGCTGCTCATCGCCGACGCCCCCGAGGGCTACGTCAAGATCCGGTCGGGGCTCGGCGAGGCCGCCCCGGTCAACATCATCGTGCTGCCGATCGTGTTCGAGGACAGCGTGCTCGGCGCGATCGAGCTGGCGTCCTTCGGCCGCTTCTCCGACGTGCACCTGGCGTTCTTCAGCCAGCTCATCGAGACGATCGGGGTCACCCTCAACGCGATCCGCGCCAATACCCGCACCGAGGCGCTGCTCGGCGAGTCCCAGCGGCTCGCCCAGGAGCTGCAGGAGCGCTCCGACGAGCTGCAGCGCCAGCAGGGCGAGCTGCGCCACTCCAACACCGAGCTGGAGGAGAAGGCGGCGCTGCTGGCCCAGCAGAACCGCGCCATCGAGATCCAGAACTTCCAGATCGAGCAGGCCCGCCGCACCCTGGAGGAGCGCGCCGAGCAGCTGGCGATCTCCTCGCGGTACAAGTCGGAGTTCCTGGCGAACATGTCGCACGAGCTGCGCACCCCGCTGAACAGCCTGCTGGTGCTCGCCAAGCTGCTGTCGGAGAACCCCGGCGGCAACCTCACCGACAAGCAGGTGCAGTTCGCCCGCACCATCCACGAGTCGGGCACCGACCTGCTGGAGCTGATCAACGACATCCTGGACCTGGCCAAGGTCGAGGCCGGGAAGATGGACCTGCACCCGCAGCGGCTGCCGGTCCCGGCGCTGGTGGAGTTCGTCGAGTCGGCGTTCCGGCCGCTGTCGACCGACAAGGGCCTGGAGTTCGCGGTCGAGGTCGGCGCCGACGTGCCGGGGGTGCTCTACACTGACGAGCAGCGCCTCCAGCAGGTGCTCCGCAACCTGCTGTCCAACGCGGTGAAGTTCACCTCCGAGGGCGAGGTGGCGCTCCGCGTCGAGCGGGCCGGCGACATCGACTTCACCCTGCCGGCGCTGTGGAACACCCCCGACGTGCTGGCGTTCCGCGTCGTCGACACCGGCATCGGGGTGAGCTCGGACAAGCTCCAGGTGATCTTCGAGGCGTTCCAGCAGGCCGACGGCACCACCAGCCGCCGCTACGGCGGCACCGGCCTCGGACTGTCGATCAGCCGCAACATCGCCCGGCTGCTCGGCGGCGAGATCCAGGCCGAGAGCACCCCGGGCGAGGGCAGCGTGTTCACCCTCTACCTGCCCGCCCAGTTCACCGAGGACGACGGGCGGCGGCGGGCCGCGGCGCTGGACGAGCCCGCGGTGCCGGTCGCCGGGGGCGCGGTGGACGGCGCGCTGCCCGCCGAGGTCGGCGCGGGCGCCGAGCACGGCGGCGACGACGAGCGGGTCATCACCGGCCTGGTGGCCGAGCCGCCCGCCGACTTCCTGGACACCGCGCTGTCGGGCCGCAAGGTCCTCATCGTCGACGACGACGTGCGCAACGTGTTCGCCCTCACCAGCGTGCTGGAGGGCTACGGGATGGAGGTGCTGTACGCCGAGGACGGCCAGGCCGGCATCGACGTGCTGCACCGCAACCCCGACATCGCGCTGGTGCTGATGGACGTGATGATGCCGGGGCTCGACGGGTACGCCACCACCGCCGCGATCCGGGAGATGCCGCAGTTCGCCGAGTTGCCGATCGTCGTGATCACCGCCAAGGTCATGAAGGGCGACCGGGAGAAGAGCCTGGCGGCGGGCGCGTCGGACTACGTGCCCAAGCCCGTGGACGTGGACCATCTCCTGGAGGTCATGCGCAGCTGGCTGAAGCCGTCGAGCGCCGGGTGACCGGCGCCGCGGGGACCGGAAAGGGCACGTGTGGACGACAAGGCCAAGATCCTGCTGGTGGACGACCGCGAGGAGAACCTGATCGCGCTGGAGGCGATCCTGTCCTCGCTGGACCAGGACCTGGTCCGCGCCCGCTCGGGTGAGGAGGCGCTGAAGGCGCTGCTCACCGACGAGTACGCGGTCATCCTGCTGGACGTCGTCATGCCCGGCATGGACGGTTTCGAGACGGCGCGCGACATCAAGCGCCGCAAGAAGACCCGCGACCTGCCGATCATCTTCCTGACGGCGGTGAACAGCGACCCCGACTACGCCTTCCGCGGCTACGCGGCGGGCGCGGTCGACTTCATCTCCAAGCCGTTCGACCCGTGGGTGCTGCGCGCCAAGGTGTCGGTGTTCGTGGAGCTGCACAACAAGAACAAGCAGCTCCGCGACCAGACCGCGCTGCTGCGCGAGCAGGCGGCGCTGCTGCGCGACCAGGCCGCGCTGCTGCAGGGGCGGCCCGGCGAGGGCGGGGCGCCGCCGGTCCCGCCCGCCGCGCTGGACCGGCTGACCGAGGTGCTGGAGCAGCTCACCGTCGTCGGCAAGCGGATCCCGGCGGGCGCCGAGGACGACTTCGCCGAGCTGGACCGGCGGATCGCCGCGCTGCGCACCGCCCTGACCAGCGCCGGGGGCCGGGACGCCTGAGCGTCCATGACCGGGCGGGCTGAACTGTCGCCCGCCGCGGTCACGCACGGCTTCCCTCCGGTAACGCTTGGGCGCGCGGCCGCGCGGAAACGGTCTCGCGGCGGAGGTGGGGCCATGGACGCCGCCGCATTGCTGGCCGCCGGTGCCGGGGCCGGGCTGCTGGCCGGAGCGACCTCGTGCGCCGCCGTCCAGCTCGGGCTGCTGGCGGGCGCGGTGCGCGGGACGGCGCGGCCGCTCCGGCCCGTCGCGGTGTTCCTTGCCGCCAAGCTCGCCGGGCACGCCGCGCTCGGCGCCGTGCTCGGCCTCGCCGGTTCCGCCGTCCAGCCCGGCCCGCAGGTGCGCGGGGTGCTCCTCGCGGCGGCGGCGGCGACGCTCGCGCTGTTCGCCCTCGACCTGCTCGGCTTCGGGCCCGCCCGGCGGCTCCTGCGGCGCGGCCCCGCCGCCGGGGACGCCCACTGCGCGCCTCCGCCGCCGCGGTCGCGGCGGCCCGCCCTGCTCGGGCTCGCGACGCTCGCCGTGCCGTGCGGCCTGACGCTCTCGGCCGAGCTGCTCGCGGTGACGTCGCGCTCGCCGCTCGGCGGCGCCGCGGTGATGGCGGGCTTCGTCGCCGGCACCGCACCGGTGTTCGGGCTGGTCGGCCTCACCGTGGGCCGCACCATGGCGCTGCTGCGCGGCCGCCTCAGCGCCGTGCTCGGCGTCGCGCTGCTCGCGGTGTCGGCGTGGACGCTGATGTCGGGGCTGCGGCTCGGCGGCTGGCTGCCCGCGGGCGGCGGCACCGCCGCCGCCGACTCGGCGCGGTTCGTGCGCACCGACGCCGCCGGCACCCAGATCGTGACGGTGTGGGCGCTCGACGAGGGCTACCGGCCCGCGCTGCTCGACGCGCGGGCCGGCGTCCCCACCGTGCTGGAGCTGCGGACCCGCGGCACCCGCGGCCACACCCGCGCGTTCACGATCCCCGCGCGCGGCGAGGACGTCGTCCTGCCGGTCGACGGCACCATCCGCGTCGACCTCGGGACGCCGCGGGCGGGCCGGCTCCGCTTCGTCTGCGCCTCCGGCCACTTCCCCGGCGCGATCACCTTCCGCTGAGCGGGGTCAGCCCGCCAGGCGGGCGCGGGCGGCGGCGATACGGGCGAGGGTGCGGTCGCGGCCGAGGATCTCCAGGGACTCGAACAGCGGCAGGCCGACGGTGCGGCCGGTCGCCGCGACGCGGACCGGCGCCTGGGTCTTGCCGAGCTTCAGGCCGCGCTCGGCGCCGACGGCCTCCAGCCGCGTCTTCAGCTCCTCGGCCTCCCACGGCGCGTCGGCGTAGGCGGCCTCGGTGGCGGCGAGGATGTCGTCCGCGCCGTCCTTCATGGCCTTGCTCCACGACGCCTCGTCGAACGGCGGCTCGGCCAGGAACGCGAAGTCGACCATCGGCACGATCTCCGACAGCAGCGCGACGCGCGTCTGGGCGAGCGGGGCGAGCTCGTCGAAGACCGGGAGGTCCACCTCGAACGGCGCGTCCTCCAGGAACGGCAGGCAGGCGGCGACGAACTTCTCCACCGGCAGCGCCCGGATGTACTCGCCGTTGATCGCGCGGAGCTTCTTGACGTCGAAGAACGCCGGGGAGGTGTTGACGTCCTCGATGCGGAACTCGGCGACCATCTCCTCCCACGGCACGATCTCGCGGTCGTCCGACGGCGCCCAGCCGAGCAGCATCAGGTAGTTGCGCATCGCCTCGGCGAGGTAGCCCTCGTCGCGGTAGTCCTCCAGGGCGACCTTGTCGCGGCGCTTGGACAGCTTCTGGCGCTTCTCGTTGACGATGACCGGCAGGTGCGCCCACACCGGCGGCTCGTGGCCGAGCGCCTCCCACAGCAGCTGCTGCTTCGGGGCGTTCGACAGGTGCTCCTCGCCGCGCACCACGTGGGTGATGGCCTGGCTCATGTCGTCCACGGCGTTGGCCAGCAGGAACGTCACCGACCCGTCGGCGCGGGCGATGACGAAGTCCTCCAGGACGGCGTTCTCGAACACCGGCTCGCCGCGCAGCAGGTCGACCACGACCGTCCGGCCCTCGTCGGGGGTGCGGAACCGCAGCGCGCGGCCGGGGCCGGGCTCCAGGCCGCGGTCGCGGCAGAACCCGTCGTAGCCCTTGTGCTGGTCGCCGGTGCGGGCGATCACGTCGTCGCGGGTGCAGTCGCAGTAGTAGGCGAGGCCCTTGTCGCGCAGCGTCCGCGCCGCCTCGGCGTGCCCGTCCGCGTTGGCCGACTGGAAGTAGGGCCCCTCGTACGCGCCGCCGTCCATGCCGAGCCAGGCGAACGCGCGGATGATGCCCTCGGTCCACTCGGGCTTGTTGCGGGAGGCGTCGGTGTCCTCGATCCGCAGCACCAGCGTGCCGCCGGACTGCTCGGCCATCGCCCAGTTGAACAGGGCGGACCGGGCGCCGCCGACGTGGAACATGCCGGTCGGGGACGGCGCGAAACGTACTCGGATCGAAGATGAGGATGCCATGCGCCCAGCCTAGAGCGCCGCGGGCCCCGCTCGTGCCCGGACCCGCGCCCGCGGCGCCGCCTCGTCCCCGCTCCGGTCAGGGCTTCCAGTGCGGGTCGCGCCCGGTCGCCCCGAGCAGCCGGTCCAGCACGGGCGCGTCCTCGGGGACGGCGATCTCGGGGCCGAACGCCTCGTACTGGCGCGCCATCTCCGCGATCGGCAGGACGCCCGCGTAGGCGACCTCGACGAGGGCGGGCGCGGGCACGGCGTCCTGGCCGGTGGCGCGGGCCAGGTCCCAGCCGTGCAGGATCCACTCGCCGAAGACCATCCCGCCGATGACGGCGGCGGGCATGCCCGGCGACGCGCCGGTCAGGCTGGTGTCGCCGTCCCAGGCGGCCGCGTCGTCCCAGGCGCGGGCGGTGCGGAGCGCCTGGGCGGCGAAGGCGTCCGCCCAGCCGTCGCCGACGGTGAAGTCGTGCTCCTCCCCCGGGCCCTCGGGCGCGCGCTTGCGGGCGGCGTCCTCGCCGCGCCCGCTCCACAGGATCAGATGGTTCAGCAGGGTCCGCACGTCCCAGTCCCCGCAGGGCGTGGGCGCCTCCATCAGGTCAGCGGGCACGCCCCGCACGATCCCGGCCGCGTATTCGGCGCCCGGCGCCATCGCTTCTCGCAGTTCCATCGCCGCCTCCTCGATCGCGTGTTCGGCTGTTTCCACGGTAGGAGCGCGGCGCGTCGCGGGTCTTGAAGAAACGCGCCGGGCGCCTGAGAGGATCGAGCCATGACCGGCCCCCTGCTGCACGATCTGCCCGCCTTCCGCGAGACCGCCGCGGCGCGCCTCGCCGCCTTCCCCCGCACGGCCGTCCCGGACGCGCCGGGCCTGCGCCGGGCGGGCGTGGTGATCTGCGTGACGCCGCACCCGGGCGGTCTCGCCGCCATCCTGATCAAGCGCGCGTACCGGGGCCGCAACGCCGGCCAGTGGGGCCTGCCCGGCGGCGTCCTGGAGGACGGCGAGACGGCCGCGCAGGGCGCGCTGCGCGAGCTGGACGAGGAGCTCGGGCTCCGCCTGGAGCCCGCCGAGGTGCTCGGCGCGCTCGACGACTTCCCGGCCTCCTCCGGCTTCGCGATCTCGCCGATCGTCGTCGCGCCCGCCGATCCCGGCCCGCTGCGGCCGAGCCCCGACGAGGTCCACTCGGTGCATCACGTGTCGCTGGAGCGGCTCGCCGCCGACGACACCCCGCGCTGGGTGCCGCAGCTGGACGGCGGCGAGCTGCTCCAGATGCGGCTCGCGCCCGGCTGGGTCGTGCACGCCCCGACCGGCGCGATGCTGTGGCAGTTCCGCGAGGTCGTCCTCCTCGGCCGCCACGCCCGCGTCGCCGGCTTCCTGCAGCCGGACTGGACGCGCCGCTAGAAGGTGCCGCCGTCCACGACGATGCGCTGGTCGGTGATGTAGGAGGCGGCCTCCGACACCAGGAAGCCGACGACGTCGGCGACCTCCTCGGGCGAGCACACGTGCCCGTAGGGCGAGTGCGCGTCGCGCTCGCGGATGTCGTGCACGCCCATCGCGGCGCGGACGAGGCGGCGCCCCATCTCGGTGTCCACGACGCCGGGCGCGACGATGTTGACGTGCATGCCGTTGCCGCGCTCCTCCTTGGCCAGGGTGCGCGCGAGGGCCTCCATCGCGGCCTTGCCCATGCCGTAGGGGGCGCCGAAGGGCGGCATGTGGTCGGTGACGACGCTGGAGACGAAGACGACGTCGGAGCGCGCGGCGCGGCGCAGCAGCGGGAGGAGGAGCTGGGTGATGCGGTGCGGGCCGAGGGCGTGCACCGCCATCACCCGGGCGAGCTCGGCCGGGTCGGTGTCGGCCACGCTCTGCCCGCGGCTGGCGATGCCGGCGCAGTGCACGAGGATGTCCAGGCGCCCGTGGTCGGCGGTGACGCGCTCGGCGAGCGCCGCGCAGTCGCCGGGGTCGTCCACCGAGGCGCGGATCGCGTGCGCGCGGCCGCCCGCCGCCTCGATGGCGGCGACCGCCTTGGCGGCGGAGTCCTCGTCGCGGCGGTAGACGAGGACGACCTCCGCTCCGTCGGCGGCCAGCCGGTCGGCGATGGCGCGGCCGATGCCGCGGTTGCCCCCGGTGATCAGGGCGAGGCGGCCTTGCGGAGTGGTCATGGCGGGCTCCTTCTGGCTCGGGCGTGCCCGTCCATGGTGCACGCCGCCCCGCCGCCCGCGGTAAGCGACCCCTGACAAGGGTCAGCGCGCCAGCGCCTCGATCCACTCGGCGGCGCGGTCCAGGTGGTGGGCGGCGAGGCCCTCCATCGGGTCGACGGCCACCAGCAGGTGCGGGGGGACGCCGTCCTCGCCGGCGAGCCGCTCGGCGGCGTCGAGCTCGTCCTCGAACCACACGAACGGCCGGTCGCCGACCCAGGCGGCGACGTGCCGGACCTTCCACGCCCCGAGCGAGACGCCCTCCTCGGCGCCGGGGAACTGCGGGATCGGCACGTACGGCAGCGCCGGCAGGCCGACGCGCGGCGCGATCCACTCGTTGGCCTCCTCGCACCAGTAGCTGGCCCAGGCGATCTCGGCGCCGGTGCGCTCGGCGAGGTCCAGCAGCATGCGCCCGTGCCCGGCGTTCAGCCAGAGCCGGAAGGTGACCCCGCGCGGCGAGCAGCGGTGCCGGTGGTACTCCTCGCCGGGCCGCTCGAACGGGTTGAGCACGCCGTCCACGTCCAGCAACACCAGCGGCGACCCCATCCCCGGACCGTACGTCATGCCCGGCTTGCGAGTCGACCCTTTCCGGACGGCGCCCCGGATCGGATACGGCCCGGGGCGCGGGCGCGGGAATGTCGCACCCGGACCGTAGAGTGGCCGGAATGGAGCATCCCCTGACCTTGATGGCGGTCCACGCCCACCCCGACGACGAGGTCCTCGGCACCGGCGGGCTGCTGGCCCGCGCGGCCGCCGAGGGCGTCCGCACCGTGCTCGTCACCTGCACCAACGGCGAGCAGGGCGACGACGAGGGCGGCGCCAAGCCCGGCGATCCCGGCCACGACGCCGAGGGCGTGGCCCGGCGGCGCCTGGAGGAGCTGCGCGTGTCGGCGGACCTGCTCGGCGTCGAGCACCTGGAGCTGCTCGGCTACCGCGACTCCGGCATGGACGGCTGGGACACCAACCACGCCCCCGAGGCGTTCGCCAACGTGCCGCTGGAGACGGCGGCGGCGCGCGTCGCCGAGCTGATGGAGCGCTACCGGCCGCAGGTCGTGGTGACCTACGACGCCAACGGCGGCTACGGCCATCCCGACCACATCCAGGCGCACCGCGTCGCGGTCGCCGCCGCCGAGTCGACCGGCATCCCCGACAAGCTGTACTACACGGCGGTGCCGCGCAGCTGGATCAAGGAGATGATCCAGCGCGCCGAGGACGCCGGGCTCGACCTCGGCTTCGAGCCGCCGGACGACTTCGGCACCCCCGACGAGCTGATCCACGCCGTCGTCGACGTCTCCCCCTACGTGGACCGCAAGCGCAAGGCGCTGATCGCCCACGCCAGCCAGGGCGAGAACATCTTCCTGCTGCGCCTGCCCGAGGAGGCGCAGGCCGCGGCGTTCTCCGCCGAGGCGTTCACCCGCGCCTCCAGCAGGATCCCGGTCACCGGCGTGGAGGACGACCTGTTCCACGGCCTGCGCGACCGCTGACCCGCGCGGTCAGGCCCGGCCCCGCCGGGCCTCCGCGCGGTAGAGGTCCAGCACGTCCGGGCGCAGCAGGTCGCCGAACCCGGCGCGGTCCAGGCGGAGCCCGAACGCCGCCTCGGTCTGGCCGAGGTCGGCGGCGGCCGCCTGGACGTGCCAGTCGTTGCGGGCGAGCGTGCGCAGCAGGTGGCCCCGCCGCACCTGCGCCTCCGACAGGCGGAAGCTCTTGAAGTAGGCGATGCGGCCGTCGTCGTGGGAGATGGACTCGCTGATGTGGTTCTCCCGGCCGGGCACGAACTCCGGCAGGTGCCGTCCGAGGGTGAACTCCTCCAGGTACTGCACGGTCCGGTACTCGCCGCCGTAGGTCAGCACGCCGCCCGCCATGACCTCGTCGTGGAAGTCGGCCCACTCGGCGCGCAGGCGCCGCGTCTCGGCGCGCAGGTCGGCGAGCGAGCGGACGGCGGCCGCGTCGATCCGCCCCGACAGGTCCCCGGTCGAGGGCATCAGCAGCGCGTAGTGGTAGATCAGCTCGCCGAACATGTCCTCCAGGAGGGTGGCGTGCAGCGCCCGGTAGTCGTCGGGGTGCGGCACGATGAACACGCTCGCGAGCGAGTCGGCGGCGTAGACGCACACCCCGCACTGGCCCGGGTGGATCTCGAAGATCCGCAGCGCGTCCTCCAGCCCGGCCACCTGCAGCCCGAGCACGGCCTGCTCGGCGCGCGGCGACAGGCCGCCCGCGACGACCCGCCGCGACAGCCGCTCCCACACGATCTCGGGGCCGCCGAAGTGCAGCGCGAGGTAGCCCTCGACGGCCAGGTGCAGCGGCAGGAACCGCAGCCGGTCGCGGCCCCGGCGCCGCGCCATCCGGCGGAGGGCGCCGAACGCCATGCGCTCGGGCTCGGCAGCCCTGCCGGCAGCGCCCATCCGCGTCCCGTAGCTGGCGGTGCCGGCGTCGTCGTCGCCGTAGGTGGCGACGAAGGCGTGCGGGATGTAGGCGACGTAGCGCGACCCGTCGCCGACGTCGACCGCGCGGACGCCGCCGTCGTAGACGCTGCGGTGCAGGCGGAGACCCTCGACCGGCGCGTCGCGGAGGAGCGGCACGATCCGGACGGCGCCCCAGGACTGGGGCGGGCCGGTGCGCAGGCCGTCCAGGCGGAACGGCGCGCTGCCGGGGATCATCGGGGCGCCGCCAGGAAGCGGGCGACCTGCTCGTCCAGGTGGGCGCGCAGGTCGGCGAGGCCGAGCCGCCCCTCGGCGAAGCGGGCCAGGCCGGTGAGGGTGGCGAGGTCCTCGGCGTCGCGGATGCCGGCCGTGGGGACGGCCGGGCTGAGGCGCCGCACGTCGAAGTCGGCGGCGTCGTAGACGGGGTTGAGGTGGGTGACGGCGACGGCCCGCCCGGGGTCGAGGCGGGTCCGCCAGACGCGCAGCACCTCGCCGGCGAGGCCGGGCGGGGCGTTGTCGAACCCGTCGGAGACGATGACGAGCTGCTCGGGCCCGGTCTCCAGCGCGTCCAGGACGCGCTCGCCCAGCGGCGTCGGGCCGTAGGGGTAGAGCAGCAGCGCGTCGGTGCGGCCCGACGTCCAGAGCGGGGTGTAGGCGCCGGGGGCGGCGAGCGCCTCCAGCAGGTGGTGCGCGCCGAGCGCGACGGCGAGGGGGCGGCGGCGCTTGGCGCCGGAGCCGAGCGTGGAGTGGCTGTCGTCGAGGACGGCGGCGACGCGGCCCCACGTCCCGGCGGCGGCGCCCGCGGTGCGGCGGGCGGCGGCGCGCAGCGCGCCGGTCAGCTCGGCGCGGCGGGCGGCGCGGTCGTCCAGGGAGAGGCCGAGGACGTAGGAGGCGAGGCGGGTCAGCCCCATCGCGGCGAGGTCGGCGTGCTCGTTGACGGCGGTGACCTTCTTCATCGCGCGCGTGCTCTCCTGGAGGCGGAGCCGCTCCAGCCGGGTCATCCGCGGCTCGATGCGCTGCAGGAACACGCCGCGCGGGACGCCGTGCTCGGCGGCGAAGCCCTCGGCGACGGTGTAGGGCAGGTCGTACAGCGCGTCCGCGGCGAAGTGGGCGCGCCGCCAGGACTCGAACAGCGGGGTGGTGAAGCGGCCCGCGGTGGCGCGGGTGAACAGGAAGGCGCCGAGCTCGCCGTCCGCCTTCAGGTGCGCGTGCCGCATCGCGTCGCGGACCCCGGCGCGGTACTTGACGGCGTCGAAGGCCGGGTCGCGGCGGGCGGCGAACCAGTCGCGGGCGATGGCGCGGGTCCGCCGGTTGTTGACCTTCGCGCGGCGCAGGGCGCGGAACACCCCGTGCACGCGGTGCTGGGGCATGCGCTCCAGCCGCCGGGCGATGAGGGCGCCCTCGGCGCGGCGGCGGTCCGGCGGGACGTCGGCGGCGTGCCGCAGCAGCCCGACGATGATCGTCGCGGCGTTGTGGTCGTTGACGCCGAGCGCGAGCGCGGCCGCGTAGAGCTCGCGGTAGTTCGTCCGCACGTACTCGTGCAGGAAGTCCAGCGAGAGGCGCTGCTCGGCGGCGCCGTGGTGGAACTCGCGCTGCCCGGTGGAGGTGATCGCGGCGGTGACGAACATCAGCACGTCCTCGCAGGCGATCAGGTCCGCGAACGTCTCGGTCGCCGCCTGCTCGGTCATCGCCGCCTCGGGCCTCGGAGGGTGGTCGGGGCCGGCCGGGGAGAGGGGGCGCGAACGGCGAATTCTCGCGGTAGAGGCGGGTTCCGGAAGTCGCACCTGAGTCCCGCGGCCGGCACCGGAACGGTAGCACCGGCCCGGCCGCGGGCCCGCCGGGTTTTCCGCGTCAGGGACGGTAGGTCCCGAAGTGCCAGGCGTGGCCCTCCAGGTCCCGCGCCGAGTAGTCGCGCGACCCGTAGTCGGTGTCGTGCGGCGGGCGGGTGATCTCGGCGCCCGCCGCGCGGGCGCGGTCGTGGTGCGCGTCGGGGTCGTCCACCGCCACGTAGACCTCGCCGCCCGCCTCGGGCCGGCAGCCGATCATGACGAGGCCGCCGTCGGCCTCGATCTCGGCGTGCACGACGCGGCCTTGCCCGTCGGTGTGCACCTCGCGGGAGGCGAAGCCGAACGCCTTCTCCAGCCAGGCGATCGCGGCGATCGGGTCGGCGTAGCCGAGGATGGGGTACACGGTGCGGCGCGTCATGGCTCCTCCTGGTGCCGGCCGCGGCCCGGTGCCGCGGCGCGTGCCGCCAGTCTGCGCGGCGCCCCGGTCAGCCGTCTTGGACGTTCGGGAACCCCCGCGCGGCGTCGCGCTCGGCGGCGAGGCGGCGCGTCTCGGCCGAGACGGGCGCGCCGAGCACGGCGGCGATCACGTCCACCAGGTGGCCGGTGAACAGCCGGTCGTCGGTGTGCGGGCCCGAGCGGGCGCGGCGGGCGAGCTCGATCGAGGCGTACAGCATCGCGGTGAAACGGCGGTGCAGGCGGGCGGCGTCGGGCGCGAGCAGCGGCTCGACGGCGGTCCGCCAGCGGCACAGGCTGCCGCCGGGCGGCGGGTCCTCGGGGATGAAGGGCCGCGGCCGGTTCAGCGCGTCCGCCCACACCTGGAGGTACTCGCGGCCGCCGGGGGTGGCCAGCAGCGCGGCGGGCGGGCGGACGAGGGCGCCGGCGAGGGCGCGCAGGTCCGGGGCGTCCGCCGCGTCGCAGGCGTCCAGCAGGGCGTGCCGGCGGGCGTCCACCTCCGGGCCGTGCCGCTCGACGATCGCCCGCACGACGCCGGCCCGGTCGCCGAAGTGGTACTGCACCGCGGTGACGTTGCGGCTGCCCGCCGCCTGGTTGATCTCGCGCAGGCTGACGGCGTCGACGCCGCGCTCGGCGAACAGCCGCTGCGCGGCGTCGAGCAGCCGCTCCCTGGTCGCGCTCGTCACTGGTCGCCGACCGCCCGTTCCAGGGCCTCGGCGTAGCGGGCGCGCGCCGCCTCGCGGCGGGTCGGCAGGTGCCCGCTCGGCCAGAGGCCGGGGACGGGCTCGCGGTCGCGCAGCAGCTGCCGGGCCACCGTGATCTTGTGGACCTCGGTCGGGCCGTCGGCGATGGCGAGCGCCTGCGCGCCCATGAGCATCGCCGCGAACGGCATCTCGTTGGACACCCCGAGCGCGCCGTGCAGGTGCATGGCGCGCTGCACGACGTCGTGCATGACCTTGGGCATGGCGGCCTTCACCGCGGCGATGTCCTTGCGGACGCGCTTGTAGTCCCGGTGCTTGTCGATGAGCCAGGCGGTGCGCAGCACCAGCAGCCGGAACTGCTCGATCTCGATCCAGCTGTCGGCGATCTTCTCCTGGGTCAGCTGCAGCCGGGCGAGCGGCCCGCGCCGCGTCTCGCGCGACACCGCGCGCTCGCACATCATGTCGAACGCCTTGCGGACCTGGGCGATGGTGCGCATCGCGTGGTGGATCCGGCCGCCGCCGAGGCGGGTCTGGGCGATGGCGAACGCGCCGCCCTCCTCCCCCAGCAGGTTCTCGGCGGGCACCCGCACGTCGGTGTAGCGGAGGTAGCCGTGCGAGCCCTCGCGCTCGCCGCCGACGCCGACGTTGCGGACGATCTCCAGGCCGGGGGCGCCGGCCGGCACGATGAACATCGACATGCCCTGGTAGGCGCTGACGTCGGGGTTGGTCACCGCCATCACGATGAGGAACGCGGCGTGCCGGGCGTTGGAGGAGAACCACTTCTCGCCGTTGATGACCCAGCCGTCGCCGTCGCGGACGGCGCGGGTGGTGAACAGCGTGGGGTCGGCGCCGGCGTGCGGCTCGGTCATCGAGTAGGACGAGGAGATCGCGCCGTCCAGCAGCGGCGCGAGGTAGCGCTCCTTCTGCCCGGCGCTGCCGAAGTGGGCGAGGATCTCGGCGTTGCCCGAGTCGGGCGCCTGGCAGCCGAACACCGACGGCGCGTAGCGCGAGCGGCCGAGGATCTCGTTCAGCAGCGCCAGCTTCACCTGCCCGTAGCCCTGGCCGCCGAGGTCGGGGCCGAGGTGGCAGGCCCACAGGCCGCGCTTCCGCACCTCCTCCTGGAGGGGGCGGACGAGCGCGGCGAAGCGGGGGTCGGACTTGTCGTAGGGGTCGCCGAGCACGAGGTCGAGCGGCTCGACCTCGTCCCGGACGAAGGCGTCGGCCCAGTCGAGCAGCTCCTGGTAGGCGGCGTCGGTCTCGAAGTCCCATGCCATGGCGGCCTCCTCGGGGGGTGCCCGCCGATCATGCAGGTACCTGAAGCATTCATGCAAGCGCCTGACTGTTACTCTCCGAAACAGAGATGTATCCGGAAGGGGAGCCCGCCATGCCGCAGCCCGCCCAGCTCGATCCCGCGCTCGTCGACTTCGGCGTGCTGGGCGCGTGGATGGACCGCGAGGGGCTGCCCGGCGGGCCGTTCGAGGACGTGGCGCCGCTCGCCGGCGGCACCCAGAACGTGCTGGTCGGCTTCTCCCGCGGCGGCCGCGACTACGTGCTGCGGCGCGGCCCGAAGCACCTGCGGGCCCGCACCAACGAGGTGCTGCGCCGCGAGGCGCGGGTGCTGGCCGCCCTGGACGGCAGCGGCGTCCCGGCACCGCGCGTCATCGCCGCCTGCCCGGACGAGAACGTCATGAACGGCGCGGTGTTCTACCTGATGACGCCGGTGCGCGGGTTCAACGCCTCGGTGACGCTGCCCGAACCGCACGCCTCCGACCCCCTCATGCGCAACGCGATGGGCCTGCACGCCGCGACGGCGCTGTCGGCGCTCGGCGCGGTGGACCACGAGGCCGCCGGGCTCGGCGACTTCGGCAAGCCCGAGGGGTTCCTGGAGCGGCAGGTCGGCCGCTGGACCGCCGAGCTGGACTCCTACGGCGAGCTCGCCGGCTACCCCGGTCCCGACATCCCCGAGCTCGCCAGGGTCTCCGCCTGGCTCCAGGACAACCGCCCGACGACGTGGCGGCCCGGCGTCATGCACGGCGACTACCACCTGGCGAACCTCATGTACTCCTACGACGGGCCGCAGGTCGCCGCGATCGTCGACTGGGAGATGTGCACGATCGGCGACCCCCTGCTGGACCTCGGCTGGCTGCTCGCCACCTGGCCCGAGCAGGGCGACGAGAGCGCGCTGCTCGCCGGGCCGCTCGGGGAGGCCGGCGGCCTCCCGCCCGCGGGCGAGCTCGTCGCCGCCTACGCCGAGCGCGCGGACGCGGTCGCCGGCCGCGACCTGTCGGCGATCACCTGGTACGCGGTGCTCGCCTGCTTCAAGCTCGGCATCGTGCTGGAGGGCACGCACGCGCGGGCGTGCGCGGGCAAGGCGCCGAAGGAGACCGGCGACCTGCTGCACGGCATCACCCTCGGCCTGTTCCGGCGCGCCACCGCCTTCATCGCCGCGTCCTGACCGGCGGCGCGTCCCGCCCTCCCCCGTCCGGCGGACCCCGCCTACGGGTTTTCCCGGATGGCGGGCGGGCCCCGGCGGCGCGATGATGCGGGTGGGCGCGCCGCGGGCGCGCGGAGGGACGGCGATGAACGGCACACCCGCCGGGCCGGGCAGGGCGCTGCGGACCGGGACGACGCTGCTGGTCTCGGCGCTGATGCTCGCCACCTGCGCCCCCGACCTGCGAACGGCGCCGCGCGTCCGGCAGGCCGCGGCCGTCGCGGGCCACGGCCCGGCCCGCCCGGTCGCCGCGCACGCGCGCACCTTGTCGCTGCCCCTGATCGGGACGCTCACCGCGCGGTTCGCCGCGTCCGGGCAGTGCGGCGGGGGCGGCTGGCGTCCCGGGCACACCGCCGTCGACGAGCCCTACCGGTCGCAGACCCTCGACGCCCGCGGCTACCACTGCGCGCACGAGCCGGACGCCGTCACGCCCGGCGGCGAGCAGCAGGCCCTCTTCCTGGTCTTCCGCACTTCCGCGCAGGCCCGCGCCTACGTGCGGGCGCAGGCCGCCCTGGCCGTCCAGGCCGTCGGCTACCTCCAGGACCGGCAGAACGTGCTGGAGATCGACGCGGCCCGCCTGCCCCTGGACCGGATGCGCCTGCTCCGCGACGTGCGGGACGCCTGCGGCGGCTGCGGCACCCTCACCACCTCCTGGGAGGCGTCCGGGCAGGCCACCGCGTCCCGCTGAGCGGCCCCGCCCGGCCGGCTCCGCGCGCCGGCCGGGCGGCCCGCTCAGGCGGCGGGGACCGGGGCGAGGTCGGCGAGCAGCGCCTCGGTGGTGGTGACGGCCGCGCAGCGCTGCGCGGCGAAGGTCACCGCGTCGCGGTGGTGCTCGCCGGAGAAGTCGGCGACGGCGTCGGCGACCAGGAACGGCCGCACGTCACGGCTGAACGCCTCGACGGCGGTCGCCTGGCAGCCGATGTGGGCGTAGACGCCGGTGACGATGAGCTGGTCGCGGCCGGCGGGCAGCAGCCGGTCGGCGAGGTCGGTGCGGATGAACGCGCTGTAGCGCCACTTGGTGAGGACGGTGTCGCCGCCGGCCGGCGCGAGCGCGTCGACGATGCGGCGGTCGCGCGGGGCGGTGCCGATCCCGGCGCCCCAGAAGTCGGTGAGCAGGCCGCGCTGCTCGGGCGTCTGCCCGCCCGGCTGGGCGGAGTAGACGACCGGGACGCCGGCGCGGCGGGCGGCGTCGCGGAGCAGGCCGATGTTGGCGAGCAGGGCGGGCAGCGGGTCGCCGGCGAACGCGTCCAGGAAGTAGTTCTGCATGTCGTGGATCAGCAGGACCGCGCGGGCCGGGTCGGGGCGCCAGTCCACCCGCGCCGGCGGCAGCTCGCCGGCGGCGGGCATCGGATAGGGGGCGATGGCGGGGATGGGCACGGTTCCTCCTCAGGACGGCCGTTCGGGGGCGGCGGGGCGGGTGAGCTCGCGGGCGACGGCGGCGCGCAGGTCGCGCTTGCTGACCTTGCCGACGCCGGTGTGGGGGAAGGCGTCGGCGAGGACGACCCGGTCGGGGATCTTGTAGTCGGCGATGCCGCGGCCGCGCAGGAACGCCCGCAGGTGGGCGGCCTTCGGCGGGTCCTCGCGGGCGGCGGGGCGCAGGATGACGAAGGCGCAGGTGCGCTCGCCGAGCATCGGGTCGGGGACGGCGACGACGGCGGCGTCGTGCACCGCCGGATGGGCGAGCAGGTGGTTCTCCACCTCCTCGGCGGCGATCTTCTCGCCGCCGCGGTTGATCTGGTCCTTGGCGCGGCCCTCCACCACCAGGTTCCCGCCGGCGGTGCGGCGGACGACGTCGCCGGTGCGGTAGAAGCCGTCGGCGGTGAAGGCGGCGGCGTTGTGCTCGGGCGCCCGGTAGTAGCCGCGGATCGTGTAGGGGCCGCGGGTGAGCAGGTGGCCGGTCGCGCCGGGCGCGACGTCGCGGTCGGCGTCGTCGACGACGCGGACCTCGTCGGCCGGGGAGATCGGGCGGCCCTGCGTGGTGACGCGCACGTCCTCGGGATCGTTCGGGCGGGTGTAGTTGACCAGGCCCTCGGCCATCCCGAACACCTGCTGCACGTCGCAGCCGAGGACGGGCCGGACGCGGGCGGCGGCCTCGGCGCTGAACTTGGCGCCGCCGACCTGGAGGATCCGCAGGCTGGACAGGTCGTGCGCGGTCGCGGGCGCGGCCGCCAGCCAGACGAGCGCGAGCGGCGGGACGAGGCCGGTGATGGTGACGCGCTCGCGCTCGATGAGCGGGAACGCCGCGTCGGGGCTCGGCACGGGCGCGAGGACGACGGTGGCGCCCGCCGACAGCGTCCCGAGGACGCCGGGCGAGCTCATCGGGAAGTTGTGCGCGACGGGCAGCGCGCACAGGTACACGCTGTCGGGGGTGAGGCCGCAGATCTCCGCGCTCGCCACGACGCTGTAGAGGTAGTCGTCGTGGGTGCGCGGGATCAGCTTCGGCGTCCCCGTGGTGCCGCCGGACAGCTGCATGAGCGCCACGTCGGCGGGGTCGGGGTCGGGCAGCGCCGCCGGGGCGCCGGCGTCGAGGTCGGTGAGGGCGGTGAACTCCTCGGCCTCGCCGGCCACGACGACGCGGCGGGCCTTCACCTCGCGGGCGAGCGTCCGGTAGTCGAAGTTCGCGTGCCGGTCGGGGATGACGTAGGCGGCGGCGTCGGCGTGCTCCAGGAAGTAGCCGATCTCGGTGGCGCGGTGCGCGGGCAGCGCGAACACCGGGATCGCGCCGAGCCGGAACAGCGCGAACGCCACCTGGAGGAACTCGGCGACGTTGGGCAGCTGCACGACGACGCGGTCGCGCGGGGCGACGCCGATGCGGCGCAGCCCGGCGGCGAGCCGGTCGGCGCGCTCGTCCAGCTCGGCGTAGGTCCAGCGCGTCTCCCCCGCGACGACGGCGGTGCGCGCGGGGTGCGCGGCGGCGACCTCGCGCAGCATCGCGCCGAAGGTCCGGCCCTGCCAGTAGCCGGCGGCGCGGTAGCGGGCGGCGGCCTCCGGGGGCCAGGGGACGGCTCCGGGCAGCATCAGCGGCCCTCCCCGTCCAGGCCGAGGGCGCGCAGCATGGTGCCGAACTTGGCGGTGGTCTCGGCGAGCTCGGCGGTCGGGTGCGAGCCCGCGACGATCCCGGCGCCGGCGAACAGGCGCAGGCCGTCGCCGCCGGTCTCGGCGCAGCGGATCGCGACCGCCCACTCGCCGTCGCCCGCCGCGTCGCACCAGCCGACCGCGCCGCCGTACAGGCCGCGGTCGAAGGGCTCCAGCTCGCCGATCAGGTCGCGGGCGGCGGCGGCCGGGGTGCCGCAGACGGCGGGCGTCGGGTGCAGGGCCCGCGCCAGCGTGAGGGCGGTCACGCCGGGATCGGCGAGGCGGCCGGTGATGCGGGTGCCGAGGTGCCACATCGTCGCGGTGGCGACGAGCGACGGCTCGGCGGGGACGTCGAGGTCGGCGCAGTAGGGGCGCAGGCCGTCGGCGACGGCGCGCACGACGTAGGCGTGCTCGCGCAGGTCCTTGGCGGAGGCGAGCAGCGCGTCCGCGCGGCGCCGGTCCTCGGCCGGGTCGGCGCTGCGCGCGGCGGAGCCGGCGAGCGGGTGGGAGGCGACGTCGCGGCCGAAGCGCGAGACCAGCAGCTCGGGGCTCGCGCCGACGAGGGTGCGGCCGGGCCCGGACGGCACCGCGTACACGTGGGCGTGGGGGTCGTGGGCGGCGAGCCTGCGCAGCAGCGCCGCCGGCTCGACGGGGGCCGGGGTGTCGATCCGCAGGGTGCGGGCGAGGACGACCTTGTCCACGTCGCCGTCGCCGAGGCGGACGAGGGCCTTCTCCACGGCGAGCTCGTACTCGGCGGGCGACGGCTCGGGGACGGCCGCGGCGCCTCCGGCGGGCAGGGCGCGGCCGGGCCCGCCGGGGGGCGCCGGCGGATCCCAGGTCACGTCCGTCGCCTCGGTGAGGGCGTCCGGGGCGCCGGCGGCGAACGGCAGCGCGCCCACGGTGACCGCGCCGGGGCCGGGCTCGGGCCCGTCCCAGGGGCCGCGGGCGAGGATGGTGCGGCGCGGCGAGGAGAAATAGAAGCCGGCGGCGGTGCTCACGAACGGGCCTTTCTTCGGGGGCAGGGGGTTCAGCCGCGCAGCGAGGCGCCGCCGTCCACGTACAGGTCGTGCATGGTGATGTGGCGGGCGCGGTCGGACAGCAGGAACGCGACGGCGTCGGCGACGTCCTGCGGGTCGGCGACGCGGCCGAGCGGGATGCCGGTCCGGTAGGAGCCGGGGTCGCCGTCGACGGCGGCGCGGGCCCCGGCTTCGGGGTCGGCCCACAGGTCCCGCTGCATGGCGGTGTCGGTGGAGCCGGGCGAGACGACGTTGCAGCGGATGCCGTGCTCGGCCAGTTCCAGGCCGAGGCACTTGGTGAACTGGACGGCGGCGGCCTTGGACGCGGCGTAGGCGGCGAGCCGGGTGCGCGGCACGCGGGCGGCGTTGGAGGCGACCGTGACGATCGCGCCCGCCCGTCGGGCGACCATCCGGCGGGCGACGGCCCGGCCGGCGTTCATCACGCCGGTCGCGTTGACGGCGAAGTGGGCCGCCCAGTCGTCGTCCGACAGCTCCAGCACGCCGCCGGGCCGCAGGACGCCGGCGGTGCTGACGAGCGCGCCGATCGGCCCGAGCTCGTCCTCGGCGCGGGCGACGGCGGCCTCCACCGCGGCGGGGTCGGAGACGTCGGTCGCGCAGCCGATCGCCGGGCCGGGCAGCGCGCTCGCGGCCTCCTCGGCGCCCGTGCGGTCCAGTACCGCGATCCGGAAGCCCGCGGCCGCCAGCGTGCGGGCGACGGCGGCGCCGATCCCCCGGCCGCCGCCCGTGACGACGGCGGTGGTGGCCTGCGCTTCGGCCATGACCGTCCTCCAATCTCAGCGGGCCGCGACGGCCCCGGCGCGGGACGCGCGGGCGGTCAGCACCGAGTCGAGGATCTCCCCGGCGCGGACGGCCCCGTTGGACAGCAGCGAGGAGGTGATCCCGTGCGTGTGCTCGGTGCCGCCCTGGAGGTAGATCCCCGCGGTGAGCCGCGGGTCGGTGGCGACCCGGTAGTCGCGCTCGACGACCGGCCGGCCCTGCTCGTCGCGCAGGCAGAGGCCCCCGGCGGCGCCGAGCAGGCCGAGCGCGTCGAACGGCCGGTAGCCGGTCGCGCAGACGACGATGTCGGAGTCCAGCACGGCCCGCTCGCCGGTCGGCGTGAACTCGTAGGTGGTGCGGGCGCCGCCGGGCACCTCGCGGACGTCGAGGACGCGGCAGGCGTTCAGCATGTGCAGCCGCCGCGCGCCCGTCACCTTCTCCTGGTAGACCCGCCGGTACAGCTCCTCGATGAGGTCCGTGTCCACGACCGAGTAGTTGGTGCCGCGGTGGTAGTCGAACAGCTGCCGCTTCACGTGCTCGGGCGCGCCGTGGAACAGGTCCACCGCCTCCGGGTCGAAGATCCGGTTGGCGAACGGGCTGTCGTCGGCGGGGCTGTAGCCGTAGCGGGAGAAGACCGAGTACACCTCGGCCTCGGGGAAGGCGCGGTGCAGGTGGTCGGTGACCTCGGCGGCGCTCTGCCCGGCGCCGACCACCGTCCAGCGCTTCGGCTCGGGCCCGGTGCGGGCGGCGAGGTTGGTGAGCAGGCCGTGGTTGTGCCAGACGCGCTCGGACTGCTGGACGCCGGCCGGCATCGACGGCTGCAGGCCGCCGCTGACGACGAGGTTGCGGCCGCTCACGGTGCGGCCGTCGGCGAGCTCCAGGGCGAACCCGCCGATCTCCTCGCAGCCGTCGCCGAGCGGCGCGACCGACGCGACCTCGCTGCCGTAGGAGGCCATGTGCGCGACCTTGCCGGCGGCCCAGGAGAAGTAGTCGTGGAACTCGGTGCGCGTCGGGAAGAAGGTCTTGTGGTTGATGAAGTCGACCAGGCGTCCCTTGTCCTGGAGGTAGCAGAGGAAGGAGAACCCGCTGGCGGGGTTCCGCATCGTCGCCAGGTCCTTGAGGAAGGAGACCTGCATGGTGGCGCCCTCGATGAGCATGCCGCGGTGCCAGCCGAAGCGGGGCTGGCGCTCGGCGAACAGGGCGCTCACCCGGTCCCCGGGCGCCGCGGCGGCGTTGTGCTCCTCGATCGCGACGGCCAGGGCGAGGTTGGCGGGGCCGAAGCCGACGCCGACGACGTCGTACACGGACGGCTCCTTGTCGATGGTGCGGGCGGGCCGGTCGCGGCGCACGGATCCTCCAAGTTAGGCAAGCCTAAGTTTGCTTAGGTGAGGCTTAGCTAAGCATCGAGAGATCGAACGGTCAACGCGCGGGGGCGCCGGGACGCCAAGAGCGATCCAGGCCACAATCGCCCCGCGCGGACCCGGCGCGGAAACGGCGAAGGGGGCGCCCCACCGTGCGGTGGAGCGCCCCCTTCGCCTTCGGCGCCGTCAGTCGCGGCGCGCGGTTCAGGAGCCGAACGGGACGGGCTTGCCCTTCGTGCCGGCGCCCGAGCCCCACTTCAGGACCTCGTACTTGACGCCGCTCAGGTGGCCCTCGCCGGTGCCGGCGTTGTACTTGCTGGCCGGCTTCTTGCCGTCGAGCAGGTAGCGGAAGGTGTAGGTGTCCAGGTCGAGCATCACCCCGCGGGTGGAGGGCTCGCCCGGGCCGCGGTCGCCGACGAAGCCGGTGATGGTGCGGCCCTTGTAGGTCACCTTGACCTTGGTGTTCATGGGCCAGCTCGGGCTCGCGAACAGGCCCTTCTGCATGGCCTTGCCGCTCGCGGGGGCGCCGGTGTCGCCGTTGACGCCCGAGCCGTCGTCCCAGAAGTAGGACGCGGTGGTCGTGCCGGTGACCAGCGCCTTGGCGGCGCGCTTCTTGGTCGCGGCCTTCTTGCCGGCGGCCTTCTCGTCCGCGGCCGCGCCCTTCTTCGCGATCTGCTGCTGCGCGGCCGCGGGCTCCTGCGACTGCGCGGTCTTCGGAGCGTTGTCGTCGCTGGCGGCCGCCACACCGGCCACCAGCATCCCGGCGAGGGCGGTACCGGTCACCCCGGTGAGGACGACGTTCATCGCTCGCTTCTGCATGGAAATCCTTTGTTCGGCTGACAGGACGGCCGTTCGAGCCCAAGGACGAGGGTGCTCGGATAAACGGCTCCAGGGCGTGGCGCCCGGAATCGCCGTCGTGGCAGGACCCGCGTGGCGGCCCGTTCAGGCAGGACCGTCCGGGCTCGCTGTCCGCCGCCGGGCCGAGGTGCGGCCGGGCGGGAGTGCGAGCGTCAAGAGCGGGGAAAGTGCCGAGCGGAGGCTTCGCTGAGCGGCTCCGTGGCGGGCGACGTGCATGGACGCCCGTGGTGTTCGGCGGAAGGTCCCGCCTGGCGGGCGGGTCACGACGGCTCTCACAAGAGGCGGGTCAAGAGGTTCTTGACCCTTGCCTGACATCGACTATATGTGCTTTTACCCGAAGTTAGGCAAACCGCCGGATTCTTTACCTTTCACAAGGTAGATCGTTTCCCCTCGAACCTTCGAAAGGGCTTATCCCATAAGGGTTTCAGCGCGTTCGACAGGGAGGGGACCACGTCATGGAAACACCAAAAAGCGCGCCGACGGCGGCGTCGGCGCGCGATCGGCCCGGGGGCCGCGGGGCCGCCCGGCGAGGGCGGCGGAGCCGTCGGGCCCCTGCTGTCAGGGGCCCGCGGCGGTCGTTCGGTCTCCGGCGGTCAGCGGCCGGGGAACGCGGTGGGGAGGAGGGGCTGCGGTCCGGTCGTGTATCCGGGCGGAGCCGCGACGGGGTGCACCGGCTGCATCGGATGCATCGCCGAGACCGGTGGGCCGGCCTCGTAGGGCCCGCCGCCGGCGTAGGGCTGCCCGGGGGGCGGCACCGTGCCGTCGGCGCGGCGTCCTTCGGGCGCCGCGGCGGGCTGGTCGAAGCGCCGTTCACCGATGACGGCCATGAGGGCCCGTGCTGTCTCGGCGTCCATGCGCATCAGGACGGAGGGGCGGCCGGCGGGGTCGACGAAGGGGGAGACCGAGGGGGCGGCCGCCTGCTGCGGCAGCGCGCGCCGCAGTTCTTCGCGCAGGTCGTGGGCGAGGCGCAGCGCCTGTCGGTCGCTGTCGCTCAGGTGTGCGGTCATCGCGATCTCCGGGGAGTTCACGTGCGGGGGAAGGGCGGAGGGTCTTGGTCATCCTGCTAAAGATGGCGTGCAGGTGCAAGATCCGATGCACGTGCATTTGCAAGAATTTTCGCGTATCGCCCGCCCCTCCGCCCGCCCGCTCCCGCTGTTTCAGCGCGCTTCCCGGCCGCCCGCACCCGCGACCGCGGCCAGTCCCAGCACGAGCACCACGACCGC
Organism: Actinomadura parmotrematis; assembly: GCF_019458805.1. GTDB lineage: Bacteria > Actinomycetota > Actinomycetes > Streptosporangiales > Streptosporangiaceae > Spirillospora > Spirillospora parmotrematis. The sequence goes on from NZ_JAIBOA010000021.1 coordinate 34,124, forward strand.
GACCACGCGGAACCCGGTCGCCATGGCGCCGGTGAACGCGGCGACGACCTCGTCATGGCCCGTTCCGGCCGCTCGGGCCGCGGCCAGCGCCTCCCCCACCGAACGCGTGCGGCCGGCGAGGGCCGGTGGCAGCCCTGCGGACAGGCGGCTGCTCAGCACGGTGCCGAGGGCGGCGACGCCGAGCGCGCTGCCGATCTCGCGGGCCGCGCCGTTCAGCCCGGATCCGAGGCCCGCCCGGCCGGGCGGCAGGGCCGCCATGACGCCGACCGAGAGCGCCGGGACGCACAGGCCCATGCCGGCCGACATGACGACCAGGTAGATCGCGTACAGCGGGTAGGGCGTCGCGGCGTCAGCGGTGGACAGCAGGCCGAGCCCGGCGGACAGCGCCACCACGCCCGCCCCGATGACGGCGCGCGGCCCGAACCGGTGCGTCAGCGCGACGCTCCGCCGGGAGATCGCGAACATCCCGATCACCAGCGGCAGGATCGCCAGACCGGTGTGCAGCGGTCCGTACCCCTTAGCGTACTGGAGGTACTGGGCGTTGACGAAGAACAGCGCGAACAGGCCGAAGAAGGCGGCGCCGATGCCGAGGGCGCCCGAGCGCAGGCGCGCGCCCCGGAAGATCCGGGGATCGAGCAGGGGGTGCTCGGCCCGCAGCGCGTGCCAGAGGAAGGCGGCGAGGAACGCGGTCGCGCAACCGAACCCGGCGAGGACCTCGGCCGACGTCCAGCCCTCCTCGGGCCCCTCGATGATGCCGAACAGCAGGGCGAACAGGGCCGCGGTGAGGAGCGCGGCGCCGGGCAGGTCCAGGGCGGCGTCGTGGCGCTCGCCGCGCGGAGCCGTCCGGGCGACGGCGAGGGCGAGCAGCAGGGCGACGGGTGCACCGCAGAGGAACAGGCCCTGCCAGGGCAGCCACTGCAGGACCGCGCCGCCCGCGACGTTGCCGGCCGCCCCGGCCGCGCCGGTGGCCGCCGTCCAGGTGGCGATGGCGTGCGGCCGGCGCGGCGGCTCGGTGACCTGGAGCAGCAGCGACAGCGTCGCGGGCATGATCAGGGCGGCCGCGACGCCGGTGAGCAGCCGCCCGGCCAGCAGCACCGGGACGGTGGTGGCGGCGGCCGACAGCAGGCAGCCGGCGGCGAACAGGCCGAGCCCCGCGAGGAGCGCGCCCTTGCGGCCGAAGCGGTCGCCGAGCGCGCCCGCCGGGATCAGCAGGCAGCCGAAGACCAGGACATAGGAGTCCACGATCCACAGCAGCTCGGTCGCCGTGGGGGCGACGGCGCTCGCGGCGAGCTTGGGGACGGCCAGGTTGATCGCGGCGACCATGGCCACGACCAGCACCACGCACGCCGACATGAGAAGCGGCATCGCGCGGCCGGGGGCCGGTCCGGCACCGGCGTCGGCGGGCGCGGACCGGCGGACAGCATTGATCATCTCGGTTCCTCGGGCAGGGGGAAGGAGGGCGGAGAGGGGGATCCGGTCGCGCGCGCCGCCTCCGTGCCCTCACCGTAGGCTGGCCCTGACTTGCTTTCAAATGCATCTTCTGCACTTGAGGAGTGCACAACGTGCAATCCAGAATCGATCTCAACCTCCTCGTCGCGCTGGACGTCCTCTTGGAGGAGCGCAGCGTCACCGGCGCCGCCGCCCGGCTGCACCTGTCGGGACCGGCGATGAGCCGCACCCTCGGCCGGATCCGCCGGGCCGTCGGCGACCCGGTGCTCGTCCGCTCGGGGCGCGCCCTGGTCCCGACGCCGCGGGCGCTGGCGATCCACGCCGAGGTGCACGAGCTCGTCGTCCGGGCCCGGGACCTGTTCGAGGGCGGCGCGGAGTTCGACCCCGCCTCCCTGGAGGGCTCCTTCGCCCTCCAGGCCGAGGAGGGCACGGTCACCGCGATCGGCGGGCGGCTGCTCCGCCGGGTGGCCGCCGAGGCGCCCGGCCTCACCCTGCGCTTCCTCGCCGAGGGGTCGCAGGACACCCACGCGCTGCGCCGCGACGCGGTGGACCTGGAGCTCGGGGTCATCGATGCCCGCACCCCCGAGACGCGGGTGGAGCCGCTGCTGGACGACGCGATCGTCTCGACGGTGCGGCCGGGCCACCCGCTCGGCGCCCGGCTCGCCGAGCTGGACGGCTGGCTGGAGGCCGACCACCTGGTGTTCTCCCGGCGCGGCCGCAGCACCGGACCGATCGACGAGGCGCTCGCCGCCCTCGGCCGGACGCGCCGCACGATCGGGACGGCGCCGTCGGTCACCGCGGCCCTCGCGATCGCCATGGACACCGACCTGGTGGCGTTCTCCACGGCCCGCCTCCAGCGCCCCCTGGTCGACCGCCTCGGGCTGGTGTCCCATCCGATCCCGCTGGAGCTGCCGCCGCTGCGCTTCGCCCTCGCCTGGCACGCCCGCTACGACAACGACCCCGCGCACGCGTGGCTCCGGCGGCAGGTGAGGGACGTGGTCGCCGAGGTCGCGGGCGCATGACGCGCGGGGCCGGCGCCTGCTGGCAGAATTCCGGCGACCGGGCCTTCCCCGAGGCCGCCCGGAGCCGCAGGGAAGAGAGCCGGAACCGATGAGCGACATCCTGTCCGTACGGGACCTGAACCGGGCGACGCTGGCGCGGCAGCTCCTGCTGGAGCGAGCGGACGTCCCCGTGGCGGACGCCGTCGGCCGGCTGGCGGGCCTGCAGGCGCAGGAGCCCAAACCGCCCTTCCTCGGCCTGTGGTCGCGGCTCGCCGGATTCACCGGCGACACGCTGCACGCCGCCCTGCACGACCGGTCGCTCGTCCGGGCGACGCTGATGCGCGGCACCCTGCACGTCGTCACCGCCGGCCACTACGCCGCTTTCCGCGGCCCGCTCCAGCCCGTGCTCGACTCCGGGCTGAAGGCCCTCGGCGACCGCGCCGACGGCCTCGACCGCGACGCCGTCCTCGCCGCCGCGCGGGAACTGCTGGAGGACGGGCCGCTCACCTTCACCGAGCTGCGGGCCCTGCTCCAGGAGCGCTTCCCCGACGTCGACGAGCGCGCGCTCGGGTTCGTCGTGCGGATGTGCCTGCCGCTGGTGATGGTCCCGACCGAGGACCGCTGGGGTTTCCCCCGCACGGCCCGCTTCACGTCGGCCGGCGCCTGGCTCGGCGCCGCCCCTGATTCCGGGGCGTCCGCCGACGCGCTCGTCCTCGCCTACCTCGCCGCGTTCGGGCCCGCGACGGCCGCCGACGCCCAGACCTGGTCGGGACTCCCGGCCGCAGAGGCGCTGGAGCGGCTCCGCCCGGACCTCGCCGTGTTCGCCGACGACAAGGGCCGCGAGCTGTTCGACCTCCCGGACGCGCCCCGTCCCGGCGGCGACGTGCCCGCCCCGGCGCGCTTCCTGCCCGAGTTCGACAGCCTCGTCCTCGCGCACGCCGACCGGCGGCGGATCATCGCCGACGCGCACCGGCCCGGCCTCACGACCCGCAACCTGCGGGTCCGCGCGACCTTCCTGTGGGACGGCTTCGCCGCCGGGACCTGGGAGATCGAGCGCAAGCGCAGGACCGCCACGCTCCGCCTGCACCCGTTCGAGGAGCTGCCGTCCGGAGCCGCCGCCGGGCTCACCGCCGAAGGCGGGGCGCTGCTCGCCTTCGCCGAGCCCGACGCCGCCGAGACGGCCGTCGAGCTCGGCTGAACCGCCGGGTCCCCTAGCCGATCGAGCGGCCGCGCCCCGCCCAGTACGGCGCCCGCAGGTCCTTCTTCAGGATCTTGCCGCTGGGGTTGCGGGGCAGCGCGTCCACGAGGTCCACCGAGCGCGGCCGCTTGAACCCGGCGAGGCGCTCGCGGGCGTACTCCAGGAGCTCCGCCTCGGTCGGCGCGGTGCCCGGCCGCGGCACGACCACGGCCTTGACGGTCTCGCCCCAGCGCTCGTCGGGCACGCCGATCACCGCCACGTCGGCGACGGCGGGATGGGCGGCGAGCACCTCCTCGACCTCGATCGGGTACACGTTCTCCGCCCCGGTGACGATCATGTCCTTGATCCGGTCGGTGAGGAACAGGTAGCCCTCCTCGTCCAGGTAGCCGGCGTCGCCGGTGCGCAGCCAGCCGCCGCCGGGCAGCAGCCGCGCCGTCTCGGCGGGCCGGTTCCAGTAGCCGGGCGTGTTCTGCGGGGAGCGGACCAGCACCTCGCCGACCTCGCCGGCCGGCACCTCGCCCTCCCCCGCCGGGTCGGCGATGCGGACCTCCACCCAGGCGTAGGGGCGGCCCGCCGACCGCATCAGCCGGCGGCGCGGCCCCTGCGGGTCGTGGTCCTCGGGTTCGAGCTGGACGATCGCGCCGGTCGTCTCGGTCATCCCGTAGAGCTGGAACAGCGGCGCCCCGAAGGTCTCCAGGGCGCGGCGCAGCACCTCGGAGGTGATCGGGGAGGCGCCGTAGGTGATGGCGCGGAGCGCCGAGTAGTCGCGGCCCGCGGCGCCGGGGACCTCGCACATGAACTGCAGGACCGCCGGGACGATGAAGGCGTTGCTGATCCGCTCGCGCTCGAAGGTGTCGACGAGGGCGGCCGGGTCGATGTCGCGGACCAGCACCTGCCGGCAGCCGGCGAACAGGCCGGCGAGCGCCCAGCCGGTGCCGCCGATGTGGAACAGCGGCATCGGCACCAGGCTGACCGACGTCGCGTCCAGCCGCCAGCGCTCGGCCATCCGCTCGCCGACCGAGAAGTTGGTGTTGCTCAGCTGGACGCCCTTCGGGACGCCGGTGGTGCCCGAGGTGTAGAGCTGGACGACGATGTCGTCCGGCGCGCCGACGAAACCGGGGTCCTCGGCGGGGTGTCCGGCGAGCCAGTTCTCGTAGTCGTCGCCGGTGAGGACGACCTGACCGGGAAGGGCCGCGGCGAGGCCCGCGAACTCGGCGTCCACGACCGTCAGCGCCGCGCCCGCGTCCTCGACCACCGCGACGATCTCCGCGGGGGTCAGGCGCCAGTTGACCGGGGCGGTCACGGCGCCCAGCTTGGCCGCGCCGAACAGCAGGTCGAAGAACTCGGGGGCGTTCTTGCCGACATAGGCCACCCGGCTCCCGGCGCCCGCCCCGGCGGCCCGCAGACCCTGGGCGAGCCTGCTGGAACGCTCGTCGAGCTCGGCGTAGGAGAACGTCCGGCCGTCACCGCTCACAGCTGGAGATGCTCCGCGCAGACGGGCATGGTCGCGGACGATCGACACCACCCGGTAATCCACCCGCACTCCCTCCGAATGATGTTCGGTTCGTTGCCGTGACCCTACCCACACCGCTCCGACCTGCGGAAGGGCGGAAGCGGGCGGCGTCGGTCGCGATGACTGCGCGCGCGTGATCCGCTCCGAATAGTGATCTATCCGATACCTGGGTTCGTTGAAAGATCCACGGATTCAGCGCAAGCTGTCTCCGACGCCCGCCCCGCCGTGCAACCGACCGCTGACAGGACGCGCCATGTTCGAGATCTGGGAGACGAGCGAACCCGCCCGCCTCATCAGCGACGCCGGGACGCTGAAGGTGGCCCTGGAGAAGGTGGACACGATGTGCCGCCTCCGGCACGACCAGGCGGTGGCGCACATCGAGGCGCCGGGCGACGGCTACCACTTCGAGATCCGCGACGAGGGCGGCAAGCCGCTGGCGAGCCTCACCTACGTCCCCGACACCACGCGCGACTACCGCAGCGTCGTGAACGCGGAGCTGCGCGGCGACTGACCCGCGACACGCGGATCCTCTCGACCCGAACCCCTTTCCATCAGGCTCTCTCCATCGGACCTTCTCCGCCGGACCCTGTCTGCCGGCCTCTCTTTCCGCCGAGCCTCTCTCACCAGGCGCCAGATTCACCGATCCCTGAGGGGCGACCGGCCAGGTCGCGCGCCAGCTCCGCTACTTCCGCCGCGTCCGCTCCGCCCACCGCACTCGTTGCACCGGAGCTCCCGCCCGCCCCTGCCCGCTCCAGGCGGCTCCGCCCCATGCCGACGCGCCGCCGCGACATCCGTCCTGAGGGCCATGTCGGCCGGTTCATGGAAGGATCGGACGACGTCCTGGCGGGTGGCAGGCGTCCTGACGGGGAGGCGGATGTGAGTCACGGCGGCCGCTCGGCCGACGATCTGATCGCCGAAGCGCTGCACGAACGGGGCGGGCCCGGCCCGGATCCGGACGTGTGGCCTCCCGAGGCGGAGGCCAGGCTCGCCGCGCATCTCCACGGCGCCCTCGCCGAGGCCGAGCGGCGCGGATGGCGGTCAGCCGACCTGGACTCCTACGTCCTGCGCATGCTGTCGGCGCGGCACCTGCGTCTTCTGCGCGGTGGGCGCGGCCTTCGCGGTGGCTCCCGGACGACGTGCATCTCCGGCGCGCTGGACCTGCTGCGCCTGCTTCGGTCGCTTCCTCGCCTGCCGAGCCTCAGCGCGCTGGCCGCCGCACCGGGGGCCGATGCGGGTGTGGACGTCCGCGTCCTCGGTCGGGTCAGGGCCCTGCTCGCCAAGGCCGAGTCCACCGAGTTCCCCGAGGAGGCCGAGGCGCTGAGCGCCCGCGCGCAGCAGCTCATGGCCCGGCACAGCATCGACCGGGCGCTGCTGTCGGCACGGACCGGTACCGGCGACGCTCCGTCGGGCCGCCGGGTGGCCGTGGACAATCCGTACGACGGCCCGAAGGCCGCACTGCTGACCGTGGTGGCGGACGCCAACCGCTGCCGGGCCGTCTGGCACCGGGAGCTGGGGCTCGCCACCGTGCTGGGCTTCCCCGCCGACCTCGCCGCCGTCGAGGTGCTGTTCACCTCGCTGCTCGTCCAGGCCACGGCGGCGATGCTGCACGCCGGTCCGCGCCGCGACGCGCTCGGAAGGTCCCGGACGCGTTCGTTCCGGCACGCCTTCCTCAACGCCTATGCGGCGCGTGTGGGCGAGCGTCTGCGCGAGTCCGCGGGAGCGGCGGTCGCCGAGGCGGGCGGGAAGGATCTGCTTCCCGTGCTCTCGCGCCGAGATGAGGCCGTGCGCCAGGCCGTGGACTCGTTGTTCCCGAATCTCTCCAAGGGCCGGGCCAGGACCGTTTCGAACCATGAGGGCTGGGCTGCCGGGCGGGCGGCTGCCGACCGCGCCAGCCTGGACGGTCTTGCGGCGGTGGCCGGACCGTCCCGAGTCCCCCCGGGGGGCTAGGGGGACCCGGCTAGTCCTTCTTGCGACGCGTGTTGCCGCCTCGCCCGCGCAACGGGACGCCGGCCTCCTTCAGCACGTTGTAGATGAACCCGTAGGAACGGCCGGTCTCCGCGGCCAGGTCGCGGATGCTCTCGCCCGAGGCGTAGCGCGGGGCGAGCTCGGCGGCCAGCTGCGTGCGTTCGGCCCCGGTCACCCGGGTGCCCCTCGCCAATGTGCGGCTCACGTGTACCTCCTAGGTCGGCCGGGCTGCGGATCAACTCCGCAGCTCACAGCACTGTTGATCTACCCAACGTACACATTGCCCGCAAATACACCGCACCTACCACGGTAAACGGCACAAGATCGGCCGAAGTCGGTCGATTTCACGGTTCACCGTGTGTCGGCACTGGACAGATCGGCCTGGTCATGATTCCGTCACTCACGGTCAACGCCCCCGGCATCCTCCCTGGTGAGAGCGCGCCTCATCGACACAGGTCGGCCGACATGGACACGGAGCGTCACAAGATCGGCATCGGCTCCACCGCGGTCTCCTGCGATGCGGCCTCGCGGGCGGTCAGATCCGATCGCCGCAGGGCGAAGCGGGGCGGGTCGAAGGGGAGCAGGGACCGCTCCTCAAGGCCGTCGACGATGAGCAGCTCACCGGGTTCCATGAGGCGCCAGCCGGGGTGGTCGTCCATGGGCTCGCTGGCGATCACGACGGCCGGGACCGGGCCGTGGGCGCCCACCGCGCGCCCCGGGCCGCTGACGCCGCCCTGCCCGGGGGACAGCACCCACAGCTCGTTGGAGGCCGGGTAGCGCAGAGCCCACAGCCGCCCGGCCTCGGCGATGAGCAGGTTGAGGGCGAACAGCGGCAGTTCGCGGCCGATCCGCCCGACGGCCTCGATGATGCCCTGCGTGGTGTCGCCGGTCCTGCGGATCTGGGCGGTGACGTAGGCGAACACCATCTCGGAGTCGGTCTCGCCGGCCACATGCGCGAGGTCGACGTCGGTCAGCCACGATCGGATGGTCTCCATCCCCTTGACGACCCCGTTGTGCGCGAACAGCCGGTCGTTCATCACGAAGGGGTGGCAGTTGTGCACCGTCAGGCCGCCGACGGAGGCGTCCCGCACATGCCCGACGAAGGTGTGCGACCGCACGTTGCGAGCGTGCAGCGCGAAGTCGAAGCTCTCGAAGGCCGCGATGGGCGCCCGATCGCGCACGGGCTCCCCGCCCAGGGAGAACCAGCCGAGGCCGGCGCCGTGCGGCATGCGGTGGCTCTGCGCCCGCAGACTCTGCGAGGCGTCCAGGAGCCAGTAGGCGGCGCCGACGCGCGGCCCACCGGTACTCATCGCGAACAGGCGGCACATGCGCCGTCACCTCTCTGTCACCTTGAAGCCGACTCATCTCCGGCCCGGGAGCACGGGAGGTTCCGGGCGGAAGCCGTACCGCCCACCGGCGGCAGGCCCGAACCCGCCGGGCGGCCCCGCGACGGACGCCACGCCTTAACAACGGGTGATGGCAAATTTACCCTACGTTGTTTCTCCTGTCCGACACTTGCGACGAGAACCCTCTGAGCACGAGATCGGCCACAAGACCACCGACTTCCCTCCAAGCGCCCCCTCTCCCCACCCCCACACCACCATTCCGCCGCCGACTCCCCCGCCAAGCCCAACCCCCGTCCCGTCCCGCCCTGCCCTGCCCTGCCCACCGTCGCACCCCGCCGCGCTACTTCCTCGCGCTGAGCGCTGTCCCGTGATCCCGCGAGGCCGAGGGTCATGCCGTGTCCGGGTCGGCGCCGATGGCGCCGACCGAGCGAAGCGAACGCCCCAGGTCTCCGGTCAGGATGCGAGGATGGTGCCGCCACCACCACAGGTCGGGGCCGGGCAGCCTGTGGAACTCATCGAGCGCTCGGCCGTCGTCGTGGATGCTCGCGGCCTTGAACCGCGCGTCCAAGGCTTTGATCCGCGGGGTCCAGAGCTGGACGAGGTGTTCGTCCAGCAGGAGCCACGCCTCGTGAAGCCAGTTCCGGCAGTAGAGGTCGTTGGCGTACTCGTCCACGTCGTCCCCATAGCCGTGCTCGATGGCGCTCACCAGCGCGGCCCACGCGTTCACCCTCTCTGCGACCGTGAACGCCGTCCTCCAGCCGCGCTGGCACAACAGCTCCCCCACCTGGGTTTCAGTAGCCACGGACGTGAGGCTCTCATGACGCATCCGTTGGGCGACCGAGGGGCGTCCAGGCAGAAGCCGGCGATCCCGAACCATGACCAAGTGGGGCGATCTCCCGGTGATGGTGCGATCACAGCGTCGGAGCCTTTCTGGACAGCCCCACTCAGCGGACCGAGCCCGAGGCGCTTCGAAGAACCACCGGCGCTCCACCGACCACCAGGTCGCCATCGACGCCGACACCCGCCTGGTCATCGTGGTCGGCCGACCGCTCACCGGACACCGCAACGACTGCAAGGCATGGGACGAACCTGGCGCCAAGGCCGCCGTGGCAGCACCGTTACGTTCGCCGGCGGCGGCCACCCGAGGCATCGGACTCGTCATCCCGCGCATCCCCTCGCCGCACGCCATGCACCAAACCCCGTGCCCCATGCACCACACCCCGCGTGCCGCACGCCGTGCGCCGCCGTCAACACAACGGGCGTTGCATCTCATGTCAGCCGTTGGCGCGTTTGCATCTCGTGCCGCATGTCGCTTCTACGCATGAGGCACCCGGGTCCTTGGATCTCGTCCTACACGCGCCGCAGGCTGCTTCTGCGCATGAGGCGATGGGCGTCCTTGCTTCTCGTACTGCGTGCTTCGCGTTCGGTGGTTCGTGCGGGACCTTCGTGGGGGCTCCTTGGGGTGGTATGGGGTCGAGGGCTAGATAGACGGTCGTCCTTGCTCACGGGGGCGGGTCGGTCAGCAGTTCCCTCAGTTCGCTGCGCGCTCCGGTCAAGGCGCGGAGGGCCCGGCGTCCCTCAGATATCTCGGGCGGCTCGTCCACGGTCGTTTCGAGGTAAGCGGTGCAGCAGATCAGCCACTCGCGCAGGATCCTCGTGCACTGTCCCTCACGTTCGCGAGCCTTGGTGAGGGCGATGGCGCGGTGTTCTTCGGTCACCCGTGCGCGCAGTTCGGAGTTGTCGGCCAGCGCGCGGACCTCGGCCGATGAGTAGCGTCCGAGCTGGTCCACGGCCAGGCCCCGCTCGTCCGCGACGCGCTCGAACAGTGCCTTGGGCCAAGCCAGGATGCGTGCCGCTCCGGCGGCGTTGACGGTGTCCAGCAGCGGCCCCTTGCGGGCTCCGACGACCTCGGTGACCGTCTCGCCGTCCAGGTCGTCGATGTCGCGCAGGAGGTAGACGGGATTGCTCTGGTAGGTCCCGGCCACCGCGAGGTCGCCCCGGGCCACCAGCACCTCGATGTCGGACCTCTCGACATCGGTCCGCACCCGCGCCGCGAGACGCTGCGCCGCCTTCTCCGCCCCGATCGGAGGGACGTCGCCGAACCGGCCGACGATGTCGGCCGCCCTGTCGGCGAAACGATCGGCCGCGGACCCGGTCCAGCGGCCCGTCGCCGGGTCCGGCGGAGGGATCAGGTCGTGCTCGCGCGCGAGGCGGAACTGCCAGGGGGCGAGACCGAGGCGGTCGGCGAGGCGGCGGGCGCCGTAGATCTCGTTCATCGGAACTCCTTCGGGTAGGTGTCGCCGTTCTCACCAGGGTCGGCGGACGCCGACCCGCCCGAAAGTGGAATCGTGTTCTGTGGATAACCCGGCCAGGCTCGTGCCATGACGACGTTCGGTCTCGGGCTGGCGGCACTCGGCAGGCCCGCCTATATCAATGTGGGACGCGCGGAGGCGCTGCCCGCGGAGCGCAGCGTGGACGCGATGCGGGCGGCCTCCTGGGCCGTCCTCGACAGCGCGTACGACAGTGGGGTCCGATGGGTGGACGCCGCGCGCTCGTACGGTCTGGCCGAGGAGTTCCTCGCGGGATGGTTGGATCGGCGAGGCCACCGGGACGTCACCGTCTCCAGCAAGTGGGGCTATGCCTATGTGGGCGGCTGGCGCCTGGACGCCGAGGTCCACGAGGCCAAGGAACACAGCCTGGCGCGCTTCCGGCGGCAGTACCGGGAGAGCCGAGAGCTGCTCGGCGGGCACCTGACCGTCTACCAGGTGCATTCCCTCGTCCCCGACAGCCCGCTCTTCGAGGACGGACCGCTTCTGGAGGCGCTCGCCGCGGCCGCCGCCGACGGCGTGCGCATCGGCTTCTCCACCTCGGGCCCCGGACAGGCGAGGACGATCCGGCGCGCGCTCGACGTGGAGGTGTCCGGCCGCCCGCTGTTCTCAACGGTCCAGTCGACGTGGAACCTGCTGGAGCCCTCGGTCGGGCCGGCGCTCGGCGAGGCCCGCGCACGCGGCCTGCACGTGATCGTCAAGGAGGGGCTGGGCAACGGCAGGCTGGCCGTCGAACCGCCGGCGGCACTGCACCGGCTCGCCGACCGCCTCGGCGTGACGGCCGATGCCGTCTCCCTCGCCGCCATCGCCGCACAGCCCTGGGCCGGCACCGTGCTCAGCGGCGCCGCGGACCCCCATCAGCTGATCTCCAACCTGCGTGCCGGCTCCCTCGCCTTGGGCCGCGGCGACCTCGACGCCCTTTCTTCGCTGTCCATGGACCCCGAGCGCTACTGGGCCGAACGCGGGCGCCTCCCGTGGTCGTGACCCGAGGATCGATCGCGGGATCGGGCCGGCGGAGTCGTCGAACCGCACGGCTGCGGATCGCTGAGATCCTTCTCACTTGCCTTCCCGGCTCGTGTCTCGTCGCCGAAGGCCCGATCACCGCTCTTCGCATGCCGCACGGGTAAAGCGCGCCGTCCGCTGCCGTTTGTCCTTCGGCTCGGGGCCGGGCGAGCATGGGGCATTTCTCAAGATCCCTTGACAGAAGGCGTCTTTCCCCGTTGACGACCTGTGAGACAAGTCATGAACCGGGGGTCGGCTTTCGTTTCCTGCCGGCTTTCGCCGCCTCCATCAAGGACCCGGCGTTCTCCCAGAGGCCGTCTCACCTGGGCGCTTTTGCCGGTGAGCCATGTCACTCGCGGCGGCCTCCCTGTTCCACGCCGGGGCCGGGGCCGCCGGATCCACCCGCATGATCGCGCGGATACGATGAAAGGCGGAACGTCTACGCAGGTGTGGACGGAGTTGGGAGCGAGCGAGTATGTCCGATTTCGAGCTCAACCACGCGGGCGGCCGGATGCCCCTCGAGGTGACTCAGGCGAGCGAGGGACCAGCGGGTCTCGGCATCGCCAGCCTGCTCAAGGAGACGGGCAACGTCACCCTCGACCCGGGCTTCACCAACACCGCGTCCACCACGTCGGCGATCACCTACATCGACGGCGAGGCGGGGATCCTCCGCTATCGCGGATACCCGATCGAGGAGCTCGCGGAGAAGTCGTCCTTCCTGGAGGTCGCCTACCTGCTCATCTACGGTGAGCTGCCGACCTCCGACGCGCTGTACGCCTTCAGCGACAAGGTGCGCCACCACACGCTCCTCGACGAGAAGTTCCGCGCCTTCTTCTCGGCCTTCCCGCGCCGCGCGCACCCGATGGCCGTGCTGTCCTCGGCGGTCAGCGCGCTGTCGACCTTCTACCAGGACAGCCTGGACCCCTTCGACGACGAGCAGGTCGACCGCTCCAGCGTCCGGCTCATCGCCAAGCTGCCGACCATCGCCGCCTACGCCTACAAGACCTCGATCGGCCAGCCGCTGCTCTACCCGGACAACTCGCTCGGGTACGTGGAGAACTTCCTGCGGATGACCTTCGGGCTGCCCACCCAGTCCTACGAGATCGACCCCGAGATCGTCCGGGTGCTGGACATGCTGTTCATCCTGCACGCCGACCACGAGCAGAACTGCTCGACCTCGACGGTGCGCCTCGTCGGCTCCAGCCAGGCCAACCTGTTCTCCTCGGTGTCGGCCGGCGTGGACGCCCTGTTCGGCCCGCTGCACGGCGGCGCCAACCAGGCCGTCCTGGAGATGCTGGAGAACATCCACGAGAACGGCGACGACGTGGACTCCTTCGTCCGCCGTGTGAAGGACAAGGAGCCCGGCGTCAAACTGATGGGCTTCGGGCACCGGGTCTACCGCAACTACGACCCGCGCGCCGCCGTGGTGAAGAAGGCGACGGGCAAGGTCCTGGAAGCGCTCGGCAAGTCCGACCCGCTGCTGGACCTGGCGATGCGCCTGGAGGAGGTCGCCCTCAGCGACGACTACTTCGTCGAGCGCAAGCTGTACCCGAACGTCGACTTCTACACCGGCGTGATCTACAAGGCGATGGGCTTCCCGACCAACGCCTTCACCGTCCTGTTCGCGCTCGGCCGGCTGCCCGGCTGGATCGCGCAGTGGCGCGAGATGATGAACGACCCGACCACCAAGATCGGGCGCCCGCGCCAGGTCTACACCGGTCCGACGGAGCGGCACTACACCGACCTGTCGGGGCGCTGACCGACCGACCTCACCGGGGCCGGGCACCTTCGCGGGTGCCCGGCCCCGGTGTTCTCCGTTCGGTGACGACTTCCACACTCCGAGTTATCCACAGAACGTCGTTCTACTGTTCTCGCACCGCCGGCGACCGCACCCTGGATTCGTAACCCCCGGACCGAGGAGGCGGAATGTCCGACACCATCACGCTGACCGTTCCCGACCTGGCGGCGGCCCACTTCGTGGTCGAGACCAGCGCGGCGCGCGTCCCGGCGAAGGCCCTCTCGGCCCTCGGCGCACCGTTCTCGGCCGAGGCCGGCCGGCGGCTCGGCACCGCCCGTTTGTCGATCTCCGAGTATCCGGTGGGCGAGTCCCCGTGGCGCATGCCGCGCACCGGCCTGCCGGGCGCCACCCGGCACGTCGCCGTCAGCGCCGTCCTGCGCGGGGCCGACCGGCCGCTCGGGCTGCGCCTCGCGCGGGCCCTGGCGCGCGCGATCGCCCTGCACACCGACGGCGTCGCGGTCGACATCGACAGCGGCGCCGTCCTCGCCCCGCATCCCGAACGCGCGGTCTTCGCCCTCGCCGACGAATGGCTCGGCGTCGACCTCCCGCCCTACCGCGCCGGCGGGCGGTGCACCGCCGACGAAGAGGACGCCGACGGATGCTCGTGCGTGGAGCTCACCACGACGGGGCTGCGCCGCTTCGGCCTGCCCGAGCTCCGCATCTCCGGCGTCTCCTGCCTGCACGATCTCGCGGCCCTGAACCTGCTCCGCGCGGCCGCCCAACGGCTGCTGCCGCTCGCCTCCACGCCTGGCGTCCATGTCCTGCCCGCCGAATTCCCTCTCGGCAGCGACGACTTCGCCGCCTACTGGGGGACGCCCACCGATCCCTGGCGCGGCGGCCCCGTTCCGGTGCGGCTCACCACGCACACGCCCCACCTCCTCGGCATCGCTCCCCCGACGCGGTTCCCCGGATCGCTCAACCGCTGGCTGTGGGACGAACTGCCCTCGCCGCTCTACGACGCCCTCTCCTCCGCACCCGCCCCCGAGCCCCTCCGGGCGGTCGCATGACGCACGCCACCCGCCTACTCCTCTTTCCTTGAGTGCGCATGGCCTCTCTTGAGTGCGCACGGCTTCTCTTGGAGGTGCGCAGCACAGACTTTCAGTTCGCTGCTGTGACTACCGCCGCGTTCACTCGGTTGTTGCAGGACTCAGTAGCCATGACCTTCTGCTGCTAGCAGGTGCCGGCGTTCTCCGGGGTTCGTCTGGAGGTCAGAGCATGGCTCGATTCATACTCGTTCTGGCTGCAGGTCGTTGGAACCGCGATCCCAGGAGGAGGACGGTGTCAGACCGGGTGCATCATCTGGCGGGCTCGGATTTATCGGCTGTGATGTGGTCGGCCAAGGCCGGAGGCAAGGGGTACGGGCTTTCTGCCGGCAGGAGTGCCCTTGCCCGGGTGATCTTTCCGTCCTGGAGGAGGCGGTGGATTCTGCGGGCGAGAGGGGTGAGGTCTTCGATCGCCAGTGTCCATTCATCGACGTAGGAGGCGACGATGTGCCGGCTCAGACCCACCTGGATGCTCCGCTCCTCCAGTTTCGCGCCGCGCAGGGATCGCTCCGGGTCCCACTGGATGCGCACGGGGGCCTCTCTCACGGCCCGCCTCCATTCGGAGGTGTCGGTGTAGCGGCGGCGATCCGGATGGCTCAAGGCCGCTTGGGAAAGGGCTTCCTCCCACCCGGTACGGGTGATGCGGATCGCGAGGATCATTTCCTGGCCCGGCTTGCGGGCCCAGCCGCTGCGCGCCATGAGCCACAGGAAGGACGGCTTGATCCAGGTCATGCGGGACCGGGAGAAAGGCGGGATGAAGTGGCCCGCGGCCACGGCCGGCTCGGCAATGGCGGGAGCGTACGCCTGATAGACGGTGATGGACTCGCTGTCGTACCGGGCTCGAATCGTGTTCGTCATGGCACGGACGAGCATCGGGGACACAAGAGCTCTACCTCAACGGGTTTTGGAGGGAGCGAAGGCGCACAGAGTGGCGGTGGCCTACCGACGCGGGGCCAAGGCGAGGGGAGCGCGGCGGCGCGTTGAAAGCGCGTCGGCTCGAAGAAGTAGGGGCGAGGTGACAGGTCGAGGCTTGAGCGAGAGCGAAGCATGAGCGCATTGGGCACGCGCCGGCTCGATGGAGTGCAGCGAGGTGCGGGCACGACGCCACAAGAGACACAGCGGTGCAAGGGGCGCGGCGACACGAGGGGACTTCACGACACGAGGGGACTTCACGACACGAGGGGGCGCGGCGGCGCGAGGAGGAATGCGGAGGCGCAAGGAGGAGTGCGGCGGTGCGAGGAGATGCCTGGCGCTGTAGGGGCGCGGTGGCGCGTATGAGTTCGGGCGGGGAGAGAAAGAAGGGGTAGAGGGAGCGGTGAGGGAGGGGCGGGGTTAAGGGTGGTGTTTGTGGGGGTGTGGGGTTTTCGGAGGGGTGCGGGAGGGGGGTGACGTCTGGGGCGCGTTGGGGTTGGCACGGGAATTTGGCCGGGATCGGCCGTGGTGGCTCCGCCGCGGCCCGTGCGGGCCGCGGCGGAGCCGGTCTCCGGGCCGCTGGGTCAGCTCGCCCGCAGGTAGGCGGTGCGAACGGTCAACCGTTCGCGCATCCGGGCGATGGCCTCCGGCAGGTCGGGCGCGGCGGCCTGGGCGCGCAGGCGGCGGCCCTCGACCTCGACGACGGCCTGCGCGAGCGCGGGTTGCGGCAGGTCTCCGCCGGGCACCACGCTCAGCGTGACGCGGACGGCGTCCACCTCGGCGTCGGTGCCGTGCAGCGCCTCGCGGACGGCGCGCTCGGCGGCGGCGCGCTCGCCGTCGCCGACGTCGCCCGAGGTCAGGAAGCCGATGTCGGGCAGGATCGCATTCATTGGTCCCCCTTGTCAGTCTTCGGCAGGCGGGTGGCGCCGGAGTCCCCGGCGCCTACAACGTTGACTGCCGAGCGGCTCCCGCGGTTGCCCCCGAACCGGGTAACCTCCATCACGAGGCCCGCGTCACAGGGTTCCGCGCGGCGCCCGAGCCCGGTCCTCCCACAAGTACGGCGTGATCCTCTAGCATGGACGTGCCGTTTCCGCCCATGGCGGTCCCACCGACTGGCTGGTGAACCTTGCCCCAGGATGCAGCTCTACCGATGCCTCCGTCCGATGACGGGCCCACCGGCCGGTTGATCGACTACCCGCGGCGCGGCGGGCCGACCGTGCTGCGCATCCTGCTCGGCGCCCAGCTGCGGCGGCTGCGCGAGGCGCGGGGCATCTCGACCGAGCAGGCGGGCTACGAGATCCGCGGCTCGCACTCCAAGATCAGCCGGATGGAGCTCGGCCGCGTCGGGTTCAAGGAGCGCGACGTGTCCGACCTGCTCACCCTGTACGGGGTGAGCGACACCGGCGAGCGCGCGGCGCTGCTGGAGCTGGCCCGCGAGGCCAACACCCCCGGCTGGTGGCACCAGTACGGCGATGTGCTGCCGCAGTGGTTCGAGACCTTCCTCGGTCTGGAGGAGGCGGCCTCGCTGCTGCGCAACTACGAGCTGCAGTTCGTGCCCGGCCTGCTGCAGACCGAGGAGTACGCGCGGGCCTGCGTGCGCCTCGGCTTCCCCGACGCCGGCGACGAGGACGACGTCGAGCGGCGCGTGAGCGTGCGGATGACCCGGCAGGCCCGGTTCACCTCCCCCGGCGCGCCGACCACGCTCTGGGCGGTCGTGGACGAGAGCGTCGTGCGGCGCCCCCTCGGCGACGCGCGGGTGATGCGCCGCCAGCTGGAGCACCTCGTCGAGATGTCGGAGCTGCCGAACGTGACGCTGCAGGTCGTGCCGTTCGGCGCGGGCGGCCACGCGGCGGCCGGCGGCCCGTTCACGATCCTGCGGTTCGCCGAGCCGGGCCTGTCGGACGTGGTGTTCCTGGAGCAGCTCACCAGCGCCCTGTACCTGGACAAGCCGACCGACGTCGACACCTACATGCGGGCGATGAACAACCTCTGCATCACCGCCATGCGCCCCGACCACACCGTGGCGTTCCTCAAGGAACTGCTGGCCGATTATTAGCCGCCGCCCCGCTGGGCAAGGATCCGGTGAAGATCCGCAGCCGAGCGAGGGAGGACGCATGCTGTTCGGCAGGGAGCACGTCGAGCGCTACCAGGAGACCGGCGGCGCCGAGGGGCACGACTGGCAGGGCACGACGGTGCTGCTGCTCACCACGACGGGGCGCCGCAGCGGCGAGCCGCGCACCACGCCGCTGATCTACCAGGAGGACGGCGACGACCACGTCGTCGTCGCGTCCAAGGGCGGCGACCCGAAGCACCCGCTCTGGTACGAGAACCTGAGCGCCGACCCGAAGGTGCGGGTGCAGGTCCGCGACGAGGTGTTCGACGCGCGGGCGCGGACCGCGACGGCCGAGGAGCGGCCGCGGCTGTGGGCGAAGATGGCCGCGACGTGGCCCGCCTACGACGAGTACCAGGCCAAGACCGACCGGGAGATCCCGATCGTGGTGCTGGAGCGCGTCTAGCGGCGCGCGACTTCCGCCCGCCGGGCCCGGACGTGTAGCGTCGTGTGGGAACATTCGTTCGACCGCTGTCCGTCCGAGGCCCCGAGGTGCTGTGGTGCCGGAGTCCCAGAGCGTGTGCGCCACCGATCCGCCCCCGCCCGCCCTGCTGCGCCGGTGGGGGCTGGCGGGCGCGGAGGCGACGGCGCCGGGACGCTGGCGGGCGCGCGGGGCGGGCGCGGAGTACCTCCTGCGCCGCCATGCCGCGCCCGACCGCAAGCGCATCGTGTTCCGCCACGGCCTCACCGCGGCGCTGGACGCGTCGGGGCTGCCCGTGCTCGCGCCCGTCCCGGCGCGCACCGGGCGCACGCTGGTGACGAGCGGCGGCGCCGGCTACGAGCTGTTCCCGTGGGTGACGGGGCGCCGCCGCGAGGGCCTGGAGCTCACCTACGGGCAGTGCGAGCGGCTCGGCGAGCTGCTCGGGGCGTTGCACGTCGCGCTGGACGAGCACACCCCGCCCGTCCAGCAGACGATGCTCCTGCCGACGCCCCGCGCCGCCGACGCCGTCGCGCGCGCGGAGGAGCTGCTCGGGGCCGTGCCCGACGACGGCACCGACTTCGCCGCGCTGACCGCCCGGCGGCTCCGCGAGCGGCTCGCGCTGCTCGCCGAGTTCGCCGACTTCCGGCCGCCCGAGCTCGACTCCAGCCTGGTCGGGCACCTGCACGGCGCGTTCGGCCCCGGGTGCCTGCGCTACGGCGGGTCGGGCAACGTCACCGCCGTCCTCGGCTGGGACGGGCTGACGACCGGTCCCGTCGCCGGCGAGGTGGTGCGCGCGGCCGTCGCGCTGTTCGCCGCCCCCGACGAGCGGGGCCTCGACGCCGAGCGGGTGCAGGCGTTCGTGCGCGGGCACCGGTCGATGTTCCCGCTGGACCCCGAGCAGCTGCAGTCCGCGGTGCACCGCACCTGGTGGGAGCTGCTCTGCGACGTGGCGCCGCTGCGGCACCGCGCGCCCGGCGGACGCGGCGCGGCGGCGCTGGCGGCCTGGTGGTCCGAGCGGCTCGACCTCACGCTGGAGCTGTTCCCGGCGCCCTACACCGCGCCCCCGGTGGAGAGTCCCGCCTACGGGTAGGGTGGCGAAATGATCTCTGTGGCACTGCTGGGCACCGGCATCATGGGCACCGCGATGGCGCCCAACCTGATCAAGGCCGGGCACGCGGTGACCGTGTGGAACCGGACGGCCGAGCGGGCGGCGCCGCTCGCCGCGCACGGCGCCACGGTCTCCACCTCGCCCGCCACCGCCGTCTCCGACGCCGACGTCGTCCTCACGGTCCTGAGCGACGGCGACGCCGTCCTGGAGACCATGCGGGCCGCCGCCGCGGGCCTCCGCCCCGGGCAGGTGTGGGCGCAGATGAGCACGGTCGGCGTCGCCGCCGTCGAGCCGCTCGCGGCCTTCGCCGCCGAGCACGGCCTGACGTTCGTGGACGCGCCGGTGCAGGGCACCAAGGCGCCCGCCGAGCAGGGCAAGCTGATCATCCTGGCGGCGGGGCCGCAGGACGCGCGCACGGCGCTGGAGCCGGTGTTCGGCGCGCTCGGGCAGCGGACGCTGTGGCTGGACGAGGACGGCGCGTCCGGCGCCGGCTCGCGGCTGAAGCTGGCGGCGATCTCCTACGCCGTCTCGTTCACCGCCGTCATCGGCGAGGCCGTCGCGATCGCCGAGGGCCTCGGCCTGGATCCGGCGCTGTTCGGCGAGGTGGTGTCGGGCGGCCCGCTCGACAACGGCTACCTGCAGACGAAGATGAAGGCGATCCTGAGCGGCGACCTGGAGCCGAGCTTCACCGTCCGCAACGCCGAGAAGGACATGCGGCTGGTCGTGGAGGCGGGCGAGGCCGCCGGGTTCCGCGCCGACATGGCCGAGGCGACGCGCGCGCGGCTGCGGCGCGCGGACGAGCAGGGCCACGGCGGCGAGGACATGGCCGCCGCCTACTTCGCCAGCCGCCCCGAAGCGGGCCCGTCCACCACCACCGCGTAGCCCGACCGGCCGCCCGGCCGCAGCTCCACGACGGCGCCGTTGGGGATGAGCAGCGTCCCGCCGAGCCGCTCGTAGGTGCGCATGTCGGCGGCGGACGGCTCGGCGGTCCCCGTCGCGAGCGTCCAGATGACGGCGCGGATGAACATCGCGTGGCTGAACACCGCGACCGGGCCGTCGGCGGGCAGGGCCGCGAGCCGTTCGAGCATCGCGCGGGCGCGGCCGATCAGGTCGCGGAACGACTCGCCGTCGCCGCCCTCCACCAGGTCGGGGTCGCAGCGCCGCCAGTACGCCTCGGCGAACGGGCGGCGCTGCTCGACCGTCGTCTGCGGGCCGTGCAGGGCGCCGAGGTAGGTGAACTCCTGGACCGGCCACTCCTCGCACGGGACGTCGGGGAACCGCGCGATCGTCGGTGCGGCCGTCTCGCGGGCGCGCCGGAACGGCGACACGGCGATCAGCGCGGGCGGGGCGTCGAACCGGGCCGCGACGCGCCGCGCCTCGGCGTGGCCGAGCTCGGTGAGCGGTGCGGCGCCCGGCCCGTTGGTGGGCAGTCCCGCGTTCGACTCGCTCTGCCCGTGGCGGATCAGCCAGGCCCGCGGCCCCGTGTCCCCCGTCATGGGGTGTCCCCGATCATGACGTCCAGGCTCGCACGCGGGCGCGCCGCCGTCGAACCCCGGCGCCGGGACGCGAGGATGGCGGCATGGAGGTACTCAGCAGCCGCGTCCTGCTCCGCCCCGACGACGCCGGGAAGAGCCAGCGGTTCTATCGCGACGTCCTCGGCCTCGCCGTCTACCGCGAGTTCGGCCCGCCCGACGCGCCGGGGATGGTGTTCTTCCTCGGCTCGGGGTTCCTGGAGGTGTCCGGGCACGGCGGCGGCGCGCCCGGCGGCACCACGATGCTGTGGATGCAGGTCCGCGACGTGCGCGCCGAGCACGCCCGGCTCGCCGAGGCCGGGGTGCCCGTCGTCCGCGAGCCGCGGCAGGAGCCGTGGGGCCTCGTCGAGATGTGGATCGAGGACCCGGCCGGCGTGCGGATCGTCCTCGTGGAGATCCCCGACGACCACCCGCTGCGCCGCGACCAGCGCGGCTGAGCCCGCGCCGGAACGTCGGTGGCGGCGGCTACCCTCCGGGAGCATGACGCTGGAGGCGGACGCGCTGGAGGCGCGGATCGGCGAGCTGCGCGCCGCCGTGCGCCGGTCCATGGCCGCCGGCGACCGCGCGACCGCGCGGCGGCTCCGCGCCGAGCTGCGCGAGGCCGAACGCTCCTGGGACGCCGCCGTCCTCGGCGGCGGCCCGCCCGCGCGTCCCGGCCCGCAGGTCCGCGAGCAGGCGCTGCGGGCCCTCGACGTGCTCGGCGCGCCCGCCGCCCCGCGGCTGGTCGCGGCGGTGCACGCGGCGCTGCACGGCGGCGACATCACCGGGTCGCGGCTGGCGAACCTGCGGCGCGACGAGGAGCGCGCGTTCCGCTCGGCGCCGCACGCCCGCGCGCACTACGTGTGCGCGGCGCTCACCGCCGACCTGCTGGCGCCCGCGCGCGGGCTCCTGACGGTCGGTTCCTGGCCGCTGGAGCGCCGCGTCGTCGGGCGGCTGAGCGCCCGCACCGACTTCCTCACCGCCGCGATCCGCCTGGCCGGGCACCCCCGGCACGGCGAGCCGGCCGTGCAGCGGCTGCTCTGGCGGTTCGCGGCCAACATCCCGGGCGCGTCCGGTGGCGCGCTCGGTACAGTCGACGCGGCGGCCCTGGCCGCGGCCGCGCAGGCGGAACTGGACGTGCATCTCGGCGCCGACCGGCGCGAGCGGGCCGCGGCGGCGGCCCGCGCGGCCCGGCTGGGCGACGCCGAGCGGCTGTTCGGCCACCGCCTGCGGGCCCTGCGCGCCGCGTCCGGCGGACTTCCCCACGACCCATCCGACGGAGAACGACGATGACCGACACCGCGCCGGCGCTGGACCGGCTGCGCGGCGACGCGCCCCCGCGCAACCACGACGCCCGCACGATCGCCGCCCTCACCGCCAATCCCGGCTGCGCCCGGCGCGGCCTCATGGACGCCGCCGGCGTCGACAAGGACGCCGTCGCCCGCCATCTCGGCTTCCCCGCGCCGTTCGGCCAGTCGCAGTTCGCCATCACCCGCGGCAACGGCTTCGAGCAGCAGGTGAAGGAGAACGGCTGCGCCGAGCTGCTCACGCTGCTGCGCGAGCGCGCCGGCCTGGACGTCGCCGAGGTCGCCTACGACGACCTGGAGGTCGTCGCGGGCGGCGAGGGCCGCGAGCTGCGGCACGCCCGCACCCGGGCGCTCCTCGGGCGGGCCCTGGACGGCGACGCGGGCACCCTGTTCGACCATCCCCTGCTGAAGCTCGACATCGCCGGGCAGCCCGCCTACCTGGAGCCCGACGTCATCGCCTTCCAGCTCGCCGGGCGGTTCCACGTCGTGGAGATCAAGTCGTTCGCGGTGATCGACGGGCAGGCCGAGCCCGAGCAGGTCGCCGCCGCCGCCCGGCAGGCCGCGGTGTACGTGCTCGCGCTCCGCCGCCTCGTCGCCGAGCTCGGGCACGACCCCGCGCGGGTGTCGCACGAGGTGTTCCTCGTCTGCCCGGAGAACTTCTCCAACCGGCCCACCGCGACGGCGCTGGACGTCCGCCCGCAGCTGGCGACCGTCGAGCGCCAGCTCGCCCGGCTCACCCGCGTCGACCGGCTGGTCGAGGCGCTGCCCGACGGCCTCACCTTCGCGCTCGGCGAGGAGCTGCCCGAGACGGTGCGGGCGGTGGAGGCGCGGTACGCGCCCGAGTGCATGGCGAGCTGCGAGATGGCGATCTTCTGCCGCGACGAGGCGCGCGCCTGCGGCGCCACCGGCGTGCTCGGCCGGTCGGTCCGCGACGACCTCGGCGGCGTCGACTCGGTCGCCGCCGCGCTGGAACTGGCCGACGGCACGCGGGAGGCGCCGCCCGAGCTCGCCGAGCTCGCCGGGCAGCTGCGCACCGCCGCGCGGCTCCGCGCCGAGGCCCTGCAGCTCGCGGCCGCGGGCGGCGTCGCTTGAGCGTGCTGACGTCCCTCGCCCAGGTGCAGGCCGCCGCCGCGGGCGTGGCGCAGCCGGTCGCGACCGTCCGGCACTGCCACCTGGCGGCGGCGCCCCTGGTGATGGTCCCGCTGAAGATGGCCGGGGAGGCGGCGGCGCCGCTCGCGGTGATGCTCGGCAGCGACCGCGCCGCGCCCGAGCTGCTGGCCGTCCCGCAGCCCCGCAACCGCGACCTGCGGTTCGCCTTCGCCGCCGAGTTCGCCAAGCTCGTGCTGGAGCACGTGGCGGCCAACGTCGGCGCCGCCGAGTCGCTCGGCGAGGGGAAGGACGGCGAGGAGCGCGTCCGCTACACCGAGGCGCCGCAGATCCTGCTGCCCAACCGGGGCGGCGTCGGGTTCCTGCGGCTGCTCGGGCGCTCCACCCGGTTCCGGCGCACCGAGGGCCCCTACGCGGTGGAGCCGGCGGTGCCCGCGCTCGGCCGCTGGCTGACCTGGTACGCCGACCGCCACGACCGGCCCGGCTCGTCGCTGCTGCTGACGATGACCGAGACGCTGCGGCTGCACTGGGCGACCGGGCAGAGCTCGCTGGAGGACGGCAACCTCGCCGCGCTCGTCGGCTGGATCGACCCGCCCGACGGCCTGGACGGCCCGGCGGCGGCGCGCCGCGCCGAGGACCCGGTCGCGAGCCCGCCGGCCGGTCCCGCGACCGACCCGACGTTCGACAACGAGGTGCTGGCGCCCGCGATCGCCGCCTACGACGGCGCCGGCCGCGACCCGCGCGCCGAGGAGCGCGTCCGCGACGCGCTGCGCGGCCAGCTCGCCCCCACCTGGGACCTGATGTGGCGGTCGGTCGACCTGCTGCGCACCCTGCCCGAGGGCGGCAGCGTCGCGCGGCGCTGGGAGCGCGACCGCGACGGTTTCACCTGGTTCCACCGCTCGTTCGCCGAGAGCCTCCCCCAGCCGCGCCGCGACATCGCCGTCCGCGCGGCGCGGCGCCTGCACGACCTGGAGCGCGCCCAGGACGCCTACGAGGCGCAGCGCGCCTTCGACGACCCGCTGGTCATGATCGAGCACCGGCTGAACGGGCTGGCGTTCGGCGGCGTCGTCGTCGGCGGCGACCCCGCCCGGCTGGACGAGAGCGGCAAGCGGCCGAAGCTCCGCCCGCACCTGCTGGTCGCCACCGGCGACCCGGTCCGCCTCGACCCCGGCGCGACCGTGGTGAACGCGGCCCGGCCCGGCCTGAAGGGCAGGGTGCTGGAGGTCGGCGCGGACGGCGTCCTGGTCGAGCTGACCGGCGGGATGGGGCGCGGCCTCGTCCCGGCGGCGGGCTCGGTGCCGCAGGTCGGCGAGCGGGTGGTGTTCACCTCCCTCACCGAGGGCTCGTTCGGCCCGGCCCGCTTCCCCGAGGCCGAGGACACCCCGTGGACGCACGGCGGGCCGCCCGCCGAGTACGTCCCGACCGACGAGGACGCGCAGGAGGACTGGTCGTGACCGCAGCCGACGCCCTCGCCCCGGGCGACGCCGCCGAGGCGGTCGTCGCGGCGGTGCTCGCCGACCTCGGCCGCGGCCACCGCGGCGTGATCGTGGACTCCCCGCCGGGCGCCGGCAAGTCCACGCTGGTGGTGCGGGCGACCGCGCACCTGGCCGCCGCCGGCGACCGGCTGATGATCGTCGCGCAGACCAACGAGCAGGTCGACGACCTCATCGAGCGGATCGCCGCCAAGCACCCGCACCTCGGCGTCGGGCGGCTGTCGGCGGCGACCTACGCCCCGTCCGCGCGGGTCCTCGCGCACCCTCAGGTCCGCGTCGCGCAGAAGGCCGACGACCTCGCCGAGCAGCCCGTCGTCATCGCCACCGCCGCCAAGTGGGCGACGCTCACCGACGGCTCGTGGACGTGGGCGATCGTGGACGAGGCGTACCAGATGCGCTCGGACATGCTGCTGCGCATCGCGGGCCGCTTCGACAAGGCGCTGTTCGTCGGCGACCCCGGCCAGCTCGACCCGTTCTCCACCGTCGAGGTCGAGCGGTGGGCCGGGCTGACCTGGGATCCGATGCGCAGCGCGGTGTCGGTGCTGCTCGCGCACAACCCCGACCTGCCGGTGCACCGGCTGCCGGTGTCGTGGCGGCTGCCGGCGTCCGCGGCGCCCGTGGTGGCGCGGGCGTTCTACCCCTTCACCGGGTTCCGGTCGGGCACCGGACCCGGCGACCGCCGCCTGGAGCTGCGCGCCGGCGGCATGGGCACCGCGCACGACCGGGCGCTGGAGGAGGCCGCCGCGTCCGGATGGGCCCTGTACGAGCTGCCCGCCCGGCACACGCTGCGCACCGACGCCGAGGCCGTCCGGGCGACCGCCGCGCTCGCCGTCCGGCTGCTGCAGCGCGGGCCCGTCGCGCACTCCGAGCAGGGCTCCGCCGAGGTCGGCGCCGACCGGATCGCGATCGGCGCGGCGCACCGCGACCAGGTCGCGGCGATCCGCGCCGCGCTCGGCGAGGAGGGCGCGGGGATCACCGTCGACACCGCCAACCGGCTGCAGGGCCGCGAGTACGACGTCACCGTGGTGCTGCACCCGCTGTCGGGGCGGCGCGACGCGACCGCGTTCCACCTGGAGGCCGGGCGGCTCTGCGTGCTGACCTCGCGGCACCGGCACGCCTGCGTGGTGGTGGCGCGGGCCGGGATCCCCGAGCTGCTGGACGCCCACCCCTCGACCGAGCCGGTCCGGCTCGGCGTGCCGGTGAAGTTCCCCGACGGCTGGGAGGCCAACCAGGCGGTGCTGGCGCACCTGGCCGAGCACCGCGTCGCTGCGGGCTAGGGGCGCGCCCGCCGCACCGGGAGCGCGGGGCCGCCGGGCCGGATACGGTGAGAAGGCAGGTGCCACGGCGAACAGGGAGGGGCATGGACGACATCGGCTTCATGTGCGCCCGCTGCGACGGCGAGGTGCACGACGTGACCCACAACCGGGAGGGGACGCTGGACGGGGTCGGCTACCGCCACAACCGGCGCGTCGAACCTTGGGACCACGCGCTGGAGCTCGCGGTCGGGACGCCCGATCCGCCCCGCGCCGCCTGCGACTTCTGCGGCGCGGACGGGCCGGCGTGGCTCTACCCGCCGACGCTGGACCCCGAGGACACCGACATCTTCGAGGTGGAGCTGGACACCAGCCGGCTGTCCGACGACGACACCGCGGTGGCCGTCCTCAACATGCTCTACCCCTGGCTGGCCTGCGACACCTGCTCGGTGCTGGTCGCCGACCGCCGCGCCGACCTGCTGGTCGACCGGGCGCTGGAGCTCACCCCGGTGCCGGCGGGCGGCCCGGTCGACGAGGAGACGGTGCGCGCCCGGCTGCACGGCTCGCTGTCGGTGTTCTTCAGCACCCGCCCGGGGCGGCCGCAGCCGTCGCGGGCCCTGTGAACAGCGACCGGGATCACCCCCGGGCCGCCGCCGGGACGCCGCCGGATCGTCCGAAGCGCTGAATATGATCGGTGCCGTTTCGGTACGGTGGGAAACCGGGGGATTCCTGTGATCATTGACAAGCGCTTCCACGGCCCGGACGGCTCGGGCAACGGGGGGTACGTGGCGGGGCTGCTCGCCGCGCACGTCGACTC
The DNA here is from genome assembly GCF_019458805.1 of Actinomadura parmotrematis. Lineage (GTDB taxonomy): Bacteria > Actinomycetota > Actinomycetes > Streptosporangiales > Streptosporangiaceae > Spirillospora > Spirillospora parmotrematis. The sequence continues at coordinate 60,805 of NZ_JAIBOA010000021.1, forward strand.
CGACACCGTGACGGTGTCGCTGCGCACGCCGCCGCCGCTGGACACCGAGCTGCGCGTCTCGCCCGCCGACGACCGCTGGCTCGGCGCGTGGCTGTGGAACGGCGACGAGCTCGTCGCCGAGGCGCTCACCGGCGCGATCGTGGTCCCGCCGGTGCCCGCCGTGGCGTTCGCGCGGGCCGAGCGGGCCGGCGCGGCGGCCCTGTCGTCCGAGGACCACCCCTTCCCGCGCTGCTTCGTCTGCGGGCCCGACCGCGACCCGGGCGACGGGCTGCGGCTCGCCGTCGGCCCGGTGGGCGAGGGCACGGTGGCGGCCGCCTGGCGGCCGGCCGGGCCGGTCACGCCCGAGCTGGTCTGGGCCGCGCTGGACTGCCCCGGCGGCCTCGCCTTCGACCTGGCGGGGCGGGCGGCGGTGCTCGGCACCATGACGGCCCGGGTCCTCGGGCTGCCCGAGCCCGGCGAGGAATGCGTGGTGATGGGCCGCGCGCGCAGCCGCGAGGGGCGCAAGCTGCACGCCGCGACCGCGCTCTACGGGGCGGACGGGGGGCTGCTCGGGCGGGCCGAGCAGATCTGGATCGAGGTCGATCCGGCCCGTTTCCGGTGATGGGCGGGCCGGCTGCACCCGGTGACCGCCCGGTGACCTTGTTCCGCTAACGCGCCGCGCGGCGGGGTCCCGGTCCCGATCAGGAGGTGAGGCGGCCCTACCGGTTACGTCGAAGTGGCGCCAAATGTGTCGTCCGACACGGTATGGCCCGGTAACGTCGCGTTGAATCTGAGCACCCGTGACCAATGGAGGTCGGGTCGAGATGAACGGTAACGGGTTTCTGGTGATCTGCGCGGCGGCGCTCGCCGTGTACATGGGGATGACGTGGGAGCGCGCCCGCCGCGCGCTGTTCGACGTGCGCAGCGGGCGGAAGCGGGTGGACAACCTGAAACGGGCGGCCACCCGCGAGCGCTTCCACGCCTACCTGGTGGTGACCGCCGCGGCGGCGGTCATCTTCATGATCGCGAAGTACCAGTAGTCCCCGGTCCGGCCCTCACGGGCCGGTGAACAGCGGGTCCTCGCGCTCCCCCGCGCCATGGCGCCCGCCGGCGTGCGGGGCGTCCTGGACGGGCGGCGTCCCGGTCGCCGGCGGCCGGGACGCGCCGGGCGCGGGCGGGAACGTCGGGAAGGACGTCCCGCCGGGCACCGGCGCCGCCAGCGGGCCGGACGGCATCGCCCCGAGCGGCGAGGGCGCCTGCCCCACCGGCGCGCCCATGGGCTGCCCCATCGGCTGCGCCACCGGGACGTGGCCGCCCTGCGGCACGGCCGGGGCCGCCGCCGGGGGGACGTTGGACGACAGGCTGCCCGACGACAGCGTGCTGTGGGTGAACTGGTCGACCTGCCGGCGCGCCCGGTCGGCCTCGGCGCGGGCGGCGTCGCGCTCCTCGGCGAGGGCGGTGAGGGCCGCCTGCTGCTCGGCGACCGACTGCGACAGCCGGCGGAGCTGCGCGGCCTGCTCGGCGAGCCGCCCCGACATCTCGTCGCGCTCGCCGGCCGCCGCGGTGGCCTGGGAGAGGGCGGCGTCGCGCTCCTTGACCGCCTCCTGGAGGCGCTCGGCGGCGCGCGCGGCCTCGCTCTCGGCGTCGGCGCGGGCGCGCTGGGCGGCGGTGCGCTCGGCCTCGGCCTTGCTGGCGGCCTGCATGGCGCGCTGGCGCTGCGCCTCGCTGTCGCGCATGGCGTTGCGCAGGTCCTCGGCGCCCTGGCGGACGACGGCGGCCTCGACGCGCTGCGCCTCGGCGCCGCCCTCGATCTCGGCGACGCGCGCGTGCAGGGCGACCAGCTCGGCGCGGGCGTTCTCCAGGGCGGCGAGCAGCTCGGTCTCGCGGGCGGCGATGCGGTCGCGCTCGCTCTCGGCGGCGAGCTTGGCGGTCATCGCCTGCTGCGCGATCTGGTGCGCCTCCTCCCACGCCTTCTCGGCGGCGTCGCGCTTGGCGGTGGCCAGCTTGGCCTCCTCGCGCGCCTGGGCGGCGTCGCGGTCGGCGAGGCCCGCGCGGTGGCGCGCCTGGCCGGCCTCCTGGCGGGCCTCGTCGGCCTGCCGCTGGGAGGCGTCGCGCTCGGTCTGCGCGACGGCGAGCTCGCGGGCCGCCTCGGCGCGCACCTCGGCGACGCGGCGCTCGACGCCGGCGACGCTGAGCTCGGCGGTGAGGGAGTCGGCGAGCAGGTCGGCGGCCTTCTCCAGGCGCTCGACCATGTCCCAGGTGGCGGCGACCTGGCCGGTGAGGCCGGGGGCGTCGCGGCCGCGCTCGCGGCGCTCGCGCGACTGGCGCTCGCAGGCGCCGTCGTTGTCCTGGCAGTAGCGGACGGCGCGGACGGCGCCGATCGCCTGCGGGACGGGCCGTCCGCAGTTGGCGCAGGGCCAGACCGTCACCGGGTCGCCCACCCGCGCGACCGCGGCCTCGCCCCGGACCCCCTGCACCGCCGCGGAGGGCACCCCGCCGGGCATGCCCATGGGCCTGCCCGGATCGCCCGGAACGCTGATGTCGCGCTCATCGCTGTTCGGCATGGAATGCACTTTACGGGCAAGTAGCCGGGGCTGCAGAGACTTGCGCACCCTGTGAGAAGGACGGTACGAGTGGTGACGGACCGGGCGGGCGGTCAGTCCGCGGCGCGCAGCGTCTTCCGGTAGGCGAGCCAGCGCTCGATCATCTCCGCGGCCTCGCGCTGCATGAAGGCGAAGAACTCCGCGCCCTCGTTCAGCCGCCGTCCCGCGCGGGTGTCCGCGCCGACCGCGCGGACGCCCTCGTACAGGCTCTCCTGGAACATGCGGGTGGTGCTCTCGCGGCCCGCGACGACCTCTTCCCACACGTTGTCGCGCACCCGGTAGACGTCGCGCCGGGAGCCGGGCTCGCGCTCGCGCGCCGCCATGTGCAGGTGCACCAGGTTGCGCACCGCGCCCGAGATGGCGGCGGGGCTGACCTGGAGCACCTCCGCGAGCTCGGCGGCGGTGAGGGCGCCGTCCTCCGACGCCAGCAGGGCGCCGAAGACGCGCGCGGGCATCCGCTGCCAGCCGGCGTCCTCCATCCGCACCGCGAAACGCTCGATGAAGCGCCGGACCGCGTCGATATCGGGGCCGGTGTCGGGCTCGCCCGCCTTCGGGTCGGTCACGCGCATCAGCTCCTGGATCCGGTCGGCTCCCCAGTGTAACCGGAAATTCAATCTCTTCACAGATTCATGAATCTGCTGTAGATTCTGAAATATGAACACGGCACTGGCCGTCTCCGGCCTGGTCAAGTCCTTCGGCCGGTCCCGCGCCCTCGACGGGCTCGACCTCACCGTGCGCGCCGGCGAGGTGCACGGCTTCCTCGGCCCGAACGGCGCGGGCAAGTCCACCACCATCCGGGTGCTCCTCGGCCTGCTGCGCGCCGACGCCGGCGACGCCGAGCTGCTCGGCGGCGACCCCTGGCGGCAGGCCACCGAGCTGCACCGGCGCCTCGCCTACGTCCCGGGCGACGTCACGCTCTGGCCGAACCTCACCGGCGGCGAGGTCATCGACCTGCTCGGCCGCCTGCGCGGCGGGCTGGACGAGCGGCGGCGCGACGAGCTGCTGCGGCGCTTCGAGCTGGACCCGCGCAAGAAGGGCCGCGCCTACTCCAAGGGCAACCGGCAGAAGGTCGCGCTCGTCGCCGCGCTCGCCTCCGACGCCGAGCTGCTGATCCTGGACGAGCCGACCTCGGGCCTCGACCCGCTCATGGAGGAGGTCTTCCAGGAGTGCGTGCGCGAGGAGCGCGAGAGCGGCCGCACCGTGCTGCTGTCCAGCCACATCCTCAGCGAGGTCGAGGCGCTCTGCGACCGGGTGACCATCATCCGCAAGGGGCGCACCGTCGAGAGCGGCACCCTCGCGGACCTCCGCCACCTCACCCGCACCTCGATCGAGGCCGAGCTCGCCGCCGCCCCCGACGGCGTCGCCGCGATGGAGGGCGTGCACGACGCCCGCGTCACCGGCACCACGATCGCGCTGGAGGTGGACACCGCCCGCCTGGACCCGGTGCTGCGGCGGCTCGCCGAGATCGGCGTGCGCGGCCTGGTCAGCCGCCCGCCCACGCTGGAGCAGCTGTTCCTGCGCCACTACGAGGACGACCTCGACAAGACCGCCGGGACCGCGCGATGAGCGCGGCGGCGGGCACCCCGGCCCTCGTCCGGCTCGCGCTGCGCCGCGACCGGATCATGATCCCGGCGTGGGTGCTGGTGACCTTCGTCCTGATCGCGGGCTCCGCGCGGGCCACCACGGACCTCTACGCGACGGTCGGGCAGCGGGTCCGGTTCGTGGCGACCAGCAACGGCACCCCGGCGATCGTCGCGCTCTACGGCCGCATCCCGGACGCGCGCTCGCCCGGCTCCGTCGCCCTGTTCAAGATCGACATCATCGGCGCGGTCCTCGCCGCCGTGCTGTCGATCCTGCTGGTCGTCCGGCACACCCGCGCCGAGGAGGAGAGCGGCCGGCTGGAGCTGGTCGGCGCGACCGGCGTCGGCCGCCGCGCCCCGCTCACCGCGGCGCTGCTCGTCGCCGGGGGCGCCGATCTCGCGCTCGGGCTGCTGTCGGCGGCCGGGCTCGTCGCGGTCGGGCTGCCGGTCGAGGGCTCGCTCGTCGCGGGCACCGCCTTCGCCACGGTCGGGTTCGCGTTCGCCGCCATCGCGGCCGTCGTCGCGCAGCTCACCAGTAGCGGGCGCGCCGCCGTCGGGCTGTCCTCGGCCGTCCTCGTCGCGGTGTACGTGGTGCGCGCGGCGGGCGACAGCGCGGACGCCGGCGGCGCCCGCCGGCTGACCTGGCTGTCCCCGCTCGGCTGGGGCCGCCAGTTCCGCCCCTACGCCGGGGACCGCTGGTGGGTGGCGCTCGTCACCCTCGGCTTCGCCGCCGTCATGGTCGCCGCCGCCTACGTCCTGGTGGCCCGCCGCGACCTCGGCGCCGGCCTGCTCCCCGACCGCCCGGGGCCCCCGCGCGCGGGACGGGCGCTGGCCGGGCCGCTCGGGCTGGCCTGGCGGCTCCAGCGCACGTCGCTGCTGTGGTGGACGGTCGCGTTCGCGATCCTCGGCGCCGTCCTCGGCGGGATGGCCGGCAGCGTGTCCGACATCGTCGGCGACAGCGCGGGCGCCGGCGACCTCATCACCAAGCTCGGCGGCGGCGAGGCGCTGACCGACGCGTTCCTGTCCACCGAGCTTTCGTTCCTCGGGATCGGCGCGGCGGTGTTCGGCGTCCAGACGGCGATGCGGGCCCGCGGCGAGGAGACCGCCGGCGCGGCCGAACTGGTGCTCGCCGCCTCCGTCGGCCGGTTCCGCTGGCTGGCGTCCTGGCTCGCCGTGGCGCTCGCGGGCACCGCGCTGCTCATGGCGGTGGCGGGCGTCGCGTCGGGGCTCGTGTACGCCGGGCAGAGCGGCGACGGCGGCGAGACGGGCCGCCTGGCCGGGGCGGCGCTCGCGCGCGTCCCGGCCGTCTGGGTGTCGGTCGGCGTCGTCGCCGCCGCGTTCGGGCTCCTGCCCCGTCTCGCGGCCGCCGGCTGGGCCGCGCTCGCGCTGTTCCTCGTGCTCACCGAAGGGGGGCCGCTGCTCGGCCTGCCGCAGGGCGTGCAGGACGTGTCGCCGTTCACGCACGTCCCTCACCTGCCCGGCGGGCAGGCGTCGGCGGCGCCCTTCGGCTGGCTGTTCGCCGTCGCGGTCGTGCTGCTCGCGGCGGGTCTCGCCGGGTTCCGCCGCCGCGACCTGACGTCCTGACGCGCGGGTCAGCGGCGGAAGCGGTCGGTCGCCTCGATGAGGCGGTGGAGGGTGCCGGGCTCGGCGCCGGCGTGCCCGGCGTCCTCCACCACGTGGAACTCCGCCTCCGGCCAGGCCAGGTGCAGGTCCCACGCGCCGACCAGGTTCGTCTTCATGTCGTACCGGCCGTTGACGATCACGGCGGGGATGTGGCGGATCCGGTCCAGGCCGCGCAGCAGCTGGTCCTCGGCCAGGAAGCAGCCGTTGCTGAAGTAGTGGTGGGAGATGCGGGCGAAGCCGAGGACCAGCCGGTCGTCCAGCTCGGGCGGCTCGGCCGGCAGCAGCGTGTTGGCCGACATCTCCCAGGCGACCCAGGCGCGCGCGGCGGGCAGGTGGACGGCCGGGTCGGGGTCGGCGAGGCGGCGCCCGTACGCGGCGAGCAGGTCGTCCTGCTCGGCGGCCGGGATGTGGCCCGCGAACGGCGCCCAGTCCTCGGGGAACAGCCGCGCCTGCCCGGCGGGCGTGAAGGCCCACTCCTCGTCGGAGGCGCGGGCGAGGTAGACGCCGCGCAGCACCATCTCGGTGACGCGCCCGGGATGCGCCTGCGCGTAGGCGAGGGCGAGGGTGCTCCCCCACGAGCCGCCGTGCACGAGCCAGCGCTCGACGCCGAGGTGCTCGCGCAGCCGCTCGATGTCGGCGACCAGGTGCCCGGTGGTGTTGGCGTCCAGGGACGTGCCCGGGTCGCCCGCGTGCGGGACGCTGCGCCCGCAGCCGCGCTGGTCGAACAGGACGATCCGGTAGGCGGCCGGGTCGAACAGGCGCCGGAAGGACGGCAGCAGGCCGCCGCCGGGGCCGCCGTGCAGGAACACCGCCGGTTTGCCGCCGGGGTCGCCGCACTCCTCCCAGTGGACGGCCGCGCCGTCCCCGACGTCCAGCAGGCCCGAGGCGTACGGTTCGGCCGGGGGGTACAGCGCGCGCGACACCATGATCTGAATTCTTACCCGATCATGGGGTCAGCTGCGCCATCGCCTTCCGGATCCGCTTGTCCGACACCGGGTACCGGGTGCCGAGCCGCTGCGCGAAGAGGCTGACCCGCAGCTCTTCGATCATCCAGCGGATCTGCCGGACCGGCTCGTCGTCGCGGCGGCCGGGCGGCAGCCGCCGCAGCAGCGCGCCGTACTCGCCGGCGAGCACCTCGGCCTGGTGGGCGGCGGCCCGGTCGCGGCCGGGGTTCTCCGGCAGCCGGTCGAGGCGCGCCTGGAGCGCCTTCAGGTAGCGCAGCAGGTCGGGCAGGCGGGCGGCGCCGGTCGCGGTGACGAACCCCGGGTGGACGAGTTCGGCGCGGCGCGCCTTGATGTCGGTGAGCGCCGGGACGAGCGTCAGGCTGGCGGTGCCGCGCAGCTTGCGGTCCAGCTCGTGGGAGGCGGCGAGGATCCGCTCGACCTGCCCGACGATCGCGGCGGTCGTGTCGTGCAGCTCGGCGCGGACGTGGTCGTACAGGCGGGTGAAGCCCGCCTCGTCCCAGGCCGGGCCGCCCGCCTGCGCGATGAGGTGGTCGGCGGCGGCCGTCACGCAGTCCTCGAACAGCTTGGCCACCGACCCGTCGGGGTTGTGGCTGAGCGCGAGCTTGGCCTGGTTGGTGAGGGCGCCCTGGATCGCCTTGGCGGGCGACGGCGCGTTCAGCAGGACGAGGCGGCGGGTGCCGCGCCACATGGCGCGGCGCTGCTCGGCCTCGGTCTCGTACATGCGGACGGCGACGGTGCCGCCCTCGTCGGTGAGCGCCGGGTACGCCTTCACCTGGTAGCCGGCCTGGCTGCGCTCGTAGGTGCGCGGCAGCGCGCCGACCGTCCAGGACGTGAGGCCGCCCCGCTCGACGCCCTCGGCGGACGCGGCCTCGGCCAGGGTGCCGCGCACTTTGGGGGCCAGGCGCCGCTTCAGGGCGTCCAGGTCGGTGTCCTCGCCGAGCGCGGCGCCCTGGGCGTCCTCGACGCGGAAGGTGATCCGCAGGTGCGCGGGCAGCCGGGACAGGTCCCACGCCTCGCGGGCGACCGGGACGCTCGTCAGCGCGGTCAGCTCGCGCTCCAGCGCGTCGAGCAGCGGCTCGGTGCGCGGCGCGACGCGTTCCAGGACGCGGCGGGCGTAGTCGGGCGCGGGCACGAAGTTGACCCGCAGCTGCTTCGGCAGGGAGCGGATCAGCTCGGTGACGAGCTCGGTGCGGAGGCCCGGGACGAGCCATTCGAAGCCCTGCGGCCGCACCTGGTTGAGGATCTGGACGGGGATGTGGACGGTGACGCCGTCGGCGTTCGCGCCCGGCTCGAACTGGTAGGTGAGGCGCAGCCGGAGCGGTCCCTGCTGCCAGCCGTCGGGGTAGTCGGCCTCGGTGACCTGCCCGGCGGCGGCGTTCATGAGCATCGACTTCTCGAAGGCCAGCCGGTCGGGCTCGCGGTGGCGGGCCTTCTTCCACCAGGCGTCGAAGTGGCGGCCCGACACCACGTCCTCGGGGACGCGCTTGTCGTAGAAGTCGAACAGGGTGTGGTCGTCGACGAGGATGTCGCGGCGCCGGGCGCGGTGCTCCAGCTCCTCGACCTCCTCCAGGAGGGCGCGGTTCTCGTGGAAGAACCGGTGGTGGGTCTCCCAGTCGCCCTCGACGAGGGCGTGCCGGATGAACAGCTCGCGCGACAGCTCCGGGTCGACGCGGCCGTAGTTGACGCGCCGCTGCGCCACGATCGGCACCCCGTACAGGGTGACCTTCTCGTAGGCCATGACGGCGGCCTGCTTCTTGGACCAGTGCGGCTCGCTGTAGGTGCGCTTGACGAGGTGCTCGGCGAGCGGCTCGACCCACTCGGGCTCGATCTTGGCGTTGACGCGGGCCCACAGCCGGGACGTCTCGACCAGCTCGGCCGACATGATCCAGCGCGGCGGCTTCTTGAACAGCGCCGACCCGGGGAACACGGCGAACTTGGCGTTCCGGGCACCGATGTACTCGCGCGACCCGCGCCGCTTGTCCCCCCCGCCCTCGTCCTTCTTCTCGGTGTCCATGAGCCCGATGTGCGAGAGCAGGCCCGCCAGCAGCGACTGGTGGATACGGTCCGGCGGCGCGTCGGTGCTGTTGAGGGTCACACCGAGGCCCTTGGCGACCTGCTTCAGCTGGCCGTGCAGGTCCTGCCATTCGCGGACGCGCAGGAAGTGCAGGAACTCGTTCTTGCACATGCGGCGGAACCGGCTGCCCGACAGCTCGTTCTGCTGCTCGCGCAGGTAGTTCCACAGGTTCAGGTAGGACAGGAAGTCCGAGGTGGGGTCGGCGAAGCGGCGGTGCTGCTCGTCGGCGGCCTGCTGGTGGTCCGAGGGGCGCTCGCGCGGGTCCTGGATGGACAGGGCGGCGGCGATGACGAGGACCTCGCGGACGCAGCCGTTGCGGTCGGCCTCCAGGACCATGCGGCCGAGCCGCGGGTCGACGGGCAGCTGGGCGAGGCGGCGGCCGGCCTCGGTGAGGCGCCTGCGGGGGTCCTTCTCGGCCGGGTCGAGCGCGCCGAGCTCGTGCAGCAGGTCGACGCCGGCCTTGACGTTGCGGCGGTCGGGCGGCTCGACGAACGGGAACGCGGCGATGTCGCCGAGGCCGAGGGCGGTCATCTGCAGGATGACCGAGGCGAGGTTGGTGCGCAGGATCTCGGGGTCGGTGAACTCGGGGCGGGACGCGAAGTCCTCCTCGGAGTACAGCCGGATGCAGATGCCGTCCGACACGCGGCCGCAGCGGCCCTTGCGCTGGTCGGCCGACGCCTGCGAGATCGGCTCGATGGGGAGCCGCTGCACCTTCAGCCGGTGGCTGTAGCGGGAGATGCGGGCGGTGCCGGGGTCCACGACGTACTTGATGCCGGGGACGGTGAGGGAGGTCTCGGCGACGTTGGTGGACAGCACGACGCGGCGGCTGCGGTGGGGCTGGAACACGCGGTGCTGCTCGGCGGCCGACAGCCGCGCGTAGAGCGGCAGGACCTCGGTCGCGGGCCCGCGCCTCCGCTCGAAGTGCTTGCCCAGCGCGTCGGCGGTGTCGCGGATCTCCCGCTCGCCGCTGAGGAAGACCAGGACGTCGCCGGGCGCCTCCAGCGCCAGCTCGTCCACCGCCTCGATGATCGCCTGGACCTGGTCGCGGTCGGGGTCGGCGCCCGGGTCGTCGGGGTCGGCGACGGGCCGGTAGCGGACCTCGACGGGGTAGGTGCGGCCGGACACCTCCACGATGGGGGCGTCGTCGAAGTGCCGGGAGAACCGCTCGGGGTCGATCGTCGCCGAGGTGATGATCACCTTGAGGTCGGGGCGGCGCGGCAGGATCTCCTTGACGTAGCCGAGCAGGAAGTCGATGTTCAGGCTGCGCTCGTGCGCCTCGTCGATGATGAGGGTGTCGTAGCGGCGGAGCAGCCGGTCGGTCTGGATCTCGGCGAGCAGGATGCCGTCGGTCATCAGCTTGACCAGCGTGCCGTCGCTCGACTCGTCGGTGAAGCGGACCTTGTAGCCGACGGCCGCGCCGAGGTCGGTGCCGAGCTCGGCGGCGATGCGGTCGGCGACGGTGCGGGCGGCGAGGCGGCGCGGCTGGGTGTGGCCGATGGCGCCGAGCACGCCGCGGCCGAGCTCCAGGCAGATCTTGGGGAGCTGGGTGGTCTTGCCCGACCCGGTCTCGCCGGCGACGATCACGACCTGGTGGTCGCGGATCGCGGCGGCGATGTCGGCGCGCTTGCGGCTGACCGGCAGCTCGTCGGGGTAGGTGATCGCGGGCACGGCGGCGCGCCGGCGGGCGACCCGCCGTTCGGCGGCCTCCACGTCGGCGGCGATCTGCGCGGTGACGCTCTCGCGGCGCGCGGCGTCCCGCATCTTCTGCGTCCCCTCGATCCGGCGGCGCAGGCGCTGCCGGTCGTAGGGCATCAGCTCGGGCAGGCGCGCGCGCAGATCGGCGAGCGGCGATGTCACAGGCGTCCTCATAACCGTCGATCAGGATAGGTCGCGGACGGGCGGATCGGCGAACGCTTTTCCCGGCTCCCTCGCGCGACCACCAGTGCAACGCCCGAGGCCACGGCGGCATTCCGGGCGCTCCCACCGGGTGGTCACCCCCCGACCCCTGCCCGATGTGCGGTGGATCGTTCATTATGGGCGACCATGGACACCCCTAGCGCGGCGGGGCGGTACCGGATCGACCGGCTCCTCGGGTCCGGCGCGTTCGCCACCGTGTGGCTCGGCCACGACGAGGAGCTGGCCTCCCCCGTCGCGATCAAGATCCTGGCCGAGCACTGGGTGCGGCGCACCGACGTGCGCGACCGGTTCGTGCAGGAGGCCCGGCTGCTCCGCCGGGTCGACTCGCACCGGCTGGTCCAGGTGTTCGACATCGGCGAGCTCCCCGACGGCCGCCCCTACTTCGTGATGACCTACGCCGACCAGGGCACGCTGGAGGACCTGCTGGCGGCGGCGCCGCTGCCCCTCGCCGAGGCGCTCCGGCTGGCCCGCGAGGTCGCGCTCGGGCTGCAGGAGCTGCACGGCCAGGGCATCGTGCACCGCGACCTGAAGCCCTCCAACGTGCTCATCCGCACCGCCACCGGCGGCGAGGAGCGGGTGATGGTCTCCGACCTCGGCATCGCCCGGTCCGGCGACCGGCTGTCCAGCCTCACCCTGCCCGCCGGGTCGCCCGGCTACATGGCGCCCGAGCAGACCATGATCGACGGGGCGCCGGACCACCGTGCCGACATCTACGGGCTCGGCGCGCTCACCTACCACCTGCTCACCGGCGAGCCGCCGGGCGAGGCGCGGCGGCCGCCGAGCCTGCTGCGGCCGGCCGTCCCGCCGCTGATCGACACGGTGGTGATGCGGGCGCTGGAGCCCGACCGGGACCGGCGCTGGCCGTCGGCGGCGGCGTTCGGCAAGGCCCTGGTCACCAGCGCGTCGCAGGCCGCCGTCGTCCTCGATCCCCCGGCGCGGCGGCGGCGCCCGCGCCGGGCGCTGCTGCTCGCCGGCGCGGGCGCGCTCGCCGTGGGCCTCGCCGCGGCCGGGGCGGCGGCGCTGGCGGCGCTGGACGGCGCGCACGGCGGGCGGGTCGCCGCCGACCGCGGCGCGATGGTCGGCGACCCGAACGGGCACTGGCTGCGCACCGACCGCGACGTCCCGCCCCGCTACCGGGCGCTGATCGTGCAGGCCGGCACCTGGTGCCGGCTGAGGGGCCTCAGCCCGGCGCTCGTCGCGGCGGTGCTGAAGGCCGAGAGCGGCTTCGACGCGCACCTGTCCGACCCCGGCCGCGACGAGTACGGCATCGCCCGCTGGACGCCCGGCACGCTCGCCTACTGGCAGCCCGGCGGGCCGCGCGACCCCGAGCCGCGCCCCGAGCAGATCACGCCGGAGCTGTCGGTCCCGGCGCTCGGCCGCTACTTCTGCTCGATGGGGCGCACGCTCGGCGACGTGCCGGGCGACCCCGCGCTGAACCTCGCCGCCGCCTACCGCTCATCGCCGTCGGCGGTGGTGCAGGCGCGCGGCGTCCCGCCCCGGTACCGGTCCTACACCGCGCAGGTCGCCCGCCACCTGGCCGAGTACCGGCCGGGCGGCGCTCAGGACGCGCCGTAGACGGGCTCGGGCGCGGGCGCCTGGGCGAGCAACTCCTTCATGGCCGCGCCGATCTCGGCGGGGTCCCAGCGGGCGCCCTTGTCGACGGCCGGGCCGTGCCGGAAGGCGTCCATCACGCAGAGGTGGCCGCCCTCGGCCTCGAAGACGCGGCCGGTGATCCCGCGCGACTCGGCCGACCCGAGCCAGACGACGAGCGGTGAGACGTTCTCGGGCGCCATGGCGTCGAACGCGCCCTCGGCGGGTGCGGCCATGGTCTGCGCGAACACCTCCTCGGTCATGCGGGTGCGCGCGGCGGGCGCGATCGCGTTGACGGTGACGCCGTAGCGGCCGAGTTCGGCGGCGGCGACGAGGGTCAGGCCGACGATGCCGGCCTTGGCGGCCGAGTAGTTGCCCTGGCCGACGCTGCCGAGCAGCCCGGCGCCCGAGGAGGTGTTGACGATGCGCGCGTCCACCGGGCGGCCCGCCTTGCTCTCGGCGCGCCAGTAGGCGCCGGCGTGCTTCAGCGGCAGGAAGTGGCCCTTGAGGTGGACGCGCATGACCGCGTCCCACTCGTCCTCCGCCAGGTTGACCAGCATCCGGTCGCGCAGGAACCCGGCGTTGTTGACCAGCACGTCCAGGCGCCCGAACCGCTCGACGGCGGCGGCGACCACGGCCCGCGCGCCCGCCTCGGTCGCGATGTCGTCGCCGTTCGCGACGGCCTCGCCGCCGAGGGCGCGGATCTCCTCGACGACCTCGCCGGCCGGGCCGCCGGACGCCTCCCCCGACCCGTCGCGGGCCACCCCGAGGTCGTTGACGACGACCCGCGCGCCCTGGCGGGCGAACTCCAGCGCGTGCGCACGGCCGAGGCCGCGGCCGGCCCCGGTGACGACGACGACCCGGTCCTGGCAGATCATGTGCGGTCAGTCCTTTCGGTTGGCGGTCGCGGCGTCCAGGAAGGCGGGCCGCTCGCCGCCGCCGTGCATCAGCAGCGTCGAGCCGGTCACGTAGGACGCCCGGTCGGAGGCGAGGAACACCGCGGCCTCGCCGACCTCGAAGGGGTCGGCGAGGCGCCCGGCGGGGACGGTGGCGGCGACGGCGGCGACGCCCGCCTCGTCGCCGTAGTGCAGGTGGGCCTGCTCGGTGCGGACCATCCCGAGGGTGATCGCGTTGACCCGGATGTCGGGCGCCCACTCGACCGCGAGGGAGCGGGTGAGGCTCTCCAGGCCGGCCTTGGCGGCGCCGTAGGCGGCGCTGCCGGGCGACGGTCGCACCGCGCTGACGCTGCTGATCATGAGGACGGATCCGCCGTGGCCGTCCGCGCGCATCCGTGCGGCGGCGGCCCGCGCCATGATCAGCGGCGCGGCCAGGTTCAGCTCCAGGATCCTCAGGTGGGTGCGCAGGTCCCCGTCCACCAGCGGCAGGAACGGGCCGCCGCCGGCGTTGTTGACCAGCACGTCCAGGCGGTCCAGGCCGGCGGTGAAGTCCTGGACGGCGTCGGGGTCGCGCACGTCCAGCGAGGCGAACCCCGCGGTCCGGCCGCCCGCCTCCGGCAGCGCGTCGGGCTCGCGGCGCGCGACCGCGACGACGTCGGCGCCCGCCTCCAGGAAGGCGCGGCTGATGCCGGCGCCGACGCCGCGCACCCCGCCGGTGACGACGACCGTCCGGCCGCTCAGGTCCAGCGTCAGCATCCTGTCCCTCCCGGTGGCGTCTGCTACGTTCAGTTCTAACAAATGTTTGGTGGAAAGGTAGCGTATGGGAGTCTCCACCACGACCCACCCCGGCGGGGTCGCCGAGATCGTCGTCGACGCGCCGCCGGTGAACGCCCTCACCGTCGCCGGCTGGTACGGGCTCGCCGACGCCGTCGTCGCGGCCGGCCGCGACCCGCGGGTCGGCGCCGTCGTCCTCCGCTCGGAGGGGCGCGGCTTCAACGCCGGCGTCGACATCAAGGAGATGCAGTCCACCGAGGGCCACGGCGCCCTGGTCGGCGCCAACCGCGGCTGCTACGCCGCCTTCGCCGCCGTCTACGACTGCGAGGTCCCGGTCGTCGCGGCCGTGCACGGCTTCTGCCTCGGCGGCGGGATCGGCCTCGCCGGCAATGCCGACATCGTCATCGCCGCCGACGACGCCTATTTCGGCCTGCCCGAGGTGGATCGCGGCGCGCTCGGCGCCGCCACGCACCTCGCCCGGCTCGTCCCCCAGCACCTCATGCGCGCGATGGTCTACACCTGCCGCAACGTCACCGCCGCCGAGCTGCACCACCACGGCTCGGTGCTGGAGGTCGTGGCGCGCGAGGACCTGCGCGCCAAGGCGCTGGAGGTCGCCGGGGACATCGCCGCCAAGGACCGGTACGTGATCCGCCGGGCCAAGGAGTCGCTGAACGGCATCGACCCGGTCGACGTCAAGCGCAGCTACCGGTTCGAGCAGGGCCTCACCTACGAGCTGAACCTCGTCGGCGCGGGCGACGCGCACCGGGACGCCTTCGTCGCCAAGGGGGCCCGGTGAGCGCCTTGGGCAAGGTCACCCCGGGCAAGGTCACCCCGGGCAAGGTCACCACGGTCGAGGCGATCGTCGGGTCGCTGGAGAGCGGCATGACGCTCGGCATCGGCGGCTGGGGGTCGCGGCGCAAGCCGATGGCGCTCGTCCGCGCGATCTGCGCCTCGCCGCTCACCGACCTCACCGTCGTCTCCTACGGCGGCCCCGACGTCGGGCTGCTCTGCGCGGCCGGCAAGGTCCGCCGCCTCGTCGCCCCGTTCGTCACCCTGGACTCGGTGCCGCTGGAGCCGCACTTCCGCGCCGCCCGCCAGACCGGCGCGATCGAGCTGACCGAGTACGACGAGGGCATGTTCATGTTCGGGCTGTACGCGGCGGCGCACCGGCTGCCGTTCCTGCCCACCCCCGCCGGGCTCGGCTCGGACGTCCTGAAGGTCAACCCGGACCTGCGGACCGTCCGCTCCCCCTACGCGGGCGGCGAGGAGCTGATCGCGGTGCCCGCGCTCACCATGGACGTCTCGCTCGTCCACATGAACCGCGCCGACGCGCGCGGCAACGGCCAGTACCTCGGGCCCGACCCCTACATGGACGACCTGTTCGCCAAGGCCGCCCCGCGCACCTACCTGTCGTGCGAGCGGCTCGTCGACACCGCCGACCTGCTGAAGGAGGGGCCGGTGCAGTCCCTGCTGATCAGCCGGGCGCACGTCACGGGCGTGGTGGAGACGCCGAACGGCGCGCACTTCACCGACTGCGAGCCCGACCACCGGCGCGACGAGGCGTTCCAGAAGCTGTACGTCAAGGCCGCGGGCGACCCGGAGGGGTGGGCGGCGTTCCGCGACCGCTTCCTGTCCGGCGACGAGGCCGCCTACCAGGACGCCGTGCGCGCGTGGCGGGAGGAGTCGCGATGACCGAGGCCACCGAGACGGGGACGGCGACGCGCGCGGAGGTCTGCGCGGCCGCGTGCGCCGACGCCTTCCGCGGCGACGGGGAGATCGTGGCGGCGGCCGTCGCCGGGCTCGTCCCGATGCTGGGGTCGCGGCTCGCCCGCATGACGTTCGAGCCGGGGCTGCTCACCACCGACGGCGGGCCGTCGCTCACCGCCGAGGCCGTCCCGCTCGGCGCGCCCGCCGATGTCGTGGAGGGCTGGCTGCCGTTCCGCGACCACCTGTGGCTGGTGCTGAACGGGCGCCGCCACGTGTGGATGGGCGCGAGCCAGATGGACCGCTACGGCAACGCCAACATCTCCTGCATCGGCGACTGGGCGAAGCCGAAGTCGCAGCTGCTCGGGGTGCGCGGCGCGCCCGGCAACACGCGGCTGAACACCACCAGCTACTGGATCCCCAAGCACTCGGCGCGCGTGTTCACCGAGCGCGTCGACTTCGCCAGCGGCGTCGGCCACGACCGGGGGGCCTTCGAGCTGCGCGTCGTCGTCACCAACCTCGCCGTCCTGGACTTCGCCACGCCCGACCACCGGATGCGGCTGCGGTCGGTGCACCCGGGCGTCGCGGTGGACGACGTCGTCGCCGCGACCGGGTTCGAGCTGGAGATCCCCGCCGAGGTGCCGGAGACGCGCGCGCCCACCGCCGAGGAGCTGCGGATCATGCGCGAGGTGCTGGACCCGAAGGGCCTGCGCGAGCGCGAGGTCCCGGCGTGAGCGCGGACGGCCGGGTCCTCGACACCGCGCTGACGCGCCTGGTCGGCGTCCGCCACCCCGTCGTGCAGACCGGGATGGGCTGGGTCGCCGGCCCGCGCCTCGTGTCGGCCGTCGCGAACGCGGGCGGCCTCGGCGTCCTCGCGTCGGCGACGATGACGCTGGAGCAGCTCGCGACCGCGATCGGCGAGGTCAAGGACCGCACCGGCGCGCCGTTCGGCGTCAACCTGCGCGCCGACGCCGGCGACGCGGGCGAGCGCATCGACCTGCTGATCAAGGAGGGGGTGCGGGTCGCCTCGTTCGCGCTCGCGCCCCGCCGGGAGCTGATCGGCCGGCTCAAGGACGCCGGCGTCGTGGTGATCCCCTCGGTCGGCGCCCGCCGGCACGCCGAGAAGGTCGCGGCCTGGGGCGCCGACGCGGTGCTCGTCCAGGGCGGCGAGGGCGGCGGCCACACCGGCCCCGTCGCGACGACGCTGCTGCTGCCGCAGGTGGTGGACGCCGTCGAGATCCCCGTCATCGCCGCGGGCGGCTTCTTCGACGGCCGCGGCCTCGCCGCCGCGCTCGCCTACGGCGCGGCGGGCGTGGCGATGGGCACCCGGTTCCTGCTCACCGCCGACAGCTCGGTGCCCGACGCCGTCAAGAAGGTCTACCTCGGGACGGCCGAGACGGTCGTGACGCGGCAGGTGGACGGGATGCCGCACCGCGTCCTGCGCAGCGACCTCGTGGACGGCCTGGAGCGCTCGGGGCGGCTCGGCGCGCTCGCCCGGGCGCTCCGCAACGCCGCCGCGTTCAAGAGGATCTCCGGAATGTCGTGGCGGGCGATGCTCGCCGACGGCCGCGCCATGAAGCACGGCAAGGACCTGTCGTGGTCGCAGGTGCTCATGGCGGGCAACACCCCGATGCTGCTGAAGGCCGCCATGGTCGACGGCCGCCCCGACCTCGGCGTGATGGCCTCCGGCCAGGCCGTCGCCGTCATCGACGACCTGCCGTCCTGCGCCGAGCTGATCGAGGCGATCGTCGCGCGGGCGGCCGAGCGGATCAGGGCGCAGCAGGCGGTGCTGGCGGGCTGAACCCGGCCAGCAGCAGGCCGAGGCCGCGCTCGAACTCCTCGTCGGCGCCGACCGACCGGGCCGCGCGCGCGGTCTCGGCCATCAGCGGGAACTCCGCCTCCGGCAACGCCGCGATCACGTCGGTGCCCGGCCCCGACAGCGGCCCGAGGTGCTCCAGCTGCACGGCCCCGATGATCTGCGCGGTGAGCGCGCGCAGCGCGACGACGCGCGCCCGCCCGTCCAGCCCGGCGCCGGTGAGGATGCCGAGGACGGTCTCCGACCAGCGCAGCAGGCCGGGCGAGCTGTGCCGGTGCGTCATCGTCAGGGGCACGGCCTCGGGGTGGGCGCCGATGGCGGCGCGCACCCGGCGCGCCATCTCGGCGACCCGCTCCTGCCAGGCGCCGCCCGCCGGCGGCGAGGTGTCCACGCCCGCCAGCATCAGCTCGACGATGAGGCCCTCCAGCTCGCGGCGGTCGCGGACGTAGCGGTAGAGGGCCATGGTGCTGACGCCGAGGCGCCCGGCGACGGCGCGCATGGACAGCGCGGCCAGCCCGCCGCCGTCGATGACGGCGAGCGCGGCGGCGGCGATCTGCGGCTGGGTGAAGGAGCGGGGACGCGGCATGAGGGTTGACAGCGTACGGCATACGCCTACGCTCTATGGGTGTATGCCGTACACCTACGAAGGAGCACCGCCGTGCCCTCTCCTCTCCCTGGCACCGTCGCCGCCCGCGAGCTGACCGCCGCCACCGGCGAGGCCGTCCCGATCCCCGACCCCGAACGCCTCGTCCACCTGCAGCTCCGCCGCTTCGCGGGCTGCCCGATCTGCAACCTGCACCTGCGCTCGGTCGCCGCCCGGCACGCCGAGATCGAGGCGGCCGGCGTCCGGGAGGTCGTCGTCTTCCACGCCCCGGCGGACGAGCTGCGCCCGCACGTCGAGGACCTGCCGTTCGCCGCGATCCCCGACCCGGACCGCGCCCTCTACCGCGAGTTCGGCGTCGAGTCCTCGCCCCGCGCGCTGCTCGACCCGCGCGTGTGGGGCACGATCGTGCGGTCGGTCGCGGCGGGCCTGCGGCGCGGCGACCGGAAGCCCGCCGCCCGCCCGCACGGCGGGCGGCTCGGCCTGCCCGGCGACGTCCTCATCGCCCCCGACGGCGCCGTCCTCGCCGCCAAGATCGGCGCGCACGCGGGCGACCAGTGGACGGTCGACGAGCTCCTCGCCCGCGCGCGCCTCCCCCGTCCGGTCCGCTGAGCGCGCGCGTGCGCGGTGCGGCGCTGACGCTCAGGGAGCGACGGCGAGGACGAGCTTGCCGGTCGTCGCGCCCGACTCGATGCGCCGGTGCGCTTCGGCGGCCCGCTCCAGCGGCAGCGTCTCCACGCCGACCCGCAGGTCGCCCGCGGCCGCGGCACGGACGGCCCGGCGGAGCGCCCGGCCCGCCTCGGCGGGGTGGGCGGCGGCGAACGCGGCGAGGTTGAACCCCGCCACGGTCTTGTTGGCGAACCACAGCCCGTTCGCCGACAGGCCGACGTCCTCGGCGCCCGAGGCGTTGCCCATGACGACCAGGCGCCCGAGCGGCGCCAGGGCGTCCAGGCCCGCCTGCCGGGACGGGCCGCCGACCATGTCCACCACGACGTCGAACAGGCCGTCCGGCCGCTCGCCGCGCAGCACGACCTCGGTGTAGCCGAACGCCCTCGCGGCCTCGACCTTGGCGGCACCGCCGACGCTGCCGACGACGCGGCCCGCGCCGAGCAGCCGGGCGGCCTGCCCGAGCTGGCTGCCGACGCCCCCGGCGGCGGCGTGCACGAGCACGCTCTCGCCGGGCTCGATGCGGGCGATCCGGTCGAGGACGAGGAAGGCGGTGGTGCTGTTGGACGGCACCGCCGCCGCCACGTCCAGCGGCAGGCCGTCCTCCAGCGGGGCGACGAGGTCGGCGGCGGTCACCGCGACCTCGGCGTAGCCGCCGCCGTCGACGATGGTGAGCGCCGCGACCGGCTGCCCGGGGCGCAGCCCGTCGACGCCGTCGCCGACGGCCCGCACATGACCCGACACCTCGATGCCGGGGACGAACGGCAGCGGCACGTCCACGACGCCCTGCCGGTAGAGGATCTCGGCGAAGTTCGCGCCGGCGTAGGCGACGTCGATCGCGACCTGGCCCGGCCCCGGCTCGGGGGCCTCGACGTCGGCGACGGTGAGCACGTCCGCCGCGCCGAAGCGGGGAATGGTGACGGCCCTCATCAGTAACGCGCTCCCACCGCGGCGGGGACGCCGTCGAGCTCGGCGAGGTCGGCGGCGGTGAGGTCGAGGTCGGCGGCGCCGGCGTTGTCGCGCAGGTACTTCGCCTTCTTGGTGCCGGGGATCGGGACGACGTGGTCGCCCTGCGCGAGCGTCCAGGCGATCGCGACCTGGGCGGGCGTCGCGCCGTGCCGGGCGGCGACGGCCTTGACGACGTCCACGATGGCGAGGTTGGCCTTCAGCGCCTCGCTCTGGAAGCGGGGGTTGGTGCTGCGGAAGTCGTCGCCCGCGAAGTCGGCGGCGGTCACCGTGCCGGTGAGGAAGCCGCGGCCGAGCGGGCTGAACGGCACGAACGCCGCGCCGCTGGCGGCGCACCAGCCGACGACGTCGCCGACCTCGGGGCTCGCCGAGGCGGTGCCGTCGCCGCCGCCGCCCGCGCTGCCGCCGGGCGCGCCGAGCGCGTCGCGCGTCCAGAGCGACAGCTCGGACTGGACCGCGGCGACCGGGTGGACGGCGTGGGCCTCGGCGGCCTGCGCGACCGTCACCTCCGACAGCCCGAGGTGGCGGACCTTGCCGGCCGCGACCAGCTCGGCCATCGCGCCCCAGGTCTCGGCGAGCGGCACCGCCGGGTCGACGCGGTGCAGGTAGTACAGGTCGATCACGTCGGTGCCGAGGCGGCGCAGGCTCTCCTCGGCCGAGGCCCGGACGTGCGCGGGCGAGCCGTCGCGGCGCATCGAGGAAGCGTCCCGCCCCTGCACCACGAGGCCGGTCTTGGTGGCGAGGACGGCCTCGTCGCGGCGGCCTTGCAGGGCGCGGCCGACGAGCTCCTCGTTGTCGCCGTTCCCGTACACCTGTGCGGTGTCGAGGAAGGTGACGCCGAGGTCGAGCGCCTCGCCGATGAGCGCCGCCGAGGCGGAGTCGTCGCGCTCGGCGGCGCTGTAGGCCCAGCTCATGCCCATGCAGCCGAGCCCGACGGCGCCGACGGCGGTTCCCTGGAAATCACGCGTCCGCATTGCGTTCGTCCTTTCCGTTCGCGATGGCACGATCGTGCCGCGCCGGCGGGCGGCCCGGCAGTGCGCGCTCATCCGGGGTCTGCCACCACCACCCTGCCGGGCGGCCTCAGCTCGCCCGGGACAGCCGGCGGTGCTCCATGTGGCGCTCCAGGCGCTCCTCGGTGCCCGTGCCGGGGCGGGGGTGGTGCAGGATCAGGCTGAGGCCCGGGCGGTCGGCGAGGGGCAGCGCCAGGGCGTCGAAGACCAGCTCGCCCGCCTCGGGGTGGCGGATCGCCTTGACGGCGTCGGTTCCGGCGGACACGTCGTGCCGCGCCCACAGCTCGGCGAACTCGGGGCAGGCGGCGCGCAGGCCGTCCGCCAGCCGGCCGAACTCCGGGTCGTCCGGGTGGCGGGCGCTGTCGGCGCGGAAGCGGGCGACGACGCCGGGCGCGGCCTCGGCCCACTCGGTGCTCATGGCGCGGAAGATGCCGTTGGTGAAGAAGGTGACCAGGCAGTTGCGGTCGGTGTCGCCGTAGCCGAACACCTCGCGCGCCGCGTCGTTGATGGCCAGGAAGTTCCAGTGCCGGTCGCGGACGTAGGCCGGGCGCGGCGCCCACGCCTCCAGCACGCGCCGCAGCTCCGGCGACACGGCGCCGCCGGCCGCGGTCCCCTCGGCCGGCGGCGGGTTCAGCCCGGCGAGCAGGTAGAGGTGCTCGCGCTCGGCGGCGTCCAGGCGGAGCGCCCGCGCGATCGCGTCCAGCACCTCGCCGGACACCTTGATGTCGCGTCCCTGCTCCAGCCAGGTGTACCAGGACACCCCGACCCCGGCGAGGACCGCGACCTCCTCGCGGCGCAGTCCCGGCGTCCGGCGGCGGCCCCCGGCGGGCATGCCGACGTCGGCGGGCGCGAGCCGCGCGCGCCGGGTGCGCAGGAAGTCGCGGAGCTCGGCGCGGCGCCGGTCGGCCCCGGAGTCGGGCGGTTCGTTGCTCATGGCGGCCACGATAGTCCGGCTCGTCACGATCATCCCGGCGTGCGCCCGGCGGCGGCGCCACCCGTCGTCTAGGGTGTGAACCCGGCACCGGAGGGCGAAGGGCGGTTGGGGCGATGATGACCGGTCCCGGGACTGGACCGCTGGGCGACCAGCAACCGGGCGACGCCCCGGGGGCGGCCGGGCCGGGCGGCTCGGGCCTCGCCGACCTCGCGGCGGCCGTCGAGCGGGCCGTCGCCACCGCGATGCTCGCCTGGAACCGCGCCGACCAGGGGCTGGAGGTGCACGTCTCCCCGGTCCAGCTGCGCGCGATCGAGACGATCGCCCGGCAGGACCGGATCAACCTCGGCGGCCTCGCCGCCGAGCTCGGCGTCATCCCCTCCTCGGCCAGCCGGCTCTGCGACCGGCTGGAGGCCGCCGGGCTGATCCTGCGCGAGCCCGCGCAGGCCGACCGGCGCGAGATCATCGTGACGCTGAGCCGGGACGGCCAGGCGCTCTGCGCGTCGCTGTCGCGCCGCCGCCGGGCCGTCGTCGCCGCGGCCCTCGCCGAGCTGTCGGCGCCCTCCCGGGCGCGCCTGCTGGACAGCCTCACCGAGTTCGCGCGGGCCTGCGAGCAGCAGGCCGTCCGCCGCACCGGTACGGCGGGGTCCCGTCCCGCCTGACCGATATTTGTCACACGGCAAATTCTCTGTCATCCTCTGCGCGGGGCCTCCGCCCTGCGGCGTCCGCCGAGCGGGGCGATCCCGCCGTGCTGACAGCGAGAGGAAACGGCGGCACATGAGCACCGAGCACCGTCCGTGCGGCGTGGAACGGGCGTTGCGGGAGGCGCCCGCGAACGCGCTCCCCGAGGCGCTCATCGCGACGCTGCGGCTGAACTACCCGCGCGTCGCCGCGGTCCGGCTGCTCCTCGCCGACTACCACCTGCGCTCGCTGCTGCCGGTCGGCCCCGAGGAGCCCGCCGACCCCGTCCGCGTGCACGGCACCGCCGCCGGCCGCGCCTTCGCCACCGGCCGCGTCGTCACCGAGGACGGCGCCGCGGTGTCGGTCCCGGTGACCGCGCGCGGCGACCGCCTCGGCGTGCTCGCCATCACCCTGAGCGCCCCCGCCGCCGAGGACGAGCTGCTGGAGCTCGGCGAGATCGGCCGCATCGCCGGCGGCGCGCTGAAGGTCGCCTGGCCCCTCACCGACCGCTACGAGCGGGCCCGCCGGCGGCGCCGCCTCACCCTGGCCGCCGAGCTGCAGTGGCAGCTCCTGCCCGGCCAGTCGATGTCCGGCGACCGCTTCACCGTCGGCGGCCACCTGGAGCCCGCCTACTCGATCGGCGGCGACAACTACGACTGGGTCGCCGAGCAGGACCAGCTCACCCTCAGCGTCACCAACGGGGCGGGCACCGGCACCCAGGCCGCGCTGCTCACCTCGCTCGTCGTCGGCGCGCTCCGCAACGCCCGCCGCTCGGGCGCCGACCTCGCCGAGCAGGCGAGCCTCGCCAACGACATGGTGCACGCCCGGCACGGCGGCAAGGAGTTCACCGAGACGCTGCTCATCGGCGTCGACCTCACCAGCGGCGCCGTCACGGTCGTGGACGCCGGGTCGCCGCGGATCCTGCGGATGCGCGGCACCCAGGTCACCCCCATCGAGCTCGACCAGCAGCTCCCGCTCGGCATGTTCGCCGACACCGAGTACCGGCCCCAGCGGTTCGCCCTGGAGCCCGGGGACCGCCTCGTCATCTGCAGCGACGGCGTCTACTCGGCGGCCTCGCAGCGCGGTGACGACTTCGGCGCCCACCTGCTGGAGCAGACCGTGCGGCGCACCCGGCTGCAGGACGCCGCGGCGGTGCCGCTGTCGATCGTCGGGGAGCTCATGGACTTCCAGGGCGAGCACGACCTCGGCGACGACGCCATCGTCGTCTGCCTGGACTGGCACGACGAGGCGGCCCGGCGCTGACCCCGGCGGCGGCCCGGCGGGCGGGTCAGTCCGCCAGCAGCCGCCGGCCGATGACCATCTTCTGGATGTCGGCGGTGCCCTCGCCGATCAGCAGCATCGGCGCCTCCCGGTACAGGCGCTCGATCTCGTACTCGGTGGAGTAGCCGTACCCGCCGTGGATGCGGAAGGCGTCCTCCACCACCTCCTTGCAGTACTCGCTCGCCAGGTACTTGGCCATCCCGGCCTCCAGATCGTTGCGCTCGCCGCCGTCCTTGCGGCGCGCCGCCATCACCGTCATCTGGTGGGCGGCCTCGACCTTGGTCGCCATGTCCGCCAGCCGGAACAGCACGGCCTGGTGCTCGGCGATCGGGCGGCCGAACGTCTCGCGCTCGCGGGCGTAGGCCAGCGCGAGCTCGTAGGCGCGGCGGGCGACGCCGCAGCCGCGCGCGGCGACGTTGACGCGGCCGACCTCGACGCCGTCCATCATCTGGTAGAAGCCGCGCCCCGGCTCCCCGCCGAGGAGCTGGCCGGCGCCGACCCGGTGGGCGTCGAAGAGCAGCTCGGTGGTGTCGACGCCCTTGTAGCCCATCTTGCCGATCTTCCCGGGGACGGTGAGGCCGGGCGCGACCTCCCCGAACCCCGGCTCCTTGTCGACCAGGAACGTCGTCATGCCGCGGTGCCCGGCGTCCGGGTCGGTCTTGACCAGGGTCGCGACGAGGTGGGCGCTGCCGCCGTTGGTCAGCCACATCTTCCGGCCGGTGATCAGGTAGCCGTCCCCGTCGGGCACCGCGCGGGTGCGGATCGCCGCGACGTCCGAGCCGCAGCCGGGCTCGGACATGGAGAACGCGCCGCGCACCTCGCCGGTCGCCATCCGCGGCAGGTAGCGGTCCCGCTGCTCGGCGGTGCCGTGGTGGGCGATCATCCAGGCGACGATGAAGTGGGTGTTGACGATGCCCGACACGCTCATCCAGCCGCGCGACAGCTCCTCGACGACGAGGGCGTAGGTGAGCAGCGACGCGCCGAGCCCGCCGTGCTCCTCGCCGATCATGAGGCCGAACAGGCCGAGCTCCCGCATCCCGTCGACGATCTCCTGCGGGTAGGCGTCGGCGCGCTCCAGGTCGCCCGCGACGGGCAGGACCTCGCGGTCCACGAAGTCCCGGACGACGGCCACGATCGCGCGCTGCTCGTCGGTCAGCCCGTAGGTCTGCTGCAGCCTGCCCATCGCGGTTCCTCCGCTCGCCCGGAACGAGATTTTTTATACGATAGGGGGAGGCCCTGCGGTCAGTCCCCGGCGGGTGCGCCCGGGGTCGCGTCCGTGGTCGCGCCGGCGGGCGCGTCCCAGAAGCCGCGGCCCTCCAGGTGCCCGACGAGCAGCGCGCCCGCGTGCCGGATGTGCGCGCGCATCGCGTGCCGCGCGGCCCCGGCGTCACCGGACCGCAGCGCGGCGAGGACGCTCCCGTGGTCGTCGACCGACGCCTGCGGCCAGCCCTCGATCGAGGGGTAGAAGCGGCGCGGCGCGTACCGCGCGACCAGGCCGAGCAGCCAGGCGTTCTTCGGCGACCCGGCGGCCAGGTTGACGGCCCGGTGGAAGCGGTGGTTGGCGTCCTCGATGGCGGCGGGGTCGCGGGCGGCGGCGGCCCGCTCCAGCTCGGCCTGCAGCCCCTCCAGCTCGGCGAGCCCGGCGGGCGTGAGGGACGCGGCGGCGCGCGCGGCGAGCTCGCCCGCGAAGTACGCCTGCGCCTCGAACAGGTCGTGGACGTCGGCGCGGGTGAGCGGGGCGGCCCGGAAGCCGCGGCGCGGCTCCAGCGTCACGAAGCCCTCGCCGCGCAGCGCGAGCAGCGCCTCGCGCACCGGCGTGACGCTGATCCCGAGGTCGCCGGCGATCCGCTCCAGCCGGACGAACTCCCCCGGCCGCACCTGCCCGGACATGATGAGCTCGCGGATGTGGTCGGCGACCTCGTCGCCGAGCTGGCGGCGCCGCCCGAGCGCCCGTGGCGTCCCCATAGGCGACTCATTATGGACCGGCGCCACCCGTCCCGCCGTCCGCATCACATATATGACAGACTCCGGAACCCCATCCCCCGGGAGGCGCCGTGTTCGGTCTGAACGACGAGGAGCGCGCGATCGTGCGGGTCGTCGCCGAGTTCGTGGACCGCGAGGTGCGGCCCGTCGCGCGCGAGCTGGAGCACGCCGACGCCTATCCCGAGGCGCTCATCGAGCGGATGAAGCGGCTCGGGGTGTTCGGCCTGGCGGTGCCCGCGCCCTACGGCGAGTCGGCCGTGTCCAAGCGCTGCTACGCGCTGGTCACCGAGGAGCTGGCGCGCGGCTGGATGTCGCTGGCGGGCGCGTTCGGCGGCCACACCGTCGTGTCGCACCTGCTCGCCACGTTCGGCACCGAGGAGCAGAAGGACCGCTACCTGCCGCGGATGGCGACCGGCGAGCTGCGCGCCACGATGGCGCTGACCGAGCCGTCCGGCGGCTCGGACCTGCAGGCGATGACGACCACCGCGCGCCGCGACGGCGCCTTCTACACCGTCGACGGCGCCAAGATGTGGATCACCAACGCGCGCCGCTCCGGGCTGATCGCGCTCCTCTGCAAGACCGACCCGGACGCCGTGCCGCGCCACAAGGGCATCAGCATCCTGCTGGTGGAGCCCGGCCCCGGCCTCACCGTCTCGCGCGACCTGCCGAAGCTCGGCTACAAGGGCGTGGAGACCTGCGAGCTGGCGTTCGACGGCCTGCGGGTGCCCGCGGGCGCCGTCCTCGGCGGCGCCGAGGGCCGCGGGTTCGCGCAGATGATGAAGGGCCTGGAGGTCGGGCGCATCCAGGTCGCGGCGCGCGCGCTCGGCGTCGGCCGCGCCGCGCTGGAGGACTCGCTGCGCTACGCCCGGCAGCGCGAGGCGTTCGGCAAGCCGATCTGGCGGCACCAGTCGGTCGGCAACATGCTCGCCGACATGGCGACGCAGCTGCGCGCCGCGCGGCTGCTGACGCTGGACGCGGCCGAGCGCCTGGACGCCGGGGAGCGCTGCGACATGGAGGCCGGCATGGCCAAGCTGCACGCCTCCGAGACGGCGATGCGGATCGCGCTGGACGCCGTGCGCATCCACGGCGCGGCCGGCTACTCCACCGAGTTCGACGTGGAGCGCTACTTCCGCGACGCCCCGCTGATGATCGTCGGCGAGGGCACCAACGAGATCCAGCGGGGCGTCATCGTCAAGCAGCTCGTGGAGCGCGGCCGGGTCTAGCGGGGGCTGGGGCGTGTTCTGTGGATCTACGTTCTGCTGCGCGGCGCCCAGGCGGCCCCCGGCGGCGTTGTCGTCGGTCGACGGCCGACACCGGGCCGCCTCCCTCCTCCGCCTTGCCGGGGACCACCTGGACACCGCTCACGACGGACAAGACCCACAGAACACGCCCTAGGAGAACGTCGCCGTCATGGCGGTGACGCCGCCGGGCGCGTGCACGGCGAGCTCGCCCTCCGGGGAGCCCGCGACGACGAACGGCTGGTCGCCGTAGACGGGGCGGCGGGCGCGGAACGACAGCTCGGTCACCTTGTGGCCCTCGCGGCGCGGCAGCTCCAGGCAGAGCAGCGCGAGCAGCGGCCCGTGCACGACGAGGCCCGGGTGCCCCTCGGCCTGCGTGGCGTAGGTCTGGTCGTAGTGGATGCGGTGCGCGTTGTAGGTGAGCGCGCTGAACCGGAACAGCAGGACGGGGTCGGCGCTCATCGGCAGCGTCCAGGGCGCCGTCACCTCGGGCGTCAGGTAGGACGGCTCGGCGGTGGGGAAGGACGGGTCGCCGCTGCGGTAGACCAGGTCCTGCTCCTCGACGGCGATGCGGTCGCCGTCGCGCAGGAAGGTGTGCCGGACGGTGACGAACGCCAGCTCGCCGGTGCGGCCCCGCTTGACCTCGACGCCGGCGAGCTCGGTGCGGCGGGTGAGGGTGTCGCCGATGCGGAGCGGCTCGCGGACGAGGAACCGGCCGCCGGCGAACATGCGGCGGCGGTCGCGGATCGGCGGCAGGAACCGGCCGGCCGCGGGGTGGCCGTCGGGGCCGAGCTCGGCGGTGGCGGGCCGGTCCAGGAAGTACAGCCACTGCCAGAGCGGCGGCAGGTCCGCGGCGGGCGCCGGCACGTCCAGCAGCCCGGCGAGCGCCGCGGCGGGCTCGGCGTCCAGGGTCTGCACGGCCTCGTGCGGGGCGGGGGTCCAGCCTTCGAGGTCGATCATGCGACGGCTCCGTTCGCGCGCAGGGTCTCGGGGTCCAGGCCGAGGGCGGACAGGATGGAGTCGGTGTGCTCGCCGAGGCGCGGCGCCGGGGCGGGCGCGGCGCGGTCGCCGTCGTCGAGCGGGGAGCCGGGCGCGCGCAGCCGGCCGACGCCCGGCTGGTCCAGCTCGCCCATCAGCGGATGGCCGGCGAGGTCGAGATCGGTGAAGCGGCGGTAGGGCGCCCACAGCACCGACGTGGCGTCCAGCGCCGCGCCGGCCTGGGCGAGGGTGCGCTCGGCGAACCAGGGCGCGAACAGCGCGGCGAGCGCCTCGCGGTGGCGGTACCGGTCGCCGTCGACGGTGAAGTCGGCGCCGAGCAGCCCGGCGAGCTGGTCGATCGTCTCGGCGCGCCCGGTGGCCGCGCAGAGGTCGGCGAAGTGGCGCTCGGTGAGGGCGACGACCATGACGCGCTCGCCGTCGCCGAGGGCGAAGTCGCGGCCGAAGCCGCCGTACAGGTGGTTGCCGATGCGGGGCCGCACCTCGCCGAACTGCGCCTCGGCGAGGAACCCCAGGTTGCCCGCGGTCGCGAGGGCGACGTCGTAGAGGGGCAGGCGGATGCGGGCGCCCTCCCCCGTCGCGGCGCGCCGCCGCTCGGCGGCCAGCAGCCCGACGGCGGCGTACAGGCCGCACGCCACGTCCCAGGCGGGCAGCACGTGCGAGACGGGCCCGGCGTGGTCGGGCGGGCCGGTGACGAGCGGGAACCCGATCTCGGCGTTGACGGTGTAGTCGACGGCGGCGCCGCCGTCGCGGCGGCCCTCGATCGCCAGGTGGATCAGGTCGGGGCGGGCGGCGCTCAGCGCCTCGTGGGACAGCCAGCCGCGCCCGACGGCGTTGGTGACGACGGTCCCGGCGTCGGCGGCGAGCCGGGTGACGACCTCGCGGCCCTGCGCGGACCGGAAGTCGACGGTGATGGACCGCTTGCCCTTGTTCATCCCGGTCCACAGCAGGCTCGCGCCGGACGGGGCGAGCGGCCAGCGGCCGGTGTCGGCGGCGCCGCCGAGCGGGTCGACGCGGATCACGTCCGCGCCGAGCTGGGCGAGCGTCATCCCGGCGAGGGGGGCGGCGACGAAGCTGGAGATCTCGATGATCCGCACGCCTTCGAGCATCCGCCGTCCCCCTCCGGTCGCCTCCCGGCAGTATGCCGGACGGCGCGGCGTCCCTCGATCCGGGCCTCGCCTCAGAGGCGCTCGATGACGGTGACGTTCGCCTGGCCTCCGCCTTCGCACATCGTCTGCAGCCCGTAGCGGCCGCCGGTGCGCTCCAGCTCGTGCAGCAGCGAGGTCATGAGGCGGGCGCCGGTCGCGCCGAGCGGGTGGCCGAGCGCGATGGCGCCGCCGTTGGGGTTGACGGTGGCGGGGTCGGCGCCGGTCTCCCGCAGCCAGGCGAGGACGACCGAGGCGAACGCCTCGTTGATCTCGACGGCGTCGATGTCCTGGATCTTCATGCCGGTTCTGGCGAGCGCGTGCGCGGTCGCCGGGATCGGCGCCGACAGCATCCGGATCGGGTCCTCGCCGCGCGCCGACAGGTGGTGGACGCGGGCGCGGGGGGTGAGGCCGTGGTCGCGGACGGCGCGCTCGGAGGCGATGAGCAGCGCGGCGGAGGCGTCGGAGATCTGCGAGGACAGCGCGGCGGTGAGGCGCCCGCCGTCCAGCAGCGTCCGCAGCCCGGCCATCTTCTCCAGGGTGGTGTCGCGGCGCGGGCCCTCGTCGGCGGTGACGCCCTCCAGCGGGACGATCTCGCGGTCGAAGCGGCCCTCGTCGATGGCGCGGATCGCGCGCTGGTGGGAGGTGTAGGCGAACTCCTCCATGGCGGCGCGGGAGATGTCCCAGTCGCGGGCGATCTGCTCGGCGCCGGCGAACTGGGAGACCTCGCCGGTGCCGTAGCGGGCCGTCCAGCCCTTGGAGCCGGCGAAGGGGCCCTCGGTGAAGCCGAGCGGCTCGGCGGCCGTCATCGCGAACGCGATCGGGATCTGCGACATGTTCTGCACGCCGCCCGCCACGACGAGGTCGCTGGTGCCCGCCAGGACGGCCTGCGCGGCGAAGTGCACGGCCTGCTGGGAGGAGCCGCACTGGCGGTCCACGGTGACCCCCGGCACGTGCTCGGGCAGCCCGGCGGCGAGCCAGCAGGTGCGGGCGATGTCGCCGGCCTGCGGGCCGACGGCGTCCACGCAGCCGAACACCACGTCCTCGACGGCGCCGGGGTCGATGCCGGTGCGGTCCATGAGCGCGGTGATCGCGTGGGCGCCGAGATCGGCGGGGTGGACGCCGGCGAAGGCGCCGCCGCGCCGCCCGACGGGGGTGCGGACCGCGTCGACGATGTAGGCCTCGGCCATCAGGGGGTCTCCTTCAGTCGCGGCTCGCCGAGATCCCCTCCAGGACCATGGCGAGGTACTGCTTGGCGATGTCGTCGGCGGACAGCCGTCCGCCGCGCTGGTACCAGTTCGCGGCCACCCAGACGGTGTCGCGGATGAAGCGGTAGACCAGGCCGGCGTCCAGGTCGGGCCGGAACGCGCCCTCGGCGGTGCCGCGGGCGAGCAGCGAGATCCACATCTCCTGGAAGCGGCGGTGCGAGTCGCGCAGGTACCCGAACCGCTCGCTCGCCGCCAGGAGCTTGGACTCGTTCTGGTAGATCACCACGGCGGGGCGGTGCCGGTCGATGGAGCGGAACGAGGCGACGACGAGCGCCTCCATCGTCTCCCGCGCGCCGAGGCCGGCGGCGAGCACCTCCTCGTAGGAGGCCCACATGTCGTCCAGGAACGTCGACAGCACCTCGTCGACCATCGACTCCTTGGAGTCGAAGTGGTAGTACAGGCTGCCGCCGAGCATGCCGGCGGCGTCGGCCACCTGCCGGATGGTGGTGGCGGCGTACCCCTGCGAGGCGAACACCTCGGCGGCGGTGGCGAGCAGCTCGGCCCGCCGCTCCGCGCGCGCGGCGGCGGTGCCCTCGGCGTCGCGCCGTCGTGGACTCATGGGTCAGGCTCTCTGGCTGGAGACGGAGACCACCTCGCCCGTCATGTAGGACGAGTAGTCGCTGGCCAGGAAGACGATAACGTTGGCGACCTCCCAGGGCTCGGCGTAGCGGCCGAACGCCTCGCGGTCCGTCAGCTCCTCCAGCAGCTCGGCCGAGGTGACCTTCACCAGGTGCGGGTGCATCGCCAGCGACGGCGACACCGCGTTGATCCGGACGCCGTGCTCGGCGGCCTCCAGCGCGGCGCAGCGGGTGAGCGCCATGACGCCGGCCTTGGCGGCGGCGTAGTGCGACTGGCCCTTCTGCGCCCGCCAGCCGATCACCGAGGCGTTGTTGACGATGGCGCCCGTGCCCTGCCCCCGCATGATGCGGAGGGCGGCGCGGGTGCAGCGCATCGTGCCGTTGAGGGTGATGTCGAGGACGCGGCTCCAGGCGTCGTCGGCCATGTCGACGAGGTCGGCGGTGCCGCCGAGCCCGGCGTTGTTGACCGCGACGTCGACGCGCCCGAACCGCTCGACGGCCAGGTCGTAGAGCGCCTGGACCTGCTCCTCGCGGGTGACGTCGCAGGGCAGCGCGGCGACGCGGTCGGCGCCGAACTCCTTCTCCAGCGCCTCCCGGGACTCGCCGAGGCGGCGCTCGTGCGCGTCGGAGATGAGGACGCGGGCGCCCTCCTCCAGGCAGCGGCGCGCGGTGGCGCCGCCGATGCCGGCGCCGGCGGCGGCGGTGATGACGACGGCGCGGTCCGTCAGCAGGCCGTGGCCCTGGACGTAGGGCGGTGGGGTCACGGGCGCGCCTCTCTCGGCAGGCCGAGGACGCGCTCGGCGATGATGTTGCGCTGGATCTCGTTGGAGCCGGCGTAGATGGTGTCGGAGCGCGAGAACAGGAACAGGCGCTGCCAGTCGTTCAGGTCGTAGGGCCCGCCGTCGGCGACCAGGCCGGCGGCGCCGAGCACGTCCATGGCGAGCTCGCCGAGGTCGCGGTGCCAGTTGGCCCACACGAGCTTGGAGATCGAGGACTCGGGGCCGGGCGCGCCCGCCTCGACGCCCGCCATGGTGCGGGTCGCGTTGTGGCGCATCACCTGCAGCCCGATCCAGGCGCGGGTGAGGCGGTCGCGCAGCAGCGGGTCGTCGAGGGCGCCGGTGCGGTGCGCGAGGTCGACGACGCCCTGCAGCTCGCGGCGGAACCCGACCTGCTGGCCGAGGGTCGCGACGCCGCGCTCGAACCCCAGCGTCGCCATCGCGATCTTCCAGCCCTCCCCCGGCGCGCCGACGATGTTGCCGGCGGCGGTGCGGGCGCCGTCGAAGAACACCTCGTTGAACTCCGAGGTGCCGGTCATCTGCACGATGGGGCGGACGTCGACGCCGTCCTGGCGCATCGGGATGAGCAGGTAGGACAGCCCGCGGTGGCGCGCGGAGCCGGGCTCGGTGCGGCAGACGACGAAGCACCAGTCCGATTCGAGCGCCAGCGACGTCCAGACCTTCTGCCCGTCGACGACCCACGCGTCGCCGTCGAGGACGGCGCGGGTCTGCACGCCGGCGAGGTCGGATCCGGCGTCCGGTTCGGAGTAGCCCTGGCACCACAGCTCCTGGACGGCGACGATCGGCGGCAGGAAGCGGGCCCGCTGCTCGGCGGTGCCGAACGCCAGGATCGTCGGGCCGAGCAGGTTCTCGCCGATGTGGTTGACGCGGGCGGGCGCGTCGGCGAGGGCGTACTCCTCGTTGAAGACGACCTGCTGCGCGACGCTCGCGCCGCGGCCGCCGTACTCGGCGGGCCAGCCGATGCACGTCCAGCCCGCGGCGGCCATGTGCCGCTCCCAGGCGAGCCGCGCGGGGAACGCCTCGTGCTCGCGGCCGGGGCCGCCGAGGCCGCGGGCGTGCGCGAAGTCGCCGGACAGGTGGGTCTCCAGCCAGTCGCGGACCTCGGCGCGGAAGGCCCGGTCGGCGGACGCCTCGTTCTGCTCCACGCCCGCACTCTACCAAATGGTTGTTAGAAAGAATGGGGGGCGGGGCCGCCGGCCGCGGTCGGCAAAGTCCCGGCCAAGGTTGCCGCCGCCGAGGTCGCCCCGGACCGCGACCGGGAACCGTCTCCGCGAGAGGGGTGATGCCGATGACCTACGACGGCGGGAACACCTATCCGATGCCGCCGGACGGCACCTCGCGGACGCCGCCGCAGGAGCCGCCGGGGCGGCGGCGCCCGCGCGTCAACGCCGCCCGGCTGTGGGCGGGGGGCGTCGCGACGGCCGTCGTCGCCGCGTTCGTCGGGGTCGTCGGCGTGCTCATCGCGCGCGGCATCCTGGACATCCCGGTGTGGCTGCCCGACAGCGACCACCGCATCGTCGACGGCACCGCGGGCGGCGTCGCGCTGGCCGGCGCGATCGCGGGGCTCGCCGCGACCGCCGTCATGCACCTGCTGCTGGTCAGCACCCCGAGCCCGCGCCAGTTCTTCGGCTGGATCGTGCTGCTCGCCACGCTCGTCGCGATGCTGTGGCCGTTCGGCACCGACATGTCACTGGCGAGCAAGCTCGCCGGGCTGGTCATCGCCGGCGTCACCGGCCTCGCGATCTGGATGCTGCTGGACTCGGTGGCCGCGTCCTCGGTGGAGTCCCGCCGGCCGGCCGGCCCGGGGTATCCGGGGTACCCGGCGCCGCGCTAGCGGACGCGCACCGCGACGAGCGTGGTGTCGTCGGCGGCGCGGTCGTGCTCCATGCGGGCCAGCACCTTGTCCAGCGCGAGGTTCCGGCCGTTCGCCGAGGTCCGCAGGATCTCCGCGAGGCGGGCGATGCGGTCGCCGATGTCGGCGTCGCGGCGCTCCACCAGCCCGTCGGTGTACAGGTACACCACGTCGTCCTCGTAGAGCCGGATCTCGTGGCCGGTGTACTCCACGCCGGGCAGCGCGCCGAGGATCGGGTCCGGCTCGCCCTCCAGCACGACGGCGGCGCCGCCGCGCACCAGGATCGGCGGCGGGTGCCCGGCCGACGTCCAGCGCAGCATCCGCGTCGCCCGGTCGTAGTCGGCGACGATCGCGGTGCCGGTCGCGGCCGGCTCCATGTCGTCGACCAGCTCGTTCAGCCAGCCGACCAGCCGCCCGGGGTGCTCCCCCGTGGAGGCGAGCCCGAGCAGGCCGTTGCGGGTGCGGGCCATCGCGGCGGCCGCGGGCAGGCCGTGCCCGGCCGCGTCGCCGATCGCGAACAGGCCGCGCCCGCCGGGCAGCTCGCGGGTGGCGAACCAGTCGCCGCCGATGCGGGCCGCGCTCTCGGCCGCCTGGCTGCGCACCGCGACCACCAGGCCGGGC
The DNA here is from genome assembly GCF_019458805.1 of Actinomadura parmotrematis. Lineage (GTDB taxonomy): Bacteria > Actinomycetota > Actinomycetes > Streptosporangiales > Streptosporangiaceae > Spirillospora > Spirillospora parmotrematis. Next base: position 94,940 of record NZ_JAIBOA010000021.1, read on the forward strand.
AGCTGCTGCACGTCGGCGGGGTCGGGCAGGATCGCGCGGCGCAGCGTCACCGCGACGCGGTGCTCCTGCGCGGTGCGCGCCTGCTGGCGCAGCATCTGGCGGCGCGTCTCGGCGAGCGCGCGCTCGATGCCGCGGCGGCGGGTGATGTCCTGCGACACGATGTTGATCGACACCGGCCGGCCGGCGTCGTCGAGGACCGGCTCGGCGAACATCCACAGGTGCCGGTGGCGGCCGTCGGGGGTCGGCACGCGGTGCTCGATCTCCACCGGCTCGCGCCGCTCGAACAGGTCGGCGACGGCCTCCTCGACCATCGCGATGTCCTGCTCGGCGACGACCTTGGCGAGGTCGTGCGGGGACGCCGGCGCGTCCTCGGGGTCCAGCCCGTAGTTGGCCGACATCTGCGCGGACCAGTTGGCCTCGCCGCTCACCAGGTCCCACTCGCCGAACCCGAGGCGGCCGAGGCGCTCGACGCGCTCCAGGCGGCGCCGCGTCCGGTCCTCCTCGTGGTGGTGGCGCCAGATGACGACGACACCGGTCGGGACGGCGACGGCGCGCACGCTGAGCCGGGTGCTGCGCGACACCCCGTCCTTGGCCGCGGCGTAGGCGAACGGGCCGCGCGCGTAGGGCGCGCCGCTCTCCAGGACCGTCACGTAGGCGTCGAACAGGCCGGTCAGCGCCGACCCGGGCTCGGTGCAGAGGAGGCGGCGGCCGGTGAGCTCGGCCGCGCCCTGCCCGAACAGGTCCTCGGCGGCGTCGTTCAGCCGCGCGTACAGCAGGTCGACGACACGCCCGTCGGGGCCGCGCACCGGGACGAGGTGGGCGGCGGAGTCCATCGAGGCGTCCAGCAGGGCGTGCGCCTGCGCGTCGTGGGGCAGCGCGGCGAGCAGCGCCCGGTCGTCCTCGGCGGCGAAGCGGGCGGCGCGGCGCAGCACCTCGTCGCGGTCGGCCTGCGCGGGCGGCGGCGCGGCGGGCGCGGCGTGCGGGGGGAGCGGCGGCAGGAACGCCTGGACACCGGTCTCGGGGACCGTCTCGCGGTCGCCGACCACCATCTCGGCGGCGTCGGTCATGTCCAGGTCGAGGTCGCGGGCCAGCCAGATGAGGTGCTGGAGCGCCTCCCCGGTCGGGCAGCCCAGCCGGTCGGCGAGCACCTCACGGGCCTCCGCGAGGAGCGCGCGCTCGCGCCCCGCCCCGGTCAGGCCCTCCAGACCCGCGGTCATGCCGTCATCGATCGTCACGGGTCACCCCCTGGCCTCGCCCGTCACTATCCCGCCGAAGAAAAGGTACACACTGGATCGAACCCTGCCTTCAATGAATTTCTTCCGTGTGCCACACCTTTACTCCTCTTTTCCATGAACCCCGCCCGACCGGCACAATGCAGCCACGGAGGAGACCGTCGCTTACCTGGAGGCGACACCGCCGGACGACGTCGGCTCCGCGTCGGCGCGGGCGGTCCACCTGCACAACGAATCGGCGGCCACAGCGAAGTTCCGCCTCGCCCCGAAAGAGGCGGAGATCACCAGTTTCGGCCTGCGGCCCTTCCGCGCCGAGCGGCCCGGCGGTCAGCCGGCGGCCCTGTAGACCCGCCTCGTCAGCTCGGTGATCCGCGCCTCGGCGGCCTGAAAGCCCGACCCCGCGGGCTGCAGCGTCAGGACGGCCACAATCCGCCGATCACCGACGAGGCCCGTCGTGTGCAGCACCGGCCGCCCGATCCCGAGATCGGGCGCCGCCGCCCGCACGCTCCGCGCGCCCGCCGCCCTGCACGGCACCGCGGGCACGTCCCCGAACCCCGACCAGCCCTGCTTCACCGCCCACGGCTTCGGCAGGGCGCGCGGGATGCCGAAGTACTGGTCGAAGTCGTCGGTCCCGCAGGGCGTCGCCTTCCGCAGGTGCCCTAGCACCAGGTCCCGGTCCCGCACGGGCGCCTTCTCCAGCAGGTAGCGCCACATCTTCACCACGTCGCTCGCACTGATCGCGGTGTACCCCCAGAACCCGGGCTTGGACGCGGGCGGCGGCGCCGTGTCGTCCAGCCCGATCCGCGCGGACATCCGCCGGACGATCGCGCCCTGGCCGCCCCGCTTCCAGAAGGACGTCGCGGCCTTGTCGTCGCTGGACCGCAGCATCGGCCGCAGCAGCGCCAGATCGGCCGCCGGCACCGTCTCGTGCCGCCCCAGGTAGTCGAGCGCGATCAGGATCTTCACCACCGACGCCGACCGGAACGTCAGATGCTCCCCCCGGTGCACCAGCGCCTTCCGGGAGTCGCGGTCGTAGACCATGTAGCCGGCCCGCACCCCGGCGGGCACCACCACCCGCGCCTTCTTCCGCGGCGTCGCGGGCGGGCTCACCGCCCCCGCCGTCGTCGCGGCGGGCACCGCCGCCGTCCCCGTCCCAGCCGGCCGGCCGCTTCCGTCCCCGCCCCCGCACCCGGCGAGGCCGACCCCGACCACCGCGGCGACCGCGCCGCGCACCACCAAGGAGAACACCGGCCCCGCACCCCCGTCCGCAGACCTCACCGCTTCCGCAGGGCGCGCCCTATCTCGGTACGCACTCACGCGCAGACTGCGCTAGAGTACTCACGTCCGCCCGGCAAGGGCAGGCAACGGGACGTAGCGCAGTTTGGCAGCGCACTTGACTGGGGGTCAAGGGGTCGTGGGTTCAAATCCCGCCGTCCCGACAGAGCAGTAGAAGGCCACAGGCCGCTTTCCGATCGCGGAAAGCGGCCTTCGTCGTTTTCCGGCGGCCAGGCGGTGTCGCCACATGCGGACAGCGAATGCACGGAGAAGGCATTCATCCGCCGGCCCCCGTCCCCTAACGTTCCGATCATGAGCAATGACGGCGTGAAATCTCCGGTCATGTCCCCGTACGAGGAACGGCGCTGGGCAGCGCTGCAGCGGCACTGGGAGAAGAAGGCCGAGCGCCGCCGACTGCTCCCGCCGCGAGCACGCGCTGCTCTCGACGACGTGGGCGGCCAGGTCAAGGGCGCTGCCAAGAAGGCCGGCAAGGCGGTCTCGAACGCCACTCCCTCCCTCGTGAAGGACGGCATCGAGAAGGCTGGCGACGCGGCGCTGGCACCCACGGTCAGGGCGGCCGTGCAGCTCCTGGAGCTGGTGACCGACTGGACGGCCGAGCTCATGGATCCCGAGAAGGTCCTGGCGCACCATCGGGCGGCGGGGCACGATGTGGCGGACCTGCAGGATCTCAAGGAGCTCGACCTCGAGGACCTGGACGGCTTCACCCGGACGATGCCGTTGCGGTGGCGCACGAACGGGGCGCTCCAGGGCGGCGCGATGGGAGCGCTGGCGATGATCCCGTACGCGGGCGGCATCGCGGCCATCGGGCTGGACATGCTGGTGATGCACGTGCTGACGACGGCGATCGTGACGCGGGTCTGCCACTCCTACGGGATCGACGTGGCCGATGAGGAGATGGAGCACCTCGTCGACCGCATGGTGCGGCGCGCCTACAGCGGCCAGGCGCCGAAGGCCGGCACCGTCCGGCAGGCCGGCACGGCCTTCAACGCGGCCAAGGGCCGGGTGCGCTGGACCGCGAAGCTGCGGGACGACCACAAGATCATGGCCGCGGTCGAGAAGCTCATGAAGCAGCTCACGAACGAGAGCTTCGTCTCCGTCGGCAAGGTCGCGAAGGCGATGCCCGCCGTGGCCGTGGTCACGGGCGCGGGCACCAACGCCTACGTCCTGGGCGACGTGGCGCGCCAGGCCCGCCTCTATGCCCAGACCTTGCACCTGGCCGAGAAGTACGGGCTGCCGCTTCCCGAGAACCTGCGAAGCCGGGACGACGAGGAGTGATCGGGCCTCAATGGCCAAGACCGCCGATATCACCGTGTCCAAGTCCCTGCTGTCAGTGCCTGCGGCGGTGCGCTCACCGCACGGCCCGCACCGCCGCCGATGAAGCACCGAACGCGCCCTGGTCCGATTGCCGCCCTCCAGGCGCCCGACCGTCCGCTACGAACGCCGCAACGGCCTGTCCGCCCCAGCCTTATCTTGACCGGCCACAAGAACCCACGCAGACCATCGCGGGCGACAGTTCTCATGACCGATCTCGTCGGCACCACCTGCCGATGCCCGCAGAGGCCAACCGATCGGCCGGCCAAGACGTCCCACCGTACGCGTCCGCTCGCTGTCCGCGATCGGTCCGTCGGAAGAGAAATCAACGTGTCAGAGCCGCTCCTGCCGCTGGCCGGGACCTCACCGGTTCGGGTGCTGCCGCAAGGGAGTTGGGTTCATGGGGGTTCAGTCATGGATGAGCAGCTCCGCGCCCAGTTGCGGAACGTGCTGGGCAGATGGCGCGACGACCTGATCGATCTCACCGGCCGGAATCGGCTGCTGAACTTCCGACCCACGCGCACGGCCACATTGGAGATCCGGTCCCCGTCGGCCGATTCGCTGCTCGCCGATCTCGATTCGGGCTTGCGGTTCGCCGAACTTCCCGAGAGCGATGAGAGCCCGGCCGACCTTGCGGACGCCGACGGAATAGTCACGCAGAAGACCACCGGGGCTTCGCTCAGCGCCTCGCTCCGCAAGCTCTACCGCGACTCCAACCAGGTGTTCAACGACACCGGCCTGTGGACGCTCCAACTCGGCGTCGCCTTTCTCAAATGGCGTGAGCCAGGCGCAGAGGGCTTCAACCTGGCGCCGCTGCTCCTCGTCCCAGTGCGGCTCGACCGTCTCGGACCCGGTCTTTTCCGGCTGATAGCCGAGCAGAGCGAGGACGCCGTGCCCAATCCGGCGCTGGCGGTCAAGATGGGTCAGCTCGGCGTCGACTGGCCCGACCCCGACAGCATGCAGGATCTTTCCGGCGCCCTCTCCGCTGTGCGGGCCGCCGTCGCGGGCCACTCGGACTGGGAGGTCGACGAGGACGTCGTGCTCGCGACGTTCCGCTCCCACAAGGAGGCGATGTACCGGGACCTGCTCGACAACGAGGACCAGATCCTGGCCCATCCCCTCGTTCAGGCCATCGGGCTCGGTGAAGCCGCGCATCTGCCTGAGGACGCGCTGTACTTCGATCCCCTCGACGCCGACAGGATCGACGAACTCCAGCCTCCCGAGCTGACGCCGCTCGTCCTGGATGCCGACTCGTCACAGCGCCAGTGCGTCGCGGCGGCGCTTGACGGGCGGTCGTTCATCATGGACGGCCCGCCCGGCACCGGCAAGAGTCAGACCATCGCCAACATGATCGCGGCGCTCATGCACCAAGGCCGCAGCGTCCTGTTCGTCAGCGAGAAAGCCGCGGCGCTGGATGTGGTCCGCGATCGCCTGGAGAAGGTGGGACTCGGGACGTTCGTGCTGGCACTGCACAGCCACCACGCGAGCCGCAAGAAGGTCGCGAAGACGCTGGGGAAGGCCCTGTCGCAGCGTCCCAAAGCGGCTCGCAGCGGATCGAGGGAAGATCGGCAGCGCCTTCAGCGCACGCGGCGGGATCTGTCGGCGTACGCGGCGGCGATGAACGAGACGCGGTCGCCGCTGGGCCTCACCCTCCACGAGGTGATCGGACGGCTGAGCGCCCTGGCCGACACCTGTTCGCTGCCGACCGCGTTGCCCGGTGGCCTGACCGCTGAAGGATTTCAGGACATCCGCGATGCGGCGGCGAAGCTGGGCGACGCATGGCGCCCCGCGGCCGAAGGGCGCGACTTCGCATGGTACGGGCTTATAGGGATCGGGCAACCACAGCCGTGCCTCCAACTGTTGCGGGAACGTGCCGACGTGCTGGGTCGCCGCCTCGCCGTGCACGCCGATCTGGCTGCCTCCATGGGCCTCACTGACCTCGGTGACGCCGAGCGGCTGCTCGCTCTGCTCGACCGTACGGCAGGCCGGCCCTACGTCCCGGAGACCTGGCTCACTGTCCCCGACCTTGCGGCGCTGCGTACGAGGATCTCCGAGTTCACGGCGTGTCTCGGCGATTTGCGGGCCGCGATCGGCACCGCAGCCGACGAAGTCGGTGACAGATGGGACAGCCTGCCCTCCGGCCTTCCTGCCACGCCGACCGTCGCAGAGAACGCGCTCGCCGAACTGTCGGTCGAGGGGCTCGACCTGTCCGTCCTCACAGAGGAGGGGCTACGCAGCCTCGCCGCTCACTTCCAGGAGATGGCGCGGCTGCTTCGCGGAGTCCACGCTTCTCTGACGGACATCGCCGCGGTTTACGGCATGCCCGCCCCTGAGACCATCGAGCAGGCACTCGGATTGTGCAGGTTGACCGATTTCGCACGTCGGCGGGTTCGTCCGGAGGCGGCATGGCTGACTCATGACGGCAGAAGCGCTGCAGCCCGCGCCGCTACCGAACTTGAGAAACACGTCATCGAACTCGCCCAGGCCAGGGCTGCGGCGGGCCAGGTTTTCACCGAGGGCATCCTCGGCGTTCCGGAGTTCCCTGCCGTCGTCCGTCGGTTCGGTGAGACCCGCGGGATCGCCAAGCTCTCGGGCTCCCACCGCGTCGACAGGCAGCTTCTGGCCGGATTGACCGTCACCGGCGAGTGGAGCAAGGAGGCATCCGCACGACTCCCGCAGGCGCTGGCCTGGTACGAGGCCGCGATGGCCCTGCGTCTCGCATCCGCCTCGAGCAGCCGTCTGCTCGGACGCTACTGGCTAGGCGAACGCACCGACTTCAACCTCATTCGCGGACTGCTGGAAAGCGCCGAGAACATCTGCCGTCTCGCCGGTCCGCTGGACGTTCCGGCCGCTCTCGCCGATCAGGTGAGCGCCGATGGCCGCCCCGACACCGAGGTCTACGCTGACGCCGACCGGATCCGCGAGCGGCTTGACCAGTGGCGACGGACGCTTTTGCCCGCCCCTCGACCGGCTGGACGCCCGCGGTTGGCGTACGGGCCCTTGCTGGACGCCGCCGCTTGGTACGAGAGCCACTTGCAGCCGATGGCCGACGCCGCGAAGACGATCGCAGTCGTGCAGTCGGTGGCCACGGCAACGACGCCACTGACGCTCAGGGAAGCACGCCGCATCACTGCGCAGGTCGAAGAGGTCCGTGCCGGTCAGAAAGCCTTTCTCGTCCGCAGAGCCCGGGACGAGCAACTGATCGGCACCCTCTACTCCGGAGCGGGCACGGACACCGCGGCCCTCTCCGTCGCGCTCGACTGGGTCGCCGGCGTTCGCACGTCGGACGAACCCATGCCGGAGCAGGCCGCTCGAGTGCTCCTCGCGGCTCGCCCGGATGAAGAATTGCGCATGGCGTGGACGGCATTCCGCGCCGCCGTCACCGAATTCGTCCAGTTGTTCGACAGCGACTGCCGCCCCGACCTATGTTCTCGGCTCCTAGGCGCCGCCTCCGCCTTCGACGAAATCACCGGCCGGCTCGCCGCCGACCGGTCCGGCCCCGACGAGTGGCGCTCTTTCCGCGACGCCCAGAAGACCTTGCGGCGGTACGGGCTCGACGGTCTGATCGGTCGCGCCGCCGAGAAGGGACTGGGCGGAACGCAGTTCCCGCGGGCCGCCGAACGGGCCGTTCTCGAGGCATGGACCGAGCAGATCATGACTGGCGACAGGCGGCTCGCCCCCGTTCGAGCGGTCGAGCGCGACAAGCTCGTCAACCTGTTCCGCAGCCTGGACCGGGCTCTGGTCTCCTCCGCGCACGCCCAGGTGATCGACGAGTGCAATGCGCGCCGTCCCCGGCCCAACGTTGGGCAGGCCGCCGTCATCCAGCGGGAAGCCGAGAAGAAGAGCCGGCACATGCCCGTGCGGACACTCCTCGGCAGGACCTCCGACATCATCCCGCTGGTAAAGCCTTGCTTCATGATGAGCCCGCTGACTGTCAGCCAGTTCCTGCCGCCGGGGTATCGCTTCGACGTCGTCATCTTCGACGAGGCGTCGCAGGTGCTCCCCCAGGATGCGGTCAATTGCGTCTACCGCGGCGGCTCGCTCATCGTGGCGGGCGACCAGAAGCAGTTGCCACCCACAGACTTCTTCGCCCAGACCGACGACTCCGGCGACGACGAATACGACGAGGACGTCCCCGACTCCTTCGACTCGCTCCTCGACATGTGCAAGGGCAGCGGTCTCATTCGCAGCCTGTCGCTGTCCTGGCACTACCGCAGCCGCCATGAAGGGCTCATCGCCTTCAGCAAAAACCAGTTCTATGAAAACCTGGTGACCTTCCCCGGCGCGTTCGAATCCGGCGACGATGTCGGCGTCACCTTCTCCAAGGTGCCCGGTGTATACGAGCGTGGCCGCAGTCGCAGCAATCCGATCGAGGCGGCCGCCGTCGCTGCACGTGTCCTGCAGCACTTCCGGACGCGCCCCAACCTGAGTCTCGGAGTAGTGGCGATGTCCGACGCGCAGGCGCGCGCCATCGAGGACGCCGTGGAACGGGCCCGCACCGGCCACCCTGAACTCGAGGAGTTCTTCGCCGAGGACCGGCTCAACGGGTTCTTCATCAAGAATCTGGAGACCGTCCAAGGCGACGAGCGGGACGTCGTCATCCTCTCCATAGGGTACGGCCCCGGCCCCGACGGGCGGCTCACCATGGCATTCGGTCCGCTCACCCGGGAGAACGGCTGGCGGCGGCTCAATGTCGCCGTGACCCGTGCCCGCCGCCGTATCGAGGTCATCTCGTCCATCTCCGGCTCTGACATCCAGAAAGGCACCAACAAGAGCCGCGGTCACTTCAAGAAGTATCTCGACTATGCCGAACGCGGCCCTGCTGCCTTGAATCAGGAGCCGACCACCGACGACGCGGCGCCCGAGAGCCCCTTCGAGGAATCGGTGCTCGATGTTCTGACGGGCTGGGGGTACGACGTCCAGCCTCAGGTCGGTGCAGGCAGCTACAGGATCGACATGGCGGTGCGCCACCCCGCGCTGCCGGGCCGGTTCGCCCTGGGCATCGAGTGCGACGGCGCCATGTACCACTCGTCCAAAACCGCAAGGGATCGCGATCGCCTGCGTGAAGAGGTGCTTCGCGGACTCGGCTGGGAACTTCACCGCATCTGGGGCACCGACTGGTACCGCAACCGTCCCGAAGCTGAGGTCCGCCTGCGTGAAGCCGTCGAATCAGCCGTCGCCGTGGCATCGGAGCGACCGGAACCGGACGGCGAGCAAGATCCGGTCATGGTGGTCCCCGAACCGCCGCAGGAAGTAGAGCCGCCACGCGTCACCATGGAGTCCATCGATGACGATCAGAGGCGCAGCTGGGCGGCGCCTTACCGACGAGTGCACCTCGACGGGCACTTCTATCGCTACGAGATACATGAGCCCGAGTCACGCGCCCTTCTCCAGCGGCTTTTTCGCAAGGCGCTCGACGCCGAGGCACCGACTCAACGCGATGTCCTCTATCGGAGGGTGGCGACGGTCTGGGGCATCGAGCGGATCGGCTCACGGATTCGCTCCAATCTCGACGCGGCGCTCACCGAATTACTGCTCAACGACCCTGAGGTCGAGCAGAACGGCGATACTGTCACCGTACGCGGGCGTCGGATCGTGCCTCGCGAGCCCGGTGATGGCGTTTCTCGCAGGGTCACCGAGGTACCGCCCGCAGAACGGCGCCTCGCCCTGCTCGGCCTCATCCGTGAATCTCCCGGAATATCCGAGTCCGACCTGACCTTTCTCGCCGCCCGTTTCTTCGGCTGGAACCGCCGCGGCTCGGAAATCGCCCACGCATTCAACCAAGATCTGGTGGATCTCCAGAAGGAGGGTTTGATCGGGGGCTTGCCGGATCGCATCGTCCCGCGCTGACCGCAACAGGACTTGCGGGGTAGGCCCGTTTGGGCGGCCCATCACGGACGAGGAGGCGAGCGGCGAACAGGCGCGGCCACTCGACGCCGGCCCGCGAAGGGACTGCGGGGCCGACGTCGGGTGGCCGGTCGGGTCAGGCGATCACCAGATGCCGTAGGAGCAGGCCTTCTCGCCGGTGTCGATGACCTGCATGCAGATCCGGGTGCCGGCGTTCGTGCCGTTCCAGTGGTAGCCGGACTCGTCGTGGCTGTTGTTGACGAAGTAGAAGTTGGTGACCTTGGTCCAGTTCTGCTTCACCGTTCCGTCGGTGTTGTAGGTCTTGCGCTCCAGCCAGCCCTTGCAGGAGATGGAGTAGGGCTGAAAGGAGGAGAAGCCGCCCTTGACGTAGCCGTCGGAGGACCGGACGGTGATCGTCGCTCCGCAGATGCGGACGCCGAAGTTGCCCTCGGTCCAGATGTCGACGTAGTCGTCGCCCTTGCGGACGTCGGCCGAGGCGGGGGCCGCGGTGGCCAGCACGCAGAGCGCGGCCAGGGGAAGGGCGGCCCATGCCGCCCCGTTCTCGAGGTTGCGCACGGGTCTCGTCCTTCCGGTGGTGGGCGGGCGGGTCGGGGCGGGGCCGGTCACCAGACGCCGGTGGAGCACTGGGTCTGGCCGCTGTCGATGACCTGCGCGCAGATCCGGGTGCCGGCGTTCGTGCCGTTCCAGTGGTAGCCGGACCTGTCCTGGTCGCTGTTGACGAAGTAGTAGTTGGTGACCTTGGTCCAGTTCTGCTTCACCGTCCCGTCGGTGCTGTAGGTCTTGCGCTCCAGCCAGCCCTTGCAGGACACGGCGTAGAGGTCCGAGGACTGCCAGACGCCGCGCACGTAGCCGTCGGACGCGCGGACCTCCATCCAGCCCTGGCACATGTAGGGGTAGTTGGGCGGGCAGAGGCCCGGGGAGCAGAACGCCACGTAGTCCTTGCCGTACTTGACGTCGGCGGCGGCCGGGCCGGCCGAGAGCACGACGATCGCGGTCGCCGCCAGAGGCAGTCCGGCCAGCATTGCCGATCTTTTTCGCATGACACCGATCTCCGTGAAGCGGGGGCGCTGGACGATCGGGATTCAAACGGCACGCGGCGTGTTCGCCCAGGGGTTTCGATGTTCGGAACAATCCCGAACGACTTTCGGCCGCGCTTCAAAGCCGTGTTGCGGCAGAGCCGGTACTCGGCCCGGCCGGCGGATGCCAAGCGGACAAAATGCTCTTGATCTTCGGAGGGGGGCGGGCCGGGAGTGGCCGGGACCGGACAGCGAGAGCCCTTCGCGCGCCGTTCGCCCGGCGCCGTCGTCGCGGTAGGCGATCAGGCGCCGTCCCGCATCGGAGGGATTTTCTCGGACGGCCTCCCGGCGTGGCACCCGCGGGGATCCCGCCGGATCGTAAGGAATTGTCAGAAGCGATGGTCAGGGTGTGACCGTGCGGCTTTGCCGTCCTGCCGCGGAGTGGTCGAGGGCAGCGGTAAACCCCTTCCGGCGCCCTTCTCGTCGATCTTCATCGCCGGGCAAGAGGCAGGTGACGGTGCGTGAGCCGAACGATGTCCGCCCGCCTGGACGCCCCTTGCGCTCCCGTTTCCCTAGGGCAATCATGTTGTGCCACGCTCTGGCGCCGGGAAGATAGCGGGTTTCTTCCTTAGGGAATGCGCGGCCTCGGTCCGCCATTGAAGAACCGCCAATCGGGAGCGGCGGGAATGGGGGCGGGGTGCGGTGAGGGAATGGCCGGATTCCACTTTGTCGGTGCGATTTCCGGGTTCGATGGAAGGCGATGTTGTTGAGCATTTTTCGGCGGGGACGGTACGGGGGCGCGCGGACGTGGAAGGCGCCGTGGCGGGCGGGCGGTGAGCGGAGGCGCCGCTCGGTCTGGTTCCAGATCGCGGTCCTGCTCGTCGTGCCGCTGGTGTCGCTGGTCGCCATCTGGTCCTTCGCCGCGAACCTCACGCTCGACAACGCCCTCAGCAAGGACGCCACGCAGCGCGCCAACGACAAGGTCGGCCTGCCGGGGGCCCTCCTCGCGAACGGGTTCCAGGCCGAGCGGGCGCTGTCGGTGGTGTTCCTCACCGCCGGCGAGCCGGGGCGGGCCGAGCTGGCCGAGCAGCGGGGCCGGACGGACGCGGCCGTCGCGGCGTTCCGCCGCACCGCCCTCTCCGCCGGCCTGCGCTCCGGCGTCAGCGCCGACATCCGGGGGCGGCTGGACGAGGTGGCGGCCGCCGTCGCGAGGCTGGCGGGCCTGCGGGCCGCGGTCGACCGCGGCGCGCTCGGCTGGTCCGACGCGGCCGGCCGCTACGACGAGCTCGTGGACGCGACGCAGCACCTGTTCAGCGGACTGGTGATCGTCAAGGACATCGGCGTCTTCCAGGCCGGCCGGGCGCTGATCAACATCGGCTGGGCGCGCGAGTACCTGATGCGCGAGGACTGCGTGATGATCGCCGCCCGGGCGCTGCGGAACCGGCTCACCCCCGACGAGCGGGCCGCGTTCGGCCGCTGGGCGGGCGCCGGCCGGCAGTTCTACCGGGTCGGCACCGCCGACCTGCACGGCCCGCTGTCCACCGGGATCGCCGGGCTCGGCGCGTCCGACGGCTACCGGCGCTACCGCGCGCTCGAGGACGCGATCGTCGCGTCGGGCGGGCGGCCCACCGCCGCCCAGGCGGCCGAGTGGGAGCAGCTGTTCCCGCCGCTCAACGCGGCCTGGGCGCGGGCGCTCAGCGCCACCGGCGCCGCCCTCACCGAGCAGGCCGAGCCGATCGGCCAGTCGATCGCCCGGCAGCTCGTCCTCGCGGGCGGGCTCGGCCTGGTCGCGGTGCTCGTCTCCATCGCCCTGTCGGTGCTGTTCGGGCGGGGCCTCGGCCGGGAGCTGCGCGAGCTGCAGCGGGCCGCCCAGCAGCTCGCCGAGGAGCGGCTGCCCTCGGTCGTGGCGCGCCTCCGCCGGGGCGAGCGGGTGGACGTGGGCACCGAGGCGCCGCCGCTGTCGGTGGGGCGCACCGCGGAGGTCGGCCGGGTCGCCGACGCGCTCTCCCAGGTGCAGCGCACCGCCGTGGCGAGCGCGATCGGGGAGGCCGACCTGCGGCAGGGCATCAACCGCGTCTTCCTCAACCTGGCCTGGCGCAGCCAGTCGCTCCTGCACCGCCAGCTGCGGCTCCTCGACGCGATGGAGCGCCGCGCCGACTCCGAGGTGCTGGAGGACCTGTTCCGGCTGGACCACCTCACGACCCGCATGCGCCGCCACGCCGAGGGCCTGGTGATCCTGTCGGGCGCCTCCCCGGGCCGCGGGTGGAGCCGCCCGCTGCCGATGGTGGACGTGCTGCGCGCCGCGGTGGCCGAGGTGGAGGACTACACGCGGGTCGAGGTGTCGACGGGCGAGGAGATCGCCCTGGTCGGCGGGGCCGCCGCCGACATCGTCCACCTGCTCGCCGAGCTGGTGGAGAACGCCACCATGTTCTCGCCGCCGAACACGCAGGTGATCGTGCGCGGCGAGCCGGTCGGCAAGGGCTACGCGATCGAGGTCGTGGACCGGGGCATCGGCCTGGACGAGGCCGAGCGGGAGCGGCTGAACCGGGTCCTCGCCCGGCCGCCGGAGTTCGACTTCGCCGACACCGACCGGCTCGGCCTGTTCGTCGTCGCCCGGCTCGCCGCGCGCCGCAACGTGCGGGTCGGGCTGCAGCCGTCGCTGTACGGCGGGACGACCGCGATCGTCCTGCTGCCGCACGCGCTCGTGGTGAGCGCGCTCGACGCCGACCCGGACGAGGCGGAGCCGCCCGCGGAGGCCCGGGAGCTCCCTTGGCGGCAGCGGCCGGACGGGGCCGGTGAGAGGCCCGCCGGGCAGGAGCCGCCGGAGCCGTCCCGCGCGCCGGACGCCGAGGCGGCGCCGCTCCAGGCGTCCGCGCCGCCGGCCGCCGGCAAGCCCGTGCTGGCGCGCCGCAAGCGGATGGAGAACCTGGTGCCGCAGCTGCGGGCGTCCGGTGCGCAGGCCGTCCCCTCCGCGGAGGAGGCCGGGCGGTCGTGGGCCGAGGCGCCCCCGGGGCGCGCGGAGCCGGAGCCCGAGCGGACGCGCGACCTGTGGGGGGCTCTGCAGGGCGGCTGGGAACGGGGCCGCGACCAGGACGCGCCGGACGGGGCCGCCGGGGAGGGGACGTCATGACGCGATCCGACATCGCCGGCGAGCTCGGCTGGATGCTCGACGACCTCGTCGAGCGGGTCGGGGACGTCCGCACGGCCATGGTCCTGTCCCGGGACGGCCTGATCATGGCCACGACGCGCGGGATGGACCGCGAGAACGCCGAGTTCCTGGCGGCGCTCGCCGCGGGGTTCTTCAGCCTGGCGGCCGGGGCCCGCGACCATCTGGAGGCGGGCGAGGTCCGGCAGGCGGTGATCGAGCTGGAGGAGGGCCTGTTCTTCGTCGTGCCGGCCGGGGTGAACAGCTGCCTGGCGCTGCTCAGCCGGGCCGGGAGCGACGCCGGGCTGGTGAGCTACGAGATGACGATGCTGGTCCGGCGGGTCAGCCGGCACCTGGCCGCCCGCCCCCGCGGCGCCGACCTCGGCGCGGGGTGAGCGGCGATGAGCGGCCGTCGTGAACGGTGGCTGGACGAGGACGCCGGTCCCCTCGTCCGCCCGTACGCCATCACCCGCGGCCGCACCCGGGCCCGCGGCGCGGCGCTGGACCTGGTGACCATCCTGGTCGCCGCCGAGGGCCCGGCGGCGCCCCGGTCCGGCCTGTCCCCCGAGCACCAGCGCGTGCTCCGGCTCTGCCGGGCCCCGCACACCCTGGTCGACCTGGCGTCCCGGCTGGAGCTGCCGCTCGGCGTCATCCGGGTGCTGGTGGACGAGCTCCTGGAGCCGGGCCTGCTGCGGGTGGAGACCCCGGCGCCCACCGCGCTCCCCGACCTCGACGTCCTGAGGAGGATCCGTGACGAGCTCCGGACGATCTGACCGCGCCGCCGCGCCGCGGGCCGCCTACAAGATCCTGGTGGCCGGCGGGTTCGGCACCGGCAAGACGACGATGGTGGGCGCGGTCAGCGAGATCCGCCCGCTGCGGACCGAGGAGTCGATCACCGAGGCGAGCGCGGGCGTGGACGACCTCAGCGAGCTGGAGCGCAAGTCCACCACGACGGTCGCCATGGACTTCGGCCGCATCACCCTCGGCGACGGCCTGGCGGTCTACCTGTTCGGCACGCCCGGGCAGGAGCGGTTCTGGTTCATGTGGGAGGAGCTCGCGCGCGGCGCGCTCGGCGCGGTGGTCGTGGTGGACACCCGCCGCATCTCCGCGAGCTTCGCCTCGCTGGACTACTTCGAGCAGCGCGCGGAGCCCTTCGTCATCGCGGTCAACCGCTTCGAGGGCTCGGTGGAGTACACCGAGGAGGAGATCCGCACCGCGCTGGACACCGACCCCGAGGTCCCGATCGTGCTGTTCGACGCGCGGGACCGGGAGTCGGCCAAGTTCGTCCTGGTCGAGCTGCTGGACCACGCCATCAGCCGCCCGCGCGAGGTCCCGGCCGGCCTCTGACGGTCGGGGGGCCGCCGTGGGATGATCGTGGCCGGTCCCCCGGCCCCCGGTCCGAGCGAGGCGAGTTCGTCCATGAGCGAAGCGGTGTCCGTGCGGCCGTGGCGGGCTCGGGCCCGGCGGTGGGGGCGGCGGCTGGTGCAGGCGGCCGTGGTCGCGTTCATCGTGGTGACGCTGGCCTCGTTCGGGTTCAACGCGCTGACGCGGGGGCACGCCGCGCCGCCGCCGGGACAGCTGTACGTGCAGGCCGGGGACGTGCGGACGCGGTACCGCGTGTGGGGCACCGGCGGCAGCCCGATCGTGCTGGTGCACGGCGCGTTCGAGAACGCCGACATGTGGGAGCCGCTCGCCGGAGCGCTGGCGCGGACGCACATGGTGTACGCGCTGGACGCGACCGGCAACGGGTACAGCGAGCGGCGCCCGCCCTACGACGCGGCGCACATGGGGGCCCAGCTCGTCGCGTTCATCGACGCGCTGCACCTGGTCCGGCCGGTCGTCGCCGGGCATTCCAGCGGCGCGGCGATCGTCGCCGAGGCGGCGCTGCGCGACCCGCGGGGCGTCGGCGGGGTGGCCTTCCTCGACGGGGACGCGCTGCTGACGGGCGCGGGCCAGCGCAACCCGCTGCCCTACCTGCTGCTCGATCCCTACCGGACGTCCGCGCTGCGGCTGGCGCTCCGGTCGGACGGGCTGGTGCGCAGCGCGTACGCCGCCATCTGCGGGCCGCGCTGCGCGCGGCTGGACGACGCCGGGGTGGACCGGTGGCGGCGGCCGTTCATGGTCGAGGGGGCCGAGAAGGCGCTCTGGCAGATGCTGCGCGCCGGCGTCGTCGGCCTGCCGACGGAGCGGGTCGCGGCCCTGCGCGCCCTGCCGATGCGCAAGCTCGTGGTCTACGGCGCGGACGACCCGGTCTTCACCAAGGCGTCGCCGTACGAGACGGCGGCGCTGATCGGCGCCCCCTCCCCCACGCTCATCCCCGACGCCCGCCACCTCGCGGTCATCTCCGACCCGGTTCCGATCGCCGCCGCCCTGGACGCCCTGGCGCGCTGACGCCCGCTCATGCGCCGGGCGCGGCGCGGTGGCGCTCCCAGGTGTCGCGGAGGAAGCCGTACTGGATGCGCAGGTGCTTCGGGGCGGACGGCGGGGCCACCGCGTAGCGCTCGTTCCGCAGGGTCGGGAACGGTTCGGCCGGTACGGAGTGCAGGATCTCCTCCCCCGCCGGGGTGCGCACGACCACGTCCCAGAACCGGGGCCGGCGGTGCAGTTCCACGCCGGTGACCTCGTCCCAGGGCAGGTGCCTGCGCCTGAAGGCGCCGATGACGTGGATGCCCTCCGGCCCGACGACCACCCGTTCGGCCAGCCTCAGCGCCGCCCGCACGGCCAGGTAGAGCATGCCGGCCGCCATGACGCCCCCGACGAACCGGAAGCCGAAGGAGTTCTCGAGCAGGTCGCCGGCCGCGATGATCTTGAGTAGCCACACCGACGTCGCGAGGAGCATGACGCAGCCGAAGGCCAGGAGGGCGCGCCCCGAGGCGCTCGTCAGGGTCATGCGTTCCGCCACGCGGCCAAGTGTGCCCCGATCGCCGCCGCCCCGGCCGGGAAAAAGGGAAGTTCGGGGATCAGGCGGAGGCGAGGTCCTCCAGCGTTCCGACGAGTTCGGCCGGGGTCGGCTGGGCCAGGATCTCCGCGCGGATGCGGGCGGCGGCGGTGCGGTGGGCGGGGTCGGTGAGGAGGGCGTCGAGGGCCGCGCGCAGGGCGGCCGGATCGGCCTCGTGGCCGGGGAGGTGGCGGCCGGCGCCGGCGGCGGCGACGCGGCGGCCGGTGGCGGCCTGCTCGGCGGCGAAGGTGGTGATCAGTTGAGGGACGCCCGCCCGCAGGGCGGTCATGGCGCTGCCGCTGCCGCCGTGGTGGATCACGGCGGCGCAGCCGGGCAGGACGGCCATCAGCGGGACGTGCTCGGCCACCCGGACGCCGGCCGGCACGCGGCCGAGGGCGGCGACGTCCGCGGCGGTCGCGGTGACGACGACCTCGCGGCCGGTGCCGTCCAGGGCGCGCAGGATGTCGGGCAGCAGGTAGGAGCGCGGGCCGGAGGTCGCGGTGAGGGCCGTCGACCAGGTGACGCAGACGCGGGGGCGGCCGGGCGCCGGCGGTTCGAGCGTCCAGGCCGGGACGGGGGTGGTCCCGTTGAAGGGGACGTAGCCGAAGCGGGTGCGGGCGGCCCGGACGGGCGCCTCCAGGGACGGCGGGCACGGGTCGAGGACGTGCTCGATCATGTCCAGGTCGAAGGGGCCCTGGCCGTGGCGGGGGAAGGACCCGCTGT
Source organism: Actinomadura parmotrematis (assembly GCF_019458805.1). Classification (GTDB taxonomy): domain Bacteria; phylum Actinomycetota; class Actinomycetes; order Streptosporangiales; family Streptosporangiaceae; genus Spirillospora; species Spirillospora parmotrematis. Next base: position 112,469 of record NZ_JAIBOA010000021.1, read on the forward strand.
GGTCGGCCGGGACGATGCCCATGTGCGGGGGCTCGTGGGTGCCGACCGGCCCCCACAGGCAGAGCGCCGCCGGCACGCCGGTGACGCGGGCCGCGAGCAGCCCCTCCAGGCTGGCCGGGTCGTGCAGGACCAGGCCGGGCCGCCAGGCGCGGGCGAACTCGACGGCCGCGTCGAAGCTCCGCGCCGCCCGCTCGGCGAGGGCGGGCGCGACGTCGGCCCGGAAGGCGGCGGCGTCGAAGTCGGCGAGGTCGGCCAGCGGCTCGCCGGTGAGCGGGTGCGGCGGGAGCCAGGGGTAGGGGCGGTGGCCGTCGGCGGCCTCCCGGACGGCTTGGAGGCGGAGCCGGGTGAGGACCTCCATGCCGTCCAGGACGGGCACCGGCAGCAGGCCCGTCCGGCCGACCGCCGCCGTCTGGCCGGGGGTGCAGAGCACCCGTACCTCGTGGCCCGCCGCCTGCAGCGCCCAGCCGAGGGGCACCATCGCCGCGTAGTGGGTCGCCTGCGAGGACACGGTGAACACGACCCGCACGTGAGGGCTCCTCGGCCGGGGTGGGCGGCGCCGGTCAGGGGGCGAGGCGGGCGCGGTCGGTCGGCTCGGTCCAGTCGGCCCGGTGGGGCTCGACCTCGATGCGGTGCACGGCCGGGTCGAGGAACGGCGGGCCGAGGTGGGTGAAGGCGTCGAGGTCGGTGGTCTCGCCGAAGGCCCGGTTCGCGTACAGGTCGCGGGCGTAGGGCCACAGGTTCGGGAAGTCCACCAGCCGCCGCTCGCTGATCTTGGCGAAGGGGTTGTAGGTGAGGTCGAAGCGCGCGAGCGTCACCCAGAACCGCACGTCGGACTCGGTGATGGAGGCGCCGTGCAGGTAGCGGCGGGTGGCGAGCCGCTCGTCCAGGACGTCCAGCGCGGCGATGACGCGGCCGCGCAGGCGCTCGTAGTCCTCGTCGGAGGCGGCGCCGGCGACCCGGTAGTTGCCGTCGTTGAAGTTGACGTAGATGTACTCGTTCAGCTCGTCGATCTCGGCGCGCAGCTCGGCCGGGTAGGGCTGGACGGCCGGGTCGCCGTACGCCTCGAACGCGGTGCCGAGGTCGAGGGTGATGTCGGGGAAGTTGTTGCTGACGATCCGGCCGGTCGCGCGGTCCCAGAGGACGGGGACCGAGATGTGGCCGCCGTAGCCGGGCTCGGTCGCCTCGTACGCCTCGCGCAGGAACCGGAAGCCGTTGACGGGGTCGGGGCCCCGGTTCTCGCGGAAGGCCCAGCCGCGCCCGTCGCGCTCCTCGTCCACGTAGGACAGCGAGACGACGTCCTCCAGGCCCTTCAGGATGCGGACGATCGCGCTGCGGTGCGCCCACGGGCAGCGGTGCGAGACGTAGAGGTGGTAGCGGCCGGGCTCGGCCTTGTAGCCGCTGGATCCGTCGGCGGTGACGCGCCCCTGGAAGGGGTAGCGGGGCCGGTTCCAGCCGCCGTTCTCGACCTTGAGCGCGGTGGCGCCGTAGACGCCGTGCTCGTCGTAGTCCACGGGGCTGGCGTAGACGGGGGCACCGGTCGGCGCGGTCATCGATCCGCCTCCAGGGGTCGGGGGGGGTGGTCAACCATTCCTACCACCGAAGAAGGGAGTCCTGGTCAGGCCCTAGGGGTTCCGGGGCCGAGGTCAGGGGGGCGGGCCGCGGGGCGCCCGCCGACGATGGGCGCATGAGAGCCCTGGTCCTATCCGGCGGGTCCGGAACACGGCTGCGCCCCATCACGCACACGTCCGCGAAACAGCTGGTGCCCGTCGGGAACAAGCCGGTCCTCTTCTACGGGCTGGAGGCGATCGCCGAGGCGGGGATCACCGAGGTCGGCATCGTCGTCGGGGAGACCGCCGCCGAGATCGAGGCGGCGGTCGGCGACGGGTCGCGGTTCGGCCTGGACGTCACCTACCTGCGGCAGGAGGCGCCGCTCGGCCTCGCGCACGGCGTCCTCATCGCCCGCGACTTCCTCGGCGACGAGGACTTCCTGCTGTTCCTCGGCGACAACTTCATCGTCGGCGGCATCACCGGCGTCGTCGAGCGGTTCCGCGCCGACCCGGCCGACGCCCGGCTGCTGCTCACCGAGGTGCCCGACCCGACCCGCTTCGGCGTCGCCGAGCTCGGGCCGGACGGGCGGATCGTCGGCATCGAGGAGAAGCCGAGCCGCCCGAAGAGCGACCTCGCGCTCGTCGGCGTCTACCTGTTCGGCCCGGCGGTCCACCGGGCCGTCCGCGCGATCGAGCCGTCCGCGCGGGGCGAGCTGGAGATCAGCGACGCCATCCAGTGGCTGCTGGACGAGGGCCGCGACGTCCGCGCCACGACGATCACCGGGTACTGGAAGGACACCGGCGACGTCGACGACATGCTGGAGGCCAACCGCACCGTCCTGGAGGGCCTGGAGCACGGCGTCGCGGGCGAGGTGGACGCCGACACCGAGATCATCGGCCGGGTCCGCATCGCGGCCGGCGCGATCGTGAAGGCGAGCCGCATCGTCGGGCCGGTGACGGTCGGGGCGGGCGCCCGGATCGTCGGGTCCTACGTCGGGCCGTTCACCTCGATCGCCGACGGCGTCCGGATCGAGGACAGCGAGATCGAGTACTCCATCGTGCTCGGCGGCGCCTCCATCCAGGGCGTGCGGCCGATCGAGGCGTCCCTGGTCGGGCGGGCCGTGGAGGTGACGCCGGCGTCGCGGACGCGCGCCGCGCACCGCCTGGTCCTCGGCGACTACAGCCGGGTGCGGATCTCATGACGCGGATCCTGGTCACCGGCGGCGCCGGGTTCATCGGCTCGCACTACGTCCGCCGCCTCCTCGGCCCGGACGGGCCGGGCGGCGTCGCGGTCACCGTCCTGGACGCCCTCACCTACGCCGGCAACCGCGCCAACCTCGCCGCCGTCGAGGACCGGCCGGGGTTCCGGTTCGTGCACGGCGACATCTGCGACGCCGGGCTCGTCGGCGGGCTGGTCGCCGCGCACGACGAGGTGGTGCACTTCGCCGCCGAGTCGCACGTGGACCGGTCGATCGAGGCGGCGGGCGACTTCGTCCGCACCAACGTCCTCGGCACCGGCACCCTGCTGGACGCGGCGCTCCGCTCGGGCCTGCGGACGTTCGTGCACGTGTCGACCGACGAGGTGTACGGGTCGGTGGAGGAGGGGTTCACGCCCGAGACGGCGCCGCTCGGCCCGAACTCGCCGTACGCGGCGTCCAAGGCCGCCGCCGACCTGCTCGCGCTGTCCTACCACCGCACCCACGGCCTGGACGTGCGGGTGACGCGCTGCGCCAACAACTACGGCCCGCACCACCATCCCGAGAAGCTCATCCCGCTGTTCGTGACGCGCCTGCTGGAGGGCCGCCGCGTCCCGCTGTACGGCGACGGCCGCAACGTGCGGGACTGGCTGCACGTGGACGACCACGCCCGCGCGATCGAGCTGGTGCGCGCCGCGGGCGCGCCGGGCGAGGTCTACAACATCGGCGGCGGGACGCACCTGACGAACCGGGAGCTCACCGGGCTGCTCCTCGACGCGACCGGCGCCGGCTGGGACAGCGTCGAGCACGTCCCCGACCGCAAGGGCCACGACCGGCGGTACGCCGTCGACGACGGCAAGATCCGCGCCGAGCTCGGCTACGCGCCGCGGACCGGGTTCGCCGAGGGGCTCGCCGCGACCGTCACCTGGTACCGGGAGAACCGGCGGTGGTGGGAGCCGCTGGTGCGGCCGGGGCGGCGCGCCTGACGCGGTCCACCAGCCGGGCCTGCTCCACCAGCGCCGCGCCCTCCAGGACCGACGGCGCGCCGTCGCGGACGCGGGCGACGAAGGCGGCGACGGCGCCGGCGAAGTGGTCCTCGGCGGGCAGCGTCAGCTCCTCGACGCGGTCCCGGCGCTCGACGCGGACGACGGCGCGGTGCGTCGCGGGGGGCGTGAACGCCCACGGCAGCTCGATGCGGCCGGTGCTCCCCCACAGCGCGTACCGGGAGCGGTAGGCCCGGTCGGCGCCCCAGGTCAGGTGCGCGGTCGCGCCGCCGGGGGCGGCCAGCAGCGCCGACCCGGACACGTCCACGCCGTGCTCCTCGTCGATCCGCAGGTGGGCGCCGCGCACCTCCAGGCCGGGCCCGAGGTGGAGCAGGGCGGTGCGCAGGGGGTAGACGCCGGCGTCGGTCAGCACGCCGCCGCCGAGGTCGGGCCGGTACAGGGTGCTGTCGGCGGGCACCGGCGGGAACGCGAACTCGGCGGTGAGGCCGCGCACCTCCCCGATGGCGCCGTCGGCGACCAGGGCGCGGACGCGGGCGTGCTGGGAGTGGCAGAGGAACATGAAGTTCTCCAGCAGCGCCAGCCCCCGGGACGCGGCGAGCGCGACGAGCGCCTCGGTGTCGGCGGCGGACGTCGTCAGCGGCTTCTCGGCGAGCACGTGGCGGCCGGACCGCAGCGCCCGCTCGACCCAGGCGGCGTGCAGCGCCGCGGGGAGCGGGACGTACACCGCGTCGACGTCGTCGCGTTCCAGGAGCGCCGCGTAGCCGGTGACGGGGTCGCCGCCGAACAGGTCGGCGAAGCGCCGCGCCTTCGCCGGGTCGCGGCTGGCGATCGCCGCCAGCCGGACGCCGGGGTGGGCCGCGAGCGCGGGGAGCGTGCGCCGCCGGGCGATGTCCGCGCAGCCGATGACGCCGATTCTCAAAGGTCCCGAATTCACCGGCACGGCCTCCGTCCACGAAAAGGGCGAATCGCGACGAGAATAGGGCGGGCGGTGTTCCGCCTTCCCCCTCATGCGCCGCCCGCCGCCCCGCGCTTCCCCCCTACCGACCCCCTGACCATCGGTTTCGGCGGTGCCCGGATATCCGTGCGCCTGCATATTGGAATCCCCGTCCAGACCATTTCCGGGAGGACCGATGTCGGGGATCAACACGGCGCCGGCGACCGATCAGCGAAGGGCCGAGCGGATCGCCGAATCGGCGCAGGCGGCCGACGGCGTCCTCACCCTGGCGGAGTTCCGGGACTGGTTCGCCGCCCGCCGCCGCGACGACGTGTCCCGCGTGGAGCGGGTGCCGCTGGACCGGCTGGAGCGCTGGGGCACCGATCCGGCGACCGGCGACATCCGCCACGACAGCGGCCGGTTCTTCACGGTGACGGGCCTGGCCGCCGAGGTCGCCGGCGCGGCCGTCCCCGCCTGGTCGCAGCCGATCCTGCTGCAGCCCGAGATCGGCATCCTCGGCATCCTGGCCAAGGAGATCGACGGGGTGCTGCACTTCCTCATGCAGGCCAAGAACGAGCCGGGCAACCCCGACGGCGTCGAGCTGTCCCCCACCGTGCAGGCGACGCGCAGCAACTACATGCGCGTGCACCAGGGCGCCCCGGTCCCCTACCTGGAGTACTTCCGCGACACCCGCCGGCACGACGTGGTCGCCGACGTCCTCCAGTCGGAGCAGGGGGCCTGGTTCTTCCAGAAGCGCAACCGCAACATCATCGTGGAGACGGCGGACGAGGTGGAGCCGCGGGACGGCTTCGTCTGGCTCACCCTCGGCCAGCTGCACCGGCTCCTGGCGGGCGACACCGTCGTCAACATGGACGCGCGCACGGTGCTGTCGTGCCTGCCGTTCTCGGGCGTCGGGCTGTCGTCGTCAGTGCGCGCCGCCGGTTTCCGCCGGTCGGTGCTGCGGTCCTACAGCGCGGAGTTCGCGGGGCTGCACGGCATCGGCGACATCCTCAGCTGGATCACCGAGACGCGCAGCCGGCACGAGGTGCTGGCGCGCCGGGTGCCGCTCCGCGAGGCCGCGCTCTGGCACCGCACGGACGGGGCGATCGCGCACGAGTCCGGGCTGTTCTTCCGGGTGATCGGGGTGAGCGTGGAGAGCGGGAACCGCGAGGTCGCCCGCTGGCACCAGCCGCTGGTGGAGCCCATCGGGGTGGGGATCAACGCGTTCCTGGTCAAGCGGGTGGACGGGGTGCTGCACGCGCTGGTGCACGCCGGCGTCCAGCCGGGGTTCCTGGACGTGCTGGAGCTCGGGCCGACGGTGCGGTGCACGCCGGGCAACTACGTCTGGCTGCCCGACGCGGCGCGGCCGCCGTTCCTGGACGAGGTGCTGGCCGCGCCGCCCGAGCGGGTCCGGTTCTCCAGCGTGCTGTCGGAGGAGGGCGGCCGGTTCCGCAACGCCCGCAACCGCTACATGATCGTCGAGGTGGACGCCGGGCACGCGCCCGACCCGGGGCCCGACTACCGGTGGATGACGCTGCACCAGCTCGTCGGGCTGCTGCGGCACAGCCACTACGTCAACGTCGAGGCGCGCAGCCTCGTCGCCTGCCTGCACAGCCTGGCGAGCCGCCCCGCGTTCTCAGTGCCCGCCGTGCCCGCCGTGCCCGCCCTTGCCGCCGCCGATCGGCTTGGCGCCCATCCCCGACGCCATCGCGGTCTGGATCGTCTTCGGCGCGACGACGAACGGCCGCATCATGCCGTGGTCCTCGTGCTCCAGGATGTGGCAGTGGTACACGTAGTTGCCCGTCCCGCCGCGGAACTGCCCGGCGACCGTCACCACGTCGTGCTCGTCGATGCGGATGGTGTCCTTCCAGCCCTGCTCGTCCGGCCCGAGGCCCTTGGCCGCGCTGTAGGTGGCGGTGTAGGTGTACACGTCGTTGGCCGCGTCGTTGACGACCGAGACGGTGTAGGTGTCGCGGGCGAGCGCCTGGAACGAGATCAGGTGGACGTGGGTCGGGTGGTTGGGGCCGGCGAGGTGGACGAAGTTCCACACCTCCCACCCGTCGAGGGCGACGTGGAACGTCACCGCCTCGTCGAAGGTGCCCGCCACCTTCCGGAAGGACGTCGTCGTGCCGTTCTTGACGAGGTTGACGATGCGGTCGCCCTTCTGCGGGACGTACCCGGCGGGGTTCTTCGCCAGCTCCCACAGCTCGGGGTGGCCGCCGGTCGTGCCGTCGTGGGTGGCGGTCGCGACGTAGCGCTGGACGGCGAGGGCGGGGACCTTGGCGGCGGCGAGCCGGGCGAAGGTGGGCGACACCTTGGCCGGCGGCGCGAAGGTGTCGGTGACGGCGGTACCGGACACCCGGAACTGCAGGATCTCGGGGCCGAGCGGCGAGGTGGCGGTGTCGGTGTTGGACAGCTGCAGCCGGGCGCCCCGGAACGCCGCGAAGTTGATCAGGATGTCGGCGCGCTCGGCGGGCGACAGGGTGATCCGGTCCTGCTTGGCGGGGGCGCCGAGCAGGCCCTGCTCGGTGCCGATCTGGACGAACGCGCCGGTCACCGGCGTGCTGGTGCCGTCGGCGTTCTCCTTGCGCAGTTCCAGCGTGTAGGTGCGGGCGTTGGCGCCGTTCAGCAGGCGGAACCGGTACCAGCGCGGCTCGACGTCCAGGTAGGGCCAGATGACGCCGTTGGCGAGGTTGTAGGGGCCGGCGAACGGCAGCGAGACGCGCGCGCCGGGGACGTCGTAGTAGCCGACCTTGTGCAGGAGCCGCCCGTTGAACGCGCCGGAGTCGTCGGTGTCGAGGTTGCGGTCGGCGATGATGAGCGGGACCTCGTACTTGCCGGCCGGCAGCCGGAGCGCGTCCTCCTCGGCGTCGCGGACCAGGTAGAGGCCGGCGAGCCCGGCGAACACGTTGTAGGCGGTGATGTCCATGGCGTGGTCGTGGTACCAGAGCGTGGCCGCGCGCTGGTCGTTGGGGTACTCGGTGGCCTGCGCCTGGCCGAAGGAGATGCCGTTCTTCGGCCAGCCGTCGCTGTCGCCGCTGATCTCGCCGCCGTGCAGGTGGGTGACGACCCAGGGGGCCAGGTTCGCCACGTCCTCGATCGGGGCGGCGCCGCCGCGGCCGGGGCTGAGGATGGAGTCCAGGCCGGTGAAGGGGACCGAGACGGCGGTGGCGGGGAACTTCCCCTCGATGCGGTTCTGCCAGCTGACCTTGATGCGGCGGCCGCGCCGGGCGTCGATGACGGGGCCGGGGAAGGCGCCCTCGTAGGCCCACACGGGCGTGGCGGGCAGCTGGGAGTGCAGCTTGACGGTGGTGGCGCGCTGCCGGATCGTCAGCGCGGTGTCGGGCTTGAGGATCTTCAGGGCGGGCAGCGGGTCGGCGAACTTGGCGAGCCCGGTGGGGGCGTCCTGGAAGACGCGGCCGGCGGCGGCGAACGCCGACAGGTTCGCTTGGACGGTGGCGGCCACGCCGATGCCGGCGGCGGAGCCGGCGATGAACTGGCGGCGACTGGGCATGGGGGGCTCCTCTGCGGCACGGGTCGGCGAGCCGATCCTTCGCCGGTGCCGCGGCGGGCTCAATCGATGGGGCGCAGGACAGGGGTTCGCGCGCCGATCCCTCGGGTTTACCGGGTTGCCGACAGGGGTGGACCGGGCGCTGTCACGGGTGGGGCGCCGCGCGGGGCCGGGCGTCCGGCGGGCGATTCGGGCGTCCGATAGGCGCGCGGTTCCCGGGCAGTGGGCGGCGGTCTCGAATGATCGGAGCGTGGTCGCACTGGTGGAACGAGACGAACAGATCCTGCAACTCGACGCCCTGGTCCAGGACTGCCTCGCGGGCCGCGGCCGGGTCGCGCTCCTGGAGGGGCCGCTCGGCACGGGCCGGACCGCGCTGCTGCGCGCTCTCGCCGAGCGCGCCGAACGGTCCGGTTTCCGTTGCCTGCGCGCCTCCTGCTCCCCCGCCGAGCAGGCGCTCCCCTACGGCGTCGCCGGCCAGCTGCTGCGCGGCGTGCCGCGCGGGGAGGGCGGCGCGGACGGCCCGTCCGCCCGGCTCCTCGACGAGGTCGCGGCGGGCGGCGCGGACGCCGGCCCGGCGTCGCCGGAGGCCGTGCGCGCGCACCACGGGCTGTCCCTCGCCCTGCTCGGGCTCGCCGAGCGCGAGCCGCTCCTGATCACCGTGGACGACCTGCGCCACGCCGACGTCGCGTCGCTGCACCTGCTGCTGCACCTGGTGCGGCGGCTCGGCCCGGCGCGGGTGCTGGTCGTGCTCGCCGACGAGGCCGCGCCGCGGCCGCGGCACCTGACGTTCCTGGCCGAGCTGTTCCGCCGGCCCGAGCTGCGCCGCCTGCGGCTCGGGCCGCTGTCGCCGGACGGCACCGCCCGCGCGGCGGCGGAGCTGCTCGGTCCCGCGGCGCCCGGTCCCGCACCCGGCGGGCGCCCGGACCTGCACGCCGTCAGCGGCGGCAACCCGCTGCTGCTGGACGCGCTCGCCGAGGACGTCCGCGTGGCCGGGGCGCCGCGCGCCGAGGGCTACGGGCTGGCGTTCCTGGCGTGCCTGCACCGGGGCGACCCGGCGACGGCGGCGGTGGCGCGGGCGCTCGCCATCATGGGCGAGGACGCCGACCCGGCGGAGCTGTGGCGGCTCGTCGGGCTGTCGCCCGAGGACGCCGGGCGCGCCCTCGGGTCCCTGGACGACGCGGCGGTGCTGGACGGGGGCCGGTTCCGGCACCCGGTGGCGCGGGCGGCGGTCCTGGCCGACCTCGCGCCGGCCGAGCGCGCCGACCTGCACCGCCGCGCGGCGCGGCTGCTGCACGACCGGGGCGCGCCCGCGACGCGGGTCGCCGATCATCTGGCGGCGGCCGACCACGCGCAGGAGCCGTGGGCGCCGGCGGTGCTGTCGGAGGCCGCCGAGCACGCGCTGCTGGACGACCGGGCCGAGGCCGCGGCCCGGTTCCTGCGGCTGGCGCACCGGGGCCTGCCCGGCGAGGCCGAGCGCGCCGCGGTGCGGGCCCGGCTCGCCGGCGCCGAGTGGCAGACCTCGCCGTCGTCGGCGGCCCGGCACCTGGCGCCGCTGGTGACGGCGGCGCTCGGCGGGCGGCTCGGTCTCGCCGACGGCCTCGCGCTGGTGGAGCGGCTGCTCTGGTTCGGGCGCGGCGGGGAGGCGGTGCGGGTGCTGGACCGGCTGCGCGCCGACGCCCGGCCGGAGAGCGGCGGCGGCCTGCACGACGCCGAGGTGTGGCTGGCGTACGCGCATCCGCCGCTCGCCCGCGACCGCCGCACGCCGGTGCTGGCCGCCGACCGGCACTTCGCCGTCCCGGCGCCGGGCGGCGACCCGCAGCTGCACGCGGTGGCGATCCTGGCGGACGGCCTGATCCGGCGGCGCGGCCACGGCGCGGTGGCCCGCGCCGAGCAGGTGCTGCGGGACCTGCCGCTGCACCTGCGCAACCCGTGGACGGTCGAGGCGGCGCCGCTGGCCGTCCAGGTGCTGCTGCGCGCCGACCGGCTGGACGCCGCCGCGGCCTGGTGCGAGAGCTCGGCCAAGGACGCGGGCGCCGAGGGTTCGGGCACGCGGGCGGCGTTCTTCGCGGCGGCGCGGGCGGAGGTGGCGTTGCGGACGGGCGATCTGCCGAGCGCGATGCGGGAGGCGCGGGCGGCGCTGGAGCGGCTCGGCGCCAAGTCGTGGGGGGTGGCGGCCGGGTACCCGATCGGCACCTTCGTCCTCGCCGCGACGCGTGCGGGCGAGCACGACGAGGCCGCCAAGCTCCTGGCGCTGTCGGTGCCCGACGCGATGTTCCAGACCCGCCACGGGCTCGGCTACCTGTACGCCCGCGGGCACCATCACCTGGCGGCGGGGCACGCGCACGCGGCGCTCGCCGACTTCCTGAGCTGCGGCGAGCTGATCCGCGGCTGGGGGCTGGACACGGCCGGGCCGGTGCCGTGGCGCACCGACGCGGCCGAGGCGTGGCTGCGGCTCGGCAACCGCGACCAGGCGCGGCGGCTGATCCGCGAGCAGCTCGCGCGGACCGACGGGCGCGGGCCGGCGCTGCGGCTGCTCGCGGCGGCGAGCCCGGTGGGGCGGCGGCTGCCGCTGCTGACCGAGGCCGTCGATCTCGCCGAGGCGTCGGGCGACCGGTACGAGCAGGCGCGGGTCCTCGCCGACCTCAGCCGCGTCCACGCGGCCGGGAACCGGCGGCGGGCGCGGCTGCTGCTGCGGCAGGCGCTGCACGTGGCGAACATGTGCGGGATGCGGCCGCTGGCGCGGGAGCTGCTGTCGGTGCAGGCCGACCTCGGCGGCGCGGAGGCGATGGCCGACGGGCTGGAGGGCGTCGCCTCGCTCACCGACTCCGAGCGGCGGGTGGCGTCGCTGGCGGTGGTCGGCAACACCAACCGGGAGATCGCCGCGAAGCTCTACATCACGCCGAGCACGGTCGAGCAGCACCTCACCCGCATCTACCGCAAGCTCGGCATCCGGCGCCGCAAGGAGCTGCCCGCCGACCTGTGGGCGGGGCTCAGGAAGACCGGCTGACCGAGCCGAGGCCGTCCAGCAGCTCCTCGACGAGGGCGGCGGCGCCGGCGCGGTCGGCGGCCGTGCCGAACAGGTAGAAGTCGGGGCGGACCAGCGCCGCGACGGCCCCGGCCGCGGCGAGGTAGGGCAGGTGGACGCCGTCGAGGTCGGCGGCGGCGTCCAGCCGCACGAACCGGGTGCCGAGCCGCACGAGGGCCGCGGCGTGCAGGGGGTCCAGCAGCTCGTCGGGCGGTTCGGTGGTGAGCAGCGTGAAGCCGGGGCCGCCGGTGACCTCGTCGAGCAGCCCTTCGCGGCCGCCGATGCGGACGCGGCCCTGCGGGGTGAGGCCGCCCGCGGGGCCGCGCGGGCGGCCGGCGGCGTCGCGGGCGAGCAGGCCGCCGGCGAGGGGGTGGACGGCGGTCGGCGGGGGCGCGGCGAGGCCGCGCTCGCGGATGCCGATCATCACGGCGTCGCGGTCGCGGGCGGCGGCGGGGTCGGTCTGGCAGATGACGCGGCCGAGGTCGACCGACATCGTGATGGCGTGCCGGACGTGCTCGCGGCGCTCGGCGGTGTAGGTGTCGAGCAGCGCGTCCCCGGCGCGGCCGGTGAGGACGAGGTCGAGCTTCCAGGCGAGGTTGGCGGCGTCGCGGAACCCCGAGCACATGCCCTGCCCGGCGAACGGCGGCATGAGGTGGGCGGCGTCGCCGGCGATGAGGATCCGGCCGGCCCGCCAGCGGCCGGCGTGGCGGGCCTGGAAGGTGTAGACGGCGTGGCGCTCCAGCGTCGCCGCGCTCTCGTCGATGCCGAACAGGGCGAGCAGGCGCCACGCGTTCTCGGTGGTGCCGAACTCCTCGGGGGACTCGCCGGGGAGCCGCATGAACTCCCAGCGGCGGTGCCCGGGTCCGGCGGACACGGCGGTGCGGGGCCGGGCGGGGTCGCAGACCTGGAGGTTGTTGGGGACGAAGCGGCGCGGCTCGTGCAGGCGGACGTCGCAGGTCAGCCAGTCGTTGAAGAAGGCCAGGTCGGTGGCGTCCTCGTCGACGGCGTCGCGGACGGTGCCGTTGGCGCCGTCGCAGCCGATGACGTACCGGGCGGACAGGACGCCGCCGTCCGGTCCCTCGACGGCGGCCTCCACCCGGTCGCCGGTGTCGGCCAGGCCGGTGACGCGGTGGCCGCGCAGGACGCGCAGCGACGGGAGGCGGGCGCCGCGTTCGGCGAGGGCCGCCTCGACGCCCGGCTGGTACATCGAGACCGAGTCGGGCCAGCCGGACCAGCCGCGGTCGGCGACGTCCACCTCGAACAGCGTCGCGCCGTCCCCGTTCGTCCAGACGTAGTCGCGGGAGGGCTCGGCGACGGTGCGCAGGGCGTCGCCGATGCCGGCGGCGGCGAGGATGCGGGCGGACTCGCCGTCGAAGGACACCGCGCGCGGCATCGGGTAGGGCTTCGGGCGGCGCTCCACGACGGTGACGCGGTGCCCCCGCGCGGCCAGCAGCGCGGCGGCGACCTGCCCGACCGGCCCGTACCCGACGATGAGGACGTCGGCGTCGGTCGGGACGCCGGTCGGGGCGCTCATCGCGTGCCGCCCGTCGCGGCGGGCGCGCCGGTGATGTCGGCGACGACGCGCTCGTGCTCGGCCGGGTCGGTGAGGACGCGGACGGTCTCGCGGCCGTCGTCCACGGTGAGCAGGCGCTTGCCGATGAGGACGCGCTGCCCGGTGGCGGTGGAGCGGCCCCGCACGAGGATCCCGGCGCCGGCGAGGGCCCGCGCGAACGCCTCCAGCTCTGGCGAGGGCGCCTGCCATTCGGCGAGGTCGCGGGGCCGGTCGCGGTACCGGTAGACGGCCTGCCACACGCCGGACCGGCCGCTCCGCTCGACCACGTGGTAGCCGTCCACAGGGACGACGCGGAACCGGCTGCCGTGCTGTTCCTGGACCTGCTCGGTCACCCGCAGGGGTTCCAGGTAGGACGGGCCGACGAACCCGACGTCGACCAGGTACAGGTCGCCGTCGAGGCGGGCGTGGTTGAAGACGTGCTCCAGGTCGGGGCCGAAGCCGCCGTCCATCTGCCGGATGCCGGCCCCGAACACGCCGACGTCGAAGCCCAGCTCGTGCAGCAGGAGGCGGAAGAGGCCGTTCAGCTCGTAGCAGACGCCGCCGCGGCCGCCGAGGACGATCTCGTCGAACGCGGCGTCCCGGTCGATGTCGACCCCGGCCCACAGGGCGGTGCCCCGGCCGGCGTTCAGCGCGCTGTCGTAGGCGAACGTCCGCAGGTGGCGGTGGTGCAGGGCGCGCAGGGTCGCCAGGGTGGGCGCGGCCGGTCCGCGGTGGCCGAGGGCCGCCAGGTAGGCGGCGACGTCGAAGGCCATGGTCACTCCTGTCCGGGGGCGGTCGTGCCGAGCTCGGTGAGCAGGTGGTCGGCCAGCTCGGCCGGGGTGGCCCGGTCGAAGAGCAGCATCGCGGGAAGCTCCAGGCCGGTGGCGGCGGCGATGCGGTCGCGCAGCTCGACGGCGGTGAGCGACACGTAGCCGACCTCGAAGAACACGTCGGTGGGGGTGAGGGGTTCGGCGGGCGGGCGGCCGAGCACCGCCGACGCCTCCCGCCGCACGAACTCCAGCAGCGTCTCCCGGCGCTCGTCCTCGGCGAGGTCCGCGAGCCCGGCGAGCGGGGACGGGGCCTCCGCTTCGGTGTCGGGCTCCGCCGGCGGCCGGACGGCGGCGGCCGGCGCGGACGTCTCCAGCCAGTAGTGGCGGTGCTGGAAGGCGTAGGTGGGGAGGTCGGTACGGGGCTGCCCGGCGAGGAGCGCCGTCCAGTCGACGGCGGCGCCGCGGACGCGCAGCGCCGCCGCGGAGAGCAGGAACCGGCGCAGCCCGCCCTCGCCGCGGCGGAGCGTCCCGGCCGCGACGGCGGCCGTCGCGCCCGCGGCGTCCTGGATCTCGGCGGCCAGCACCGGGTGCGCGCCGGCCTCGACGAACGTGCGGAAACCGGCGTCGAGGAGGGCGCGGGTCGCGGTGTCGAAGCGGACGGCGCCGCGCAGGTTGCGGTACCAGTAGGCGGCGCCGAGCCGGGTGGTGTCCAGCCACTCCCCCTCGGTGGTGGAGTAGAAGGGGACGGCGGACGGTTTCGGGGCGAGGCCGGCGAGGACGGTGTGGAGCTCGTCGCGGATCGCCTCGACGTGGGAGCTGTGCGAGGCGTAGTCCACGGGGATGCGGCGGACGCGCACGCCCTCGTCCTCGTAGGCGCCGATGAGCTCGGTGAGGGCGTCCGCGTCCCCGGCGACGACGACGGAGGCGCGGCCGTTGACGGCGGCGGTCTCGATGCGGCCGCCCCAGCGTGCGAGGCGGGCGGTGACGCGGTCGGCGGGCAGCGCGATCGAGGCCATGCCGCCCCGGCCCGCCAGGCCGCGGGCGATGGCCTGGCTGCGCAGCGCCACGACGCGCGCCGCGTCCTCCAAGGAGAGGGCACCCGCAATGTGGGCGGCGGCGATCTCGCCTTGCGAATGGCCGACGACGGCGTCGGGCACGACGCCGAGTGACTCCCAGAGGCGGGCGAGTGCCACGTGCACCGCGAAGGTGGCGGGTTGGACGACGTCCACGCGGTCGAGGGGGCCGCGCAACGCGTCGGCGAGCGTCCAGTCCACGTGCGGGCGCAGCGCTTCCCCGGCCTCCGCCAGGGCGGCGGCGAACACGGTGGACTCGGCGGCCAGCTCGACGCCCATGCCGGCCCACTGCGCGCCCTGGCCGGGGAACACCAGGACCGTCCGGCCCTCGACGTCGGCGACGCCGGTGACCGCCGCCGGGGACGGTTCGCCGGCGGCGAGCGCGCGCAGCCCGGCGAGCGCCTCGTCCCGGTCGGCCGCCGCGACGACGGCGCGGTGGGCGAGGGCCGCGCGGCCGGCCGCCAGGGACGCGGCGACGGCGGCGGGTTCCAGGCCGGGGCGGTCGGCGACGAAGGACGCGAGGCGCGCGGCCTGCGCGCGGAGGGCGTCCGCCGTCGCGCCGGAGACCTCCCAGGGCTGGACGGCCGGGGGTTCGGGCGGGATCGCGGGCGCGTCCGGCGCCGGCGCCTCCTCGATGATCACGTGGGCGTTGGTGCCGCTGACCCCGAACGAGGACACCCCGGCGCGGCGGGGCCGTCCGGGGTCGGCCCAGTCGCGCTGTCGGGTGAGGAGCCGGACCGCGCCGTCCGCCCAGTCGACCCGGGTGGAGGGGGCGTCCACGTGCAGGGTCGCGGGGAGCGTGCCGTGGCGGAGCGCCTCGATCACCTTGATGATGCCGGCGGCGCCGGCGGCGGCCTGCGCGTGCCCGAGGTTGGACTTCAGCGAGCCGAGCCACAGGGGGCGGCCCGCCGGCCGGTCGCGGCCGTAGGTGGCGAGGAGCGCCTGCGCCTCGATGGGGTCGCCGAGGGGGGTGCCGGTGCCGTGGCCCTCGACGGCGTCCACGTCGACGGGGGCGAGCCCGGCGGCGTCCAGGGCGGCGCGGATGACGCGCTGCTGGGACGGGCCGTTGGGCGCGGTGAGGCCGTTGGAGGCGCCGTCCTGGTTGACGGCGCTGCCGCGCACGACGGCGAGGACGGGGTGCCCGTTGCGGCGGGCGTCGGAGAGGCGTTCCAGGAGGAGGACGGCGGCGCCCTCGGCCCAGCCGGTGCCGTCGGCGGCGTCGGCGAACGCCTTGCAGCGCCCGTCGGGGGCGAGGCCGCGCTGCCGGGAGAACTCCACGAAGGGGGCGGGCCGCGCCATGACGGCGACGCCGCCGGCGAGCGCGAGGTCGCACTCGCCGTCGCGGAGCGCCCGCGCCGCCAGGTGCACGGCGACCAGGGAGGAGGAGCAGGCGGTGTCGACGGTGAGGGACGGGCCCTCCAGGCCGAGGGTGTAGGAGACGCGGCCGGACACGACGCTGCCGGAGGTCCCGGTGCCGAGGAACCCTTCGAGGTCGGCGGGGACCTCGGCGAGGCCGGCGGCGTAGTCGTGGTACATGACGCCGGTGAAGACGCCGGCGCGCTCGCCGCGCAGCGAGGTGGGGGCGATGCCGGCGCGTTCGAGGGCCTCCCACGACACCTCCAGCATGAGGCGCTGCTGGGGGTCCATGGCGAGCGCCTCGCGCGGGGAGATCCCGAAGAGGGCGGCGTCGAACGCCCCGGCGTCCTGGAGGAACCCGCCGCGCGTCACGTAGGAGGTGCCGGGCCGGTCGGGGTCCGCGGCGAAGAGCGCGCCGAGGTCCCAGCCGCGGTCGGCGGGGAAGGGCGACAGGCCCTCGCGTTCCTCCGCGACCAGGTCCCAGAGGTCCTCGGGGGAGGCGATCCCGCCGGGCAGGCGGCACGCGGCGGCGACGACGGCGACGGGGTCGCCGGCGGTGCGCTTCAGCCGGTCGTTCTCCTGGCGCAGCCGCTCGTTGTCGACGAGCGCGGCGCGGAGCGCCCGGACGATCCTGTCGTCGGTCATCGGTTCCCTCCGAGAGCGCGTTCCACGAGGTCGTCGACGTCCATCCCGGCGATCGCCGCGGCGATCGGGTCGGGCCCGGCGGGCGGCTCGGGCACGAGCTCGGCGAGCAGGCGGCGGGCGAGCTCGGCCGGGGTCGGGTGGTCGAACACGAGGGTGGCGGGCAGCCGCACCCCGGCCGTCCGGGCGATCCGGTTGCGCAGCTCGACGGCCGCGAGGGAGTCGAACCCGAGCTCCTTGAACGCCTGCCCGGCGCCGACGGCGTCGGGGCCGGAGTGCCCGAGGACGGCCGCCGCGCTCCGCCGGACGAGGTCCAGGACGGTGCCGGTGCGCTCGGCGGCGGGCTGCGCGGCGAGGCGTTCGGCGAACGGGACGGCGGCCTCGCCGGCCGGCGGCCGTGCGTCCGGGCGTCCGGGCCGGCGGGCCAGGCCGCGCAGCACGGGCGGCAGGTCGCCGGTGTCGGCGAGGGTGCGCAGCGCGGCGAGGTCGAACCTGGTCGGGACGACGACGGCGTCCTCGGCGGTGAGCGCGGCGTCGAACAGGGCCAGGCCCTCGGCCGTGGTGAGGGCGGTGAGGCCGCCGCGCGCCAGCCGGCCGAGCCCGGCGCCGTCGAGGTGGCCGGTCATGCCGCTCGCCTGTTCCCAGAGTCCCCAGGCGAGGGAGACGGCGGGGAGTCCTTCGGCGCGGCGGAGGACGGCGAGGCCGTCGAGGAAGGCGTTGGCGGCGGCGTAGTTGCCCTGGCCGGCGTTGCCGAGGACGCCGGCGCCGGAGGAGAACAGGACGAAGGCGGCGAGGTCGAGGTCGCGGGTCAGCTCGTGCAGGTGCCAGGCGGCGTCCGCCTTCGGGCCGAACACGGCGGCGAGCCGTTCGGGGCCGAGGTCGTCCAGGAGGGCGTCGTCCAGGACCCCGGCGGCGTGCACGACGGCGGTCGGCGGGTGCGCGGCGGGGATCGCCGCGAGCACGCCGGCGAGGGCGTCGCGGTCGGCGGCGTCGGCGGCGGTGACGGTCACCTGCGCGCCGGCCTCGCGCAGCGCCGCGTACAGGTCGGCGGCGCCGGGGGCGGCGAGGCCGCGCCGGCCGAGGAGGACGAGGCGGCGGGCGCCGTGCGCGGTGACCAGGTGGCGGGCGACCAGGCCGCCGAGCGTCCCGGTCCCGCCGGTGATCAGGACGGTACCGTCCGGGTCGAGGGCCGTCCGGGGCCCGCCGGTGCCGGCGTGGACGAGCCGCGGGGCGTGCGCCCGTCCGGCGCGCAGCCCGATCTGCGGTTCGCCGGAGGCGACGGCCCGCGGCAGCAGCGCCCTGGCGTCCTCGGCCGACTCCGCTTCCAGCAGGACGATCCGGCCGGGCTGCTCGCGCTGCGCCGAGCGCACGAGGCCGCGGACGGCGGAGGCGGCGAGGTCGTAGGGCGCGTCGCCGGTGATGACCGCGGCCGGGCCGCCGTCGCGGGACAGCCGGTCCTGGAGGAATCCGATCGTCGCGGCGGTGAGGTCGCGGGCCCGGTCCGGGGTCCAGCCGCCGCGGTCGGTGAGGTCAAGGACGTCCTCGTCGGGGACGGCGGCGGCGGTCGCGTCGGGCAGCGCGATGGGGACGTGCTCGATCCGGTAGAGCAGGTTGTGGGCGGGCGCCAGCCGGTCGGCGGCGACGGACCGCAGCGTGAGGGAGCCGATCGAGGCGACGGGCGCGCCGTCCGGACCGGTGAGGTCGATCGTGTACTCGGACGCGCCCCGGAGGGCGGCGCGGACGCGCAGGGTCGCGGGGGCGGGGGCGTGCAGGCGCACGCCGGTCCAGGCGAACGGCAGCGGTATCCGGCCGTCCTCGGGCGCGTCCGCGCCGAGCAGGCTCGTGGCCTGGAGCGCGGCGTCCAGCAGGGCCGGGTGCAGGCCGAAGCGGTCGGCGACGACGCCGTCGGGCAGCGCGACCTCGGCGAAGACCTCGTCCCCGCGCCGCCACGCGGCCCGCAGCCCCTGGAAAGCGGGCCCGTAGCCGTACCCGCCAGCGGCCATGCGGGCGTAGAAACCCTCGACGGCGACGGGCTCGGCGCCTTCGGGCGGCCACTCCGGCGACTGCGGGGGCGGCGTCCGCGCGAAGGGTTCGGCGGACAGGCGGCCGGTGGCGTGCCGGGTCCAGCGGCCCTCGCCGCGCCGCGCGTGGACGCCGACGTCCTGACCCGCGACCACGACCCTGACCTGCACGCCGTCCTCATCAGCGGCGGCGTCGGGCAGCGTCAGGGGCGCCTCGATGACGAGCTCGTCCAGGGTGGCGTGACCGGTCCCGGCGCCGGCGCGCAGCGCCAGCTCGACCAGGGCCGCGCCGGGCAGCACCGTCGTCCCCGCGACGGCGTGGTCGGCGAGCCAGCCGTGGTCGCGGAGCGACAGGCGGCCGGTGAGGACGGCGCCGTCGGGGAGGGGGACGGCCGCGCCGAGCAGGGGATGCCCGGCGTCCTCCAGGCCGGCGGCGGCGAGGTCGCCGGGGCCGGTCCCGCCGTCCAGCCAGTAGCGGCGGTGCTGGAAGGCGTAGGTGGGGAGGTCCGCGCGCCGGAACGGGCCGGGGCCGAAGGCGCTGCCCCAGTCGATCCCGACACCGGCGACGTGCGCCTCCCCGGCGGAGCGGAGGAACCGGTCGAGACCGCCGTCGTCGCGGCGCAGCGTCCCGATGGCCAGCGGCGGA
>NZ_JAIBOA010000022.1 GCF_019458805.1 Actinomadura parmotrematis
GCTCGACGGCTGGCGCGCCCAGCCGGGCCCCCGGTTCGTCCTCGGAGACGCGGGGGCGGTCTGGGGCGCCGACGACGTGCCCGACGCGCTGGCCCTCGCCGACGAGGTGTTCACCGACGGCCAGGTCATCGCCGTCGACCTGGACGGGCCGGGCCTGTCGCCCGGCGTCATCGACCGCACCCGCGCGGTCCGCGTCCGCTACCTGCGGCGCGGCCCCGACGGGCGGCACGTCGCGCTGCTGGAGCGGCCCGCCACCGCCGAGCTCCTGGACCTGCTGCCGCACCCCGAGGGCGGCTGGTACCGGGAGACCTGGCGGGCCGGGCCCGCGTCGACCCCGGCCGGCTACCCCGGCGAGCGCGCCGCCGCGACCGGCATCTACTTCCTGCTGCCGCCCGGCGAGGAGTCGATCTGGCACGCGGTGCGGTCGGACGAGGTGTGGCTCTGGCACGCCGGCGGCCCGCTGACGCTGCTGCTCGGCGGCGACGGCGACCGCCCCGACACCGCCGACGCGGTGGCGCTCGGCCCCGACCTCGCCGCCGGGCAGGTGCCGCAGCAGGTCGTCCCGGCCGGGCACTGGCAGGCCGCCCGCCCCGCCGGCGACCGCGAGGTGCTCGTCAGCTGCGTCGTCGCCCCCGGCTTCGACTTCGCCGACTTCCGCGCGCTCTGAGGGCCCCGCCGGCCGGCGAGGGCCGGCGGGGCGCGCTCGCCCGGCTAGTGCGTCAGCGCTCCGCGGCCGCTCATCGTGCGCATGATGTGCTCGACGAGGGTGATGAGCACCTGCTTGGCGGACTCGCGGTCGCGCACGTCGCAGTCGACCACCGGGATGTCCGGGGACAGGTCGAGCGCGTCGCGCACCTGGTCGGGGGTGTGCTGGCCGGCGCCGTCGAACCGGTTGACGCCGATGATGAACGGCACGCCGCGCCGCTCGAAGTAGTCCACCGAGGGGAAGCAGTCCGCGAGCCGGCGGGTGTCGACGAGCACGACCGCGCCGAGGGCGCCCTTGGCCAGCTCGTCCCACATGAACCAGAAGCGGTCCTGGCCGGGGGTGCCGAAGACGAACAGGACCAGGCCGTTCGGCAGCGTGATGCGGCCGAAGTCCATCGCGACGGTGGTCGTGGTCTTGTTCTGCACGGCCGAGGTGTCGTCGACGCCGATGCTCTTCTCGGTCAGCGCCTCCTCGGTGCGCAGCGGCCGGATCTCGCTGACCGCGCTGACCAGGGTGGTCTTGCCGACGCCGAAACCGCCGGCGACAAGGATCTTGACCGTCAGCGCGGAATCCCCGGCCTGGGGGCCGGGGTCAGAGCGCACGGATTCCATCGATCACTTCCTTGAGTACGCGCTCGCTCGGGAACTGGGCCACCGGCGCGGGCCTTCGGACCTCGATCAGCGAGCGGTCGAGCAGGTCGCCGAGCAGGACCCGGACGACCCCGAGGGGCAGTTCCAGCTCTGACGCTATCTCGACAACCGACAACGGAGTGCGGCAAAGCTCCAAGATCATTTCATGTTCCGGGTCCGGCGCCCACTGCGCCGCCGCCGCGCCGGGCGTCCCGGAGTGCTGTCCGGCCAGGTCGGCGGGGTGCGCCAGGGCGACGATCAGGGCGACCATGTCGAACTCGGCCGCGTAGTGCGTGCGCCCTCCGGTGAGCGCGTAGGGACGCACCACCGGGCCGGCGGCGTCGTCGTACCAGGCGGACTCGGGCGACACCTCAGCCGCCGCCCGGGGCCTCGCCGGCGGCGACCCGCGGCGTCGCCGACAGGTGCTGGCCGACGCGGGTGACCAGCATCGCCATCTCGTAGGCGATGATCCCGAGGTCGGCGCCCGCGTCGGCGAGCACCGCCAGGCACGCCCCGCTGCCCGCCGCGGTGACGAACAGGAACGCCGACTCCATCTCCACGATGGTCTGCCGGACGCTGCCGCCGCCGAAGGACTCCCCGGCGCCCCGGGCGAGGCTCTGGAAGCTCGCCGCGACCGCCGACAGGTGGTCGGACTGCTCGCGGGCCAGGCCGCTGGAGGCCGCCATCCGCAGGCCGTCGCTGGACAGCACGACGGCGTTCTGCACCTGGGCGACGCGCTGCACCAGGCTGTCGAGCAGCCAGTTCAGCTCCGCGCCCGCCGCCCCGGCCGCGTCGGAGCCCCGGACCTGCTGGGGTTGTGTCATCGCTGGTCGTCCTCCTGATGGTCGGGGTGGGATCGAGACTGTTCATCCCGTCCGGCACCATCTTGCCCGGATTCGTGCCTTCCGCGCTGCCAGCCCGCCTGCATCGCCGACATCATCGACCTCAGCTCCTCGGGCGAGCGCGTCCCCGGGTCGGTCCGCGTCGGATCCGCCGGCGCCGGGCCGGCCGCGGGCGGCGCGGCCGGTGCGGGCGGCGTCGGGGCGGCCAGCGGCATCATCGGCGCGGGCCGGGCCGGCACCGCGTGCCCGCCCGTGCCGCCGCCCGGACGGTCCCCGGCGCGCTGCCCGTTCTCGGCGGCCAGCCGCGCGTCCACGCGCTCGCGCAGCTCCGGCGCCAGGTTGGCCTGGCGGCGGCGGCGCGGCAGCCCGTCGGCGGTGAGCTCGGGCGGTCCGGGCTCGGCCTGCTCCGCGGAGGCCGGCGCCGGAGCGGGCGCCTCGTCCGGGACGGGCTCGGCGGGCACCGTCTCGACGGCGAGGTCGGCGACCAGCCGCACCGGCCCCTCGCCCGCGCCCGCACCGGCCTCGACCGGCAGGGCGGGGCTCTGCGGCCCGGCGAGCACCTTCATCGGCCCGGTCGCGGCGCGGCGCGGCGCCGGCTCGGCGTCGGCGTCCGCCACGATCAGCGACGCGGGGATCAGCACGATCGCGGTCGTGCCGCCGTAGGGCGACGGCCGCAGCGTGACCCGCACGTCGTGCCGCTCGGCGAGCCGCGCCACCACGAACAGGCCGAGCTGGGCGCTGTCGGCCGGGTCGAACTCGGGCGCGTCGGCGAGCTTGGCGTTGGCGTCGCGCACCTGCTGCTCGTCCATGCCGAGCCCGCGGTCCTCGATCTCGATGACGTAGCCGTGCCCGACGGCGTGCCCGCTGACCAGCACCGGCGACTGCGGCGGCGAGAAGGTGGTGGCGTTCTCCACCAGCTCGGCCAGCAGGTGGATGACGTCGGCGACGGCCGAGCCGCGCAGCGCGATGCGCGGCAGCGGCTGCACCCGCACCCGCGGGTAGTCCTCGACCTCGGCGACGGCGCCGCGCACCACGTCCACCAGCGGCACCGGCTTCCGCCAGCCGCGCCCGGCGGACTTGCCGGCGAGGATGACCAGGCCCTCGGCGTGGCGGCGCATGCGGGTGGCGAGGTGGTCCAGGCGGAACAGGTCGGCGAGCTCGGAGGGGTCGTCGATGCGCCGCTCCATCGCGTCCAGCAGGCTGAGCTGGCGGTGCAGCAGCGCCTGGTTGCGGCGGGCGAGGTTGACGAACACCTCGCTGAGGCCGCGCCGCGCGGCGATCTCGCCCGCGGCCGCGACGAGGACGGCGTCGCGGGTGCGGGTGAAGGAGTCGGAGATCTGCTGGATCTCGCGGAGCCGGAACACCGGGTCGGGCCCGGACACCGCGGGCTCCTCGCCGGAGCGGACCCGGTCGGCGAGCCGCGGCAGCTGCCGGGTGGCGAAGTCCACCACCCCCGAGGCGAGGGTGCGGCACTCGCGGACCAGCCGGCGCGCGACGCGCCAGGCGAGCACCGAGGACAGCACGACCGCCAGGAGGCCGAGGCCGCCCGCGATGCCGAGCCGCACGAACACGCCGATGGCGATGCCCTGCGCCCGCTCGGTGATGCCCTTCAGCACCTGGTCCTCGAAGGCGAACAGGTCCCGCTGGACGGCGTCGGCGCTCGCCCGCCAGTCCGCCGCCTGCACGCCGATGTTGGACACCGGCCCGACGGACGTCCCGGGCGCGCCGGCGGTCCCGGGCGCGCGCGGGGCGCGGGCCTTCGCCGGGCCGGCGACGACGGCGTCCTCCAGCTTGCGCAGCCGCACCGCCTCGGTCGAGGCGTGCAGCGCGCGGTAGCGGGCGACGTCGGTCTCGTTCAGGCCGGCCGTCGCGTCCTCCGACAGCAGCCGGCGGGCGCCGACGAGCTGGGCGAACTGGTCGCGCTCGGCGGCCGACAGCCGCCCGGCCGCGAGGGCGCCGCTCAGCACCGCGTCCTCGCGGGCGAGGAACTCGTGGGTGCGGCCGATGGAGGCGAGGGTGCGCGCGTCGGAGGTGATCCGGCCATCGTCCGGCGAGACCTGCTGGAAGACCGCGAAGCCGGCGTCGACGATGCCGGTGTAGTCGGCCACCACCTTGTCGCGGTCCGCGCGGTGCTCGTCGACCGCGCCGCGCACGACGCTGAGGCGGCCGAGGCTGCGGACCAGCTCGTCGAGGCGCTGGCGGACGCGCGTCTTGGTCGAGTTCCGGGCCCGGCCCTGCTCGACGTTCTCCTGCACGATCCTGCGCGTCCGGTCGGTCGCCGCGCGCTGGGCGCGCAGCGCGGCGCCGTCGGCCCCCTTGCCGGCCCCGACGTACCAGGCCGACAGGCGGCGCTCCTTCTGGAGCGCGTCGACGGTGGCCTGCACGGGCAGCACGACGGTGCGCTGGAACTGGTCGCTCCGCAGCAGGTTCCGCGCCTCCTGGAAGCTGATCGCGGTGGTGAAGCTCCACAGCGCGACCAGGGAGGCGAGCGGCACGAGGGTCAGGATCGTGATCCTCGTGCGGATGGTGGAGAGGCGGCGGCGGATCACGGCTCGCGGACCGCGCGGTCCATAGGGGCTTTTGCCAGCATTCGCAGAACCATGCCAGGAAAACCTCCCGATGCGGGATGTGCGGGGGTCTGCGGGAGCCTACTACGTCCGCCGATCAGGAGTATCGCGGTCCGCGCGACGCAACGGCCATCCGCCGAGATTTCCAGCTTTCGTCAACAAAAGTCGCCATCTTCCAGGACGGCGATCGGGTCACAGTTCACTCCTGACGAGCGGTGGAATCTCCGGTTCACCACCGACAGCGTTACGATTCCCGCCGTGAGTCCAGAAAGCCAGGCATCCGAGGCACTTCCGTCGCGACGCCGCCGCGCCCCCCGCGGCGGGCGGCACCGCGGCGACGAATCGTTCCTGCTGCCCCCCGGCTCCCCCGCACTGGTCCTCGCCGTCCCCGGGCCCGCCCGCAGCGCCGGCGCGGGCATCGCGGCCGAGATCGCCCGGCTGGTGGAGCTGGAGCACACCGGCCAGCCCGCCCTGGTCGGGCACCTCCAGGGCGAGGAGTCGGCCCTCGGCCCGCTGCTCGCCGGGCTGCGGCAGCAGCGGCCGGACGAGCCGGCGGCGGTCGTGGTCCCGCTGACCACCGTGCCCGACCCGGGCGTGGACGGCGCCGTGCGGCACCTGGCGGCCTCCGCCCAGGTGCCGGTGGTGGCCGCCGAGGCGCTCGGCCCGCACCCGCTCATCGCCGAGGCGCTGCACGACCGGCTGGCCGACGCGGGCCTCGCCCGCGCCGACCGCGTCCGGATGATGACGATGGTGACCGAGGCGGGCGGCGTGGTCGTCGTCACGCCCGGCGACTACGCGGCCGCGCAGCAGGCCGAGGTGAGCAGCGTGCTGCTGGCCTCCCGGCTCGCCTGCCCGGTGTTCACCACGCCGCTCCGCGACGAGGCGGCGACCCGCCGCGCCGCCGACCAGCTGCGCGCCTCCGGGGTGACCAACGTGGCGATCGCGCCGCACCTGATCGGCCACGAGCCGGAGGCCGAGCTGCTCGGCCCGGCGACCGGCGCCATCGGCGCGGGCTGCGCGGCGCCGCTCGGCGCGCACCCCGCGCTCGCCCGCCTCGCCGCGCTCCGCTACACCGAGGCCCTCGCCGGCGCCCTGTCGGGCTGACGGTCCGCAACGCGCGCGGGGCTTCCCGGCGGCCCGCTCCACGGCCGCCGGGAAGCCCCGCGCGCGTTCCCGGCTAGCGGTTCCGGAACTCCGGACGCCGCTTCTCCACCGTCGCGGTCATGCCCTCGGCGAGGTCCTCGGTGAAGAACGCCAGCGTCTGCACGCCGGTCTCCATCGCGAGCTGCTGCCGGAGCCCCGGCGCGTCCAGGGACACGTTGAGCAGCTCCTTGGTGCGGCGCAGCCCGTAGGGGGACCGGGCGAGCAGCTCGTCGGCGAGCGCCTGCGCGCCCGCCACGTCCTCGCCCTTCGCCGCCAGCTCGGTGACGAGGCCGAGCTCGTGCGCGCGCGCGACGTCCAGGCGCTGCGCCCGGTAGCAGATCTCGGCGGCCCGCGCGGGGCCGACGAGCCGGGGCAGCAGCCAGGACAGGCCGCAGTCGCCCGCCGACAGGCCGAGGTCGGTGAAGGGCACCACGAACCGGGTGGTGGGGTCGGCGACCCGCAGGTCGCAGGCGAGCGCCCAGGAGACGCCCATCCCGGCCACCGGCCCGTGCAGCGCCGCGATGACCGGCTGCGGGATCTCCCGCAGCCGCGCCGTCACCTCGCCGCCGCGCGCGATGCCGCGGTAGATGCGCTGGGCGCGGCCCTCGCCGCCGCCGCCCGGGTCGCCGCCGCCGAGGTCCATGCCCGAGCAGAAGCCGCGGCCCTCGCCGGTGAGCACGACGACGCGGGTCGCGGCGTCGCGCATCAGCTCGTTGAGGACGTCGAGCATCTCCTCGGTCAGGTCCGCGGTGACGGCGTTCAGCCGCTCCGGGCGGGACAGGGTGATCGTGAGCACCCCGTCCCGCCGGTCGATCCGCAGGTCGCCCAAGGCGTCAGGAGGTGAGCAGCTGGATCATCGGGCCCATCTGCTCGCCGACGTTGGCGAACACGGTGAGCGGGTCGGCCGAGTTGATCGCCGCCCAGTTGTCCCGGACGGCCTCGACGGTGAGGGTCTCCTGCTGCCCGTAGCCGGGGCCCTCCGCCACGAAGATCTTGGCGATGCGGCCGCCGCCGACGGTGTAGACCTGGCCGCTGTCGGGGTTCTCCTCGTGCGCCAGGTAGGCGACGAGCGGCGTCACCTGGTCCACGCCGACCTTCTCGGCGAAGTCGGCGGGCAGCAGGTCCTCGGTCATCCGGGTCCAGGCGACCGGGGCGATCGCGTTGGCCTTGATGTTGTACTTGGCGCCCTCGTGCGCGAGCGTCTTGGTGAACCCGACGAGGCCCATCTTCGCCGTCGCGTAGTTGGCCTGGCCGAAGTTGCCGAACAGGCCGGCCGGCGACGAGGTGTTGACGATGCGGCCGTAGCCCTGCTCGCGCAGGTGCGACCAGGCGGCGCTGGACACCAGGAACGAGCCGCGCAGGTGCACCGCGATGACCGCGTCGAACTCGTCGACGCTCATGTTCTTGAACGACTTGTCGCGCAGGATGCCCGCGTTGTTGATGACGACGTCGACCTTGCCGAAGGCGTCCACCGCCGTCTTGATCAGGCCGGACGCGCCCTCGGGGGTGGCGACGTTGCCGGCGTCGGCGACGGCCTCGCCGCCGTTCTTGACGATCTCCTCGACGACGTCCTGGGCCGGTCCGGCCGAGGCGCCGACGCCGGACCGGTCGCCGCCGAGGTCGTTCACCACGACCTTGGCGCCGCGGGCGGCCAGCTCCAGCGCGTGCTGGCGGCCGAGGCCGTGGCCGGCCCCGGTGACGACCGCGACCCGGCCGTCATAGCGCAGTTCCGACATCCTGCTCTCCTCATGTCGCAGCGGCTGCGTCCCCGGGCGATTACCCGCGGGTCACCCAGAAGTACCACGAAGACCGAATCCCGCTCGGCTTCGCCCCCGGGTTTTTCCCGTTCGCCCAGGAAACCGGCGCGAAACCGGCGCGGAACCGCCCGAAAGTCGCCGCGGGGGGCGGCCGTCCGGCGGTGCGGCGGCGTACGCTCCTCGTCACGTCTCCCCCGCCGCCGCTCGTCCGCCCCGCCCGCCCCAGCAGAGCACGGAGACCCCACCCCATGAGCCCTCGTCCCCTCCGCGTCGTGCAGTGGGCCGCCGGATCGCTCGGCCGCAGCGCCATCCGCGGCGTCCTCGACCACCCCGGCCTGGAGCTCGCCGCCGTCCTCGTCTACGACCCCGGCAAGGTCGGCCGGGACGCCGGGACGCTCGCCGGCCGCGACCCGGTCGGCCTGGCCGCCACCGGCGACCCGGCGGACGTGCTGGCCTGCGACGCCG
Organism: Actinomadura parmotrematis; assembly: GCF_019458805.1. Taxonomy (GTDB): domain Bacteria; phylum Actinomycetota; class Actinomycetes; order Streptosporangiales; family Streptosporangiaceae; genus Spirillospora; species Spirillospora parmotrematis. The sequence continues at coordinate 8,110 of NZ_JAIBOA010000022.1, forward strand.
ACTGCGTCGTCTACGCGCCCGGCCCGCACGGCGCGCCGCTGGACGACCTGCCGACCGTCTGCGCGCTGCTGGCGTCGGGCAAGAACGTGATCGCCACCAACGGCTACGTCTACCCCGCGGCGCACGGCCCCGGCCTCGTCGCCGAGCTGGAGGCGGCCTGCGCGCGCGGCGGCAGCTCGCTGCACGGCACCGGCGTGAACCCCGGCTTCATGGCCGACCTGATGCCGCTGACGCTGTCCGGCCTGTCCAAGCAGATCAGCCACGTCTACGCGCGCGAGTGCTCCTGCCTCGCCGCCCACCCGTCCTGGCGGATGGTGCACGACACCCTCGGCTTCGGCAAGAGCGAGGAGGACTACCTGAGCGCCCTGCGGCCCGCGCGGGCCGCGATGCGGGCGCTGTTCGCCGAGAGCCTGCACCTGGTCGCGGCGGGTCTCGGCGCCGAGCTCGACGAGGTGGACGTCGACGTCGACCACCGCCTCGCCCCCGCCGACCTGGAGATCGCCGCGGGCACCGTCCCGGCCGGCACCGTCGCGGCGGCGCGCTGGCGCTTCTCGGGGATGGCGGGCGGCCGACCGGTGCTGACGGTGGAGGCGGTCCACAAGGCCGACGCGGTCCGGATGCCCGAGTGGGGCGGCCCCGGGTACGCGGTGCGGGTCGACGGCCGCCCGTCGATCACCCTCACCACCGGCGAGGACTGGGTCTCCAGCGGCGTCGCCGCGGCCGCCGCGCACGCGCTGAACGCCGTCCCCGTCGTCTGCGCCGCGCCGCCGGGCATCCGCACCGTGCTGGACCTGCCGCCCGTCACCGGGCGGCTGCTCCGCTGAGCCGGACCGGCCGGGCGCCGTCGCCCGGCGCCGTCAGCCGGCGTCGGTGACGGCGGGCTCGGCCGGGCGGCCCGTCTCGGCGGCCCCCTCCACGGCCCGCTCGCGGCGGTGCCGCCGCACGCTCCACACCGCGATCGCGACGACCGCCGCGACGGCCAGCCCGATCGCCAGCCCCCGCCCGGCGATCTGGGCGGCGTGCTCGAACGCGGCGCCCGCGTAGTAGCCGCCGAACCCGAAGATCAGCACCCAGGACAGGCCGCCGAGGAAATTGAACAGCAGGAACTTCGGGTAGGGCATCCGCGAGCTGCCGACCAGGGCGGGCATGAGCGCGCGCAGCAGCGCGGTGAAGCGCCCGATGAACACCGCGAACGCGCCGCGGCGCCGGATGAGGTCCTGGGCCGAGGCGACCTTGACGGCGTGCTTGCGCATCGGCCGCGTGTCCAGCAGCCGGCTCCCGTACTTCTTGCCGATCTCGTAGCCGACCGAGTCGCCGACGACGGCGGCGACCACCCCGATCACCAGCAGCAGCGGCAACGACAGCTCGCCCTGGCTGGCCAGCAGGCCGCCGACCACGATGGCGGTCTCGCCGGGGAAGACGAAGCCGAAGAACAGCGCCGCCTCGGCGAACACCAGGAAGGCGATCAGCAGGTAGACCAGCGCCGGCGGCAACCCGTCGACCAGGGCGTTGAAGTTCTCCAGCATGACCGCAATCGTAATCGGCGGGGCGCGCCCCGGTATCCGCCTCAGGTCGGAGGCCGCCCCCCTACTTCAGGGAAGGACCCCAGCATGGACGAGACCAGCACCGAAGACCGGATCATGAAGAACGCGGAGTTCGGCGGGGGCGGCGCGTTCGTGCGCCAGGCCAACCGCTTCACCGCCAAAATCAGCGCGGACCCGGGGGCGGAGTTCCCCGCCGAGCCGGGCCGCTACCGGCTGTTCGTGTCCTACGCCTGCCCGTGGGCGCACCGCACCCTCATCGTGCGGCGGCTGCTCGGCCTGGAGGAGGCGATCCCGGTCGGCGTCGTCGACCCGATCCGCGACGAGCGCGGCTGGCGCTTCCCCGAGCCCGACCCGGTGACCGGCGCGTCCTTCCTGTCGGAGCTGTACCTGGCCACCGACCCCTCCTTCGACGGCCGCTACACCGTCCCCTGCGTCTGGGACACCGCCACCGGGCGGCTCGTCACCAACGACTTCCCCGAGATCACCACGACCTTCGAGACCGCCTTCGCCGCCTGGCACGCGCCCGGCGCGCCCGACCTGTACCCGCAGGCGCTGCGCGGCGAGATCGACGAACTCAACGCGCTGGTCTACGCCACCGTCAACAACGGTGTCTACAAGGCCGGCTTCGCCAAGGAGCAGGGCGCCTACGAGGACGCCGCGCGGGCCCTTTTCGCCACTTTGGACCGGCTGGAAGAACGGCTGTCAGACCGCCGGTTCCTGTTCGGCGACGACCTCACCGAGGCCGACGTCCGCCTCTACCCGACGCTCGCCCGGTTCGACGCCGTCTACTACTCCCACTTCAAGTGCAACGTCCGGCGCCTCGTCGACCACCCCAACCTGTGGCGCTACGCCCGCGAGCTGCACGCGATCCCCGCTTTCGGCGAGACGACCGACCTCGACCAGATCAAGCGGCACTACTACGTGACGCAGCGCAACGTGAACCCGACGGGCGTGGTGCCGATCGGCCCCGAGATCGACTGGAACCTCCGCTGATGTCCGGGCCTCCCCCTAGGCTGGCGATCTCCGCGGCGCCGCCCGCGGCGTACCGATCCGTGTCTTGAGAGGCCCACCGCGATGCGCAGCCAGTTCTTCGGCAACCTCGACCAGGGGCAGGTGCCCGGGAATTTCGCCCTGCAGAATTCCAAGATGCTCCGCGTCCAGCTCAACGGGGACGTCATCGCCCGCCAGGGGGCGATGGTCGCCTTCCAGGGGCAGATGGACTTCGAGTACCAGGGGGCCGGCGGCGTCGGCAAGTTCCTGAAGAAGGCCCTGACCGGCGAGGGGGCGCCGCTCATGCGCGCCCGCGGTCAGGGCCTGCTGTTCCTCGCCCACAACGCCGAGGACCTGCACCTGTTCTACCTGGAGAACGAGCAGCTCACCGTGAACGGGGCCAACATCCTGGCCTACGACGCGCACCTGCAGACCGACGTCCAGCGGGTGCAGGGCGCCGGGATCGCGGCGGGCGGCCTGTTCAACACCACCATCGGCGGCACCGGCTGGGTCGCGCTGCACACCCACGGGGCGCCGGTGATGCTGGACGCGAGCCGCGCGCCGACGTTCGCCGACGGGCAGTCCGCCGTGGCGTGGTCGACGAGCCTCCAGGTCGGCGTCAACCGCACCATGAAGGCGGCGGCGCTCATCGGGCGGGGCAGCGGCGAGGCCATGCAGCTGGCGTTCCAGGGGCAGGGCTTCGTCCTGGTGCAGGCCAGCGAGGGCCCGACGGTCGCCCCGCACACCCACTGAGCCCTCGCGCGCCGCGAGCACCGCTGGAACATCCGTGCCGGCGGAGATCGTCTCGCGCTGGCGTGTCCGCGCCTCGAGGCGAGTAGCCTTGACTCGTCTCAGAACTCACCTGCGAGCTGCGGAAGAGGGCGATCTCCGCCGTGTCGACAGAGTCGTCGCAAACTAGTGCCGACCCCCGACTGACCGACTTCGGTGCCAACGAGTGGCTGGTCGACGAGCTGTACCAGAAGTACCTCGAAGACCCCTCCTCGGTGGACGAAGCCTGGTGGAACTTCTTCGCGGACTACCGGCCGGGCTCCCGGCCGTCCGCGTCCAGTGGTCCTGCCCAGGATGCGCCGAAGGCGAACACCGACGGCGCCAAGGGGGGCGCGGCCGCTCCGCCGACACCGCAGCAGCAGTCCGCGCCCGCCCCCGCGGCCAAGGCCCCGGCCGCCAAGGCCGAGCCGAAGGCCGCCGCCGGCAGGCCCGCGTCGAAGCCGACGCCGGTGCCGGCGGGCGCCGAGGAGGTCCGGCTGCGCGGCGTGGCGGCGCGGACCGCCACCAACATGGAGGCGAGCCTCGCGGTCCCGACGGCGACGAGCGTGCGCGCCGTCCCGGCGAAGCTGCTGATCGACAACCGCATCGTCATCAACAACCACCTGAAGCGCGGGCGCGGGGGCAAGGTCTCCTTCACCCACCTCATCGGGTACGCGATCGTCAAGGCGCTCGCGGCGATGCCGGAGATGAACGCCGCCTACACCGAGGTCGACGGCAAGCCGGTGCTGGTCAAGCCCGAGCACGTCAACTTCGGCCTGGCCATCGACCTGCAGAAGGACGACGGCACCCGGCAGCTGGTGGTGCCGAGCATCAAGGCCGCCGAGACGCTGGACTTCCGCCAGTTCTGGGCCGCCTACGAGGAGATCGTCCGCAAGGCGCGCGGCAACAAGCTGACGATCGAGGACTACCAGGGCACCACGATCAGCCTGACGAACCCGGGCACCATCGGCACCGTGCACTCGGTGCCGCGGCTGATGCCCGGCCAGGGCACGATCATCGGCGTCGGCGCGATGGAGTACCCGGCCGAGTTCGCCGGCGCCTCCGAGGACACCCTCGCCCGGATGGGCATCTCCAAGGTCATGACGGTCACCTCGACCTACGACCACCGGATCATCCAGGGCGCCCAGTCCGGCGACTTCCTCCGCCGCATCCACCTGCTGCTGCTCGGCGAGGACGGGTTCTACGACGACATCTTCGAGGCCCTGCGGATCCCCTACGAGCCGGTCCGCTGGGTCAAGGACATCTCCACCAGCCACGACGACGACGTGGCCAAGGTCGCGCGCGTCCACGAGCTGATCCACGCCTACCGGGTCCGCGGCCACCTCATGGCCGACACCGACCCGCTGGAGTACAAGCAGCGCCGCCACCCCGACCTCGACATCCTCCAGCACGGCCTCACCCTGTGGGACCTGGAGCGCGAGTTCGCGACCGGCGGGTTCGGCGGCGAGCCGACGATGAAGCTGCGCGACATCCTCGGCGTGCTGCGCATGGCCTACTGCCGCACCGTCGGCATCGAGTACATGCACATCCAGGACCCCGAGGAGCGCGCCTGGATCCAGGAGCGCGTCGAGGTCCCGCACGACAAGCCCTCGCGCGAGGAGCAGCTCCACGTGCTGCGGCGGCTGAACAGCGCCGAGGCGTTCGAGACGTTCCTGCAGACCAAGTTCGTCGGCCAGAAGCGGTTCTCGCTGGAGGGCGGCGAGTCGGTCATCCCGCTGCTCGACGCGGTGATCTCCTCGGCCGCCCGGGAGCACCTGGACGAGGTCGTCATCGGCATGGCCCACCGCGGCCGGCTGAACGTCCTCGCCAACATCGTCGGCAAGTCCTACGGGCAGATCTTCGGCGAGTTCGAGGGCAACCTCGACCCGCGCAGCGCCCAGGGCTCGGGCGACGTGAAGTACCACCTCGGCGCCGCGGGCGACTTCGTCGCCGCCGACGGCTCCAAGATCCGCACCGAGCTGGTGGCCAACCCCTCGCACCTGGAGACCGTCGACCCGGTGCTGGAGGGCGTCGTCCGCGCCAAGCAGGACCTCCTCGACGTCGGCGAGGCCGGTTTCAGCGTGCTGCCGATCCTCATCCACGGCGACGCCGCGTTCGCCGGCCAGGGCGTGGTCGCCGAGACGCTGAACCTGTCGCAGCTGCGCGGCTACCGCACCGGCGGCACCGTCCACGTGGTGATCAACAACCAGGTGGGCTTCACCACCGCGCCCGAGTACTCGCGCTCCAGCGTGTACTCCACCGACGTGGCCCGGATGATCCAGGCGCCGATCTTCCACGTCAACGGCGACGACCCGGAGGCGTGCGCGCGCGTCGCGCAGCTGGCCTTCGAGTACCGGCAGACGTTCAAGAAGGACGTCGTCATCGACATGGTCTGCTACCGGCGCCGGGGCCACAACGAGTCGGACAACCCCTCGTTCACCCAGCCGCTGATGTACGACCTGATCGACGCCAAGCGCTCGGTCCGCAAGCTCTACACCGAGGCGCTGATCGGCCGCGGCGACATCACCGTCGAGGAGGCCGAGGCCGCGCTCCGCGACTACCAGGAGCAGCTGGAGCGCGCCTTCACCGAGACCCGGGAGGCGGCCAAGAAGCCCCTCGAACCGGGCTCGGTCGTGAAGCCCGACGTCGAGGAGCGCATCCCGATCGACCACGGGTCGGCGGGCACCGCGATCTCCCCGGAGACGGTCAAGCAGATCATCGACACGCAGGTGACGCTGCCCGACGGCTTCGTCGTGCACCCGCGCCTCCAGCCGATCCTGCAGCGCCGCGTGCAGTCCATCGAGGACGACGCGATCGACTGGGCGACCGGCGAGCTCCTCGCGGTCGGCTCGCTGCTGATCGACGGGCGGCCCGTCCGGCTCGTCGGCCAGGACTCGCGCCGCGGCACCTTCGGCCAGCGGCACGCGGTGCTGGTGGACCGGCGGACCGGCGAGGAGTACACGCCGCTCAAGCAGTTCGGCCAGGGCGTCTCGAAGTTCTACGTGCACGACTCGCTGCTCAGCGAGTACGCCGCGATGGGCTTCGAGTACGGCTACTCGATGACCCGCCCCGACGCGCTGGTGGCGTGGGAGGCGCAGTTCGGCGACTTCGCCAACGGCGCCCAGTCGGTGCTGGACGAGTACATCTCCTCCGGCGAGCAGAAGTGGGGCCAGCGCTCCAGCGTCGTGCTGCTGCTGCCGCACGGCTACGAGGGCCAGGGGCCGGACCACTCGTCCGCGCGCATCGAGCGCTACCTGCAGATGTGCGCGCAGGACAACATGACGGTGGCCTACCCGACCACCCCGGCGAACTACTTCCACCTGCTGCGCTGGCAGGTGCTGTCGGGCCGCGGCAAGCCGCTGGTCGTGTTCACGCCGAAGTCGCTGCTGCGGCTGAAGGCGGCGACGTCGTCGGTCGAGCAGGTCACCGGCGGCGCGTTCCAGCCGGTCATCCCCGAGTCGAGCCCCGACGTGGCGCCGGACGGCGTGCGGCGGGTGCTGCTCACCACCGGCAAGATCTACTACGACGTGGCGCACGCCCGCGACGCGGCCGGCGCGACCGACACCGCGGTCGTGCGGGTCGAGCGGCTGTACCCGCCGCCGGTCGACGAGATCAAGGCCGAGCTCGCCAAGTACCCGGCCGGCGTCGAGGTCGTGTGGGTGCAGGACGAGCCGGCGAACATGGGCGCCTGGCCGTTCATGGCGCTGAAGCTGCCGCACCACATCGAGGGCCTGACGATGACCCGGGTGTCGCGCCCGGCGTCGTCCTCGCCCGCGGTGGGGTCGGCCAAGCTGCACCAGGCCGAGCAGGAGGCGCTGCTCGGCCGGCTGTTCGGCGACGCCGAGTAGCGGGGAAGCGGGAGGACGGCCCGAGGGCTCCGGTGCGCGGACGCGCACCGGAGCCCTCGGCATTGCGGCGGCGACAGGCCGCCAGAGAGGGCGAACGCTGATGTACTTCACCGATCGGGGCATCGAGGAGCTGACCGAGCGGCGCGGCGAGGAGTCGGTCAGCCTGGCGTGGCTCGCCGAGCGGCTCCGCGAGTTCGTGGACCTGAACCCCGAGTTCGAGACGCCCGTCGAGCGGCTGGCGACCTGGCTGGCGCGGCTGGACGACGCCGAGGACGAGGACGACGGCTTCTGACGGGGGACGGCCCGCCCGGGGCACCGCCCGAGGAGGGCCCACCCGCACAACGCGATACATCTTGACTTCTGGTCAACGCGACATATCGTGTGAGAGGCGGGGGTTCCCGCCCGCCCCGCTCCCGGCGCCCCGACGAAAGGCATGACGAGATGGCGCGTTGGACCATCGACGAACCGGCCACCCTGGACTTCGACGGGGCGGTCGCGCTGCGCGCGACCCTCGTCGCGGGCAGCGTCTCGGTGCTCGCCACCGACGAGCGCCCGTCCCTCACCGTGGCCGAGGTGCGGGGGCAGCCGCTCACCGTGACGCACGAGGCCGGCATGCTCACCATCGGCCACGAGCGCCTGCTCGAAGGGGTGCTCGGCTGGTTCGGCGCGAGCAGGGTGCGCGCCGACATCACCGTCACCGTGCCGCGCGAGTGCCCGGTGACGCTGAACCTGGTCTCGGCCGACGCGGTCGTCAGCGGCCTCGCCGCCCGCACCTCGATCAAGTCCGCGTCCGGCCTGGTCACCCTGGACGGCGTCACCGGCGCGGTGGACGCCAACACCGTGTCGGGCGCGGTCGAGGCGCAGGGCCTGGACGGCTCGGTCGCCTTCACCTCGCTGTCGGGCGACCTGTCGCTCGCCGGCGGCACCCTGGCCCGGCTGGCGGCCCGCTCGGTGAGCGGCCGGATCGCCGCCGACGTGGCGCTCGGCGCGGCCGGCCGGATCGAGGTCAACACGGTGACCGGCGAGGTCACCCTGCGCGTCCCGGACTCCACCGGCGCGCGGGTGTCGCTGAACTCGGCGGCCGGGGAGATCAACAGCACCTTCGCCGGGCTGGACCGGGACGCGCGGCCCGCCGCCCGGCACCTGTCCGGCCGGCTCGGCGACGGCTCCGGCCGGCTCGCCGTGCAGACCGTCTCCGGCGGCGTCACCCTCCTGCACCGCCCCGGCGGGGCGCGGGAGGACGGCGGCGCCGGCGGCACCACCACCCCGCGAACGGAGAAGTGAGTTGAGCCCCGTCTTCGGCCACGGCCGCCTGCGGCTGTACCTGCTCAAGCTGCTGGAGGAGAGCCCGCGGCACGGCTACGAGGTGATCCGGCTGCTCCAGGACCGGTTCCTCGGCGTCTACTCGCCCTCCCCCGGCACCATCTACCCGCGCCTCGCCCGGCTGGAGGCCGAGGGCTTGGTCAGCCACGAGGTCGTCAAGGGCAAGAAGGTCTACTCGCTCACCGACCAGGGCCGCGCCGAGCTGGAGCGCCGCCTCGACGAGCTCGCCGAGCTGGAGGAGGAGATCTCCGCGTCGGCGCAGGAGTTCGCCCGCGAGGTCCAGCAGGACGTCCGGCAGACCGTCCGCTCGCTCCGCGAGGAGCTGACGCAGGCCGCGAAGACGATGCGCGAGGAGGCCCGGTCGGCGTCCGGGGAGTCCTGGAAGGGCTCCAAGGACGCCTGGAAGGAGTCGACCGGGCGGCAGAAGGACGAGTGGCGCCGCCAGAAGCAGCACTGGCGCGAGCAGACGCAGGCGTGGAAGGAGGAGTGGCGCCGCAACTGGGAGGACGCGTGGAAGACCGCGACCGGCAGCCAGAGCGACGTCGCCCGGCTCCGCCTGGAGCGGCTCCTCGGCACCTTCGTGGAGGACGTCCGCACCCAGGCGGCGCGCTCGGGCCTCGACGACGAGCGGCTCGCCGCGGCCCGCTCCATCCTGGAGGAGACCCGCGAGCGGCTGCGCCGGGACATCTTCGGCGGCGACTGACGGGCCGCCCTACGGGGTGAAGACGATTTTCCCGAAGAGCTCGCCGTCCGCCATGGCCGCGAACCCCTCGGCGGCCCGCGCGAGCGGCAGCACCCGGTCGACGGGCGGCCGGACGCCGGTCGCGACCAGGAACCGGGCGAGCCGCTCCAGCTCGTCGCGGGTGCCCATGGTCGAGCCGACCACCGACAGCTGCAGGAAGAACACCCGGTTGAGGTCGGCGGGCGGCAGCGGGCCGCTCGTCGCGCCCGACACCACGATCCGGCCGCCGGGCCGCAGCGACTTCAGCGAGTGCGACCAGGTCGCCTCGCCGACCGTCTCGATGACCGCGTCCACCCGCTCGGGCAGCCGCGCGCCGCTCTCGAACACCCCCGTCGCGCCGAGCCCGGCGGCCCGCTCGCGCTTGCCCGCGCTGCGGCTGGTGGCGTAGACGCGGAAGCCGGCCGCCGCGCCGAGCGCGATGGCGGCGGTCGCGACGCCGCCGCCCGCCCCCTGCACGAGGACGCTGCCGCCCGGCTGCACGCCCGACTTGGTGAACAGCATCCGGTAGGCGGTGAGCCAGGCCGTCGGCAGGCAGGCCGCCTCCTCGAACGACAGCTCGGCGGGCTTCGGCACCAGGTTGCGGCGCGGCACCGCGACCTTCTCGGCGAGCGTGCCCGGGTGCAGCTCCGACAGCAGGGTCCGCTTCGGGTCGAGCGTCTCGTCGCCGCCGCCGCGCGCCGGGTCGCCGATCACGGCGTGCACGATGACCTCGTTGCCGTCCTCGTCGACGCCCGCCGCGTCGCAGCCGAGCACCATGGGCAGCCGCTCGGCGGCGAGCCCGACGCCCTTCAGCGACCACAGGTCGTGGTGGTTCAGCGCGGCCGCCCGCACCGTGACGGTCGTCCAGCCGTCGGGGACGTCCGGGTCGGGCCGCTCGCCGAGCGCGAGACCGTCCAGGGGGTTGTCTTCGTCGAATCGCGATGCCGTGACAGCGAACATGCGCCCACCCTACGGGCCGCCCGCGCGCCGCTTCCGCAAGGGGCGTTGCGCGGGCGCAACGGGGCTTTTTCGGCCCGTTTGTTGATCTTTGCCGACGGGCGGCGCGGGGCGCGCCCGGCCTTCCCGGCACCGTCCGTGACGGGGCGGGCGGCGGGGCGTCCGCGGCTCTGACGGACCGCGCTCCCCCGGTCGCGCACGGGGACGGCGGTCCGCCGGGCACGCGCGCCCGCCGCGTCCGTAATGGGCGGGGCGCGGACCGATTCCGGTTCCGGTCGGCAACATCCCACGAAGATCGGGCGGTGCGGCGCCAGGTCTTGATCCCCCGCCGGGACGGGGCGGTAATGATCATGTGCCCGGCCCCGGGCACGCCCTCCGCCCGCGCCGTGCCCCGCGGCGCAAGAAAGGGAGCGTCCATGAACCGCCTCATCGACCGGCTGATCGAGCGGGTGGCCCCGCGCGCGACCGCCTCGGCGTGCGCCGGCGGCTACTTCTGCAACTCCGCCGGCCACCCGGGCTACTGGTACCGGTTCTGCTGCCCGCAGACCGGCTGCGAGTGGAGCAAGATCCGCAGCAGCTGCTAGCCCGTGCCCGCCGGGCGGCGCGTGCCGTCGCCGCCCGGCCCGGCCCCTTCGGAGAGGAGCCCCCGGATGGAGTACGCGCGGATCGGCTGCGCCTGCCTGATCGCCGCGGTGTTCGCCGCGTCGGCGCTGGCGAAGCTGCGCGACCCCGGCGGCTTCCGCCGGTCGGTGCGCGCGCTCGCGCCCGTCCCGGCGGCGTGGACGGGCCCGCTCGCCGCGGCCGTCGTCGCCGCCGAGCTCGCCGCCGCCGTCCTCGCGGCGGTGCCCGCCACCGCCGGCTGGGGGTTCGCGCTCGCCGGGGTCCTGCTCGCCTCCTTCACCGCCGCCATCGCCGCCGCGCTGCGGCGCGGCCGGCGCCCCCACTGCCGCTGCTTCGGCGCGTCCGGCGCCCCGATCGGCCCGCGCCACCTGGTCCGCAACGCCGCCCTGCTCGCCGTCGCCGCCGTCGGCGCGGCCGGCCCGGCGGGCGCGCCGCAGGCGGCCGGGCTGGCGGTCGCCGCCGTCGCGGGATTCGCCGGCGCGCTGCTGTTCGTCGCCTTCGACGACGTCGTCGACCTGTTCGCGAGGAGTTCGTGATGCCCTACCTGGTGGCAGCCGTGGTGCTGCTCGGCGCGCTCTGCCTGGTCAACCTGCTGCTGACGCTCGGGATCCTGCGGCGGATGCGCGCGGACGCGGCCGGGCCCGGCGCGCCGTTCGCGCTGCGGCCGGGCGCGCGGGTGGCGGGCTTCGAGGCCGTCACGACCGCGGACGAGACGGTGTCGGCGGCCGGGCTGTCGGGGACGGTCGGCTTCTTCTCCGCGGGCTGCGAGCCCTGCCACGAGCTGCTCCCGCGCTTCATCGAGCACGCCCGCGAAGTCGGCCGCGACCGCGTCCTCGCCGTCGTCGGCGGCGACGACCCCGCCCTGCTGGAGGCCCTCGCGCCCGTCGCCCGCGTCGTCGCCGCCGACCCCGACGGCGGCCCGGTCGCGCGCGCCTTCCAGAACACCTGGACGCCCGCGCTCTACCGGGTCGAGGACGGCCGCGTCACCGCGACCGGCGCGCGCGTCGAGGAGCTGGCGCCCGCCCGCGAGCGCGCCGCGGCGCGGGGGTGAGGGGGGCGAGCGGCGGCCGCGGCCTGCGGGCGGCGGCCGCCGAGGCCGGCCTGCTGCTCTGGCGGTCGGCGCCCGCGGCGCTGGCGCTGTTCCTGGCCGCGACGGTCGCGGCGGCCGCCGCGCCGATCGCGACGGCCTGGCTCACCAAGCTCGTCCTCGACCGGCTCGCCGCCCCGCACGGCGCCGTCGGCGGTCTCGCCGCCGGGCTCGCCGTCACGGGCCTCGCCGCCGCCGCGCTGCCGGCCGCCGCGCAGTACCTGCGGTCCGAGCTCGGCCGGGCGGCGAGCGCCGCCGGCACCGAGCGGCTGTTCGCGGCGGCCGAGCGCCAGGTCGGCCTCGCCCGCTTCGAGGACCCGGCGTTCCAGGACCGGCTGCGGCTCGCCCAGGACGGCACCCGCCGGTCGGCCGAGCTGGTCGACGGGCTCGGCAGCGCGCTCGGCGGGACGCTGTCGCTGGCCGGGTTCGTCGGCTCGCTGCTCGTCCTCAGCCCGCCGATGACGGCCCTGGTCGTGGTCGCCGCGCTGCCCGCGCTCGCCGCCGAGATCCTGCTGACCCGCAGCCGGTCGGCGATGGAGTGGAACGTCGAGCACCACCACCGCCGCGAGTTCTTCTACGGCCAGCTCCTCACCGGCACCGCCGCCGCCACCGAGATCCGGCTGTTCGGCGCGGGCGCGTTCCTGCGCGCCCGCATGATGGCCGAGCGGCGCGGCGCGAACGCCGAGGGCCGCCGGATGGACGTGCGGGAGCTGCGCGCCCAGGGCGGCCTCACCCTGCTGGGCGCGGCCGTCGCGGGCGCGGGCCTCTGGTGGGCGGTCGCGACGGCCCGCGCGGGGCGGCTCGGCATCGGCGACGTGGCGATGTTCCTCGCCGCCGTCATCGGCGTGCAGGCCGCCCTGGCCACCCTGACCTCGGCCGTCGCGGGCGGGCAGGCCCGGCTGCTGGCGTTCGCGCACTACGTCGCGGTCGTCCGCGCCGCCCCCGACCTGCCGCGCGCCGAGGACGGCGACGCCCCCGAGCTGCGGCGCGGCGTCGAGCTGCGCGGCGTGTGGTTCCGCTACGGCGACGACCATCCGTGGATCCTGCGCGGCGTGGACCTGACGATCCCGCACGGCCGCGCCGTCGCGCTCGTCGGGCTGAACGGCGCGGGCAAGAGCACCCTCGTCAAGCTGCTCTGCCGCATGTACGACCCGACGCGCGGCAGCATCCGCTGGGACGGCGTCGACCTGCGCGACATCCCGCCCGAGCGGCTGCGCGCCCGCGTCAGCGCCGTCTTCCAGGACCACGTGAACTACGAGATGACCGCCGCCGACAACATCGCGATCGGCGACCCCGCCGCGCTGGACGACCCGGGCCGCCTCATCCGGGCGGCCGCGCGGGCGGGCGTCCACGACCGGCTCGCCGCCCTGCCGCGCGGCTACGCCACCCCGCTCACCCGCATGTTCGCGCTGGACGGCGCCGAGGGCGGGGAGGCGGGCGGCGCCGGGGCGGGCGTGGTCCTGTCGGGCGGCCAGTGGCAGCGCCTCGCGCTCGCGCGGGCGCTCGTCCGCGAGGACCGCGACCTGATGATCCTGGACGAGCCCGGCTCGGGCCTCGACCCCGAGGCCGAGCAGGAGGTGCACGCCCGGATGCGCGAGCTCCGCGCGGGCCGCACCAGCCTGCTGATCTCGCACCGGCTGAGCGCCGTCCGCGACGCCGACCGCATCGCCGTCCTGGACGGCGGCCGCGTCGCCGAGGAGGGCACCCACGAGGAGCTGCTCGCGAAGGACGGCCGCTACGCGCGGCTGTTCCGCCTCCAGGCCGCCGGCTACCAGGAGGTGCCGTGAGGCGGGCGGCGGCCGGGCTCGCCGCCGCGGCCGGGCTCGCGGCGCTGCTGGCCGCCCGCCGCGCGCTGCTCCTGACCTCGGTCGACGGCGCCAGCATGGAGCCGGCGCTGCGGGACGGCGACCGCGTCCTCGTCCGGCGGACGCGGCGGGTCCGCGCCGGGCAGGTCGCCCTGATCCGCTTCCCCGACCTGCCGAGCGGGCGCGGCCCGCGCGCCGTCCGCGACCGGCAGCTGCTGCTGAAGCGCGCCGTCGCGGTCGGCGGCGACCGCGTCCCGGACGGCTGGGCCGCCCCGGACGCGCGCGGCCTCGCGGGCGCCGCGGTGCCGCGCGGCGCGCTGGTCGTGCTCGGCGACAACCGGGCGGCGAGCTGGGACTCGCGCCACTACGGGTTCGTGCGGCGCGAGCTGGTCGTCGGCGTCGTCGTCCGGCGCCTCTCCCCCGCCTGAGCGCGCCGCGGGCCCCGCCGGCACGGCGGCGGGGCCCGCGGCGCGCGGCTAGAGCACCTTGGACAGGAAGTCCTGGGTGCGGGGGTGCTGCGGGTTCCCGATCACGTCGCGCGGCGCGCCCTTCTCCACGACGACACCGCCGTCCATGAAGACCAGCGAGTCGCCGACCTCGCGGGCGAACCCCATCTCGTGGGTGACGACGACCATCGTCATGCCGTCGAGCGCGAGCTGCTTCATGACCTCCAGCACCTCGCCGACGAGCTCGGGGTCGAGCGCCGACGTCGGCTCGTCGAACAGCATGAGCGCCGGCTCCATCGCGAGCGCGCGGGCGATCGCGACGCGCTGCTGCTGGCCGCCCGACAGCTGCCCCGGGTAGCTGCCGATCTTGTCGCCGAGGCCGACGCGCTCCAGCAGCGCGACCGCGTCCTCGCGCGCCTTGGCCTTCGGCCGCCGCTTCACCCGGACGGGCGCCTCCATGACGTTGCCGAGCGCGGTCATGTGCGGGAAGAGGTTGAAGCGCTGGAACACCATGCCGATCTCGCGGCGCTGCGCGGCGACCTCCTTGTCGCGCAGCTCGTGGAGCTTGTCGCCCTTCTGCCGGTAGCCGACCAGGTGGCCGTTCACCCACAGCCGGCCGGCGTTGATCTTCTCCAGGTGGTTGATGCAGCGCAGGAAGGTGGACTTGCCGGACCCGGACGGCCCGATGATGCACATCACCTCGCCCTGCCGGACCTCCAGGTCGATGCCCTTCAGCACCTCCACGCTGCCGAACGACTTGTGCACCTGCTCGGACCGGACCATGAGGCCGTCCGCCGGCGCCGCGCCGGGCGGGGTGTCGATCTCGGTCATCGGTGCCCCCCTCGGACCAGCGGGATCCGGCGCCGCGCCGGCCGGCCGCCCTGCCCGGCGAAGCCGCGGCCGAAGTAGCGCTCCAGGTAGAACTGGCCGACCATCAGCAGCGAGGACAGGAACAGGTACCACAGGCACGCCATGATCAGCATGGGGATGACCTGGTAGGTGTCGGCGTAGATGGTCTGCGCCGTCCAGGTCAGCTCCGCGTAGGGCACCGCCGCCACCAGCGAGGTGTTCTTCAGCATCGAGATCGTCTCGTTGCCGGTCGGCGGCACGATCACCCGCATCGCCTGCGGCAGCACGACCCGCCGCATCGTCTGCCCGCGGGACATGCCGAGCGCGCTCGCCGCCTCCTGCTGGCCGGTGTCCACCGACAGGATGCCGGCCCGCACGATCTCGGCCATGTAGGCCGCCTCGTTGAGGATGAGGCCGAGCGCCGCGGCGAGCGCCGCGTTGATCAGCTTCTGCGTCTGCCAGGTGTGGACCTCGGGCCCGAACGGGACGCCGAGGCTGATCGTCGGCAGCAGCGCGCCGATCGAGCCCCAGATCAGCAGCTGGGTGTAGAGCGGGGTGCCGCGGAAGAACCACAGGTAGAACCAGGCGGCCCCGCGCATCAGCGGGTTCGCCGACATCCGCATGAGCGCGAGCACGACGCCGAACGTGATGCCGCCCGCCATCGCCGCCAGCGTCAGCCAGACGGTGTTGCGGACGCCCTTCAGCACGGCGTCGGAGAACATGAACTTGCGCTGCTCCGGCCAGTTCAGCGCGTCGTTGGTGAACAGGAAGTGGACGAACATCGCGGCCAGGACCAGCACGACGAGCGCGCCGACCCAGCGGCCGGGGTGGCGGACCGGGACGGCCCGGATCGCTTCGGGCCGCCCCTTCCCGCCGTCGTCTGCGGTGACGGTCATCGCGTCAGCTCTGCGCGCCGTTGATCGCCGGGTCGGTGACGGCGCCCTGCTCCACGCCCCACTTCTCGAGGATCTTCTTGTAGGTGCCGTCGGCGATGAGCGCCTTCACCGCGCCCTGGACGGCCTCCTTCAGCTGGCCGGAGTTCTTGCCGACCGCGTAGCCGTAGGGGGCGGTGTCGTACGCCTGGCCGATGATGTCGAGCTTGCCGGTCTTCTTGACCGCGCCGCCGACGATCGGGGAGTCGGCCGCCATCGCGTCGACCTTGCCCGCGACCAGGTCGTTGTTGACCTCGGTCTGCTGCTTGCGCACGACCTGCTTGATGGCGGGCTTGCCGGCGGCGGTGCACTTCTTGCTGCGCGCGGTGAGGTCGTCCACCTGGACGGTGCCCTGCTGGACGCCGATGCTCTTGCCGCAGGCGTCGTCGGGGTTGACGCCCTTGGGGTTGCCCTTCAGCGCGGCCCAGGAGGTGCCGGCCGTGTAGTAGGTGACGAAGTCGACGACCTTCTCGCGGTCCTTGTTGTCGGTGAACGAGGAGACGCCGAGCTCGTACTTGCCCGACTGCACGCCCGGGATGATCGTGTCGAAGCCGGCGTTCTGGAACTCGGTCTTCAGGCCCAGCTTCACGCCGATCGCCTCGGCCAGCTCGACGTCCCAGCCGACGATCTTCTGGGAGGCCGGGTCCACCGACTCGTTGGGCGGGTAGGACGCGTCGGTGCCGATGACGAGCTTGCCGTCGGACTTGATCGCCGCGGGCACCAGCGCGGACAGCTTGGCGTCGGCGCCGCCGGACGGCGTGACCTTCGCGCCGGATCCGCCCGAGTCGCTGTCGTCGCCACAGGCCGACAGGGCGAGGGCGCCCGTCAGCACGAGTGCGGCCCCCGCAACGGCGCGGCGGCGCAGAGAACCAGTGATCACAGGTCCCCCTCCAGGTGAAGTAGGCCGATCCGGTCAGATCTGCCGGTTAGCTGCACATTTTGGCTCACAGGAGGCGGGCACGGGATTAAGGCTCCGAAACAATCGGACAACAACGCCGTTCCCCCGCCACCTCGCCCCGCCTGGGATTCGGGACGCTCCGCGCGCGCCCGTGTACGCTGGGCGACGGGCGTGACGGCCGCCACCGGGGCTTCCCCCTGGATACTTCCGACGGATGTGGCACAATCGGGCAACGGGTGACCCCCGTGCGTCGCGAGATGCCACCCAGGTGACGGCCACCAGACCGCACCGCTGCGGCGGCATCGTCCGAAATCATCTACCGACAGGGGTCGCTGTGGCCGCCGAGCCCATTCCCACCGATCAGTCCTTCCTCGATACCGACCCGGCGTTCCCGCTGCACCGCGGCGGCAAGATGGAGATGCGCTCGACCATCCCCGTCCGCGACGCCGACGACCTGTCGCTCGCCTACACCCCGGGCGTCGCCCGCGTGTGCTCGGCGATCGCCGACAACCCCGAGCTCGCCCACGACTACACCTGGACCTCCAAGGTCGTCGCCGTGGTGACCGACGGCACCGCCGTCCTCGGCCTCGGCGACATCGGCCCGGCCGCCTCGATGCCGGTCATGGAGGGCAAGTCGATCCTGTTCAAGGAGTTCGCCGGCGTCGACTCGGTGCCGATCGCGCTCGCCACCACCGACGTGGACGAGATCGTGGAGACCGTGATCCGGATGGCGCCGAGCTTCGGCGGCATCAACCTGGAGGACATCAGCGCGCCGCGCTGCTTCGAGATCGAGGACCGGCTGCGCGCCGCCCTCGACATCCCGGTCTTCCACGACGACCAGCACGGCACCGCCATCGTGACGCTCGCCGCGCTGAAGAACGCGGCGCGGCTGATCGGCAAGGACCTCTCGCAGCTGCGCGCCGTCGTCGCGGGCGCGGGCGCGTCCGGCATCGCCGTCTCCACCATCCTCATCGAGGCCGGCATCGGCGACATCGCGCTGTCGGACAGCAAGGGCCTCATCCATGAGGGCCGCGAGGGGCTGAACCCGGTCAAGGAGCGGATCGCCCGGATCACCAACCGGGAGGGCCGCTCGGGCTCCACCGAGGAGGCGCTGAGCGGCGCCGACGTGTTCATCGGCCTGTCCGGCGCGACGGTGGACGAGTCGTGCATCGCCACGATGAGCGAGGACGCCATCGTGTTCGCCCTCTCCAACCCCACCCCCGAGGTGCACCCCGAGGTCGCCGCCCGGCACGCGCGCGTCGTCGCCACCGGCCGCAGCGACTTCCCCAACCAGATCAACAACGTGCTGGCCTTCCCCGGCATCTTCGCCGGGGCCTTCGCCACCCGCGCGCACTCCATCACCGAGGGCATGAAGCTCGCCGCCGCCGACGCGCTCGCCGCGATCGTCGGCGACGACGTGCGGCCCGACTACGTCATCCCGAACCCCTTCGACGAGCGCGTGGCGCCCGCGGTGACCACCGCCGTCGCCGAGCAGGCCCGCGCGGAGGGCGTCGCCCGGATCTGACGGCCCCGCCCGGCCCCCGCACGTCCCGCGCGGCCCGCACCCCCCACCCGGGGTCGCGGGCCGCTCGCGTCCCGGCGCACCCGCCGCGGAGACGACCTTGAAATCTCCGGCAGAACGCCCTTCTCGCGAGTGAATTGTCGGCTCTCGGGCACCGCGACCGCACGATGTTCCATAGGGGCTCGGCATCGGACGCCCTTCTCCCGCCGCCGCAGGTGTAATAATCGACATACGGGAATCAACCCTGCGATTCCCTCATCGGGTCGACTCCGGCAGGAGCGCACGTGGACCTCGCCTCATACGCAGACCTCGCGGTCGACCTCGTCAACACCCAGCGCCCCGACGGTGACACCCTGCGCAGCCTGGACGGGCTGCACGAGCTGCTGGCCGGCCACCCGCACCTCGGCGGCCGGATCTCCCACCGCGACCTGGACGCCATGCGCGGCCTCCGCGGGCAACTGAGGGCCGTCTTCGTCTCGGCCGCCGGCGGCGACGAGGAGGACGCCATCGACCGCCTCAACACGCTGCTCATCCAGCATCCCGTCCATCCCCAGGTGTCCGGCCACGACGGCCAGCGCTGGCACCTGCACATCAACGAGGGCGGCTCGGTCCCCGACCGGTTCGCCGCGCGCGCCGCGATGGGCCTCGCCGTCACGATCGCCGACCGGGGACTGGAGCGCCTCGGCGTCTGCGCCGCCGACGGCTGCGGCCGGGTCTTCTTCGACACCACGGCCAACCGGTCGCGGCGGTACTGCTCGGCGCACTGCGCCCGGCGCGGCGCCCCGAGCGCCGCCGCCGCGCAGCGCCGCCCCGCCCGCACCCCCGTGACGGCCCGCGCGCAGCCCCGCGCCGGCGGTTAGGCGGACGCGGGCGCCGCGTCCGGGGGGCGGCGGCGGACGCGGCCGGCGCGCCGCAGCGGGCCGTAGCGGGCGACGACACGCCCGCGCACCGCCGCGTCCGGAACCGCCCCGAAGTCCCAGCTGTCCTGCCGGCCGGGCGCGCGCTGGTTGTCGCTCTCCAGCCACCACCCGTCCCCGTCGCGGTGCGCGGCGCGCTTCACCACGAGCAGCGCGGCGTCGTGCGGATGCCGGGCCACGACGACGTCCCCGGCCCGGACCCGGCCGCCGACCAGCACCAACAGCCGGTCGCCCGGCTCCAGCACGGGCCGCATGGACGGCCCGGCCACCTCGACGCGCGTCCAGCGCCGTGCCGGTCCCCGCATGGATCGCCCCCGATCGGTGATGGTGTCGGCGGCGGGTCCTAGGCCGATGTACCGAGCGCCCTGGCCGGTCCCGCCGCACCGCATCAGAGTAATGTCGGTGCCCTGAGCATGATCCGTAACGAGGGAAGGGATACGCAGGTGTTCGCCAACCTTCTGCGTCCTAAGACCACGGTCTCCGCGCACTGCGACCTGCCGTGCGGCGTCTACGACCCGGCCCAGGCCCGCATCGAGGCCGAGTCGGTCAAGGCGATCCTGGAGAAGTACCACGCCAACGAGGACCCGGCGTTCCGCGCCCGGGCCCTGATCATCAAGGAGCAGCGCTCCAACCTGGTCAAGGAGCACCTCTGGGTGCTGTGGACCGACTACTTCAAGCCGCCGCACTTCGAGAAGTACCCGCAGCTGCACACGCTGATCAACGAGGCCACCAAGCTGGCCGGCGGCGGTGGCGGCACCAAGAGCAGCACCGACGTCGCGACGGCGGACCAGCTGCTCGCCAAGATCCAGGAGATCTCCGACATCTTCTGGGAGACCAAGAAGGCCTGAGCCTTCCTCCCGGGCGCCGGCGGACCGGCGCGCTTCGCGGGGGCCGTCCGCACGCGGACGGCCCCCGTCGCGCTGTCCGGCAGCGGAAAATTTCCGGACAGGACTGACAGGAGGGGCATTTCGTGATCCTCTAGGGCGGATCAGTCACAGAAAGGTGATCCATGCCCCCCAGGATCCGCACCCTCCGTCTGGCCGCCGCGGCGCTCACCGCCGGCGCCTGCGTCCTCGCGGCCGCGCCCCCCGCGACGGCGGCGGCGCCGCACGGCTTCCGGCCCGGCGCGCCGGGCGGCGGCGACCCCTACTTCCCCGCCGAGGGGAACGGCGGCTACGACGTCGGCCACTACGACCTGTCGCTCGACTACGCCCCGGCCGCCGACACCCTCGCGGCGACCGCCGTCATCTCGGCGCGGGCGACGCAGGACCTGTCGCGCTTCGACCTGGACCTCAAGCAGCTCACCGTCAAGAGCGTGACGGTGAACGGCAGGAAGGCCAAGTACACCCGCAAGGGCCAGGAGCTCGCCATCACGCCCGCCAAGGGCCTGCACCGCGGCAAGAAGTTCACCGTCAAGGTCGTCTACGGCGGCACGCCGAAGCCCATCGAGCGGCCCGACATCGGCAAGTTCGGCTGGATCAAGACGCCGGACGGCGCGTACGTGGTGAGCGAGCCCGACGGCGCGTCCACCTGGTTCCCCTCCAACGACCACCCGCAGGACAAGGCCACCTACACCTACAAGGTGACCGTCCCCAAGGGCACGCAGGTGCTGTCCAACGGCGAGCCCGGCGGGACCACCACCAAGGGCGGCAAGTCCACCTTCGTGTGGAACGAGCGGACGCCCATGGCCAGCTACCTCGCCATGCTCGCCATCGGCAAGTTCCAGGTGAAGAAGGGCAAGACCGCCTCGGGCGTCCCCGTCATCACCGCCGTCGCCCCGAACCGCGCGGACGAGCTCACCACCATCCACGACGACACCATCAAGGCCATCGACTGGGAGGAGAAGGTCTTCGGGAAGTACCCCTTCCAGTCGACCGGCGGCATCCGCGTCGGCGTCGACGTGGAGTTCTCGCTGGAGACCCAGAGCCGCCCCATCTACGGCTTCGAGCCCGACCAGGGCGTCATCGTGCACGAGCTGGCCCACCAGTGGTTCGGTGACAGCGTGAGCGTGAAGCGCTGGAAGGACATCTGGCTGAACGAGGGCTTCGCGACCTACGCCGAGTGGCTCTGGGACGAGCAGCACGGCGGCCGCACCGCCAAGCAGACGTTCGACCTGCTCTACAACGAGCCGACGACCTGGCCCTACTACGCCGACCTGTGGACGGCGCGGCAGGCCGGCAACCCCGGCGCCGACGAGATGTTCACCCTCACCGCCTACTACCGCGGCGGGATGACGCTCCAGGCGCTCCGCGGCCGCATCGGCGACAAGGCGTTCTTCGCCCTGCTGAAGCAGTGGACCAAGCTCCACCGCAACGGCAACGTCACGACGAAGGACTTCATCGCCCTCGCCGAGAAGGTGTCGCACAAGCAGCTCGACGGCCTGTTCCACGCCTGGCTCTACACCAAGAGCAAGCCCACCACCTGGTGACATCCTCTCCGCCCTAACGGGCGGAGACCCCCTCTACGCCGCGCGGGATCCGCGCGGCGTCGGGGTGGGTTACCGCTTCACCGCGCGGTGCCGGCACGGGTGCCGGTCCTACCCGCGCTCTGCGGTCGTTTCGCCTCTCCGCCTGCCCGGCGGCGAGGATGTTGACGGCGGCGTTGACGTCCCGGTCGTGGACCGCCCCGCACGGGCAGGTCCACGACCGGACGTCGAGCGCCTTCTTCTCGCCGATGCGGCCGCAGGCCGAGCACATCCGAGTGGAGGGCAAGAACCGGTCCACCCGACCGAACGTGCGCCCGTAGCGGGCGGCCTTGTACTCCAGCATGGCCGTGAACGATGCCCAGCCGGCGTCGTGGACGCTCTTGGCGAGGCGGGTGCGGGCCAGGCCGGTGACGCACAGGTCCTCGACGTACACCTCTTGGTTGTCGCGGATGATCTGGGTCGAGAGCTTGTGCTGCCAGTCCCGCCGCGCGTCGGCCACCCGCGCATGAGCCCGAGCGACCTTCAACGCCGCCTTGCGGCGGTTGATCGAACCCTTCTGCTTGCGTGACAACGCCTGCTGCAACCGCTTCAGCTTGCGGGCCGCCCGCCGCAGGAACTTGGGCGAACTGATCTTGGTGCCGTCCGACAGCACCGCGAAGTGCGTCAGCCCCGGATCGATCCCGACCTCGGACTCGACCGGCGGCAGCACCTCGCCGCTCGTCTGCACCATGAACGAGGCGAAGTACCGGCCCGCCGCATCCCGGATGATCGCCACGCTGGAGGGGTCCGACGGCAGGCTCCGGGACCAGCGCACAGCCAGGTCGCCGATCTTGGGCAGCCGCAGCCGTCCGTTGCCCAGGATCTTGAAATTGGAGTTGCGGGTGAAGCGGACGGCCTGCCGAATGAGTAACCGTACCGTGCCGGCAAGTGACCGGCCCGTTAGATGACATCATCGGCGGACACCGCGTTCTTACCAGGCATATCCGTCCGGTCGCGGTGGCCGGGTTCCGGGCGCGAGGTGTTCACCGATCCTGCGGGCGGCGTACCGCCGACGTCGCCGAGCAGCACAAATGCCCCGCTCAAGCCACCACTTGGATATGGCGGCCTTTCCAGCGCAGGCCCGAAGAAGGGAGCACCGGCCCGCATCCCGGTAGCCTGACCCGCATGATCAGGCCCGCCGCCCCCGACGACGTCCCCGAGATCCTGCGCCTCGTCCGCGACCTCGCCGAGTACGAGCGCGCGCTGCACGAGGTCCGCGCCACCGAGGACGACCTGCGCGCCGCCCTGTTCGGCCCCGAGCCGAAGGCGTTCGCCCACATCGCCGAGGACGGCGGCCGCGTCGTCGGCTTCGCCCTCTGGTTCCTCAACTTCTCCACCTGGCTCGGCCGCCACGGCGTCTACCTGGAGGACCTCTACGTCGACCCGGCGATGCGCGGCCGCGGGTACGGTAAGGCGCTGCTGGCCGAGCTCGCCCGCATCGCCGCCGAACGGGGCTACGGCCGCGTCGAGTGGTCGGTGCTGAACTGGAACGCTCCCTCCATCGCCTTCTACGAGTCGCTCGGCGCGCGCCCCCAGGACGAGTGGACCGTCTACCGGCTGACGGGCGAGCCGCTGGCCGCGCTCGGCGGCGCGGCGGCGCTGACCTCGCAGGACGAGTGATACACCTCTCAGTGGAGGGAGGTTTGGGACCCGTCGCCACACCTCCCCGGGGACATTGGTGAGAAAGCCACGCGCGGCGAATGCTCGCGACGGCCCCGGTTAGCGGTACTTTCAAAGCAGCGGGACCATCCCACGAGGAGTGACGTGACCGAGGAAACCGCTGCAATGGCGGCCAGTACGAAGTTGTCCGTGCGCGATGTGGTGACCGTGAAGCTGCCGGCGGCCAGTGCGTACCTTTCGGTGCTGCGCACTGCGACCGCGGGTCTCGCCGCACGGCTCGACTTCACGCTGGACGAGATCGAGGACCTGCGCATCGCCGTCGACGAGGCGTGCGCGATGCTCCTCCCCCAGGCGGTGCCCGGCACCGACCTGACCTGCGAGTTCGAGCTGACCGGCGACGCGGTGCGCATCGCGGTGTCGGTGCTCACCGTGGACGGCCAGGTGCCGAGCCGCGACACCTTCGCCTGGACCGTGCTCTCCTCGCTGGCCGGCGAGGTGGACGCGCAGGCCGGCGCCGACGACCGGGTGACCGTGACGCTGCAGAAGCGTCGCGGTGCAGCGGGGGCACTGTGACGGAAAAGACGACTGTGGCCGGGAGCGACACCGCCCCCGAGCGGTCCGAGCGGTCCGAGAGCAGCGCGGTCCCCGACCGCACCCGGGCCCGCGCGCTGTTCGTGCGGCTCGCCGAGCTGCCCGAGGGCGACCCGGAGCGCCAGCGCATCCGCGACCAGCTCGTCGAGCTGCACCTGCCGCTGGTGGAGTACCTCGCCCGCCGCTTCCGCAACCGCGGCGAGTGGCTCGACGACCTCATCCAGGTCGCCACCATCGGGCTGATCAAGTCGATCGACCGGTTCGACCTGGAGCGCGGGGTGGAGTTCTCCACCTACGCGACCCCGACGATCGTCGGCGAGATCAAGCGGCACTTCCGCGACAAGGGCTGGGCGGTGCGCGTGCCGCGCCGCCTCCAGGAGCTGAAGCTCTCGCTCACCAAGGCGATCAGCGAGCTCGCGCAGCGCGAGGGGCGGGCGCCGACGGTCAGCGAGCTGGCCGCGCACCTGCAGATGTCGGAGGAGGAGGTGCTGGAGGGCCTGGAGTCCGCCAACGCCTACTCGACCGTCTCGCTGGACGCCCCCGACTCCGGCGACGAGGACGCCCCCGCGGTCGCCGACTCGCTCGGCATGATCGACGAGTCGCTGGAGGGCGTGGAGTACCGCGAGTCGCTGAAGCCGCTGCTGGAGAAGCTGCCACCGCGGGAGAAGAAGATCCTGCTGCTCCGCTTCTTCGGCAACATGACGCAGTCGCAGATCGCCGCCGAGCTCGGCATCTCCCAGATGCACGTGTCGCGGCTGCTGGCGCGCACCCTCGCGCAGCTCCGCGAGGGCCTCACCGCCGACGAATAGACCGCACCGCAGCACCGTGACACCGCACCGCAGCACCGTGACCGGGACCCCGCGCCGCCAGGCCGGGGTTCCGGCGCGTTACGGGACCGGCGCGTCGCCGGGCTCGTCCTCGCGGGCCAGCCACGCGGTCGTCGGGGGGCTGAGGGTGAGCAGCAGCGCGACGATCGCGACGGCGCCGAGCGGCACGGCGATCCACGGCCGGTCGCTCTGCCACAGCGACCAGGCGACCGGCAGCGAGAACAGCTGCGTCACCACCGTCGGGGCCCGGCTGCCCGGGGCGCCCCGCAGCAGGCCGCGGGCGCACGCCAGCATCGCCACGGCGCCGATCAGCGCGAGCACGGTGACGCCGATGGCGCTCGGCGGGTCCACGGCCGCGCCGACGGCCGTCTCGATCCCGACGAACGCGCCGAACCCGAGGGCGGCGAGCCCCTCCGCGCCCTCCAGGGCGGCGGCGGCGTACACGGTGGCAGGACGCTTCGACACGGTCCAAGACCCTACCCGCCCCCCGCCGCCCGGCCCGCACCGGCGCGGGGACGGCGGGACGTCCGGTCCGCCCGGCTGGATACCCTGTCGCCGTGCGCGCCATGCTCATCGCCAACCCCAAGGCGACCTCGACCTCCCAGCGGGCCCGTGACGTCCTCGTGCGGGCCTTCGCCGGCGACGCCGACGTGCTCGTCGCCGAGACCGCCCGCCGCGGCCACGCCACCGACCTGGCCCGCGACGCCGCCCGCGACAAGTACGACGTGGTGGTGGCGCTCGGCGGCGACGGCACGGTCAACGAGGTCGTCAACGGCCTGCTCGCGGACGGGCCCTCCCCGGCGGTTCCGGGCCTCGCCGTGCTGCCCTGCGGCAGCGCCAACGTGTTCGCGCGGGCCCTCGGCATGCCAAACGACCCGATCGCGGCGATGCGGATGGTGCTGGCGGCGCTCCGCGCGGGCCGGCACCGGACGGTGGGCCTCGGCACGGCCTCGCTGCCGGACGGCGGGGAGCGCTACTTCACGTTCTGCGCGGGCGTCGGGCTGGACGCCGAGGTCGTCCGCGAGGTGGAGCTGCGCCGCCTGGAGGGCGCCCGCGCCGACCCCTCGCTGTATGTGCGCACCACCCTCCGGCATTTCTTCCGCGGCACCGACCGCCGCCGCCCCGCGCTTACCTTGGAAGTGCCCGGCCGCCCCCCGGAATCGGGTTTGTTCCTGTCGTTCGTGTCCAATACCTCGCCGTGGACTTTCCTCGGTCCGCTGCCGCTCAATCCGAGCCCGCTGGCGAACTTCAACCGCGGCCTCGAAGTTTTCGCGATGCGTTCGCTGAAGGTGCCGCCGGTGCTCGGGACCGCCGCGCAGATGATGCTCGCCCGCAACCGCCCGGTGCAGGGCGGGCAGGTCGCCAACGTGCACGACGCGGCGCAGGTCACGCTGCGGGCGGAGCGCCCGGTGGCCTTCCAGCTGGACGGCGACTACCTGGGCGAGCAGGAGGCCATCACCTTCCGTTCGGTGGCGAAGGCGATACGCATCGTCATCTAACAACGGGCCGGGCCCGGTTGTTAACAGGAAAGAAACGGGCCCGACCCGTGGATGTGACACATACGACACGCTTCTTTGGCGAAACGTTTCCCCCAGGTCTTGCGTGTGTCGTAGCGGCCCTGACAGGCTCAAAGTGCGCCCAACGACTGAAGGACCAGTGCCGTGCGCCTTCTGCTCGCAGCGCCGCCGACAATCATCCCTGACCAAATCTTTTGCGTCCTGGGGTGTTCGCGACATGTGAATCTGTTCACAAGTTGAGTGAGCAACCGCCACCGCTGACGAAGGAGTGGACCGCATGGACTGGCGCCACGAGGCAGCCTGCCGTGACGTGGATCCCGAGCTGTTCTTCCCGATCGGCAACACCGGCCCCGCCCTCCTGCAGATCGAGGAGGCCAAGCAGGTGTGCCGCCAGTGCGGCGTCTCCGACGCCTGCCTGCGCTGGGCGCTGGAGTCCGGCCAGGACTCGGGCGTGTGGGGCGCGATGGGCGAGGACGAGCGCCGCGCCCTGAAGCGCCGGACGGCACGGGCCCGCGCCCGCGCGAACGCGGGGGCCTGAACGGCACCCGGCGGCGCCCGCGTCCGGACCCCCTGGCCGGATCGCGCGAGGAGCGCCTCTGACGACGAAGAGCCCGTGGCATCGCCACGGGCTCTCGTCGTCCCCGCACCCGCCGGGCGGCGCCGGTTCAGCGGGGCGGCCCCGGCCGGTGCTGCTGGTCCAGCGGGACGTCCACCACGACCTCGGTGCCGCCGCCGTCGCGGCGCCGGAACTCCAGGCGGCCGCCGAGCTCGCCGACGATGAGGGTCCGCACGATCTGCAGGCCGAGGCTGTTGCTGGCGTCCATGTCGAAGTCCGCGGGGATGCCGACGCCGTCGTCGCTCACCACCGTGATGAGGCGGCGGCCCTCCCCCGCGGGCGCGGCGGGCGCGGGCGCCGCGCCGTCGCCGGCGCCCGGCCAGTCGCCCCAGACCGCGACGCTGGCGGGGACGGCCGGGTCGGCGCCCTCGCCGTAGCGGGCGGCGACGACCTCCAGCGTCCCGGCGCCGTCGGCGAGGCCGTGCTCCAGGGCGTTCTGCAGCAGCTCGGTGAGCGCCATCGCCAGCGGGGTGGCGATCTCGGCGGGCAGCACCCCGAACGACCCGGTCCGCTTCGGCTGCACCTGCGTCTCGGGCGCCGACACCTCGCCCGCCATGGTGATGACGCGGTCCGCGATGTCGTCGAAGTCGATCAGCTCGTCGGGGGTGTGCGACAGCGTCTCGTGCACGATCGCGATGGACCCGACGCGGCGCACCGCCTCGTCCAGGGCGGCGCGGCCCTCGGGGACGCGCAGCCGCCGCGCCTGGAGGCGGAGCAGCGCCGCGACGGTCTGCAGGTTGTTCTTCACCCGATGGTGGATCTCCCGGATGGTGGCGTCCTTGCTCATCAGCTCCCGGTCGCGCCAGCGCAGCTCGGTGACGTCGCGGCACAGCACGATCGCGCCGATCCGGTTGCCGGCGATGATGAGCGGGATCGTGCGGAGCTGCATGACCGACCCGTGCGCCTCCACCTCCACCTCGCGGGGCGCGCGGCCGCTCAGCACGACGGTGAGCGCCTCCTCCATCGGCTCGCCGGTGTCGCAGAGCCGCCCGGTGACCTCCCCGAGGGACTCCCCGACGAGGTCGGCGGGGAAGCCGAGCCGCCGGTAGGCCGACTGGGCGTTCGGGCTCGCGTAGGTGACCCCGCCCGCCCGGTCGAGGCGGATGAGGCCGTCGCCGACGCGCGGCGAGCGCACCAGGTTCGGTTCCTGGCCGGGCACCGGGAACCGCCCCTCGGAGATCATCTGGGCGAGGTCGCTGGCCGACTGCAGGTAGGTGAGCTCCAGCCGGGACGGGGTGCGCGCCGACGACAGGTTGGTGCTGCGCTGGATCACCCCGAGCAGCTTGGCGCCGCGCCGGACCGGGATCGACTCCTCGCGGACCGGGATGCCGCTGCCCCACTCCGGGTCGCCCTCGCGGACGATGCGCCGCTCCCGCCAGGCGACGTCGATGAGGCCGCGGCGGCCCGTCCGCACCACCTTGCCGACCAGGTCGCCGGAGTAGGCGGTCGGGCCGGTCGTCGGGCGCATCTGCGCGATCGCGACCCAGCCGGGGACCGCCTGGTCGGGGAGCGCGGGGCGGCGGCGCCCCGAGTCGGAGGGCAGCGCGTCGGCGGAGCTCAGCGGCACCCACAGCAGCAGGTCGGCGAAGGACAGGTCGGCGAGGAGCTGCCAGTCGGAGACCAGCGCGTGCAGCCACTCCAGGTCGGTGTCGGTCAGATCGGTGTGGTCGCGCACCAGATCGGTCAACGTAGGCACCCTCCAATCATCGCGCACCGGTTTCTGTGCCCCTCCCCCGGCGGTGAGCTGGCAGGATCCCCGGCATGGACGCCGTATCGCCCGCCGACCCCCTGGACCGGCTCCGGGCCGCCGCCGCTCGCCGCGCCGAGGCCGGGCTGCACCGCGCGCTGCGGCCGCGGAGCGCCGACCACGACGGCCTCCTCGACCTGGCGTCCAACGACTACCTCGGGCTGTCGCGGGATCCGCGCCTCGCCGAAGGCGCCGCCCGCGCCGCGCGCGAGTGGGGCACCGGCGCCACCGGGTCGCGCCTGGTCACCGGCACCACCGCCCTGCACGCCGAGCTGGACGCCCGGCTCGCCGCCCTCACCGGCAGCGCCGCCGGCCTGGTGTTCTCCTCCGGCTACCTGGCCAACCTCGGCGCCGTCGCGGGACTCGGCGGACCCGGCGTCCTGGTGGTGTCCGACGAGACCAACCACGCCTCGATCGTGGACGCCTGCCGGCTGTCGCGGTCGCGCGTGGCGGTCGCGCCGCACCGCGACCCCGCCGCCGTCGCGCGGCTCCTCGCCGGCCGCGAGGAGGAGCACGCCCTCGTCGTCACCGACGCGGTGTTCTCCGTCGACGGCGACGCCGCGCCCCTCGCCGAGCTGCACCGCGTCGCGCGGGCGCACGGCGCGCTGCTGGTGGTCGACGAGGCGCACGCGCTCGGCGTCGTCGGGGCGGGCGGCGCGGGCGCCGCGCACGCCGCGGGCCTCGCGGGCGAGCCGGACGTCGTGCTGACGCTGACGCTGTCGAAGTCGCTGGCGTCCCAGGGCGGCGCCGTCCTCGGCGCCCCCGAGGTGATCGGGACGCTGGTGGACGCCGGCCGCGCCTTCATCTTCGACACCGGCCTGAACCCCGCCGCCGTCGGCGCCGCGCTCGCCGCCCTGGACGTCCTCGCCGCCGAACCGGACCTGCCCGCCCGCGCCCGCGCGAACGCGGCCCGGATCGCCGCCGCGGCGGCGGACCTCGGCCTGGAGACGGCGGAGCCGGCGGCGGCCGTCGTCCCGGTCTTCCTCGGCGAGCCGCGCGCCGCGCTGGAGGCCCAGGAGACGTGCCGCGCCCGCGGCGCGCGGGTCGGCTGCTTCCGGCCACCGTCGGTGCCGAAGGGCCGCGCCTGCCTGCGGTTCACCGCGCGCGCCGCCCTCGGGGAGGCCGACCTCACAACGGTCCGGACCGCCCTGGCGGCGGTGGCGGACTCTACCGGCCGTAGTCTTCACACGTAACATCGGGGACAACCGGTGATGAACGTGAGGAGAGACCGTGACGGAGGTCAGAGGCGGGCCCCGGCACGGGGATCCCTACGGCGGCTACGACCGCGCGCCGCTCGGCGAGTTCGCCAAGCACTACGCCGCCCCGGCCCCGCGCATCCCCAAGTACTACAAGCTGAAGGAGCTGCTGGTCGAGCTGATCCAGTCGCTCCCGGCCGGCAGCCCGCTGCCGCCCGAGCGGGCCCTCGCCGAGAAGTACGAGACGTCCCGCACCACGGTCCGCCAGGCCCTCGCCGAGCTCGTCGTGGAGGGCCGCCTCCAGCGCATCCAGGGCAAGGGCACCTTCGTCGCCAAGCCGAAGGTCTCCCAGGAGCTCCAGCTCGTCAGCTACACCGAGGACATGCGGCACCACGGGCTGCACCCCGAGACCCGCATCCTCGACATCGGCTACGTCAGCGCCGACGAGCGCCTCGCCGCCCTGCTCGGCATCCGCCCCGGCGGCCGCGTCCTCCGCATCCACCGCCTCCGCCTCGCCGACGGCGAGGCCATGTCGATCGACACCTCGCACCTGCCGGCCCGCCGCTTCCCCGGCCTGCGCCGCGAGCTCCCCCGCCACCGCTCCCTGTACGAGACCCTCGCGACCGCCTACGACGTCCACCTCGCCGAGGCCGAGGAGACCATCGAGACCGTCCTCGCGACCCCGCACGACGCCCAGCTCCTCGCCGTCGACGTCGGCCTGCCGATGCTGCTGCTGTCCCGCCACGCCTTCGACTCCACCGGCCAGCCCGTCGAGTGGGCCCAGTCGATGTACCGCGGCGACCGCTACAAGTTCATCACCCGCCTCCGCCGCACCTGACGCGTTCGGGGTACGGTCCCGGCGCGCGGTCCCTACGATGGCCGGGAGCAGATCGTGAGGGAGGGGTCACCGAAAGTGGACACCCTGCGGATCACCTACCTGGTCCCGACGGACGCCGCGCAGGTCTACGACCTGTGGGTCGACGACGCGCTCGACGGTCTCTTCCCCTTCCCCGAGGGCTCCCGGGTCGAGGTCGTCGAAGGCGAGGTCGTCGTGTCCCCCGCACCGTCGCCGGCGCACAACGGGATCGTCATGGACGTCTCGCGGGAGTTCCACCGCGCCGAGATCCTGCGGCCGGGCTTCCCTTGGGACGTCGACATCAACAGCGGGCTCACCATGACCGGCTCGCTCAAGGGCTTCGTGCCCGATCTGGCCGTCCTGGACAGGGACACGCTCCGCCGGGTCCGCGACGGCCGCGTCAAGAAGATCGTCGCGGAGGAGGTCGAACTCGTCGTCGAGGTGACCTCCCCCAGGAACGCCGACACCGACCGGCGTCCGGGCGCGCGGCTGCCGGGCAACAAGTGGAGCTGCTACGCGGCGGTCGGCATCCCGTACTACCTGCTCGTCGACCGCGACCCCCAGGCCGCGCGGTCCGTCCTGTACTCCATCCCTGACGAGGGCACGGCCGCCTACCTCCACGAGGAGGAATGGCCCTTCGGCGAGACCGTCCACCTCCCCGACCCGTTCGCCCTCGACATCGACACCACCGCCTGGCTCCCCTGGTAGCCGCGGAGAGGAGCACGCATGCCCTGGTACGTCGTCCGGCAGTACTACGACATCGAGCTCCCCGGCACACCCATCGAACTGTGGCGGAGCGGCGAGCTCTGGGAGCACGTCAACGCCGCCGAGGGCGCCAAGGTCGAAGTCCTCGAAGGTGACATCTACATCGACGGCGAGCCGCGGCGACCGGATCCGGGGGCGGCGCGCGCCAGACCCCTCACCGTCGCCGAGTCGCGCGAGTTCACCCGCCGGACGATGGCGGAGCCCGACGATTCCGGCGGGTGAACCCGGGGGCGGGGTCAGAGGGTCTTGGAGAGGGCCTTGATGGGCATCTGGAGCTCCTCCAGGAGGTCCAGGTCCTTCTCGGCGGGGCGGCCGAGGGTGGTGAGGTAGTTGCCGACGATGAGGGCGTTGATGCCGCCGAGCATGCCGCCGCGGGTGCCGAGGTCGCCGAGGGTGAGCTCGCGGCCGCCCGCGTAGCGCAGGATCGTGCGGGGCAGGGCGAGGCGGAACGTCGCGATGGTCTTGAGGGCCTCGGTGCCCTCGACCAGGGGCATGTCGGCGAAGGGGGTGCCGGGGCGGGGGGCCAGGAAGTTCAGCGGGACCTCGTCGGGCTCCAGCTCGGCGAGCTGGGCGGCGAACTCGGCGCGCTGCTCCACGGTCTCGCCCATGCCGACGATGCCGCCGCAGCAGACCTCCATGCCGGCGGCCTTCACCATCCGCAGGGTGTCCCAGCGCTCCTCCCACGAGTGGGTGGTGACGACGTTGGGGAAGTGCGAGCGGGCCGTCTCCAGGTTGTGGTTGTAGCGGTGCACGCCCATTCCGGCGAGCTCGTCGACCTGCTCCTGGGTGAGCATGCCGAGCGAGCAGGCGATGTTGATCTCGACGGCGGCGTTGATCGCCTCGACGCCCGCGCGGACCTGGGACATGAGGCGCTCGTCCGGGCCGCGGACGGCGGCGACGATGCAGAACTCGGTCGCGCCCGTCTTCGCGGTCTCCTTGGCGGCCTCGACGAGCTCGGGGATGTTCAGCCACACCGCGCGGACCGGGGAGGTGAACTGGCCGGACTGGGAGCAGAAGTGGCAGTCCTCGGGGCAGCCGCCGGTCTTCAGCGAGATGATGCCCTCGACCTCGACCTCCGGGCCGCACCAGGCCATCCGGACCTCGTGCGCGAGGGCGAGCAGCTCCTCCAGGCGGTCGTCGGGCAGCGTCAGGCACTCCAGGGCCTGCTCGCGGGTGAGGCCCCGGCCCTCGGCGAGGACCTGGCGGCGGGCGACTTCGAGGATGTCGGTCACTGAATCTCCTTGTCGAGACCGTAGGTGGCGCGGAACGCGGCGGCGTCGAACGCGCCCCCGAACACGGGGGCGAGCGCGCGGTGCGCGGTCACCAGGAACTCCATGGCGTCCAGCGAGGCCGCGCCCGCCGGCAGCGCGCCGGCGAGGGGACGGGCGGCGAGGGTCTCCAGATCCCGGATGTTGCCGCGCATCACCGGGTCGGGGTCGGCCGGCCAGGCGCCGACGACGACGCCGGCGGGCAGCACGCCGCGGTGCGCCATCGCCTCCAGGGTCAGCGCGGTGTGGTTGAGCGTCCCGAGGTCGGGGCGGGTGACGACGACGGCGGCCGCGCCGAGCCAGCGCGCCAGGTCGGCGATCGTGGCGCCCTCCTCGTCGTAGCGGACGAGCAGGCCGCCCGCGCCCTCCACCAGCACCAGGTCCCGGGTCTCGGCGAGCCCGCTCACCGTCGCGGCGACCTCGGTCAGCCGGACGGGCGGCAGGCCCGCGTGGCGGGCGGCGGCGGCCGGCGACATCGGGTCGGGGAACCGGGCCGTCTCGTGCAGGTCGGTGACGGCGGCGAGCCGCCGCACCTCGTCGAGATCGCCCGGCTCGCCCGGCGCGACGCCGGTCTGGCCCGGTTTCACGACCGCGACGGACGCGCCGCGCGCCGCCGCGAGCGCCGCCAGCGCGGCGGTGACGACGGTCTTGCCGACACCGGTGCAGGTCCCGGTCACCACGAGAACACTCACGACGCGCACACTAGCGCGCGCCCGCACGGCGCGCCCCGGCCGGATCCCACAGTCTTGACCGACCCCTTTTTGTACGGGCGGGAACCGGCGCGGGCGCCGCCGCGTCCAAGCCGTCATGGCGGTTCCCTCCGTACGGGCCGGACTGGCGGTGCCGCTGGTCGCCGTCGCGGTCCTCACCGCATGCGGCGGCCAGGACCCGGTCGCCGAACCCGGCCGCACCCCGGCCACCCCGGCCACCCCGACCACCCCGACCACCCCGACCACCGGCCCGTCCGCTGCGCCCACGGCGCCGGGCGAGCTCGTGCTGCGCTGGCGGCTCACCGGCGGCATCGCCGGCATGGGCGGCCCCGGCACGGTCCCCGACTTCTCCCTCTACGGCGACGGCCGCGCCTTCGCCAAGGGCCTGGAGTACCGGCTGAAGCCCGACGCGCTGCAACGGCTGCTCGACGGCGCGCGCGCAGCCGGGCTCGGCACGCCCCGGCATATCGAGCGCGGCCAGGTCGCCGACGTCCGGGTCCTGGTGCTGACCTTCGGCGCCGCCCGCACCACGATCTCCCAGCCGGAGGCGGAGAACGTCCCGCAGACGCGCTTCTGGAAGCGGCTCGACCCGGCCGGCTGGGCCACGTCCGACCAGGCCGCCCCCGCGAAGCCGTACGTCGCCGAACGCGCCGCGGTGATCGCGGGCGACACCGGCGAGGAGCCCGGCCCCGCCAAGCCCTGGCCGCTCGCGGCGCTCGGCGGCGGGCAGCAGGCCCTCGGCGGGCTCTGCACCGTCTACACCGGCGCGGACGCGCGGACGGCGCAGCGCGTCGCGGCGTCCCGCGAGGCGCGCTGGCGCAGCGGTGGCAAGGTCTACTCGGTGCGCCTGCGCCCCCTGCTCCCCGACGAGCGCACCTGCGCCGACGCCGCCCGCTCCTAACGGGCGTCGAGGTCGGCGGCGACCTCGCGGGTGAGGGCGACCAGGTCCGGGGGCAGGGCGTCCAGGCGGCCGTCGAGGTCGTCGGCGAAGCGCAGGCGGTCCAGGCCGGGCGGCGCGGGGACGGCGTCGGGCAGCCACGCCGAGTGGATGAGGAACGGCACCGTCGTGCCGTGCGGCGGGGCGAGGACGGCGACGGGGCCGCGCGCGACGTCGGCGGCGTCGAACACCTCGATCCGGAAGCGGTCGTCGTTGTGGACGGCGACGACCAGGTACCCGTCGTGGCCGCCGGGGTCGGCGCCCGCGTAGCGGCTGCGGCCGGGCGCGCCGAGGCCGCGCGGGACGAACGCCGGCGACGTCGGGTAGTCGGCGAGGTCGAAGGTCCACTCGGCGAGCGGCTTCAGGTCGTCGCGGTCCAGGCTGGCGAGGACGGCCGGGGTCTCCTCGGGCGGGAACAGCGACCGGTCGACGCGGTCGCCGTAGTTGGCGAGCGCCCGCTGGTTGATCGCCTCGGGGTGGAAGCCCAGGTGGACCAGGTGGTGGCGGGTCGGGGCGAGCTGCCCCTCCAGGCTCCAGTCGATCGCCGACAGCTCGGCCTGCCACCAGCGGGCCGGGTCGCAGGCGCGGGCGCGTTCGGTGACGCGCCCTGACTCCGGGTCGAAGCGCAGGACGGTGGTGAGCGCGGGAGTCATGCCGTGGCAGTACATGCCGCGCAGCGCCGGATCGACGGGGCGGCCGAAGGCGTCCAGGTCGTCCTCGCGCAGGTACATGCCGATGTCGACGCCGGGCGTGTGCTCCATGACGACGTCGATGCCGTCGGAGTCGTCGTAGCGGGCGTAGAAGTGGTTGACCTCGGGCGCGATGCGGAACTCGGCGCAGGCGACGGTGGCGCGGCCGGGGTCCAGGTCGTCCTTGCGGATCAGCAGGACGGGCCCGTCGGGGTTGTTGGCCACGGTCCGGTCCGCGCCGAAGATCTCATCGGTGTCGATCTTGTAGGCGGTGTCGGCGAGGACCAGCCAGTCGCGGGTCTGGGTGATGGTGTGGGTGGCCTGCGGGAGCGTCGCGCCCTCGACGAGCCAGCGCCGCACGTGCTTGCCGGTGCCGTCGTAGCGGATCACGTGGACGGTGCCCGTCATGACGTCCCGGCTGACCGTCCAGAGGCAGCCGCGCTCGGGGTCGACCACCGGGTGCGCCGACGAGGAGACGAGCGGCAGCACCGGCTGGTCGATGGCCGGCTTCCAGCCGTCGCGGT
This sequence comes from Actinomadura parmotrematis, assembly GCF_019458805.1. GTDB lineage: Bacteria > Actinomycetota > Actinomycetes > Streptosporangiales > Streptosporangiaceae > Spirillospora > Spirillospora parmotrematis. The sequence continues at coordinate 43,665 of NZ_JAIBOA010000022.1, forward strand.
GCCCGACCTCGGCGACGAACGCCAGGGTGACCGGGTCGACCTCGACGGGCCGGCCCGCGTCCCAGGTCGCGAACAGCCGGTCGCCCCAGGGCAGCGGCGCGGTGTTGGCGGCGTTCTGGAACCCCCACGGGGAGCTGGTGCCGACGGGCCCGGCGGTGAACAGGTCAGGGCGGGCGCGGCGCAGCCGCACCGACGGGGTGTCGATGACGCGGGGCCGCCAGGCGAACGCGTCCGGCGGGGCGCCGTCGGTGCCGGGCCGGAGCGCCAGGCGGGCCAGGATCCCGTCGCCGAAGAAGGCGTGCAGCGGGTGGGTGCGCTGGTCGGAGGTGCTGACGACGAAGTGGCCGGTGAGGTCGTCCGGCCAGGCGCCCGCGACGACCCGCAGGTCCAGGTCGGTGACGTCGTCCTTGCTGAGGATGGAGCGGGGCACGGGCACGGCGCCTCCTGCGGGGGTTCGTCCGGCGACGGACCCAATGAACCGCCCGCACCCGCCCGTCGTCAAGACCCTAACGACTATCGGGTGGCGCCCCCGTGGTCCGTCCCGGACCGCCGGTACCCTGGCCGGGAACGCGGGACGCGAGGAGGGGGCGCCGATGGCCGAGCCGGCACCGGTGACCGTCCGGCGCGCGAGCGCCGCCGACGTCGCGCGGATCGGCGAGCTGACCGTCGAGGTGTACGTCCACGGCGGCCTCGTCGGCCCGGAGTCCGGCTACGTGGCCACGCTGGCCGACGCCGCCGACCGCGCCGCGAAGGCCGAGCTGCTCGTCGCCGTCGCCGACCACGACGTCGTAGGCGCCGTCGCCTACGCGCCGCCCGGCAGCCCGTACGCCGAGCTCGCCGGGCCAGACGAGGGCGAGTTCCGGATGCTGGCGGTGCTGGAGAAGGCGCGCGGGCGCGGCGCCGGACGCGCGCTCGTGCAGGCGTGCGTCGACCGGGCGCGCGCGGCGGGGCTGCGCGGCCTGCGGCTGTCCACGCAGCGGAACATGCGCGACGCGCACCGCCTCTACGAGCGCATGGGCTTCGTCCGCACGCCCGACCGCGACTGGTCGCCCGCGCCGGGCGTGGACCTCGTCACCTATCGCCTGGCCCTCTGACCGGCCTCGCGGCAGGGGTCAGACGCCGTGCAGCTCGCCGTGGCGGGAGCAGCTCGCCGTCCAGCCGGTCGGCGTCACCTGGACGACCATCCGGCGGCGGCAGGCCGCGCAGTAGCGCGGCGGCTCCATCTCGCGCGCCGTCCGGCACGCCTCGTGCGCGGCATCGTCCGGCCCGCCGGCCGGCTCGCCGCAGCGGTCGCAGTAGGTCGTCTCCACAGGCCGCACCCTACCCCCGCCCGGCCCGGCGCTCAGCGGGCCCGCATCCGCGCGACGATGCCGGTGTCGTAGTCGCCGGCGGTGAAGCCCGGGTCGTCCAGGAGCTCGGCGAGGAACGGCAGGTTCGTCGCCGGGCCGTCGATGCGGAACGCCGCGACGGCGGCGCGGGCGCGGGCCAGCGCGGCCGGGCGGTCGGCGGCGTGCACGCACAGCTTGGCGAGCAGCGGGTCGTAGAAGGGGGTGACGGTGTTGCCCTCGATGTAGCCGGCGTCGATGCGGATGCCGTCGCCGACCGGCTCCTCCCAGTGCTCGATCCGGCCGGCGCTCGGCCGGAACCGCTGCGGGTCCTCGGCGTAGACGCGCAGCTCCAGGGCGTGCCCGCGAGGCTGGACGGCGCCGATCCCGACGGGGTCGCCGGCCGCGAGGAGGAGCTGCTGCTCGACGAGGTCGACGCCGGTGACCATCTCGGTGATCGGGTGCTCCACCTGGAGCCGGGTGTTCATCTCCAGGAAGAAGAACTCCCCCGCCGCCGGGTCGAGGAGGAACTCGACGGTGCCGGCGCTGCGGTAGCCGACGGCCCGCCCGGCGGCGACCGCCGCGTCCAGCATCCGGGCGCGCAGCTCGGGCGTGAGGGCGGGCGACGGGGTCTCCTCGGCGACCTTGCGGTGGCGGCGCTGCACCGAGCAGTCGCGCTCGCCGAGCGCGACGACGGTGCCGTCGGCGAGCCCGAAGATCTGCACCTCGACGTGGCGGGCGCCCTCGATGTAGCGCTCCACCAGGACGTCGCCGCCGCCGAAGTGGCGCTCGGCGCCGGCGCGGGCCGAGCGGTACGCCTGGCGCAGCGCGGGCTCGTCCGCCGCCGCGGCGAGGCCGAGGCCGCCGCCGCCGAGGGCGGCCTTCACCATGACGGGGTAGCCGATCCGGGCGGCCTCCTCGACGGCGGTGGCCTCGTCGGGCACCGGCTCCCAGCTCCCCGGCGCGACCGGGACGCCGGCCTCCTTCATCAGGTTCCGCGCGTTGATCTTGTCGCCCATGCGGGCGATGGCGAGCGGCGGCGGCCCCACCCAGGCGAGGCCGGCGTCCAGCACGTCCTGCGCGAACGCGGCGCTCTCGGCGAGGAACCCGTAGCCGGGGTGCACGGCGCGCGCGTTGGAGCGCTCGGCGGCCTCCAGCACCGACGCGGCGTCCAGATAGCTACGGGCGGGCTCCGGCGGCCCGATGAGGACGGCCTCGTCGGCCTCGGCGACGAACGGCAGCGCGGCGTCGGCCTCGGAGTACACCGCGATCGACTTGGCGCCGAGGCCGCGGACGGTCTGGATGATCCGGCTGGCGGCCTCGCCGCGGTTCGCCACGAGCACGGATTCGAACACCTGTCGCCACTCCTCACGCCGATCGCGGGGCCGGCCCGTGCCGCTCCCCCGCCGACCCTAGCGGCGGCGCGGCCGGTGGCGGCCCTGGACGGCGACAAAGACCGGCTCCCGGGTCCTGTCGGCAGCGGTGCTTCCCCCCAGGTCCCAGCGGAAACGCCCGTCCCGCCCGTCCCGCCCGTTCAGAGGCGGGGGCGGCGGTCCACGACGCGGCCGAGCGCCTCCACGACCGCCGGATCGTACTCGGCGGCCGAGTCGAGGCGGAGCCGCTCCAGGACGGCGGCGCCGCGGTCGCGGTCGGCGGAGTCGCCGACCAGGTCGTCGTAGGCGTTGGCGACCTTGATGATGCGGCTGGCGAGCGGCGGCGGCAGCGGCGGCGCGACGGCCGACCCGGCGCCCGCGGCGGCGGCGTGCCCGGTGCGGTAGGGGTGCGAGGACTGGCGGACGATGTGCGCGACCCGGTCGAGGACGCCGGTCTGGCGGATGACCTCGGCGCCGAGCTCGGCGATGCGGCGCTGCTCGGCGGGCGAGGCGAGGACGGTGGCGCCGCCGGGGATCGGGTCGCCGAGCGAGAGCTGCCCGATGTCGTGCATGAGCGCGGCGTACTCCAGCTCCAGCAGCTCCTCCTCGGACATGCCGAGCTCGCGGCCCATCGCGACCGACAGCCGCGACACCCGCCGCGAGTGGCCCGTCTCGACGTAGCCGCCGACCTCGGTGACGCGCGACAGGGCGCGGACCGTCTGCAGGTAGGTGGCGCGGATGCCGGCGTACCGCCGGAACGCGAACTGCGACACCAGGATCGGGACGGTGAACACCAGCAGCGCCGCCGGGCCCATCACGGTCGTGGCGACGGCGATGAGCATGGCGGTGGCGCTCGTCGCGGCGCAGAGCGCCATCTTGGCGCCGATCTCGTCGCGGATCGCGATGCCGAGCCGGGCCCGCACCGCCTCGGCGCGGATCAGCGCGGCGATCAGCACGTCGGTGAAGCAGGACCCGACGACGACCAGGCCCATCAGCACGATCAGCACCGGCCACTTCGGGTCGAGCGCGAGCAGCGGCCGGAAGCAGGTGGCGACGACGGCGACGGTGATGAGGCGGCGGGCCATCGCGTCGAGGCGCGGGGTGCGGCCGACCAGCACGTGCGGCAGCGACCCGACGATCATCCCGGCGGCGGTGATCGCGACGACCTGGAAGGTGGAGTGCACCGCGGGCACCACGTCCAGCGACGCGGCCTGGCCGGAGCGCTCGGGGCCGACGCCGACGAGCAGCGCGTAGCCGAGCGCGCCCGCCGACGCGACCGGCGCGACCTCGCGGTTGCCCGGCATCACCATGCGGAACAGCTCGCCGAGCGCGATGAGGACGCCGAACACCAGCGCGACGTCGGGCTGCGCGACGCCGACGACGGCGACCTGGGTGACCGCGACCAGCACGCCGAGCCCGGCGAGCGCGACGAGCAGCAGGTAGCCCGAGTCGACGGTCTGCCAGCGCTGCCGCTCGCGGGCGGCCGTCCGGACGGTCATCTGGCGGCCCCGTCCCGGGCGATGCGGATCGGCTCGGTCGGGTCGTCGTGGTCCTGGCGGGTGGTCTGGGCGACGTCGTCGTCGGGCAGCACCGGCGGCTGCGGCGGCTCCCAGCCGTCGCGCTCCAGCGCCCGCAGGAACGCCTCGACGATCACCGGGTCGAAGTGGTCGCCGGCGCTGCGGCGCAGCTCGGTGACGGCCGCCTCCACGCTGCGCGCGGCCCGGTAGGAGCGGGTGGAGGTCATCGCGTCGAACGCGTCGGCCACCGAGATGACCCGGGCGAACTCGGGGATCTCCTCGCCGGCGAGGCCCATCGGGTAGCCGCGGCCGTTCATCTTCTCGTGGTGGTGCATGATCCCGGCGAGCGCCTCGTCCAGGAACCCGATCTCGCGGACGATCTCCAGGCCGCGCATCGGGTGGAGCTGGATCGCGGCGAACTCCTCCTCGGTCATCGGGCCGTCCTTGCGCAGCACCTTGGTCGGCACGCCGAGCTTGCCGACGTCGTGCAGCATGCCCGCCATCCGGATGGCCTCGACCCGGTCGGCGCGCATCCCGATCTCCTGGGCGATCATGACCGAGCCGCGGGAGACCCGCTCGGAGTGGCCGCGGGTGTAGTAGTCCTTGGTCTCCACCGCCTGGCAGAGCGCGGCGAGCGTCGCGGCGTGCGCCTGCTGCTGGGCGTGCGCCTGCTCCAGCGCCCAGCGGGCGATGAACAGCGGCAGCAGCACGAGGACGGCGGCGAACGCCTGGATGCCCGGCCAGAGGCCCGCGATGAGCAGCCCGAACATGCCGTAGCCGAGGCAGCCGAAGGCGAGCTGGCCGCTCTCGCGCAGCAGCGTGCGGGCGGTCTCCTGCTTGGCCAGCAGCAGGATGCCGGTCATCAGCGTCAGGTTGACCAGCACGAAGGTGATGAGGGCGCCGAGGAAGGGCCCGATGACGTGCTCGACCCACTCCTGCCGGCCGGCCTCGAAGCGGTGCCCGCCGAGGAGGTCGAACACCACGCCCGAGGCGTAGCCGCTCAGCGCGAACTGGGCGCCGTTGAACAGCCGCTTGACGGGCGCGAAGAAGCGCTGCCCGGTGACGATCGCGACGGCGCCGAGCAGCGCCGCGCCGTAGGGGCCGAGCAGCACGACGCCGGCGAGCGCCGCGGCGAAGCCGAGGGACACGCGGGCGCGGGCGACGTTGAGCTGCGCCGGGGCCGAGTCGCACACCAGGAACAGCACGGCCAGCACCGCGAGCGCGCGCCAGTCGAGATCGCCGTAGGGTGCCGTCGCGATGACGTAGGCCGCCAGCGCGGCCACACCGCAGACGTACACCCACGCGGCGAGAGGTAGTCCACGCATAGCCGCCCCTTGGGGAGTGACGCAGTGCGGGCTGCCGTCCTCGGTCCGGGCGCGGTCGGCGCCCTGCCCGGCGCCGATGACCGCGTCTAGACCCAGGACACGCCCATGGGCAGGTTCAGTGCCGGTGCCCCCGGCGCGCCGGCGGCACCCGCGGTGCCGCGACCGATCCGCTTCCGATCGACCATGTCCCGAGATCTCCCCCCGCGCGCGTGGAGACGGGGCCGCCCTCCGCGGCCCCCGGGCCCGCTCTCGTCGCCAAGGCGCGCTCCGCTGGTCCCCGCCACTGAATTCGACCCAAGCCTAACGCGAGAGGCGCAGGTCACACAGGCAAGCCGGGAATCGTGAGCAAAGCGTGAAGTAATCGTCACCAGAGGTGAGCGGCATTCCCGAAAAAGCGACGGCGCGTACACGCACAAATGTTCTGCACGTGCATTGGCGATGTGCATTTCATGTCGTGCGCGAGCGCGCCCACGCGACCGTGGCGGCGAGGCCCTCGGCCAGCGGGGTGCGGGCCGTCCAGCCGAGGTCGCGCTCGGTCGCCGACGGGTCGACCGCCATCGCGGGCAGGTCGCCGAGGCGGGGCGGCGCGAACGCCGGGTCGTCGGGCGCGCCCGCGGCCCCGGCGACCAGCGCGTGCAGGTCGCGGTCGGTGGTCTGGCGGCCGGTGCCGACGTTGAACCGGCCCCCGCCGCCCGCCTCGCCCGCCGCGCGGGCGAAGGCGTCCACGACGTCCAGGACGTAGACGTAGTCGCGGGTCTGGGTGCCGTCGCCGAACACCCGCGTCGGGCGGCCGGCCAGCAGCGCGTCGGTGAAGATCGAGATGACGCCGGCCTCGCCCTCGGGCGTCTGGCGCGGCCCGTAGACGTTGGCGAGGGCGAGCGTGGTGAAGTCCAGGCCGTGCAGCCTGCGGTACATCCCGGCGTACACCTCGCCCGTCACCTTGGAGGCGGCGTACGGCGAGGCGGGGCGGAGCGGGGCGTCGTTCGGGACGGGCAGCGCGTCGGGCACGCCGTACACCGCGCAGCTGGAGGTGAACACCACCTTGCGGCTGCCCGCCCGGAGCGCCGCCTCCAGCACGTTGGCGGTGCCGAGCACGTTGACCCGGGCGTCGTGGCGCGGGTCCTCGACGCTGCGGCGCACGCTGACCTGGGCGGCCAGGTGGCAGACGACCTCGGGGCCGAAGCCCTTCACCCGGTCCGCGAGCGCGGGGGCGGCGACGTCCATCCGCCACAGGTCGACGCCGGGGCGCTCGTTCGCGCCGCCGGACATGTCGTCCAGCCCGGCGACCTCGTGGCCGTCGGAGACCAGGCGGTCGGCGAGGTGGGAACCGATGAACCCGGCGGCGCCGGTCACGAGAACGCGCATCCCAGCACGATAGCCGGGCCGCGAGCGGCGTCAGGCCGGGTCGGCGGCCTCCGCCGCCTCCTTGGTCTTGATCTCGCCGCACAGCTCCTCGATGCGGACGAGGACCTTGGCGCGCAGGTCGCCCGGCACCGGCTCGCAGCCGCACGACTTGCCGACCAGCTTCTTGACGACCTCCTCCAGGCCGTACTCGCGCAGGCAGGGGCCGCACTCGTCCAGGTGCTCGCGCACCTCGCCGCAGCCCCCCTGGTCGAGCTCGCCGTCGAGGTAGGTGTAGACGCGCGCCAGCACCTCGCTGCAGGGCGTCTCGTGGTGGTCGCCGCAGCTCATGGCCTACTCACCCTTCCCACTCGCCGTCGCCCGGGACAGTCCGCGGTCCTGGGCGTAGTCCTCCAGCATGGACCGCAACTGCCGGCGGCCGCGGTGCAAACGCGACATCACGGTCCCGATGGGGGTCCCCATGATGTCGGCGATCTCCTTGTAGGCGAAGCCCTCGACGTCGGCGAGGTAGACCGCGATCCGGAACTCCTCCGGCAGCTCCTGCAGCGCCCGCTTCACGTCGGAGTCGGGCAGGTGCTCCAGCGCCTCGGCCTCGGCCGACTTCAGGCCGCTGGAGGTGTGCGACTCGGCGCGCGCGAGCTGCCAGTCCTCGATCTCCTCGGTGGCCGACTGCTGCGGCTGCCGCTGGCGCTTGCGGTAGGAGTTGATGAAGGTGTTGGTGAGGATGCGGTACAGCCAGGCCTTGAGGTTGGTGCCCTCTTTGAACTGGTGGAAGGAGGCGAACGCCTTGGCGAACGTCTCCTGCACGAGATCCTCGGCGTCCGCCGGGTTGCGCGTCATGCGCAGGGCGGCCGAGTACAACTGGTCCAAGAACGGGAGCACGTCGCGCTGGAAGCGCTCCTGGCGCTGCTCCACGGTTTCCGCGGTGCCCGGAACCGTACCCACCCCCTCGTCTGTGACGACGTTGTCCGCGCCGTACCTCACAGACGATATCGGGCCGCGCCGCCGGGCGGCCCCTCCGGGGGCGGGCGCGTCGCCGGTCCGCGCCGCGGGGACGGCGGCGGATCGCGGGGCGACGAGAGCGGTCATCGTGCGGGCCTCCTGCGGGCGGGCGTCGGGGGACGGGCCGGGCGGTACGTCCTGTGAGACTCTGCAACACCGGTCACAGCGCTAGGATTCCCGGCTTGGCATGCTCGTCGGGGGAAGCCCGGAACATTGGCGGATCATCCTTCGTCCTGTACGGAGGGTGATGACGTCCTTGATGGGGAACAAGTCCCATACACGGCTAGAACAGGAGCAAACCCTTGCTACCGGTGCCGGCGCGACCTCCCGAGCCCACCGCCCCTCCGGCCCTCGGGGGCGGTGCGGGGGACGGCGACCCCCTCGCGCTCTACTGGCGGTTCTACTGGGCGGTCGCCCGCACCCAGCTCGCGGAGTGGCTGCCGGGCCGGCCGTCGCTGGTGCTGGACGTCTCGGGCGGCGGGGGCCGCACGGCGGTGCAGGCGGCGGGCGCCGGCCACCGCGTCGTCGAGGTGCTGGACCCGGCGGCACCGCCCGCCGACGGCCCCGCCCCTGATCACGGGCCTCCGCACGGGCCTCCGCACGGGCCTCCGCACGGGCCTCCGCCCGCGAACGGCCATCGGACCCGCGGCCCGCTCCGCCGCCTCACCGGCGACTCGGGCACGCTGCCCTTCCTGCGGGACGGCTGCGTGGACGCGGTGATCGCGGAGAACCGGGCGCTCTCGCGCCAGCTCGTCACCGAGGCCGCCGTCGGCGAGATCGCCCGCGTGCTGCGGCCCGGCGGGCGGCTGCTGCTGTCGGTCGACTCCCAGACCCTCGGCATGGCGCTGCTCGCCGAGCGCAACTACTGGGCGCACCTGTCGGACGTGCCGGCCGCCGAGGTGCTGCTCGTCCCCTGGCCGGACGGCACGATCACCCGCTGCTTCGGCGGCGACCAGCTGCGCGAGCTGCTCACCGACGGCGGCCTGGAGGTCGAGTGGGTGCGGCCGCGCACGGTGCTGTCGCCCTCCACGGTGGAGCACCTGCTGAAGCGCTCGCCGAGCTCCCTGGACCGGCTCGTGCGCACCGAGCTGACGGCCCCGGCCGAGGACGAATCGCTCGGCGTCCAGCTCCTCGCGAGCGCCCGCCGCAAGGACTAGCGGCGCGGCCGTCCCGTCAGCGGTGCGCGCGGTCGTGCCTGGACTGGCAGGGGACGCAGCGCGCGGCGTCGGGCCGGACCTCCAGCCGGCCCTCGGGGACGGGCTCGCCGCAGCCGACGCAGCGCCCGTAGGTGCCGGCCTCGACGCGGTCGAGGGCCGCGGCGACGGCCCGGCGCTGGCGGCCCAGGGAGGCCAGGGCGGCCTGGACGCGGTCGCCGTCGGTGAGGACCGTCCCCGCGTCGGCGGCGGAGGACTCCCGTTCGGGGTACTCGCCGCGCAGGACACCGAGGGAGCGGTCGAGCTCGGCGAGCATGTCCTGAAGGCGGCTGCGGGCGGTGGGGACGTCCATCGCTGGACTCCTCCCGGTCGGCCCCGGGGAAGGGGGGTGGCGCCGATGACCGCCACCGCCGGCAGCGGTCAGAACAGGCCGTCGGCCTGTTTGCCGGATGTATCCCCACTTGAAGCCGGTTGTATGAGCTGCGGGCCGTTGTTCTTCACATTGCCGACGGCCGGGGAGACCGGGTACGCCTCCATGGTCCCGGCCATGGCGGGGACGAGCAGGCCGCGCACCTCGTCGGCGTCGGTGAGTCCGGGGTCGAGCCAGGCGTCCCAGCGCTCCGGCTCGACGACCATGGGCATCCGGTCGTGGATGCGGCCGAGGTCGTCGGGCGCGTCGGTGGTGATGATCGTGCAGGTCCACACCCACTCGTCCTCGGGGGACTTCCACAGCTCGTACAGGCCGGCCATGGCCATCGCCGAGCCGTCCTTCGGGCGGATGTAGAACGGCTGCTTCTTCTTGCGCTTGGCGTCCTCCTGGCCTTCGAGGACGTACCACTCGAAGTAGCCGTCGGCGGGCAGCAGGCAGCGCCGCTTGGCGAAGGCCCGCCGGTAGGAGGGCTTCTCGGCGACGGTCTCGACCCGCGCGTTGATCATCCGGGCGCCGACGGACAGGTCCTCGGCCCAGGACGGCACGAGGCCCCACCGCAGCGTCCGCAGCTGCCGGACGGCCTTCTCCTCGGGCGCGTCCTTCGGCGCCCGGGTGAGGACGGCGGGCACCTGCTTGGTGGGCGCGACGTTGTAGTCGGGCGCCAGCTCACCGCCGAGCTCGTCGTCCTGCACCTGGAACTGGTCGAGCAGTTCCTGTCTCGCCCGCGCCGTGGCGTATCGACCGCACATGTCCCTCCCCTTCCCCGGACGCCCCAGCTTATGAGCCGCCACCGACGTTCCGGGGTCGCGCGGAAATCCTCATGATCGTCCCCCCTTTCCCGGAATGGCGCGCATCCCCGCCTTCCGCGAACAAAGGGACCCCCGCGAATGGCCTTCTCCGCACCGCCCGAGAATGGCCGCGCACGCCCCCGAGGCCGTCCGTGCCCGCTCCCGCTCGACGGCCGCCACCGCGCTGCGTCCAGAACCGCCGGGGCGGTGCTTGTTCTTCGATGCGGTGGGCATGAAGGGCTCATGCGACCTTTCACGACACTGGCGCGCCCGTTCGTGGCGGCGCCCTACATCATCACCGGCCTGGAGACGCTGCGCGATCCGGGGTCGCGCGCCGAGCAGGTCGCCCCCACCGTCAAGCCGATCGCCGACCGGCTCGACTGGCTGCCCACCAAGGACCCCGAGAAGCTGGTCCGCATCGAGGGCGCCCTCAGCCTCGGCACCGGCGCGCTGCTGCTGACCGGCAAGTTCCGGCGGCTGACGACGCTGCTGCTCGCCGCCCAGCTCGTCCCCTCCCTCGCCACCGAGCACCGGTACTGGACCGAGGACGACCCCGAGCGGCGCGCCAACGAGCGCTCGCACCTGCTGAAGAACGCCAGCCTGTTCGGGGCCCTGCTGATGGTCGCGACCGAGCCGCGCCGCTCCCCCCGCACCGCCGAGCTGCGCCGCCAGGTCCACGACGCCCGGGTCCAGGCGAGCGCGGAGAGCAAGGTGCTGCGCAAGCAGGCGCAGGCCGAGCTGAAGAACGCCCGCCGCGAGGCCGCCCGGCAGGTCCGCGACGCCAAGCGCACCGGCCGCCGCGCCGCCAAGAAGGTCGGGGCCTAACGCCGCCTTAAGAGACCCTCAAAGGCGTTGAACCGCCGGTCGGGTCCGGGCCGTACTGCCTTCCATGGCAGCACCCGGAACCACCGGCGGTCCGGCTGTTCCGGGCCTGTACCGCCGCTACCACCGCCCCCTGCTGGCCTTCGTGCTGCGGCTGACGGGGGGCGACCGGCCGTGGGCCGAGGACGTGGTCCAGGAGACCATGATCCGGGCCTGGCGCGGCGCGGACCGGCTGGACGCGGACGCGGCGTCGCTCATGCCGTGGCTCGCCACGGTGGCCCGGCGCGTCGTCATCGACGACCGGCGGCGCCGGAGCGCCCGGCCCGCCGAGGTCGGGGGCGGGCCGGTGGAGCGGGCCGCCGCCGAGGACCGGTTCGACGGGGTGCTCGGCCGGGTCGTCGTCGCCGACGCGCTGCGCGCGCTGTCCCCGGCGCACCGGCGGGTCCTGGTGGAGACGGTGCTGCGCGACCGGACGGTGGACCAGGCGGCGGCGGTCCTCGGCGTCCCGGTCGGAACGGTGAAGTCACGTGTCTACTACGCCCTGCGCGCGATGCGGGTCGCGCTGGAAGAAAGAGGGGTCTCGGCATGAGTCCCGACCGCACTACCGAGCACACCGACGTCGGTGCGTACGCCCTCGGGCTGCTGGAGGAACCGGACCGGCGCGCCTTCGAGGCGCACCTGCGGGGCTGCCCGCGCTGCCGGGCCGAGCTGGTGCCGATGGCGGGCGTCGCGGACGCGCTGCGCGGGCTGGAGCCCGAGGAGACCGGCGACGGGGAGCCGCCCGCCGAGCTGCTCGGGCGCGTCCGCGACCGGCAGCGGGCCGACCGCCGCTCGCGGCGCGGCACCTACGTGATCGGGACGGTGGCGGCGGCGACGCTGCTCGCGACCGGCGCCGTCGCCGGCACGGCGCTCGGCGGCGGGGACGCGGCGCCCGTCGAGCACGGCCACGCGGGCGGGGCGTCGATGCTGGCGGGCGACCAGTACGCGGCGACCGATCCGAAGACGGGCGTGTCCGGGGAGGTCGAGCTGGTCGGCATGGGGTGGGGGACGCAGGTGTCGCTCCAGCTCAAGGGCGTGCGCGGCCCGCTGCGGTGCCGGCTGGAGGCGGTGTCGCGGACCGGCGAGCGCAGCGTGGTGACCGGCTGGGCCGTGCCGCCGAAGGGCTACGGCGTGCCGGGGGCGGCCAAGCCGGCGCTCGTCACGATGGGCGGGACGGCGACGCCCCTCAAGGACATCGACCGGCTGGAGGTCAGGACGGACGACGGCGGGACGCTGCTGCGCGTCCCGGTCACCCGGGCGTGACGGGCGCGACGGGCGCGACGGGCGCGACGCGGCGCCGGAACGCCCGGCACGTGCGGGCCTGGTAGAGCAGGACGGCGGGCAGGGCGACCGCGGCCGTCCAGGTCATCGCGACGAGGGCCGGATGCGGCGCCGCCGCGCCCGCGACCGTGAGGCCGTCGGCCGGGTTCGGGACCGCCGGCAGCAGGACCGGGTACAGCGACGCGAACAGCGTGATCGTCGCGGCCGCCACGCACGTCCCGGCGGCCGCGAACGCCGCGCCGTCGCGGCCGCCCGCCCGGACGAGGGCCGCGGCGGCGAGCAGCGCGGCCGCCGCGACGGCGGCGGTGGCGGCCGTCCACGCCGACCCGCGCGCGGCCTGCGTCCAGAGCAGCGCCACGGCGGTGACGGTGATCGCGCCGCCGCCGAGGGTGCCGGCCATCGCCCGCGCCCGCTCCCGGACGCCGCCGGACGTCCGCAGCGCCGCGAACACCGCGCCCTGGAAGAGGAACAGCAGCAGCGTGGTGAGGCCGCCGGCCAGCGCGGGCACGTTCAGCAGCGCCCAGAACCCGCCGGTGTAGCGGTGCGCGGCGTCCAGCTCGACGCCGCGCACGACGTTCCCGAAGATCACGCCCCACAGGAACGCGGGCGCCAGCGACCCGAAGAAGACGCACACGTCCCAGCCGCGCCGCCACCGCTCGCCGTCGCGCCGGTCCCGGCACGCGAACGCGGCGGCGCGCAGGACGAGCGCGGCGAGGATCGCCGGCAGCGGGACGGCGAAGGCGCCCGCCAGGGCGGCGGCCCAGGCGGGGAAGGCCGCGGCGGTCGCGGCGCACGCGGCGAGCAGCCACCCCTCGTTGCCGGCCCACACCGGCGCGACCGTGCCGATCAGCAGCCGCCGCTCGGCGGCGTCGCGGGCGAGCGCCCGGGTGAGGACGCCGGCGCCGAAGACGAAGCCCTCCAGGAAGAGGTAGCCCGCCCAGAGCGCCGCGATGGCGGTGAACCACAGGTCCGGCAGTGACACGCGATCCTCCTGCGGGCGCGCTCGGGGGCGGACGTGGAACCCCTTCCCGGCCGGGCTTCACGGCCATCTCGCGGCTTGCCCAAGGCTTGTCCCGAACCCGCGCCGGCGCGGCCCGATACCCTGGCCGCATGACCTCTCAGCCCTGGACGGCGCCCGTCGCGCCCGGCGCGGTCGACGCGACGGTCCGGCTGCCCGGCTCCAAGTCGATGACGAACCGGGCCCTGATCCTGGCCGCGCTCGCGGACGGGCCGTCCACCCTGGCCGCCCCGCTGCGGAGCCGCGACACCGAGCTGATGGCGGGCGCCCTGCGCGCGCTCGGCGCCGGCGTCGCCGAGGACGGCGCCGGCTGGCGCGTCGTCCCGGGCGAGCTGCGCGGCCCGGCGAGCGTGGACGTCGGCCTCGCCGGGACGGTCATGCGCTTCCTGCCGCCGGTCGCCGCGCTCGCCGCCGGCGACGTCGCGATCGACGGCGACCCGTACGCGCGCCGCCGCCCGATGGGTCCGATCATCGCGGCGCTCCGCGCGCTCGGCACCGGCGTCGACGACGAGGGGCGCGGCGCGCTGCCGTTCACCGTGCGGGGGCGCGGCGCCGTCGAAGGAGGCGTCGTCACCATCGACGCGTCCGGCTCCTCGCAGCTCATCTCCGGGCTGCTGCTCGCCGCGCCCCGGTTCGCCAAGGGCGTCGAGGTCCGCCACGAGGGCCCGCCGGTGCCGTCCGCGCCGCACCTGGAGATGACGGTGCGGATGCTGCGCGAGGCGGGCGCCGCCGTGGAGACCGGGCACGACGTGTGGCGCGTCGCGCCGGGCCCCGTCGCGGGCCGCACTTGGGACATCGAGCCCGACCTGTCCAACGCCGCCCAGTTCCTGGCCGCCGCGCTCGTCACCGGCGGCCGCGTCACCGTCCCCGGCTGGCCGCCGGACACGACGCAGCCCGGCGACGCGCTGCGCGGCCTGCTCGCGCGGATGGGCGCGGACGTCGAGGCGTCCGGCGGCGCCCTCACCGTCCGCGGCACCGGCGCGTTCCGCGGCCTGGACGCCGACCTGCACGAGGTCGGCGAGCTGACGCCCGTGCTCGCCGCGCTCTGCGCGCTGGCGGACGGCCCGTCGCGGCTCACCGGCATCGCCCACCTGCGCGGCCACGAGACCGACCGGCTCGCCGCGCTCGTCACCGAGCTGAACGGCCTCGGCGGCGACGTCCGCGAGCTGCCCGACGGCCTGGAGATCCGGCCGCGGCCCCTGCACGGCGGGACGTTCCGCACCTACGACGACCACCGGATGGTGATGGCGGGCGCGGTGCTCGGCCTCGCCGTCGACGGCGTGCAGGTGGAGAACCCCGCCACGGTGGGCAAGACACTTCCCGACTTCACCACGATGTGGGCGGCCATGCTGGCGGCGCCCGCCGCACGACGGGGGTAGGACCACTGGCACGCCGCGCACGCGACTACGACGAGGACGACGTCCGGATCCGGCCGAGCCGCAAGGGCTCGCGGCCGCGGACCCGGATCCGCCCGGCGCACGAGGAGGCCGACGCCGCCCTCGTCGTCGCCGTCGACCGGGGCCGCTACCGGTGCCTGGTGGACGCCGGCGGCGCGGGCGAGCGGCAGGTCACCGCGATGCGCGCCCGCGAGCTCGGCCGCAAGGGCGTCGTCGTCGGCGACCGGGTCGCGCTCGTCGGCGACACCACCGGCACGCCCGACACCCTCGCCCGCATCGTCCGGGTCGAGCCGCGCGGCTCGGCGCTCCGGCGCACCGCCGACGACACCGATCCGTTCGAGCGGATCATCGTGGCGAACGCCGACCAGCTCGTCATCGTCACCGCGCTCGCCGACCCCGAGCCGCGCCCCCGCATGATCGACCGGCAGCTCGTCGCCGCCTACGACGCCGGCATGGAGCCGGTGCTCGTCCTCACCAAGGCCGACCTGGCCTCCCCCGACGCGCTCGTCGCCGAGTACGCCCCGCTCGGCGTGCCGTACGTGGTGACCGAGCGCGGCGCCGAGCTGGAGGCGCTGCGCGGGCTGCTCGCCGGGCACACCAGCGTCCTCGTCGGGCACTCGGGCGTCGGCAAGTCGACGCTGGTGAACGCGCTCGTCCCGGACGCCGAGCGGGCCGTCAGCCACGTCAACGCCGTCACCGGCCGGGGCCGGCACACCTCCTCGTCGGCGCTCGCGCTGGAGCTTCCGTCCGGCGGCGGCTGGATCATCGACACGCCGGGCGTGCGCAGCTTCGGGCTCGCGCACATCAAGCCCGAGAACGTCATCAACGCGTTCGAGGACCTCGCCGAGGGCGCCGCCGAGCGCTGCCCGCCCGGCTGCGACCACCTCCAGGCCGACTGCGGCCTGGACTCCTGGGTCGAGGACGGGCACGCGAGCCGGGCCCGCCTCGACTCGCTGCGCCGCCTGCTGCGCGCCCGCGAGGGCGAACCCGAATGACCCGCGTCCGCCCGGCTACAGCGCCCCGTCGAGGAGGGCGTAGGCGCGGGACTCGGCCTGGGCCAGCGCGCGGGTGTGCTCGGGCGCGAGCTCCTCGACGCTGCGCGTCATCGCGGCGGTGACCTGGCTGTAGGCGGTCTCCTCGGCGCCGCGCAGCGCGGCGCGCACCGTCGCCGAGCGGGCGCCGAGCGCGGCCCACTCCAGCTCCAGCCGGCCGACGGCCTCCTCGAACGCCTGCGAGGTCTCCGTCCCGGCCTCGCGCATCTGCGGCGGCACCGGGCCGCGGCCGCCCTGGCGGGCGCGCAGCGACAGCGCCGAGATGCGGCTGGCGAGCGTCAGGCCCTCGCGGGCGAGCGGCAGCACGTCGTGGATCAGCTCGGTGACGGCCGCCGCGAGCTCCTCGACGCGTCCGAGCAGCGTCCCGGTCGCCTCCTCCAGCGCCGCCGAGGTGCTGGCGGAGACGGTGGCGGCGATCCGCTCGTGGTGGCGGGCGAGCGCCGGGCCGACCTCGGCGTCGAGGCGGCGGCGCAGGTCGGCGCCGACCTCGCGGCCCGAGCGCCGCGCCCAGGCCGCGCAGATCCGGTCGATGCGCTCGGTGCCGGGCGCCGCGAGCTGCCCGGCGATCTCCGCCAGCGCCTCCCCGGCCCGCACCTTGAGCCGCTCGACCCGCTCGTAGAGGGCCTCCCGCTTGAAGGGGTCGTTCAGCTCGCTGAGCTGGGTCTGGAGCCGCCGCGAGACGTCGATGGCGTGCTCGGCGAGCGGGACGAGCCGGTCGGCGAGCTCGTCCAGCGTGCCCGCGCGCCGCGGGTCGGTGAGCTCGGCCACCCAGCCGGGAAGGTCGTGCGCCATTCCCCCATGCTGTCACCCCCGACCGCTCCGACCGGGCGCAACGCACCGCCGCCCGGCCGGTTTCCGCGCCGTATCCATATCGGCCCCACCCGTGATCGCGGTAGCGTGGCGCCCCGTGGCGGGCTATTCCGATGACCTGCGTCTCGCGCACGTGCTCGCGGACGGGGCCGACGACATCACGACGAAGCGCTTCCGCGCCCTGGACCTCGGTGTCGGGGAGAAGCCGGACCCGGCCCCCGTCAGCGACGCCGACCGCAGCGTCGAGGAGCAGATCCGCGGCACGCTGAAGCGGGCCCGGCCGCGCGACGCGGTGCTCGGCGAGGAGTACGGCCGCACCGGCTACGGGCAGCGCTGCTGGATCGTCGACCCGATCGACGGCACCGCGAACTTCGTGCGGGGCGTGCCGGTGTGGGCGACGCTCATCGCGCTCATGGAGCATGACGAGGTCGTCGTCGGCGTCGTGTCGGCGCCCGCGCTGAACCGGCGCTGGTGGGCGGCGCGCGAGGGCGGCGCCTGGACGGGCCGCAACATCAACCGGGCGCAGCGCATCCAGGTGTCGCAGGTCGCCGGGCTCGCCGACGCGTCGCTGTCGTACTCCAGCCTGGACGGCTGGGAGGAGCAGGGCCGCCTCGACCGGTTCCTGGACCTCACCCGGGCGGTCTGGCGGACCCGGGCGTTCGGCGACTTCTGGTCGCACATGATGGTCGCCGAGGGCGTGGTGGACGTGTCCGCCGAGCCGGTGGCGTCGCTCTGGGACCTGGCCGCCCTCCAGGTCATCGTCGAGGAGGCGGGCGGCATGTTCACCGACCTGTCCGGCGTGCCCGGCCCCGACGGCGGCAGCGTGGTGTGCAGCAACGGGCGGCTGCACGCCGAGACGCTGCGCGCGCTCGGCGGCGGCCGGCTCTCCCTGCGCATCTGAGCGCCCCCCCGCATACGGAGCGATCTCCGGCGGCCCGGCGGGTGGCCCCGCGGCAACTCGCGACATATCGTGGAACGGCGGTCGCGGTCCGGCCGTTGTCC
This sequence comes from Actinomadura parmotrematis, assembly GCF_019458805.1. Taxonomy (GTDB): domain Bacteria; phylum Actinomycetota; class Actinomycetes; order Streptosporangiales; family Streptosporangiaceae; genus Spirillospora; species Spirillospora parmotrematis. The sequence goes on from NZ_JAIBOA010000022.1 coordinate 61,362, forward strand.
ATGTCAGGGCGGCCGTTTCGGAGGTAACCATGTCCACCCAGACCAAAGTGATCATCGGGATGGTCATCGCCGCGGTGGTGGTGCTCGTGCTCCCCATCCCCGGCTGGCTCGTCGGGCTGCTGGTGCTCGGGATCATCGCGCTCCCCGCGGCCGGCTACCTGATGCTCGACCCGTCGCAGCGCCGGCGGCTGCGGGCGCAGGGCCGCAAGCGCCTCGGCAGCGGCCGCTGAACGTCAGGTAAGGGACGTATGCCGTAGTCTCCCGCGCGTGGGCGAGACGCGGATCGGTGTGGTGGGCGCGGGCATCCTCGGGCTGGCGGTGGCGCGCGAGGTCGCGCGCGCCCGCCCCGGCGTCGAGGTGACCGTCCTCGACAAGGAGGACCGGGTCGCCGCCCACCAGACCGGCCGCAACAGCGGCGTCGCGCACGCGGGCCTGTACTACGCGCCGGGCTCGCTGAAGGCGTCGCTCTGCCGCCGCGGGATCGGGCTGCTCAAGGACTACTGCACCGAGAAGGGCCTGCCGTACGTGGAGTGCGGCAAGGTCGTCGTCGCGCGGGACCTCGCCGAGCTGGAGCCGCTGCTGGAGATCGAGCGGCGCGCCCTCGCCAACGGCGTGCCGGGGCTCCGCCGCCTGAGCCGCGCGGAGCTCCGCGAGGTCGAGCCGCACGCCGCCGGGGCGGCGGCGCTGCACTCCCCCAGCACCGCGATCGTGGACTACCCCGCCGTCGCCCGCGCGCTCGCCGACGACGTGCGGGCGGCGGGCGGCACCGTCCGGCTCGGCGTCGAGGTGACCGGCCTCCGCCGCGCCAGCGGGCGCGTCGCCGTCCGCACCCCGCACGAGGAGCTGGCGTTCGACCGGCTGATCGTCTGCGCGGGCCTGCACGCCGACCGCGTCGCGCGCCTCGCGGGCGACGCCCCGGACCCGGCGGTCGTGCCGTTCCGCGGCGAGTACTACCGGCTCGTCCCCGAGCGCGCCGGTCTCGTGCGCGGCCTCATCTACCCGGTGCCCGACCCGCGCTACCCGTTCCTCGGCGTGCACTTCACCCGCCGCGTCGACGGCGGCGTGGACGTCGGCCCGAACGCGGTGCTCGCCCTCGCCCGCGAGGGCTACCGGTGGCGCGACGCGCGCGCCGCCGACCTGCTGGAGACGCTGCGCCGGCCGGGCTTCCGGCACTTGGCGCGGCGGCACTGGCGGACGGGCGCGCGCGAGCTGTACGGGTCGGCGGTGAAGCGGGCGTTCGCCGCGCGGGCCCGCGCGTTCGTGCCGGAGCTGCGCGCGTCCGACATGGTGCCCGCGCCGGCCGGGGTGCGGGCGCAGGCCGTCGATCCGGACGGGTCGCTGGTGGACGACTTCCGGATCGGGCGGCTCGGGCCGGTCACGACCGTCCGCAACGCCCCGTCCCCGGCCGCGACGTCATCGCTGGCCATCGCCGAGCACATCGTCCGGGAGCTGTGAGGGTCAGTCCTCGGCCCACAGGGCGCGGCGCTCGGGCCGCGGGTCTTCGACGACGGGGTTCTTCTCGCCGTCGAACACCTTCACGCGGCGGGCGCCGGCGTCGAACGGCTCCCAGCCGGGCCCCTCGCCGCGCGCGAACGCGAGCCAGGCGCCGTGCATGGCGTCGGCGAGCTCCTGCGGCGGGTGGGGGCCGCCGAGCGGCCGGTTGCCGGGCAGGTCGAGGGTGTCGAACACGAACCCGATCTCCAGGGCGTGGCAGGCGCCGAGCCCCTCGACGGGCGACGCCCAGGCGAACTCGTAGAACCAGGTGCGCGGCCCGTGCGCGAGCGCGACGCGCTCGGCGGGCGTCCGGAACAGCGTCTCGGTGATGATCGCGGCGAGCCGGTCGCCGGGCGTCGCGTCGCCGGGCGCCGCGAGGTGGGCCTCGACGACGCGCTGCGGCGTGCCCATGCCGGCCGCGATGGGGCCGACCAGCTCGGGGGTGACGGCGGCGGCGAGGCCGGTCGGCACGAGGAACAGCCGGAACTCCTCGGCGGTGCAGCCGATGAGCAGGTCCACGTCGCGGCCGGCGCCGGCGGCGATCGCGTCGGCGGGGACCTCGCGCAGCAGCTCGCCGTCGAGGACGGGCGTCAGCGACATGCCGTTGCGGCAGGTGGAGACACCCCAGCGGGCGGGGTCGGGCATCGCGGTGACCTCGGCGGCGACCGCCGCCTGCACCCGCAGGACGTCGCGCGGGGCGACGGCGGCGAAGCCCTCGGCGGTCGGCTCGACGCCGAGCCGCGCGGCGGTCTCCCTGGTGACCAGCAGCGCGTCCTCGGCGGTCTGCACGACCTGGCCGGCGCCGCTCTGCGCGACGGCGCGGCGGAACAGGCCGAGGTCGAGGGACAGCAGCGTGACGACGCTCATCGCGCCGGCCGACTCGCCGAACACCGTGACCTCGCCGGGGTCGCCGCCGAACGCGGCGATGTTGTCGCGCACCCACTCCAGCGCGGCGATCTGGTCGAGCAGGCCGCGGTTGGCGGGCGCGCCCGGCAGGTGCGCGAAGCCCTCGACGCCGAGCCGGTAGTTGATCGTCACGCAGACGGCGCCGTCGCGGGCGAAGCGGGCGCCGCTGTAGACGTCGATCGCGCCCGAGCCGTTGCGGAACGCGCCGCCGTGGATCCACACCAGGACGGGCAGGCCGGAGGCGCCGGGGTCGGGCGTCCAGACGTTGAGGTTGAGGCAGTCCTCGCCCTCGATGTCGGGGTCGGGCAGCAGCACCGCGAAGGCGTGCGGGTAGGGCGGTTTCGGCGCCGTCGGGCCGTGGGCCGTGGCGTCGCGGACGCCGTCCCACGGCTCGGGCGGCTGCGGCCGCTGGAAGCGGCGGGGGCCGAACGGCGGGGCGGCGTAGGGGATGCCGAGGTAGGCCGACACGCCCTGCTCGACCCTGCCGCCGACCTCGCCGTACGCCGTCCGGACGACCCGCGCCGCCTCCATCGCGCCACCACCGTTCTAGAACGTGATTCGAGATTCGCAGCGTACGGGACGCCGGCCGCCCGGTGAAAGTCCCGGGCCCCGCCACAACCGCCCCGGCCGGCGGCGCGGCCCCGCCACAGGGGCCGCCGTCAGGGGCGGCGGAGCATCCGGGTGAGGTGGTCGCGGGCGAAGGCGCGCATCTCGTCCTCGCCGTCCAGCGCGAGACCGGCGCCGGGGACGAGCAGCAGCGAGAACGCGAGCCGCAGCAGCACCTCGGCGACCGTCGCGTAGTCGTCGCCGCCGGCGGGGTCGGCGCGGCGGAGCCGGTCGGCGAGGATGTCGCGGGCGGCGACCATGACGGCGTCGCCGTTCATGGTGAGCTGCGGCAGGAACACCTCCGGCTCGCTCTGCACGACGCGGGCGAGCAGCGGGTGGGCGCGGGCGGCGCTCAGCCCGACGACGAAGCCCTCCACGACGACGTCCGCCGGGCCCGCGAGGCCCTCGGTCGCCGCCGCGATGCGGAGCAGGAAGCGCCGCACCTCGCGCAGGATGACCGCCTGCATGAGCTGGTCCTTGCCCGCGAACCGCCGGTAGATGGTGGTGCGGGCGACGCCGGCGCGCTTCGCCACGTCCTCCACGCTGACGCGGCGCAGGCCGTGGGCGGCGAACTCGCCGAGGGCGGCGTCCAGGATGCGGGTGTCCAGGGCGTCGGCGGCGGGCGCGGCGGCCAGCAGGCCGGCGTCCAGCGTCAGGTGGCCGGTCATGTACCCGACAGTAGCCGGGGGCGGGCGGCGGCCGGTACCGGGCATAAGTACTCGATTACTTCCGTCTCGCGGTGGTGCGCACGACCGCCCCGGTGCCTCCCGGCCCGCCCTCGCCGACCTGGCGCCGCTTCGGCGACCGGATTTCTCGTGACGCTGCCACAGCGGCAGTGAGGGTCGCGTCGCCGGAGCCGGTGGTACGGAGGCGCGACGGAACGCACGGACGTTCCCGGACCACCCGATTAGAGCGGCACGGAAAGGGCAGAGTGGCCGGGAACGGCCATTGGGGCGGGCGTGGCGGTCGCTGCGTGCCGCTCGGCCGGTCGGCTAGCTTGAGCCCCCCAGGGGCCGACGAAGGTGGCCAAGGTGAACATGCAGGACATGGTCGTCTTCCGGGGCGACACCGAGCACGCCGTGGGCAAGTACCTCATGTCGTACGAGGGCCACGTCATCGCGGTCCGCCGGCATCCGGCGGTGCTGCTGAACGCGCTGCTCCTCGCCGTCGGCCTGCTGATCCTCTGCGGCCTCGTGCAGGGCTTCACCGGCTTCGCCTGGGTGTGGGTCCTCTGGGCGCTGTCGCTGGTCTACCTGCTCGGCAAGGTCTACGAGTGGTCGGACGAGTTCTTCGTCGTCACCGAGCACCGGATCATGCTGATCCACGGGATCATCACCCGCACCGTCGCGATGATGCCGCTCGCGCAGGTCACCGACATCGCGCTGAACCGGTCGGCGCGCGGGCGGCTGCTCGGGTACGGCGAGTTCATCATGGAGTCGGCGGGCCAGAAGCAGGCGCTCCGCAACGTCGACTACATCCCCTACCCCGAGCAGCTCTACCTGGAGGTCTCCTCCGTGGTCTTCGGCGTCACCGACGCCACCGACTGACGCCCGCACGGATGGCCGGACGGCCATCCGTGCGGGCGCGGGCTAGCGGCCCTGCTCGTCCTGGGCGTTCTGGTCGCCCTGGTCGTCCTGGGCGCCGCTCGCGTCGCGCGGGACGCCGAGGCGGTCCTCGGCGGCGCCGACGCCCGAGTCGATCTGCTCGCCGTACTTGCCGCCGGTGCGCTCGTCGGCGTAGTCGCCGGCCTTGTCGAACGCCTTGTCGGCCTGTTCGGGGTGGTCCTTCGCGAAGTCCTGGGCCTTGTCCGCCCAGCCGCCGAGGTCTGCCATGACGTTCCTCCCGTTCCGTCGGTCTCGTACGAACGGCGCCTACCCGAAGAAGCGGGAGTGATGCGGAACGCGCCATGACCATCGCCGCGGCGGCGGGGCGGATCCGCCCGCTAGCCGCGGATGCGCGCGTCGTAGCCCTTGCGGGCGTCGGCGTCGTAGTCCAGGAAGACCTTGTCGAGCTCGAAGCGGCGGATCGTCGCCTCGCGGACGCGGTCGGGCAGCAGCGCCCCGAACCGGACCTGGCGGCCGTACTTGGCCGGGACGGTGAGCGCCGACCGCGGCTTGCCGATCATCTGCACGACGGCGGCCGCGATCTCCTCGGGCTCGCAGTTGCGCTGCCCCTTCGGGCTGCGGGTGCCGGAGATCAGCTCGGTGTTGGTGAACGTCGGCAGGATCGCGCCGACCTTCACGCCCGACTCCAGCACCTCCAGCCGGGTCGACTCGGTGAACGCGACGACGGCGGCCTTGCTGGCGTTGTAGAGCGCGAGGCCGGGGGTCGGCAGCAGGCCCGCCACCGACGCGATGTTGATGATCTGGCCGCGGCCGCGCGGCAGCATCCGCTCCAGCGCGAGCTTGGTGCCGAGCATGACGCCGTGCACGTTGATGTCCAGGCAGCGGCGGGCGTCCTCGTCGGACTCGGCGGTGACCGGCCCGATCGGCATGATCCCGGCGTTGTTGACGAGGACGTCCACGTCGCCGGTGGCGTCGAGGAAGGCGCTGAAGGACGCGCGGTCGGTGACGTCGAGCGGCAGCGCGGTCGCGCCGATCCCGGCGGCCGCCTCCTTGACCGCGGTCTCGTCGATGTCGCCGATGACGACGGTGGCGCCCTTGGCCTGGACGGCGCGGGCGGTGGCGAGGCCGATGCCGCGCGCGGCACCGGTGATGGCGATGACCTTGCTCATCGGTTCTCCAGGAGGTCGAGGCGGACGGGCAGGCCGTCCTTCGGCGAGGGCAGGGAGGTGGTGTCGAGGGGCCAGGTGTAGCGGCCGGGGACGCTCCAGCGGCGCTTCAGCAGGAGCTGGTGCAGGATGCTCTTCACCTGCATCCCGGCGAAGTGCAGGCCGATGCACTTGTGCGCGCCGCCGCCGAAGGGGTGCCAGGCGTACCTGTGCACCTTGTCCTCGCGGCGCCCGGGCGCGAACCGCTCGGGGTCGAACCGCTCGGGGTCGGGCCACCACTCGGCCATGTGGTGGTTGGTGAGCGGCGTGACGACGACGGTCGTCCCGGCCGGGACGTGGTAGCCGAGGATCTCGGTGTCCTTGACGACGCGGCGCGGCAGCGCGGGCACCGGCGCGACCAGCCGGAGCGCCTCCTTCATCGCCATGTCGACGCCGGTCAGGGCGTCGAGGTCGGCGAACTCCAGGACGGGCTTGCCGAGCGCCAGCGACTCGTCCCGCAGCCGCTCCTGCCACTCGGGGTGCTTGGCCAGGTAGTAGGCCATGGTGGTGAGCGTGATGGTGGTGGTGTCGTGCGCCGCCATCAGCGCGAAGATCATGTGGTTGACGACGTCCTCGTCGGTGAAGCGGTGGCCGTCGTCGGTCTCGGCCGCGCAGAGCGCCGCGAACAGGTCGTCGCCGCCGTCGCGGCGCTTGGCCGGCAGGTGCCGGTAGAAGAACGCCTCCAGCTCCTTGCGCGCCTTCAGCCCCTTGTGCCAGCGGAGGCCCGGGACGGGCGCGCGCACGTAGGCGGTGCCGGCGCGGACGGCGTCGATGAACGCGCCGTTGACGCGGTCGGCCTCGGCGCGGTCCAGCTCGACGCCCATGAACACGTCGGTGGCGAGGTCGAGGGTGAGCTTCTTGACGTGGTCGTAGAAGCGGAAGTCGCGGCCGGGCTCCCAGGCGTCGAGGCCCGCCGCGATGCCCGGCGCCATCGCGTCCATGTAGGAGCGCAGCCGGTCGCGGGTGAACGCCTGCTGCATGATGCGCCGGTGGTGCAGGTGCTCCTCGAAGTCGAGCAGCATGATCCCGCGGTAGAAGAACGGGCCGATGAAGTAGCTCCAGGCCGGCCCGTTGGCGAACGCCTTGTCCCGGTTCACCAGGACGGCCTCGGTGGCCTCGGGGCCCTGGACGGTCACGGTGCGCTGGCCGAGCAGCCAGTCCCAGCTCACCGCGCCGTAGGCGTCGTAGCGTTCGCGGGCGAGCTCGAACGGGCGGCGCATGGCCGCCAGGGTGCCGCCGAGGTAGGGCAGCCCCGGCACGCCGGGGACCGGTTTCAGGCCGCTGCCGGGCGGCGGTGGGGCGAGGACGCTCGGGGCCATGGACCCTCCCCGGGGGAACAAAGGGACGATTTGTGTAGCTTCGTTCTAGCGCAGGCGACGGCAGTAAGTCCATACTTGCACGGCACCGGGGTAAAGGTTCCGCCCTCCTTCGGCCTGCGTCCGGCAGGGGGTGCGCGGCGCCGCCTACCGTCGGGGACATGCCCGTTGTGATCATGCAGCCCGCGCCCGCGCCGGTCCGGCCCGCCGCGACGGCCCCAGGCACGCTGCGGCCCGGCGACACCGGCGCCCGGGTGCGCGCCCTGCAGCTCCGCCTGCGCGCCCTGCACTACGACCCGGGGGCCGCCGACGGCCGTTTCCGGTCCGACACCCGCACCGCCGTCTGGGCGTTCCAGAAGGTCCAGCGGATGCGGCCGGACGGCGTCGTGGACGGGCCCGTCTGGAAGGCGCTCGCCCACCCGCGCACGCCGCGGGCGCTGACGCGCGCGCACGAGAGCGCCCGCGTGGACATCGACCTGAAGCGGCAGCTCCTCGTGGCCTACCGCAAGGGCCGTCCCGTGCTGATCAGCCACATCTCGACCGGCTCGCCCGGCCGCCGCACGCCCGCCGGCGACTTCCACGTCACCCGCCGCGTCAACGGCTGGCGGCACTCCCACCTCGGCTACATGTACAAGCCGCTGTACTTCCATTCCGGCTACGCCATGCACGGCTCGCTGAGCGTGCCGCGCCACCCGGCGTCCCACGGCTGCGTGCGCATCCCGATGCACACCGCCGACCTGCTCCCGCGCCTCGTCCGCAACGGCGCCCCCGTCCACGTCCGCGGCTAGAGCGCCTCGCGGAGCTCGGCGGTGAGTGGGCGGTAGGCGCCGGTGTCGTCGCGGACGTAGGCGCGGCCGTCGCCGGGGCGCGGCACGCCCTCGGCGCGGAGCGGCGCGACGTCCAGGCGGTGCCCGCCGGTCACCGGGACCTCGTCCACGACCCGCACCAGGGACGGGCGGAGGCCCGGCTCGACGCGGAGCAGCGCCTCCGACAGGTCCACCGGCTTCACCTCGCCGCCCTCGCGCAGGCTGATCGCGGCGGCGGCGAGCTCGGCGGCGCCCGCCGGGACGCCGTACACCGCGACGGCGTCCACGTACGGCAGGTCGCCGAGCGCGTCGCGGATCGGGCCGGGCGGGACGATGCCCTCCTCGGTGCGGATGAGCTCGGCGTCCCGGCCGACCAGCCAGAAGTCGCCGTCCTCGTCGCGGCGGAACAGGTCGCCGGTGACGGCCCAGGCGTCCTCGGCGGCGAACACCCCGCGCACCGGGCGGGCCGCCGACGCGATCATCGCGGGGCGGATGCGGGCGAGCAGCATGCCGATCTCGCCGGGGGCGCACTCCTCGGCGAGGCCGTCCGGACCGGTCGCGAGCGCGGCGCGCTCCAGGTCGTAGCGGGCGAGCCGCACCTCGGCGCTGCCGGGCAGCGGGCGGCCGAGCGACCCGGGCTTCCGGCCGCTCAGGTTCACCAGGATCGCCTCGCCCGCGGTGGAGGCGTAGAACTCCAGCACCCGGGCGGGCGCGAACCGGTCCTCGACGCGGCGCCACAGGCCGCGCGGCATGCCCGCGCCGATGAACAGCCGCACCGCGTGGTGCCGCTCCCCCGGCTGCTCGGGCGCGTTCACCAGCGAGCGGAGCTGCGACCAGGTGTAGGACACGACGGTGACGCCGTAGCGGCGCGCCTCGTGCCAGAACGTCTCGGGGTCGTAGGACGTGGCGAGCGCGAGCCGCGCCCCGGACGCGATCGCGCCGCCGAACGTCATCAGGATCGCCGACGGGTGCTGGAGCGGGCTCACGCTGTAGACGGTGTCGGCGGGCGACAGCGACGCCGACGAGGCGGTGCCGAGCGCCGACAGCGCCCAGCGCCGGTTGGTGACGCGGCTCGCGCGCAGCCGCGCGCCGTCCCCGGTGAACAGCACGAACGCGACGTCGCCCGCGCGCCCGGGGTTCGGCCGGTACCAGCCGGGCAGCTCGACCTCGTCGGGGTCGATCCGCTCCATGTCCACGAGCCCGAGTTCCGACAGCTTCCGGTCGGCGCCGCCCCCGCCCAGCAGATAAGCCTCGACGCCGTCGGCCGACGCGGCGCACTCGGCGTTCTCCGGGTCGGCGACGACCTTGCGGACCTTGGTGAGGGCGAGCTCCCCCGCCAGGTCGCCGTCCGGGCGGAGCAGCACCGCGACGGCGCCGAGGCGGCTGATCGCCGCGACGAGCGCGAGCGCCGACGGCCGGGTGTTCATCAGCACCCCGACCTCGTCGCCCTGCCGGACGCCGATGCGCACGAGCCCCTTGACGATCGCGTCGATGCGCCGCTCGCCCTGCGTGTAGGTGTGCGCGCGGCCCTGCCAGAGGAAGAACACCTCGGCGGGCCGCTGCCGGGCCTGCTCCTCCAGCAGCAGCCCGAGCGACATGCGGGTGTTGGAGTGGATGCGCTCCAGCCGCGCGAGCCGCGGCAGGTTCTGCGTCGCCTCGCGGGCGATGGCCTGGGTGCCGCGCAGCACCGACGCCGCCGTCCCGGCCGCCGAGCGCGCCGCGCTCGACCCGATGCCGAGGGCGAGCTGCAGCCCGTAGCCGGGCAGCCCGCCCGGCAGGGCCGCGGGCGCGGTCTCCAGGTCGCCGGCCACCCGGCCGACGATCTCGGGGAGCTGCCCGTCGCCGTCGCGCCAGCGCGCCCACCCCGCCACCGCGGGCCAGGTCTGCGCCATCGCCAGCGACCCGACGACGAGGCCGAAGTGCCCGGCGCGGAGCGCGGCCTCGTACACCTGCGCGCCCGGTGCGGCCCGCCGGATGCCGCGCACCATGACCGGCGAGGCGATCTCGTCGACCTCGCCGACGAACGTCAGCACCGGGCAGGTGATGTCGGCGAGGGTGACGAGGCGGTCGCCGATGACGAACCCGCCGGTCAGCATCCGGTTGTGCTGGATGAACTGGCGGATGAACTCGGCGAGCGCGGGGCCCGGCCACGACACCCAGCCCTCGCGCTCCAGGAACCGGCGCTGCCGCTCGCGCGGCGCGAGCCGCTCGCGGTCGTGCAGCGCGAGCACGAACTCGACGCGGCTGCGCACCGACTTCACCGGGCTGAGGAGCTGGAACCCGGTGCGCGTCACCCAGCCGGGGACGGCGAAGCCGCCGAGCAGCGCGTCCGGGATGCGCTCGGCGACGTCCCCGGCGAGCCAGGACGGCAGCCCGAACGGCAGGCCGACGCTCGTGTCGGCGGGGCTGCCGAACGTCACCAGCGACGCGACGCCCGCGCTGCGCCGGTAGGCGGCGGCCTGGTAGACGAACATGCCGCCCTGCGAGTAGCCGGCGAGGTGCACGTCCCGGCCGGTCGCCGCGCGCACCCGGTCCACCGCGTCGCTGACGGCGAGGACGTGGTCGCTGACGGTCCGCGCCAGGCCGCCGGGCTCGCGCTCGGGCGCGCCGAAGTCGACCACCCACGGGTCGACGCCGCGCCGGTGCAGCTCGGCGACGGCGCTCACCCGCGAGGAGATGTCGTACACCTCCGCGCTGATCATCAGCGGCGGGACCAGGACCATCGGCGGGCGGTCGCCCGGCGCAGCGTCCGGGAAGTAGTGCCGCAGCCGGTACACCCGCTGCTCGGTCACCACCTCGTGGGGCGTGGCGTCGTCGCCGGTGTCCAGGCCGCCGAAGCGCGCCACCTCCAGCGCGTTCTGGGCGGTGGAGCCCAGGCGGGAGCCGAGGCGCCACAGGGCTTTCGTTACGGGGGGCATCGTCGACCTCTCAGCGCGTCAACGACATCGTGTCCAAGAACGTCCGGATTATCAATCAGGACACTGACAAAGTGCGGCGTTCCCGGTCAGAGAGGGTGGGACGCCCGCCCGCGCCGAGGGGGGTGGTGCGCGGGCGGGCGTCCTCCGGGGGTGGCTACTCCACCGGGCGGGCGCCGGCCATCCGGCCCGCCTGGTACTGCTCCCACATGTAGCGGCGGCGCGGCTTGCCGCTGGAGGTGCGCTGGATGAGGCCGTGCCCGACGACGAGCGTCACCTCGACGTCCTCGCCGACGCGGCGGCGCAGCACCTCGCGGACCTCCTCGGCCCACGGGGCGTCGTTGGTCTCGGCGAACAGCGCGAGGCCCTTCTGCCCGGCGCCGGGCACCGCGACGACGGTGAGGCGGCCCTTGCCGAGGCGGGTGACCTCGGCGAGCTTGGCCTCCAGGTCCTCGACGTAGACCGAGCGGCCGCGGACCTTGATGCTGTCGCCCATCCGGCCGAGGACGAACAGCTGGCCCTCGTGGAAGAACCCGGCGTCGCCGGTGTAGACGGCCCAGCCCTCGCCGGCCGGGTCGGTCCCGAAGCGGGTGGACTTGCCCTCGGCGCCGGCGTAGTAGCCCTGGCAGGCCGACGCGCCGCCGACGACGATCTCGCCGAGGCGGCCGGGCTCCAGGACGGTGCCGTCGTCGTCGACGATCCAGACCGGGACGTCCTCCTCCGGGGTGCCGCACCCGACGATCCAGCCGGACTTGGCGCCGAGGGACTCCGGGCCGAGCGAGTGCTGCTCCAGGATGCGGACGGGCTCGCCGAACGCCAGCGACTCGCCGTCGGGGCGGATCGCGACGGGCGGCCGCTGCGCGTGGTCCATGGTGACGAGCAGGGTCGTCTCGGCCATGCCGTAGCCGGGCTTGAACGTCTTGCGGTCGAACCCGAACGGCTCCAGGAGCTGCGCGAAGGTCTCCAGCGAGTGCGGGTCGATCGGCTCGGCGCCCGCCAGCGCCATCTTCCAGCCGGACAGGTCGATGCCCTCCAGCTGCTCGGGCTTCACCTTGCGGGCGGTGTAGGCGAACGCGAACGGCGGCGCGGCGGTGTGCCGGGCCTCGGCGAAGCAGCGGATCCAGCTCGCGGGGTCGCGGATGAAGTGGTCGGGGCGCATCAGCCGCAGCTCGCCCTGGCGGGCGATGGGGGTGATGAACGCGCCGATCAGGCCCATGTCGTGGTAGAGCGGCAGCCAGGACGCGACGACGTCGCCGTCCTCGTAGCCGGCCATGCGGGCGATGAGCTCGCAGTTGGCCTCCAGGTTCTCCCAGGTGACCATGACGCCGCGGGGGGCGCCGGAGGACCCGGAGGTGAACTGGAGCAGCGCGAGCTCGCCGGCCGGCCGCACGTCGGCCTCGGCGTCGGCGAGGCGCGGCTCGCGCGGCCCGCCCGCCAGCCCGGCGTCGGTCATGGCCCGCTGCACCAGGTCGGTGAGCCCGGCGGAGGCGATCGTCAGGACCGGCTTGGCCTGCCGCAGGATCGCCGCGACGTGCGCGACGTAGTCGTCGCCGTTCTGGAACAGCGGCGGGGTGATGAGGCAGACGGTGCCGCCCGCCGCCCAGACGCCGAAGTAGGTCTCGATGCAGGTGAAGTCGGTGGGCAGCACGACGCACACGACGTCGCCGGGACGCACGCCGTCCTCGATCAGCGTGGCGGCCGACCGCCGGGCGGCGGAGGCGAGCGCTCCGTAGTCGCGGAACTCCCAGGACCCGTCGTCGGCGGCCAAGCGGACGCCGCGTCCGGTGTTCGGCTTGTCCAGCCAGTCCCGAAGCGCAGTTGCCATCGTGTTCCCTTCACACCGTGCTCACCGTCACACACGTGACTAGTGGGTAACTTCACCAGTGGCCCGGCATTCCCGTCAACCAGGACATGAAGCTACAAGCACGGGGGAACAGCTCAAGCCGCCCGCTGCCGCCGGACGCCGAGGGCGGCGAGGCGCCAGCCGAGCAGCGCGAGGCCGAGGAACAGGCAGGCGACGATCACGAAGGCGACCGCGACGCCCTGCCCGGAGACGGCCCGCAGTGCCATCCCGCCGGCGACGGTGGCGGCCCACACCCCCGCCCCCACGGGCCAGACCGCCAGCGGCCGCCGCCAGGCCCGGGTGACCCCCCACCCGGCGGCGAGCCCGGCGAGGAAGGGCCAGGCGGTCCCGAGGAACCCGGTGACGCTGCCCGCCTCGTCGTGGCTGGCCCGCCCGATCCCGACGAACACCAGCACGCACAGCACGTCCGCAACAGCCGCGACCCGGTTCCCCATGCCCCCAGGATAGGGAGCCCCCCGCACGCCCCCACCCCGCCCCGACCACAGCGGGTGAACCAAAGCCGGCAAGCAAAGCTCCGCGCGGCCCCCAGCCCCGCACGGGTGAGCCTCAGCCGATGAAGTCAAGGTCCGCACAGACCCAGGCCACCGCAGGGGGTCCGGGGGATTCCCCCGGTCCGGGGGTCTGGGGGTCGCCCCCCAGGGGAAAAGCAAAGACGCCTGGAAGAAGCGCAAGCTTCGACCAGGCGTATTGGTAGCGGGGGCAGGATTTGAACCTGCGACCTCTGGGTTATGAGCCCAGCGAGCTACCGAACTGCTCCACCCCGCGGCGATGTCTCAACTGTATGAGGTGGCGGGGCGCTACGCAAACTCATTAGGTTGGCGCGCTGATGAGGAGACGTGGGCGGTGGGTGCGGGCGGGTGCGGTGCTGGTGGCGGCCGGGGTGGTGTGCGGGTGCGGGGGGAGGGCGCCGGCGGCCGGCGGGGTGGTGATCGAGCCGGGCGAGTTGCTGTTCCGTAACGCGCGGGCAGGTGCGGGGAACGGCATGGTGGCGTCGAGCGCGGTCGGGGCGCCGGACGGGCCGCGGCGGGTGGGCTCCCTGAACTGCGTGCGGGTGTACGCGGCCGCTGGGACGGGTGTGTGCCTGACGATGCGGCGCGGGGGGACGCCGGTGACGGACCTGGTGGTGTTCGACCGCTCGCTGCGCGAGAAGCAGCGGGTGCCGATCACGGGGTTGCCGAGCCGGGCGCGGGTGTCGCCGAGCGGGCGGATGGTGTCGTGGACGGTGTTCGTCACCGGTGACGCGTACACGGGCCGGGGCATGTCGACGCGCACGGGCGTGCTGGACACGAGGACGGGCGCGACGCTGTCGTCGCTGGAGTCGTTCAAGCTGATCCGCGACGGGGCGCCGGACCGGTCGGCGGATCTCAACTACTGGGGCGTGACGTTCGCGGCCGACGACGACCGGTTCTACGCGACGGCGAAGACGCGCGGCGTCGCGTACCTGGTGGTGGGGCGGATGTCGGGGCGGTCGATGCGGGCGCTCCGCGCGAACGCCGAGTGCCCGTCGCTGTCGCCGGACGGGACGCGGCTCGCGTTCAAGAAGGCGACGGGGGTGCGGTCGCGGCCGTGGCGGCTGCACGTCCTCGATCTGGGGACGATGCGGGAGACGGCGCTCGCCGAGCGGGCGAGCGTCGACGACCAGGCGGCGTGGCTGGACGATCGGACGGTCATGTACGGGCGGGCGGACGGGACCTCGACCGACGTGTGGGCGGTCCCGGCGGACGGGTCGGGCGCTCCGCGCAAGCTGATCGCGGACGCCTTCTCCCCCGCCGTGGTGCGCTGACGCCGCGGGCCGCGCCCGCCGCGCGCGTCAGGCCGGCCAGGGCGTGGGCGCGCGCAGGGCGGCGGCGAGCATGGCGGTGAGCTCGGCGGTGTAGGCGTCGTGCGGCAGCAGCGGCGCGCTCTGGGCGGTGCGGTCGGCGAGCGCGGCGGTGAGGAACGCGATGAGCGCCGCCATCCGCTCCAGCGCGACCGGTTCGGGCAGCCGGGCGGTGAGGTGCTTCTCCAGCAGGTCGAGCTGGCGGGCGAGCGCCGTCCCGGCGACCGGTTCGGGGAGGGCGTGGCGGCGCACGCCGGCGAGGCCCGCCACCTGCGCGACGATCCGCAGGAAGTCGCGGCCCTCCTCGCTGCGCGCCTCGTCGGCGAGGGGCCGCACGATCGCGGCGACGAGGGCGTCGAGGTCGGTGCCGTCCAGATCGGCGAGGTCGCGGGCGCGGGCCGGTTCCATGCGGGCGACGCCGGCGCGCAGGATGGCGGCGAGCAGCCCCTGCCGCGACCCGAAGTGGTAGGTGACGGCCGAGTCGTTGGCCTGCCCGGCGAGCGCGACGATGTCGCGGGTGCGGGCGGCGTCGATGCCCTGCTCGGCGAACAGCCGCGCGCCGGCCCGCAGCAGGCTGGCGCGGGTGGCCCTTGCGTCTCTCGGCACGCCGGTGATACTAACAGGGCACGTTATTAACGGAGGTCGTCACTATGTACGATCCGTTCGATCCGGCGTTCCAGGCCGACCCCTACCCCGTCTACCGGCGCCTCCGCGACGAGGACCCCGTCCACCGCCACGACGGCGCCCCCGCCTACTGGGCGCTGTCGCGCTTCGCCGACATCTGGGACGCGGTCCGCGACACCGCGACGTTCTCGTCCGCGCAGGGCCTCACCTTCTACCCGGACGAGATCGGCGAGCTCGGCCTCGCCCCGACGATCGTCATGCTCGACCCGCCCCGCCACACCCGGCTGCGCCGCCTGATCAGCTCGGGGTTCACGCCGCGCCGGGTCGCCGCGCTGGAGGACCGGCTGCGCGCGTTCGTCCGCGACCGGATCGCCGCGATGGAGCGCACCGCCGCCGACGGCGGCACCCCCGACCTGCACCTGGACTTCTCCTCGCCGCTGCCGACGTTCGTCGTCGCGCACCTGCTCGGCGTCCCCGAGGCCGACCGGCACCGGTTCGGGCCGTGGGTGTCGGCGCTCACCACCTTCCAGGACGACGGCTTCGACGCCCGCGCGCTCACCTCGGGCCCCGGCGTCGCGGCGATCGCCGAGATGTTCGGCTACTTCAGCGAGCTGATCCCGGCCCGCCGCGCCGACCCCGGCGACGACCTGATCAGCGCGCTGACGGCCGCCGAGGCGGACGGCGAGCGGCTCACCGACTGGGACGTCCTCGGCTTCGTCTTCGTCATGATCGCCGGCGGCAACGACACCACCGGCAACCTGATCTCGCACGGCGTCGCGCTGCTGGACGGCGACCACGCCCAGCGCGAGCGGCTCGCCGCCGACCCGTCCCTCATCCCGAACGCGCTGCTGGAGTTCCTGCGCCTGGAGGGCTCGGTGCAGTCCCTCGGCCGCACCACCACGCGTCCCGTCGTGCTGCACGGCGTGGAGATCCCGGCGGGCGAGAAGGTGATGATGCTCTACGGCTCGGCCAACCGCGACGAGCGCGAGTTCGGCCCGGAAGCCGACCGCCTCGACGTCACCCGCGACATCCCCCGCCACCTGGGCTTCGCGACGGGCCCGCACTTCTGCATCGGCTCCCACCTCGCCAAGCTCCAGGCCCGCGTCGCCTTCGAGGAGCTCCTCCGCGCCCACCCCCGCGTCGGCGTCGACCTCGACCGCGCCGAACGCATCGCCTCCCCCTTCACCCGAGGCTGGAGGACCCTCCCCGCGACGGGGATGGGGACGGGCCGCCGCCGCTGAGACCGTTCAGCGGGGGCGGCCCGTGTTCAGGCGGGGGGTTCGGGCGGGCGTCAGCCCATGTGCGGGTAGCCGTACTCGGTCGGCGGGACGAACGTCTCCTTGATGGAGCGCGGCGACGTCCAGCGCAGCAGGTTCAGCGCCGAGCCGGCCTTGTCGTTGGTGCCGGACGCCCGGCCGCCGCCGAACGGCTGCTGCCCGACGACGGCGCCGGTCGGCTTGTCGTTGATGTAGAAGTTGCCCGCGGCGAACCGCAGCCGCTCGGCGGTGCGGGCGATCGCGGCCTGGTCGGTCGCGATGACCGCGCCGGTGAGGGCGTAGTCCGACACCGCCTCCATCTGGTCGAGCATCTCGTCGTAGCGCGCGTCGTCGTAGACCAGGACGCCGAGGATCGGGCCGAAGTACTCGGTCCGGAAGATCTCGTTCTCGGGGTCGGTGGAGACGAGGACGGTCGGCCGGACGAAGTAGCCGGTCGAGTCGTCGTAGGTGCCGCCCGCGACGACCTCGATCGTCGGGTCGGCCTTCGCGCGGTCGAGGGCGGCCTTGTTCTTGGCGAAGGACCGCTCGTCGATGACGGCGCCCATGAAGTTCGACAGGTCGGTGACGTCGCCCATGGTGAGACCGTCGACCTCGGCGGCGAGCGCGTCCTTCAGCCCGCCCTCCCACAGCGAGCGCGGGACGTAGGCGCGGGACGCCGCCGAGCACTTCTGCCCTTGGTACTCGAAGGCGCCGCGGACGAGGGCGGTCTTCAGGGCGGCCGGGTCGGCGGACGGGTGCGCGACGACGAAGTCCTTGCCGCCGGTCTCGCCGACGAGCCGCGGGTAGGTGCGGTACCGGCCGATGTTCTCCCCGACGGTCTTCCACAGGTGCTGGAAGGTCGGGGTGGAGCCGGTGAAGTGGATGCCGGCGAGGTCGGGGTGGGTGAGCGCCACGTCCGACACCGCGATGCCGTCGCCGGTGACCAGGTTGATCACGCCGGCGGGCAGCCCCGCCTCCTCCAGCAGCCGCATGAACAGCACGGCCGACAGCGTCTGCGTCGGGGACGGCTTCCACACGACGACGTTGCCCATGAGGGCGGGCGCGGTCGGCAGGTTCCCGGCGATGGCGGTGAAGTTGAACGGGGTGATCGCGTAGACGAACCCCTCCAGCGGCCGGTGGTCGGTGCGGTTCCACACGCCCGGCGAGCTGACCGGCTGCTCGGCGATGACCTGCCGGGCGAAGTGCACGTTGAAGCGCAGGAAGTCGGCGAGCTCGCAGGAGCTGTCGATCTCGGCCTGCTGGGCGGTCTTGGACTGGCCGAGCATGGTGGCGGCGAGGATCCGCTCGCGCCACGGGCCGGCCAGCAGGTCGGCGGCGCGCAGGAAGACCGCGGCGCGGTCGTCGAAGGACAGCGCGCGCCAGCCGGGGGCGGCGGCGAGCGCGGCCTCGACGGCGTCGCGGGCGTCGTCCTCGGTGGCGGTGCCGAAGGTGCCGAGCACCTTGGCGTGCGCGTGCGGCTGCACGACGTCGACCTTGGCGCCGGCGCCGAGGCGGCGGCGGCCGCCGATCGTCATGGGCAGGTCGAGCGGCGCGGCGTCCTGGAGGGCGGCGAGCGCGTCCTCCAGGCGGGCCCGCTCGGGGCTGCCGGGCGCGTAGCCGCGGACCGGCTCGTTGACCGGTGCGGGCACGGTGGTCACAGCGTCCATCAAGGGCCTCCTAGCGGTTCAGGAAGGAGCGGAGGAAGAACACGAGGTTGGCGGGGCGCTCGGCGAGGCGGCGCATGAAGTAGCCGTACCAGTCGCCCCCGTAGGGCACGTAGACGCGCATCGCCTGCCCCTCGGCGGCGAGGCGGCGCTGCTCGGCGGCGCGGATGCCGTACAGCATCTGGAACTCGTAGCCGCCGGGCTCGCGCCCGTTGCGGTGCGCGAGGTCGAGTGCGATCTCGATGATGCGCGGGTCGTGGCTGCCGACCATCGGGTGGCCGTCGCCCTCCATCAGGATCCGCAGCGCCCGCACGTACGCCTTGTCGACGTCGTGCCGGGACTGGAAGGCGACCGAGGCGGGCTCGGCGTAGGCGCCCTTCACCAGGCGGACGCGCGAGCCCTCGCCGGTGAGGTCCTTCAGGTCGCCCTCGGTGCGGCGCAGCATCGCCTGGATCGCGACGCCGGTGCGCGGGAAGTCGCGGCGCAGCTCGGCGAGGATGCCGAGGGTGGAGTCCACGGTCGTGTGGTCCTCCATGTCCAGGGTGATCGTCATGCCGAGCCGCTCGGCGGCCGCGGCGATCGCCCGCGCGTTGTCGAGCGCGATGGCCTCGCCGCCGGGCAGGAACTGGCCGACGGCCGACAGCTTCACCGACGCCTCGGCGTCCTCGGTGAGGCCGTGCTCGGCGAACGCGGCGAACAGCGCGAGGTAGGCGTCGCGGGTGGCGTCGGCCTGCGCGCGGTCGGTGGTGTCCTCGCCGAGGTGGTCGAGGGTGACCTTCAGGCCGTCGCCGGTGAGCTCGCGGACCGCGCGGACGGCGGCCTCCAGGTTCTCCCCGGCCACGAACCGGTCGACGACGCCGCGCGTCACCGGCACGGCGGTGATCAGGTCGCGCAGCTTCTCGCTGCGCGCCGACGCCAGGAGCAGCGCATTGGGCATGAGAACCTCCCCCGAACAGTGATACCCCTCCAGGTTAGAAAAACTGTAGCCACCCGGCTACAGTCAGATGTCGCTTCACCACCCCGCCTTCTTCATACATCTGTCCAACGGAGGAGCCGTGCCCGCCGATCTCCAGTCCCTGGCCGAGGACGCCGCCGACCTCCTCGGCGCCCCGGCGACGCTGGAGGACCGCGACTTCCACCTCGTCGCCTACGCCGCGCACGGCGACACGATCGACCCGGTGCGGATGGAGTCGATCCTGCACCGCCGCTCCACCGACGCCGTCCGCAGCCGCTTCGAGCACTACGGGATCGCCCGCGCCACCGGGCCCGTCCGCATCCCCGCCGACCACGCCGCGGGCGTCCTCGGCCGCCTCTGCCTGCCGGTCCGCTGGAACAACGTCACCTACGGCTACCTGTGGCTGCTGGACGACGAGGAGCGCATCACCCCGGCCCTCGCCGCCGAGGCGGCGCCGCTCTGCGAGCGCGCGGGCCTCCTCATGGCCCGCCAGGCCCGCGAGCGCGACGACCTCGGCTGGAAGCTCGCCGACCTGCTGTCGTCCCAGCCCGACGTCCGCGCCGCCGCCGCCGACGAGCTGGCCGAGACGGGCGCGCTGGAACCGCCCCTCGCCGTCGCCGTCCTCCGCGCGCCCGGCCCGGACCCGCGGCCCCTCAATCCGTGGCTGCTGCCCCGCTCGATCCTGACGGCGGTCTGGGAGGGCGACCACGTCCTGGTCGCCTCCGCCGCGTCACCGCTGCCCGCCGTGGAGCGCGCCCGGCGCCTCCTGGAGGAGCGCGGCCCGGCCCCGTCCGCCGCGGGCCTGTGCACGCCGGTCACCTCGCTCGCCGCCGTCCGCGAGGGCTGGCTCCGCGCCCGCGTCGCCGCCCGCGCCGCCGCGCCGGGCGAGACCCGCGACTGGTCGTCCCTCGGCGCCCTCCGCCTGCTCCGCGTGGCCGGCGACGCCGCCCTCTCCGACGCCGTCCTGTCCCCCGGCATCGCCCGCCTGCTGGCCCACCCCGACCTGGCCGCGACGGCGCGCCTCTACCTGGACCACGCCGGCAGCGCCCAGGCCACGGCGAGCGCCCTCGCCGTCCACCGCCAGACCCTCTACCACCGCCTGCACCGCATCGAGTCCCTGACCGGCCTCACCCTCACCAACGGCCAGGACCGCCTCACCCTCCACCTGGCCCTCACCCTCTCCCCCCACCTGAACGGGTCCTGAACGAACCGCCCAGGACAACCAAGCTCGGCCACCACCCCTTTTCAGCGGGAAAAGCATTTCCACACCCGCCCCCGAAAGCACACGGGCACCATTTACGGACATCCATTGACGAAAGCGTCCGCAATCGAGAAGTGTGCATTCTTGCATTTACAGCCGACGCGCAATCCTTGAGCATTTCTCTCGCCACCAACGGTCGAGACACCGGATCGACTTTTTCCGGCCGCAGACGGAACGCGGGAGATGCCATGGCCCATACGAGCGGTTGTGCGGAAGCGCAAAAACACAAGTGCGTTTGCGGCGGATGCGGCGGCCTGGAACACGGCTGGCGCGGGCATCTGCGGCTCGCCGTCGCGCCGCCCGCGGACCGTGCGGCCTTCCGAGCCAGGGCCGACGCGGCTTGGTCGACCGCCACCAGGCGGAAGCGGCCCGAACCGAGCGAACGCGGCAAGGCTGCGGCCACCGATACCGCCATCGCGGACATCGTCGACTGGCTCGCAGCGAATGGGCGCGCCATCGAGCAGGTCGAAGAGCTGGGCACCGCCATCGCGGGTGAGGCACCGCCCCTTTTGGCGCCCGAACTCGAAGCGCACGGGCGGACGGCCTGCATGAAGGCCATGACCGATCACTTCTGGTGCGAGCTGCTCGCCTGCTTCGCACGGGTCCTGAGCGATGTGAAAGAACAGCTCGACCTCGCGCCGGGCCTCGTCGCCAGAGAAATCCTGGCTTCACGCCAGGCTTACAAACGTTCCCTTCTGGCGGACACCGTGGCGAGGGCCGCCGTCCACGCGACCTGGGAGGTCGTCCAGCGAGTCTCCTTCGCCGCGCGGCTGGACGATCTCATCCGGGCCGTCCGGATACTGGCCGTCCTCATCTGCAAGGCGCCCGAGCACCATGCCGCCGTCGCCCGGAACTGCCTCGATCCGCTGTCCGGCGAAGTGATCTCGACCGCCACCCAGGAGAGGCTCATGCAGATCTTCCCCGCCGAATGGCTGCAGGAGACCCGCACCACCCTGGCCTCCTGACCCCGCCCCAGCCCCGCACGGGTGAACCTCAGCCGATGAAGTAAAGGTCCGCACAGCCCCGGCCCCGCACGGGTGAACCAAAGCCGGTGAGCAAAGGTCCGCGCGGCCCCCAGCCCCGCACGGGTGAGCCTCAGCCGATGAAGTAAAGGTCCGCACAGACCCCGACCCCCGCAGGGGGTCCGGGGGAAACCCCCGGTCCGGGGGTCTGGGGGTCGCCCCCCAGGGGAAAAGCAAAGACGCCTGGAAGAAGCCAAAAGCTTCGACCAGGCGTATTGGTAGCGGGGGCAGGATTTGAACCTGCGACCTCTGGGTTATGAGCCCAGCGAGCTACCGAACTGCTCCACCCCGCGGCGATGTCTCAACTGTATGGGGTGCTCGGGCGTTGCGCAAATCAGGGGGCGGTGCAGGTGGGGAGGCCGGTCTCGGGCTTGCCGGCGTTGAGGGACTCCAGGGCCTGGCGGGCGTCGTGGAGGGTGTCGGCGCGGACGAGGCGGAGGCCCTTGGGGGCGGCGGGGGCGGCGTCGGCGCAGTTGTCCTTGGGGGTGAGGAAGATCGTGGCGCCGGCGCGGCGGGCGGCGACCATCTTCTGCTGGATGCCGCCGATGGGGCCGACCTTGCCCTCGGGGGTGATGGTGCCGGTGCCGGCGATGAAGCGGCCGCCGGTGAGGGACTGCGGGGTGAGCTTGTCGACGATGGCGAGGGAGAACATCAGTCCGGCGGAGGGGCCGCCGACGTCGCCGACGCTGATGTCGACCTTGAAGGGGAAGCTGTAGCGCTCGCCGAGCACGATGCCGATGACGGCGTGGGCCGGGTCGTCGTCGGCGGCGACGGTGGTGAGGGTGGCGGTGGCGTCCCTGCCCTCGCGCTGGTACTCGACCTTGACGGTGGTGCCGGGCTTGCGGTCGCCCATGAGGCGGGTGACCTGCTCGACGCCGGTGACCTCGGTGCCGTCGACGGCGACGACGCGGTCGCCGGGCTTCAGCTTCCCGGCGGCGGGCTTGCCCTGCTGGACGGTGTCGACGGTGACCTCGGTGCCGACGGCGATGCCGAGCTCCTTCAGGGCGGCGGCCTCGGCGTTCTGCTGGGAGTCCTGCATCTGCCGGGTGTTCTCGGCGTCGACCTGCTGCTGCGACTCGTTCTTGGGGAAGAGCGTCTCCTCCGGGACGATCGCGACGTCGTTCTCGATCCAGCCGCGCAGCGCGGTGAACAGGTCGATGCGGTTGCCGAGCCCGCCCCGGTAGGTGACGGTGGTGAAGTTGAGGTGTCCCTGGTCGGGGTACGTCGGCCGGCCCTCGATCTTGATGAGGGGCTCGTTCCGGGCGTTGACGCCGAGGGTGTTGCTCGTCGGTCCGGGCATCAGCGCCACGTAGGGCACGGGCAGGAAGGAGCCCACGAGGGCGAACGCCAGGACGAGCACGCTCGCGAGGGTGAGCGTGACGGTGCGACGGGACATGGCGGAGACTCTATGCCGAACCGGCGCCTCAGCAGGCGCCGACCCACTCGTCCCCGCCGTCGGCGAACAGCTGGTGCTTCCAGATGGGGACCTGCGCCTTGAGGTCGTCGATGAGGCGGCGGCAGGCGTCGAACGCCTCGCCGCGGTGCGGGCAGGCCGCGGCGACGACGACGGCGAGGTCGCCGATCTCCAGGTCGCCGACGCGGTGGACGGCGGCGAGCGCCGTCACCGGGAAGTCGGCGGCGACCTTCTCCATGACGGTCCGCAGCTCGGCGCCGACGCTCGGGTGGGCGCTGTAGGAGAGCCGCCGGACGGCGCGGGCGTGGTCGGAGTCGCGGACGGTCCCGACGAAGACGGCGGTGCCGCCCGCGGCCGGGTCGCCGACGGCGGCGAACACCTCGTCCACCGACAGCGGCGTTTCCCTCACATCGGCCAGCCTGATGACGTCGCTCACAGGCGCAGGTTACCCGCCCGGACCCCGGCCCGCCGCGATCTAGGCGACCGGTTCGTCCGGTTCGAGGGTGGCGGCGAGGGCGTCGGCGAGGGCGGGCACGAGCTCGGGGCCGACGAGGACCTCGTCGTCGGCGTCGTGGCGGCGCAGCCGGAGCGCGGAGTGGCGGACGCCGTCGCGGAGCACGCCGACGACCATGCGGACGTCCTCGCGCTGGGGGTGCTCGGCGGCCCAGCGGGCGGCCTCCTCCTCGTCGTCGGGGATCTCGTCCTCGACCTCGGGCGGCAGCACGACGCGCTCCATGACGAGGGCGCAGCCGGCGACCGTGTCCGGCCAGGCGATGCCGGCGAGGGCGTCCTCGACGCCGGCGCCGTCCGGCAGCTCCTCCTGCTCCAGCGCGGCGAGGGTGTCGGTGCCGGCGTCGAGGCCGAGCTCGGCGGCGAGCTCGGGCTCGGCGGTGAGGAGCTCGCCGCTCCGCACCAGGGCGTAGAGGCGGGGCGGCGCGTCCCAGCCCTGCTGCGCGGCGTGACGTTCGAGATCGAGGACGACTTCTTCCAGAAGGCTCACGGGTCCATCTTCCCCGCTGCCGTCCCGGGAGGATGCGGGAACCCCTGCGCAAGTCGATAAGTTGCTACCAGTGCACCGGCGCGCGCCGGTGGCGCGACCCTGAACGGAGGGGCCCTCCTTGACCTTCCGGACTCCTGGACTCGGGCGGCGGGCCGGCACCGGGCGACGCGGGACGGCGCTGCCCGTCCTCGTGGCCCTGACGGTGCTGGTCGCCGCCTACCTGGTGTTCACCGCGATCTGGACGGACCTGCTCTGGTACCGCTCGATCGGGACGCCGGCGGCGCGGTTCGGCTCGGTGTACACCACCCGGCTGCGGGCGCAGGCGGTGCTGTTCGCGGGCGCGGGGCTGCTGATGGCGCTGGTCGTCGGCGCGAACATGGTGATCGCCTACCGGCTGCGGCCGGTGTACCGGCCGCTGTCGGTGGAGCAGCGCGGCCTGGACCGCTACCGGGCGCTGATCGAGCCGCGGCGGCGGCTGGTGACGGGGGGCGCGCTGCTGCTGCTGGGACTGCTGACGGGGTCGTCGGTGGCGGGGCGGTGGCCGGTGTGGCTGGCGTTCCTGCACCGGACGCCGTTCGGGGTGGAGGACCCGGAGTTCCACAAGGACGTGTCGTTCTACGTCTTCACCTACCCGTTCCTGCGGCTGCTGCTCGGCGTGGTGTTCGCGACGGTGATCCTGTCGCTGGTCGCGGCGGTGATGGTGCACTACCTGTACGGCGGCCTGCAGATCCAGGGGCCGGGCGAGAAGGCGAGCCTTCCCGCGCGCGCGCACCTGTCGGTGCTGGTCGGCCTGTTCGTGCTGCTGAAGGCGTTCGCCTACTGGTTCGACCGGTACGGCCTCGTGCACTCCGAGCGGGGCGTGACGACGGGCGCGTCCTACACCGACGTGAACGCGCTGCTGCCGGCGAAGACGATCCTGGCGGTCATCGCGCTGATCTGCGCGGTGCTGTTCTTCGTCAACATCGTGCGGCGCGGCATGGTGCTGCCGGGCGCGGGCCTCACGCTGCTGGTGCTGTCGGCGGTGCTGGTCGGCGGCGTGTACCCGCTGCTCATCCAGCAGTTCCAGGTGCGCCCGGACGAGCAGGCGAAGGAGCGCGCGTTCATCCAGCGCAACATCGACGCGACGCGCGCCGCCTACGGCGTCCAGGACGTGAAGCCGGAGCCGTACGGGTCGGCGGCCGAGACCGACGGGACGCGGCTGGCCGCGCAGCGCGACACCCTGTCGGGGGTGCGGCTGCTCGACCCGGCCGTGGTGGGGCCGACGTTCCAGCAGCTCCAGCAGATCCGCGAGTTCTACCGCTTCCCCGACACCCTGGACGTCGACCGCTACGGCGGCCAGGACTCGGTGGTCGCCGTCCGCGAGCTGTCGGGGGCGCCGCGCGACCAGAAGGGCTGGGTCAAGGACCACCTGATCTACACGCACGGGTACGGGTTCGTGCGGGCGGCCGGCGACCAGCTGGACGGCGGCAAGCCGGCGTTCAAGCAGCAGGACATGCCGCAGGAGGGGACGCCGGCGCTCGCCCGCCCGCAGGTCTACTTCGGCGAGCGGTCGGCGCAGTACTCGATCGTCGGCGGCCGGGGGCAGCGCGAGCTGGACTACCCCGACCAGGACCTCGCGGCCGGGCAGGCCGACCACACCTACACCGGCACCGGCGGCGTGCCGATCGACACCGCCTTCCACAAGCTGCTGTACGCGACGCGCTTCCAGGACAAGAACCTGCTGCTGTCGGGCGCGATCAAGAAGGACGCCCGGATCCTGTACGACCGGACGCCGCGCCAGATGGTGCAGCGCGCCGCGCCCTGGCTGACGCTGGACGGCAACCCCTACCCGGTGGCGGTGGGCGGCCGCATCCTGTGGGTCGTCGACGGCTACACGACGTCCAGCGGCTACCCCTACGCCGAGACCGTCGGGCTGAAGGACGCGACCCGCGACACCGTCACCGACACCCGGTCGGCGGTGGCCCGCCAGTCCGACCAGCGGATCAACTACCTGCGCAACGCGGTGAAGGCGACGGTGGACGCCTACGACGGCACCGTCCACCTCTACCAGTGGGACGAGGCCGACCCGGTCGCCCGCACCTGGATGAAGGTGTTCAAGGGGACGGTCGAGCCGAAGTCGGCGATCCCGCCGGAGCTGCTGGCGCACCTGCGCTACCCCGAGGACCTGTTCAAGGTGCAGCGCCGCATCCTCGCCCGCTACCACGTGACGCAGGCCGACTCGTTCTACAACGGGCAGGGCTTCTGGGACGTCCCCGAGGACCCGAACCCGGTGAACCGCGGCAAGATCCAGCCGCCGGCCTACCTCAGCCTGCGGATGCCGGAGCCGGACGGCGCCCCGCGCTTCTCGCTGACCAGCTCGTTCACGCCGCCGCGGCAGGGGTACCTGGCGGCGTTCCTCGCCGCCGACTCGGCGCCGGTGGACGCCGCCGGGAAGCCGAACCCGGACTACGGCCGGCTGCGGCTGCTGGAGATGACGACGACGGAGAAGGCCGCGGTGCCGCGCCCGCAGGGACCGGGGCAGGTGCAGAACGCCTTCGAGTCCGATCCGGAGATCAAGAACCTGCTGTACCCGACGCGCAACTCCGGCACGGTGACCAAGCTCGGGAACCTGCTGACGCTGCCGTTCGCGGGCGGCCTGCTGTACGTCGAGCCGGTGTTCACGCAGAGCTCGCAGGGCAACCAGCAGCCGTACCCGACGCTCCAGCACGTCCTGGTGAAGTACAACAACGACGTCGCGTCCGGCAAGGACCTCACCACGGCGCTCGACCAGCTCTTCGCGATCACGGGCAAGCCGGCGACGGCGGCCGGCGGCGGCTCGCTGACGGCGCGGACCCAGCAGGCGGTCAAGGAGCTGCAGCAGGCGTTCACCGACTACGAGGCGGCGCAGAAGCGCGGCGACTACCCGGCCATGGGCGAGGCGTGGGCGCGGCTGCGGAAGGCCAAGGACGCCCTCGCCGCCCTCCAGCAGCAGGCCCCGGCGGCCGCACCGGCGCCCGGCGCGACGCCCGCGCCGTCGCCCAGCGGGTCGCCGAGCTCGTCGCCCTCCCCCGGCTGACGGGCCCGGCCAGGGTCAGCGGCGGCGCTTGCGGGCGCGGCGGATGGCGGCGGCGGCGCCGATCGCGGCGACGGTGGCGCCCGCGGCCGTCGCCATCGTGGCCTCCTTGCCGCCGACGCGGCGCCCGACGACGGCGTGCCGCCCGGCGGTCTCCTCCATGAGGACGCGGAGCGCGGTGGCGTTGTCGTAGACCGGCTTCCAGCCCGCCGCGCGCAGTCGCGCGGCGTCCACGACCCACGGGTAGGCGACGTAGTGCAGGTCGGTGGCGGGCGCCGGCGTCATGCCGAGCCGGTGCAGGCGCTGCGCCATCCCGAAGGTCAGCGCGGCGGGCAGCTCGAAGGTGCGCTTGCCGGTGATCTCGGCGACCTCGTCCGCGCCGAGCCGCCCCTCGCAGCCGACCGCGACCGGGCCGGCGAGGCCCGCGGTGACGACGACCTCCAGCGCGGCGGCGAGGTCCTCGATGTGGCAGAACTGCCAGGCGGGGGCCGAGCCCTTCACCGACAGCAGCCGGGGCGCCTCGAAGTGCCGGGTGATCACGGTGTCGACGCCGGGGCCGACGAGGGCCGCCGGGCGGACCACGGTGACGTCCAGGCCCGGGTGGACGGCGCCGGCGCCGGCCGCCAGGTCCTCGATCTCCAGGTAGTCGCCGGCGATGCTCTCGTTGGCCTCGGCGAGCAGCGGCGCGTCCTCGGCCAGCGGGACGGCGTTGCCGGGGCCCGCCCCGTAGACCATGGCGCTCGTCACGAGGACAGCGCGGCGGACGCGGGCGGCCGCGGCGGCCGTCACGACGGTCTGCGCGCCCCGCACGTTGTGGGTGCGGCGCTCGCGGGGGTCCAGGTCGGGCGAGCGGGCCAGGTCGAGGTGGACGATCACGTCCACGTCCGAGAGCCGCCCGGACAGCAGCGGGTCGCGGACGTCCGTCACCCGCCAGGTGACGCCCGGCACGTCCCCGCGCTGCGCGTCGATCGCGACGACCTTGCGGACGCCGGCGTTCTCGGCGAGCCGGGCGGCCAGCAGCCGCCCCGCACCGGAGGCGGCTCCGGTGACGGCCACGACCGGGCCCTTGCTACGCCGAGGGCGAACCTTGCCCGTTGCCACCGGGGTGCCCCCTTCCATGTGTACGCGACTTCGCCGGGACCGGCTAACGTTGCGGATATGAGCCCATCATGCATCCCAGGGGCAAACCGATGAGTGACACTCCCTTCGGCTTCAACCGGCCGGGCGACGGGGACGACGACCGGCCCAAGGACCCGTTCGGCGCCATGGGCGGCGGCGACATGTCCCAGTTCGCCGAGATGCTGCACCGGTTCGCCGACATGATCGGCGGCCAGGGGCCGGCGTCCGGCGGCGGACCCGTCAACTGGGACATGGCCAAGAACATCGCCCGGCACACCGTGGCCGAGCAGGGCGACCCGTCCATCGTGGACGTCGAGCGCCGCCAGGTGGCCGAGGCGCTCCGCCTCGCCGACCTCTGGCTGGACGAGCACAGCACGCTGCCCGCGGGCGTCCGCACCCCGCAGGCGTGGAGCCGCTCGGAGTGGGTCGAGCAGACGCTGCCGGTCTGGGCCAAGGTCTGCGACCCGATCGCGGCCCGCATGGTCGAGTCGATGGGCGGCGCGCTCGGTGGCGGCGGCCTCGGCGCCGACATCCCCGCCGAGATGCAGGCGATGGCCGGGCCCCTCATCGGCATGGTCCAGCAGATGGCCGGCGCGATGGTCGCCGGGCAGGCCGGGCAGGCGCTCGGCGCCCTGGCCCGCGAGGTCGTCGGGTCCACCGACGTCGGCCTGCCGCTCGCCCCCGACGGCGTGGCGGCGCTGCTGCCGTCCGGGGTGGCGGAGTTCGGCAAGGGCCTGGAGGTCGACGAGGAGGAGGTCCGGCTCTACCTGGCGCTCCGCGAGGCCGCCCACCAGCGGCTGTTCGCGCACGTCCCGTGGATCCGCAGCCACCTGCTCGGCGCCGTCGAGGACTACGCGCGCGGCATCACCGTCGACCTGTCGGGCATCGAGGACGCCGTGCAGGGCGTCGACCTCGCCGACCCCGAGGCGCTGCAGCGCGCGCTCGGCGGCGAGATCTCGCTCCAGCCGGAGGAGACCCCGCAGCAGAAGGCGGCGCTCGCCCGCCTGGAGACGGCGCTCGCGCTCGTCGAGGGCTGGGTGGACACGGTGGTCAACCAGGCCGCCGAGGGGCGCCTGCCGAACGCGGTGAAGCTGGCCGAGGCGGTGCGGCGGCGCCGCGCCACCGGCGGCCCCGCCGAGCGGACGTTCGCCACGCTCGTCGGCCTGGAGCTGCGGCCCCGCCGCCTCCGCGAGGCCGCGACGCTGTGGCAGGAGCTCACCAAGGCGCGCGGCACGTCCGGGCGGGACGCGCTCTGGGAGCACCCCGACCTGCTGCCGACCGCCGACGACCTGAACGACCCGTCCGGCTTCGCGCACGGCAGGCCCGAGCTCGACGCCATCGGCGACCTCGACATCGACCAGCTGGCCAAGGACCTGTCCGAGGGCGGCCCGGCCGCCGAGAGGGACGAGAAGGACGGGGACGGCGACGATCCCGGCGAGGCCGGCGGCGACCCGGGGAAGCGGCCGTGAACCCGCGGCCGAGGTCCCACGTGAGCGGCTGCCTGCTGGAGCCGGCGTCCGCCACCGTCGTGGTCCGGCGCCGGCTGGCCCGCTCCGGGCTCTGCTGGGAGCGGCCGCTCGACCAGGAGCGCCGCCGCCGGCACTCGGCGTACAACTCCCGGTACCCGCGCGTCGGGCGGACATGACGCCGGACCCCGCTCCGCCCGGCGTCCTGCACGCCGACGCCGTGGGGCTGCTGGAGGCGTGGCCCGCGCCCGACCCCGGCCAGGACGTGCTGCGCGGGGAGTTCCTCGCGCATCTGGCGGCCCACGCCGACGGCATGTGGCGCGAGTGCGTCCCCGGGCACATCACCGCCAGCACCGCCGTCCTCAGCGACGACGGCGCGCGGGTGCTGCTCACGCTGCACCGCAAGCTGCGGATGTGGCTGCAGCTCGGCGGCCACTGCGAGCCGGGCGACGTGACGCTCGCGGCGGCCGCGCTGCGCGAGGCCACCGAGGAGTCGGGCGTCCCGGGGCTCCGCCTGGACCCGGTCCCGGTGGCCCTGGACCGGCACCGGGTGCCCTGCCATCCGGGCGGTTCCTGGCATCTGGACGTGCAGTTCGCGGCGCGCGCCCCGGCGGGCGCCGAGCCCGCGATCAGCGACGAGTCCGACGACCTGCGCTGGTTCCCGGTGGACGCGCTGCCCGAGTCGGCCGACGCCGCCCTGCGCCGCCTCGTCGCCCGCGCCACCCCCCGCACGGAGGTGTGACCAGGCGGTCGCCACTCGTCGACTTGCGGCGTGTTGGGCACTTTGGATCTCCAAAGTGCCCAACACGCCGCATCTCAACTTTCCGTGACCGGGGGTCAGTGGCCTTCGAGGAGGGCGCGGGTGCACTCCCAGCCTTCGAGGCCGGGGTCGAGGAGGCGCAGGTCGGCGGGGGCGCGCAGGCGGTGCCAGGACGGGCCCTGCGGCACCGACCCGGGCTTCGGCGCGGCGGCGCGCAGGCGGCCGAGCGCGTCGGGGGTGTCGAGATCGACGTCCTGGAGGGCGCCGGCGAGCCACTCCGGCAGCGGCAGCCGGGCGGCGAGCGCGACGAGCCCTCCCCCGGCGGCCTGGCAGGCGGCCGCGGGCGCGCTCCCGAGCGCCCGGAACAGCTTGCCGAGGTGCAGCGGCGGCAGGTCGGGGGCGTCGCCCGCCAGCACCACCGCCTCGGCGGCGCCGAGCCCGTGCAGGGCGGCGAACGCGGCGGGCAGCCCGGACGCGCGGACGACCGGCGTGCCCGGCCAGGTGACCGCCTCGGCGTCGGGCTGGTCGGGCGGGTCGAGGACGAGCGCGGCGGTGACGAGCGCGAGCCCGGCCGCGACCTCGTAGGCGTCCTCCAGCAGGGCGAGGCGGAACGCGTCGGGGCCGGTGCCCGGCGGCGCGGCGGAACCGCCCTCGGGGATGGACAGGACCGCGACCCAGCGGGCCTCGGTCACCCGGCGGCCTCGTGCCGCAGCCCGCCCGCGGGCTGCAGGTCGCCCCGGTCGAGACCGTCGTGATCGAGGCCGTCGTGGTCGAGATCGCCGTGGTCGAGATCGCCGTGGGCGAGGTCGCCGTCCTCGGCCATCGGCAGGTGCGCCGCGGCGGCGACGCCCTCCAGGTAGCCGCGGGCGCGCTCGGTCTTCGGGTAGTTGCCGACCAGGGCCCAGAAGTCGGCGCCGTGCCCGGGGATCTCCAGGTGGGCGAGCTCGTGCACCAGCACGTAGTCGACGACCCAGGCCGGCATCCCGCGCAGCCGGGTGGACAGCCGGATGGTGGCGTCGTCGGGCGTGCACGACCCCCAGCGGGTGCGCTGGTTGTCCACCCAGCGGACGCTCGCCGGCTGCGGGCCGCCCGCCAGGTAGCGGCGCGACAGCTCGCGGGCGCGGGTCTCCAGGTCGGCGTCGCTCGGCCTGCGGCGGCGCTCGCGTTCGGCGAGGCGCTCCAAGAGGGTGGCGATCCAGCGTTCCTCTTCGGCCTTGCTCAACCGGGACGGCAACATCACGACGACCTTGTCCCCGTCCCGGTAGGCGGACACCGTCCGCCGACGCCTGCTGCTGCGGCGGACCTCAACGTTAGGGGGCACGCTCGAACCGTACCCAAAAATTTGTCCCCGCCACAGGGGGCGTTTGCCGTTTTCCCAGGTCAGCACGGATGTTTTTACCTTTGCGCATTGCCCTTCCACTAAAACACCACCCCCTTTCCACCCCACCGGTCAGCCCTTCACCAGGACCCCTCTCCGCTTCACTTCGCATAGGCGCGGGTACGTACCGTCACAATCGAATTCCGGAAGGAAACCAAAGTGAGCGAGAACAGGACCGCAACGGACCGGAAGGCGTCCGCCGGGCTCGCCGGGCGGCTGGCCGGGGGCGTCGGCGGCGCCCTCGCGGGGCGGGCCGCGAGCCGCGCCCTCCGGCCGGCCATCACCAGGGCCGCGGCCCGCTTCGGCGTCCCCGCGCGCACGCTGGCGCGGGTGGTGGAGGTGGCGGCGCCGGTCGTGGTGTCGGTCGCCGTCTCCAAGATCGGCGGCATGCGGGCGAAGCGCGCCGCGCACACCGAGAAGGCGACGCGGTCGGCGCGGAGCGTCGCCACCAGGGGCAAGGCGCTCGCCCGCTGAGGCCGCGGGGACCGGCCGGGGCGTCAGTCGCCGGTGAAGCGGGGCCGGCGCTTCTCGCGCTGCGCCGCGAGCCCCTCGACCATGTCCCGGGTGGACATGGTGACGGGCTGCGCGAGCGACTCCCAGCGGAGCGCGGCCTCGACGTCGGCGTGGCCGCCGCCCGCCAGGGCGACCTTGGTGAGCCGGGTGGCGACGGGCGCGCACCGCGCGATCTGCCCGGCCGCCTCCAGGGCCGTGTCCAGCACCTGGCCGCGCGGGACGGCGCGGTTGACCAGGCCGAGCGCGGCCGCCTCGGTGCCGGTGACGGCGCGGCCGGTGAACAGCAGCTCGCGGGCGACCGGCAGCCCGGCGACCTCGGGCAGCAGCCAGGTGGTGGCCATGCCCGGGTGCAGGCCGAGGGCGGTGAAGGGGACGAGCATCTTGGCGTCCTCGGCCGCGTAGCGCAGGTCGCAGGCGAGCGCGAGCGCGAACCCGGCGCCGACGGCGTGGCCGTTGACGGCCGCGATCGTCGGCACCTCCAGGTCCCGGATCGCCAGCCACGTCCGGTAGAACTCCAGCATCCGGTCGCGGAGCGGCGGGACGGCGACCGCGCTGGTGTCGGCGAGCCACGACAGGTCGCCGCCGGAGGTGAACGCCGTCCCGGCGCCCGTCACGACGACGCAGCGCAGGTCCGCGTCGGCGCGGAGCGCCGCCATGGCGTCCTTCCAGGCGGCGGTCATCTCGTCGGCCATGGCGTTGCGCCGGGCCGGGTCGTTGAGGGTGACCACGGCGGTCCCGTCGTCGCGGCGCTCGACCAGCAGCGGAGCGGGGGCGGATTCGGTGTCGGGCATGGCCCGCACGCTACCGGCCCGGTCCGCGGCGGCCCGCCACCGAGGGTGAGAAAGCGCACACTTACCACGAACCCGCAGGCAGGCGCCGTACAGCCGGTTGTGGACGTGGGACACTTCACGATCGTTGTAGCGGTAACGATCCCGCATGGC
The DNA here is from genome assembly GCF_019458805.1 of Actinomadura parmotrematis. GTDB lineage: Bacteria > Actinomycetota > Actinomycetes > Streptosporangiales > Streptosporangiaceae > Spirillospora > Spirillospora parmotrematis. The sequence continues at coordinate 94,283 of NZ_JAIBOA010000022.1, forward strand.
CGACAATGGAACCTGTGAGCGATCTTCCCCGCCGCGCGGTGACGCGGTCCGCGAAGCTGGCGTCCCTCCCGCTCGGGTTCGCCGGGCGCACCGCCCTGGGCGTCGGGAAAAGGACGTTCGGGCGGCCCGCCGAGGCGGTGGCCATGGAGATCCAGACGCGCACCGCCGAGCAGCTCTTCAAGGTGCTCGGCGAGCTCAAGGGCGGCGCGATGAAGCTCGGCCAGATGCTGTCGATCTTCGAGGCGGCGCTGCCGCCGGAGATCGCCGGCCCCTACCGGGCGACCCTCACCAAGCTCCAGGAGGCGGCGCCGCCGCTGCCCGTCTCGGCCGTGCACAAGGTGCTGGCCGAGGGCCTCGGCCCGGACTGGCGGGACCGGTTCGCCTCCTTCGACGACCGGCCCGCCGCGGCCGCGTCCATCGGCCAGGTGCACCGGGCGGTCTGGGCGGACGGCCGCCAGGTCGCGGTGAAAGTCCAGTACCCGGGCGCCGGCAAGGCCCTGATCAGCGACTTCAACCAGCTCGCCCGGCTCGGCCGGCTGTTCGGGGTGCTCATGCCGGGCCTCGACGTCAAGGCGATGCTGGCCGAGCTGAAGGAGCGGGTCGTCGAGGAGCTCGACTACACGATCGAGGCCGACTCCCAGCGCGACGTCCGCGCCGCCTACCCGGCCGACGACCCCGACTTCTACATCCCCGAGGTCGTCGCGCAGGCCGGGAACGTGCTGGTCACCGAGTGGATCGACGGCGTCCCGCTCTCGAAGATCATCAGCGACGGCGACCAGGAGACCCGGAACCGCGCGGCGCTGCTGTACTGCCGGTTCCTGCTGTCGGGCCCGAAGCGGTCGGGCCTGCTGCACGGCGACCCGCACCCCGGCAACTTCCGGCTGCTGGACGACGGCCGGCTCGGCGTCCTGGACTTCGGCGCCGTCGACCGCATCCGGCCCGAGTTCCTGCACCGGATGGGGCGGCTGCTGCACATCGGCACGCTCGCCGACATCGACGAGGTCGAGCAGGCCCTCCGCGACGAGGACTTCATCCGCGCGGGCGTCGACATCGACGCCGAGTCGCTGCAGGCGTTCCTCGCGCCGATCACCGAGCCGTTCGTCACCGACTCGTTCAAGTTCAACCGCGAGTGGCTGCGCGACATGGCCGCCCGCGTCACCGACCTGCGGCCGACCAACGTGGTGCGCCAGCTCAACCTGCCGCCCGACTACGTGATCGTGCACCGGGTGCTGTCGGCGGGCACCGGCGTGCTCTGCCAGCTGGAGTGCGAGATCCCCGCCCGCGCCGAGTCGGTCAAGTGGATCCCCGGCTTCGCCGACGAGGACGAGCCGGACGCCGCCGGATCGGCGGGCTGACCGTCCCGTCCCGGACGTGACGAGCGGGGCCGCGCGCTGATGAGGTGCGCGGCCCCGCTCTCGTCGTGCCCCGGGTGGTGAGGGCCGGGGCACGGGTGGACCGGCGGGGAGGTGCGCGGCCCCCGTCGAACCATCCCGGAAAGGACGGGCGGCACCTGCGACCCGCCGGTCGCGTGGTCTTGGTGCCGGCCCGCCCCCTGGCGGGGGCGGGCCGGATCGTGCACGGTGGAGGTCAGCGCCCGCGCTGCCGCGGGACGAAGACCTCCCCCGGCGCGGACGGGCCCAGCAGCAGGGCGCGCCGGACGCGGGCGGCCCGCGTCCGCGCGTCCCTGCGGGCCCGGCGGAGCGCCCGGACGCGGGCGACGGCGTGCCGCAGCTCCGCCTCCGGTATTCGCTCCCCGGACGGTTCCTGGTCGAGCGATCTCATCATGATCTCCTCGGTGACCCGGGGGCGCGTCCCCTGGGCGGGGCCCGCGGCCCCCGGGTCGGTCCGGCCGGCGGCCGGGACGGTGCTGGTCATCGCGTCGTTCACACGGTCACGTCGCCGGGCAGCGGGTGCTTGCGCGGGCGGCCGCGGGGCCGCTTGCGCGGCACGACGACGCCGCGGACGAACAGCTCGCCGCCCCAGACGCCCCAGGGCTCCCGGCGCTCCAGCGCGCCGGCGAGGCACTCCTGGCGGAGAGGGCACTCCAGGCAGAGCGCCTTGGCGAGCTCGACGTCGGCGGGCGCCTCGGCGAAGAACAGCTCGGGGTCGGTCCGGCACGGAAGGGTGAGGTCCAGCTCGCTCGCGGCGAGAGCCCCCTGCATCACAGTCACCCTTGTTCCCTTCGTTGGATCTCAACGGGTGCGTCGGTGTGGTGGTGGAAATGAGAAAGGCCGCGAATCCGGTTTCGGATCCGCGGCCTGGGGGCTGTGCCGGTGCTGTGCTACACCGGTTGCCACCAGGGGTACGGACCCGACTCCCGCACGTGGGCCAGGGCCATGTCGGCCGGCTCGTAAGCGTTGGTCGTGGCCGGGACGTGGGCGATCGCGCCGTCACCGGTTTCGGCGATGGCACTGCGCCCCTGCGCGTCCTCGGACAGCTGCTCGACGGGCATGCCGCCGCGCAGACGCCACGTTCCTCGCAGGTCGCCCTTGCCGAGGAAGGTGCCGAGCAGCGCGGTGCCGCCGTGGGCGCCGTGGCCACTGCCGCCGGACGCCGGCGCGCCGGGCTTGAGACCCAGCGGGGCGGGCTGCGGGCAGAGGGAGATCACGGACACGCCGGAGCAGGCGGCCGTCCAGGACCGCTGCGATTTCGTCATCATGCTGATCACCGGACTGGACACCACCTCTCTGGCTTCGGGGCCGTCGGCCGGGCGGATCGAAGATCCGCCCGCGACCGGCCGTGTCATCGCTTGGGTTGAGCGTACGGGGAGCCGACTGAGATCGGCAAGATATTTTTGACCTGCGACTTTGTGGAATTCTGCACGGAACTTCGCCGCTTCCCCGGCGGCGGGTCAGTGCCCGCCGCGCGACGCCCAGCGGTGCAGCGCCTCGCCGTCGCCGGCCTGGTCGATGTTCAGCGCCGCCTCGATGAGCGCGAGGTGGGTGAACGCCTGCGGGTAGTTTCCCAGCATGGCGCCCCCGGCGTCCATCTCCTCGGCGTACAGGCCGAGGTCGCCGGCGCGGGCGCAGAGCGCCTCGAACCGGTCGCGGGCCTCGTCCGCGCGGCCCGCGAGGACGAGCGCGGCGGCCATGTCGAACGAGCAGAGCAGGAAGGCACCCTCGGGGCCGTCCAGCCCGTCGTCGGTCTCGCCGGTGTCGTAGCGGTGGACGAGCGGGCCGTCGCCGAGGCGGGCGTCGATGCGGTCCAGGGTGGACACCACGCGCGGGTCGGGTCCGGGCAGGACGTGCAGCAGCGGCAGCCGGATCAGCGAGGCGTCCAGGGCCGTCGAGCCGTACGCCTGGACGAACGCGCCCTGCTCCTCGTCCCAGCCCTCCCGCAGCAGCTCGGCGTGGACGTCGTCGCGGGCGCGGCGCCACTCCTCCAGCGGCGGCCGGTCGTCGCCGGTCAGCTCGGCGAGGCGGACGCCGCGGTCCAGGCAGACCCAGGCGTACATGGTCGAGCTCGTCCAGCGCGATCCGTCGGTGCGGGCCTCCCAGAGGCCGTCGTCGGGCTCGTGGCGGACGCGGACCAGGGCGTCCACCACGCGGAACAGCCGGCCGAGCTGCTCGCGGGTGAGGTCGCCCTCGACCTGTTGGTAGACCAGGGCGGCGTCCAGGACCTGCCCGTAGACGTCGATCTGGAACTGGTCGAACGCCTTGTTGCCGATGCGGACGGGCGCCGAGCGGGCGTAGCCGGACAGGTGGCCGAGGATCTCCTCCTCGACGCGGGTGCCGCCGTCCAGGGTCAGCATCGGCTTCAGCCGGTCGCCGTCCATGGCGGGGCTGCCGAGCAGGAACCGCAGGTAGCGGGCGGCCTCCTCGCGGTGCCCGAGCCGCATGAGGACCAGCAGGGCGAGGGCGGCGTCCCGGTGCCAGGCGTAGCGGTAGTCCCAGTTGCGCTCGCCGCCGATCCACTCGGGCAGCGAGGTGGTGGGCGCGGCGATGAGGGCGCCGCTCTCGCTGTGGATGAGGCCGCGCAGCACGATCGCGCTGAACCGGACCCGGTCGGCGGCGTACCCGTCGTAGCGGTCGCTGCGCGCCGACCAGCGCCGCCAGGCGTCCAGCGTGCCGGCGAGGAGGTCGTCGGCGGCGCGCGGGTCGGTCCAGGCGCCGGCGTAGTCCAGGATCAGGACGGCGGTCCCGCCCTCGGCGAGCTCGGCGGTGATCTCCGGGTCGCCGTGGCCGCCGACGGCGGGCCGGGGCAGGCCGGTGAGGCGCAGGCCGGCGTCGGCCTCCAGCAGGCCCTCGTCGCGGGCGCGCCAGACGGGGGCGCGGCGCGCGTGGTCGGGGCGGGCGGCGACGCGGCCGCGGACGGTGACCTCGCCCTGCTCGCAGCGCACGATCCGCACCAGCGCGCCGACCGGGCGGATGCCGCCGTCGTCGTCGTAGCGGACGGCGAGGAAGTCGGCGGCGGCGGCCGTGCCGTGCCGTCCCCGCCAGCGGCTCTCCAGCACCAGGCCGTCGCGGGTGTAGGCGCGCTCGGGCGGCCCGGCGCCCTCGACGGCGAGGGTGAACGAGCCGCCGAGGCCGCGGTCGAGGATGCGGTTGAACACCGACGGCCCGTCGAACCGCGGCGCGCACATCCACTCCACCGCGCCGTCGGGCGCCGTCAGCGCCGCCGTCCGGCAGTCCGACAGGAACCCGTAGGACCCGATCGGCGGGAACCCCGCCGCCCGCGCGCCGTCCTCCACCGCGACCCTCCGCTCACCCCGAGTAACGATCTTCCTCCCCGGGGCGCCGGTGGATCATGCGTCGACGACGCGGACGAGGCCCTCCTGCATGACCGAGACGACCAGGTCGCCCTCCCGGGTGAAGACCTGGCCGTGGGCGAGGCCGCGGCCGCCGCCGGCGAACGGGGTGTCCTGCGCGTACAGCAGCCAGTCGTCGACGCGGAACGGCTTGTGGAACCACATGGCGTGGTCCAGGCTCGCGCCCATGGTGCGCTTGTCGCCCCAGGCCAGGCCGTGGTTCAGCAGGACGGTGTCGAGCAGCGTCATGTCCGAGGCGTAGGTCATCAGGCACACGTGCAGCAGCGGGTCGTCGGGCAGCTCGCCGTCGACCTTCAGCCAGACCTTGGACTCGGGCGTGGTGAGCGCGGGGTCCTTCGCCGCCTCCCAGGTGAGGGGGGTGGCGTGCCGGACGTCGATGGGGCGGCGGCTGGTGAACTCCTCGGCGAACCGCTCCCCGAACAGCGGCAGCAGCCGCTCGCGCTGCGTCGGCAGCGTCTCGGGCGCGGGCGCGTCCGGCATCGCCGCGTGGTGGGCGACGCCGCCCTCCTCGACCTGGAACGACGCCGACAGGCTGAAGATCGCCTTGCCGTGCTGGATGGCGAGGACGCGCCGGGTGGTGAAGGACCGCCCGTCGCGGACCCGGTCGACGGTGTAGACGATCGGGACGAGCGGGTCGCCCGGGCGGATGAAGTAGGCGTGCAGCGAGTGCACGGGCCGGTTCACCGGGACGGTGCGGCCCGCGGCGACGAGCGCCTGGCCCGCGACCTGCCCGCCGAAGACGCGCTGCTGGCGGTCCTCGGGGCTGCGGCCGCGGAAGATGTCGTTCTCGATCTGCTCCAGATCCAGCAGATCCAGCAGTGCCTTCAGAGACTCCTTCACGGAGGTCATCCTGCCAAACGGCGGGGGTGTGAGCGCGCTCTCACCCCCGGTCAGCCGGTGCAGAGCGCGAGGACGGCCTCCCCGTAGCGCGCCAGCTTGGCGCGGCCGACGCCGGAGATGCGGGCGAGGTCCTCGGCGCTGCCGGGGTTGCGCTCGGCGATCGCCTGGAGGGTCGCGTCGGTGAACACCACGTAGGCGGGGACCTTCTGCTCGGCGGCGGTCGCGGCGCGCCAGTCCCGCAGCGCGGCGAGCAGCGCCTCGTCGAGCTCGATCGGGCAGCTCTCGCAGTGCCCGAGCTTGCGCTCGACGGCGGCGGTGAGCGGCCGCCCGCAGACGCGGCAGGGCTGCGGGCCGCTCTTGGCGGGGCGGCGCTGCGACCGGTCGAACCGCGCGGGCGTCGCCGTGGACGTCTTCGCCGTCACCCCGTCCAGGAACCGCGACGGGCGCCGCTTGCGGGCGCCGCCCGGCGACCGCGACAGCGCCCACGACAGGGCGAGGTGGACGCGGGCGCGGGTGACGCCGACGTACAGCAGCCGCCGCTCCTCCTCGACCTGCTCGGGCGTCTCGGCGTAGATGATCGGCAGGGTGCCCTCGACGAGGCCGGTGAGGAACACCGCGTCCCATTCCAGGCCCTTGGCCGAGTGCAGCGAGGCGAGGGTGACGCCCTCCAGCGGCGGGGCGTGCTGGAGGGCGGCGCGCTCCTCCAGCTCGGCGACGAACTCCGGCAGGCCCGCCCCCGGGTTCTCGATCGCCATGTCCTCGGCGAGCTGGGCGAGCGCGGCGAGCGACTCCCAGCGGGCGCGGACGGCGCCGGTGCCCTCGGGCGGCGCGTCGGTGAACCCCGCGCCCGACAGGACGTGCCGCACCGTCAGTATCAAGCCGGTGCCGTCGGTCTCGGCGTCGGCGCCCGCGCGGGCCGCGCCGCGCAGCCGGACGACGGCCTCGCGGACCTCGGCGCGCTCGAAGAACCGCTCGGCGCCGCGCAGCACGTAGGGGACGCCGGCGGCGGCGAACGCCGACTCGTAGGTCTGCGACTGGGCGTTGATCCGGAACAGCACCGCGATCTCGCGGGCCGGGACGCCCTCCTCGATGAGCTTGCGGGCGCGGCGCGCGACGTCGTCGGCCTCGGCGACCTCGTCGTCGTACTCGGTGAACTCCGGCTCGGGCCCGGCGGGGCGCTGCGCGACGAGCTCCAGCCGGTGCCGCCGGGCGGCCTCGCCCCGGGCCTGCCCGATCACGTTGTTGGCGAGGCCGACGACCTGCGGCGTGGACCGGTAGTCGCGGACCAGCTTCACGACCTTGGCGCCGGGGTGGTCGCGGGTGAAGTCCAGCAGGTAGGAGGGGGTCGCGCCGGTGAAGGAGTAGATCGTCTGGTGGGGGTCGCCGACGACGCAGAGGTCGTCGCGGTCGCCGAGCCAGGCGTCCAGCAGCATCTTCTGCAGCGGGTTGACGTCCTGGAACTCGTCGACGACGAAGTACCGGTACTGCTCGCGGACCTGCTGGGCGACCTCGCGGTGCTCGGTGAGGACGGCGGCGGTGAGCTCCAGCATGCCCTCGAAGTCGAGCAGGTTGCGCTCGCGGCGCAGCTCCTCGTACATGACGTAGACGCGGGCGACGTCCACGACGTCGGCGGGGGTCTTGCGGGCGGCGCGGGTGACGGCGGCCGCGTACTCCTCGGGGCGGTGCTGGGTGGCCTTGGCCCACTCGATCTCGGCGGCGACGTCGCGCAGCTCGGTGCGGCCGAACGACAGCCGGCACGCCTTGGCGGCGTCCGCGACCAGGCCGATCTTGGACTCCAGGATGCGCGGCGGATCGCCGCCGATCACCCGCGGCCAGAAGTAGGAGAGCTGCCGCAGCGCGGCGGCGTGGAAGGTGCGGGCCTGCACGCCGGGCGCGCCGAGGCGGCGCAGCCGGCCGCGCAGCTCGCCGGCGGCGCGGGTGGTGAACGTCACGGCGAGCACCCGCTGCGGGGCGACCACGCCGGTCAGCGTCGCGTAGGCGATCCGGTGCGTGATCGCCCTGGTCTTGCCCGTGCCGGCGCCGGCGAGCACGCAGACCGGTCCCCGCACGGCCTCGGCCACCGCGCGCTGCTCCGGATCGAGCCCGGCCAGCACCCCCTCAGCGTCCATCCCCCCATCTTGGCAGCCGCGCCCGACCGGATCCGCCGATCCCCGCGCTTGTGGACGGCGGCGGAATGTCCCGGCGCCCGCCGCTGTTCTTGTGATCGCTGCCCTTCGACCTTTCGACAATCCAGGGAGACGACGCACCCATGGCGACGCCGACCGCGGACCAGACCGCGACCCCCAAGCGCGAGCTGACCATGTACACCACCACCTGGTGCGGCTTCTGCCGCCGCCTGAAGAGCCAGCTCGCCCGGGACGGCATCGAGATGGTCGAGGTCGACATCGAGCGCGACCCGGCCGCCGCCGACTTCGTGATGAGCGTCAACGGCGGCAACCAGACGGTGCCGACGGTCGTCCTGGAGACCCCCGAGGCGGGCCGCCACGTGCTGACCAACCCCAGCGCGAAGGAAGTGAAGCGCCTCCTCGGCGTCTGACGCTCCCCCGGACGTGCGGAAGGGCCGCGCCGATATCGGCGCGGCCCTTCCGCACGTCTAGAACGCCGGCATCTTCGGTAGCGGGCCGCCGAACCAGCGCATGATGAGCTGGGCGGCGATCGACAGGGGGCCGGGGGCGACGATGTCGCCGGCGTCCACGGCGGCGCGCAGCTCGTCGCGGCTGTACCAGGCGGCGTCGGTGATCTCGTCGTCGTCGGGGTAGAGCGGGGGCCGGGAGCCGGGGGTGCGGGCGAAGAAGCCGAGCATGAGGCTCTGCGGCAGCGGCCACGGCTGGCTGCCCAGGTAGTGGACGTCCTGGACCGGGATCCCGACCTCCTCCTTGACCTCGCGGGCGACGGCCTGCTCCAGGGACTCGCCGGGCTCGACGAACCCGGCGAGGATGGAGCGGCGGTCGGCGGGCCACTGCGGGCCGCGGGCGAGCAGCACGTTGCCGTCGTCGTCCTGGACCAGCATGATCACGGCCGGGTCGAGGCGGGGGAACTGCTCGGCGCCGTCCTGCGGGCAGCGCCGGACGTGCCCGGCGGCGCGGACCTCGGTCGGGGCGCCGCAGCGCGGGCAGTGCCCGTGGGTGGCGTGCCAGTGCTCCAGCGCGACGGACTGGGTGAGCAGGCCCGACTCCAGGTCGTCCAGCAGGGCGCCGACCTCGCGGAGCCCGGCGGGCCGGGTGCCCTCGACGGCCGGGAGCGGCGCCGGCACCGTGAAGTAGGCGGCGCCGGACGCGTCCTGGCCCATCAGCCAGCGCTCGCCCGCCGGGGCCTGCGCGGGCGGCAGCAGCGCGAGCGCGGGGGCGTCGCCGTCGGAGACGAGGGCCTTGCCCCGCTCGACGACCAGCACGCGGGTCCGCGGGTCGGTCCAGGCGGAGGCGAGGAACGCCTCGTCGCGGCGCAGTTCGGCGGCCCGGTCCAGGGTGCCGCGGGCCAGGGCCAGCCATTCGAGCGGGGGTTCGGTCACGTGCGGTGTGCTCCTTAGCGCAGGGCTTCGGACAGTTCGTCCCAGAGGTAGGCGGCGGCTTCGGCGCCCTTGAGCAGCAGCCGCGTCTCGACCTTCTCATTCGGCGCGTGGATCCGGTCGTCGTTCAGGCCGACCGCGACGAAGACGAGCGGTGCGTCCAGAATGTCGGCGAGATCGGCCTCGGGGCCGCTGCCGCCCTCGCGGGTGAACAGCACCTCGGTGCCGAAGGCGCGCTCCATGGCGCGGCGGGCGGCCGCCACGCCGGGCGAGTCGATCGGCGAGAAGCACGGGCGGACGCCGCCGCCGGGGATCGTCACCTGGGCGCGGACGCCGGGCGGGGTGTTGGCCTCGACCCACTTCTCGAACTGGGCCTGGACCTTCACCGGGTCCTGCCCGGCGACCAGGCGGAACGACAGCTTGGCGTGCGCCGAGCGCGGCACGATCGTCTTGCCGCCGGGCCCGGTGTGGCCGCCCCACATGCCGTTGACCTCGGCGGTCGGGCGCGCCCAGATGCGCTCCAGGGTGGTGTAGCCGGCCTCGCCCGCGGCGGCGAGGCTGTTCCCGGCGGTCTCCAGCCAGGACGCCTCGTCGAACGGCAGCCGCGCGAACAGCTCGCGCTCCTCGCCGGTCAGCGGGATCACGTCGTCGTAGAAGCCGGGCAGCGTGACGCGGCCCTGCTCGTCGTGCAGGGCGGCGAGCAGGGCCGCCATCGCGTGCAGGGGGTTCGGGACGGCGCCGCCGAACGACCCCGAGTGCAGGTCGGTGTCGGGGCCGTGCAGCGTCAGCTCGGCCTCGGTGAGGCCGCGCATGCCGGTGCACATGGACGGGACGTCCGCGCTCCACATGGTGGTGTCGCTGATGACGACGGCGTCGCAGGCGAGCCGGTCGCGGTGGGCGCGGAGCAGCTCGGCGAAGTGCACCGACCCCGACTCCTCCTCGCCCTCCACCAGCAGCTTGACCGTGACGGGCGGCGCGGCGGCGCCGGAGGCGGCCATCCCGGCGCGCACGCCGAGGGTGTGGAAGAACACCTGGCCCTTGTCGTCGGAGGTGCCGCGCCCGTAGAGGCGGCCGTCGCGCTCGACCGGCTCGAACGGGTCGGTGTCCCACTCCTCCAGCGGCTCGACGGGCTGCACGTCGTGGTGCCCGTAGACGACGACGGACGGCGCGGCGGGGTCGGCGGCCGGCCATTCGGCGAACACGGCGGGCAGCCCGCCGGTCTCCCAGACCTCGACCGTCGGCCAGCCCTGCCCGCGCAGGTAGGCGGCGAGCCACTCGGCGGAGCGGCGCACGTCGCCCGCCCGCGCCGGGTCGCCGGAGACCGACGGGATCGCCAGCCACTCCTTGAGCGCGGCGAGGAACCGCTCCCGGTCGTCCTCGATGTATCCGGCCACGTCCACCTGGCATGCTCCTTCGCACGTCCGTCCGTCTGGCACTGTAAAGGACCCGCCGCCCTCGTCCCCGGGAGCCGACATGATCCTGATCGACCCGCCGCTCTGGCCCGCGCGCGGCCGGGTGTGGTCGCACATGGTCAGTGACGCGTCGTTCGCCGAGCTGCACGCGTTCGCGGCCGACCTCGGGATGCCGCCCCGGGCGTTCGAGCGCGACCACTACGACGTCCCCGAGGAGCTCTACCAGGCGGCGGTGGCGCTCGGCGCGCAGCAGGTCGGCTGCCAGGAGCTGCTGGCCCGGCTGACCGGCGCGGGGCTGCGCCGCCGCAAGTTCAAGCCCTCAGGAGCGTGAGCTCGGTTTCCATGTTACGGCGGGCCGCGGCCTCGAAGCGGTCGCGCGCCTGCGGGGTGTGGAACAGGGCCGGCAGCGCCAGCAGGTTGGTGAGCACCTCGGCCCGGCCCGCCCGGAAGATCTCCTCGGGGACGAAGGCGTACTCCTCGCGGACGGCGGCCGCGTAGGCGGCGTACCCGGCGGGGTCGGCGCCGAGCACGCCCAGGTCGGCGTCGCAGAGCACCGCGCCGTTGCGGTCGCCGTCCGCGGGGTCGTGGGTGGCGGTCAGCTCGACCAGCCGGACGACCTCCTCGACGGACGCGGCGGGCAGGTCGGTGTCGCCGAGCATGCGGGCGGCGAGGCGGGCGCTGCGCTCCTCGTTGTCGCCGCGCTGCGGGTCGTAGACGGCGTCGTGGAACCAGGCGGCGAGGCGGACGGCGTCGGCGTCGTCGGCGTGCCCGGCGAGCTCGTCCACCAGGTCGAGGACGGCGGCCAGGTGGGCGCGGGTGTGGTAGCGGCGGTGCGGCTCGGCGTAGCGGGCGTCCAGGGCCTCCCCGATGTGCCGGGTCTGCTCCCCGGCGAGGGCGGTCCAGCGGGCGGCGAGATCGGGGCCGGCGTCCCCGGTGCGGCGGTCCATGCGGCCCATCCTGGCCGATCGGGTGACGCGCGGGGACACGCGGTGCCATCGTTCTTGCACGGGGCGGAGCGCCCGGCCACTATGCTGATCGACACTTAGGCAAGCCTTACCTCACCCGCAAGGAGTGGCCGTTGCCCGCCGCGCTCGCCCTCGTCGCCGGCAAGGCCACGGACGCGGTGACGCGCGGCTTCCTCCCCGCCGCCGCGGCGCTCGGGCTGGACGTCACGGTCCTCACCGACCACCCCGACGAGCACGCCGCGGTGTTCGGCGGGCGGGTCGAGACCTGCGACGTCACCGACTACCGGCGGATCATCCCGCGGGTCGCCCCGGGGAGCGCGCTGTTCACCAACAGCGACTGGCTCCAGGCGCCCGTCGCGCTCGCCGCCGACTACCTCGGGCTGCCCGGCAAGGACTGGAAGGCCGCGACCCGCACCAAGGACAAGGGCCTGATGCGGCGCCACCTCGCCGCCCTCGACCCGGTGTTCAGCGCCGACGCCGCGCACGTCCCGGCGGACGCGCCCTACCCGCTCGTGCTGAAGCCCCGCGAGGGCGTGGCGAGCGAGGACGTCTACCTCGTCGCGGACGCCGCCGAGCTCGCCGCCCGCCGCGCCGAGATCGCCGCGCGGCGCGGCGGCGCGCTCGTCGCCGAGGAGTACCTGCCCGGCGACCTGCACACCCTGGAGACCCTCGGGGACGGCCGCGAGCTGCGCGTCCTCGGCTCGTTCCGGACGCGGATCTCGCCGCCGCCGCGCTTCGTCGAGGAGCGCATGGAGTGGGCGCCGCCCCCGCCGGGGACGGACGCCGTCCTCGCCCAGCTCGCGGCGCTCGGCGTCGGGTTCGGGGCCTGCCACACCGAGTTCGTCGTGCACGGGGGCCGGGCCCGGCTCATCGAGGTCAACTACCGGGCGGTCGGCGACCACGCCGACTTCCTGCTCGCCGACCTGCTCGGCGTCCCGCTGTTCGAGCACATCCTGCGCGTCCACCTCGGCGAGCCGCTGCCCGCGCCCGTCCCGCCGCCGGGCCTGCACGCCGTCGTCGAGCCGCGCCTCGCGACGGCGTCCGGGACGCTGGCGGCGGCGCCGGGGGCGGTGGAGCTGACCGACGGCGGCGTCCGCCTGTCCTATCTGCCGCAGCGCGCCGTCGGCACGGCCGCCGAGCTCACCGGCACCAACCGCGACTACCTCGGCTCGGTCCGCGCGATCGGCCCGGACGCCGCCGCCGTCGACGCCGCCATCGCCCGCTTCTGGTCCGCCCGCGAATGGGTGATCGTGTGACCGATCCCGGTGAGGAGGGCGCGCTCGCGGCGCGGGTCGTCGACGCGCTGCTGCGCGAGGACTACGGCGGTCTGCGCAGCCGCGCGGACGGCGGCGTCCTCGACCTGTTCGGGACGCCGGTCCCGCTGACCGGCCCGGGGTTCCTGGCCGCGCAGGTGGTGGCGCCCGATGCGGGCCTGACCCTGGACGTGGTGCTGGGCGCCGTCCGCCGCCTCGCCGACCCCCGCGACGACGTCGCGGGGTTCGAGACCGAGTGCCGCGAGGCGCTCGCTGCCGCGCGCGTGCACGAGGAGATCCGCCCCCGAACGCTCGCGCGGCTGGCGGGACGGCCGCGCAAAGGGCCTGGCACGTTCTACGACACGCTCGCGGCGTTCAACGGCCACCCCGTCTACCCGACGAGCCTCGGCCGGGCCGGGCTGACCCGCGACGACCTGGAACGCTACGCGCCCGAGTTCGCGCCGTCGTTCGAGATGCGCTGGGCGCGGATCCCGCGCGAGCGGGTCACGTCGGCGGGCACGCCGCCGCTCTGGTGGCCCGAGGCCGACGACCCCGGCGACGTCCTGTTCCCCGTGCACCCGCTGATGGCGCCGCACGTCCGCGAGCACCTGGTGCCCGCGTCCTACCTGCACGTCTCCCCCACGCTGTCGATGCGGACGGTCGCCGCCGCGCCCTTCACGCACCTGAAGACGCCGCTGCCGACCAGCACCCTCGGCCTGCGCAACAAGCGCACGATCGTCCCGCGCACGCTGCCGGACGGCGCGCTCGCCGAAAGGCTGCTGCGCCGCGTCCTCGCCGCCGAGCCCGGCCTGCCCGTCCTGCTCGCCGACGAGCAGACCTGGGGGCACGCCGGCTCCCCGCTGCTCGGCTACCTGGTGCGGCGCTTCCCCGCCGGGCTGGCGGGCGCCGAGGTCGTGCCGGTCGCGGCGCTGCTCGCCGAGGACCCCGAGGGCGGCGCCGTCATCGAGCGCTGGGACGTCGAGGAGCTGTTCGGCGCCTACCTGGACGCGCTGCTCGGCTTCGGCGTCGCGCTGTTCCGGTACGGGATCGTGCTGGAGGCGCACCAGCAGAACGTCGCGCTCGTCCTGCGGGACGGTGACCTCCGGCTGCTCCTCAAGGACAATGACGGGGCCATGGTCGATCCGGTCCGGCTCGCCGCCGCCCTCCCCGGGGCCGACCCCGCGTTCGCCGACGAGCGGATGCGCGCCCGCGACCCCGAGGCGATGGCCCGCGTGTTCACCACGATCACCCTGCACCTCGGCGCGGCCGCCCTCGCCGAGGGCCTCGCCGCGCGCGGCCTGCTGCCGCGCCGCCGCGGCCTCGCCATGATCCGCGACCGGCTGGACGGCCTGCTCGGCCCCGGCGACGCGCTCCTGCGCGCCCGCACCCTGGACGCGGCCGCCCTGCCGGCCAAGGCCATGGTCACCGCGGGGACGCTCGTCGGCAAGGACCGCACCGGCGCCGCCGACGTCAATAAGCACTACGGGCCGCCGTGCCCCAACTACCTGCGCCTCGACTACCCACGGGACGGATCGTGCTCCTGACCAGTCGCGCCCTGTCGGCCGACGACGCCACCGCCACCGCGCTCCTCAACTGCCTCGTCCGCGAGGTCTGCGCGCCCGAGCAGCAGCTGTGGGTGGACGGCCCGCGGCTGCTGATGCGGCTGCCGCGGGTCGGCGTCGCGCTGCGCACCGGGCTGGCCCGCCCGCCCGCGGGCCCGACCTACCGGATCACCGCGCCGTTCGAGGAGCGGCGCGACGACGGCTGGATCGAGGCCGGCTGGGAGCGGCTCGCCGACCTGGTCGCCGGGGAGCTGGAGCTGGCCGCCGGGCACGCCAACCCCGAGTTCCTGGCGCAGGTCGCGGGCAGCCGCCGCACCCTCGCCGCGCTGCTGGAGGCCCGCCCCGACGTCCCCGGCGGCGACCCCTACATCGAGTCCGAGCAGTCGCTGCTCGCCGGGCACCGGTTCCACCCGTCCCCGAAGGCCCGCCAGGGCGACCCCGCCGACTGGCTGCCCTACTCGCCCGAGACCCGCGCCCGCTTCAAGCCGCACTGGCTCGCCGTCCGCGCGGACGCCGTCGTGGAGGAGGGCGACCCGCGGGCGTTCGCGCGGCTCGGCGCGCCGCCGCTGCCCGAGCACCTGCGCGCCGGGCACGCGCTGCTGCCCGCCCACCCCTGGCAGCTCGCGCTGCTGGCCGACCTGCCGGTCTACCGGCGCGCCGTCGCCGCCGGGATCGTCCACGACCTCGGCCCGTGCGGGCCCGAGGCGGCGCCGACGTCGTCGGTGCGGACCGCCTACCTGCCGGACGCCGACGTGTTCTGCAAGTTCAGCCTGGACGTGCGGATCACCAACTGCGTCCGCAAGAACGCCTGGTACGAGCTGGCCGGCGCGGTCGCGCTGGACCGGCTGCTCGGCCCGGTCTTCGCCCGCTTCGAGGACTGCACGCTGCTCGCCGAGCCCGCCTACCGCAGCGTCGCGCTCGCCGACCGGCGCCTGCACGAGGGCCTCGGCGTCATCCTGCGCGAGGGCGTGCGGGGCCTGCCGGGCACGCCGCTGCTGTCGGCGGCGCTCGCCGACCCCTACGGGACGCTGCTGCCGGAACTGCCCGCGCTGGCCTCCGCCGACGGCGCGCAGGCGTGGTGGGAGCGGTACGTGCGGCTCGTCGCCCGGCCCGTCCTGCGGGCCTTCCTCGACCACGGCGTGGTCCTGGAGCCGCACCTGCAGAACGTCCTGGTGACCGTGGACGGCGACGGGATGCCCGTGCGGGCCGTGTTCCGCGACCTGGAGGGCACGAAGCTCACCGCCGGCCGCTGGGACCTGTCGCACCTCCCCGCGCGCGTGCGCGAGGCCGTCACCTACGACGCCGCGCTCGGCTGGAACCGCGTCGTGTACTGCCTGATGGTCAACCACCTCGCCGAGGTCGCCGCCGCCGTCGCCGACCTGCACCCCGAGCTGGAGGACGGCCTGTGGCGGGCGCTCGGCGCCGACCTCGCCGCGTCCCCGCACGCCGACCGGCCGCAGGTGCGGGCGCTGCTGGCGGGCGTCCCGTTCCCCGCCAAGGCCAACCTGCGGACGCGGTGGATGCGGGCCGCCGACCGGTCCGCCGCCTACGTCCCGGCGCGCAACCCCCTCGCCGCGCGGCCGGGCGCCTGCGTCAGCCGCGCGGAGAGCCGCTGAGGGCGGGCTCGCGGACCGGCTCGGCGGGGCGCGCCGGGAACACCCACCGCTTGAGCGCCCACCAGCGGAACCCCATCGCGAGCACGGTGCCGACGAGCATCCCGCTGACGAAGTCCGACACCTCCTGCGCGAGGTGGGAGATGTGCGGGTACTCCAGGTCCAGCGCGTAGCGGGCGACGAACAGCGGCACGTCGTTGACGCCGATCGCGACCACGCTGACCAGCGCGAACAGCGTCGCCTCCAGCCGGTGGCGGCGGCCGCCGCGGGCCCGGAACGACCAGCCGCGGTTCATCAGGTAGGAGGCGATCGTGGCGACCGTCGTCGCGATGGTGAGGGCCGTCGTCGGGTGGTCGGTCAGCACGGTCAGCTTCAGCGCGAAGTTCACCGCGGCCGTCAGCACGAAGCAGGTCCCGCCGACGAGCGCGAACTTCACCAGCTCGCGGTGGCGGACCAGGTGCGGGCGCACCCGGGCGGGCGTGCGTGCGAGAACCGAGCTGACGAGGGGCATCGCAGCAGTGTAGTGAAGATCGCCCATGGGCGGGCCTTCACGGACGGACGGACCGCACCCCCGCAGGTCGCCCTTCCGCCACGTATCCGTCACATATCTGGCCGCCGGCCGGGTATGCGAGCCTCATCCCCCGAGGCGAGGAGAGGTCCCCGTGGTGTTCGACCGGATGCGATCGGTGGCGGGGCAGGGCGTCCGGGCGGGCAGGGCGCTGCTGGGCACCGGGGTGCTCCACCCCGTGCGGCCCGATCGCGCCGTCCGGATGCTGTTCCCCTACGCGCGCTACGGCCCGGTGCCCGCCACCGTCGGGGCCATGTCGGCGCTCCGCTTCGCGGGCCGCACCGCCGTGTTCGACGAGCGCGGCTCGCTCACCTACGACGAGCTGGAGCGGCACGCGGCGGCCCTCGCGACCGCCCTCGGCCACCGCATCGGCGCCGGCGACCGGATCGGGGTGCTCTGCCGCAACCACCGGGGCTTCCTGGAGGCGGTCCTCGCCGGGTCGCGGCTCGGCAACGACGTCGTCCTCCTCAACACCGACTTCTCCGGGCCGCAGCTCGGCGAGGTCGCCGAGCGCGAGGGCGTCGGGCTGCTCGTCCACGACCAGGAGTTCGACGAGGTGGTGGACGGCTCGTCCTACGACGGCCGGCGGCTGCACGCCTGGCACGACGGCGGCGGCCTCTACGAGACGATCGACGACCTGGTCGCCGACACCGCCGCCGTCCCGGTCCGCCCGGAGCGGGCGAGCCGCGTCATCGTCATGACGTCCGGGACGACCGGCACCCCGAAGGGCGCCCGGCACGACATCGGGCTCGGCGCGCTCGCGCCCGCCGCCGTCAGCCACCTCGTGCGGGTGCCGGTCCGCTCCGGCGCGCCCCTGGTGATCGCGCCGCCGCTGTTCCACGTCCTCGGCTTCGCCTACTCGACCGTCGGCCTCGGCCTCGGCATGCCGCTGGTGCTCACCCGCCGGTTCGACCCGGCGCGCACCCTGGAGCTGATCGAGGAGCACGCGGCGCAGGCCCTCGTCGCCGTCCCGGTCATGCTGAGCCGCCTCCTGGACGTCCCGGACGGACCGCGGCCCGCCTCGCTGGAGGTCGTCGTCTGCGGCGGCTCCGCCCTGCACCCGAGCCTGTCGGAGCGCTTCACCGCCGAGTTCGGCGACGTCCTCTACAACATCTACGGCGCCACCGAGACCGGCTGGGCCACCATCGCGACGCCCGAGGACGCCCGCGAGGCGCCCGGCACCGTCGGGAAGCCGTCGTTCCGCCTCACCGTCAAGATCCTCGACCCGGACGGGCGGGAGCTGCCGCCCGGCGAGACCGGCGAGATCCACACCGGCGGCGGCCTCCGGTTCGCCGGGTACACCGGCGGCGGCACCAAGCAGGTCCGGGACGGCCTGACCAGCACCGGCGACCTCGGCCACTTCGACGGCGCGGGCCGCCTCCACATCGACGGCCGCGCCGACGACATGATCGTCTCCGGCGGCGAGAACGTCTTCCCCGCCGAGGTCGAGGACCTCCTCGGCGGCCACGACGGCGTCGCCGAGGCCGCCGTCAAGGGCGTCGACGACGAGAAGTTCGGCCAGCGCCTCGCCGCATACGTCGTCCGCGCGGACGGCTCGGACGTCACCGAGGACGACCTGAAGGCGTACGTGAAGAAGCACCTGGCCCGCTACAAGGTTCCCCGCGACGTCCACTTCGTCGACGAACTCCCCCGCACCAGCACCGGCAAGGTCCGCGCGAAAGAACTCCAGGACGACAAGAATTCACCTGCCGTTAACCAGTCCTGACAGGCGACAAAAGAGCCGGTCAAAAGCTTTTCTGTTCCCACCGGCCCCGCATCTGAACTCTTCCCCTCGTCCAGTTCGGGACAGCGAGAAAACAGCTCTTGCATTCGCTCCTGACGATGATCAAAATGAGCGAGTCAGAAATTTGCCATCGAGAAAATTTCCGGCACAGGCGAGCGGTCGCTCACCGCCTGCTCCCCCTGCCGGAAGGAAGAACGCGCGTGTTCACCTCACGCCGCAAAACGGCCGCGGCGGTCTCCGCCACGGTCGTGGCGGTCCTCGCCGCCGGGCTCACGCCCGGCGGCGTTGCGGTCGCCAAGCCCACCGAGCCGCCCACGTCGACCGGGTCGCCGAACGCCGGACACGCCGCCAAGGTGTCCGACTTCAAGACCCCGGTCGCCGCCCTCGCCGGCTCGCCCGGCGTGGCCAAGGGCATCGGCCCGGCCCGCAACGCCACCCAGCTCCCCTTCAAGGTCTCCGACAAGATCGACTTGCGGGTCAACGTCGGTTCGGGCAACGCGCTGGTGCGCAGCACCGACCTGTCGCTGCCCGGCGTCAAGGGCTCGCTCACCCTCGGCGCGGCCTACAACTCGCTGCTCACCCCCGCCACGACCTCGGTCGCCGTCGGCGCCCACGGCTTCGGCTGGCGGACCCGCTCGGGCATCGACGTCCGGCTGTTCCCCGCCGACTCCCAGGTCACCTACCTCGGCCCGGACGGCGAGTCGGGGGTGTTCGACCTCAAGTCCGGTTCCACCACCGACTACACCGCTCCGGACGAGTTCCGCGCCGACCTGAAGAAGACCAGCGACGGCTTCACCCTCACCCAGCACGGCTCGGGCGAGAAGACCGCCTTCAACGCCGACGGCCTGCCCACCAAGGTCAGCGACCGCGACGGCAACGACACCGTCTACACCTACGGCTCCGGCCAGCTGGCCTCGGTCACCTCCAGCGCCGGCGCCGCCGGTGCGAACAAGGCCACCGTGGCCTACGGCTCCAACGGCCTGATCTCCACCGTCACCCAGACCGGCGGGTCGTCCACCCGCAAGGTCCAGTACTTCTACGACGGCGACCGCAACCTCACCAAGATCACCAGTGCGGGCGGCGTCAGCACGCTGCTCGGCTACACCGGCCACGACCTCACCAGGATCACCAGCGGGACCGGCGCCGTCACCGACCTGCCTACGACTCATCCCACCGCGTCCTGTCGGTCACCCAGCACCCCACCGCCGGCCTGGCGAACGTCACCCGGCTGGCCTACACCTCGGCGACCCAGACGCAGGTGGCCGACGCGAACACCGACCAGTCCAAGGCCGTCGCCGACGTCCCCAACACCACCTACACCCTGAACGGCGACGAGCGCGTCACCGAGGCCAAGGACCCCGCGGGCAACAAGCGCTCCAAGACCTACACCGCGCTCGGTGACGTGGCGACCTCCACCGACGGCAACGGCAAGGTCTCCACGATGACCTACGGCGCCAACGGCGGCGAGTCCCTCACGGCCTCCCAGTCCGCTTCGGGCGCCACCGTCAAGGCCGCCTACGGCAACTCCTCCACCGCCACCAACCCCACCGGCGCGTTCCAGCCCTCGACCTCCACCGACGTCCAGAACAACGTCACCGCCTACACCTACAACGGCCCCGGCAACCTGCAGTCGGCCAAGGACGCCACGGCCGCCCAGGCCGACGTGGACTACAACGGCGACGGCACCGTCAAGACCTCCACCGACCCCAAGAACAAGAGCGCGGGCAACTCCACCAAGTACGGCTACACCAACAAGCAGCTCACCTCGCTGACCCCCGTCACCGGGGCGAGCCTGAAGGGCCGCGCGTTCACCTACGACGCCTACGGCCGCCTGGCCACCTCCACCGACGGCGCCGGCAACACCACCACCTACACCTACGACGACGACGACCACGTCACCAAGATCAGCGCCGGTGCGCTCAGCAACGTGCTGACCTACGACAACGCGGGCAACCTCAAGACCGCGACCGACGCCCACGGCACCACCACCTACGACTACAACACCCGCAACTGGCTGACCGGGCTCACCGACTCCGCCGACACCTACACCGCCTTCAGCTACGACGACGACGGCAACCGCACCTACGCCTACTTCGGCGCCAAGCCCGACGACACCTCCACCTGGGCGGCCCGCCAGCAGTGGCAGTACAACGATTCCAACCAGATCACCCGCATCACCGTGCTGGCCAACTCGGCGAACCTGACCAAGGTGGCCGACACCAGCTACTGCTGGGTGACCCACACCAACGGCGTCGACTGCCCCACCGGCAAGTCCGCGAGCAACACCGGCCTGGTGAGCTGGTCGAAGAACAACGTCACCGGCACCACCGCCGTCTACACCTACGACAAGGCCAACCGCATCACCAAGGCCACCGGCGTCTACGGGCACGACTACAGCTACACCTACGACTCCGACGGCAACCGCACCAACCACACCCAGGACTCCACCGGCTACGACAACAAGTTCAACACCGCGAACCAGCTCGTCTTCCACGACGACGGCAGCGACACCGACGTGACCTATGACGGCGCCGGCAACCAGACCGTCAGCCCCGTGGGCCGCAAGCTCGGCTATAACGCCTTCGGCCAGATGGCCTCCAACGACGGCGGCGCCTACACCTACGCCGGCACCACCAACAACGAGCTGCTCGCCGCGGGCACCCGCACCTACACCTGGGGTCTGAACGACAGCGTCGGCAAGCCCTGGCTGCAGTCCTACACCGCCGCCGGAACCACCGGCTACATCAACCGCGACGGCGACAGCCCCTACACCTACACCGACCCCACGGGACAATCTACATTCACTGAACTAGGAGAGACGTTCTTCGGCGTCGGAGGTGCACTCGAAGGCGCGGAGACGGGAAGCGTTGAAACCGCTTTGGCGGGCACTGTGACCGATATTGGAGTGGACGTTGGCTGTAATTTCGTACTAGGTCTCGCCGCTCCCGAAACAGCAGGTGCCTCTCTCGCTGTCGGCGAGGTCGGATGCATGGCGCTCGGTTCCGAAGCGGGTAGCGCCGTGATGGAGGGATAAAGGGAAGTTCTGACACGGAGGCGAGTCGTACTCGTACGACTCGCCCCCGCAGCACGCGGCTAGTCTCGACGAGACCACTGAGAATATCTGCGCAGTGCGATCGGTGCACCAACAGTGACTATCGCCAGAAGCACCAGGCCGATGACTATCATTTTCCAGCCACGCGCATGGCCATTGGCCAACTCGAAGCCACCGAACACCATGCACAGGCCGCCGAACAATACCGTCGCCCCCGCCGAGAAAAGTAGATGAACCTTCCTGAAGGTTCTTGAAAACGCAAACCTTCGCCGTTCCGGCAAAATGGCCTCCCGAGGGAACAGGAAAAACTCCTGGCGAACAACGCTCTACCAGCAGACCCTACCGAGGCGAGCAGGGAAAAGCAATATTCAGCAAGCAGCAAGGGGGGAGGGATTTTCGAGCCTTGATATTCCCAATGAATTAAACTGCCCGGGTACCCGGCGAGAATCGGCTCCACCAGCTAAAGTGCGACGGACGACTTCACGGCCGGCCATAGAGAAATTCTTGCACCGGAATAATTCCAGAACCGGCGGGCCGCCCGGAGACGGCGCTCGCCCCGCAAGAGAGTTCGCCGACGAAGTGATCGACGCGCCTTCTTCCCGGGAAGACGTCAACCGCCGCCCGGCGGCCGTGTCCGCGCGGCTCGCCGGGTGGGTGACCATCGTTGCGCAGGGATGTCCGTCGCCCGAATCGCGTACGGCACACTCTGAGGCGCGCCCCTATGGTCGAAACGTTCTACGGAACCATCAAGGCATCCCGACCGATCAAGCCGATAAGCCACGACGACCCCGTGCCCGACCGACCCAAGATCCACCATCGTCTTCAAAAGCCATCAGACGCACCCTGGGCGAAACCGTCGATTTCGTTTCCAGCCGCCTCGGGATCGACCGAAACGGAAGTGCCGTCGAAGGCTCTGCGGGCACCTTCCGCAAGGCCCTCAACCCGGAGAGAGGCCAATAAGATCAGAATGCTTCCTTTTCAGATCGCCACACCCTGGCCACTTACAGCATTATCTGGTTCTTCATCTTTGTAAAATACAGAAGGATTCAACATCTAATATGATGAACATGAAACTGGCGACGATTGTTGTTCTCATCCTGGCGGGGTCGGCCATGGCGGTAATGGCGATCAGATCCGCATCGACAGCCGCAACCGTGATGCACATTTTAGCAGCCATCGCTTTCCTCATTTTCGCCGGCGGCCATATCCACGCCCTGGTCAAGCTGCGCCGCAAAGACCGCCGGCCTGCCGATAGCAAGAGAAGGCCATGAACACATGAGCGCCACAACCGGCGCGAGGACATCAAGAAGAACCTGAACCGGGGCAGGGTGCCGGCGGCGCTTGGACGCCCCGCCTCACGGGAACAGCACGACCGGGCCGAATTCCCCGGACAGACAGTGGACAGCACGGCCATTACGCGAGAAAAGCGCCCGCGACTGGAGATCGAGAACCATAGGTTCGAGCCGGTCGCGATCGCGGACTGCTTCGTGCCCGTCGACCCACTGGCCACCTTCTTTCGACTGCGGTCGACGCGCTGGAACGACGAGTGTTCGCGGAACACCGTCACCACGGCCGTCGAGCACCTCGACCTCGCCCTGCGGATCTGGGCCGGGCAGTTCGCGCTGCTCGACGAGGGCCGCTCGATGGGCGATATCCTCCCCGTCCCCGCGCACGCCGAGTCCGCCGGCCTCATCGACGCCGTCCCGGGTGCGGCGCTGTTCTGGCCGCCCGTCCACGACGGCGAGCTGGCCCTGTCCGTCACGATCTCGCCGACGCGCCTGGGGCCCGACCGGTCCTACACCCGGATCGCCGAGCTGAGCTGCCCGTTCCACTCCGGCCATGTCGTCCTGCACGAGCTCGCCGGACGGCGGCTGCCGCTGCCGCCGCTCCCTGCGGGCCACGGCGACTACCGCCTGCGCTTCCACACGAAGCCGTCCGGGTGCCTCCTCCAGATCTGGAACCAGCCCCGCACGAGACCCGGCGTCGGGATCCTTTTCCTCGACCCGGGCGACATCGGCGACGACGGTGAATGGGCCGCCTACAGCATGTTCTCCTGGCGGGCCGAACCGCCGGAGCGGTTCCCGTCCTTCCACGCGTTGATGGAGCACCTCTACGCCGAGTTCCACCAGATGCGCGAACCGGAGGGCGAGGTCCGGGACGCGTGGGACGCCGCGGTCGAGCAGGCGCGCCTCGACGCCCTCGCGGGCCACCTGGAGGGCCTCGACGAGACGCTCGCCAAGGCGGAAGATTTCGGCAGTGACCGCGCCACCCTGCTCCGCGCCCAGTTGCGGCTCTTCCTCGGCCTTCCGGCCGAGCAGTCGCTGAACGGGCTGCTGGACCCGCATTTCGTTCCCGAGGGCTTCCTCTCCGATCCGCTGTTCGCCGCGGAGTTCCTGCCCGTGCTGTTCGCCCAGCACGCCGAGGACGCCTCCCCCCACCACCTTTCGGTCCTCCAGGGAGCGATGATCGCCGACCGTCCGGACCTCCGCCTCCTCGTCGGCGAGTACCAGGCGCGCCTCCGCGGCGGCGGGCCGCACCTGACGTACGGCGCACCCGAGTTCGACGCCCTCGTCCGGGCCGCCGTGGACGAGCACGGCGACGACCCCGACGCCCTCTGGCGGAAGATCGAGGCCGCGTTCGCCCGCTGGCGCCCGCGCAGAGCCGATCACATCGCGCCCATCGTCCTGCTCGCCGACCCCGCCGTGGCGCTTCGGAACGCCATCGGCGCTCGGCGACGGTCAGGCGCCGGGCTCCGGCTCGGCCAAGGGATGGTCTCGCAGCCAGGCGAGGACCTGCCCGGCGTGCTCGTTCGGGGGAAAGACCGGGTAGAAGACGTGCTCGACCGCGCCGTCGCGGATGATCAGGGTCAGCCGCTTGTAGAGCGTCAGCGCGCCGGTCTCGAACGTGGGCAGGCCGAGTTCCCGCGCCAGTTCGTGCCCGGGGTCGGAGAGCATCTGGAACGGCAGGCGGAGCCGGTCGACGACCTCGCGTTGGTAGGCGGTCTCCTGGCTGGAGAGGCCGAACACGCCGGCCGCGCCGGCCGCGAGGAGATCCTGGTGGTGGTCGCGGAAGCCGCACGCCTCGGGGGTGCAGCCGCGTGCCCCGGGGATCGCGTCCCAGCCGTCGGGCAGGTCGACGCCGGGCCGTCCGGTGAGCGGGTAGACGTAGACCACCGTGCGGCCCGCACCGAGCGCGTCGAGACGGACGGCCGTGCCACCGGTGCTCTGGAGCTCCAGGTGCGGCGTCCTCGTTCCGGGCAGATGAGCGGCCGCGCCGTCGTCCTCGGGGACGGGCAGGTCGGCGGGCAGGCTCGTGTAGTCGGTCATCGGGTCCTCTCCTTCGCTGGTCGGGGAGGCGCGGTCGCCCCGGTGGGCGGCCTCGTGCAGGTGCGCGGCCAGTGCCGTCCGGCGGGCGGTGAGGCCCTCGATCCGCTGCGTGAGCTCGTGGATCGCGTCCCGGTAACCGGCCAGGGAAGCCGGGCAGTCGTCGCCGTGGCGGTGGCCGGCGGCTAGGCACTCCAGGAAGGGGCGGGTGCGCTCGACGGGGATGCCGAGGCGGCCGAGCGCCCGGATCTCCCGCGTGAGCCGCACGTCGTGCTCGCTGTAGTCCCGGTAGCCGTTGGGCAACCGCGCGGGCGCGAGCAGGCCCAGCGACTCGTAGTAGCGCACCGCTTTGGTCGTCACGCCCGCCCTGCGGGCCAGTTCACCTATCTGCACGCCTCTCACCTCGAAGAACGCTAAACCCTGCCCCCGAGGGTAAGGTCAAACCGGCGCGGGAGCCGTGGCGGGATCTTGTTGGTAGATGGCATTCACGCCGCTTCTGCCGCGGGGCGGCGGCCTCGATGCTGGCCGACATGTCTGCGACCACCTTTCTCTCCGCCCGGCGCCGGGACTGGCAGGACTTCCGGCTGCTGTGGGGCGGGCAGAGCGTGAGCCTGGTCGGCGACCAGGTGTTCCTGCTCGCCCTGCCGCTCGCCGCGCTGCGCGAGCTGCACGCCGGGACGATGCAGGTCGCGCTGCTCGCCGCCCTCTCACGGCTGCCGTTCCTGCTGCTCGGCCTGCCCGCGGGCGTGTGGGTGGCGCGGCTCGGGCTGCGGCGGTCCATGCTCGGCGCCGACCTGGTCCGCTCCGCCGCGGTGCTGTCGCTGCCGCTGGCGGCCTGGCTGGACTTCCTCGCGCCCGCGCAGCTGTTCGCCGTCGCCCTGGTGACCGGCACGGCGATGGTGTTCTTCCAGGTGGCCTACCAGTCCTACACGCCCGCACTGATCGCCGACGACCGGCGGCTGCACGCCGCCAACACGCGGCTGTCGCTGTCGGAGTCGACGGCGCTGCTCATCGGTCCCGGCCTGGCCGGCGTCGTGATCAGCGCGGTGGGGGCGACGCGGGCGCTGCTGCTCGACGCGGGCAGCTACGCGGTCAGCGTGCTGACGCTGACCGCAATCCGGCACCGGGAGACCATCGTCCCCGCGCGACAGCCGATGTGGCACGACGTGCGGGACGGGCTGCGCTTCGTCGCCCGGCATCCGGTCCTGCGGCCGATCATGATGTGCAGCGCCGCCTACAACCTGGGCGTGGCCATGTACGACGCGCTCCTCGCCGTCTTCGCCGTCCAGCACCTGCACCTGTCGGCCTGGGCGTTCGGGACGGCGCTGGCGGTCGGCGGCGCGGGCTTCCCGCTGGGCGGCCTGCTGGCGCGCCGGACGGCGGCCCGCGTCGGGCTCGGCCCGTCGCTGGCGGTGGCCGCGCTGCCGTCCATCGCCGGTCTCGCGATCGGCGCGTCCGCGCACGGGCACCAGGCGGCGGCCCTGCTCGCGGCCGGGACCTTCGTCAACGGGGTCGGTCAGGGCCTGTTCGCCGTCAACGCCCTCACCCTGCGGCACCTGGCCGCCCCGCCCGAGCTCACCACCCGCGCCACCGCCGTGCACCGTTTCGTCACGTGGGGCATGCTGCCGCTCGGCTCGGTCCTCGCCGGTCTGGTCGGCGGCGCTTTCGGCGTGCGCGCGGCGATGCTGGCGGCGGCCGCGACCACCGCGTTCTGCCTGCCCCCGCTGCTGGCCCGCCCCCTGCTGAGCGCGCGTCGACCGCAGCGTCAGACGGCCCTCGGCTGACCCCGTTCAGCCCCGGGCAGGGCCGTCACCGAGCACGCGGAAGGCGAGGAGGGGCAGCAGGAGGACCGACAGCATGCCCGCGCAGACGAGGGCGGCGGCGGTCGCGGCGGGCAGGTCGTGCTCCTCGGTGCCGATGGTGGTGATGACGACGATCAGCGGCAGGCCGGTGGAGGCGAGCAGCGCGAGCGCGCGGCGCGGCGCGGGCGGCTGGTCGCGCCGGTAGAGGACGAGCGTCGGGCCGCCGCGCACCAGCAGGAACAGGGCGAGGAACAACGGGACGAGCAGCAGCGACCACGGGTCGTCGGCGAGCGCGCCGAGGTCCAGGCGGACGCCGCTCACCACGAAGAAGAACGGGACGAGGAAGCCGTAGCCGATCGCTTCGAGCTTCGACGTGACCTGCTCGTGTACCCAGTCCGGGCCGGTGTCGACGGCGAGGCGCTCGATGAGGCCGGCGGCGAACGCGCCGAGCAGCACGTCCAGGCCGAACGATCCGGCGACCCACACCATGAACACGATGAGCAGCATCGCCAGCCGGATCGCGAGCTGGCCGCTCGTGGAGAGCGTCCGGCCGATGAGCTGCTGAAGCCGCGGATGCCGGTGCCGCCGCACCGCGAGCACGGCCGACGCCACGGTGATGACGGCGAACAGCACGAGCAGCGCGAGGGTGCGTCCGGGCTGATCGCCGCCGAGCAGCAGCGCGACGGCGACGATCGGGCCGCACTCCCCCAGCGCGCCGATCGCCATGGCGCGCGCGCCGAACGGCGTCGGCAGCGTCCCGTTGTCGTGCAGGATCGGCAGGATCGTGCCGAGCGCGGTGGTGGTGAGGCAGAGGCCGATGACGACGGCGTTGACATCCCAGCTTTCGAGAATGAGCCCGACGGCGAGGCCCAGCGCCAGGGAGATGCCCCAGCCGGTGCCCGCGAGGCGCAGCGGCGCGCCCCGCACCCGGGCGAAGTCGATCTCGTAGCCGGCGAGGAACATCAGCACGGCGAGCCCGAGGTCCGCGAGCTCCCCGACGAACTCGGTCTCGGTCGCCCATCCGAGCACGACCGGGCCGACGACGATGCCGAGCACGAGCTCCAGCACCACCGACGGCACGCGGACGCGCCGCTCGACCCGCGCCGCGAGCACCGGCGCGACCACCCCGGCGGCCACGATCGCCACCACCGAGCCGTCGACCATCCCCGAATCCGCCACCCGTCCCCCGTTCACGCAGGTCACAGCCCCCCTCGGGAACGTACCGGCTCGCCTCGGCCGGGCCCGGACGGCACGCTGGCGCCGCCCGCTTCCGGGCCGGTGTCATGCCGGGGTCGCAGAGCGGTTCCCGACCGTGGTCGGATGACCGGGAGGCGCGGGCGGCCGAGGCTGGGCGGCATGACATCTCAGGCGAACGCCACCCCGGCGATCAGGGTCGAGGGGCTGACGAAGCGGTACGGGCGGCGCGCGGTCGTCGACGATCTGACGTTCACGGTCAGGCCGGGCGCGGTGACGGGCTTCTTCGGCCCGAACGGCGCGGGCAAGACGACGGCGTTGAAGACGGTCGTCGGGCTGGCGCGGCCGTCGGCGGGCGCGGTGTCGGTGCTCGGGGCGCCGGTGGCGTCGAGGGCGCCGGACGCGCGCCGCGTCGGCGTCCACATCGAGCCGTGCGGCGCGCACCCCGCCCGGACGGCCCGCGCGCACCTGCGGGCGCTGGCGCTGGCGGCGGGGCTGCCGCGCCGCCGCGTCGAGGAGGTCCTGGAGACCGTCGAGCTGACGCGGGCGGCGGGGCGGCGCGTCGGCGCGTTCTCGCTGGGGATGCGGCAGCGGCTCGGGCTCGCCGCCGCGCTGCTCGGCGACCCGGAGGTCCTGGTGCTGGACGAGCCCGCCAACGGGCTGGACCCGCAGGGCATCCGCTGGCTCCGAACGATGCTGCGGGACCGGGCCGCGCGGGGCGGCACGGTGCTGCTGTCCAGCCACCTGCTCGCCGAGGCCGCGAGGACGGTCGACGACGTGGTCGTCATCGACCGTGGCAGGCTGGTGCACGAGGGGCCGATCGGTGCGGTGGAGTCGCTGGAGGACGTGTTCCTGGAGCTGACCGGAGGGACGGACCGATGATCGGCCTGCTGCGGGCGGAACTGCTCAAATCGGTGACGACCCGGGCCGTGTGGGGGTTCGCGATCGGCGCGATGGCCTTCGCCGCCCTGAACGCGGTGATCGTCGCCGCGGCGTCGGGGACGCTCGACGAGGTGACCGAGAAGGAGGAGGCGCTGTCCGGCCTGCCCGTCCTCCTGCTGCTGTGGGGGCTGGTCGGCGCGGCGGGCGAGTACCGACACCGGACGGCCGCGCCGGCGGCGCTGGTGGCCCGGCGCGGGCGCGGGACCGTCCTCGCGGTGCGGATCGCGGCGTACGCGCTGACGGGTCTCGGGCTGGCGCTGCTGACCAACGCGGTCGCGGTCGGCGTGGGACTGCCGCTGCTGGCGCACCACCCCGGCCCGGACCTCACGTCCGGGCAGGTGACCGGGGTCGTCGCGCACAACGTGCTGGCGCTGGTGCTGGCGACGGTGCTGGGCGCGGCGCTCGGCGCGCTGATCCGCAGCCCGGTCGCCGGCGCGGTGGTCCTGCTGCTCCTGGACCTGGTGGTGCTGCCGCTGGTCAGCGGCGCGTGGGAGGGGGCGGCGAACCTCACGCCGTTCGGGGCCGCGAGCGTCCTGACGGGCGGCACCCACGACACGACGATCACGGCCGCGCAGGCGGGCGGGGTGTTCGCGGCGTGGACGGTGCTGGCGGTGCTGGTCGCGGTCGGGTCCGAGCGACGGCGCGACCTGGCGTGAACGTCGCGGCGCGGATCGGGGCGGTGCGGGGCCTGCGGGCCGCGCACCGCCCGGTGCTGTTCGACGCCGCGCTCGCCGTGGCGGCGACCGTCGTGGAGATCGGGCTGCTGTTCAACGACGGCACCGGGCCCGCGTTCGTGCCGATCGCGGTGACCGTCCTCACCGGCGCGGCGCTCCTGGCCCGTCGCCGGTTCGGGGTGGCGGTGACGGCGGTGACGGTCGCGGCGGCGGCGCTGCTGGCCGCGTCCGGGTACTCGCCCGGGGGCGCGCCGGTCGTCGTCGCGCTGTGGTCGCTCGCCGAGACGCGCGACCGGCGCGTCTCGCTCGCGGTGCTCGCGCCGGTGGTGGTGTTCCTGATGGCCGCGAGCGTCTGCGCCCCGCCGGTGCCGGTCGGGGCGTGGACGCTGGGCGCCTACATGCAGGCGCGCCGCCGCTACGTCCGGGCGGTCGAGGACCGCGCCGCCACCCTCGAACGCGAGCGGGAGCAGCTCGACCTGATCGCGGCGCAGCGCGAGCGGGCCGCGATCGCCCGCGAGTTGCACGACATCGTCGCGCACTCGGTGACGGTGATGCTGATCGGCGTGCGCGGCGCCCGAGACGTCCTGGAGGCCGAACCGCAGGTCGCCGCGCGGACGCTGGAGCAGGTGGAGACGACCGCCGAGCAGAGCCTCGCCGAGCTGCGCCGCATCCTCGTCCTGCTGCGCGAGCGGCAGGCGGCGGAGACGCGCCCGCAACCGTCGCTCGCGGACCTGGACGACCTGGTCGCGGGGTACCGGGCGGCGGGGCTGCCGGTCCGGCTGGAGATCGCCGGGGAGCCGCAGGCCCTGCCGGGCGGCGTCGAGCTGTCGGCGTACCGGATCGTCGAGGAGGCGCTGACGAACGCGTTGAAGCACGCCGGGGCGTCGCTGGTCACGGTGCGGCTGAGCTATGACGGGACGGATCTGGAGGTGCGGGTGCACGACGACGGGACGGGAATGGGTGAACCTCGCCCCGGCGGGCACGGCCTGATCGGCATGCGCGAGCGCGTCGCGGCCCTCGGCGGGGAACTGGAAACGGGACGCGCCGTCGGCGGCGGCTTCCGGGTCGCCGCACGTCTGCCGATCGGAGAACGCGCATGATCCGGGTGCTGATCGTCGACGACCAGGAGCTCATCCGGATCGGCTTCCGGCTGTTCCTGCAGACCCGGCCCGACCTGGAGGTCGTCGGCGAGGCCGCGGACGGCCGCGAGGCCCTCGACCGGGCGGCGGAGCTGCGCCCCGACGTCGTCCTGATGGACGTCCGGATGCCGCGCATGGACGGTGTCGAGGCGACGGCCCGTCTCACCGCTGCGGACGACCCGCCGCGCGTCCTGATCCTCACCACCTACGACCTGGACGAGTACGTGTTCGGCGCGCTGCGCGCGGGTGCGTCGGGCTTCCTGCTGAAGGACGCGCCCCGCGAACGGCTGCTGGAGGCGATCCGCGTCGTCCACCAGGGCGAGGCGCTGCTGTCCCCGTCGATCACCCGCCGCCTGATCGAGGACTACGCCGACCGCACCGACCCCGTCCGCCCGCCGCCCGACCTGCTGGCGGCACTGACCCCGCGCGAGCGCGAGATGCTGCTGCTGGTGGCCCGGGGCCTGTCGAACCAGGAGATCGCCTCCCGGCTCGTCGTCACCGAGGCGACGGTGAAGAGCCACATCGGCAGCGTCTTCGCCAAGCTCCACCTGCGCGACCGCGTCCAAGCCGTCGTCCTCGCCTACGAGAACGGCCTCGTCGTCCCGGGCCGGCGTCCCGGCCCGCACTGAGCGGGCCGCGAGACAGCCGCACCCGATCCGGCGATCCACCAGACCATGGGTCGAACCTGACCAATCGGCGTCAGATATCGCCGTCCTCTCTGGTGCCACGTCCAGAGCGCCCCGTAATGTCGCGGCTCGTGGACGCGGCGGAGGGGCGACGATGACGGCGGTGGTCAGCGAGCTGATCTCGTATCCGGTCAAGGGCTGTGCCGGCGTGTCCTTGCGCGAGGCGGTGCTGACCGGCGCGGGTCTGGCCCACGACCGAGGCTTCATGGTGGTCGATCAGGAGGGAACGTTCCGCAGCCAGCGCCGCGATCCCCGGCTCGCGCTCGTCCGGCCCGCCATCGACGCCTGCGGCGAACGGCTCACCCTGCGCGCGCCCGGGTTCGAGGACCTGGACATCGCGGTCGATCGCGACTCCCCCCGGCAGGCGGTGAGTCTGTTCGGGCAGAGCTACCGAGGCATCGATCAGGGCCGGGCGGCGGGCGAGTGGTTGTCGTCGGTCCTCGGCAAGGCGAGCAGGCTGGTGCGGGTGCCGCCAGAACACGACAGGGTGACCGACGGCCGGACGCCCGGGACCTCCGGTTACGCCGACAGCAGCCCTGTGCACGCCGTCTCCCTGGCCACGCTGGACGAGCTCAACCGGCGCCTGCCCGGACCCCCGATGCCGATGTCCAGGTTCCGCCCGAACATCGTGATCGGCGGATGGGACGAGCCCCACCTGGAGGACCGGGCTCACCGCGTCGCCATCGGCAGCGCCGAACTCGGATACGCCAAACTCGCGATCCGCTGCGCCGTCACGCTGGTCGACCAAGAGCGCGGCGACAAGGCCGGCCCCGAGCCGCTGCGCACCCTCGCCACGTATCGCCGCGCCGCCGTCGGCGGCGTGGCGTTCGGCACCAAATTCTCCGTCCTGCGTCCCGGCGAACTCGCCGTGGGCGACACGGTGACCGTCCGTGCCTGGGCCGAGTCCGAACTCAACGAACCGCAGCCGGTCTAGCCGCACACCGTTCGCGGTGATCGCCGGTATCGCACTCGGACGCTTGACCGCGGCGCGAGTCCGTTCGACCCGGTGGCCGGGCCAGCCGCCCGACGCGTCCCGCAGGCGTTTCCCTGAACGCGTTGAAGTGACGGCGGGGCGCAGTTTCAAGCCACGCCGAACCTCCGCCGCCACTGGTTGACGGTCGGCAGCAGAGGAGCGGCGCCCGCATCCTTGCCATCGCGGACGGCAGCCGCGCATGCCACCCGGGCGACCTCCGCGCGGTTGCCGTTCTGACCGCTGCGCGAACCCTTGCGCCGCAGTTCAGCCGCCGCCGGCCTGCCTCTTGACCCGCTCGGCGAGCCCGGCCCAGGAGGAAGCGGCAAGGGCGATCACAGGACTGACCCGGGCGAATCGGACGTGAGGGCGCATCTTGACCTACTAGAGAAAGTCCTCACGCATGAGGCTAGAGGTCGTGGTCACCGAATCTGATGGTCTGGGCGATGACTGCCCACTGGGCGGCGGACAGGGCAAGCACAGGACCGCCGGGGTCCTTGCTGTCGCGCACCAAAAGGAATGAGGGAACCCTGGCCACCTCTACGCATGAACCATTCTGCTGGCTCCTGCGGCTGGTGCGCCACTGTGCACGGGACGGGTCTGGAGTGGGCATCCCGCGCCTCCCTTAACTGCGCTTGAGGTCGTTCAATGCTGCATTGAGCATAGCGCGGGTGTCGTCAGGACTGAGCGCGACGGCGCGTAGATGGTCGAAGGCGGTGGTGAACCGGCGCACCTCGTCCGCCTTGTCCACCCACAGGTTGCCGTTGATGGTCTCCATGTAGACCATGTCGCCCTCGGCACCCT
Source organism: Actinomadura parmotrematis (assembly GCF_019458805.1). Lineage (GTDB taxonomy): Bacteria > Actinomycetota > Actinomycetes > Streptosporangiales > Streptosporangiaceae > Spirillospora > Spirillospora parmotrematis. The sequence continues at coordinate 127,120 of NZ_JAIBOA010000022.1, forward strand.
CGAAGGCAAGGACGGTGAACGGACCGGTCGTGCCCGGATGCGCGCCTGCGCTGTAGGGGATGACCTGAACCGTGGTCTTCCCATGAGCGACCTCAAGAAGGTGCTTCAACTGCGCGACCATGGTGGTGGCACCGCCCACAGGACGGCGGATGGCCGCCTCATCCATGATCGCCCATAGCTGGGGGCGGTCGGGGCGAGCGAGTATTTCCTGCCTGGTGGTCCTGACCTCTACCCGGCGCTCGATCTCCTGCGGGTCGAGTTCAAGAGGACCGCTACGGATGAGAGCACGGGCGTAGTCCTCGGTCTGGAGAAGGCCGTGAACGACGGCCAGCTCGAAGACATCTATCGACGTGGCCTGAGACTCCATGCCGATGTAGAACTCGTACTGGCTGGGGAGAACGTCCCGGTAGGAGTACCACCAGCCGCGCTGCCTGGCCTCCTTGGCAAGAGACAGGAGAGCCTCCCGATCAGCCTCGTCGTGGAGGCCGTAGACCTCCAGCATCCTCCGCACGTCGTTGGGATGCGGCCCGGTCCGACCGGACTCGATGCGGAAGATCTTGGTGTGATGCCAGTCGAGTTCGGCGGCGGCCTGCTGCTGGGTCATGCCCGCGTTCTCGCGAAGATCGCGTAGCGCGGCCATGAGCTGGCGACGGCGAACAGTGGGACTCTCCGATGCCACTGGACGGCCCTCCCGAGGATGCGGACAACTGATTTGCAGCACTGCATTGTGCAGCTCTGCATTTTGGTGCACTGTGGATTCCAGCGTCAGCAGGATGTCACACGGCGCGACGACAGCGGGCGTCAATGCGCGGCTACGCACAGGAAGGCGGCATATGTGCCGCGCGCCGCCCTCGGGGAGCAGGCAAGAAGCGGCCCCGGTCGGTGCAGCAACACCGGCTCCGGGGCCTACCGACTGGAAGGAGTCGGCGATGCCGAACCTACACGGAAGCGGATCAAGCCGCGGCGAGCAGGCGAACGGGGCGCGCTTCCCGTGGCGGAGCGATCTTCGGGAGACGGGCGACCGGCTGTACGCGCTGGCCGGCCTGGCAGGGGAACTGCACCATCTGGGGTGGACCTCCATCCTCTACGTGCCCGGTCGGGGGCAGGCGGTCCTGGCGGTGCCGAAGCCGCGGCCGGCGATCGGGAACCTCGACGTTGCGGTCGCGTCGGCGTCCGATGGCCGGGTGTTCGTGTGGGGCGGTGTCGTCCAGTGCCCGGCGGCCGACCCGGCGCGCGCGGCGTGGATGGTCGCTCGGACGGTGGCCTGATGGCGCTGCGGGTGGCGGAGACGCTGGCGGTGGTCGGCCACCCGGCGGATGCGCTCGGCACTCCGCTGGTGCGGCGGGGACGGGCGTGGGTGCGCGAGACGGTGGCACGCGTGGCTCCATGGGCGGACATGGACGTGCTCGACCTGCTCGCGGCGGAGGTGTTGACGAACGCGATCACGCACACGGCGTCGGGCGAGGACGGCGGCGCGGTGGTACTGGCGGTGCGATGGTCGGCGGGACGGGTGCGGGTGGCAGTGACCGACGACGGGCGTGCCGACTCCTGCCCGAAGATGTGCGCGAAGTCGGAGACAACGCTGTCGGGCCGGGGACTCGCGTTGCTGAACGCACTGGCGTCGGCGTGGGGGTACGAGACCGGCGCGGACGCCGATCGCCGCGTCACGGTGTGGTTCGAGCTGACTGAGACTCGCACGTGAGCCCGCAGGCGCCGGGGCCGGACGCGGTGGCGCTGGGGCGGGCGATGGAGCTGGTGAGCGCCGCCTACGGCGACGCGATGCGCGCCGTCGGCCTGCTGCCCGACAAGGCCGGCGCGATCCACGCCCTGGCCGCCGGCACGCTGGCCGACCTCTTCCCCGACGCGCCCGAGGACGCGCCGGACGTCCGCTGAGCCATGACCACCCGGTCGCCGTCCGTTGAGATGCGGCGGGTTGGGCACTTCGAAGATCGAAAGTGCCCAACACGCCGCATCTCAACTTCTGGTGACCGGGCAGCCATGAGGCGGCTCAGTACGGCGGCGGGACGCCGCCGGGGCGGCACGATGGCGGGGCGCGAAGGTGGCACACCAGGCATGACCACCCGGTCGCCCATCGTTGACTTGCGGCGTGTTGCGTGTTTGAAACGATTCAAATGGGCAACACGCCGCAAGTCAACGAGAGGTGACCGAGTGGTCGTCGGCCTGTGGGCCTTGGGCGGGAGGGGCGCGCCGGGCGGGGCAGGGACGCCGAGCGGCGGGGGCGACAGGGGCCGCGGACGCACGAGGCCGGGGACGCCGGGGGG
>NZ_JAIBOA010000023.1 GCF_019458805.1 Actinomadura parmotrematis
CCGCGTCGTGCTCCCCGCGTCGTGCTCCCCGCGTCGTGCTCCCCGCGTCGTGCTCCCCGCGCCGTGCTCCCCGCGCCGTGCTCCCCGCGCCGTGCTCCCCGCCCCGCGCAGCTCCGCCCCGTGCTCCCCGCCCCGCGCAGCTCCGCCCCGCGCTCCCCGCCCCGCGCAGCTCCGCCCCGCGCAGCTCCGCGCTCCGTGCTCTCCGCCCCGTGAGCCCCGCGACCGCAGCCCACGCCCGGCGGCTGCGCAGCGCCGCATGCTCTGTGGTTGCCGTGCCTCTCGTGCCGGCCGCACCGCGTCTCACGCCTCCGCGCCAGCCGCACCGCACTCCACGCTCTCGTGCCCGCGCTCCCGCGCGTGTGGTTCCCCGTCCCCGCTCCCTATCCAGATCGCCGTCCTGCCCCCCGTGCCGCTTGCCGCGTCCTATGTCGTTCTCCGGTGCCTCATGCGCCAGCCGCCCTGTGCCCCGTACGTCGGCCGCGTCCGCATGGCGCGCCGCTTGTTGCGTCCTGCGGCGCGCCCCGCACGCCGGCCGCCTTGCGTGCTTTGCTGCTCTCTGCGCGCTGGCCGCGCCGTTCCCTGTGCGCCACGCCGCTTGTTGCGTCCTGCGTCGCTCCCCACTCGTCACTCCTCGCTCCCCATTCGCCGCGTTCCGCACCTCATGCTTCGCTCCGCTTGCCGCGTCCCCTGCAGCTTTTCGCTCGTCGCGCCGCGTCCCGTGCCCCGCGTTCCGTGCTTTGCGGCGCTTGCCGCGTCCCGCGCAGCTTCTCGCTCGCTGCGCTGTGCCTCATGCTTCGCGCGCCGTGCCTCGCTCGCTGTCCCACGCGCTGTGCCTTGCTGGCCACGCCCCAGCGCTTGGCGGCAGTGGACTTCCTCAGGAGGAGAACAGCGTGACGGCGGGGGAGCCGATGGTGTCTGGTCGCTGCACGGTAGCGAGAGTATCATTCTCATAACAGAGACTTAGGATCTCGAATACTTGTCCTGATGGGTCGCTGCGTGGCCCTGCTGGTGGGCGTGGCGCGGCTAGCGCCGAGGGGTAGTGCCGCCTTTCAGTGGTTCGGTGTCGAGTCGCCCGCGTCGGCGGTAGGCGGCCTTGACCGCCTCGAAAACCGGTGTTAAGCAGTTCACTAGCGATGCTGAGCGATCGACCAGCATTGCGATCGGGCGCGTTCCGGCGTGCGTGGCGCAGGCCGCGCCTACGGCTCTAGGAGGACCTCGCGTGAGTGAGAACGTCACTCTCCATTCATGCACATGCCGCCCCGCGGAACCTCTGGCGAACCGGGAAACAGCGTGAGAGCGGCGGCGGCACGTTACGCCGGGGCGCGCGTCGCCCGAGTGGAAGATCCGCGGCTGCTCACCGGCCACGGGACGTTCGTGGACGACGTGGTGCGCCCAGGGATGCTGCACGCCTGCTTCGTGCGGAGCCCGCTGGCCCGCGCCCGGATCCTCGGCATCGACGCGACGGAGGCGCTGGCGGCCGAAGGCGTGCACGCCGTTTTCACCGCCGCCGACCTCAACCCCGACGTCGTCGAAGCCTGGTACACGCTGATCGGCCGCGACGTCCCGGACACCCCGCGCCCCCCGCTCGCCGAGGGCGAGGTCCGGTTCGTCGGCGATCCGGTGGCGCTGGTCGTCGCCGACGACCGCTACCTCGCGGAGGACGCCGCCGAGCTGGTGATCGTCGACTACGAGCCGCTGACGCCCGTCCCCGACTACGCGACGGCCCGCGAGGCGGCCGACCTGGTCCACGGCGCCTACCCGCGCAACGTCGCGGGCGACATGGCTGGCCCGCCGCTGGAGCAGCTCGCGCCGGCCTTCGAGGCGGCGGCCGTGGTGGTGCACGAGACGATCCACCAGCAGGGCTACGCGCAGGTGCCGATGGAGACGCGCGGCCTGGTCGTCGAGTGGTCGGCGCCGACCGGCGAGCTGACGCTCTGGGCCGCGACGCAGTCGCCGCACGAGGTGCGACTGTTCTGCTCGCGGCTGCTCGGGCTGCCCGAGCACCGGGTGCGGGTGCTGATGCGCGACACCGGCGGCGGCTTCGGGCAGAAGGTGGTGCCGCAGCGCGAGGACATGTGCGTCATGCTCGCCGCCCGCAAGGTGCGCGGCCCGCTGAAATGGATCGAGGACCGGCGCGAGAACCTCATGTCCGCAGGTCAGGCTCGCCACGAGCACGCCGACGCGCGGATCGCGCTCGCCGCCGACGGGACGATCCTCGCCGCCGCGGTCGACCACGTCCAGGACGTCGGCGCTTACCCGACGCCGTGGCCGGTCGGGACCGCCGCGGCCGTCGGGATGTTCTTCCCCGGGCCCTACCGCGTGCCGCAGGCGACCTGGTCGACGGCGTCGGTGTTCTCCAACACCGCCGGCCGGAACGCCTATCGTGGCCCCTGGCAGATGGAGTCGCTGGCGCGCGAGGTCCTGCTCGACGCCGGGGCGCGCCGCCTCGGCATCGACCCGGCGGAGCTGCGCCGCCGCAACCTGCTGCGCCGCGACGAGCTGCCGTACTTCAACCCCAACGGCATGCCTTACAGCGACATCACGCCGCTGGAGACGTTCGAGCAGGCGCTGAAAATGCTCGACTACGAGGCGTTCCGGAGCGAGCAGGAGCAGGCCCGCGCGCAGGGCCGCCACATCGGAGTCGGCACCTGCACCTATGTCGAGCCGACGACGGCCGCGATGGCGCTGCACGCCACCGAGGGGGCGACGATCCGGATCGAGCCGTCCGGCAAGGTCAACGTGTACGTGTCGGGCGGGTCGAGCGGCAACAGCATCGAGACGACGGTCGTGCAGCTCGCCGCGGACGCGCTCGGCGTCGACATCGCCGATGTCAGCACGATCCAAGGCGACACCGCCGTGACGCCGTTCGGTGGCGGCGCGGCGGGCAGCCGGTCGGGGTCGATGACGGCGGGCGCCGTCGGCGAGACCGCGGCGGTGCTGCGCGAGCGGATCGCCGCGATCGCCGCGCACAAGCTGGAGGCCGCCCCCGAGGACATCGAGCTGGCGGACGGGCACGCCCGCGTGCGCGGTGTCCCCGAGAGCGGTGTTCCGCTCTCTGAGATCGCCGCTCTCGCCTACTTCCAGCCCGAGCAGCTCCCGCCGGGAGTGCCCGCGGGCCTGGAGGCGTCCGGACGCTACCGCCCGGAGAACCCGATCATCTGGGCGAACGCGACGCACCTGTGCACCTGCGAGGTGGACGTGACGACCGGCGAAGTGCGGCTGCTCCGCTACATCGTCAGCGAGGACTGCGGACCGATGATCAACCCGAACGTGGTGGAGGGGCAGATCGCCGGCGGCGTCGTCCAGGGCATCGGCGGCGCGCTCCTGGAGCACCTGGCCTACGACGAGGACGGCAACCCCGTGGCGACCACCTTCATGGACTACCTGCTGCCGACGGCCGCCGACGTGCCCGACATCGAGTACGGCCACATCGAGACGCCCGCGCCGGGCCCCGGCGGCTACAAGGGCGTCGGCGAGGGCGGCGCGATCGGCGCGCCGCCCGCGGTGGTGAACGCCGTCGCCGACGCGCTCGCCCCGTTCGGCGTGGAGATCACCCGCCTACCACTGACCCCGGAACGCATCACCGGCCTGATCCGCAACGCGAGCGCCCCACACGGCCCGCGCACAACGGCCCGTGTGGATGATCCCAACGGCCCCAACGGCCCCAACGGCCCCAACGGCCCCGACGGCCCCAACGGCCCAGATGGCACGAGCAGCGCGAGCGCAACGGGCGGTGCGATCAGTGCAGATGTTGCGACCAGTGCGGGCGGTGAAAGCGGCGCGGACGGTGTGAGCGGTGTGGATGACGCGAGCGCAGCGGGTAGTGCAGGCAGCGCGGGCGGGGCGGTAGGGCGGTGAAGCCGGCGCCGTTCGCCTACCACGCTCCGGCGGGCGCCGCCGAGGCCGCCGCTCTGCTCGCCGACCTCGGCGAGGACGCCAAGGCCATCGCGGGCGGGCAGAGCCTCGTTCCGATGCTCGCGCTGCGCCTCGCCGTGCCCGAACACTTGGTGGACCTGCGCCGCGTGGACGAGCTGCGCGGCATCGAGGAGCGCGACGGCACGGTGCGGATCGGCGCCGGGACGACGCAGGCGGCGATCGGCCGGTCCGCGACGGTCGCGCGGGGCGTCCCGCTGCTGGCGCGGGCGACGCCGCTGATCGGGCACTTCCAGATCCGCAACCGCGGCACGCTCGGCGGATCGCTCGCCCACGCCGACGCCGCCGCCGAGTACCCGGCGGTCGCGCTCGCGCTGGACGCCCGCATCGAGACGCTGTCGCCGCGCGGGACGGGGACCATCGACGCGGCCGCCTTCTTCACCGGCCTCTGGACGACCGCGCTGGAACCCGACGAGCTCCTCACCGGCGTCGCCTTCCCCGTCTGGACGGGCCGCCGCGGCTTCGCCGTCGAGGAGTTCGCCCGGCGCGGCGGCGACTTCGCCCTCGCGGGCGCCGCCGTCGCCGTCGAGCTGGACGGCGACGACCGCGTCCGCCGCTGCGCGATCGGCCTGTTCGGGCTCGGTTCGACGCCGCTCCGCGCGCGCGCCGCCGAGGCCGCGGCGACCGGTGAGGTCGCCGCCGACATCGACGCGGACGACGTCGGGAGCGCCGCGACGGCGTCCCTGGAGTCGGTCCCGTCCGACCTGCACGCGTCCGCCGGGCACCGCACGCGCGTCGGCGCCGCCGTCGTCGCGCGGGCCTGGCGGCGAGCCATCCGGGAGGCCGCAGATGCCTGACGCCCATGCCCAGCAGGTCGCCGTCGAGGTGACCGTCAACGGGACGCGGCGCCGCGCCGCCGTCCCGCCGCGCCTCACCCTCGCCGACTACCTGCGCGAGCGCTGCGGCCTCACCGGCACGCACCTCGGCTGCGAGCACGGCGTGTGCGGGGCCTGCACGGTCCTGATCGACGGGGACGCCGTCCGCGCCTGCCTGGTCCTCGCCGTGCAGGCCGACGGAGCGGAGGTCACCACCGTGGAGGGCATCGCGGCGCCGGACGGGGAGCTATCGCCGGTGCAGGCGGCGTTCCGCGATCACCACGGGCTGCAGTGCGGGTTCTGCACGCCCGGGTTCGTCGTCTCGGTCACCGCGTTCCTGCGCGACCACCCCGACCCGACCGACGAGGAGATCCGCGACGGCCTGTCGGGCAACCTGTGCCGCTGCACCGGCTACCAGGGGATTCTCAAGGCCGTCCGCGCGGCGGCGGACGGCGCCGCGGCCGCGCCGAAGGAGCATGCGTGAAACTGGAGAACGCGATCACCATCCCCGTGCCCCGGGACGAGGCGTGGCGGGTGCTGCTCGACATCGAGCGGATCGCGCCCTGCGTCCCCGGCGCCACCCTCACCTCCCGCGACGGCGACCGCTACCACGGCCGCGTCAAGGTGAAGATCGGCCCGATCGGGCTCACCTACGGCGGGACGGTCGCGTTCGTCTCGCTGGACGAGGCGGCGGGCATCGCGGTGATGGAGGCGACCGGACGGGAGACGCGCGGCGGCGGGACCGCGAAGGCCACCGTCGTCTGCCGCCTCACCGGACGCGGTGCGACCACCGACGTCGCCGTCGAGACCGACCTCGCGATCACCGGCAGGCCCGCGCAGTTCGGACGCGGCGCGCTCACCGACGTCGCCGGCGCCCTGATCCGCCGGTTCGCCGACAACCTCGCCACCGAACTCGCATCCGCACAGCCCCCCATTCCCAGGTCTGAACCCGCGCCCGCTTCCGCGTCTGAACCCGCTGCGTCTGGATCAGTCGCGTCTGGGCTGGCCGCGTCTGAAGCCGCTGTGTCTGGGGCGGCTTCTTCTGGGCCGACCTCGCCTAGGTCGACGGCACACGGATCGGCCGAGTCCGAGTTGGCCTCCTCCGGGTCGGCCGCGTCCTCGCTGGGCGCGCCTGGATCGGTCGCGCCAGCATCGGCCCGAGCAGGATCGGTTGCGTCCGAGTCGGCCTCGTCCGGATCGGCCGCGTCCGCGCTGACCTCGGTCGGGCCTGCCGCGCCTGGGGCGGTCCCGGCCAGACCGGCCGCAACTGGATCGGCCTCGCCCAAGTCAGCCGTGCCCGAGCCGGCCGTGGACGAGCCGGGCACGGCCGGAACGGCCTCGCCCGAGCAGGCCCCGACCGGATCCGTCCCGATCGAGTCGGCGCCGATCGGAACGGCCCGCCGCGAGGGGGCTCCGCCGTTGGATCTGCTGCGTCCCGGGCAGGGCGCGCCGTTCCGGTACCTCGGCGTGGCCGCCGCCGTGGCCGCACTGCTCACCGCCGCCGCGCTCGTGCGGCGGCGCCGCCCACCCCGCCACCCCCACTGAAAAGAGGCAGCACGATGACCGGACGGGTCGAAGGAAAGGTCGCGTTCATCACCGGCGCCGCGCGCGGGCAGGGCCGCAGCCACGCGGTGCGCCTGGCGCAGGAGGGCGCCGACATCATCGCCGTCGACATCTGCGAGCAGCTCGACAGCGTGCCGATCCCCATGTCCACCCCCGAGGACCTGGACGAGACCGTCCGGCTGGTCCAGAAGACCGGCCGCCGCATCATCGCCAAGCAGGCCGACGTCCGCGACTTCGCCCAGCTGAAGGCCGTCGCCGACGAGGGCGTGCGGGAGTTCGGGCGCCTGGACATCGTCCTCGCCAACGCCGGTCTCGCCGCCGACGGCGACCCCGTCGAGACGCTCGACGAGACGCTGTGGCGCGACTCCATCGACGTCAACCTGACCGGCGTCTGGCTCACCGCCAAGGCGACGGTCCCGCACGTCATCGCGGGCGGCCGCGGCGGCTCGATCGTGCTGACGAGCTCGGTCGGCGGCCTGAAGGCGCACCCGAACATCGCCAACTACGTCGCCGCCAAGCACGGCGTCGTCGGGCTCATGCGCTCGATGGCGGTGGAGCTGGCCCAGCACCGCATCCGCGTCAACTCCGTGCACCCGACGCAGGTGGCCACCCCGATGTTCATGAACGACCTCACCTACCGGATGTTCCGCCCCGACCTGGAGAACCCGACCGAGGAGGACGTGGCGCCGATCTCGCAGATGATGAACGCGCTTCCCGTCCCCTGGGTGGAGGCCGAGGACGTCACCAACGCCGTGCTGTTCCTGGTCTCCGACGACAGCCGGTACATCACCGGGGTCCCGCTGCCGGTCGACGCGGGCTCGATGCTCAAGTAGCCGGCCGGGCCGCCATCCGCAGGAAGGGAAGCACGTGACCGACGAGCTCTACTGGGATCCCTACGACCCGCGCTTCGTCCCCGACCCCTACCCGACGTACCGGCGGCTCCGCGAGGAAGCGCCGCTCTACTACAACGAGAAGCACGATTTCTACGCCGTCAGCCGGTACGAGGACGTCGACCACGGGCTGGCGGACTGGGAGACCTACTCCTCGGCGCGCGGCGGCATCCTGGAGTTCATCAAGTCGGGCATCGAGATGCCGCCCGGCACGCTGATCTTCGAGGATCCCGAGCCGCACGACATCCACCGCCGGCTGCTGGTGAAGATCTTCACGCCGCGGCGGATCGCCGCGCTGGAGCCGCGCATCCGCGACTTCTGCGCCCGCACCCTGGACCCGCTCGCGGGCCGGGACCGGTTCGACCTCGTCGCCGACTTCGCGATCGAGATGCCGATGCGCGTCATCGGCATGCTGCTCGGCATCCCCGAGGCCGACCAGGCGGCGCTGCGCGACTCCGCCGACGAGAGCCTGCGGACCGAGGCCGGCGGCCAGATGGACCTGAAGGACGGGGCGATCCTCAGCAACGAGATGTTCGGCGACTACATCGCCTGGCGCGCGAAGAACCCCTCCGGCGACCTCATGACCAAGCTCCTCACGACCGAGTTCGAGGACGAGCACGGCGTCGTGCGGACCCTCACCCGCGACGAGGTCCTCACCTACGTCACCGTCGTCGCGGGCGCCGGCAACGAGACGACGGGGCGCCTCATCGGCTGGCTCGGCTCGGTCCTCGCCGCGCACCCCGACCAGCGGCGGGCGCTCGTCGACGATCCGGCGCTGGTCCCGAACGCGGTCGAGGAGGTGCTGCGGTACGAGCCGCCGGGCCCCTACATCGCCCGCTATGTCACCCGGGACGTGCGGGTGCACGGCGAGACGGTCCCGGCGGGCAGCTCGATGATGTTCATCGCGGCGGCCGGCAACCGCGACGAGCGCCGCTACCCCGATCCCGACCGGTTCGACGTGCGGCGCAAGATCGGGCAGCAGCTGACGTTCGGGATCGGCGTCCACTACTGCCTCGGCGCGGCGCTCGCCCGGCTGGAGGGCCGGGTGGCGCTGGAGGAGATCCTGCGCCGGTTCCCGAGCTGGGACGTGGACGAGGACGGCGCCAGGCTGGCGCAGACCTCGACCGTCCGGGGCTGGGAGACGCTGCCGGTGATCGTCCGCTGAGGCCCGGCGGGGGCGGGCCGGTCCCGCCCCCGCCGGCGGCTCAGGACTTGGCGCCGGTGCTGGGAATGCCGTTTCCGCCGTTGGCGACGGGCTTGCCGTTCAGGTCGGTGGTCGCCTCGACGCCCTGGCTGAGCAGCGTGATGTTCTGGGCGAGCCACCGGCCCGAGACGCGCTTCATGCTGAGCGCGACGGTGGCGCCGGTGTTGGACTGGATCGTCTTGGCGCTGGTCACCTTCGTGTTGATGACGACCATGACGTTGGCGTCGCGCCCCTTGATCTCGCCGGGGTAGACGCCGCTGACGGCGGCCTTCGAGCTGACCTTGTTGGTGCTGAAATAGCTGGTCAGGGTCGCGGCGGTGGGGCGGATGGCGTCCGCGGCGGCCGTGGTGAGCAGCGGGTACTTGGCGGCGAACGCCTGGTCCATGTGCCGGTAGTCCCAGTTGAAGAAGACGCCGGTGACCTTGGTGGCGCTCGCGGCGAGGTCGCGGCGCTGCCGGGCGTCGGCGGCGAGGTCGTCCTTCTGCTCCCAGACGGCGCCGAGCGCGGCGCTCGCCGCCACGAGCGCGGCGACGGGCGCGAGCAGCAGGATCCGCCGCCGCAGGGACGTCCGGCGGGGCGGCGGCGCGGCCGGGACGGCCGCCAGGGACGCGGCCCAGACCTCGGGCGACACCTCCGGGATGCGCGCCTTCGCCGGCGCCTTCACCGGCGCCTTCTTCGCAGGCGCCTTCTTCACGGCGACGGCCGTCGTGGTCTTCACCGGTTCCTCCTTCTCCGGACGGGGCGCCGGGCGATCCCGGCCGTGCTCAGCAGGACGCGCAGCAGGATCAGCCCCGCTGCCAGCGGCGGCAGGTAGATCAGCCACGACAGGGGGTCGTGGCGTTCGCCGTCCGCCGCGTTGCGGGCCGCCACCGCCTCCGGCGTCGCCGTCGCCGGCTTCGACACCGTCGCGGCGGTCTTGTCCTTCTCCGCCATCGGCGGGATCTGCTGCTTGGGCAGGGCGACGCCGGGGCAGGACGGGATATTCGGTATGCCGGGAAGCGGAACGAGGTTCTTGTACTCCATGGCCGAGGTGACGGGCGTGAACGTCAGCAGGAAGGTGATGTTGAGAGTGGGCTTCCCGTTGACGAAGGTGACGGCGCCCTTCATCGCGGTCGCGAGCTGCGGCGTCCAGCGCAGCCCCTTGTCGAGGTCGGCGACGTTGCCGTCACTGAGGACCGTCGGGAGCCCGGCGTTCATGGCGCGCAGCATGCACTGCGCGGCGGGCCGCGCCGCGCGGAGCAGCCGGTCGCTCCGCTCCAGCAGCGCGGGCGCGGTCGTGCGGATCCGCGCCAGCGCGTCGTCGACGGCGGCGAGCGAGGAGGTGATCTCGGCGGTGCTCGCGATGCCGGCGCCGAGGTCGCCGCGGTGGGCGGCGAGGACGCCGGTCAGCGTGCCGAGGTCGGTGACGAGCCCGTCGAGGGTGGCGGTGTCGTCGGCGAAGGTCCCGGCGAGGCGGGACGCGCCGTCGACGGTGAGCCGCAGGGTGTCGCCGCGCCCGTCCAGGCCGCGCGCGAGCTCGCGGGTGACGGTCCGCAGGTTCTTCGGGTCCAGGCCCTCGATGGCCCGGGTGACCGCCGCGAACAGGTCGCCGTAGCTCTCGGTGACGCTCGTCCGGCCCAGCGGGATGACCTCGCCGGGCCGCATCGCGGGCCCGCCGACGCGGCCGCCGGCGGGTTCGAGGTCCACGTAGGGCTCGCCGATGGCCGATTTCAGGCCGGCGGCGGCGGTCACGTCCCGCGGGAGGCGCTCGCCCTTGTCGATGTCGAGGCGGACGGCGACGGCGCCGCCGTCCAGCCGCACCGAGTGGATCTTCCCGACGGGGACGCCGAGGTAGGTGACGTCGAAGCCGGGCTGCAGGCCGGACGAGCCGGCGAACCGCGCGGTGATCGGGTAGGGGCGGTCCAGGGGGTCGAAGCCGAGGACGTTGCGCACCGCCCAGACGGTGAGGACGAGGGCGAGCAGCGCGAAGGCGGCCAGGTTGAGCCGGATCCGGCGGGTCACTTCCGCGGTCCCAGCATGCGGACGAGGTCGGCGAGCGACGCCGGCGACTTCCCGGCGGCGCGGGTGGCGGAGCCGTTGAAGTCCAGCACCGGGTAGGTGAGGAGCTGGCCGTTGTAGACCTGCCGGGGCATCCGGGAGACGAACTCCTGGAGGCGGGTGATGAGGGTGCCGAGCCTGGTCCGGTCGGCGGCGAGCACCTCGAAGGTCGGGCCGGTCTGCTCGATGAGGCGGCGGAGCTGGTCGGTGTGCCGGGCGAGGACGGTGTCGTTGACGGTCTTGGCGAGGTCGGACAGGGCGTGCACCGCGTCCAGGATCCTGGTGCGGTCGTCGGCGAGCAGCCGGGTGGCGTCGGCGAGCCGGCCGGGCAGCCGGTCCAGGGACTTCTCGTGCGCGGCGAGCTGCCGGCCGAGGGTGGCGAGGTCGTCGACGGCCCGCGCGAGCTCGGCGCGGTGCTCGCCGAAGGTCCGCAGCAGCGTCCCGGCGTTGGCGATCATCTTGTTGAGCTCGGGGCCGCGCCCGCCGAGCGCGGTGCCCGCGGTGTGGACGAGGCCGGGCGCGTCGCCGTCGGCGAGCGCGCCGATCAGCGGGGCGGCCTGCCCGATGATGTCCTCGAACCCCGGGCTGGTCGTGGTGGAGGCGATCGCCGCGTGGTCCGCGAGGAACGGCCCCTGGTTCAGCGCCCGGCCCGGCGGTGGCTGGAGCTGGACATAGTTCTCGCCGAGGAGCGAGGTCACCGTCACCTTGGCGGTGGTGCCGGTGGGGACCCGCACCTTCTCGACGATCGACATGGTGACGCGGGACCGGTAGCCCGCCGGGGTGTCCACCAGGTCGATCCTCCGGACGGACCCGACCGTCACGTCGGCGACCTTGACGCTGTGGCCGGCGACGAGGTTCTGCACGTCGGCGAAGTCGGCGGTGAGGGTGAGCGGCCCCGTCGGAGCGTGCAGGGTCTGCGGCGAGCACCCGCACAGCCCCCCGCACAGCACCGCGCAGAGCGCGAGCGCCCCGGCGAGCAGGATGGGTCTCAACGTGGGCTCCTACCGGCAGTTGGAGTAGGGGGGCGGGAGCGGGCACGGCACCTTGTCGCTGATGGTGGGCTCGCTGAGGACCGCGGCCAGGTAGGACCGGGCGAAGTTGTCGAGGGTGATCCGCAGGTTGATCGCGCCGACCTTGGGGTCGTAGGCGTTGACGAACTGGTAGCCGAGGCCGGGCAGGGCCTGGATGAGGTCGGCGAGGCTCTGGGCGCTGCCCTGCATCATCAGGGTGACCTGGGCGACCTTCTGCAGGTCGCCGGGCAGCGTGTCCTCATGCATCTTGATGAGGACGTCGCCGCGCTCGGCGAGGTCGGCGATGGCCTCGACGAGCGTCCGGATGTCGGCCCGCTCGTCGGCGAGCATCCGGGACGCGGTGGAGAAGTTGCCGATGAGGCTGCCGAGCGTCCGCTCGCGGCCGCGGACGACGGCGGCGACGCGGGCGAGGTTGCGGGCGACGCGGAGGAGCTGCTCGTCCTGCCCGGCGAGGTCGCTGACGAGCTGCCCGGTCTGCTGGAACGCGGCGTTGAACGCGGCGCCGTTGCCGTCCAGGCTGCGCGCGGCGTTGCCGAGCGCGGTGCCGGCCTTGGCGGGGTCGAAGCCGTTGAGGAGCCGGCCGAAGGAGGTGAGCGCGTCGTTGACCTCGACCGGCACCTGCGTCCGGTCGATCCGCAGGACGGCGCCGTCGGCCATCTTCGGCAGGCCCGGACGCCAGGCGGGCGCGAACGTCAGGGTCCGCTCGCCGATGAGGCTGAGCGGGACGATCGCCGCCCGCGCGGTCGCGGGGACCGGCACGTCCCGGTGAATCGACGCGACGACGCGGACCTGCCCGTTCACGGGAGTCACCGACTCGACCTTGCCCACGTTCACGCCCATGACCTGTACGGGCGAGCCGGGGTAGAACGACACGGCCCGGGTGAAGTAGGCCGTCACGCGGTAGGACGACGGCCCGCCGAGGACGGAGCAGCCGCCGAGTGCGAGGACGAGCGCGGCGGCGGCGAGCGCGGCGGCGGTGCGGGGGCGGCGCGTCATCCGACCTGTCCCGTCGGGACGAGCGGATAGTTGGGCGGGTTGAAGTTCGGCTGCGGGCCGACGACGCCGGGCTGGACGGGCCCGAACCCGACGAAGCCGCCCTCCATCCAGCGGCCCTCGCGGCTGCCGCTCGTGCTCATGCCGTAGAAGGCGGGCCCGAACCAGGCGAGGGCGACGTTCAGCGACGGCAGGTTGTCGCCGGTCAGCGTCTGCGCGGCGAGGTGGAAGTCGTTCAGCACGGTGTTCAGCTGCTTCTGGTGCGCGGCGAGGGTGGTGTCGAGGGTCTTGACGACCCGGCTGCCGCCGCCGAGCGCGGCGGCGAGGTCGTCGCGGCGGCGCGCCAGCTCCTTCAGCAGCGTGTCGCCGTACCGGAGGAGCTGCGCGAGCTGCTCGTCCTTGGACGCGAGCGTCGCCGTCAGCTTGTCGCTGTTGGCGATGATGGCGGCGACCTGCGGGAACGAGGCGTTCAGCGCGGTGCTGACCTTCCGCAGGTCGGCGAGCATCCGCGCGGTCTCCTGCTGGGACGGCAGCTTCACCTTGGCGGCCTCGGTGAGCAGCCGGTCGACCGAGGCCGCGTCGAGCCGCCCGGCGACGTTGGACGCGCCGCCGAGGGTGTCGCTCAGCGTATACGGGATGCTGGTGCGCTCCAGCGGGATCCGCCGCCGCGCGTCCGGCAGCCCCTTCAGGTAGGGGGCGGCGACCGGTCCCGACAGCTTGACGTACTGGCCGCCGAGCAGGTTCGACAGCCGGATGTCGGCGTGCATCCCGGTACCGAGCCGGACACCGGAATCGACCTTCCACGTCACCACGATGTGGCCGTTGCGGAAGTCGGGCTCGATCCGGGTGACCTTGCCGACGGTGACGCCGGCGAGCTGCACCTCGCTGCCCTTCTGCAGCCCGCCGGTGCCGGCGAAGACGCCGCTCACCGCGTAGCCGCCCTGGCCGAGGCCGAGGGTGCCGTAGGCGTAGGCGGCGAGGACGAGCGCGGCGAGCACCGGGATCGTCACCAGGGAGATCGCGACGGGGTCGCGGTCGCGGAAGGAGCGCGTGAACGCCCGCCGCCACCGGTCCGGCGTCCGCGCGCTCACCGCGCCGCCCCGTTCTGCCCGCCGAGGAACGCCATCTGCACCATCGCCTTGAACACCTGCTGCTGCTGGGGGGTGAGGCGCGCGGCCTCGGCGCTCACCGCGGGCGAGGCGCCGGTGCTGCCGACGGCCGGGGGCGGCGGCAGGTTCTCGGGGAACGGGCAGGTGTCGCTGTAGACGATGTTCATGCAGAGGGCGTTGCCGCGCAGGAACTTGCCGCCGTCCATGAGGGTGAGCAGCGCCTGCAGCGCCGACGGCAGACTCTTGATCATCTTGTCGATGTCGCCCATCCGGCGGTGCGCGATCTCCATCAGGTCCCGGGTCCCGTCGATCATCCGGCCGAGCCGCGGGCCGGCGGTGCCGAGCACCGCGTCCAGGTTCGCCGCGACGTCCCCGAGGTGCGCGGTCGCGGTGCCGAGGGCGGCCCGGTCCTGCGCGAACGCCTGGGTCAGGTCGGTCAGGCTGGTGATCGTCTGCGCGATCTGGCGGTCCCGGGCGGCGAGCGCGCCGGTCACCGTCCGGTAGTCGGAGATCATCTGGCGGACGGTGCCGGTGCGGGTGCCGAGCAGCCGGAGCAGCGCCGCGAGGTTGCCGGTGATCTGGTCGATCCGGTCCCGGTTGCCGTCCAGCGCGGTCGCGAACGACTGCAGGATCTTGTTGATCTCGTTCGGGTCGACGCCGCCGACGAGCGGCCCGAGGTCGTTGATGAGCGCGCCGAGGTCGGCCGCCGACCGGGTCCGGGTGAGGACGCCGCCGCTCCGCAGCGCGGTGCGGCTCGTCCCGGTCTCCAGGTACACCTCGCGGCGGCCGATCAGGTCCCGCCAGCGGATCGCGGCCGCGGAGTCGTCGGGGATCCGCAGCCCCGGCCGGACCTTCATCGCGACGGCGGCGCGGCCGTCCACCACCTTCACCGAGGTGACGCGGCCGACGGGCGTCCCGGCGACCTTGACGATGTCGCCCTCGCGCAGCCCGCTCACGTCGTCGAACGTCGCCCGCAGCCGCAGGCCGGCGCCGACGTCGGCGCCGACGATGCGGACCGCCAGGTAGGCGGTCAGCAGGACGGTGACGACGCCGAACGCCAGGAAGCCGCGGGCGGCGCGCGCGTCCAGGCGCGTGCCGCGCCGCCGGGGCCGTCGGGCGCGGGCCATCAGTTCGCCCCCTTCCCGGCCGCCCGCCTGGCGGCGTCGGGGTCGTTCGGGATCGCCGGCTCGATCGGGCCGCAGACGCCCGGCAGCGCGTCGCAGAGCACCGTGCTCGGGTTGACGTGCACGGTGACGTTCGACAGCAGCGTGCCGTGCGGGCCCGGGATCGTCGCGATGCCGGTGAGCTGGGTGAGCAGCGAGCCGCTGCTGCTGATGAGGGCGGGGAACGCCGACCGGTTGCGGTACATGACGCCGACGGCCGGGACGATCGCGTCGATGATCCTTCCGGGGGCGTCCGGCAGCGTCACCAGGATCCCGGTCAGCGTGCGGGACGCGCCGGTGAGGCCGCCGAGCAGCCGGTCGAACTCGGCGGGGGAGCCGGTCACCGCGGGCAGCACGGTGTTCAGGTCGTCGGCCATGCGGGTGATGTCGCCGCCGTGCGCGGCGGCCGTGGCGGCGAGCGCGGCGCCGTCGCCGAGGACGGTGCCGAGGTCGCCGCTCCGGCGGGCGCCGAGGCCGAGCAGCGTCGCCGAGTCGTCGAGCAGGCCGCCGAGCTCGGCGCCGCGCCCGTCCAGGCCCGCGCCGAGCGTCCGCATGATGGTGGCGACGTCCTGCGGGCCGAGCGCGTCCAGCAGCGCGACGGTCGGCGCCGCCACGTCGGTGATCTCCTGCGGGTCGGCGGTGCGGGCGATGGTGGCGCCGTCGGGCAGGTAGGGGCCGCTCGCCTCGCCGGCGCCGGGCCGCAGGTCCACGTACTTCGGCCCGAACACCGACAGCGGGACGATCGCGGCCTCGGCGCCGACGGGCGCCCGCACGCCGCGGTCCAGCCGCAGCGTCACGCGGGCGCGGCCGTCGGGGGTGAGGCGGACCCCGGCGACCTGGCCGACCCGGACGCCGCGGATCTTCACGTCCGAGCGGTCGTCCAGGCCCTCCCCGGCGCGGGCGAAGACCGCCTGCAGCCGGGTCGAGCCGGGATGGGCGTCGCGGGCGGCGAGGAAGGACGCGGCGAGGGCGCCGGCCAGGACGGTGGCGCCGACGGCGCCGAAGCGGCGGCGGGCGCGGGAGGACAGGTCGGTGGTCCTCATCCGGTGAGGCTCACTGTTCCGCCGTGCCCCCAGAAGATGTACGAGAGCAGCAGGTTGACCATGACGATGGTGACCATCGACTCGCGGATGGCGCGGCCCGTCGCCAGGCCGACGCCGACCGGCCCGCCCGAGGCGTTGAAGCCCCGGTAGCAGTGCACCAGCACGATGATCACCGTGAAGACGACGACCTTCAGCACGCTGTAGAACACGTCGATCGGCGGCAGGTACAGGTGGAAGTAGTAGTCGTAGATGCCGGGGGAGATGCCGAAGAAGCCGATCGAGATGAGCCGCGTCGCGTAGAAGCTCGCGAACAGCGCCAGCAGGTAGAGCGGCACGAGCGTCGCGAGCGCCGCCGCCATCCGGGTGCAGACCAGGTAGGCCAGGGAGTTGATGCCCATGACCTCCAGCGCGTCGATCTCCTCGGAGATCCGCATCGCGCCGAGCTCGGCGGTGAACGACCCGCCGAGCTGGAACACCATCGCGACGCCCGCGATGATCGGCGTCACCTCGCGGACGTTGGCGTAGCTGGCGATGATGCCCGCCAGCGACTGCGCGCCGACCCGCTGGAGGCCCGGGATCGCCTGCAGCCCAACCGTGGTGCCGGTGAAGAACGACATGAAGAAGATGACCGCGGCCATGCCGAGGCCGAGCACGACGGCGCCGACGCCCGCGCTGATGTCGCTGATCTGCCGGAGCACCGCCTTCAGGTGCCGGCCGCGCGCGATATCGGCCACCAGGTGGTGCAGCACCATGCCGGAGAAGATCAGGAACTCGGTGAACTCGGGGGCGCGGAGCGGCCGGCGGCGCAGCGCGCCGGACACGCGGTACGGGACGATCGAGATCATCAGATCCTCGGCGGGAAGAGGGTGTAGGCCAGGGTGGAGATCACGTAGTTCGCCGCGAACACCAGCATCGCGGCGACGACGGCCGCCCGGTTGACCGCGCGCCCGACGCCGCTCGCCCCGTAATCGCAGGTCATGCCCTGCCAGCAGGAGACGGCGGCGGCGATGAAGCCGAACACCCACGCCTTGAACAGGGTGATCAGCAGGTCGGAGAGCTGCAGGAGCGACGTCGCCCCGTCGAAGTAGGAGCCGGGCGTGACGCCCTCCTGGACCACGTTGAAGAAGAACCCGCCGGCGATCCCGGCCAGGATGATCAGCGAGCAGAGCAGCACGCCGACGGTGCTCGCCGCCCAGAGCCGCGGCGTCACCAGCCGGTGCACCGGGTTGATGCCGAGCACCTCCATCGCGTCCAGCTCGTCGCGGATGCGCCGCGACCCGATGTCGGAGGTGATCGCCGACCCGCCGGCGCCGGAGATGAGCAGCGCCGCCGCGACCGGCGCGACCTGCGTGACGAGCGCCTGCACGACCGTCGCGCCGGTGCCCGACTCGGCGCCGAGCTGCCGGACGATCTGCCCGACCTGCAGCGCGATGGTGCCGCCGAGCGGCAGCGCGATCAGCATCACCGGCAGGGTGGTGACGCGGGCGATGAACCAGCACTGCTCGACCCACTCCACCCACCAGCGGCGCACGTCCCAGGACTTGCGGAACCCCTCCAGCGAGATCGCGAACAGCTTCCCCGACTGCTCCAGCCAGCCGAGCAGGAACCGGCCGGCCGGGCCGTCGCGCCACGGGCGGCGGGCGGCGGCGCGGCGGCGCGGCGCCGTCCGGACGGCGGTCACGGGCGCGTCCCGCCGGGGTGGGGGAGGTGCGGCGCTCTCTCCATGAGAATGAGAATCTCCTCAACGGATATCGATCTTCTCAAGAATGAATATGAGATGCGAAGTCCAAGAGAATGACAGTACATGCTTACCGGAGCGGTGCTGTCAAGGGAGGCGCCTGCGGGGGTTGACGACGGTCCGGCCCCGTGGAAGTTTCATACTCAATAATGAGAATGTTATTCTCAACGGGAGCCCGCGCGACGTCCGGACGGTATGGATCACGCCGCCGACCGGCCGTGCGAGGCGGCGGAAGGAGCGCGCATGCCGTTCTCAGCGATCCGGGCCGAGAAGGGGGACGCCGGCCCGACCGTCGCGGTCGCGCGCCTGGCGGAGGACGACCTCCCGGCCGGTCTCCCGGGCGGCGACGTGAGCGTCGACGTCGCCTACTCCACGCTGAACTACAAGGACGCCCTCGCCATCACCGGGCGGTCGCCGGTGGTGCGCCGCTTCCCCCTGGTGCTCGGCATCGACCTCGCGGGGACCGTCACCGCGAGCACCCACCCCGGCTGGAGCGAGGGCGACCGCGTCGTCCTCAACGGGCGGGGCGCCGGCGAGAGCCACTGGGGCGGCCTCGCCCAGCGCGCCCGCATCGGCGGCGACTGGCCGGTGCCGCTGCCCGCCGCCTTCACCCTCCGCCAGGCGATGGCGATCGGGACCGCCGGGTACACCGCGGCGCTCTGCGTGGACGCCCTCCTCGACCACGGGGCGCGTCCCGACCAGGGCGAGGTCCTGGTGACCGGCGCGACGGGCGGCGTCGGCGGCATCGCCGTCGCGCTGCTCGCCAGGGCGGGCTTCGACGTGGCCGCCTCGACCGGCAAGGCCGCCGAGGCCGGCTACCTCAAGGGGCTCGGCGCCGCCACCGTGCTCGACCGCGCCGAGCTCGCCGCCCCCGGCAAGCCCCTGCAGAAGGAGCGCTGGGCGGGCGTCGTCGACTCGGTCGGCAGCACCACCCTGGCCAACGCCTGCGCCCAGACCCGCTACGGCGGCGCCGTCGCCGCCTGCGGCCTGGCGCAGGGCATGGACCTCCCCGCGACGGTCGCGCCGTTCATCCTCCGCGGCGTCGCGCTGCTCGGCGTCGACAGCGTGATGGCCCCCGCCGCCAAGCGCACCGCGGCCTGGGAACGCCTCGCCCGCGACCTGGACCCGGACCTGCTGGACGGCACCGTCCGCGAGATCCCGCTCGCCGCCGCCCTGGACGCCGCCGCCGACCTCCTCGACGGCCGCGTCCGCGGCCGCCTCGTCGTCGACGTCAACCGCTGACCGCCGCCCATGAGCACCGACCGAGGAGCCCCCGTGAGCGAGCCCGCCGACGAACAAGCGAGCCCCCGCCCGGCCGAGCCCGCAACCCCCCAACCAAGAACCCCGCCCTCCACACCACCAAACGCCCCAACCCGCGCCCCTGCGAACGCGCTGACGGTCGTCCCGCCAGACGGGCCGGTGGGCGGCTCTGCGGGCGCCCCTGCGAACGCGCTGACGGTCGCCCCGCCAGACGGGTCGGCGGGCGGCTCTGCGGACGCCCCTGCGAACGCGCTGACGGTCGCCCCGCCAGACGGGCCGGTGGGCGGCTCTGCGGGCGCCCCTGCGAACGCGCTGACGGTCGCCCCGCCAGACGGGCCGGTGGGCGGCTCTGCGGGCGCCCCTGCGGGAGGGTCGACGGGCGTCTTCGGGAACGGGCTGACAGAAGGATCAACGGGCGAACCGACAGGCGGATCGGCGGAGGGGCCGGCAGGGAGGCCGACGGACGAATCGGCACGCGAGCCGGCACGTCAATCGATGGGCGGGAGCACGGGAGCGCGTGCGGGCGGGCGTGCGGGAGCGCGTGCGGGCAGGCTGATGGGCGGGAGTGCTGGCGCGGGTGCGGGTGGGCTCGCGGGCGGGAGTGCGAACGGGCAGGGCGGCGCGGAAGAGGGCGCCGTGCGGCTGGATCTGTCGGACGTCGAGCATCGCGTCGGCAAGCCGGTCGGCGGGGCGCAGCTGTGGGAGCCGTGCGCCGCGTCCGACATCCGCCGGTGGGTCATGGCGATGGACTACCCCAACCCGCTGCACTGGGACGAGCGGTTCGCCGGGGCGTCACGCTACGGCGGCATCGTCGCGCCGCAGTCGATCGCCGTCGCGCTGGACTACGGGCATGGCGCGCAGCCCGCCTGCGTCGGGCACATCCCCGGCAGCCACCTGATCTTCGGCGGTGAGGAGTGGTGGTTCTACGGCTGCCCCGTCCGGCCGGGCGACAAGCTGCTGCAAGAGCGCCGTTTCCACGACTACAAGGTCGCCGAGACCAAGTTCGCCGGGCCCACCATGTTCTCCCGCGGTGACACCGTGCATACCAATCAGAACGGTGTTCTCGTCGCGCGTGAACGCTCTACCGCGATCCGCTACCTGTCGGCCGAGGCGCGGAAGCGCGGCATGTACGACGACCGGGCCGGCGCGGCGCGGCGGTGGACGGCCGCCGAGCTGGACGCGATCGCCAAGGTCCGGCACGAGTGGATCCTGTCGAACCGGCTCGGCGTCTCGCCGCGGTTCGGCGACGTCAAGATCGGCGACGCGCTGCCCCGGCGGGCGATCGGCCCGCACAGCATCGCCTCCTTCACCACCGAGTACCGGGCGTTCCTGTTCAACATCTGGGGCACCTTCCGCTGGACGGCGCCGCCCGGTCTGGCCGACCCCTGGATCAACCAGGACCCGGGCTGGGGAGCGGACTTCGCCTTCGACGAGAAGGGCGCCGAGATCGACCCGCGCAAGCGCGACGGCCTGTACGTCGGTCCTTCCCGAGGGCACATCGACAAGGACCGGGCGGGCGAGGTCGGGATGGCCCGCGCCTACGGCTACGGCGCCACGATGGGCGCCTGGTGCACCGACTACCTGGCCTACTGGGCCGGCCACGAGGGACTGGTCCGGCACACCAAGGCCGACTTCCGCGCGCCCGCCTTCGAGGGCGACGTCACCTACTTCGACGCCGAGGTCACCGGCAAGGAGGAGGACTCGCCGTGGGGCGTGCCGCTCGTCCACGTCCGGCTGCGCCTCACCGACCAGGACGGCGGCGTGCTGGTGACCTGCAAGGCCGAGATCGAGCTGCCCCGCTAGAGCCGAGGACCAGGAGACGCCAATGGGCGCCGAAACCACACGCGCCGACCCACCAGACCCACCGACCGCATCGACCGTGCCGGACGCACCAGCCGCGCCGGACGCGTCGGCCCGGTCGGCGCGGCCGACCACACCGACCGGACCGACCGCACCGACCGGACCGACCGGACCGACCGGACCGACCGGACCGACCGGGCTGACCGCATCGACCGCACCGGACGCGTCGACCGGGCCGGACGCGTCGACTGGGCCGGACGCGTCGACTGGGCCGGACGCGTCGACTGGGCCGGACGCGTCGACTGGGCCGGACGCGCCGGTCGCGCCGGAGCTGCCGGTTCCGCCGGACGCGCCGATCGCATCGGGTCCGTCGATCGTTTCGGGGCCGCCGCTCGCCGACGAGCCGGGGCTCGGGCCGCTGACGCTGCCCGGCCTCCTGCGCCAGGTCACGGCCGACTTCGCCGATCGCGAGGCGCTCGTGCACCGCACGCCGGACGGCGCCGTCCGCTGGTCCTATGCCGAGCTGTGGGAGCGGAGCGTGGAGGTCGCGTGCGCGCTGCGCGCCGCCGGCCTCGGCAAGGACGGTCGCGTCGGCGTCCTCATGACCAACCGCCCCGAGTGGCTCGCGGCGTGCTTCGGGACGGCGCTGGCCGGGGGCGTCGTCGTCGCGCTCAGCACCTTCGCCGCGCCGCCCGAGCTGGACCACCTGCTGGACGTCTCCGACGTCTCGGTCCTGCTGTTCGAGCGGTCGGTGGCCGGCAAGGACTTCGCCGCGACCCTGTCCGCCCTGGAACCGGAGATCGGTACCGCCGCCCCGGGCGCGCTCCGCTCCGCCCGCTACCCCTACCTGCGCCACCTCGCCGCCGTCGGCGACGCGCCCGAGGGCGGAGCCGTCGAGGCGTGGGACGCGTTCCTCGCCCGCGGTAGGGACGAGCCGCGCGACCAGGTCGAGGCGGCGGCCGCGCGCGTGCGCCCGAGCGACACCGCCGCGCTGTTCTTCTCATCAGGCTCCACGAGCCGCCCGAAAGGGATCGTGAGCGCGCACCGCGGCATCGCCGTCCAGATGTGGCGGTTCCGCCGGATGTACGGTGTCGGGCCGGACGACCACGTCCGCTGCTGGACCGCGAACGGCTTCTTCTGGTCCGGCAACTTCGGCATGGCGCTCGGCACGACGCTAGCGGCGGGCGGCTCGCTCGTCCTGCAATCGACATTCGACGCTGCCGAGACGCTCACTCTCATGGAGACAGAGCGCGTTAATCTCCCCATCGCCTGGCCACATCAGTGGAAACAGCTCGAAGCCGCGCCGAACTGGGAGAGCGCCGACCTGTCGGCCATGCGGTTCGCCGACGCCGCCTTCCCGATCGCCCGCCATCCCACCGTGTCGTGCACGTGGACCGAGCCCGGCCACGCCTACGGCAACACCGAGACCTTCACCATCAGCACCTGCTACCCCGCCTGCACGCCGGACGAGGTCGCGGGCGGCAGCAGCGGCGTGCCGCTCCCCGGCAACACGATCAAGATCGTGGACCCGCTGGCCGGCACCGTCGTGCCGCGCGGCGAGCCCGGCGAGATCTGCGTCAAGGGGCCCACCCTCATGCTCGGCTACCTCGGCGTCCCGGCGGACGAGACCCTCGACGCCGACGGCTTCTTCCGCACCGGCGACGGCGGCCGCCTCGACGCGGCCGGGCGGCTCCACTGGGAGGGCCGGCTCACCGACGTCATCAAGACCGGCGGCGCCAACGTCTCGCCGAGCGAGGTGGACGAGGCGCTCGCCGAGCATCCCGCCGTCGAGGCGGCGCAGACCGTCGGCGTCCCGGACGACGCGCTCGGCGAGGCCGTCGTCGCCTGCGTCGTCCCGCGCCCTGGCGCGGATCCGGTGGCCGAGGAGCTGCGCGCCTTCCTGCGCGAGCGGCTGGCCGCCTACAAGGTGCCCCGCCACGTGCTGTTCCTCCGCGCGGACGAGCTCGCCCGCACCGGCAGCTCGAAGGTCAAACAGGCCGAGCTGCGGCGGCTCGCGGCCGAGCGGCTGGCCCCGCCGGAGCCCGCGGGCTAAAAAATTTCGGCGTATTCATCCTTATAAGGATTGTGATATCACATGGGAGAACGCGAAGGACGAGCCCGGGAGGCCGCCGGTATGGGACCGCAGCAGACGCGCCATCCCGGCGCGGTGACGATCGCGACGGCCGGCGGCTGGAGCGCGGAGCGGCTCACCCCGCCGAGCCGGCTGTTCGGTGCGAACGGGCTGCGCACCGGCCCCGACGGCCGGATCTACGTGGCGCAGGTGACCGGCAGCCAGATCAGCGCCCTGGACGTCGCGACCGGCGCGCTGGAGACCGTCAGCGCCAAGGGCGGCGAGATCATCGCGCCCGACGACGTCGCGTTCGACTCGCGCGGCGCCCTCTACGCGACCGAGGTCATGGACGGGCGGGTCAGCGTGCGCGGCGCCGACGGCCGCACCCGCGTCCTCCGCGACGACCTGCCGAGCGCGAACGGCATCACCGTGCACGCCGACCGGCTGTTCGTGAACGAGTGCCGCGTCGGCGGCCGGCTCATGGAGATCGGCGCGGACGGCGCGATCGTCCGCGTCCTCGCCGAGAACCTGGCGATGCCGAACGCGATGGAGGTCGGCCCCGACGGCCTCCTCTACTACCCGGTGATGGGCACCAACGACATCTGGCGCATCCACCCCGACGGCGGCGAGCCCGAGCGCGTCGCGGGGGACCTCGGCGTCCCCGACTCGGTGAAGTTCGCCCCGGACGGGTCGATCGTCTCCACCCAGGTGCAGACCGGCGAGGTGCTGCGCATCGACCCGCGCAGCGGCGAGCGCAGCGTTCTCGCCCGGCTCAGCCCCGGCCTGGACAACTGCACGTTCATCGACGGACGGCTGTTCGTCTCCAACTTCACCGGCGAGATCACCGAGATCCTCGCCGGCGGCGGGACGCGCACCACCCTGCCGGGCGGGCTGAACTGGCCGCTCGGCCTCGCCGCGGGCGACGACGGCGAGATCTACATCGCCGACGGCACCTACTTCTACGCCCTCCGCCCCGGCGGGACGCCGCGGACGCTCGGGATGCTGTTCAGCCCCGGCTACCCGGGCTTCGTGCGGGGCGTCGCGGCCGTCGGAGAGGGCGAATTCGTCGTCACCACCTCCGGCGGCCAGGTCGCGCGCTACCGGCCTGCCGCACAGGAGAGCGAGGTTCTCGCCGACGGCCTGGACCAGCTCTACGGCGTCGCGGTCGGCCCGGACGGCGCGATCGTCGCGGCCGAGCTCGGCAAGGGCCGCGTGCTGGCGGTCCGGGGCGGCGGCGTCGAGGAACTCGCGACCGGCCTGGACGAGCCGCTCGGCGTCGCGTTCGGCCCGGACGGCGCGGTCCTGGTCTCCGAGCCGGGCGCCGGACGCGTCGTCAAGATCGCCGGCGGTCGCACGGACACGGTGGTGGACGGCCTCGGCGCGCCGCAGGGCATCCTCGTGCACAACGGGCGGCTCCTCATCCTTGACGCCGACGCCAAGACGCTGATCAGCGCCGACCCGGCGACCGGCGCCCGCGACGTCATCGCCTCCGGACTGCCGGTGGGCGCCCCGTCCGGCGTGACGCCCAAGCCGCTGAAGGGCCTGCCCCCGTTCTCCGGCCCGCAAGGCCCGTTCGCGGACCTCGCCGCCGGACCGGACGGCACCCTCTACCTCTCCGCCGACGCCGAGGGCAGCGTCATCGCTCTCCGCCAGACAAAATGAGCGTCACTATGAGCGGAAGCGAGCTTCTCGACCTCTCCGGCCGCGTCGTCATCGTCGCCGGCGCGGGCGGCGGCGGCATCGGTACCGCGACCGCCGCCCTGACGGCCCGCGCGGGCGCGACCGTCGTCGCCGTCAGCCGGTCCCGCGACAACCTGGACGAGCACATCGGGCCCCTGGTGAAGGACGGCCTGCCCGTCGTCCCGGTCGCCGCCGACGTCTCCACCGACCAGGGCGTGGCGGCCGCGATGGAAGCGGCCGACCGCGCGGACGGCGAACTGTACGGGCTCGTCAACGTCGCGGGCGGCGCGGCCCCCGCCACCTGGATGCCCGCCACGCGGGTGACCCGCGAGGACTGGCGGGCACTGTTCGCGCAGAACCTGGAAACGATGTTCTTCATGAGCCAGGCCGTCGCCGCCGAGCTGAAGCGGCGCGGCCGCCCCGGCTCGATCGTCTCGGTCTCCTCGATCAGCGGCATGAACACCGCGCCGCTGCACATCGCCTACGGGACGGCCAAGGCGGCGCTCGTCGCGGCCACCCGCACCCTCGCCGCAGAGCTGGCCCAGGACGGCGTCCGCGTCAACGCGATCGCCCCCGGCGTCACCGCCACCCCCGCCTCGGGCACCTACGTGGACGCCGACCCCGAACGCGACCGCCGCGCCATCGCGATGGGCCGCCGGGGCACCCCCGAAGAGCAGGCGGGCGCCGCCCTGTTCCTGCTCTCCGACCTCGCCGGCTACATCACCGGCCAGACGATCCTGGTCGACGGCGGCCTCAACCTCAAATGGACGCACCTGGCCGCCGACAACACCTCCCTCTTCCTCAAGGACGAGTCGTTCCGCGCCGCGATCACGCGCTAGCCGATCCCCACCCCGGGGAGGACCCCATGAGCGAAACCCCCATCCCCAACCCGCCCACAGCACCCTCCACGTCCACTTCACCCACCGAGCCTGCCGCACCCGCCGCGCCCGAAGCGCGCACCGCGATCGCCGGGGCCGCCGCACGCGCCATGCCCGGCGCGCCCGCCGCACCCCGTGCATCCGACGCATCAGCTGCGCCCACCGCGCTCAACGCGTCCGCCAAGCCCCCCGTGCCCGCCACGCCTACTGCGTTTTGCGCGGCCGACGCACCAACCGCACCCGCCGCGCCTGGTGTGACCGGCGCGCCTGCCGCGCCTGACGAACTGGTCGCCCCCATCGTGCCTGGCGCGCCAGTCGCGTCCGCTGCGACCGACGAATCGGCTGCCCCCGCCGTGCCTGCCGCGCTTGGTGCGTCCGCCGCATCTGGCGTGTCCGGCGTGCGTGGCGCGGACGATGTTGTCCGTGCGGTCGGCAGGGCTGGTGCGTCCGGGGAGGCTGCTGCGCCCGCCGCGCCTGATCAGACCGCTGCGCCTGGGACGGCGGGGGCTGCGGCCGCGACGGGCGCGGCTGGAGAGGCGGCCGGCGCGGCCGGGGCCGAGGCGTTGTCGGGGACCTACACCATCGGCGTGGAGGCTTACCTCTCCGAGGAGTACGCGCGCGCCGAGCGCGACCGGCTCTGGGGGAAGGTGTGGCAGCAGGCCGCCCGCGTCGAGGAACTGCCCGAGGTCGGCGACTGGCTCACCTACGAGATCCTCGACGACTCCGTCATCATCGTGCGCACCGCCCCCGACCGGTTCCGCGCCTACCACAACGTCTGCTCGCACCGGGGCCGGCGGCTCGTCGACGTCCCGCCCGGCGCGCACGACGCGCGCGGGCGCGGGCGCCGCTTCGTCTGCGGGTTCCACGGGTGGCGGTACAGCCTGGACGGCGAGTGCACGCACATCCCCGAGCGCGAGGACTGGCCCTGCGGGCTGACCCCCGAGACCACCGGACTCAAGCAGGTGAACGTCGGCACCTGGGGCGGCTGGCTCTGGGTCAACCTGGACCCCGGCTGCGAGCCGCTGCGCGACTACCTGGAGCCCGCCGCGAGCCTGCTCGACCCGTTCGAGCTGGAGAACATGCGGTACCGGTGGCGGCGCTGGCTGGTCTTCGACTGCAACTGGAAGGTCGCGCTCGAAGCGTTCATGGAGACCTACCACGTCCCCTACACCCATCCCGAGTTCATGGAGTTCGGCGGGTTCCTCGGCTGGGCCCGCAACCAGGGCCGGCACAGCAACATCGGCTACGACGCGCCGAAGAACATGGACGAGAACCAGGCCAAGCTGCGCATCGGCGTCGGCGACGACCCGCGCGTCGCGACCGCGAGACTCCAGGACTTCACCTGGGAGAACGCCAATACCAACACGACCTGGACGCTCGTGCAGGCCGCCCGCGAGCTCGTCGACGACGTGCCCGAGGGCACCCCCGGCGCCGACGTGCTGCGGCACTGGCTGGACGCCGCCCGCCGCAAGGACGCCGACCGCGGCGTCGTCTGGCCGACCGTCGCGCCCGAGGCCGTCGCCAGGGCCGGCACCGCCTGGCAGGTCTTCCCGAACTTCCAGATCGGGCACGCCCTGAACAACATGCTCTGCTACCGCGTCCGGCCCTACGGCTACGACCCGGGCAAGTGCATCTTCGAGGCCGCCGTCTTCGAGCTGTTCCCGCCCGGCGAGGCGCCCGAGACCGAGTGGCTGTTCACGCCGGAGGACGATCCGGGGTGGCGCACCGTCCTGCCGCAGGACTTCTCCAACATGGCCGCCGTGCAGAAGGGCATGCGGTCGCGCGGGTTCGCCGGCCCGCGCCCGAACCCCTACCGCGAGCGCAGCGTCGTCAGCCTGCACCATAACCTGGCCCGCTACATGGGCACCGGCGCGCCCCGCGACGTCTCCTGACCGACCCCGCCTCCCAGCCGACCCCGCTTCCTGACCGGTCTTTCCCCGAGCCGCCTCCCGAGCCGAGGACCCCCATGCAGAGATGCACACCGACCGAGACCCCCGACATCGACCACGAGGCCCTCCGGGCGAAGTACCTCGCCGAGCGCGACAAGCGGATCCGCCCCGAGGGCCAGCGGCAGTACCTGGTCACCGAGGACGGCTTCGCGGGCTACTACGCCGACGACCCGTACACGCCGTCCGTCCCGCGCGAGCCGATCGCCGAGGACGTCGACGTCGTGGTGCTCGGCGGCGGCTGGGCCGGCCTCGTCGCCGCCGCCCGGATCAAGCAGGCGGGCGTCACCGACCTGCGGATCATCGAGCTCGGCGGCGACTTCGGCGGCGTCTGGTACTGGAACCGCTATCCCGGCATCCAGGTCGACACCGACAGCTACTGCTACCTGCCGCTGCTGGAGGAGACCGGCTACGTCCCGTCCGAGCAGTACGCGTCCGGCAAGGAGTGCTTCGAGCACGCCCAGCGCATCGGCAAGCACTTCGGCCTCTACGAGAATGCGATCTTCAGTACGAAGGTCGACGCTCTCCAGTGGGATGAGGAGCATTCTCGCTGGCTGATCGCGACGAATCGCGGCGACGACATCCGCGCCCGCTTCGTCGTCATGTGCCAGGGGCCGTTCAACCGGCCGAAGCTCCCCGGCATCCCCGGCATCACCGACTTCCAAGGCCACATGTTCCACTCGGCGCGCTGGGACTACGCCTACACCGGCGGCGACGCGGGCGGCGGCATGGACCGGCTCGCCGACAAGAAGGTCGCGATCATCGGGACGGGCGCGTCCGGCGTCGGCGTCATCCCGCACCTGGCCCGCTCCGCCGAGCACCTGTACGTCTTCCAGCGCACCCCGTCCTACATCCACGAGCGCGGCGGCGCGCCGACCGACCCCGAGTGGGCGCGGTCGCTGGAGCCCGGCTGGCAGGCCGAGCGGCGCCGCAACTTCCACACCGCCGCGTTCGAGGCGTTCGCGCCCGGCCAGCCCGACCTCGTCTGCGACGGCTGGACCGAGGTGTCGCGCAACCTCGCCGCGCACCTGGACGCCACCGGCGGCTGGGCGCAGCTGGCGGACGTGGAGCGGTTCCTGGAGCTGAAGGAGATCCAGGACTACCGGACGATGGAGCGGGTCCGCCGCCGCGTGGACGAGGTCGTCGAGGACCCGGCGACCGCCGAGGCGCTGAAGCCCTACTACCGCTTCCTCTGCAAGCGCCCCGGCTTCAGCGACGACTACCTGCCGGCCTTCAACCGCCCGAACGTCACCCTCGTCGACGTGTCCGGCACCAAGGGCGTCGAGCGGATCACCGCCAGGGGCATCGTCGCGCACGGCACCGAGCACGAGGTGGACTGCATCGTCTTCGCCAGCGGCTTCGAGATCACCACCGACCTCGACCGGCGCCTCGGCATCGCGCCGTTCACCGGCCGCGGCGGCCGCTCCCTCTACGAGCACTGGCGGGACGGCTACCGCACCCTGCACGGCATGACCAGCAACGGGTTCCCGAACCTGTTCTTCACCGGGTTCCTGCAGGGCGGGGTGACGGCCGCCATCACGCTGATCTTCGAGCAGCAGGCCGAGCACATCTCCTACGTCATCGCCGAGACGCTGGCGCGCGGCGCGTCCAGCGTGGAGCCGACGGCCGAGGCCCAGGACGCCTGGGGCGAGACCGTCCGGGCGACCGCCACCGACTACGCCGCGAACTTCAACCGCGAATGCACGCCCGGCTACTACAACAACGAGGGCGAGCAGAAGCCGCGCTCGCACCTCGGCGAGCCCTACTGGCTGGGCTTCTACGCCTTCGACGACCTGCTCCGGGCGTGGCGCGACGACGGCGCCATGGAGGGGCTCGCCCTCGGCGGCGGGCCCGCGGCGCCATGACGGAACTGCGCTTCGACGGCCGCGTCGCCGTCGTCACCGGCGCGGGACGCGGCCTCGGCCGCGCCTACGCGCTGCTGCTCGCCGCGCGCGGCGCCCGCGTCGTCGTCGCCGATATCGGCGCGGCGGTGCGCGGCGACGGCGCGGACCCCGGCCCGGCCGCCGCCGTCGTCCGCGAGATCACCGGCGCGGGCGGGCAGGCCGTCGCCTGCACCGAGAGCGTCGCGACCCCGGACGGCGGCCGCGCCATCATCGACGCTGCGCTGGAGCGGTTCGGCCGCGTCGACGTCCTCGTCCACAACGCCGGGAACGTCCGGTATGCGCCGCTGGCGGAGATGACGTCCGAGGACTTCGACGCCGTCCTCGACGTCCACCTGCGCGGCGCCTTCCACGTCGTCCGGCCCGCGTTCCCGCACATGTGCGCGGCCGGGTACGGGCGCGTGGTGCTGACCTCGTCCATCGGCGGCCTGTACGGCAACAAGCGCGTCGCCGGGTACGCGGCCGCCAAGGCGGGCGTCGTCGGGCTGTCCAACGTGGTCGCGCTGGAGGGCGCCGACCACGGCGTGACGTGCAACGTCATCGTCCCGTCGGCGGTGACGCGGCTGGCCGACGGGATCGACACCTCCGCCTACCCGCCCATGGACCCCGGCCTGGTCGCCCCGGCCGTCGCCTGGCTCGCCCACGAGACCTGCACGATCAGCGGCGAGATGCTCGTGTCGATCGCCGGGCGGCTCGCGCGGGCGTTCGTCGCCGAGACGCCCGGGGTGCACCGGCCCGCCTGGACGCCCGAGCAGGTCGCCGCGTCCCTGGACGCCGCCCGCGACACCGCCGACCCGTGGATCCTGCCGGTCGTCCCCGCCGCCCACAACGACCACATCGGCCGCAGTTTCGCCATGGCCGCGAAGGGAGAAACGCATGCCGGTCAAGGTGTATGAACGCATCCTCCAGCTGTTCGAGGCCGAGGGCGTCCGCACCCTCTTCGGCATTCCCGACCCGAACTTCGTGCACCTGTTCCGCCTCGCCGAGGAACGCGGCTGGAGCGTCGTCGCCCCGCACCACGAGGCGTCCGCCGGGTTCATGGCCGAGGCGGTGTCGCGCCTGACGGGCGGTCCGACGCTCTGCGTCGGGACGCTCGGGCCGGGCCTCGCCAACCTCGCGCCCGCGATGATGTGCGCGAAGGTGGAGAACTCGCCGGTGGTGTTCCTCGGCGGGCAGCGCGCCCGGATCACCGAGCAGCGGGTGCGGCGCGGCCGCATCCAGTTCGTGCGGCAGTCCGCGCTGCTGGAGCCGTCGGTGAAGTACGCCGCGAGCATCGAGTACGCCGACCAGACCGACGAGATCGTCCGCGAGGGGCTGCGGCGGGCGCTCAGCGGGACGCCCGGCCCCGTCTACATCGAGTACCCGATCCACGTGATCCAGGAGGAGCTCGACGTCCCGCCCGCGGCGCCCCCCGAGACCTACCGGCTGACGCGCCAGACCGCCGGCCCCGACCGGATCGCCGAGGCGGCCGCCCTCATCGGCGCCGCCGAGCGGCCGATCCTGCTCGTCGGGCACGGCGTGCACACCGCGCGCGCGGCCGAGCCGGTGCGGGCGCTCGCCGAGGCGATGGCCTGCCCGGTGATCCAGACGTCCGGCGGCACCTCCTACATCCCGGGCCTGGAGGACCGCACCTTCCCCTATGGCTTCTCCCCGTCGGCCGTCGAGGCCGTCGTCACCTCCGACCTCTGCCTCGCGGTCGGCACCGAGCTCGGCGAGCCCGTCCACTACGGGCGCGGCCGGCACTGGCTGGACAACGCGGCCGCCCGCAAGTGGATCCTCGTCGAGCAGGACCCGGCGGCGATCGGCGTGAACCGCCCCATCGACGTGCCGCTCGTCGGCGACCTGCGCGCCGTCGTCCCCCAGCTCGTGGACGCGCTGAAGGACGCGCCGCGCGAGCCCGCGCCGGACCTGGCGGACTGGATCGACCGGGACGCGGCGCGCCTCGCCGAGCTGGCCGAGTCGGCGCCCGCCGGGATGTCGCCGGTGCATCCGGCGCGGCTCGTCGTCGAGGCGACGAAGGCGTTCCCGCAGGACGGGATCATGGTGCGCGACGGCGGCGCCACCACCATCTTCCAGTGGACGTACTCGCAGGCCAAGCCGCACGACGTCCTGTGGAACCAGAACTTCGGGCACCTCGGCACCGGCCTGCCCTACGCCGTCGGCGCCTCGGTCGCCGACGGCGGGCGGCGGCCCGTCCTGCTGCTGACCGGCGACTCCTCGTTCCTGTTCCACGTCGCCGAGCTGGAGACCGCGGCCCGCCTGAACCTGCCGCTGGTCTGCGTCGTCGCCGTCGACCACGCCTGGGGCCTGGAGGTCGGCGTCTACAAGCGCACCTTCGGGCCGGGCTCGGCCGAGACCGGCGTGCACTGGAGCGCCGCGACGCGCCTGGACCGCGTCGCCGAGGGCTTCGGCTGCCACGGCGAGTACGTCGAGCGCGACGAGGACGTCGCGCCCGCGATCAAGCGGGCGTTCGCGAGCGGCCGGCCGGGCGTGGTGCACGTGGCGGTCGACCCCAAGGCGAACTCGGAGGAGATGCCGAGCTACGCCGAGTTCCGCACCTGGTACGCCGAGGGCATGCAGTGACCCGGCGGCGAAGCGAGAGAGGCGAGCCATGCGCGAGTACCTGAAGTTCTACATCGGGGGCCGCTGGGAGGACCCGGCGTCCGCCGCGACGTTCGACGTCGTGAACCCCGCCACCGAGGAGGTCGCGGGCCGGGTCGCGCTCGGCTCGGCCGCCGACGTCGACCGGGCCGTCGCCGCCGCCCGCGCGGCGTTCCCGTCCTGGTCGGCGAGCACCCGCGAGGAACGGCTGGACCTGCTGCGCGCCGTCCTCGACGCCTACCAGAAGCGCGCCGGCGACCTCGCCGCCGCCGTCACCGAGGAGATGGGCGCGCCGTCCTCGCTCGCCAACGGCTTCCAGGTGCAGCTCGGCGCCGGCCACCTCGCCACCGCGATCGAGGTGCTGGAGCGGTTCGCGTTCGAGGAGCGGCGCGGCGCGACCCTCGTCGTCAAGGAGCCGGTCGGCGTCTGCGGGCTCATCACGCCGTGGAACTGGCCGATGAACCAGATGGCGGTGAAGGTGTTCCCGGCCCTCGCGACCGGCTGCACCATGGTCCTCAAGCCGTCGGAGAAGTCGCCGTTCACCGGGCAGGTCTTCGCCGAGATCCTCGACGCGGCGGGCGTCCCGGCCGGGGTGTTCAACCTGGTCCAGGGAGACGGGCCGGCCGTCGGCGTCCCGCTCGCGTCCCACCCGGGCGTCGACATGGTGTCCTTCACCGGCTCGACCCGCGCGGGCGTCGAGGTCGCGCGCAACGCCGCGCCCGGCGTGAAGCGCGTCGTGCAGGAGCTCGGCGGCAAGAGCCCGAACATCATCCTCGACGACGCCGACTTCGCCGCGAACGTCGCCAAGGGCGTCGCGGCGATGATGGGCAACTCGGGCCAGACGTGCAGCGCCCCGTCGCGGATGCTGGTCCCCGAGGCCCGCATGGACGAGGCGATCGCCGCCGCCCGCGACGCCGCCGCCGAGGCGCGCGTCGGCGACCCGCACGACGACGTCGTCCTCGGCCCGGTCGTGTCGGAGGGCCAGTTCGACCGCGTCCAGGCGCTGATCCGCGCGGGCGTGGACGAGGGCGCGGAGCTCGTCGCCGGCGGCCCCGACCGCCCGGACGGCCTGCCGAAGGGCTACTACGTCCGGCCAACGGTCTTCGCGCGCGTCACCAACGACATGACGATCGCCCGCGAGGAGATCTTCGGGCCCGTCGTCACCATCCTCGGCTACGCCGACCTGGACCAGGCCGTCGACATCGCCAACGACACCGACTACGGCCTCGCCGGCTTCGTCGCGGGCCGCGACCTGGACCAGGCCCGCGCCGTCGCCCGCCGCCTCCGCGCCGGCTCGATCGCCATCAACGACGGCTTCGACTTCGCGGCCCCGTTCGGCGGCTACAAGAAGAGCGGCAACGGCCGCGAGTGGGGCGAGTTCGGCTTCCACGACTACCTGGAGGTGAAGGGCGTCCTCGGCTACGCCCCGGACGACGCGTCATGACCGACGCGGCGCCTCGCATCATCCAACGTCCCGCCGTCAGAAGCCGCGGCGTTCGAGGGTGCGGGCCGCGCGCTCCAGGTCTTCGCGGAAGGCGGGGTGGGCTATGGCGGTGAGGCGGCGGGCCCGGTCGGGGAGGGGGCGGCCCTTCAGCTCGGCGGCGCCGTATTCGGTGATGATGACGTCGACCTCGCTGCGGGCGGTGGTGACCGGGCCGGACAGGGCCGGGACGATGCGGCTGAGGGTGCCGCCCCTGGCGGTGGCGGGGAGGGCGATGACGGCGTGGCCGCCGGGGGAGCGGGCGCCGGCGCGGACGAAGTCCACCTGGCCGCCGGTGCCGCCCAGGTAGGACGCGCCGGTCTGCTCGGCGTTCACCTGGCCGGTGAGGTCGACCTCCAGGGCCGAGTTGACGGTGACCAGGCGGTCCAGGCGGGCGAGGGTCGCGGCGTCGTGGGTGTAGGACGCGGGGGCCAGGCGGACGGCCGGGTTGCGGTCGCAGAAGGCGTAGAGGCGGCGGGTGCCGATGAGGGCGCCGGTGACCGAGACGCCCCGGTCGGCGGGCTTGCGGGCGTTGGTGACGGCGCCCGCCTCGACCAGGTCGACGAGGCCGTCGCCGATCATGCCCGAGTGGACGCCGAGGTCGGTGCGGTCGCCGAGGAGGCGGAGGAGGGCGTCGGGGACGGCGCCGATGCCGGTCTGCAGGACGGCGCCGTCCCCGATGTAGGCGGCGGCGTGCGCGGCGATGGCCTCGTCGGTCGGGCCGATCTCGGCGGGCGGGACCTCGACGGGCGGGCGGGAGACGCGGACGGCGACGTCGATCGCGGAGGAGGGGAGCGACTCGCCGGGGGTGGCGGGCACCCGGTCGTTGACCTCGGCGATGACGACGCGGGCGGTGGCGGCGGCCGCGCGGACGTGGTCGGCGATGAGGCCGAGGCTGTGGTTCCCGCTCGCGTCCGGCGGGCTGACCTGGATGAGGGCGACGTCGCAGCCGATGGCGCCCGACTCGATGAGCGGGGCGATCTGGCCGACGTGGCAGGGGATCACGCCGAGTCGGTGCTCGCGGGTGAGGGCGCGGAGCGTGCCGATCGCGCCCATGCTGGAGAGGGCGACGGCGTCGGCGGCGGCAGGCGTGAGAAGGCCGGAGAAGCTCGTTGCGATGAACGCCGAGAGGCCGCCGATGGCGGCGCCCTGCTCGATCAGCGCTTCGACGAGAGTGGTCGGCTCACCGCACGCCTGGCCGATGACGATGCGGTCGCCGGGGCGGATGTACTGGGTGAGATCGAGGTTCGCAGCAGGCGTCACCGGCGTTCTCCGGCGGCGAGGACGGCTTGCGCGCGGGCCAGGTGCGGGCGGTCGAGCATCGCGCCCTTGTGGGCGACGACGCCGGCGCCGGGGTGGGCGGCGAACGCCTCGACGATCTCCCGGGCCTCGGTGATCTCGTTCTCGGTCGGTGCGAACGCCGTGTTGATGACGTCCACCTGGTCGGGGTGGATGGCGAGCATGCCGCGGTAGCCGTCGCGGCGGACGCGGGCGGCCCGCTCGCGCAGCCCGGCGAGGTCGCGGAAGTCCCCCTGGATCGTCTCGACGGGCTGCACCCCCGCGGACGCGGCGCCGAGCAGGCAGAGGCTGCGCGCCAGCTCGTAGGTGAACCCGTAGCCGCCGTCGGGGGCGCGGTTGCCGCTCGCGCCGACGGCGTCCGCGAGGTCCTCGGCGCCCCACGACAGGGCGACGACGCGCGGGACGCCCCGGTAGGTGCCGGTGCTGAACATCGCCTCGGCGGTCTCGGTGACGAGGACGATGACGCGGGTCGTGCCGGGCGCGGTGCCGGCGGCGGTCTCCAGCGCCGACAGGTAGTGGTCGAGGGTCCGCGCGTCGTCGCCGCCGCGCGCCTTCGGCAGCATGATCCCGCCGGGCCGGGCGGGCAGGACGGCGGCGAGGTCGGCGAGGGCGTGCGGGCCGTCCAGCGGGTTGATCCGCACCCACAGCCGGTGCCGCTCGGGCTCGGGCCGGGCGGCGAGGAAGGCCGCGACGGCCGCGCGGGCGGCGGGCTTGGCGTCCTCGGCGACGGCGTCCTCCAGGTCGAGGAGCACGACGTCGGCGGGCCCGGCGGCCGCCTTCGCCATCTTGCGCGCGCTGTCGCCCGGCGCGAACAGCCACGACCGCGCGCTGAACGCCTCCGGCGTGCTCATGGCCGCCGCCTCTCGTGTGCGCGGGCGCGCGGTGCGGATGGCCGCGATCGTGCGGGAAAGGGGGTCGAGGGGTTCACCGCCGCCGCCTCTCAGTAGGACTTGGGGAGGCCGAGGACCTTCTCGGCCAGGAAGTTGAGGATCATGTGGGGGCTGACCGGCGCGGTGCGGGGGATGAGGCTCTCGCGCAGGTAGCGCTCGACGTGGTACTCCTGCGCGTAGCCCATGCCGCCGAGCGTCAGCATCGCGGTGTGGCACGCCTCGAAGCCGGCTTCGGCGGCGAGGTACTTCCCGGCGTTCGCCTCGACGCCGCAGTCCTGCCCGGCGTCGAACAGCGACGCGGCCTTCAGCACCATCAGGCGGGCCGCCTCCAGCTGCGCCCAGCACTTGGCCAGGGGGTGCTGGATGCCCTGGTTCATCCCGATGGGCCGGTCGAAGACGACGCGCTCGCGGGCGTAGCGGGCGGCGCGCGCCAGGGCGGCGCGGCCGAGGCCGACCGCCTCGGCGGCGAGCAGGACGCGCTCGGGGTTCAGCCCGTGCAGGATGATCTTGAAGCCGTCGCCCTCGGCTCCGATCCGGTCCTCCTCGGGGATCCACAGGCCGGAGATGAACAGCAGGTTGGAGTCGACGGCGTGCCGCCCCATCTTGGGGATCTCGCGGACCTCGACCTTCGCCCGGTCCAGGTCGGTGAAGAACAGCGACAGGCCCTCGGTGCGGCGCCCCACCTCCTCCAGCGGGGTGGTGCGGGCGAGCAGCATCATCTTGTCGGCGACCTGCGCGACGGAGATCCAGATCTTCTCGCCGTCCACGGCGTAGCCGCCGTCGCGGCGCCGCGCGCGGGTGGTGAGGCGGGTCGTGTCGAGCCCGGCGTTCGGCTCGGTGACGGCGAAGCAGATGCGGTGCCGCCCGTCCAGTACGGGCGGGATCATGCGCCGGCGCTGCTCGGGGGTGCCGAACAGCGCGACCGGCTGCATGCTGAACACCGGCCCGTGGATGCTGGACGCCGCAGCCATCCCGCCGCCGGACTCGGCGACGGCCTCCATCATCAGCGCCGCCTCGGTGATGCCGAGCCCGCCGCCGCCGACGTCCTCGGGCATGGCGACGCCGAGCCAGCCGGCCTCGGCCATCGAGCGGTGGAAGTCGTGCGGGAAGGCGCCGTCGCGGTCGCGCTCCAGCCAGTACTCGTCGGGGAAGCGGGAGCAGTGCTTCAGCACCGCGTCCCGCAGGTCGCGCTGGTCGTCGGTCAGGGAGAAGTCCACGGTCGCGGTCCTTTCTCGGCGGGCGTGCCGAGCTCGTCCAGCACCTCGGCGGTGTGGGCGCCGAGCCGGGGGGCGGGCCCGGCGACGCGGCCGGGCGTGCGGGAGAACCAGGCGGGCGGCCCGGGGAAGCGGACGGGGCCGTTCGGGGTGTCGACGGTCTCGAAGAACCCGGTGGCGGCGAGGTGCGGGTCGTCGAACAGCTCGTCCAGGGTGCGGACGGGCGCGGCGGGGATGTCCAGGGCGCCCAGCAGCTCCAGCCATTCGGCGGTGGTGCGCTCCAGGAACGTCGTGCCGAGCAGGGCGTAGACGGCGTCGATCTGGCGGGCGCGCTGCTCCAGCGTGGCGAGGTGCTCGCCCGCCCAGGGCGGCCGCACCGCGCCGACGAACGCCGCCCACTGCTTGTCGTTGTAGACGAGCGCGGACACGTGGCCGTCGCGCGTCCGGTAGGGGCGGCGGTTCGGGGCGAGCGCGCGGGGGTAGCCGGCCGGCGCGAGCGGCGGGTCGAACAGCGCGCCGCCGGCGTGCTCGACCAGCATGAACGAGGCCATCGTCTCGAACATGGCGACCTCGACCTCCTGGCCCTCGCCGGTCCGCTCGCGGTGGAACAGCGCCATGAGGGTGGCGTAGAGCGCGGTCAGCCCGGCGACCTTGTCGGCCATGATCGTGCCGACGTAGCCGGCCTCGCCGGTCAGCCGCTCCTGCACGTGCGGCAGGCCGCACTCGGCCTGGATGGTGTCGTCGTAGGCGGCGCGGCCGGCGGCGGGGCCGCGGCGGCCGTACCCGTAGCAGTTGGTGTAGACGATCGCGGGGTTGACGGCGGCGACGTCGCGGTAGGCGAAGCCGAGCGCGGCGACGGCCCGCGCGCGCATCGAGTGGATGAGAACGTCGCTCCGTCTCAGGAGAGCGCGGAGCGCGTCGGCGCCCGCGGCGGTCCGCAGGTCCAGGACGGCGCTCCGCTTGCCGCGGTTGACGTTGACGAAGACGCCGGACATGCCGGGCTCGGGCCCGATCGAGATGTGCCGGGTGGTGTCGCCGGCGGGCGGCTCGACCTTGATCACGTCGGCGCCCATGTCGGCCATGATCTGCGTGCAGTAGGGGCCCATGACCATCGCGGTGAGGTCGAGGACGCGGACCCCGGCGAGCGGTCCCGGCGGGGCGGTGCGGCTGCGGTCCATGCGCGGGGACTCGACCCCCTCGTCGTCCGGGGACGTGGATTCCTTGCAAGGACAGTGCTATCAAGGTTTTGTGAATAAGACTAGCGGTGGGCGAGAATCACATTCTCGCTTTCTCTCCGGCGGGATCGCGGCCGTGCTGGACGCCGCACTCGCCGCCGACCCGGCGGCCCCGGCCGTCGCGGCGGCGTCGGGGACGTGGTCGTACGCGGAGCTGGACGACCGCGCGCGGCGCGCCGCCGGCGCCCTCTGGACGCTCGGCGTCCGGCCCGGCGACCGCGTCACGGCCTGCCTGCCGAACGATCTGGACATCGTCGCGGCCTTCCACGGCGCGCAGCGGATCGGCGCCGTCTGGGCCGGGATCGGCGAGGCGCTGGCGGCGAACGAGCAGCGCGAGCTGCACGACGTCTGCGCGCCGAAGGTCGTCCTCGCCGGTCCCCGCTGCCGCCTGGAGACCCGCGACTGCGTCCGCCCCGACCAGTGGGCCGCGCTGACCGCGCGCGGCGAGACCGTCCCCAGGATGGCCGCCGACCTCGACGCGCCCGCCGGGATCGCCTTCACCAGCGGGACGTCCGGGCGCCCCAAGGCGGTCGTGCACAGCCAGCGCAACCTGCTCCTGCCGGGCGCGGTGCTGACCGCGACGCGCGGCTGGGGCCCGGAGCTGCGCAAAGGCGACAGCTTCCCGCTCACCATCCTCAACCTGATGGTCCTGTCGACGCTGCTCACCGCGCAAACGGGCGGCTGCGCGGTCGTGATGGACCGCCGCGACGCCGACGGCGTCGCGGCCTGGATCGCCGCGCACCGCGTCACGGTCTGGAACGGCGCCCCCGCGCAGCTCTTCGACCTCGCCCGCCGCCCCGACCTCGACCTGTCGTCCCTGCGGGAGGTGTGGAGCGGCGGCGGCGACACCCCCGACGCGGTGCGCCGCGCGTTCGCTGCGGCCCACGGCCTCGTCCCGCGCGCCACCTACGGCCTGACCGAGGCGCCGACCGTCGTGTCCATCGACCCGCCGGGCGAGGAGTGGCGGCCCGGCGCGAGCGGTCGCGTCCTGCCGCACTACGACGTCGCGGCCCACGACGACGCCGGGCGCCGTCTCCCGCCCGGCGAGGTCGGCGAGCTCTGCCTGACCGGGACGGCGGCCGGCGCCTGGGCTGGCGCGTGGACGCCGGCGCTCGGGCACTGGGAGGCGGGCGGGGTCCGCCCGGCCGCGCCCGGCCCCGTCCCGACCGGCGACGTCGGCTCGGTGGACGGCGACGGCTGGCTGACCGTCCTCGACCGCAAGAAGCTCGTCATCGTGCGGGGCGGCGCGAACGTCTACCCGCTGGAGGTCGAGCGCGTCATCGGGGCGCATCCGGACGTCGCCCGGGTCGCGGTCTGCGGCGTCCCCGACGAGCGGCTCGGGCAGCGCGTCGCCGCCGTCGTCGAGAGCGCGGGTCCGCCCCTGGACAATGACGTTCTCGCCTCTCTCTGCCGCGACGCCCTCGCCTCCTACAAGGTGCCGGAGGTATGGGCGCAGGTGGACGCGCTGCCGGTCAACGCCATGGGGAAGGTGCAACGCACCGGCCTCGCCGAGATCGCCCGTGCCGGAACCCGCGCCGACACCCGCGCCGACACCCGCGCCGACACCCGCGCCGACACCCGCACCCGCGCCCGCCGCGCGTCCGGAGCGGGCTGAATGGCCGCCCCGGCGCCGCTGCTAACGTTGCAATCATGGAGAGCGCAGCGCCCGGCACGGCCAAGATCTCGCAGTTGCGCATGGCGGAGCTGGTCGCCGCGGAGCTGCGCGAGCGCATCCTCGCCGGCGGCATCGGCGACGGCGCCTCGCTCCCCAAGCAGGAGGAGCTCGTCGCCGAGTTCGGCGTCAGCTACCCCTCGGTGCGCGAGGCGCTGCGCATCCTGGAGACCGAGGGCCTCATCACCGTGCGGCGCGGCAACCGCGGCGGCGCCACCGTGCACGCGCCCGACGTCCGGACCGCCGGCTACGCCCTCGGCCTCACCCTCCAGGCGATGCAGGTCAAGATCCCTGATCTGGCGGCGGCGATCGCCGTGCTGGAACCGCAGTCGGCCGCGCGCTGCGCCGGGCGCACCGACCGTGCCCAGGCCGTGCTGCCCCGCCTGCGAGAGCTGCTCGCCGAGAGCGAGCGCCACCTGGACGACGGCGCGGCGTTCACCCGGGCGTCCCGCGAGTTCCACGACGTCCTCGTCGGCTTCGACCCGAACGCCACGCTGCGCGTCGTCGCGCAGAGCCTCACCTCGCTCTGGTCGGCGCAGGAGGAGGCGTGGGCCGACGCGCAGCTCTCGCGCGGGGCCTACCCGCCGCCCGCCGACCGCGTCACCGCGCAGCGCGCGCACGAGCGCCTGGTGGAGAGCATCGCGCGGGGCGACGCGGGCCGCGCCGAGAAGCTCGCGCACGAGCACCTGACCGCCGCCCAGCAGTGGGTGTGCCGCAAGTTCAGCGACCGGGTCATCGACGCAGCCTCCAGCCGGAGCCGGCGGCGGTTCCGCCGCGGCTGACGCCGCCGGGGGACGCGGGCCCGCCCGTCGAAGGGAGGCCGGCGTGCCGCCGGACCGCGATGCCCCCGCCCTCGATCCCGCCGCACTGTTCGACCTGACCGGGCGGGTCGCGATCGTCACCGGTGCCTCGTCCGGGCTCGGCGCCGCCGTCGCCCGCACGCTCGCCGCCGCCGGCGCCCGCGTCGCCGTCGTCGCGCGCCGCGCGGACCGGCTCGCCGCGCTCGCCGAGGAGATCGGCGGGACGCCCGTCGCCTGCGACCTGGCGGACCTGGACGGCGTCCACGCCGTCGTGCCGGAGGCGGCCGCCGCGCTCGGGCCGCCGGAGATCCTGGTCAACGCGGCGGGCGCCAGGCTCACCGACGCCGCCGCCGAGAACGAGCCTCTCGCCGCCGCCCGCCGGACCGTCGACCTCAACCTGCTCGCCCCGTTCCTGCTCGCGCAAGCGGCGT
The DNA here is from genome assembly GCF_019458805.1 of Actinomadura parmotrematis. Taxonomy (GTDB): domain Bacteria; phylum Actinomycetota; class Actinomycetes; order Streptosporangiales; family Streptosporangiaceae; genus Spirillospora; species Spirillospora parmotrematis. The sequence continues at coordinate 40,678 of NZ_JAIBOA010000023.1, forward strand.
TCCCGCACATGCGCGCGATCGGCCGCGGCGCGATCGTCAACGTCTCCTCGATCAGCGGTCGGGTCGGCGTGCCCGGCATCCCGCAGGCGTCGTACGCGGCGAGCAAGGCCGGGCTGTCCGGCCTCACCGCCGAGCTCGCCGTGCAGTGGGCGCGGCACGCGATCCGGGTGAACACGGTCGCGCCCGGCTTCTTCCGCAGCGAGATCACCGAGCCGCTCTACGCGTCCGAGCGCGGCGGCGCCTACCTGCGGCGCAACACGCCGCTGCCGATGGAGGGCGGCGCGCGCGACGTCGTCGGCGCCGTCCTCTGGCTCGCCGGGGACGCCGGCCGCTACGTCACCGGCCAGACGATCGTGGTGGACGGCGGCTGGACCGCGCACTGAGTGAGCGTTAACCCGCAACCATTGTCAACCTTATAAGGATTGCCTACCGTGGTGGTCATGGACCTCTCCCTGGGGCCGGATGCCGCGCGGCTGCGCGGCGAGCTGCGCCGGCTGGTCGCCGAGCACGTCCCGGCCGGCTTCCTCGGGGCCTTCACCGACGACCCCGCGGACCTGGAGACGGCGCAGAAGTTCTGCCGCCTGCTCGCCGAGCGCGGCCTGCTCTGCCCCGCCTGGCCGCGCGAGTACGGCGGCTGGGACGCCTCGGTCTGGGAGCAGACCGTCGTCCGCGAGGAGATGTGGGCCGCGCACGAGCCGCGCGGCGCCCAGTACATGGGCGTCAACTGGGTCGGCCCGACCATCATGCGGCACGGGACGGCGGCGCAGCGCGCGCGGCACCTGCCGCCGATCGCGCACGGCGAGGTCGTCTGGTGCCAGGGGTTCAGCGAGCCGGACGCCGGCTCCGACCTCGCCGCGCTCCGCACCGCCGCCCGCCCCGACGGCGACGGCTGGCGGATCACCGGCCAGAAGGTGTGGACGTCCTACGCCGTCATGGCCCAGTGGTGCTTCCTGCTCGCCCGCACGTCCCGGGGCGGGCGCCGCCAGGACGGCCTCACCGTGCTGCTCGTGCCGATGGACGCGCCGGGCGTCGAGGTCCGCCCGATCCGCTCGCTGCTGGGGCCGCACCACCTGAACGAGGTGTTCCTCGACGACGTCCGGGTCGGCGCGGACGCCGTCCTCGGCGAGGCCGGCGGCGGCTGGGGCGTCGTGCAGGAGGTCCTGTCGTTCGAGCGCGTCGGCATCGCCCGCTACGCGCGCTGCGAGCGGCTGCTCCAGGCGGCGCCCCCCGTCCTCGGCGGCGCCTGGGACGACCTGCCCGCCGACCTGCGCGGGCGCTGGGCGCGGATGCTGGCGCACTGCCGCCGCGCCCGGCTGCTCGCCTACCGGGTGATCGCGCTGCAGGCCGAGGGCCGCGTCCGCCCGCAGGACGCCGCCGCCTACCGGATCGCGGTGACGCGGCTCGACCAGGAGAGCGCGGAGGTGCTCATGGAGATTGCGGCGCTGGACCCCGGCGGCGGCGAGGAGTCCCGCCTGTTCCGCCGGCGGGTGGAGGAGCACTGGCGCTACTCGCACGCCTCGACGGTCGCGTCGGGCAGCACCGACGTCCAGCGGATCCTGCTGGCCCGCGCGCTGCTGGCGGCGCGGTGAACGTCGGGCTCGGTGCCGAGGCCGCCGAGTACGGGCGGCAGGCGCTGCGCGCGCTGGAGGCGGCGGGCGGCGACCGGCTCGTCCAGGACGCCGAGCGCGACCCCGCCGCTGCCCGCGATGAAGTGGCGCGCGTCCTCGGCGGCCTCGGCGCCTGGGACCTGCGGCCGCGCGGCGACGCCGACGACCTGGAGGCGGCGGCTGCGCTCTGCCGCAGCGCCGGGTACTGGGCCGTCCCCTATCCGGTCGCCGAGCGCCTCGCCCGGCCCGCCGACCTCGGCTCCGACGGCCTCATCGTCGTCGCCGGGCCGGCGCCGCGCGGGGCCGTCGCGGGCCTGGACCTGCGCTGGACGGCGGTCACGCTCGACGGACGGCGCGGCGCGGCGACCGCGCGCGACCCCGGCGCGCCGCCCCGCACGACCGCGTTCGTCACCGGCCTGGACGTCCGCCCGCTCGACGAGGCGGGCGCGGGCGACGTCGCGCTCGGCCTCGTCCTGCCGTGCTGGACGCTGCTCGGGATGCTCGACCGCGCGATCGACCTCACCCGCGCGCACGTCCTCGTCCGGCGGCAGTTCGGCGGGCCGCTCGCCGACCAGCAGGGCGTCCGGTTCCAGCTCACCGACGCCGAGGTGGAACGGCGCGGGGTCGAGGTGCTCGCCGAGTACGCGCTGTGGAGCGTGCAGGCGGGCCTGCCCGAGGCCGTCGAGGACGCGCTCGCGCTCCGGCTCGCCGCGATCGAGGCGGCCGGGACCGTCTTCCGCACCGCGCACCTGCTGCACGGCGCGATCGGGTTCTGCGACGAGTCGCCGCTGTCGTGGCTGTCGCGGTACGGGCAGCCGCTGCGGCGGCTGCCGCTCGACCTGTCCGCGACGCGCGACGTGCTGGCGCGCCGGATCGACCGCACCGGGCTCACCGGGCTGTTCGAGGGAGCGGGCCTGTGAGTCATGACGACCTCCCGGCGGAGATACGGGTGGAGAGCGACGGTCCGGTCCGCACCGTCGTCCTCGACCGGCCCGCCGAGCTGAACGCCGTCAACAGCGGGCTCCACCGGGCGCTCGCCGAGGTCTGGGAGCGGCTCGCGGCCGACCCGGACGCGGGCGCGGTCGTCCTCACCGGCGCGGGGCGGGCGTTCAGCGCGGGCGGCGACCTGCACTGGGTCGCCTCGTTCCTGGACGACCCGGTGGCGCGGGACGCGAGCCTGCGCGAGGGCGCCCGCATCATCGAGGAGATGCTGCGCTTCCCGCTGCCGGTCGTCGCGGCGGTGAACGGGCCGGCGGTGGGGCTCGGATGCAGCGTCGCCCTGCTCTGCGATGTCGTTCTCATATCCGAGAACGCTCATCTCGCCGACCCGCACGTCGCTGTGGGGCTGGCGGCGGGGGATGGCGGAGCGGCGTTCTGGCCCTTGCTCACTCCGCTTCTCCGCTCCCGCGAGTACCTGTACACCGGCGACCGCATCGCGGCGGCGACGGCCGTCGAGCTCGGCCTCGCCAGCCGCGCCGTCCCGCCCGCCGACCTGCTGCCGGAGGCGCACCGGCTCGCGGCCCGCATCGCGGCGCAGCCGCCGGAGGCCGTCCGCGGCACCAAACGGGTCCTCAACATGCACCTGGCGCGGGCGCTGGACGGGCCGATGCAAGCCGGATTCGCCGCCGAGGCCGCCTCCATGCGCTCGCCCGAGCACCGGGCGCGGCTGACGGCGCTCGTCGAGAGGGCCGGCCGGGAGGGCCGGTCGTGACGGCCGCTGACCTGGACGCCTTCCGCGCGCACGTCCGCGACTGGTGCCGGGCGAACGTCCCTGCGGACTGGCGGCGCGCGCAGACGGGCGCGCCGGACGAGGAGTTCGTGCGCTTCCAGAAAGAGTGGTTCCAGCGGCTCCGGGAGGCCGGGTTCGCCGTCCCGCACTGGCCCGCCTCGTGGGGCGGCGGGATGCCGGTCCCCGAGCAGGCGATCCTGTACCGGGAGCTCGCCGCGCACGACGCGCCCCGCCTCGTCCTCGCCTTCGTCGCCGTCCACCACGCCGCCGCGACCCTGCTCGCGGCGGGCACCGGGGAGCAGCGCGCGCGGTACCTGCCCGCCATCCTCGACGGCGAGATCTGGGCGCAGGGCTTCTCCGAACCGGACGCCGGCTCCGACCTCGCCGCGCTCCGCACGACCGCGCGCCGCGAGGGCGACGTCTACGTCGTCAACGGCCAGAAGTGCTGGGCGAGCGGCGCCGCCCACGCCGACTGGTGCCTGCTGCTCGCCCGCACCGACCCGGCCGCGCCGAAGCGGCACGGCATCTCCTACCTGCTGATGGACCTGCGCTCGCCCGGCGTCGGGATCCGGCCGACGCGGCAGGCCACGGGGGAGTCGCACTTCTGCGAGATCTTCCTGGACGACGTCGCCGTCCCGGCCGCGAACCTCGTCGGGGCGGAGAACGCCGGCTGGCGGGTGGCGCAGGAGACGCTCGGCGCCGAGCGCGGCATGACGATGCTGGAGCTCGCCGAGCGCCTCGGCGGCGGCTTCCGGCGCCTCGTCGACCGCTGCTCCCGCCCTGGCCCCGGCGGGACTCGCCCGCTCGACGACCCGCTGATCGCGGACCGGCTCGCCGAACTGGAGACCGAGCTCACCGGACTCCGCGCCCTCTGCACGGCGCTCGTCGGCGACGCCCATCCAGGTCCGGCGGACGCCTCGATCGTCAAGCTGTACTACAGCGAGCTGCTCCAGCGGATCACCGGCTTCGGCACGGAGACCCTCGGGCTCGCCGCCCACACCGACCTGCGCAAACCGGCGTCCAGCGGATGGGAGTCGGGGGCCTGGGCGCTGGACTTCGTCGCCTCGTGGGAGTGGACGATCCCGGGCGGGGCGAGCGAGATCCAGCGCACCATCATCGGCGAGCGGGCCCTCGGCCTGCCGCGCGAACCGGCGGCGTTCTGATGGCGGCCGCCGCTCCCGCCGACCTGGCGGAGTTCCACGCCGAACTGCGCGCCGTCGCCCGAGCCCTGCTGAGCGCCTCCCCGCCCTCCTGGGACCGGATCACGGAGGTCGGCTGGACGGGTCTGGAAGTAGAGGAGGCGCTCGGCGGCGCGGACGCCACCTTCGCCGAGACCGCCGTCGTGCTGCAAGAGATGGGACGCGCCGCGGCGTCCGTCCCCTACCTGGCGGTCGCGGGCCTCGGCGTCGGCGCGCTCGCGCTGCTGGAACCTGGGCCTGACCGCGACGACCTACTCCGCGCCACGGCCACAGGCGACGCCCTCACCGTCGTCGCCCTGGACGCCGAGACGACGGACGGCACCCCCTTCCGCCTCGACGCCGAGTTCCGCCTCCACGGCACGGCCGCCTTCGTCCTGGACGCCTCACGCGCGGACCGCCTCCTCGTCCCCGCCCTCGACCCGACCGCAACACCCGTCATAGCGACCGTCGCCGCAGCGCCGGCCCGCTCCCGCCCGCCAGCACCCGACCAAGGCGAATCGCCCGCAGCAGACGCCGATACAAGACCGGACAGCTCTCGCCCCTTGGCATCCACTCGAAGCGGCTCGCGAGAAGCGCCGGACGGTGCCTCGGGATGGATTGGCCCCCGCGTTCCGATGTCTGCTCGGAACGGTTCGCGGGAGGCCGTGGAAGGCGCTCCCGAGACTGACACTCCGCGCGTGTCTGCTCGGGGTGGCTCGTGGGAGGCGGACTGCCGCTGCCTTTCGGCATCCGCTCAGGGTGGGTCTTCGGTCGTGGCGGAGGTTGATTCGCGGGCGGGGAGTGTGGCGATTGCGGACCGGGCCGTTCTTGATGCGACCCGCACCTTCGGGAGCGTTGTCGCGGACGGGGTCGCGGTGCCTGCGGACGCGGTGTGGCGCTTTCGCAGTGACCCGGGGGTCGCGTTGCGGCGGTTGCATGACCGGGCCGCCGTCGCGGTGGCCTGCGACAGTCTCGGGCTGAGCGAGGCGATGCTCGACGCCACCGTCGCCTATGCCGGGACGCGCGAGCAGTTCGGCCGCAGGATCGGGTCGTTCCAGGCGGTGAAGCACGCCTGCGCCGACATGCTCGTCCAGGCCAGGGTGGCGCGTGAGCTCGTCGCGGCTGCGGCGCAGGCCGTCGCCGTCGGTGACCCGGACGCAGGTACGGCCGCGGCGATGGCCAAATCCTTCGCCTGTGCCGCCGCGGTCGAGGTGGCGGGCAAGGCCATGCAGCTCCATGGCGGCATGGGTTACACCTGGGAGAGCGGCGTTCACCTTCACCTGAAACGCGCCTCGCTGAATCGGTCGCTGTTCGGCGCACCTGCGCGGCATCGCGCTCGCATCGCCGCGCGGTACCGGGACGGCGCGCCGTGACGCCGTCAGAGGCGGGCGTCGGCGCCGAGGCTTCGCGCCGTCCCGGCCGGGTCGAACGCGCGGATCATGGCGTCCTGGGTGAACGAGGCGAGGAGCCGCCCGTCCTCGGTGACGACCTGCCCGCGGACGTGGCACATGCCCGCCCCCGCGTAGACGCTCTCGTGGTGGTAGCGGATCCAGCCGTCCCAGCCGACGGGCTCGTGGAAGGTCACCCCGATGCCGAGAACGGCGGTCGAGACGGTGTGATGCGCCTGCGCCGTCCCGATCCCGGCGTGCGGCCGCATGGTGGCGGAGATGGACAGGTGGCCGGTGAAGTGCGCGAGCAGCGCGCGGCGCAGATCGTCGCGCTCGGGCACGGTGTCGTAGTGCAGCCAGGCGTCCAGGACCGGCGGCCCGACCTCGTCGGGGTCGCCGTAGTCCGCGACGCCCTCGATGCGCAGCCGCCTGCCCTGCAAGGGCATGCGCGCAGGGCAGGCGGCCGCGGGCCCGGTGACGGGCGGGCCCGTCCAGCGGTCGTGGCGGATCACGTCGGGCTGCGGACGGTCCAGCAGAACCGTGCACGTCGCGCGCGTCCGTCCTCCCTGCGCGACCGTGACGACGGCGCTGGCGAACGACCGTCCCGCGTGTACGGGCGCGACGGCGAACTCCAGGGGTCTCTCCGGGTCCGCCACGGAAACGAACAGGGCGTGTGCGGAACGCGCGGTCCGTCCTGGCAGGGCTTTGCCGGCGGCGACGATCGACTGGGCGAGGATCTGGCTACCGTCCACGACCCGCCGCCCACCCCCATCACTGCCGCCGACGAACCAACCGACCTCCGTACCGTTCAGCGCGCCCGCTTTCGGCGTGTCCCCGTTCGGCGTGTCCCCGTCCGGCGTGCCCTCGTCCGGCGCGGCCCTGTCCGGCGTGCCCTCGTCCGGCGTGCCCTCGTCCGGCGTGTTCCCGTTCGGTGCGCTCGCGTCCGGCGCGTCCCCGTCCGGCGCGTCCCCGTTCGGCGTGCCCTCGTCCGGCGCGTCCCCGTTCGGCGCGCCCGCGTTCAGCGCGCCCCCATCCAACACGTCCCCGTTCGGCGCGTCTTCGTTCGGCGCGCTCCCAGGCAGCGTGAGCTCGGTCGGTGCGGGGGTGGTTGGAGTGGGGGCGGGTGGTGTGGAGACAGATGGCGCGGGGCCAGCCGGTACGAGGGCGGATGGAGCTGGGGCGGAGGGTGCGGGCTCAGCTGGTGCAGAGCCGCTCGGTGCACGTCCAGTCGGGGCGGAGGCGGATGGTGCGGAGGCAGCCGGTGCGGGGACGGATGATGCGGGCCTGGCCGGGGCGGGAGCGGCGGGCGTGGGGGTGGAGGGCGAGACGTCGAAGAGGGCGAGCATTGCCTTCAGGGAGCTGTCGGTCATGGGCGTGCCCCGGTGTAGATGCCTTTGCCGATGGTGACCTGTACCTCGTCCTGGTCGAAGGCGATGAAGCCGGCGAGGCGGGCTACCTGGGGGAAGGGGGCCGGGTAGCTCCAGGCGACGGCGGGACCGTCGGTGTCCGCTGCTCGCCAGTACACGGCGCGGCCCTTGAAGGGGCAGACGGTGCTGAGGCCGGCCACCGGTTCCAGCCGTGCGAGGTCGACGGCGTCGGGTGGGAAGTAGACGACGAGGCCGTGGTCCTGTTCGTCGACGATGAGGCAGGCGTCGCTTCGTGCGAGTCGGACGTCGCCGAGCCACGCGGTCATGACGTTCGTGCGGGCCAGCAGGTCGACCCGGTAGTCCGGCCGTTCCCGGTACAGCGAGCGGGGAGGCGTGCTTTCCGAGGACGTGCCTTCGGGGGTCGTGCCTTCCGAAAGTGTGGTTTTCGAGGGTGGGCCTTCCGAGCGCGCGCCTTCCGAGGGTGTGCTTTCCGGGGGCGCGGTCTTTGCGGGTGCGATTTCCAAAGACCCTGCTTCCGTGGGCGCAGATTCCCTTGGCTCTGCTTCTGTGGGCGCTGCTCCCGCGGGCGCCGCTTGTCCGGAGGTCGTTTCGCTGGGTGCGGTTTCTACGTGCGTGGGGGGCGGAGGTGTGGGGTCCAATGCAGTGGCCTGCCTCTCCGCCTGGGGGCAAGGGGGTGCCCGCCGTCATTCTCCCAGCGGGGAGCGAGTTTGAGAAGGCTGTTCTCATATAGGGAAATGTGATATCCACAGGGCGAGCGTCCCGGTCTGGAAGGTGGCGGCACCATGCGCACGATCCCCGACGCACTTGTCGAGCGGTACGAGCGGGAGGGCTGGTGGACCCGCGACACCCTCGCGGAGCTGCTGTCCCGCGGGCTCGCCGCCGCTCCGGACGCGGTGTTCCGCGTGCATTCGGAGATCCGTCCCTGGAGCGGGACGTTCCGGGACGTGGAGCTGGTCGCGCGCCGGCTGGCGCGCGGCCTGCGTAAGCGCGGTGTCGGGCCCGGCGACGTCGTCGCGATGCAGTTGCCGAACTGGATGGAGGCCGCGGCGGTCTTCTGGGCATCGGCGTTCCTCGGCGCGACCGTCGTGCCGATCGTGCACTTCTACGGGCGCAAGGAGGTCGGCTTCATCCTGAACGCGGTCCGCCCGCGCGTGTTCATCGCGGTGGAGCGCTTCGGTCATCTGGAGTTCGATCCGGGACTGTGCGCGGACGTTCCGATCGTCGGCGTCGTCGGGCGCGACTTCGACGGTCTGCTGGACGCCGAGCCGCTCGGCGACGTCGTGGGAGTGGACCCGGCGGGCCCGGCCGTCATCGCGTTCACCTCCGGGACGACTCGCGATCCGAAGGGTGTCGTGCACAGTCACCGGACGCTCGCGTTCGAGACCCGCCAGCTCTCCTCGCGCTACCCGGCCGACCTCGCCCGCCAGCTCATCTCGGCGCCGGTCGGCCACTTCATCGGCATGCTGTCGGCGTTCCTCATCCCGGTGCTCGGCGGCACGCCGATCAACCTCGCCGACGTGTGGGATCCGGGAAGGGCGCTCGCGCTGATGGAGAGCGACGATGTCACCATCGCGGGCGGCGTCCCGTACTACATGACGAGCCTGCTGGACCATCCCGACTTCACCGAGGGGCACCTGCGGCATATGCGGTACGCCGGGCTCGGCGGCGCGGCGGTCCCGCCGGCCGTGACGACGCGGCTCGCCGGGCTCGGGATCACGGTGTACCGCTCCTACGGCAGCACCGAGCACCCGTCGATCACCGCTTCGCACTACACGGCGCCCGAGGACAAGCGTCTCTACACCGACGGTGCCGCGTTGCCGGGCGTGGAGATGCGGCTCGGCGAGGACGGCGAGATCTTCAGCCGCGGTCCCGATCTCTGCCTCGGCTACACCGACCCCGAGCTCACCGCCCGCGCCTTCGACGCCGACGGCTGGTACCGCACCGGCGACATCGGCGCCATCGACGGCGACGGCTACCTCACCATCACCGACCGCAAATCCGACGTCATCATCCGCGGCGGCGAGAACATCAGCGCGCCCGAGGTCGAGGACGCGCTTCTGCGGATGCCGGGTGTGGCCGAGGCGGCCGTCGTCGCCGCTCCCGACGCGCGGTTCGGCGAGCACGCCGCGGCCGTCGTCCGGAGCGTGCCCGGCCGCAGGCCGCCGACGCTCGCCGAGATGCGCGACCATCTGGAGCGGCTCGGTCTCGCCCGGCAGAAGTGGCCCGAGGAGCTGCACGCCGTGGACGACTTCCCGCGCACGGCGAGCGGCAAGGTGCAGAAGTTCCTGCTCAGGAAGGAGATCGCGGCCCGCCGGGGCGCGTGAGCGGGGACGGCCGGGTCAGCGGGGGAGGCCGAGGATGCGTTCGGCGATGATGTTGCGCTGGATCTCGGAGGTGCCGCCGGCGATCGTCGCGCCGAAGGTCCGGGCGTAGCGCTCGAACCAGCTCGCGGTGAAGGTCTCCAGGGTCATGTGGTTGTAGGGGCCGGTCACCGCCGGGTGCAGGAGGGCCTCGGCGCCCTGCGCCTCCAGGGCGTGCAGGCTGGCGGACTGGAGGGCCTCGGAGCCGAGCAGTTTCAGCACCGACAGCTCCGCCGGGTCGCGGTCGCCCGCGAGCTGGCGGCGGCCGAGGAGGCGGAGCGCCTGCAGGTCCATGAGCAGCGTCGCGTACCACTCCTCCCGGGCGGGGGCGTCGCGGACCACGTTCTCCATCCACTCGGCGAACGTCAGCCACAGCATCATCCGCTCGTGCCCGAGCGAGCCGTGCGCGACCTTCCAGCCGCCGTTCAGGTCGCCGACGAGGTTCGCGCGCGGGACCCGGACGTCGGTGAAGAACACCTCGTTGAAGTCCAGGTCGTCGGGGGCGGTGATGGACCCGAAGGGGCGGCGGACGACGCCCGGCAGGTCCGTCGGGACGAGCAGGACGCTGATGCCCTTGTGCTTCGGGACATCGGGGTCGGTGCGGACGAAGGTGAGCAGCACGTCGGCGTCGTGGGCTCCGGAGGTCCAGACCTTCTGGCCGTTGACGACGAAGTGGTCGCCGTCGAGGACGGCGCGGGTGCGGAGGCCGGCGAGGTCCGAGCCGGCGCCGGGCTCGCTCATGCCCAGGGAGGCGGTGATCTCGGCGCGGAGGATCGGGACGGCCCAGCGGCGCTTCTGCTCCTCGGTGCCGAACGTCAGCAGGGAGGCGGCGACGATGCCGAGGCCCTGCGGGTTGAAGCTGTGGTAGATCCGCCGCTTCGACAGCTCTTCCAGGTGGGCGAGCTGCTGTGGCAGGGACGCGTTGCGGCCGCCGTACTCGGGCGGGTTGCCGGGCAGCAGCCAGCCGGTGTCGAACAGCAGGCGCTGCCAGCGCCGCGACCACTCGGGCACGTCCGAGCTGGACTGCGGGCGCTCCACGGCGTCGTCCTCGGCGGGCAGGTTCGCGTCGAGGAACGCGGCGAACTCCGCGCGGAAGTCCTCCACGTCCCGGTCGAAAGCCAGCTTCACAGGGCCGCCTCCTCGTCCAGCAGGGCGCGGCGGTGCACCGCGGCCGTCCCGAGCAGCAGGTCCCCGGCCATGGCCCGCTTCAAGTGGATCTGCAGCTCGTTCTCCCAGGTGAAGCCCATCGCCCCGAACAGGTGGAAGCCGGACTGGAACACGAGCCGCTGGCACTCCCCGGCGGCCGCCTTGGCCATGACGGCGGCCCGGCCCCGGCGCGGGTCGTCCTCGGCGATGGCGAGGGCGGCGAAGTAGGCGAGCGCGCGGGCCCGCTCGATCGCGACGTGCATGTCGGCGGCCCGGTGCTTGACCGCCTGGAACGACCCGATCGGCACGCCGAACTGGACGCGCTGCTTCACGTGCGCGACGACCAGCTCCAGGATGCGGCGGCAGCTCCCCACCGTGGAGATCGCCAGGCCGGCGAGGGCGAGGTCGGGCACGGCGGGCACGAGGTCCGGGACGCCGAGCGCGGCGACGTCCACGTGCGCGACGTGCCGCGTCGGGTCGAAGGTGGCGAGCCGCTCGGCCCGCACCCGCGCGCCGTCCACCACCACGGCGCCGCCGGCGGTGGCGAGCGCGATCTCGCCGGCCCGGTCGGCGTCCAGGACGAACCGGCCGGCGCCGTCGAGGACGGCGGTGCCCGCGCCGTCCGGCAGCCGCCCGGCGAGCGGCGCGAACCAGGTGGTGGAGGCGAGGAACGGCGTCGGGTCGGCGGCGTGGCCGAGCTCCTCCAGGATGATCGCCAGCTCGACCGGCGGCGCCTCGGTCCAGCCGAGCTTGCGGTAGGCGGCCCACAGCTCGTCCTCCGGCCGCCCGCGCAGCTTGCCGAGCGTCTCGCGGACCGACTCCTGCAGCAGCCGCTGCTCGTCGTCGAACTCCAGATCCATATGGCGAGAATAACATTCTCTTTATTTGCAAGTAAGAGTCTACTCCGGGGGCGGCGGCGCCGCTCCGCTCATCGGATCATCATCGTGCGCTCATCTGGGGCGGCGGGATTATCAACCGCTTCTCAAAGTGCTCGCCGGTGGCCTTCAGGCATGACCGCAACGGTCGTCGCATGTGCAACACGTATGACCTGGTCTTCGGCCATGGCGACCTGCGGGGCGGTCGCTGATGGAACGTGCCAGAGGTCAGTGGTGGCGGTTCGTCCTCGCCTCCTTGGGGCTCGGAGCGCTGATCGCGGCGTCGCTGTGGTGGGCGGGTGCGCGCGGCGCGGAGGAGACGCGACCGGCGCGGGCCGCGCCGAGCAGCGCGGCGGCCGTGGAGGCGGCGCCGAGCCTGACCGCAACCGCCACCGCGACGCCGAGCGTCGACAAGGCGAAGGCGGCCCGAGCCGTCGAGAAGGCCGTCCGGGGAAGCGCCCGGGTGTCGGTGTCGGTGCTCGACCTGGAGGACGGCACCTCCTACACCTACGGGTCCTCGCGCCGGTTCGTGACGGCGAGCATCGTCAAGGTGGACATCCTCGCCGCCCTGCTGCTGAAGGCGCAGGACCAGGGCCGCGCCCTCACCGCGCCGGAGAAGGCCCTGGCCGTCCGGATGATCGAGTCCAGCGACAACAACGCCGCCGACAGCCTGTGGTTCGAGATCGGCGCGGCGTCCGGCCTGACGAGGGCCAACCGCCGGCTCGGCCTGACGGAGACGACCGCGACGAGCGTCAGCTGGGGGCTGACCAGCACCAGCGCCCGCGATCAGGTCCGCCTGCTGAAAGCGCTGGCGTCCGGCGGCGGCCCGCTGAGCGCCCGCAGCCGCCGGTATGTCCTCGGGCTGATGGGCGACGTGGACCCCGGCCAGGACTGGGGCGTCAGCGCGGGCGACGCCGACGGCGACGGCGTCGAGCTGAAGAACGGCTGGCTGCCGCGTTCGATCGACGGGGGCCGCTGGGTCATCAACAGCATCGGCCGAGTCGAGGACGGCCACCGCTACCTGGTCGCCGTCCTGTCCGACCGCAACGCCTCCATGGACGCCGGCGTCGCCACCGTCGAGGCCGTCACCCGAGCCGTCCTGGCCCGCCTCACCTGACGGACCCCGGAACGCCGACGGGCGGACGCGGCGGTGGCCGCGTCCGCCCACTGAAGGCCGCCGCTACTTCGCCGGAGCGGTGGTGAAGGGGAGGACGAGGCGGGAGGGGTGGGCGGCGTCGCGGTAGATCTTGTGGGTGACGGGGCGGCCGACCGGGAGGTGGAAGGCGTCCGGCGGGAGCAGGGCGTTGTGGGCGTCGGCGAGGGGCTCGTCGTTGGAGAGCTCGGCGACGAGGCGGTGGCCCGGCAGGAGCGTCGCCGCGAACGGGTAGAGGCGGAGGACGTACTCCTCGATCCTTCCGGGCTCGACCGGGACCGCGCGGGTGTGCGGGTGGTACGGGTCGCCCTCGGTGGTGCGCTCCTCGTCGAGCTCGCGGTGCGAGGCTTTCAGGTAGCCGGAGGTGATGAGCTGCCGGTCGCCGTTCGGGGCGGCGTCCCAGAGGCGCAGGATGAAGTTGGTGTCGTCCTGGTCGATCTCGGCGAACAGGTGCGCGGCGCCGGTGCCCATGAGCTCGGTCGCGGCGGCGAACGGCTCGGTGCTCCAGCTCAGGATCTCGACCTTGTCGGTGACGGTGAGGGGGGCCTGGTAGAAGCCGTCGGGGGCGGCGTGCTCGGCGCCCATGGCCTCGGGCTCGAAGGACAGCTTGCGGCGCGGGCGCAGGTAGAGGGAGCGGTGCCCGGTCTCCTTCGGCGGCCAGGCGTCGCCGGTGACGCGCTCGCGCGAGCCCTCGACGTGGACGGTCACCGCGGGCTCGTCCATGATCCCGTTGTCGATGCCCTTGATCCAGTGGTCGTACCAGCGGAACATCTTGTCGTGCTCTTCGATGAAGGGCCGCGACTGCATCGGCGGGTAGGGGCCGATGTCGAGCTTCTTCGGGCCCTTGAGCGCGTTGTAGAGCTCGATGGTGCCGTCCACCGTCCAGCCGCGCCCCTGGTCGATCTGCAGGTAGACGGGGATGTCGATGTTCGGCGCGAGGGTGATCGGGTTGCGCTCCTCGTACCAGTCGCCGTCGAGCTCGTTCATGACGATGTCGAACCAGAACTCGCGGTTCTTCGGGTACTTCAGGACGTGCACCAGGTTCGGCCACGCCGCGACGTCGGGGTCCTGGAGGCGCGCCTCGACGAGCTTCGCGAGCTCCTCGGGGGAGTGCAGCTCCTGCATGCGGGACTTGACGTCGGTGTGCGCGATGCCGGAGTCGCCGCCGCGCCCCTCGCGGGCGGCGCGCGGCATGAACCACATGACGCCGCCGTGGTAGGTCGTCTCGTAGAAGTCGTAGTGCCCGCCGCTGACGAAGATCGCCTTGAGGTGCGGCGGGCGCTCGGCCGCCGCGAGCACCTGCATGGACCCGAAGTAGGAGATGCCGATCATGCCGACGTTGCCGTCGCACCAGGGCTGCGCGGCGACCCATTCGATGAGGTCGTGGGCGTCCTGGCCGAGGGGGACGCCGCCGGCGTTGTAGTTGCCGATCATCTCGCCGCCGGACCCGCCGGAGCCGCGCAGGTCGCCGATGACGTGGACGTAGCCCTCCCCGACGACGCGCGCGATGTCGCCGGCCTCGATGCAGCCGTCCCACATGGGGCTCGGGCGGCGCTGCGGCGGCGTGGTGAGCGCGAGCGCCTGCAGCTCCTTGCCGTAGGGGCTGAGCGCGACGAGCGCGGGGCGCGGCTCGTCGGCCGTGCCGCTGTAGGCGTCGGCGGCGAGGGTGACGCCGTCGCGCATCGGGACCCGGAGGTCCTTGCGGACGGCGATGGCCCGGCCGCCCGCGTCGATCGTCTGGAAGTCGGTCATGGGTGGAAGCTCCTGCGGTAGCCGTGCAGCGTCGTGAAGAACGGGGAGGGTTCGAGGGCCGGGTCGCCGGTGTAGCCGACCTCCTCGGCGACGGGGGCGAACGGCGAGTACGGCGAGTCCGTCTCCGCCAGGCCCGCGCGCAGGCAGCGCCGGGCGGCGGCGCCGACCCGCGCCTCGATGTCCAGGCTCTCCCGGAGCGCCTCCTCCGCCTGCGCGGCGTCGAGCTCGACGCCGTAGGCGACGCCGTCGGCGCGGCGGTAGGGGTGCCCGAGGTACAGGTGGCGCGGGCGGACCTCGTCGAGCAGGTACCGCACGCTCGCGCGGTAGGCGTCCGGGTCCTCGTAGCCGGGGAACCCGTTCGCGGCGCCGTGGACCTGCACGGCGTCGCCGACGAACACCGACCGCTGCCCGTCGACGACGTAGGCGACCGATCCGGCGGTGTGCCCGGGGATCGCGTGGACGGACACGTCCACGTCGCCGCCCAGCGAGAGGGTCTCGCCGCCCTTGACCAGCAGCGTCGGCTCCATCTCGCCGGAGATGACGGCCTCGGCGGCGGCGGTCTGCTTCGCCTCGCCGTCCGGGTCGTTGAGGTAGCCCTGCCGCACGTCCAGGTAGTTCTGGACGTGGGCGCGGCGCGAGCGCAGCAGCGGCGCGTCGGCCTCGTGGATGACGACCTGCGCGCGGCGCCCGGTGAGCTCCCAGAGGGCGTGCGCGCCGCCGACGTGGTCGATGTGGCCGTGGGTCAGCAGGATCCAGCGGACGTCCTCGATGCGGCGGCCGAGCGCCGCGAGCGCCGGGGCCATGCCCTCGGCGGGCGAGGACGCGATGCCGGTGTCGACGATCGCGGGCTCGGGGGCGTCGATGAAGAAGCCGTAGAGGCCGAAGCGGCCCCACGGCGAGACCAGCGGGTGGACCTTCACCTCGTGCGTCACGGTGCTCAGCGCCCCTTCAGGAAGTCGCGCGTCTCCTCGAAGGCGCGGTGGTACTCGGGCAGCCAGGAGAAGTGCTGCACGAACCCGTGCCCGGCGCCCGCGTACCGGCTGACGGTCGCGTCGACGCCCGCCTCCTTCAGGCGCGCGCCGTAGAGCTCGCCCTCGTCGCGCAGCGGGTCGTGCTCCGCCGTGACGATCAGCGCGGGGGGCAGCCCGGCCAGGTCGGCCCGCTTGATCGGCGAGACGAGCGGGTCGGCGGGGTCGGCGCCGCCGTCCAGGTAGAAGGCGTTGAAGGGCGCGAGCCCGGCCGTCTCCAGCCCGTAGCCCGCGGCGTTCTCGCGCAGCGAGGCGTAGCGGCCGGTGTCGAAGTCCAGGTCGAGGGAGGGGTAGTAGAGGACCTGGTGGGTGATCCGGTCGAAGCCGTCGTCGCGGGCGAGGGCGGTGACGGCGGCGGCGTAGGTGCCGCCCGAGCTGTCGCCGGCGACGGCGAGGGTCGCGCCGTCCCAGCCGAGGCCCGCGCCGTCGCCGGCGGCCCAGCGGACGACGCCGTAGCAGTCGGTCAGCCCGGCGGGGAAGGCGTTCTCGGGCGCCAGCCGGTACCCGACGGACACGACCTTGAGGCCGGTCTCCCGGGCCAGCGACCGCGCGATGTGGTCGTGGGTGTTCAGGCTCCCGAGGAAGAACGCGCCGCCGTGGATGTAGACCAGCAGGCCGTGCGCGGGGGCCGCGTCCGGGGTGTAGATCCGCACGGGGACGTCGCCGTGCGCGGTCCGCGCGGTCGCGTCCTCGACGGCGTGCACGGGCAGGCGTTCGGCCGGCGGCGGGACCTGCGCCTCCTCGCCGGCGCGCAGGGCGGCCGGGTCGAGCGGGCCGTCCGGCGGCGCGGGCAGCGCGGCGAGGACCTCGGCGATCTTCGGATGGAGGGCCATGGCGCTCAGCCCTCCTGACCGGCGGCGGCGGGCTTCTGGCCGGGGAAGACGTCGTCGACCTTCTCGGCGTCCCACGACTGGCGGGAGATGCGCTGGAGCTCGTCGGTGACGGGCTTGCGGGTCGCCTGGTAGAGGGCGAGCGCCTCCTTGACCGAGTCCGCGCGCAGCAGCGCGTCGGCGAGGCCGCCGGCGTCCTGGACGGCCTGGTTGGCGCCCTGGCCCTGGTGGTGGAGCATGGCGTGGGCGGCGTCGCCGAGCAGCGCGACCGAGGCGGTGTGCCAGGTGTCGACGGGGTCGATGTCGAAGACGGCGCGGCTGGTCACGGTGTCCATGTCCAGGTCGCGGGTGATGTCGACGAGGCGCTCGTCGAAGCCGTCCATCATCGCCACGAGGTCGTCGCGGCTGACGTCGGGCGCCCAGGAGTCGTCGCCGGACAGCGCGGTGATGTCGTAGGACACCTGGCCGCGGTGGCGGAGCGGCAGGAAGTAGACCTTCGTGCCCTTGTCGTCGAGGTACATCCGCAGGTTGTCGTCGACGCAGAGGCCGTAGGCGTCGTCCATGGAGATCACGGCGCGGTAGGCGTGCTCGCCGGAGAACACCGGCTCCTTGTCGGTGAAGAGCCGCTGCCGCACCAGCGAGCGGATGCCGTCGGCGCCGATCACCAGGTCGGCGGTGACCTGCGTCCCGTCCGCGAAGGTGACGGTGGACCGGTCGCCCCCGTCGGTGATCGACTCCAGCCGGTGGCCGAGGTGGACGCTGCCGGCGGGCAGCACCTTCAGGAAGGTGTCGATGAAGTCGCCGCGGTGGATGAACCGGGTGTGGTTCGGCCGGGCGTAGTCGTGGACGCCCGGCCACTCCTCGGTCATGATGGGCTCGCCGGTGGCGGTGAGGATCTGGAAGTTGTCGCTCGGCGAGCTCACCGCCGCCATGGCGTCGAAGATCCCCCAGTCGCGGAACAGCTCCAGGGTCTGCGGGCGCAGGCCGATGCCGGCGCCGACCGAGCGGATCCGGGTGGCCTGCTCGTAGACGTGGACGTTCGCGCCGAGCAGCGTGAGCGCCTTGGTCGCGGCGGCGCCGCCGTACCCCGCGCCGATGATCGCGATGTCCAGGTTCTTGAGGTCTGCGGTCTTCATGGTTCTTCGTTCTTCCGGGACGGGCGCAGGGCTGCGCCGGCGGGATGCGGGGGCGGGGTCAGTCCTGGATCGTCAGGAAGCCGGCCGGGTTGTCGTGGAGGAGGCGGGTGAGGGTCGCCTCGTCCAGGCCGGCCGCGCGCAGGTCCGGGATGAGGTCGTCGAAGATGTAGTTCACGGTGTGGCCCTTGACGCCGGGCCAGCCGAGCGGGGAGCAGTTGGCGTCGGCCGACACCAGCGCCTGGTCGAGGAAGCCCTTGCCGACGAAGCCCAGGAAGTGGTCGAGGCGCTCCTTGCGGGGCCGCGCCCAGAACGGCGGGTCCTCCAGCTCGGTCTCGTAGCCGAAGGTGTCGAAACCGATGCGGCCGCCCTGCTCGGCGATCCACACGTCGGGGGTGTTGGGGGCGTTGACGCCGTCGTCGGCGTGCCCGAACAGCACCCGGTGCAGCGGCAGGCCCTCCTCGGCGAAGATCGCGACGGCGGGCTCGGGGTCGATCGCCAGGTGCGTCAGGATCGGCACGCCGGTGGTGACGGCGGCGCGGGCGGCGGCCCGGTAGATGCGCTTGTCCAGCTCGGTCATGCGGCCGCCGCGGCTGACGCCGACTTTGATGACGCCGGCGCGCGCGCCGGTCCCGCCGATCCCGACGGTGATCTCGTGGACGAACTGGCGGGCCAGGTAGTCCACGCCCGCCCGCTCGAAGAACGGCAGCGCGGTGTCGCCGCCGACGAAGCCGGTGCAGGCGACGATGTGGACGCCGGTCTTGGCCGACAGCGACCGGTAGTAGTCGACGTCGCGGCCGTTGCAGATGCCGGTGACGTCGACGAACGTCCCGCCGCCCCGCTCGTGGAAGCGGCGCAGCTTGGGGACGGTCTCGGCGTAGCGCTCCTCGGGCGTCTTCCACCAGGTGGCGTCCAGCTCCGAGCCGGGCATCCCGTACCCGATGTGCTCGTGGACGGCGACGATCCCGAGCTCTTCCGCCGGGACCGGCCCGAGCACGGTGTTCACCCTTGACATGGTTCGTACTCCCCTTCGGAGAAGGTCAGCGCGGCGAAGGTCAGCGCAGCGTCAGCAGGTCGCGCGGGTTGTCGGCGAGGATGCGCCGCACGTCGCGGCCGGCCAGGCCGAGGGACTCCAGCAGCGGCACGAACGCCGTGAGGACGTGCCCGAAGGGCAGGTCGTAGGCGGGGTGGCCCTTGGCGACGCCAATGGCGTTGCCCGACAGCAGGACGCGGTCACCGTGGCCGGCCCGCACCAGGTCGAGGACGAGGGCGGCGCGCTCGCGGTCGGTGATGTGGGCGCCGTCGTCGTTCAGGCCGACGTGGTCGAGCGCGACGTAGGCGCCGCGGCGGGCGACCTCGGCGGGGGCGCCGGCGGCGACGGCGTCCTTGCGGTCCAGGCCGCCGACGACGACGCGGTCGGCGGCGAGGCCCTCGTCCAGGACGACGTCCAGGTCGTGCGCGGCGTCGGCGCCGTAGCGGATCGAGACCGGCACGCCGGTGGCGAGCGCGGTGCGGGCCGCGCCGCGGAACAGGCTCTCCTCGGTCGCGGTCATGCCGCCGGTGGCGGCGGCGGTGGCGACGAGGCCGGCGGGGGCGCGCCGCTCCAGGCGGGGGATCACCATGCCCTCGGTGATCTCCTTGGTGAACAGGGCCGCGAACTTGTCGGCGGGCCACGGCGTCGGCGGGTTGGTCTGCGGCGTCAGGAAGTAGCCGCCGAGCAGCTCCTCGGGCCCCATGCCGGTGGAGGCGACGATGTGCACCCCGGTGGAGCGCGACAGCGCCTCGTACAGCCGCAGGTCCCGGCCGTGGAACATGCCGGTGCTGTCGACGATCGTCTTCCCGCCCTGGTCGCGGAACGCGGCGAGCTTGCCCGCCAGCGTCGCGAAGATCTCGGCGCGGTCCAGCGTGACGTCGTGGCCGTGCTCGGCGCCCGGCAGCACCGACAGCAGCGCCTCGTGGACGGCGACGACGCCGAGGTCGTCCGCCGCGACGGGGCCCAGCACCGTGTTGACGACGCCGCCTCCGGCGGCCGGCGCATCCGTCATGGGCACTTCCTTTCCAGCTCGGCGGGGGCGGCGGCACGCGACTGTGACCCGCCCCACGTGAAGCGTGTCACTTATTCTTACAGCATGTCAAGTAAATGACGTGCGCGTAAATTTCGCTTCCTGTCTATACGAAGTAGGTCGATGGCCTGCTCAGGGCCGGTGGCGGCCCGGCCGCCGGAACGCGGCGGCCCCGATACCGAAGGAGGTTCGGGAGGGTGCGGTGATCGTCGCGCGGGTGGGTCGCGACGGCCGCGATCGCCTCCGGGATGTGCAAGGCGTCACATGGATTTACGGAACGTCAAATATCCGTGCGCGTTGTGTCCGGAGTACGCGCCGCGCCCGGCGGGCGGGCGCCGTGCTCTACGCTTGCCGGCATGGCGACGCTCCGTGAGGCACAGAAGGAGATGACGCGCAAGCTCCTGCTGGACGCCGGCCTGGCCCTGTTCGTCTCGAAGGGCTACGCGTCGACCAAGGTCGACGACATCGCGTCGGCGGCGGGGACGACGCGGGTCACCTTCTACGCCTACTTCCCCTCCAAGGTCGAGCTGATGAAGGCGCTCATCTCCGAGCGGCTGAACGACGCGCTGGACCGCGTCCCCTCCGCCGAGCACGGCTCGACCGAGCGCGAGCTCGTCGCCGTCGTCGAGGACGGCTCGCCCGCCCGGATCCGCGCCTGGCTCGCCGCGACCGCGGAGCGCTGGCCGGTGATCGGCCCCTACACCAAGGCCGCCTTCGAGGCCGCGGCCGTCGACCCCGAGATCCGCGTCCTGCTGGACGCCTGGCTGGACGAGTCCATCGGCGACATCCGCGAGGGCCTCGACCGGGCGGACCGGTTCCCGGCCGGCACCCGGCACTTCCGCAGCGTCATCGCGATGACCGAGCTCGACCACGTCGCCCGGCACTGGACGCCCGGCCACTGGGGCGTGGAGCGCGAGGCGATGCTGGACGTCCTCACCGAGAGCTGGCACGGCACGATCGGCCACCGCTGACCCCGGCGCGCGGCCGGCATCGGCACGCTCGCGGGCGTGGACGTCGGCAAGGCCGGCCCGGGGACCGCCGGCCCCGGAAACGACGACAGCGACGGCTTCCCGGGGAAGGCCGTCGCTGTGCTGTGCGGTGCGCCGTCAGGGACTTGAACCCCGAACCCGCGGATTAAGAGTCCGCTGCTCTGCCAATTGAGCTAACGGCGCGTGCCGGCGGGGGTGCCCGTCCGGCACCTGAACTTTACCAGGTCGCGGGCGTGGCGGCGCCGTCGGCGGGGCGGGCCGGTCGATTCGTGATGATCCGGTGCTTTTCAGGGGCGGGGCGGATCCGGTCGTATGGGGCGCATGATCACCGCGAGCCTTCCGCGCTCGGTGCGCCTCGGTTACGGGGCGGGCTCGTTCTGCGCCGGGACCTTCAACAGCGTGCCCGGCCTGCTGCTGCTCTACTACATGACCAACACGCTCGGGACGCCCGCGTGGGCCGCCGGGCTCGCGGTGTTCCTGCCGAAGCCCTGGGACCTGGTGGTCGGTCCGCTGGTCGGGCGGCTGTCGGACCGGTCGGCGTCGCGGCGGCCCTGGCTGCTCGCCGGGGCGGTGCTGCTGCCGGGGCTGTTCGTGCTGCTGTTCGCCGGGACGCCGCTGCGCGGCACGGCCGCCGCCGTCTACGTCGGGGTGTGCTTCCTGCTGACGTCGTCGGTGTTCGCGCTGTTCGAGGTGCCCTACAAGGCGATGCCCGCCGAGATGACCTCCGACTACCACGAGCAGTCGTCGCTGCTGACGTGGCGGATGGTGTTCCTCGGCCTGGCGACGCTGCTGGCGGGCGGCCTCGCGCCCGCGCTCGTCAACGTGCACGGCGGCGACCCGACGATCGAGGGCTACCGGCTGATGGGCCTGGTGATCGGCTGCGTGCTGCTCGCCGCCATGCTGGCGACCTACTTCGGGACGGCGCGGGCGCCCCGGGCGGGCGCCGACGAGGGGACCACGACGCTGCGCGAGCAGTGGCGGGCGGCCCGCGCCAACAAGCCCTACCTGCGGCTGACGGTCTTCGGCTCGGTGCAGCTCGCCGCGGTGTCGATGCTGCTGGCCGCCGCGCCCTACCTGGCGGCCTACAGCGTCGGCGACCCCGGCAGCATCACCACGCTGTTCCTGGCCTTCATCGCCCCCATGCTGATCGCGATGCCCGCCTGGGTGCGGGTGTCGCGCCGCTACGACAAGCGCGGCGCGATGTTCATCGCCGGGGCGCTGTTCGCCACGGGCGGCCTGCTGTCGCTCGGCATCCCGGCCGGCGGGCAGGTGTGGGCGCACCTGTGCGTCGTGGTGACGGGCGTCGGGTTCGCCGGGCTGCAGATGCTCCAGTTCTCCATGCTCGCCGACACCCTGCACTACGACGAGCTGCGCACCGGCCGGCGCCGCGCCGGGATGCTGACCGGCCTCTGGACGGCCGTCGAGGCCGTCATCGGCGGGCTCGGCGGCCTGCTGTACGGGTGGATCCTGAGCGGCGCGGGGTTCGTCCCGTCCGAGCCGGACGAGCCCGTCGTCCAGCCCGACAGCGCCGTGCACGCCGTCCTCATCGGCGGGACGCTGGTGCCCGCGCTGCTCATGATCCTCGCGCTCGTCCTGGCGCTCCGCTACCGGCTCACCGCCGATGACCTGGAGCGGCTGCGCGACGCCGCGCACAATGAGGAACGAGCCTAAGGAGACGCCGATGTCGCTGACCATGCCGCCGGGCCCGCTGTCCGGGCAGCCCGGGGAGAACGTCAACTACCGCATCGAGGGGCCCGCGCACCGCCTGTACGGGCACCCCTTCCCGCGGCGGGTGCGCGCCGAGTTCGGGGGCGAGACCGTCCTCGACACCGAGCGCGGCCTGTACGTCCACGAGACCGGCCTGCTGCCCGTCCTCTACGTGCCCGAGGACGACGTGCGCGCCGGCCTGCTGGAGCGCACCGGCCACAGCACCCACTGCCCGTTCAAGGGCGACGCCGCCTACTGGACGGTCCGCGCCGGCGGCCGCACCGCCGAGAACGGCGTCTGGGGCTACCCCGAGCCGAAGGAGGAGGCCGCCTGGCTGCGCGGGCACCTCGCCTTCTACTGGAAGGCCCTGGACGCCTGGTACGACGAGGACGAGGAGGTCTTCGGGCACCTGCGCGACCCCTACCACCGGGTGGACGCCCGCGCGTCCTCGCGCGCCGTGGAGGTCGCGCTGGACGGCGAGCCGGTCGCCAAGACCGGCCGCGCCGTCGTGGTGTCGGAGACGGGCCTGCCGAACCGCCTGTACGTCCCGGCCGCCGACGTCCGCGCCGAGCTGCTGGAGCCGAGCGGGAAGCGGACCGTCTGCCCCTACAAGGGCGAGGCGACCTACTGGACGCTGCGGTCCGGCGGCCGGGTCGTCGAGGACGCCGCCTGGTCCTACCCCGACCCGCTGCCCGACGCCGCGAAGATCGCCGGGATGCTCTGCTTCGACCACGAGGCGCTGACCGTCCGGACCTGACGGCCCGGACGGCCCGCGGGCGCCGGCGCGATCAGGCGCCGAGCGCGTCCCTCAGCATGGGGAACGCGGCGTGCAGCTCGCGCTGCCAGTACGGCCAGGAGTGCTGGCCCTCGTAGAGGTGCGTCGTCACCGGGATGCCGAGCTCGGCGAGGCGGGCGGTGAACGCCACGGCGTGGTCGTGCACGCCCGCCTCGACGGGGTCGGTGAACGGCAGGCCGCCGAGCGGTCCGGCCTCGCCGTCGCCCGACGACACCCAGAGCCGGACGCCGGCGAGGCGGCCGGCGAGGTCGGTCGGGTTGTGGGCGTGCCAGATGGCGGCCTGCGCGTCCGGGTCGCCCCACACGCGCCGCCAGTCGGTGCCGGGGCAGGAGAACGACGGGCCCCAGCCGGTCGAGCTGTCGCCGGGCTCGTGCCCGTAGAGGGTGTCGAGGTAGCCGCTGAACGCGGCGGCGGCGCGGAACATGCCGGGGTGGCGGGCGGCGTAGTCCATGGCGCCGAGGCCGCCCATGGAGTTGCCGGCGATGACGCGCTCGGTGCCCGCCCGGTACCGCCGTTCCAGGATCTTGCGCAGTTCGGTCAGGTGGAAGGTCTCCCAGGCGGGCGGCCCGCCCTTGCCGTAGTTCCACCAGTCGGAGTAGTTGCCGCACGAGCCGCCGTTCGGCATGACGACGATGACGCCGGCGTCCGCGGTGAGGGCGGCGACGTCGGTGTCGCGCGTCCACGCCCGGTAGTCGTCGACGCCGCCGTGCAGCAGCCAGAGGGTCGGCCAGGTGCGGTCCGCGGTGCGCGACCAGCCGGCCGGGAGGAGGAGCCGCACCTTCTGGTCCCCGCCCATGGCGGGCGAGGCGATGGTGAGGTCGAGGGTGCGCGGGGCGACGGCGGTCTCGGCGACCACCTCGGCCCCGGCGGCGGACGCGGGCACCGCGCCGCAGAGGGCGGACAGGAGCAGGCTGAGGATCCCCAGCGCGCAGGCCAGGGCGGAGCTGCGACCCAAGGCGGGTCCTTTCGGGAACGGCGGGCGCTGGAGGGCCGGCCGTGGAAACGCGCGGAGCGTCCGGCGGGGCGGGTCGCGCCGGGGAGGTGACGGGCCGGGCGCGCGGGCGCGCCGGGCGGTGCGAGCGGTCGCGGGGCGGGCGGTCGGGAACGGCGGGAGCGGGACGGGGAAAGGGCGGCGGGAACCCTTCGGCGGGGCCGCCGGAAAGGCGGTGGCCGGGCGTCCGGCCGCTGCGAGCGCACTTCCTCCTTTTTATCGGTCGATGAGTTGTTCGTTCCCCGGCATCCGTGCCACTAATCAGTGGCACGGCAGGAAAAAGGCGTGGTCCGGCCGCCGTTGCCGCCCCGTGAGGGAGTGCCGGACCGGTCGCCGGCGGCGGTGATTTTCATCGCCGATGCCACATTTCCCGAGATTCCGAACCTTTGCGGAATGGATCACCCGGCTTGGGCGCCGCGTTCACCGGACTTGATCAAGGGTTGGCCATTCCTGTAACGACCTTGGATGTTGCCGGACCCGGAACCCGGGCCATCGTTTGATCATTAGTGGTGATGCCGATGCGCGAGCGGGAGCCGGGGGGAAGTCCGATGAGGAACAGAAGAATCGCCTGGAAGTGGGTGGCGGGGGTCACCGCGGGAACGGCGGCCGCGGCCGGCGGCACGGCCGTCGCCGCCGCCTACGCCCTCGGGCCGGACGTGCGGATCACGGGGGTCGCCGACAACGTCGTGCTGAACGGGGCGCAGGCGGCCGGCCGCGCCGTCGGCGTCAGCGGCGCCGACCTGGCCCGCGCCCGCGTCCGGCTGAACGGCCGGCCGGTCGCGACCCGCGTCGAGAACGGCCGGATGGTCGTCCGCACCGGCCCGCTGCGCGAGGGCGACTACGAGCTGACCGTCGCGGTGCCCGGCCGGATGGGCCTGCCCGGCGGGGTGCGGCGCAGCCGGTTCCGGGTGGACGCGACGCCGCCCGCCGTCACCGTGGACGGCGCCGCGCCCGCCGGGCAGGGCGTCCAGGTCACCGCGCGCAGCGCCCGCGGGCCGTACCGGATGACGGGACGGGTGGCGGACGGCGTCGCGCTGACCGCCAACGGCGCGCCCGCGCGGCTGCGGGACGGCCGCTTCGCGCTCGACTTCCCCTACCCGCCCGACGCCGTCCGGCTGTCGGCGGTGGACGCCGCCGGCAACCGCGCCGACCTGCGCGTCCCGGTGCTCGTGCCGCACCGGCCGATGCGGGCGGTGCACGTCACCGCGCTCGCCTGGGCGTCCAAGCCGCTGCACGACCGGGTGATGCGGATGGTGCGCGAGGGCCGCATCAACGCCGTGCAGCTCGACATCAAGGACGAGGACGGCATCGTCGGCTACCGCACGAGGGTGCCGATGGCGCAGGCCGTCAAGGCCGTCGGCGGCTACTACGACGCGCCCGCCGCGCTCGCCGAGCTGCACCGCGCCGGCGTCCGGGTCGTCGGGCGCATCGTCGCCTTCCGCGACCCGAGGCTCGGCCGGGCGTCCTGGAAGCAGGGCGCCCGCGACCGGCTGGTGCGCACGCCCGGCGGTGCGCCCTACGGGTCGCAGTACGGCAGCATGTCGTTCACCAACGTCGGGAACCCGCAGGTGCGGCAGTACAACATCGACCTGGCGCGCGAGGCGACCGCGCTCGGGTTCGACGACGTCCTCTACGACTACGTCCGCCGCCCCGACGGCCCGCTCGCCGCGATGCGCTTCCCGGGGATGCGGGGGACGGTGGAGGACGCCATCGCCGGCTTCCTCGCCGACACCCACCGCGCGATCCGCCCGCTCGGCGGGACGCTCGGCGCCTCGGTCTACGGGATCGCCGCGACCCGCCCGCACGAGATCGGGCAGGACATCGCCAAGATGGGCGCGCACGTCGACTACGTGGCGCCGATGGTCTACCCGTCGCACTGGGGGCCCGGCGAGTTCGGGATGGCCGACCCCGACGCCCACCCCTACCGGACGGTCCGCGACTCGCTGCGCACCTTCCAGAAGGTCCTCGCCGGGACGCCGACGCAGGTCGTCCCCTGGCTCCAGGACTTCTCGATGCGCCACCGCTACGGGTCCGCCGAGGTCCGCGAGCAGATCAAGGCGCTGCACGCGGTCGGCGGCGACTCCTACCTGATGTGGGACCCCGCCGTCCGCTACCACGCCGACGCGCTCGACGAGAGGGCCTGACCGTGCGCACCAGCAAGACGCTCCGCGTCCTCGCCGCCGCGTCGTCGGCCGCGTCCCTGGCCGCCTGCGGCGGGGCGGGCGACACCGCCTCCAACGCCGCCCGCGCGGCGCACCGGGAGCCCGCGCCCGCGCGGGCCACCGCGCGGCCCGCCGACCCCGCCGAGATCGGCGCGAACGAGCTCGGCCTCGTGCCCGTCCTGATGTACCACCGGATCATCGCCCGCCCGCAGACCGTCTACGACCGGACGCCGGCGGACCTGCGCGCCGAGTTCGACCGGCTGGCGGCCGGCGGCTACGTCCCGGTCACCGCCGCCGACTTCGCGACCGGCCGCATCGACGTGCCGGCCGGCCGGCACCCGGTGGTGCTGACCTTCGACGACAGCGTGCCGAGCCAGCTGCGGTTCGGCGCGGACGGCGCGCCCGCGCCCGACACCGCCGTCGGGATCCTGCTGGCCGCCGCCCGCCGCCACCCGGGGTTCCGGCCGGTCGCCACCATGTACGTCAACGCCGACCCGTTCGGGGAGCGGGGCGGGCGGCGCTCGCTCGGCTGGCTGCACGCGCACGGCTTCGAGGTCGGCAACCACACGACGACCCACCGCGACCTCGGGAGCGCCACCGCCGCCCAGGTCCGGCAGGAGATCGGCGGCAACCAGCGGGCCGTCCAGGCCGCCGTCCCGGGCCTCGCCGTGCGGACGCTCGCGCTGCCCTTCGGCATCGCCCCGAAGCAGGCGGCGCTCGCGGCGCGCGGCGAGTACAAGGGGACGGTCTACGACAACAAGGGCGTCTTCCTGGTCGGCGCGAACCCCGCGCCGTCCCCGTACGCCGCGTCCTTCGACCCGCTGCGCATCCCGCGCATCCGCTCCCAGGGCCGGCACGGGCAGGACGCGAACCTGACCTCGGCGCGCTGGCTGGACCGCCTCGCCGCCAAGGGCGGCGGTCGCTACACCTCCGACGGCGACCCCGCCGTCATCTCCTACCCGCGCACCACCACGACCCGCATCGCCCCGTCCTGGCGCGCCCGCGCCCGCCCCTACTGACAGCCGCGCCGTCCATGACCACCCGGTCACCCAATGTTGAGATGCGGCGTGTTGCCCACTTCGGAGATCGAAAGTGGGCAACACGCCGCATCTCAACGTTCGATGACCGGGTGATCATGGGGATCCCGGTCAGCCCTTGGGAAAGCCGTGCTCGAGGGCGTAGTCGCGGAGCTCGTACCAGTCGTCGCCGGTGTGGACGTGGGCGGAGTCCAGGCAGCCGAGGGTGAGGGGACGGGGGACCCTGATGCGGGACGCGGCCAGGTTCGGGGCGCTCTCGAAGTCGAGCACCTCGGCGATGTTGCGGGCGGCGGCGTCGCGGACGGTGAGGGGGTCCAGGCCGAAGCGCCACTCGATCGCCTTCAGGATCGAGGTGTGGTCGTAGACCTCGTGGGCGATCGCGCCGCGCCGGGCGCGCGGGGAGATGAGCAGGCAGGGGACGCGGAAGCCGCGGAGGGCGGTGTCCAGGTCGGGGCGCGGGTCGGGGCCGGCGGGCGGCGGGACGTGGTCGAAGAAGCCGCCCCACTCGTCGTAGTTGACGACCAGCAGCGTCCGCGCCCAGTTCGGCGACGTGGTGACGGCGGTGTAGACGCGGCTGAGGAACGACTGCCCGAAGCGGATGTCGGCGAGCGGGTGCTCGTCCTCCGACAGGCCCGGCAGGGCCTCGCCGAGGAAGCCCGGCTCGACGAAGCTGACGGCGGGCAGCCGCCCGGCGCGGGCGTCGTTGTAGAACTCGCCGATCTGCCGGGTGATGTCGAGGTGCTTCAGGCCCCACAGGGCGGTGAACGGCACGTCGCTGAAGTAGTAGCGGGCGGCCAGCCTCTTCGCCTTGAGCCGGTCCCAGATGGTGGCGATGTCGGTGAGCGCGAAGGTGTTGGAGATCCGGTCGGTCTGCCCGGCGTGCTGGAAGATCCGGTTGGGGAAGGTGGAGGACATGACGGCCGGGAAGTACCGGTCGCAGACCGTCCACTCGCGGGCCGCGCGGCCGTGGAAGGGCAGGTCGTCGCCCTCGAAGTAGCCGATGGAGAACACGTCGTTGTCGCCGGCGCGCAGCCAACCGTCGCAGGCGCCCCCGTTGTACTCCACGCGGCCGCCCGCGTAGGAGTGGTCGGGATCGCTGAACCCGCACCCGTAGGGGACGGTCAGGTGGTGGGTGGCGTGCTCGGCGCCCGCGGCGTCGGTGTAGGTGAGGCCCGCCTGGCGGCCGTCGGCGCCCGGCAGCCAGCCCAGGTAGTGGTCGAAGGACCGGTTCTCCATCATGACGACCACGATGTGGTCGATGCCGGAGTCGGCGGGGTCGGGCAGGTCGGCGACGGGGGCGCGCTCGGCGCTCGCGGCGGCCTCCGCGCCGCCCGCGGCGAGCAGCGCCGCCGCGCCCGCCGTTCCCGCCAGGAATCCGCGCCGGGTGAGTTCGTCGATGCCCATGGGGAGCCTCCTCGGGTCGTGGCCGCTGCGCAGTATCACCACGCGCGGGGCACGGGAGGAAGAACGGTGGCCGACGCCGGACGGGCGGAAGGTGGAATCCGTTCGCGGGCGCCGGCCCGGAGCCCGCTCAGCCCGCCGGGGACACGCTCGACAGGACGTGCTCGACCATGGTGATGAGCACCTGGCGGGCCGACGAGCGCTGCCGCACGTCGCACATCACCAGCGGCACGCCCTCCTCCAGGTCCAGGGCGATCCGCACGTCCTCGGCGCGCTTGCGCTCGGCGCCCTGGAAGCAGTTCACCGCGACGACGAACGGGGTGCCGCGGTCCTCGAAGTAGTCCACCGCGGGGAAGCAGTCGGCGAGGCGGCGCACGTCGGCGAGGACGACCGCGCCGACGGCGCCGTGCGCGAGCTCGTCCCACATGAACCAGAAGCGCTGCTGGCCGGGCGTGCCGAACAGGTAGAGGACGAGCTCGTCGTCCAGGGTGATGCGGCCGAAGTCCATCGCCACGGTCGTGGTCGTCTTGCCGTCCACGCCCGCGACGTCGTCGACGCCGATGCTGCGGTCGGTCAGCACCTCCTCGGTGCGGAGCGGCCGGATCTCGCTGATCGCGCCGACCATGGTGGTCTTGCCGACGCCGAACCCGCCCGCGATGAGGATCTTGGCGGTGATCGGGCGGCCGCCGGCGCGCGGCCCGCCGCCGACGGCGGTGTCAGAGTGCGCGTAGTCCATGCAGCAGCTTCCTTAGTACGAGCTCGTCGGGAGCGTCCCCGGTCGGGGTGGGCTTCAGCACCCTGATGAGGTTCTCGTCGCGCAGGTCGTCGACCAGCACCCGCACGACGCCGACCGGCAGGTCCACCTCCGAGGCGATGTCGGCGAACGCGACCGGCCGCCGGCAGAGCGTCAGCAGCATGCGGTGCTCGGGGTCCAGCCGCAGCCGGGCGCGGGGCGGCACCCCGGTCGCCTCCAGCACGGCGATGAGGTCGAGGGCGTCGCCGCGGGTGCGGGTGCGGCCGCGGGTGACGGTGTAGGGCCGCACGACCGGCCCGGCGTCCTGGTCCAGCCACCTGTCCTCGGGGCTCACGGCGGGTTCACCGGGCGCCGGACGCGGGCGGCAGCTGCGCGGCCGGGCGGGCGAGCCGCTCGGCGAGCGCGGTCAGCTCGTACACGATGGCGCCGGCGTCGGCGTCGGCCGCCCCGAGGGCGGCGACGCTGACCGCCTCGCCCGCCGAGACGATGAACAGCAGCGCCTTGTCCATCTCGATCACCGTCTGCAGCAGCTCGCCGCCGCCGAACCGCTGGCAGGCGCCGCGGGCGAGGCCCTGGGTGCCCGACACCAGCGCCGACAGGTGCTCGGCGCGCTCCTGGCCGAGCCCGGCGGACGCGGCGATGACGAGGCCGGCGCGCGACAGCACCACCGCCCGGTCCACCCCGGGCAGCCGGGCCATCATCTCGTCGACCTGCCGGGCCGCGTCGCCGTCCCGGAACGCCTGTTCGCGATCAGTCATCGTTCTCCGCGCTCATCCCGGTTCCCGTTCCCTCGTCCGGCTCGGCGGCGCGACCGCGCCGCCAGCCGCTCTGCATGGACGCCATGACCGAGCGGGCCTGCTCGGGGGAGCGGCCCCCGAGGACGGGGCGCTCGCCGGTCGCGGTCGTCGTGGTGGCGGAGATCGTGGCGGGAGCCGAGTCGCGCAGCTGCGGCGCCATGCTCGCCCGGCGGACGCGGCGCGGCATCCCGGCGTGCGTGGCGGGCTGCGGTTCGTGCTGCTCGGGCGCGCGCTGCCCGGGGGCGTCGGCCGTGGCGGGGCGGTCGGCCGTCGCGGGGACCTGCGGGATGCCGCCGGGCGGCGTCGACGGGCGGCCGGCGGGCCAGGGCGGGGGCGCCGCCGCCGGGGCCGTCCCGTTGCCGTTCCCGTTCCCGTTCCCGTTGGAGGGGGCCGGGGGCGGCCACTCCGGCGCGCCCCAGTCGGCGGCGGGCCGCTCGGCCGCGGGCCGTTCGGCGGCGGGCGTCGCGGCGGCGGCCGCCTGCGCGGCGCGGACGACGGGCAGCTCGCCGGAGATCTCGCCGAGCTTCTCGCCGTTCGGGCACTCCGGCGAGGCGATCATCGTGTGCGGCAGCAGCACGATCGTCTTCAGGCCGCCGTAGGCGTTCGGGACGAGCGAGACCTTGATGCCGTGCTTGTGGGCGAGCGTCGCGACGACGAACAGGCCGAGCTGGTCGCCGTCGGCGAGGCCGAAGTCCGGCGGCTCGGCGAGCTGCCGGTTGACCTGCTCCAGCTTCTCGGCGCTCATCCCGAGGCCGCGGTCGGAGATCTCCACCACGAAGCCGTTGCCGACCGGGCCGGCGTCGACCTCGACGGGGGTGTTCGGCGGGGAGAAGTTGACGGCGTTCTCCACCAGCTCGGCGATCAGGTGGATCATGTCGGCGACCGCGCCGCCGACGATCGCCTCGCGGGCGGTGCCGACGACCTCGACGCGGGCGTAGTCCTCGATCTCGCCGATCGCGCCGCGCAGCACGTCCAGCACGGCGACGGGCTGCCGCCAGCCGCGGCCCGGCGTCGCGCCGGACAGGATGATGAGGCCCTCGGCGTGCCGCCGCATGCGGGTGGTCAGGTGGTCGAGGCGGAACAGGTCGTCGAGCTCCTCGGGGCTCGACGCCTTGCGCTCCAGGACGTCGAGCATGGCGAGCTGGCGGTGCAGCAGCGACTGGTTGCGGCGGGCCAGGTTGCGGAAGACGCGGCCGACGGCGGCGCGCAGCTCGGCCTGCCCGACGGCGGCCTCGACGGCGGTGCGCTGCACCGAGGAGAACGCCGACGCCACGCCCGCCACCTCGGCGGTGCTGCGGCCCATGCAGATCGGCGGCGCGGCGGAGTCGACGTCGACCTCGTCGCCGCGGCGGAGCTGGGACACGACGGCGGGCAGCCGCCGGTCGGCGACCTCGTGCGCGGCGGTGCGGAGCCCGCGCAGCTCGCGCACGATGCGGTTGCCGAAGCGGATCAGCAGGAACGACGACAGCAGCACCGCGATGAGGCCGAGGCCGCCGACGACGGCGAGGCGTACCAGCAGGTCGGTGCCGAGCTGCTTGGAGTGGCCGGCCAGCATCGGGCGGGCCTGGGTGACCGCGCGGTCGAGGCCGGCGGAGTACTGCTGGACGGCCGAGCCCCACATGGTGGGGGAGACGCGCAGCTGGGCGGTCGGGCGGGCCTGGACGACGCGGTCCTCCAGCGAGGCGAACGCGGCGTGCGCCGAGGACTCCTGCAACCGCCGGAAGGCGGCGGCGGGCGCGGCGTCGAAGTCGTCCAGCGCGTCGTCGATGAGGAGGCGCTGCTGCATGACCAGGCGGGTGAAGGCGGAGTGCTCCTCGACGGTCATCCGGCCGCCCGCGGTGAGCGCGCCCGCGACGAGGACGGCCTCGCGGCCCACCAGCTCCTGGGCGTGCGAGAGGCCGGTCAGGCACTGCGCCTGCCGGGTGACGGCGGCGTCCTTGACGATGCTCATCTGGTCGACGAGGTGGAAGTGCGCGTCCATCACCTCGTTGTAGGCGTCGAACGCCGACAGCTTGCTGATGCTGTTGACGTCGACCGAGCGGCGGATCGTGGCGAGCCGCTGCGACTTGTCGACGAGGACGGCGAGCCGCGCGCGCATCGGCGCGTTCAGGATGTCGCGGAACGAGGAGGTGCGGGTCGCCTTGACGAACGCGGCGATCGCGGCGTCGGTGCGGGGCCGCTGCGCGTCCATCGCCGAGCGCGGCACGCGTCCGTTTCCGGCCACGTAGACGACGGTCTGCTGCCGTTCGAGCCCGACCTGCTGGAGCAGCGGCGTGATCGCCGCGCCGTAGCGCTTGTTGATGGCGTCCAGGTTGCGCTTCTCGAACGCGTCGCCCGCCGTGCTCTGCGCCGCGAACCCCCAGAGCGCGACGAGCGAGACGATGGGGACGACCAGCAGGCCGAAGATGGTGACGCGGATGGAGCGGGTGCGCTCGCCGCGCGGGCGCGGGGCTACCACGCGCGCCGCCGGGACGGCGGGGCGGGCGGGCGGACGGCGGGGACGTTCATCGGTCGCTCTCACCTCGAGGGGGGAAGCCGGGTGGGCCGATCGGGCAGCGCGTGCTCGTCGCGTCACGGTAGCGGGCAGCGATTTGTTTTGTCCCTATTTCGTCCATCTTCTTCGCTCGGGTGGCATCATGCCTCGGACGGCGCGGCCGGAAGACCGCCCGGCCGGTGGCGTACGACGGGGAGGTCCCATGCAGACGACGGCGCGGCGCGGCGGATCGGCGGGCCAGCTCGACTGGCTGCTGGACGGGCTCGTCGAGCGGGTCCCCGAGGTCACG
The DNA here is from genome assembly GCF_019458805.1 of Actinomadura parmotrematis. Taxonomy (GTDB): domain Bacteria; phylum Actinomycetota; class Actinomycetes; order Streptosporangiales; family Streptosporangiaceae; genus Spirillospora; species Spirillospora parmotrematis. The sequence continues at coordinate 73,725 of NZ_JAIBOA010000023.1, forward strand.
ATGGCGGTCGTGCAGTCGGCCGACGGGATCGTGATGGGCGCCTCGACCGGCCTCGGCGGCACCGACGCCGAGTACCTGTCGGCGCTCGCGGCCGGGCTGCAGAGCCTCGCGAGCGGCGCCCGCGACCAGTTCGGCGCGGGCGAGGTGCACCAGACCATCATCGAGATGCGCGACCTGTTCCTGTTCGTCACGAGCGCCGGGCAGGGCGCCTCGCTGACGGTGCTGAGCCGCTCCGACGTCGACCCCGGCACGATCAGTTACGAGATGGCGGTGCTGGTGAAGCGGGTCGGCGAGCACCTGTCCTCGGTGCCGCGCGGCAAGCGCTGACCCCGTGCGGCGCGGGGGCTCCTCCCCGGGGTGACGGCTGTGGTCGACTGGAGGACGTCCGCCAGGGCCGCGAGCGGGGGAGGGGCGACCGGTGGTGCTGCGAAGGCGCGCGTGGCGGCCGGCGGCCGTGGCCGCGGCCTGCCTCCTGACGCTCTCCGGAGCCGGGGCCGCCGGAGCGGACGCGCCGCCCCCGGCGCAGGTGCGCTCGCTCTGGGAGACCGCCGTCCCGGGCAACGCCATCAGCCGTGACTGCGGCTACAGCGTCCCGGTGCCGGGCGCCGTCCGGCGGGGCCTCTGGCTGTTCTGCGACTCCACCTGGAAGGGCTCGGCCACCGGCTTCTGGCTCGGCGACACCGCCGCGACCGGCCCCTACACGCCCGGCCGCGTGCCCGACGCCCTCGCCGAGATCCCGACGCCCGGCGCGCCCGCCGTCCCCGTCGCGACGCCCGCCGCCCGCGCGCCCGCGCCGTTCCTGCCGGTGCCGACGGGCGTGCGGCTGCCGTCCGGGCAGAGCTGCACGGTCCCCGGCTTCTCCTACCAGGCGTCCTGGATCTCCGGCGCCGCGCCCGAGCCCGGCCCGGACGGCGGCGGCAAGGTGCTGCTGACCTACACCGACGTGTGCACGACCTCCGCCACGATCTCCACGCAGCGGTTCGGCGTGGTGGAGTACGACCCGGCCGCCAACGCGCTGAGCGGCCAGGCGCAGGTGTTCACCGACCCGGCCGAGCTGCCCTTCCAGCGCGCCCTCGGCTCGCCGGTCTTCGCCGGCGGCCACCTCTACCTCGTCGGCGCGGTCTGCGACACCGGCGGCCCCGGGGCGTGCGCGGCCGGGCGCGTCGTCCTCGCCCGGGTCGGCGCGACCCCGCGCGAGTGGCGGGACGCCGCCGCCTACCGGTGGTGGGACGGCGCGGGCTGGACCGCCGACCACGGCGCCGCCGCCTCGATCCTGCCCGGCGCGCGCCCGATGGCGGCCGTGCACGCGGCGGACTACGGCGCGCTCGGGCGCGGGTTCGCCGTCGTCGAGCAGACCGACATCACCGGCGGCTACCGCGTCTGGCGCTCGGACGCGCTCACCGGCGGCTGGCGCGTCGCGCGCACCGGGACGGCGCCCTGCGGCGGGCAGCACGGCCTCGACCTCTGCCGCGCCTACATCGGCCACCCCGAACTCAGCACCCGCGACGACCTGCTGATGTCGTACTACGACCCGGCCGCCGCCCACGTCGGCGTCCTGCGCACGCCCTGGTAGACGCGCCTCCCGCGCCGGGGGTTGTCCCGCGCGGGACGGACCGCGATCGTTGGTCAATGGGTATTCGTCCGTCGCGCCCCGTGGTGCGAGGGATACTCTGGCTCGCCGTGCCGCGCCGGGGGCACGGCTCCGGACGAGGACGGGCGACCTGGTGGCGATGGAAGAGGTGCGGACGCCGCGGGACATCGATCTCGCCGCGCCCAACGTCGCGCGGATGTACGACTACTACCTCGGCGGCAAGGACGACTTCGAGGTCGACCGGCGGGCCGCGCGGCCGCGACAACGTCCACCGGGTCGCGCAGGCCGCGATCCCGGGCGCGCGGGCCTCCACCTCGACAACGACCCCGCCGTCGTCGCGCACGGGCGGGCGCCGATCGGCGCGGGCGGCGGCCACTACCTGTGCGGCGTCGGCCGCAAGGACCCCACGGCCGCGGAGGGCCTGCGATGACCGAGCAGACGGAACGGACCGGCGCCGGGGAACTCCCGGAGATCGCGCTGCCGAGCGGCGCGCGGATGCGCACGGCGAGCCGCCAGGCCGACGTCCGGCAGATCCTCACCGACCCGCGGTTCAGCCGCGACCTGCGCCGCGCGTCCGGCACCCGCATGGTGAGCGGCGAGGACGTCAGCGACGACGCCGACTCGCTGCTGAACATGGACGCGCCCCGCCACACCAAGCTGCGCCGCATCGTCGCCGGGGCGTTCGCGCCGCGCCGGATCGAGGCGTGGCGGCCGCGCGTCACCGAGATCACCGGCGAGCTCGCCGCCGAGATGGCCGCCGCCGGCGCGCCCGCCGACCTCGTCGCCGCGTTCGCGTTCCTGCTGCCGGTCCGGGTGATCTGCGAGCTGCTCGGCGTCCCCGAGGACGACCGGGAGCGCTTCCGCGGCTGGGCCGAGGCCGCGCTCACCATGGCCGACGCCGACGCCGACCGGCGCGTCCGGGCGCGCACCGAGTTCCGCGCCTACCTCGCCGGCCTGCTGGACGCGCGCCGCCGCGCCCCCGGCACCGCCCTCGTCGACGACCTGCTGAGCGCCCGCGACGGCGCCGACGCGCTCACCGAGAAGGAGCTCGTCAGCCTCCTCGGCAACCTCATCACCGCCGGGCACGAGACGACCGCCAACCTCATCGCCACCGGCGTCTTCACCCTGCTGACCGAGGACCTGTACGCCGGGCTCGCCGCCGGCGCCACGGCCGCCGGGGACGCCTTCCTCGCCCCCGAGCGGCTGTTCGAGGAGCTCCTCCGCCACGACACGCCCGCCCAGTACGGCATGCCGCGCGTCGCGCTGGAGGACGTCGAGCTGCCCTCGGGGCCCGTCCGCCGGGGCGAGACGGTGCTGCCGCTGCTGGCCCGCGCCAACCGGGACGCCGCCGTCTACGCCGACCCCGACCGCTTCGACCCGCACCGCGAGACCGCCCCGCACCTCACCTTCGGGCACGGCGCCCACTTCTGCCTCGGCGCCGGCCTCGCCCGCCTGGAGGTGCGGACGGCCCTCACCGTCCTGCTCACCAGGTTCCCCGGCCTCGCCCTGGCGGTCCCGGCCGGGGAGGTCTCCTGGCGGTCGAACACCCTCGTCACCGGCCCGCACGCCCTGCCCGTCCGCTGGTGACGCGCCGCGCCACCGGCGGCACCGGCGCGAACAGGACGGCGCGGAGGCCGGGCGCGAGGTGGGCGACGAATTCATCGGCGGGCATCTCCGCGATGCCCGCCACGCGCAGGATGTAGCGGGCGAAGATGACGCCGGCGAGCTGCGTCCCGGCCGTGCCGGCGCGGCGGCGGGCCTCGCCCGCGCCGAGCCGCGGCTCCAGGTGGTCGGCGATGCGGCCGACCAGCTCCTTGCCGACGACCTCGCGGAGCAGCCCGAGCAGCTCAGGGTCCTGGAACGCGGCCTGCACCATCAGGTGGAGCGGCTCGGCCGTCACCGGATCCTCCCAGGTGCCGACGAGCGCGGTGAGGACGCGTTCGGGCAGGTGGCGGGGGTCGCCGGGGAGCGCGGCGGCCAGCACCTCGGGCGGGTTGGCGAGCAGCCCGAGCGCCGCGCCGAACAGGCCCTTCTTCGAGCCGAAGAAGTAGCTGATGAGCGCGGCGTCCACGCCCGCCTCGGCGGCGACCGACCGCAGCGTCACGGCCGCGTACCCGTCGGCGAGGAACCGGCGGCGCGCCACGTCCAGGATCGCGGCCCGGGTGTCGGGCGCGCCCGGCCGGCGCCCCCGGGATTTATTCATCATGGTTGAAATGTAGCGCCGCCGGACGTGAAGATCACGGTGCACGCCAGAACCGGCCGCACCCCTGGAGGCATCCCATGGCCGCCGCGACCCCGCCGCCAACCGCGCACCGCGCGGTGCTCCCCGTCGTCATGCTGTCCCTCGCCACCGTCGTCTCGGCGGTCGTCTCGCTGAACGTGGCGATCCCCTCGATCGCCCGCGACACCCGCGCGTCCCAGACCGAGCTGTCGTGGATCATCGACGCGTACGCGCTGGTGTTCGCGGCGCTGCTCCTCCTCGGCGGCGCGATCGGCGACCGCTACGGCCGCCGCCGCGCCCTGCTCGGCGGCCTCGCGGTCTTCGGCGCCGCGTCGGCCGCGGCGATGGCCGCCACCGACCCCGCCTGGCTCATCGCGATCCGCGGCGTCCTCGGCGCCGGCGCGGCGCTCGTCATGCCGGCGACGCTGTCCACGATCACCTCGACGTTCCCGCCGGAGCGGCGGGCGCGGGCGGTGGGCGCCTGGGCCGGCGTCGCCGGGGCGAGCGCCATCCTCGGCCTGCTGGTCTCCGGCAGCCTGCTGGAGGCGTGGTCGTGGCGGTCGGTGTTCGTGCTCAACATCGCGCTCGCGCTCGTCGCGATGGCGGCGACCGCCGCGGTCGTCCCCGAGTCGGCCGACCCGGCGGCGCCGCGGCTGGACCTCACCGGCGCGCTGTTCACCGTCGCCGGCCTCGGCACCGGCGTCTACTCGATCATCGAGGCGCCGGCGGCCGGCTGGGCGAGCGCCCGCACCCTCGGCGGCCTCGCGCTCGCCCTCGCGATCCTCGCCGGGTTCGTCCGCTGGGAGCTGTCCCGCCCGAACCCGCTGATCGACCCCCGGCTGTTCCGCGTCCGGGCGTTCTCGGCGGGCGCGCTGTCGGTCACCGTGCAGTTCTTCGCCTTCTTCGGCTTCGTGTTCCTCATCCTGCAGTACCTGCAGCTCGTGCGCGGCGACCGGCCGATCGTCGCCGCCGTCAGCCTGCTGCCGATGGCGGCGGCGATGATGCCGGCCGCGCGGGGCCTCGCGCCGCGCCTCGTCGCGCGGGCCGGGCAGCGGCCCGTCAACGTCGCCGGGCTGGTCCTGGTGGCCGCCGGCCTGCTCGTCCTGTCGCGGCTGGACGCCGGCAGCGGCTACTGGCTCCTGCTCGGCGGCCTGCTGCCGCTCGGCGCCGGCATGGGCCTCGCGATGACGCCCGCGACGACGGCGATCACCGACGCGCTGCCCGCCGCCAAGCAGGGCGTCGGGTCGGCGGTGAACGACCTGGCGCGCGAGCTCGGCGGCGCGCTCGGGATCGCGGTGCTCGGCAGCGTCCTCCAGTCGTCCTACCGGAGCGCCTTCGAGCCGCGCGGCCTGCCCGCCCCGGTGGCCGCGCAGGCCGAGTCCTCGGTGGCGGTCGCCTCGCGGCTCGGCCCGCAGATCGCCGGGCAGGCGCACGAGGCGTTCGCGTCGGGCCTGCAGACGGCCCTGCTGATCGCGGCGGCGGCCGTCGCGGTGACCGCCGTCGCGGTCGCGGCGCTCCTGCACCGCGCCGGGGAGCCCGCCGCCGAGCCCGCCCCGGTGGGCGCGGGCCGCTGAGCCCGCCCCCGCGTCCCTCCCGGCCCTCTACCCTGGGCCCGGGAGGGATGCCCATGCCGACCGACGAGCACGGCCTGACCGTCACCGCCGCCGGGGACGCCGCCGTCCGCCGCCTCGACGCCGCGCTGCACGAGCTGCTGCACTTCCGCATCGGCGTCGTCGCCGAGACCGAGGCGGCGCTCGCCGAGGACCCCGGCTTCGCGCTGGCCCACGTCCTCACCGCCTACCTCGGCGTGCTGTCCACCGAGGCCGCCGGGGCGCGGGCCGCCGCCCAGGGCTTCGCCCCCTTCCGCGCCGGCCTGGACGCCGCGGCCCTGACGCCGCGCGAGCGGGCGCACGTCGCGGCGGCCGAGCGGCTGCTCGTCGGCGACTACCAGGGGTGCGGCGCGCTGCTCGCCGAGATCACCGAGGAGCACCCGCGGGACGTCCTCGCGCTCCTGGCCGGCCACCAGATCGACTACTTCACCGGCGACGCCCGCGCCCTGCGCGACCGCGTCGGCGGCGCCCTCACCGCCTGGCACGACGACGACCGGCACCTGCCCGTCCTGCTCGGCATGCACGCCTTCGGCCTGGAGGAGGCCGGCCACTACGACCGCGCCGAGGACGTCGGCCTGCGCGCCGTCGAGCTGGACCCCGAGGACGTGTGGGGCATCCACGCCGTCGTCCACACCTACGAGATGCAGGGCCGGTTCCGGCGCGGCACCGCCTACCTGGACGCCCGCACGGCCGACTGGTCGGCGGGCACCTTCTTCAACGTCCACACCTGGTGGCACTACGCGCTCTACGCCCTGGAGGCCGGCGACACCGCCCGCGCCCTGGAGATCTACGACGACGTCCTGAACGGCCCGGACGCGAGCGGCACGGCCCTGCAGCTGCTGGACGCCGCCGCGCTCCTCTGGCGCCTGCTGCTGGAGGGCGACGGCCAGGCCGCCCGCTGGAAGGCGCTGGCCGACGCGTGGGAACCGGTCGCGCGGGAGGCGTTCTCGGCCTTCAACGACATGCACGCGGTGATGGCGTTCGTCGGCGCGGGCCGGGTCGCCGAGGCCGACCGGCTGATCGACGACCGCGCCGCCTACCTCGACCGGGCGCACCCCGAGGCGTCCAACCGGGCGATGACGGCGCGCGTCGGCCTGCCCGTCTGCCGCGCGCTCGCCGCGTTCGGGCGGGGCGAGCACGGCAACGTCGTGGACCTGCTGGCCCCGATCCGGCACCGCGTCCACGAGTTCGGCGGCAGCCACGCCCAGCGCGACGCCGTGCAGAGGACGCTGCTGGAATCGGCGCTGCGCTCGGGCCGGACGAACCTGGCCCGCACCCTGGTCAGCGAACGGATCGGCGTGCGGCCGTCCAGCCCGTACAACTGGCTCAAGCACGCCGCCGTCGCCGAGGCCGTCGGCGACCGCGCCACCGCCGCCACCGCCCGCACCCGCGCCACCGCCCTCCGCCGGGCCTGAGGGGCGGCGGTCAGTCGAACCGCAGGACGAAGCGCCCGCGCACGCCGCGCCGTTCGAGCGAGCGGTGCGCGTCGGCGGCCGCGGCGGCGGGCAGCCGGCCGGCCACCCGGAGGGTGAGCCGTCCCTCGCCGGCGAGTTCGGCGAGGCGGTCGAGTTCGGCCGCGGCCGTGGCGTAGTCGCGGACGAAGATCGGAGCGACGCGGACCCGGCCGGTGCCGTCGCCCCGGTAGCCGCGGACGGTGACGGCGGTGCCGCCGTCCCGGACGGCGGGGAGCGCGGCGGCCTCCAGCACGGCGGCGTCGAGGAGCCCGTCGACGCCGCCGGGGTGCAGGCGGCGGACCGCCGCGGCGAAGCCGTCCCCGCGCGGCACGACCTCGGCGGCCCCGCAGTCGCGGACGAAGGTCTCGTCCTCCGGGGCGGCGCCCGCCACGACGACCAGCCCGGCTTGCGCGGCGAGCTGGACGAAGTACCCGCCGACGGTGCCGGCGGCGCCGGTGACGGCGACCGTCGCGCCGGCCGGGAGCGCCAGCGTGTCGAGCGCCAGCCGGGCGGTGAGCCCGTTCATCGGGACGGTGGCGGCCTCGACGTCGGAGAGCCCGGCCGGGATCCTGGCGGCCGACTCCGCCGGCACGACCAGGTCCGCCCGGTAACCGCCGTGCTCGCCCGAGGGCACGACGACGGCCATGACGGCGTCGCCGGCCGCGAACGGCCGCTCGACGCCGGGACCGATCTCGGCGACCACGCCGGCGACCTCCATGCCCGGCACCCGCACCCGGTCCGCCTCGCCCTGCCGCGGACGCGACCGGATCATCGCGTCGGTCGGGTTCACCGCGGCGGCGGCGACCCGGATCCGGACCTGCCCGGGACCGAGCGGTTCGGCCGCCAGGTCCAGCTCCTCAAGGGCGTCCGGTCCGCCCGGACCGGTCACTGCGATCGCTTGGACCATGGTCTCTCCTCATTCCTCGTTCGTCGCGGGGGAGTGCAGGCCGTCGAGCAGCAGGCCGCACACCTCGTCGAGCTCGGCGCTGATTCCGGGGTCCTGCCACTCGTCGGCATGGGCCAGGTGGTGGAACTTGGCGGTGGCGGCGAAGACCGCGCGGGCGGTGGCCGCCGGGTCGCCGGTGCGGAAGCCGCCGCCCGCGGCGCCGTCGGCGATGATGGCCGTGAGCTGGCGCAGGAGGTCGGCGACGTGGTCGGTGGCGACGCTGCTGTGCGCGGCCGCGAGGGCCCCGTAGGCGGCGAACAGCTCCGGATCCTGGCGGATCTTGGCCTGCTTCCCGGCCAGGACGGCGTGCAGCCAGGTGCGCAGCCGCCGGGCGGGCGGGATCGCGCGGTCGGCCGCGATGGCGGCGAGGACGTCGCGGTCGCGGTCGAGCCAGCGCCGGGTCACGGCCTCGCGCAGCGCCCGCTTGCTGGCGAAGTGCTTGTAGACGGCGGCGTGGCTGACCCCGAGGGCCCGGGCGGTGTCGACGACGGTCGCCTTGTCCGGCCCATGGCGGCGCAGGATCTCCTCGGTGGCGGCCAGGATGGTGTTCTCGTCCAGCCGGGACCGGGCGGGCATCAGCGCCGCCCGCCCATGCGCTCGCAGCGGGCGGGCGGCGCTCCGATCCGGCCTGCGGCGCCGGGCGTCCTCTGTTCCATGCGGGGAACGCTAGAGGGGTTGGTTACAGATGTCAAAACTTGTCACCTGATACCCGTGCGGAGCCGTGCCGCCCGCCCGGCGTCCAGGGCGAGTGGCGGAGGGAGCGTGTCAGCCCGGGGGGCCGGAGGGGCGGCGGTAGGCGCCGTACCACCAGATCCGGCCCAGCTCGCGGGCCAGCGCCGGCAGCGAGGCCGGCAGCTCGTCGGTGAGCCGCGCCAGGACGTCGGACTTGCCGGTGAAGTGCACGTAGAACCTGGCCCGGGAGGCGGGCCGGACGAGGGATGAGAGTGAGCCGCGAGGGGCGCGGCAGGGGCGGCGAAAGGGCCTGGAGAACACGAAAGGGCAAACGCGGAGTGCTCTGCGTTTGCCCTGCTCTGGTGCGGTGCGCCGTCAGGGACTTGAACCCCGAACCCGCGGATTAAGAGTCCGCTGCTCTGCCAATTGAGCTAACGGCGCCTGCCACCGGGCCGTCCCGGCGACAAGAAGAACATTAGCAGGCGGCGCCGGGTCAGTGCGAATCGATTGACTCGGGGCCCTCCCGGGCCGGCAGGACGCCCATCAGGCCGCGCCAGTGCCCGATCGCGGTGGCCCGCGAGCTCACGCCGAGCTTGGCGTAGATGCGGTTGACGTGGTTCTTCACCGTCTTCTCGCTGAGGAACAGCTGCCGGGCGATCTCCCCGTTGGACCGCCCGCTGGCGATCAGGTCCATCACCTCGGCCTCCCGCGCCGACAGCCCGAGGCCGAGCCGCGCCGCCTCCCGCACCCGCCGGATGAGGTCGCGGACGGTGAACGCGCCGGGCACCAGGTGCCCGCACGCCCCGGCCCGCAGGGCGCCCGCCACGGCGCCCTCCTCGTGGGGGGCGGCGAGCACGAACACCCGCGCCGCCCGGCTGAGCGGGCCGGCGTGCCCGTCGCGGGCGGCGCGGGCGTCCAGCAGCACGATGTCGGGGCGCAGCCGCTCGGCGAGCTCGACGGCGCCGGGGCCGTCCGCCGACTCGGCCACCACCTCCAGCTCGTCGCTGCCGGCGAGCAGCGCGACGACGTCGGCGCGCGCGCCCGCGTCGCCGTCCACCACGAGCACGCGCAGCGGGGCCGTTGCGTCAACGTTCATCGCGCCTCCGGCGGTCGCCCTTGGCCTGGATCAGGATCGGAGCATAACCGTCCGATCACCTTCAGCCAATGTAGCGACCGACCGATCAGGCGCGCAGGGCCTTGATCGGGCCGGCGAGCTCGTCGGCGTAGAACCGCAGGAACCCGTCGGGGTCGGGGCCGGAGTTCATCAGGGTGAGCGTGTCGAAGCCGGCGTCGACGAACTTGCGGGCGGCGGCGAGGTGGGTCTCGGGGTCGGGGCCGCAGCCGACGTTCTCCCGGATGTCGTCCTCGGTGACGAAGGTGCTCGCGGCCTCGAAGTTCACCACGTTCGGCAGCTCGGCCTGCACCTTCCAGCCCGACAGGCCGAAGCGCATGAGCCGGTGCGCGGACGCGACGGCGTCCTTCTCGTCCGGCGCCCAGGAGACGGGCACCTCGCAGTACTTCGGCCCCTTGCCGCCCTCGCCCGTGTACGCCTGGACCACCTCGGCGTCGGCCACGGTGTTGAACATGCCGTCGCCGAGCTCGGCGGCGATGCCCGCGGCCCGCTTGCCGCCCGCCGCGACCACGATCGGCGGCAGCGCGTCCGGCAGGTCGAACACCCGGGCGTCCTCCAGCTCCAGGTGCTGCCCCTCGTAGGACTGGTAGCCGCCGCCCCACAGCAGCCGGATGATCTCCAGGGCCTCGACGAACATCTCGTGCCGGACGCTCGCCGAGGGCCAGCCGCCGCCGACGACGTGCTCGTTCAGCCGCTCGCCGGACCCGACGCCGAGGGTGAACCGGCCGTCGGACAGGATCTGGGTGGTCGCCGCCGCCTGCGCGATGATCGCCGGGTGGTAGCGGACGAACGGGCAGGTCACGCCCGTCATGATCTCCAGCTTCTCGGTGCGGGCGGCGATCGCGGCGAGGATCGACCAGGCGAACCCCGAGTGCCCGTGGCTCTCCAGCCAGGGGTGGTAGTGGTCGCTGATCTCGACGAAGTCGAACCCGGCCCGCTCGGCCTCCACCGCCTGCCGGACGATCTCCTTGGGGTCGTAGGCCTCGGCGAACAGCTTGTATCCGATTCTCATACCGGTGCCCCTACCCACCACGGGCCCGGAGAACATCCCAGGTCAGCCGCGCTCCCGCTCGGCGGCGATGCCGTCGAGCAGCTCCCCGACCAGGCGCGTCGCGGCCGCCGGGTCGCCGGTCAGCCGGTCGATGTGCTCGGCCAGCAGGAACACGGTGACCTCCAGCGCCGCCGTCTCCTCCCGCATCCACGGCCCGTACTGGGCCCGCCACAGGGTGGGGCTGAGGTCGCAGGCGGCCGCGGTGAGCATCGCCGCCATCGTCGGCACGGCCGCGGGGCCGATGCTGCGCGGCATCATCGCCAGCGTCCCGACGACGTAGGGGACGACCGTCGCGAGGACGTCCTGCCCGTGCCGCTCGTGCGCCTGCCGCAGCCACCGCATGTAGAGGTGGACCAGCGTGCAGGCCCCGTCCAGCACGTCCTCGGCCGCCGCCCCGTCCACGGGCTCGAAGTCCCCGTCCTCGTGCGGCGCCCCGCCCCGGAACCGCCGCAGCCGCGCCTCGACCATCGCCAGCGCCGTGCCCACGTCCCCGGCCGGCGCATGCTCGGGACCCAGTCGTGACGGCATGACCACCTCCGGTGACGATCGGCTGCCAGCACCCTAGAACGCCCGCGCCCCGGCGGCGGGTGAAGAGACCTTTCGTGAACTATGTCCCCGCTCCCCGCGCAACGCGGAGGGCCCCGGCGGTCTCTCGACCGCCGGGGCCCTCCGTCAACGCATGGGGTGAGTGAGGGGACTTGAACCCCCGACATCTTGGACCACAACCAAGTGCTCTGCCAGCTGAGCTACACCCACCATGTCGCCCGGATCGCTCCCGGCTCAAGCAAGTGTAGCGGTTCCGCGAGGGTGGTTGGCCACTACCGGTTCACGGCCCGGCGGTGACGTCGGCGGCGATGGCGCGGGCGGTGTCGCTGTCGGGGCCCGGCTGGGGGACGAAGACGGCGGCGCGGTAGTAGCGGAGCTCCCGGATGCTCTCCAGGATGTCGGCGAGGGCGCGGTGGCCGCCCTTCTTGGCCGGGCTCGCGAAGTAGGCGCGCGGGTACCAGCGGCGGGACAGCTCCTTGATGCTGGAGACGTCGACCATCCGGTAGTGCAGGAAGCCGTCGAGGCCGGGCATGTCGCGGGCGATGAAGGAGCGGTCGGTGGCGATGGAGTTGCCGCAGAGCGGGGCCTTGCCGGCGTCCTTGACGTGCTTCTTGACGTAGTCGAGGACGAGTTCCTCGGCCTCGGCGAGGCTGACGCCGCCGGGCAGCTCGTCCAGCAGCCGCGAGGTGGTGTGCATGGTGCGCACCACGTCCGACATCTGCGCGAGCGCCTCCTGCGGCGGCTTGACGATCACGTCGATGCCCTCGTCGAGGACGGTGAGCTCGCTGTCGGTCACCACCGCGGCTATCTCGATCAGGGCGTCCGCCCCGAGGTCGAGCCCCGTCATCTCGCAGTCGATCCACACCAGCCGCTCGTTCATGCCCTCAACCCTACGACGGCGGACGATCGCCCGGTAACCGCGGCGGCGGGCGGACGTCCGCGCCCCCGAGCCGGGGGGAGTGCACGGGGGCGCGGACCTTCCTACCTTGTCAGTACCCACTTGCAGGCGTGGGAATACCTCCGCTTCACCAAGAAGTCAGGGACGCCGGCGCGGGGATGCCCGGGCGCAGCAGCGGGTCGGGGACGGGCGCGCCGAAGGCGGTGCGGACGGGGACGACGCCCGCCCACACGTCCAGCGCGTGGTCCTCCTCGTCGTCCACCGGCGGCCCCTGGCGGACCTTGACCGACGCCTCCTCCAGCGACAGCGCGAGGACGGCCGTCGCGGCGAGCTCCTTGCGGTTCGGCAGGCGGGCGCGCGACCAGCTGCCCGGCGCGAGCCGCTCGGTGATCGCCTCCAGGGCGGCGAGCTTCTCGCCGGGGTCGGTGACGGGGCGCGGGACGCCGAACACCATGGCGCTGCGGTAGTTGACCGAGTGGTGGAACGCCGAGCGGGCCACCACGATGCCGTCCAGGTGGGTGACGGTGACGCAGACCTCGCCGGACGGGCCGCTCATCAGGCTGCGCGCGCCGGTCGAGCCGTGCAGGTAGAGGGTGTCGCCGATGCGGCCGTAGCCGGTCGGGATGACGCGGGGCGCGCCGCCGACGACGACGCCGAGGTGGCAGATGCGGCCGTCGTCCAGGACGCGGTACAGCTCGGCGCGGTCGGTCCGGCCGCGCTCGCGGGAGCGGCCGAGGCGGGTGCGTTCGGTCGAGGACAGCGGAACGGTGCTCATGCCCCCAACGCTAGGAGCCGGGTGGACCGGCCCACAGGGCCACTCGGCGCCGATTCCGGAAGACCACTTCCCCTAACCTGAAGGCGGAGAAGGGGGGCGGCGTGTTCGATCTGCCGGTGGTGGTGGAGCGTTCCAGCGGGGTGCCGCTGCGCGACCAGCTCGCCGGGCAGCTGCGGGACGCGATGCGCGACGGGCGCCTCGCGGCGGGGGAGCGGCTGCCGTCGAGCCGGGGCCTCGCCGCCGCGCTCGCGGTGAGCCGGACGGTCGTCAGCGAGGCGTACGAGCAGCTGTACGCCGAGGGCTGGCTGGAGGGGCGGCACGGCTCGGGCACCTTCGTCACCGACATCGCCGCGCCCCTGGCGGCGCCGGACGCGGCGGGGCCGGACCCCGCGCCGTTCGGCCGCGCCGCGCCGCCCGGCGCGATCGACCTGCGGCCCGGCGTCGCCTGGACGGGCAGCCTGCGCACCCCGGCGTGGCGGCGGGCGTGGCGGCAGGCGGCGGACGTCCCGCTCGGCCCGCGCGGCGATCCGCGCGGCCTGCCCGGCCTGCGGGCCGCGCTCGCCGACCTGGTCCGGCGGGCGCGCGGCGTCGCCTGCCCGGTCGAGCGGGTGCTGGTGACGCGCGGCACCACCAACGGCCTGGACATGCTCGCCGCCGCGCTGCTGCGCCCCGGCGACCGGGTCGGCGTCGAGGAGCCCGGCTACGCCAAGGCCACGCAGATCATGCGGGCGCGCGGGCTGGAGGCGGTGCCGTGCCCGGTGGACGAGCACGGCCTGGTCGTGGACGGCCTCCCCGGCGATCTCCGGCTCGTCTACACGACGCCCTCGCACCAGTACCCGCTCGGCGGCGTGCTGCCGGTGCCGCGCCGGCAGGCGCTGCTGGCGTGGGCGCGCCGCACCGGGGCGCTGGTCGCCGAGGACGACTACGACGGGGAGTTCCGCTTCGACGTGGCGCCGCTGCCCGCCCTGTACGGGCTGGACCCCGACCGGGTCGCCTACCTCGGCACCGCGTCCAAGACGCTGAGCTCCGACGTCGGCGTCGGCTGGCTGGTCGCCCGCCCCGGCGTGGTCGCCGCCGTCGCCCGCCACCGCGACCTGATCGGCGACCGGACGCCGCTCGTCCCGCAGGAGGCGATGCGGCTGCTGATCGAGCGCGGCGACCTGGACCGGCACGTGCGGCGGATGCGCGGCGTCTACGCGCGCCGCCGCGCGGCCGTCGCCGCCGCCCTGGACGGGCTACCGCTGCGCGGCGACACCGCCGGGCTGCACCTGGTCGTGGAGCTGCCCGCCGGGCACGCCGCCCGGGTCGCCGAGCGGGCGGCCGCGCGGGGCGTCCTCGTGGACACCCTCGACCGGCTGTACGCGGGCCCGGTGGCGGTGTCGGGGCTGGTCGTCGGGTACGGCGCGGCGGCCGGGCTCGGCGATCTCAGGACCGGCTGCTCGCTGGTTCGGGAACTGGCCCGGGAAGCGGCGGCCCCACCGGCGGCCCGCCCGGCTGCCCGACCGCCGCGTGCACGGCCGTGACGGGCCGGGCGAGCCGCAGCCCCGCGGCCTCCCGGCCCGGCGTGTCGCGGCCGGGCGCCTCCCGGCCGGGCAGCGGCCGCGGCAGCGGGATCGGCGCGACGGGGGTGTCGGGGCCGGTGATGCGGCGGGCGTCGACGGCGCCGGGGTCGGGGCGGCCGGTCCCGGGCACCTGGGAGGCGCCGAAGTGGCCGCCGCGCGCCCAGCTCCGGCGGTCGCGGGCGGCGTGGTAGGACTGCGGCGAGGGCAGCGGCGGCCCGGCGGGCCAGCGGCGGGCGACGTCCCAGCTGTCCAGCCAGCGGGTGATCGGCTCCAGGCCGGCGAAGGGGACGGCGGTGAACGGGGCGCGCGCGTAGCCGACCACCACGATCTGCACCTGGACGCGGCCCTCGGTGCCGGCCGGCCCGTCCAGGGCGAGGCCCGCGCGGGTGGCGGGCAGCAGCTGGACCGTCTCGCCGGTCGCGGGGTTCCACACCAGGTGGGCGGGGCGGCCCGCGCGGACCAGGTCGGCGGCGACCGACCGGGCCGAGACCGCCTGCGGATCGGTCTCGCTGGTCAGCCAGACGGCGCGCGGGGCGCCGCCGCGCAGCGCTCCGCCGTCGGTGCGTGCAGGCATGCGCGCTGCCGAGGGCAGCCAGGCATCGGCCACGGTACGTCCCCCCCAATCGGGTGCTCGCGCCCCCGAATTGGTCCTGTCCCTAGTTCGTAGCCCAGCGTGCCCGGAAAATCCAGTGGGCACCTTTGGGGCCTTTCCGTCGTTGACTCCTACCTTTGCGTGACTCCACCCGCGATGCGTAGACCTCTGGCCGTGCTAATCCGCTACCCCCGGCGCCCGCCGTGCCGCCGGGCACTGGCACGGTCCGGCGGCGGCGGCGTCCGCGCAGGTGGCGGCGCGGTGACGGCGCGGTGGCGGGGCGTGCCGGGTTGCCCGCGGCGCGCGGCCGGAACCGGCCGAGGATCGCCGCCGCGTCCGGTAAACCGAACGCCGGGGGTGGGGTTCACAGCCCGGACCGAGCCGCGTTCTAATAGGGCCTCATGACCGTTGACGCTGAACTTCCGGCCGGGGTGCCCGGCATCGACGTGCCCCGCCTCGCGGACTGGCTGGCCCGCGCGCTGCCCGGGTCCGGGCGGATCGCGGCGATCGACCTGATCGCCGGCGGCCGCTCGAACCTCACCTACGGGATCACCCTGGCGGGCGGCGACCGCGCGCGGATCGTGCTGCGCCGCCCGCCGCTCGGGCACGTGCTGCCGACCGCGCACGACATGGGCCGCGAGTACCGCGTCCTGTCGGCGCTCGGCCGGGCCGGCGGCGTGCCGGTCCCCGCGACGCTCGCGTTCTGCGACGACGAGGCGGTCATCGGCGCCCGCTTCTACCTCATGGACTTCGTCGAGGGGCGCGTGCTGCGGACCCGCGAGGACGCCGCCGACCTCACCCCGGAGCAGGCCGCGGGCCTCAGCGAGCGCCTCGCCGAGGCCCTCGCGGCGATCCACACCGTCGACGTGAAGGCGGCGGGCCTCGCCGACTTCGGCCGCCCCGAGGGCTACATGGCGCGCCAGCTGAAGCGCTGGGGCAAGCAGTGGGACGCGTCCCAGGAGGCGATCCGCGCCACCGGCAACACCCACGACGTCCCCGAGTACGGGCGGCTCGTCGAGCGCCTCGGCGAGCGGCTGCCCGCCGGCGGCCCGGTCGGGCTCGTGCACGGCGACTTCCGGCTGGACAACGCCCTCGCCCGGCTGGAGCCGCGCCCGGAGATCGCCGCGGTGGTGGACTGGGAGATGTCCACCCTCGGCGACCCGCTGTCCGACCTCGGCCTCACCCTCGTGTACTGGGCCGAGGCGGGGGACGAGCAGCATTTGCCGGTCGGCGCGACCATCACCGCCGAGCCCGGCTTCCACAGCCGCCGCCGTTTCGCCGAGCGGTACGCCGAGCTGACCGGCTTCGACCTCGCCGACGTCGACTTCTACGTCGCGTTCGCCTGCTTCAAGCTCGCGGTGATCGTGGAGGGCATCCACGCCCGCTTCCTGCAGAACGCCACCGTCGGCGAGGGCTTCGGGGAGCTCGGCGCGGCGGTCCCGCTGCTGGTCGGGCGCGCGCACCAGATCCTCGACACCCGCTCGGCCTGGTAGGGGCCGCCCGGCGCGTCAGCACCAGGAGACCAGGGCGGCGGCGCCGGGCGTGAACACGACCTGCCCGCTCCTGCCGCCGCGGCAGTAGGTGCTCGTGCGCTGGACGGTGACCCGCGCGCTCTGCCCGGCGGCCAGCGTGCCCGCGCCGCCGGCGACCAGCCCGCTGCTGGTCGCGGCGACCCGCCACGTCACCGTCCCGCCGACGGCGCGGACGGTGACCGCGCAGCTGGAGGCGAACTCCATCGCGCAGCCGGTGACGGCGATCCGGCCGGCCGGCGGCGCGCTCGTGGTGGCCGGCGCGGACGGGGTGACGGGCGCCGTCGACGCCTTGCGCGTGGGCTCCGCCGTGCGGGTGGGGCTCGGGGACGCGCTGGTCGGCGTCGGGGTCGGCGTCGGCGTGGGCGACGCCGAGGGCTCGCGCTTCCTGCGCGGCGCGGACGGGGCGGCGGACGGCGCGGCGATCACGGGCACGGCGCCGTCCGGCGTGCGCGGCGCGCTCGGGGACGACGCGGCGGTCCTGGTGGACGCCCCGCCGTGCAGGACGGTGAGGGACGCGCCGATGATCGCGACCGCGGCGGCCCCGCCGCCCGCCGCGGCGAGCAGCCGCCCGCGCCGCCGCCCGCCCGGGCGCGCCGCCGCCGGGCCCGCCGCGTAGGGCAGCGGCCAGCCGGCGGCGTCGAGCGGCCCGGCGAGGTCGGCGACGGCGCGGCGCTGGTCGGCGCGGTCGCCGGCGGTCGCGGCGCTCAGCACGTCCAGGCGGAGGTCGGCGGGGATCGCCGCGACCGGCAGGGCGGCGAGCAGCCGCGCCGGGGCGGGCGCGGGCGCCCGGTGCTCCCGGCAGGCCGGGCAGCCGTCCACGTGGCCGGGCAGCCGCCGGGCGCTCGCGGGCGGGACCGGCCAGGTGCCGGACAGGGCGGCGAGGCTCGCGCAGCCGTCCGCGTGCGCGCGGGCGACGGCGACGGCGGCGGCCGCCTCGCCGAGGGCGCGGACCGCGCCGTCCAGCAGCGCGGCCGCCTCGTGCGGGGAGGTGCCGAGCACGCCCGCGACGTCCGCCGCGTCCAGGCCGTGCCGGACCGCCAGGTCGAGCGCCTCGCGCTCGCGGCCGCTCAGCGCGGCGAGCGCGCTGTGGGCGAGGACGCGGCGCTCGTCCAGGTCGGCCCGCCGCTCCTCGCCGAGGTCCGCCCCGCCCGCCTCGGGCGCCTCCTGCCCGGTGTGCCGGACGGGGCTGTCGCGGCGGCGCAGGCACTCCTTGCGGGCCAGCGCGTACAGCCAGCCGCGGAGCCGGGACACGTCGGCGAGCCCGCCGACGTGCTCGCGGGCGGCCAGCAGGGTGTTGCGCAGCGCCCCGTTGGCCTCCACGCGGTCGCCCATGAGGCCGTGGCAGTAGTCGTAGAGGCGAGGCGCGTACGCGTCGTAGACCTCGCTCAGGGCGATGACGTCGCCGCCGCGCAGGGCCGCGGCGAGGCGCGGGCCGTCGGGGCCACCGGCCACCAGGATCCTCCAGACGCTCGGGGACGCTCCGGCTGCCCGATCTTGCCACCAGTTCGCGGTGAATGTTGCTTTTGGTGACTTTTGGCGGCGTGTCAGGTGGTCGCGCAGGTCCAGCTCACCGGCGCGCTGCCGTTCGGGGAGAACGTCACGCTGCCCGATCCGGACCCGCCGGAGCAGTCGACGGTCGCGGTGACCGAAGCGCTCTGCCCGGCCGCCAGCGTGCCGCCGCCCGACGCGCTGACGCCGCCGGTGGTGCCGGTCACCGACCAGGTGACGGGGCCGCCGCGCGCGGACACCGTCACCGTGCAGCCGCCGTCCCCGGCGGCCGCCGTGCAGCCCGAGACCGCCAGCGAGCCGGACGCGGGCGGCTTCGGCGCGGCCGTCCGCCGCCGCGTCCGGGTGGGGTTCGCCCTCGGGGTCTTCGGCGCCGGGGTGGTGCGCCGGGCGCTCGGCGTCGGGGTCGGCGTCACGCCGGGCGTCGGGGGCTCGGTGGTCGGGTCGTCGGAGGGCGACGGCGACGGCGGCGCGCTCGGGTCGTCGGTGGTGGGGTCGTCCGCCGGGGCGCTCTCCGACGGGTCGCCCGGCGTCGCCGAGCTCCGCGGCGACTGCGCGCCCGCGTTGCGGTCGCCCGACCCCGGCATCAGCAGGAAGGCGCCCGCGACGAGCAGCACCACGACCGCCGCGGCGGCGAGCGCGGGCAGCAGCCGCGGCGGGAGCCGGCGGCCCCGCGGCTCGGGCGCCTCCGGCCGGTCCACCGGCAGCGGCCAGCCGTTCGCGTCGAACGGCTCGGCCCGCCGGACCGCGTCGTGGAAGTCCCCGGCGTACTCGGGGTCGGTGGCGGTCGTCAGCACGTGCCCGCGGACCTCGCCGGGCAGCATCGCGACCGGCAGCACCTGGAGCAGGCGCGAGGTCGACACCGTCCGGTCGCGGCGCTCGCCGCACACCGGGCAGGTGTCGATGTGCCGGACGAGCTTGCGGGTGGTGGCCGGCGGCAGCGGGCTGTCGACGTCCCCGGCGAGCGCGGCGACGCTCGGGCAGGCGTCCCGGCCGGTGCGCGCGATGAGCGCGGCGGCGAGCGCGTCGTCCAGCCGGGCGCGGGCCGCGCCGACCAGCTCGGTGGCCTCCTGGACGGGCAGCGCGAGCACGTCGGAGATCTCGGCCGGGTCCAGGCCGTGCCGCATCAGCAGGTCCAGCGCCTCGCGCTCGCGGCCGCGCAGCTCGCCGAGCGCGCCGTGCACGACGCGGCGGGTGGCGAGCCGGTGCGCGCGCTCGCCCGCGTCCAGGAACACGTCCTCGACCTCGGGCGCCTCGTGCCGCTCGGCCGGCCGGGCCGGATCGCGCAGCCACCGCACGCACTCGTTGCGGACGAGGGCGTACAGCCACGACCGGAACCGGTCGGGGTACCGCAGGCGCGGCGCGTGCGCGTAGGCGGCGAGCAGCGCGTCGTGCAGCGCGAGCGCGGCCGTCTCCTGGTCGCGCAGCAGCGCGTGGCAGTAGTCGTAGAGCCGGGCCGCGTAGCGGTCGGCGAGGGCGCCGAGCGCGCCGGGGTCACCGGCGGCCAGGTCCCGAGCCAGTCGCTCGTCGTCCAGGCGGTCGAGGCTGGGCCAAGCGGACACACGGTCCTCCCGCGATCGGGCGCGCCGTGCGGACGGGCACGCCTCAGAGAAGAGGGAAAAGGGGGGAAGCGAGCTGCTTCGCGCCTTCGCCACGCGGCCCTCGGGAACGGGCCGGCCCCTGTCGCGGGTCAGGGGAGAGAAGGATGGAGGCCCGACGGCCCCGCTCCCCGTCGGGCCTCCACTAGATTGACGGCCCGCCCCGCCGCCCGGTTGACACCGGACGGCGGGTTTTTTCGGACCTTTCAGGCGACGGCCCGCGCGCGGACCGCCCCTGGGATCAGGACGTGATGCGGCGGGACAGCATCTTCAGGAAGATCTTGGAGATGTCCTGCGGCGTCATCGCGGTCTGCACGTTGCCGCCGGTCGCCTCGGCGATCTTCTCCAGCTCGTTGCGGTCCACGCCCTTGCCGAACCCGATCATGTTGACCTGGATCGGCTTGTTCGGGTCCTGCATCGCCTTCAGCCTGGCGAGCGTCTGGTTCAGCGTCGGGCCGCCCGGGTCGTCGTTCTTGCCGTCGGTGAGCAGCAGGATCGAGTTGCCGAACTCGGGCTTGAAGCTGTCGCTCATCATCTTGTAGGCGGCGAGCATCGTGTCGTAGAGGCCGGTGTCGCCGTTCGGCTTCGGCTTCATCTGCGCGAGCTGCGACAGGAACAGGTTGCGGCGGGTGGTCGAGCCGATCCGCTCGCTGAGCGGGCCGACCGAGATCGTCTGCACGTAGTCCTGCTGGCCCTTCATCTTGGTGGAGAAGAGCCACTGGCCGAGCTCGGTGTCGTTGGACATCATGCTGAGGCCGCCCTGCGACACCTGGGCGATCGCCTGGAGCCGGGTGGTGTTCGGCGCGACCTTCTCGGCCATCGAGCCCGACACGTCGATCAGCGTCAGCATCCGCATGCCGAGGTTCAGCTTCGACCACGCCTGCATGACCGACGCGACCTCGGCGGACTTCGGCGCGGCGAGCTGGCGCGGCCGGGCCTTGCTCACGCCCGTCTTGGCGCCGAAGGTGCCCGGCGCCGTCCCGTCGGGGGTGCGGAACCCGAGCGCCCGCACGTCGTTGCGGGTGGCCTCGGTGCTCATCGCCTGCTCCAGCAGGCGCGCCGCCTTGGTCTTGTCGCCGTCGTCGGTGGTGACGGTGAACGGGTAGTCGTTCATCATCGTGCCCTCGACCGGGTAGAGGGCGACGCCCGGCTCGGCCGGATCGGTGCGGTTGTAGGCGTAGAGGGCCTGCTCGGAGGAGAGCGCGATCGGCTGCCGGCCGGCGCGGCCTTTGCGGAACTGCTTGAACTGGTCGTTCACCGTCGGCACCGTCGACTCGCGGACGGTGCGGACGATGCCGGTGAAGATCGAGTCGCGGTTCGGGTCGTTGGTGAGCAGCGCGCTGGTGACGAGCAGCGCCTCCATCCCGGCCGCGTTGTTGGCCGGGTCGGGCACCAGCAGCCGCACCTGGTCGGCCTGGATCATCTGGTTCTTGGTCACCGCGCCGCCCGCGACGCCGCCCGCCGCCTTCAGCAGGTTGTCCCAGGAGGGGTTGGCGGTCACGCCCTGCTTCTTCAGCGCGACGGTGAGGGTACGCGGCAGCGCGACGACGAGCGGGCTCGCCGCGACGGACGTCTTGGTCGTGTGGACGGTGTTCTTGCCCTGCTCGGACGCCGCCACGATGGACGCCCACATGGACGTGTCGGGGATCCACACGTCGGGCTTGCGGTTGGTGTCGCTCGCCACGCCCTGGCCGGACAGCAGCGTCGCCGTCGCCGACGGCTGCGCCTTGGCCACCACGGCCTTGACGCACTTGCCCGAGACCTTGTTCTTGGCGTCGTTGAACCGTCCGGCGGCCTTGGTCACCGCCGGCTGGACGTCGGGGGCCGCCGCCACGTTCAGCGTGATCGCGTTGTCGCCGTCGCAGCCGCCGCTGCTCTCGGCGAAGGCGTAGACGCCGACGCCGAGCAGCAGGGCGAGGCCGACCGCGCCCGCCATCGGCCCGATCAGCGCGGCCGCGCTGCGCTTCTTGCGGCGCCGCCCGTAGTCGTCGTAGCCGCCCGAACCACCGGAACCACCGGAACCGCCCGAGCCACCGGAGCCGCCGCCGTACCCGCCGGACTCGCCCGAACCGCCGGCGCGGCCGCCGAAGAACCCGCTCGGCCGCTCGTCCGAGCGGGAGACGGTGTCGTAGCCGTCGCCGTACGCGCTCGCCGAGGCGCCCGCCCCGGCGCCGAACGCGGCCGCCTCGGCGTCGCGGCGCCGTCCGGGCCGCTCGTAGTCGCGGTCGCCGTAACCGCCCTGCTCGCCGTACGCGCCGGATTCGCCGTACGCGCCTGACTCCCGGTACGCGCCCGATTCGCCGTAACCGCCCTGGTCGCCGTAACGCGGCTGCGCGGCGTAACCGCCCTGATCGCCGTAACCGGCGGACGAGGCCGGTCCGGCTTGGCCCGCGGGGCGGCCGAGGCCGTAGCCGCCTGCGTCGGAGGCGCCGCTGAAACCGCCCTGGGGGATGCCCTGCCCGTAGGGCCGCTCCTCGGCAGAGCCGCGCGGGTCGGGCCAGCCGGGCGTCTCCGCCGATCCGGCCGGTCCCTGCGGGGCGCGCGCCGGCGGGGGACCGCCGAGGGGGCCGGCGAGGTGGCCGCCGGTCTGCCCGGGTGCGCCCGCCGGCGGCGGGGCGCCGGGACCGGGACGCGCGCCCGGCGGGACCACCGGCGGGCTCTGGCTCTCGCGAGGGCCGAACCAGTCGGACGATCCGTCGTTCGCCGGCCCGAAGAGCGGACCGGACGGATCGTGCTCGCCGTCGCCCGGCGTCCCCTCGGGGAAGTCATTGCGATGACGTCCGCTCACGGCTGTCCTCGATTCACCAGAAACCCGTCCATGTTCCCCGGCACTGTAGTAGTACGAACGGGAGGTTACAAAGAACTCAAAATGATGATCACGCAGGTCATTGCGTTATGTCCCGACAAAGCGGGCGTTGGGGTGCCCACTGACCCTACGCGATCGTCCGCGGACGCGCCGCCGACACCCGCAGATCAGCCGCCCGCGGCCCTCCGGCGGCCCGGTCCGGCAACTCGCGGACGCCGCCGGACGTCAGTACTCCTGGGGACCGCCGGGCCGCGCACGGCCCGGCCCGTCGAGCGCCCGGGGGGCCGGGCGAGGGGGCGATGCCGTGACCGGCGTGGACGTCGAGGACAGGAAGGCCGCGCCGCTCCGGCGCCGCGGGCGGTGGCGCACCGCTGTGGCCTGGACGGGCGCCGGGGCGTGGGGAGCCTGGGCGCTCGTCCGGTACGCGGGCGGGGACCGCTGGCCCGGCGTCGGGGAGCTGACCGCGCCCGCGCTCGCCCTCACCCCCTACGCCGCCGCCGCGGCGCCGCTGCCGGTCGTCCTCGCGCTGCTGCTGCGGCGCTGGAAGGCGGCCGTGGCGGCCGGGCTGGCGGCCGCCGCGCTTGCCGCCGCCGTCCTGCCGCGCGCCGCCGGGCAGGGGCAGCCCGCCGCGCGCGGGCCCGTCCTGCACGTCCTCACCGCGAACCTGCAGTTCGGCGAGGGCGACCCGGCGCGGCTGATCCGCCTCGTCCAGGAGACCCGCGCGGACGTCCTCTCCCTCCAGGAGCTGCCGCCCGAGGCCGTCGGCCGCTACGAGCGGGCCGGGCTCGCCCGGCTGCTGCCGCACAAGGCCGTGGACGCCCGGTGGGGCGCCGCCGGATCGGGCCTGTACTCGCGCTACCCGCTGCGGGCGCTGCCGTCCCTGCCGCGCACCCAGATGGCGATGCCGTCGGCCGAGCTCACGCTGCCCGGCGGCCGGAAGGTGCAGGTCACCGCCGTCCATCCGGTGCCGCCGATATCGGCGGAGTCCGCGCGCGACTGGCGGCGCGATATCGGCGAGCTGCCGTCCGCTTCCGGGGACGGGGTGGTGCGGATCCTCGCTGGCGACTTCAACGCCACCCTCGACCACGCGACGCTGCGCGGCGTCCTCGGCCGCGGCTACGCCGACGCCGCCGACCGCGCGGGCGCCGGGCTGCGCCCCACCTGGGGCCTGACCCGGCCGGGCGCGCCGCCGATCACCATCGACCACGTGCTGGTCGACCGGCGCTGCGCGGTCGGCCGCGTCGCCGTCCACGACCTGCCGGGCAGCGACCACCGGGCGGTGTCGGCGGAGGTCACGCTGCCCTGACGCGACCGGGACGCGGCCCGCCCGAGCACGGGGCGGGCGGGCCCACAATGGAGGCATGGCCCGCCTCGTCCCCGTGTCCGACCCCGCCGACCCGCGGCTCGCCGACTACACCTCGCTGCGCGACGTGAACCTGCGCAAGAGCCTGGAGGCCGAGCACGGGCTGTTCATCGCCGAGGGCGAGAAGGTGATCCGCCGCGCCGTCGGCGCCGGGTACCCGCCGCGCTCGCTCCTCATGGCCGAGCGCTGGGCCGCGCCGCTCGCCGACCTGCTGGCGGGCGTGGACGCGCCGGTGTACGTGGCGCCGGACGCCACCGTCGAGGCCGTCGCGGGCTTCCCCGTGCACCGCGGCGCGCTCGCCTCGCTGCACCGGCTGCCGCTGCCGCCGGTCGCCGACGTGATCGCGGGCGCCCGGCGGCTGCTCGTCCTGGAGGACCTGGTCGACCACGCCAACGTCGGCGCGATCTTCCGGTGCGCGGCGGCGCTCGGCGTCGACGCGGTGGTCCTCGCGCCGCGCTGCGCCGACCCGCTCTACCGGCGGGCGATCAAGGTGTCGATGGGCGCGGTGTTCGCCGTCCCGCACGCCCGCATGCCGCGCTGGACCGACGGCCTCGCCGGGCTGCGCGCCGCCGGCTTCACGCTGCTCGCGCTCACCCCCGACCAGGCGGCGGTGCCGCTCGACAAGGCCCCGATGGGCGACCGGGTCGCGCTGCTGCTCGGCTCCGAGGGCGACGGCCTGACCTCGCGCTGGCTCGCCGAGGCCGACGAGCCCGTCTGCATCCCGATGAGCGCGGACGCCCTGGCGAACGGCGTCGACTCGCTGAACGTGGTCGCCGCCGCCGCCATCGCCTGCCACGCCCTCACCCGCTCCTGACGACCACCCGGTCACCCGTCGTCGAGATGCGGCGTGTTGGCTCCTGGGAGCGCTCCCATAGGCCAACACGCCGCATCTCGACCATGGGTGACCGGGCGGTCAGCGGCCGAAGGTGCCGCGGCGGGTGCGGCGGTGCACGCCGCGCGCACGGCGCGCCGCCTCCAGCGCCTCCGGCGACAGGGTGCGGCGGCCGAGGCGGAGCTGGGTGAGCAGCAGCCCGAACCCGACGAGCAGCGCCGCCAGCCAGGCGCCCTGCGTCACCGCCACCCGGTCGAAGGTGATCTCCTGGGCGATCGGGGCGGGGTTGCCGCGCAGCCGGCTCTCCTGCGCCGCCTGGAGCGCTCCGGTGCTCGGCGCCACCGACGGGCTCGGCGCCGCCGCCATCGGCGGCAGCGCGACCTGCGGGTTCTTCGCTGTGTTCGCGGCCGCGGAGAACGTTCCGTTGGGGGCGGGCGGCGAGTAGGGGGCGGGGGCGCTGGAACTCGGCGCGCCACCGGAACCGGAGCCGGCGCCGGAGCCCGCGGCCGGGCTCTTCGTCGCGGCCGGCTTCTTCGTCGCGGTCTTCTTCGGCACCACGAACGACACCTTCGTGCTCGCCGACCGCGCCGCCGCGTTAGTGGACGACACGGTGACGGTGAGCGTCACCGCCGTCGTCCTCTTCAGCGTCTTCGGGAGCGTCACGCTGGAGTTGACCGAGTCGCGCTTGCCGGCGTCCAGCGTGCCGATCGTGCAGCCGCCCGCGCTGAACGCGGGCGCCGGGCACTCCCCGCCGACCTTCGCGGACCCGCTGCTCGCCTTGATCGAGGAGATGCGGACGCCGGTGGCGCCGGCGTCCGCCGCCAGCACCCGCGTCACGAACGCCACCGACGCGCCGGGCGCGGCGCTCGCCGCCCCGGCCGTCACGCTGACCTTCAGGACCGGCTTCGGCGCCGCGGACACCGTCGGCGCGGGCGTCGGGGTCGCGCTCTTCGTCGCGGTGGGGGTGGAGCTCGGGCTCGCCGAGGCCGAGGCCGAGGACGAGGTCGAGGCGGTCGGCGAGGCGGAGGCGCTCGCCTCCGGGTCCGCCGAGGGGGCCGCCGACGCCGGCGCCACGCTCACCGCCAGCACGGCCGCCGTCCCGAGCCCCGCGAAGACCGGCCTCCCTGTCGTCGGTCGGTAGCCCATGCCCCTGGCACCTCCGTCGGATCGCCTGCGCCACGCCCTACCCCAAGCGCGGCCCAAGAAATCATGCGAACACGGAAACGCGGGTCGAATCAACCCCGCCCGGTGGACGGGGCGGGCCGGTCAGCTGAACTCCTCGCGAACGTCCTCGATCTCCTGCTGCGGCGCCCAGCTCTGCCAGACGCCCTGGTCGATGCGGTCCAGGCCGAGCCGCTCGGCGACCGGGGACCGGCCGCCGGCGTACTCCACCCGCAGCCAGCCCTCGTGCTCGCCGACGATGACGAACCGCTCGCCGCGCCACGTGCAGGTCGTCCGCACGTACCGCAGCTCCTCCACCTCGAACGCCGGCACGACGCGCCGGAACCGGCCCGGCCGCAGCTCCTCGAAGCCGTCGACCGGCCGGTCGGCGTACAGCCGGATCTCCCCGTCGGCGCCGGGCGCCGCCTCGAACTCGCGGCCGAGCCAGCGGGCGAGGTAACCGTCGCGGATCACTGCGCCGCCTCCGTCCCGCGGCCGCCCTCGGCGCGGCCGGCCGGCTCCTCGGGCCGCAGCCAGGCGAGGCGGTCGGGATCGTACATCGCCACGAACCGCTCGGAGCGGTCCGCGCCGAGGTGGTACATCTCCGCCCCGTAGGGCAGCCGGACGCTGTCGACCTTGTACTCGCGGATCGACCCGGCGCTGCCGGACGCGAACCCGGTGCCGGTGAACGGCGGCCGCTCCACCACCCAGCCCGCCTCGCCCCACACCGCGAGGTCCTCCTCGGACGGGCCGCCGAACGGCACCCGGTACAGGCCGGGGCAGTAGGCAGGCCAGCGGATCACGTGCACGCCGTCGTCGTCCTTGGCGAACGGGGAGTCCTCGTAGAGGAGGCCGAGCGTCTCGTAGAGCTGGCCGGGCGTCTGCAGCTCGGCGACGTCGTCGGTCGGGTGCACGAACCCGCCGACCCGGTCGTAGCCCTGCTCCAGGTACCAGCCGACGTGTCCGTGCGGCACGACCTTCTGCATGATCGTCGGCTGGGCGACGGGCTCGCCCTCCGGCTCGGGCAGGCCCGCGTAGGGGTCGGGCGCGGCGCCGTCGCCGTCCTGGCCGGCCGCCGGCGCGTCCAGGGCGGCGGCGGCCGGCGGGACGTCGTCGGCGGCGGGCGCGGGCGGGCGGGGCGGCAGCGGCGGGACCGGGACGTCCTGGCGCGGCTGCACCAGCCCGACCCGGACGGCCCACTCGCTGAGCGCGCCCACCTGGTCGCCGTCCAGCGAGGCGCCGATCTTCGTGCCGGGGTTGAGGAGCATCGTCCACTCCTCGCGCGGCCAGGACCCGATCAGCTCGCGGAAGTCGGCGTAGACGAACCGCGACTCGGGCAGCACCTCGCGCAGCCGGACCAGCGAGGTGAACACCCGCACCGACGACGCGTCGCGCAGGGCGGCGTCCCAGCGGAACTCGCGCTGGACGGGCGTCACCTCCAGCGGCGCGTCCTGCGGGATCGGCACCAGCACGTTCGCGGCGAGCAGCACGCGCAGGAACGCGTCGGAGTCGCCGGCGAGGGCCGCCTCGTACAGCTCCTGGTCGATGCGGTTGCCGGGCTCGAAGGGGCCGTCCTCGACCGGGACGGGCGCGGTGGCCGCCTCGGACTCGTGCTCGCGCTCGCGCGGCGCGGGCGGGGCCTCGGCGAGGGCGGCACCGTTCGCGGCCGGGTCCGGCGCGGCGGGCGCGGGCGCCGGCGCGGCGGGCGGGCCGCTCAGCGCCTGGACCTGCTCGGGCGGGACGGCCGCGTCGATCGGCGTCCCGGGGTTGACCATCAGCGTCCACCGGGCGTCGGGCCAGGCGGCGGCGATCTCCAGGAAGCTCGGCATCACGAAGCGGGACGAGCCGATCGCGTCGTTCATCCACTTCAGCGAGGTGAACACCTGGACGGCGGGCCGGCCGTGCACGGTGACCGGCCGCCACGGGAACTCCGGATCGGCGGGCTCGATGCCCCACGGCGTGTCCGGCTCGGCCGGGACCAGCACCTGCGCGCCGAGCAGCACCTTGAAGAACGCGTCGGTGTCGCGGCGGCGCGCCGCGTCGAAGAGCCGCTGCTCGACCTCGTTCTGCGGCTCGAAGCCGTCGGCCATCCGGCGCGCGGCGCGCTGGTCGGCCCACGCGGCGAGCCCGGGCAGCTGCTCGGCGAGGATCGTCCCGCCCGCCGGGGAACCGGAGTTGACCGCCAGCATCCAGGACGGGTCGGGCCAGTAGCGCAGCAGCGAGGTGAAGGGCAGGTTGATGAACTCGGCGCCCGTCCCGGCGGCCCGCGCGGCCTCGATGAGGCGCTCGGGCGAGGTGAAGACCGGCACGGTCGTGCGGCCGTCCACCTCCCGCGTCCGCCACGGGAACCCGGGACGGCCGGGGCGCAGCGTGTAGTCCATCTCCTCGGGGACCGGCAGCAGCACCTCGGCGCCCGCGAGCGTCTGCAAGAAAAGGTCGTGATCGTCGGTGGAGGCGGCCCGCAGCAGCCCGCTCTCGACCTCGTTGGCCGGCTGGAACTCCGGCTTCCGCGCCACCTCGGCGGCCGCGCCGAGAACGGCGGGCGACGCGTCCTGCGCGGCGGACGCACCCTCGACGGGCGACCACTCATCGTCCGCGACGGGAGGACCGCCGGGCAGGGGACCGGCGGCGGACGTACCGGACACGTCCCCGGCAGAGTCCTGGCCGGGCAGGCCCGGCGTGTGGCCGGGGACATCGCGCTCATCGGCGGCGGGGGCGCCGGGCTCCGGACCGGTACCGCTCGGCAGCGGCCCGGTGCCCGCACCAGAGGTGCCGAGGCCGTCCACACCTTCAGAAGCCCGCCCGCTGCCCAGGGAGGACAGGCCGTCGGCCAGCGGACCGACGCCCTGACCGCCGGCCGGGGACGTGCCGTCCGGGCCGGGCACGTCGGCGGCGGAACGCTCGCCGTCCGAGGTCGGGAGACCGTCGGGGAGGTGCGAGGCGAGGTCATGGACGGTGTTCCCGGGCGAAACCGGCCCGGAACCGTTGGAAGCGGCCCCCGGAACACCCGCGCCGACGTTGCCCGGCTGAGCCGTCCCGGGTGTGTCACCCAGCGGAGCGGCGCCGGCCGTGTGAGGCGAGTCGGGCTGCGGAGCCGCGCCGGACGCGTCCGCCCCCGGCGCCGAGCCGGGCGGCGAAGGCGCATCAAGCGTCTCACCGAGCGCATCAGGCCCTTGCGGCGCGGACGCTCCGAGCGCACGCTCCAACGCGCCAGGCGCCCCAGCCACATCACCACCCGGGTCGGCAGATGCGTTCGACGGCGGGACCGCTCCGGGACTCACGTCCGCGCCAGGCGTCTGGAACGCGTCGGGCAGTGAGGGCGCGCCGGTGGTTTCCGGGACGCCAGGAGCCCGTGTCGCGTCGCCGCCTGGGTTCATGCCGGGCGCGGCGGACGCGTTGGGCGTTGGGGTCGTGCCGGGAGTCACGTCCGCGCCAGGCGTCTGGAACGCGTCGGGCAGTGAGGGCGCGCCGGTGGTTTCCGGGACGCCAGGAGCCCGTGTCGCGTCGCCGCCTGGGTTTGTGCCGGGCGCGGCGGACGCGTTGGGCGTTGGGGTCGTGCCGGGAGTCACGTCCGCGCCAGGCGTCTGGAACGCATCGGGTAGTGAGGGCGCGCCGGTTGCTTCTGGGACGCCGGGCGTTCGCGCCGCGTCGCCGCCTGGGTTTGTGCCGGGCGCGGCGGACGCGTTGGGCGTTGGGGTCGTGCCGGGAGTCACGTCCGCGCCAGGCGTCTGGAACGCATCGGGTAGTGAGGGCGCGCCGGTGGTTTCCGGGACGCCGGGAGTCCGCGCCGTGTCGCCGCCTGCGTTCATGCCGGGCGTTTGGAACGCGTCGGGTGGCAAGGGCGCGCCGGTGGTTTCTGGGGCACCGGGAGCCTTCGTCGTGTCACCGACTGCGTACGTGCCAGGCGTAGCGGATGCGTTGGGCGGGGGGACCGCGCCGGGAGTCAGGGGCGTGCCGGGTAGTGCTGATGCGCTGGTTGCTTCGCGGACGCTGGGCTGGGAGGGCGTGTCGAGTGCCCGCGTCGCGCCGGGAGTCAGGTTCGTGTCGGGTGCTTCGGGCGTGCCGGGCGCGTCCGTTGCTCCCTGGGTGCCGGGCTGGGAGGAGACGGGGAGCGGGGATGCCGCGTCCAGCGCTGCGGCCGCATCGTTGGACCGGTCCGTGCTGCTGGGGGCGGTGGAGGCGCTCAGCGTTGAGGGCGCGTCGGGAGTCAGAGCGGGGCCGGGGGTACCGGGCGTGTTGCTCAGGGGAGATGCGCCGGGCGCCGGATAGTCGGCGGGGCGGTCTGTGTGGGAGGCGGAGGCGGTGGGAGCCAGGGGCGTGTCTGTCGGGAGGGGAGGTGTTTCGGCGGGGGCGCCTGGTTGTGCGGTGGCGGGGATGGCGGCGGAGCCGGGGGCGGCCGGTGGGGGGTTGGGCGGGGCTGCGGGCAGGGCGGTGCGGCGGCCGGCCATGGGGGGCTGGGCGTCGCCCGCGGCGAGCTGCTTGAGGAACCACGTCGGCAGCCGGCCCTCGATGGGCAGCGGCGCCGGCCCGTCGCCGTCGGCGCCGCCGAGGCGGGCGTCGACGGCCAGCCACCACTGCGGGTCCGGCCACGCCTCGGCGAGGTCGCCGAACCGCAGCCGCATGTGGTGCCGGTAGGCGGGGCCGAGGCAGGCGCGCATCGCGAGGGCGGAGGTGTAGGCCAGCACGTAGGTGCGGCCGTCCTCGTCCCGCGTCGGCCAGGTCGGCTGCGCCTCGTTGGCGAGCACGTCGTCGATCAGGTCCGGCGGGACGGGGATCACCAGCTCGCTCCCCGCCAGCAGGCGGAAGTACCCCTCGGAGTCCCCGGTGCGGACCGCTTCCTGCAATCGCCGTTCGAGCTCCGAAGCGGGTCGCCACGTGCTGTCGGCCACGGTCGCCACCCCCATTTTTCTTCCAGCGCCGTCTTCCCACCCGGCCGCCGGGAGGGCCTTGACCCCGGCGGTCGGACTACGGACTTGACTTACGCTACATGGGCGAACAGGGCCAAAGCGTCGTATCGAACAGGGTCGGGGTCAGGCGGCCAGTCGCGCCAGCGCCGCCAGCAGCCGGTCCACGTGCTCTTCCGTCGACCCGAGTCCCAGGCTGGCCCGGACCGCCGAGCCCTGCGCGTCCGCGCACCCCGCGCCGCCCTCCGCCAGCAGGTGGCGGACGAACGGGTGGGCGCAGAACTTGCCGTCCCGGACGCCGATGCCGTGCTCCTCAGACAGGGTAAGCGCCACGTCCCGCGCGTTCCACCCGTCCACGACGAAGGACACGATGCCCACCCGCGGGCCGCGCCCGCCCCACAGTGTGAGCTCGCGCACGCCGGGGATCCGGGCGATCCCGGCGCGGAGCCGGGTGAGGAGCCGCTCCTCGTGCGCGGCGAGGGCGTCCCACCCGGCGGCGGCGAGCGCCTCGCAGGCGGCGGCGAGCGCGATCGCGCCGAGGACGTTGGGCGTCCCGGCCTCGTGCCGCGCCTGCGGGTCGACCTGCCAGCGGGTGCCGTCCGCGGTGACGGCGGCGCTCGCTCCGCCGCCCTTCAGGTAGGGGTCGGCGGCGCGCAGCCAGTCCGCGCGGCCCGCGAGGACGCCCGCCCCGAACGGCGCGTACAGCTTGTGCCCGGAGAAGGCGACGTAGTCCAGGCCGAGCCGCGCCATGTCGAGCGGCCGGTGCGGGACGAGCTGCGCGGCGTCCACCGCGATCCGCGCCCCGTGCCGGCGCGCGGCGCCCGCGAGCTCGGCGATCGGCCAGAGCTCGCCCGTCACGTTGGACGCGGCGGTGACGACCAGCAGCCGCGGCCCGGCGGGCGCGTCCGCGAGCGCGCGCTCGGCGGCCGCGACGGCCTCGGCGGGCGTGGCCGGGGCGGTGAGCCGGACGGCCCGCCGCCACGGCAGCAGCGTCGCGTGGTGCTCGGTCTCGAAGACGACGACGGTCGTCCCCTGCGGCACCGACCGCGCCAGCAGGTTCATCGCGTCGGTGGTGTTGCGGGTGAACACGACCGAATCGCGCTCCCCGGCGCCGAGGAACGTCCGGACGGTCTCGCGGGCGGCCTCGTAGGCGGCGGTGGTCACCTGGGAGGCGTAGCCGGCGCCGCGGTGCACGCTGCTGTAGTAGGGCAGCGCGCGCGCCACGGCGTCCTGCACCGCCTCCAGACAGGGCGCGCTGGCCGCGTAGTCGAAGTTCGCGTAGCCGACGGTGCGGCCGTCGCGCAGCGGGACCGGCGCGTCCGCGCCGACGACCCGGGGGAGCGCACGGGCGAGAACCGGTTCGAGGTGCCCGGACGTCTCGGCGGGCGACGCGGCGGCGCGAGCGGAAAGGGTGGCGACGGACATGGCAAGGCCCTCCACAAGGAGTCAAGGACCCCGGATTTCGGAAGGCGGGGCCCGCGCTTGCCGGAACGCGGTGCTGCGTCCGGCCTGGTCCTCACCCGGGGCACCCCATCGCGGACGAAGGGTTGCCGGCCAGCGAGCCGGGGCTTGGCGCTGGCGCTCATGACCTGGATCGGACTATATACGACGGATGCGTGCGGAGATCAAGGGGGAGGGTGCGATGCGGTTCGGGACGTTCCGGGCGTTCGCCGGAGGGGTGCTGCTGCTCGGCGCCGCCGGCCTGGCGTCCGGTTGCGGGCTCCTCGGGAGCGACAACTCCGGGGCGGTGTGCGCCGACACCAAGGCGGCGTTCCAGCAGTACATGACGCAGGTCAGGGCGGTCTCGGCGGCCCGGCCGGCCGAGTGGACGGCGCCCACGCAGCAGCTCGCCGGACGCGTCGGCGCGCTCGCGGCGAAGGCCGAGGACGCGAAGCTGAAGAGCGCGCTGAAGGACGAGGCGGCGCGGCTCCAGGCGGCGTCCGCGACCATCGGCAAGGGCGACGCCGCACAGCTCGACAAGGTGATGAGCGACACACCGAAGCGCATCGGCGCCGCCTGCGACTGACCGCTACCGGACGGCGAAGGGCCCGGCCTCCCGAGGGGGAGACCGGGCCCGTCCGGTTCACGAGCGGCCGCCGGGCGCGGTGGCGGGCTCGCGGCGGCCGTCAGTCCTGGCGGTCGGTGCGGAGACCGGTCGTGTTGCCGGTCCCGCCGCCTCCCGTGCCGCCTCCGTCGCCGGTGCCTCCGCCGTCGCCGTTCCCGCCGCCGTCACCGCCACCGGTGCCGCCGCCATCGCCGTTCCCGCCGCCGTCGCCACCGCCGGTGCCGCCGTTCCCGCCGCCCGGGTCGGACGGGGTGCTCGGCTTGCTGGTGGGCACGCGGGTACCGCCGCCGGGGTTCCGCGGGGTGCGCGGGGTGTTCGGCGTGTTGTTGTACTGCGGCGGGCCGGTGCGGACGCCGCCGCCGGACGAGCCGTCGCTCCCGCTCGCGTAGCTCGACGGGTCGCCGAAGCTCTTCGGCGAGTAGCCCTGGATGTCGACCGCCTGCGACATGTAGTCGCTCCAGATCTTCGCGGGCAGCACGCCGCCGTAGGAGCTGTAGCCGGGGATGACGACCGGCTTGCCGTCACTACGGAAGATCGCGACGGTGGTCGCCATCTGCGGGATGTAGCCGTTGAACCACAGCGCCGCGCCCGCGTCGGTCGTGCCGGTCTTGCCGGCGACGTCCCGGCCGTCCGGCAGCTGCGCGCCGGTGCCGGTGCCGCTCTGCACCACCTGCTCCATCGCGTACGTGGCGTCGCGCGCGTTCTGCGCGCTCATGACCTGCTCGCCCTTCTCCGAGAAGGTGCGGGTCTCGCCGCTCTTGCCCTCGGTGACGGCCTTCACCACGTACGGGGTGCGGTGCTTGCCCTCGGCGGCGAACGTGGAGTACACGCCGGCCTGCTCGATCGGGTGCACCGACACGATGCCGAGCGGGAACACCGCGGCCGCGCGCTGCGCGGCCGTCATCTCGCTGCCCGCGATGCCCAGCTTCTCCGCCATCTTGGCGATCTTGCCGTTGCCGATGTCCTGGCCGAGGTTGACGTAGGCGGTGTTGATCGAGTGCTCGGTCATGGTCACCAGGTTGACCGTGCCGAAGTTCTCGTTGCTGTCGTTGTGGATGGGGGAGCCGGCGAAGTACTGCGGCGACGAGCCGTCGTAGGCGCTGCTCAGCGACTTGCCGTCCTTGAGGGCCGCGGCGAGCGCGATCGGCTTGAAGCCCGATCCGGCCTGCGCGTGGTCCCAGAAGACGCTGCTGCCGGCCTCCTTCAGGTAGTCGCGGCCGCCGTAGAAGGCCAGCACCTGCCCGTTCGCCGGGTTCACCGACACCGCCGCCGTCCGCACCTTGGAGCTCGTGCCGGCGGGGATGTTGGAGGTCACCGACTGCTTGATCGTGTCCATCAGCTTCTTGTCGAAGGTGGTCACGATCTTCAGCCCGCTGCGGTTGATCTCGTCCTCGGTGTAGCCGCGGCGCTCGATGAGCTCCTTCTTGGCCACATTGACCATGTAGCCCTTCTGGCCCTTGAGGATGTTGGTGATCTTCAGCTTGACCGGGGTCGGGAACTTCATCGCCGCCGCGTCGGCCGGCGTCACCGCGCCGTCGCGCACCATGTTGTTCACGACGGCCCGCCAGCGCTGCTCGGCGTAGGCGAGCTGGCCGCCCTCGGGCTCGGAGAAGTTGCTGGGCTGCTGGATCGCCGCCGCCAGGTAGGCGCCCTCGGCGGGCGTCAGGTCCTTGACGTCCTTGTTGTAGTAGGCGCGCGCGGCGGCCTGCGCGCCGTAGGCGTCGCGGCCGAAGTAGATGGTGTTGAGGTACTGCTCCAGGATCCAGTCCTTGTCCTTCTCCCGGCCCACCTTCAAGGAGACCATGATCTCCTTGAGCTTGCGGGAGACCGACCGCTCCTTGCCGATGCCGCCGTAGTAGTTGCGGACCATCTGCTGGGTGATCGTGGAGCCGCCCTGGAGCTGCTCGCCCGTCGCGGTCGACCAGAACGCGCGCAGGGTGCCCTGCACGGACACGCCCGGGTCCTGGTAGAAGCTGCGGTTCTCGGCGGCGATCACCGCGTTGCGGACGCTCGGCGGGATGTCGTCCAGCTTGACGGCCTCGCGGTTGACGCCGGTCCGGGCGATCTCGGACTTGCCGTCGGCGTAGTAGAACGTCGGGCCCTGCGCGAGCGCCGCCTCCTGCGGGGTGGGGACGGGCGTGAGGAAGTAGGCCACGCCGAACGCCGCCACCACGAACCCGATGAGGGCGAGCAGGCCGATGAGGGCGCGCTTGGCGTAGCGGACGCGGCGGCGCTGCTTCTTCTTGCCGCCCTTGGCCCCGTCCGGGGTCTTGGGGGGAGCGGCCGCGGCGGGCGCGGCCTTCGACGCGGCGTCCTGGGCGGCGTCCGGGTTCTCGCCGGGCTCGATCGTGGGCTTCGCGGCGGGCTCGACCTTCGTCGTGCCCGCGTCCGCGCCCGCGCCGGAAGCGGCGAGCGCCGCCGCGGCGGGAGCCGCCTCGGTCGGCGTCCCGTCGGCGTCGGCGTCCGCGCCGGTGGAGGTGCTCGGCGGGGTCGCGGCGGCCTCGTCCAGGCGGGTCTCGTCGCCGGCGGCGACGGCGGCCTGGTCGAGCCGGGTCTCGTCGGCGGAGGCGTCCTCGGCGGGCGGGGCATCCGCCGGGGACGTTCCCGCGCCCGGACCCTCGACGGGCGCCGCGGCCACGATCGGGTCGAGGCGGGTCTCGCCGGATCCCGGGGGCTCGTCGTCGGGCACCACGGGGTCGGCTCGGGTCGCGTCGGCCCCGGTGCCGTCGTCCGTGACGATCGGGTCGAGGCGGGTCTGGCCGGACGCCGGGGGCTCGTCGTCGGGCACGACGGGGTCGGCTCGGGTCGCGTCGGCGGCTGCGGCATCGTCGGCATCGTCGTCGGCGACGACCGGGTCGAGCCGGGTCTCCTCGGCGGCCGACGCCTCGACGTCCGCGTCCTGCGCGTCCGCGGCGTCCTCGGCGGCGTCCTCGGCGGCGTCTTCGGTGGCGTCTTCGCCCGTGGTCTCCTCGGACCGGGCGCCGGCCTCGGTGCCCTCGTCCGCGACGGGCTCGTCCGGGAGCGCCTCGGCGTCGACCTCGGCGTCGGCGTTCTGAACCTCGGCGTCCTCGGAGCCGTTGCGCGCAGGTTCCGCCGCGTCGCCCGTCCCGGCCTTCGCGGTCTCGGCCCCGGCCGCCCCCGGCCCGGTGTCCGGACCGTCCGGTGCGACGTCGCCGGACCCGGCCGGCCGGTCGCCCGCCGGGCTCCTGTCAGTGCTGCTCACAAGCCCCCCGTGATGTTTTCGTTACCAGACGATACCCGAGGGGTTCGGTGCTCTCGGCGGATCGCATGCGCACTCCCACGGCTTCCCACTACAGAGACGATCAGTGCGGCGCGGCGGTTGTCCCGGTACGCGCCGGAACGCCGAACGGCGGGTACCCGCTGCCAGGTGCCCGCCGTTCGGCGTGTGCCGTCATGCCCGGATCACTTCGGGGTGATCCCCAGGATGTCCACGACGAAGACCAGGGTGTCGGTGCCCTTGATGCCGGCCTGCTCGTTGCCCTTGGTGCCGTAGCCCTCCTTGGGCGGCAGCACGAGCAGCACGCGGCTGCCGACCTTCTGGCCGGTCAGCCCCTTGTCGAAGCCGGGGACGGTCTCGCCGGTGCCGATCGGGAACTGGGTCGGGCCGTTGCCGCTCGCCCAGCTGGAGTCGAAGACCTTGCCGGTCTTCCAGATCTGGCCCTGGTACTGGACGATCGCGCTGTCGCCCTTGGCGAGCGCCTGGCCGGTGCCGGCGACGAGCGTCTTGGCGACCAGCTTGTCCGGCGCGTCGGCCTTGGGGATGGTGATCTTCGGGGCCTCGCCCTGCTTGCCGGCGACGACCGACGGCAGGTTCTTGTCGGTGAGCTTCTGCTCGGTGCCGGTCGGCCCGGCGTTCTTCGGGATGGACGACAGCACGTCCAGGATGAACACGACCGAGTCCTTGGCGCCCAGCCCGACCTGCTCGGCCTGCTCGCCGAAGCCCTGGGCGGGCGGGATCTCCAGCACGACCCGGCTGCCCGCGGTCTGGCCGACCAGGCCGGTGTCGACGCCCTTGACGCCGCTCTTGCCGATCACCAGCGGGCGGACCGCCTCCTTGTACGAGGAGGTGATCATCTTGTTGGTGCTCTCGTGGTCGCCCTTCTTGGCCCACTGGTAGAAGGTGTACTTGGCGAACACGGTGTCACCGCTGGCGATCTTGTTGCCGGTGCCCTTGATGGGCGTGCTCACCTTCAGCTTGGCGGCCGGCTTCAGCTCCTTGGGGATCTTGGCCTTGGCGTCCTTGCCGAACGCGCCGGACACCGTGACCTCGGGGCCGGGGCGGGTGAAGTACCAGGTGGTCCCGCCGGCGACCGCCAGCACCACGACGACCGCGGCGGCGATGCCGATCCGCCGCCGCTTCCTGGCCTGCGCGGCGGTCAGGCCGGACGGGCGCGAGCCCCCGCCGCCGACGACGCCGCTGCTGCGGCCGCCGCCGCTGATTCCGTGGGGCTTGAACTCCGGGCTGCGGATGTTCTTGGCGCTCGGAAGCTTCGCCTTGACCGCCGGCTCGCTCCGGGGCTTGTCATCCTCGGACATGTTTCCTCACTCGCTCCGGGTTCGACGACTCCACGAAGGTCACACCCTGCCACCTGGGGCCTAAGAAGGCTGTGAAAAACAGGGCAAAGAAGACCGGACATGAATCTACCGGTCTTCTGGACGGCGTCGACAAGCCCGCTGCTGGACCCGACACAACCCTGTCATGCCGCCGCACCCGTCCGGGCGGATTCGCGCCGATGGATCGCCCGCGTTGCCGACCGCCCGGCGCGGATCAGCCGATGGTGTCGAGGAGGCGGCGGCAGATCTCCGCGCACCGGTGGCAGGCCGCCGCGCAGATGCGGCAGTGCACGTGCTCGCCGGCGTGCCGGTCGCACTCTTCGGCGCAGGCCGTGCACGCCGTGACGCAGGCGTGCAGGAGCGCCTTGGCGACCTCGGGGTCGAACGCGGTCTGGCGGGACAGCGACCGCCCGGTCACCGTGCAGATGTCGGCGCAGTCCAGGTCCAGCCGGATGCACTTCGCCATGTGCTGGACGGCGTCCTCGGCGAGGCAGGCGTCGGCGCAGGCGGTGCACGCCTGCGCGCACTCCAGCAGGGCGAGGACGACGTCGGGCAGCGCGTCGCGGTCCAGGGACGGGGTGCCCGGATGGGACTCGATCATCTGGCGGATCGGCATGGTCGCCTCCTGTCGCTTCCCTCGCGGCCCGTGTCCGGCGCTCCGGTGCGCGGCGGGTCCGGCCGCGGCGGCCGGTCCCGAAACGGCCCCTACCCCGCATAGGGCGAACGGAGTGCCAAAGCGACGTGCGCGGACCGTATAGCTCCCTGTGGAGGCGAGGTGACATCGGGCTGACCGCCCCGGCGACCGGCCCCGTCCCGTTGTCCAATGGGGCGGATGGGTAGCGAGGGGCACGCCGAGGACGATTTCGACCACGTGTTCTGCGCGCTGCTGCCCCGCCTCTACCGGCGCGCCGTGCTGCTCACCGGCCAGGCCCAGGCGGAGGACGCGGTGCACGAGGCGTACCTGAAACTGCGCCGCCGCCCGCACGCCCTCGTCGGCCACCCCGAACCGTACGCCTACGCCTTCAGCGCGCTCACCAGCGTCGTCCGCGACACCTGGAAGCGCGGACGGCGGCAGGTGCTGATCGAGGCGCCCACCACCGGGTGGGACGGCGGCATCGCCGACCGCGACGCCGAGCTGGAGGTGGCGCGGCTGCTGTCGGGGCTGACGGTCCGCCAGCGCGCCGCGGTGCTGCTGGTCGACCTCGACGGGTACACCATCGACGAGGCGGCGGACCTGCTCGGCGTGCACCGGGGAACGGTGTCGCGCTCGCGCGAGCGGGCGCTCGCCGCGCTGCGCCGGACGCTGCGGGGAGGACGGGCATGAGCGACGGGGAGGCCGAGCTGCGGGCGCTGCTGCGCGCCGCGGACGCGTCCGTGCGGGTCCCGCCGGGGCTCGCCGACCGGGTCCGCGCGGTGGACGCCGCCGAGCGGCGCCGGCGGGCGGCCTGGCGGACGCTGGTCGCGGGCATGGCCGCGGCGACGGTCGCGGGCGGGATCTTCCTCGCCGGCTACCTCGCCGGGCACCGCGCCGCCGAGCGGCCGCCCGCCCTCGCCCCCGCCGCTCCCGCGCCGCACGTGCTGACCGTCTACAACGCCGACCCGGCCTGCTGGAAGGCCCGCCCCGCCGGCTGCGCCGTCTCGATCAAGGACGTGCCGCACACCCGCGACGGCGCCGTGCTCGCGCGCGTCTGGCACGGCGACGACGTGCAGGGCGTGTGCGCGGCGCTCGGCGACCTCGCCGCCGACGAGTCCGGCGTCGCCTCCACCCGCTGGTACCGCGTCACGGCCCGGGGCGTCACGGGCTGGCTGCCCGCCGCCCGCACCCGCACCGTCGCCGACCTGCCCGCCTGCCCGCTGCCCTGATCCGAAGTGGTGTGACGCAGGTCACATTGCGACGTGTCATACGGACGCCCCGTCCCGGTCGTATGCCTCACGTCCGCCCAACGCGCGGACAGCAGGAAACACCGACCGAACGGGGAGCAAGGATGAGGAAGACCATCGCGACGACGGCTCTGCTCGTCGCCCTCGGCGGGATCGCGGCGGGGGCCGCGTCCGCCGCCGAAGCCGCGGCCGCACCGAAGCCGCCGAAGCCGGCGCCGGGCGACGTCAAGGTCGCGAAGAACGGCGCCGACCTGCCGGGCAGGCAGTCGCTGAAGTCCGGCGGCGTCAGCTCCAAGCACGTCTCGGGCGTCGACAGCGTCTGGCACAACGCCTACGAGTGGACGGCGAACGTCCGCATCGACTCGGGCTCGAACGGCGCGTGGACGGAGTGCTCGGACGGCAGCGTCCACTACGGCCCGCGCGTCGGCCCGGGGTACTGGAAGTTCGGGGGCAACTGCTACGGCTACGGCACCCTCACCGACTTCGGCATCTACGGCGACTGACCCCGCCCGCGCGCGCACCACGCCCGTCACGCGAGCCATGCGTAACGCGCACCCCACCAACGGCGCCCACCCTGTCCATTAGGCGCGCCCCGACCCCCTTGAGCCTCACCCCCCACCGCACCCGCCGGCCCCCACCTCCCACACCACCGGCCGGCGGGTGCACCCCCGCCCCCGACCTCTCCCACCGCGCAAACCCCGCGCTCCTCCGAGCCACCGGACCGCTCACCCCCGCTGTCTCCCACGGAAGCCGCTTCCCACGGAGGTCGAGACCTCGGCCCGCGCGAACGCCGGCTCCACGACCGCCGGGACGCACGCCCCCACGGACGCCGGCCCCACGGACGCCGGTCCCACGGACGCCGGCCCCACGGACGCCGGAATGCACGCCTTTACCGACGGCGACCCCGCGGACGGCGGCCTTGCGGGCGGCGGGCGGCCTTGCGGGCGGCGGCCTTGCGGACGGCGGGTTTCGGGAGGGGTGGGCTTGTGGGGTTGGTCTCGTCAGTGGCGAGCTTTGGGGACGCGGCTTTCCGGGGAGCGGTCGTTGGTGGGGGAGGGTTGCTGTGCGGGGAGGGGAAGGGGGTTGTGGGTGCTGGCGTCAGGCTTCGTGGGGGGTGTTGAGGGCGTTGGGGTGGGTGCCGTTGGGGGTGTCGCCGGCGGCGGCCAGGAACTGGTCGGCGAGCATGTCGACGACGGCGGGCAGGCCGTCGGCGGCGGCGCGGCGCTGGCGGTCGGCGCCGGTGCCGGTGCGGTCGAGCCAGGCGAGCAGGGCGCGGACGGCGGGCAGGTCGCCGGTCTCCTCCAGGCCGGGGCGCGCCCAGGCGACCAGCTCGTCCACCAGCGCGCGGGCCGGCAGCTGGACGCCGCGCACCGCGTGGACGCCCGGCCCGTTCAGCCCGTACCGGGACGCCGCCCACAGGGCGGCGGCGCACACCTGGTCGTCGGCGTCCGGCGCCTCGCGGCCCGCCGCCAGCTCGTGCAGCGCGGTGCGCACGAGGCCGCGGGTGAGGGCCGCCTGCAGCACCGCGTCGTGCACCGACGCGGCGGTGTCGGCGGCCCGCACCTCCACCGTCGAGTACCGCACCGACGCGCGGGCCAGCCAGAACGTCATCGTGCTGTCCACGAGCATGCCGCTGTCCACGAGGCGCTGCACCCGCTCCAGGTAGACGTCCGCCGAGCCGTGGCGCGGCGGGACGCCCGCGTTCGGGAACCGCGCCATCTCCGCGATCCGCCACGACTGGTAGCCGGTGTCGGCGCCGTTCCGGTAGGGCGAGTTCACCGAGAGGGCGAGCAGGGTCGGCAGCCACGGCCGCAGGTGGTCGGCGACCGCGACCGCCGTCTCCAGGTCCGGGACGCCGACGTGCACGTGGCAGCCGCACACCTGGTAGTCGCGGGCGACGCGCTGGTACATCTCGCCGATGCGCGCGAAGCGGGCCCCGGCCGCGAACGGCGGCACGCCGTCCTCCAGGACCGGGGTGCCGGTCGCGAGCGGCCTGACCCCCTCGGCCTCCGCCGCGGACGCGAGCCGCGCCCGGCCCCGGACGAGCTGCTCGCGCAGCGAGCCGAGGTCGCCGCAGATCCCGGTGACCACCTCGACCTGGGTGCCGAGCATCTCGGCGGCGAACCGGCCCCCTTCGGCACCGGGATCCGCCGCGCCGTGCGCGAGGATCGGGGCGATCCGGCCGACGGGGGTCCCCGGCCCGGGGGCCACGAGCAGGAATTCCTCTTCGACTCCCAGGGTCATGCCCGTATCCTGCCCAGCCGTGGCGGGGGCGACGCGCACCGTGGTCGCCGGTCCCGGCCGTCCGCGGGCCGCCCCCGCGCGCGCTCGTGTGCTAGCGGGCGGGATCGTGCAGGTCACCGACGGAGTCGGCGTAGTACGTCGAGCCGAGATGGACCGCGAGGTCGCGGAACGACCAGCCCTCACCGGGCGAGCGGTCGAGCAGTTCCTCGTCCAGCGCGCCGATCCGGTCGGCCCAGATCCGCCCGATACGGGTCAGCCTGCTGCGCGCCTCGTCGAGGTCGTCGCCGGTGAAGGGCGCGAGGTCGGCCGGGGTGAGGACGGCGGAGCCGTGCCAGCGGTCGGGCAGCGGGGTGCGGCCGGCGAGGCGGTCCTCCATCTCGGCGAGGTGGTCGAGGCAGTGGTCGGCGATCCGCCGCACCGCCTTGTGCGGGGTGAACAGCCGGTCGCCGACCTGGATCGGCCGCCCGTCCCACGCCGGCCACGTCGCGGCGAGCGCCAGCGCGTGCTCGATCATGCCGAGCACGATCAGCGCCGGGGCTCCGGGCGGCGCACCCGCCCCGGGCGTCGCGTCCGCCGTGGCCGCCTCGGACGAACCGTCCACAGGACCTCCCTCATCCGCGCCCGCGCCTGCGGGCCGCACCGCGTCGGGTCCGGCCGCGCGAAGCTCGCCCCAGCGCCGGACCGGACCGGTCCGACGCTAGGACGAGATCGTTTCGAGGCGCGTCGAAGCGTGCGCGGCCGGCCGCCGCGAACCGGTTCAGGCAGTGGAGCGCGACGGTCCGCACGTGGCGGGCGGTCTAGAGGCCCGCGCGGGCGGTGACGTCGGCGAGGCGGCGCTCCAGGTGGCGGCGGGCGGCGCCGGCGTCGCCGCCCGCGACGCCGATCATCGCGATGCCGGCGGTGACGACGACGTCGGCGAGCTCGCGCAGCACGTCGTCGCGGGTGCCGTGCACGCCCTTGCGGGGGTTCTGCCCGGTCACCCCGATGTAGGCCTGGACGGCCTCGCCCACCTCCTCGGCGATCTTCAGCACGAGGGTCTGCTCGGCGACCCCGGCGAGATGGACGTCGTGCAGCCGGGCGAGCTCGTCCCACATGGCGTGGCCGTCCCCTCGATGCGCGTTCGGCGGGCACGGCCATGCTAGCCGGGCTCGTCCTTCTCCCGGCGGTCCGCGCAGATGGCCGCCCGGTCACGGGGGCGTAGGGGGCGCCGGGGCGGGAAGGGTGCCGATCTAGACTCGGGTGAAACGAGCCGTGGGGAGAAGCACATGCGTTACCGCAAGCTCGGCCGCTCCGACCTGGAGGTCTCGGAGATCTCGCTCGGTTCCTGGCTCACCTTCTCCGGCGGCGTGCCCGCCGAGAGGACCCGGGAGTGCACCGAGGCGGCCTTCGACGCCGGGATCAACTTCTTCGACACCGCGAACGTCTACGGGCGGGGCGCGGCGGAGGAGGTGTGGGGCGGCATCCTGTCGGAGCACCCGCGCGACTCCTACGTCCTGGCGACCAAGGTGTGGGGCCGGATGTCCGACACCGACCAGGGCCTGTCGGCGGCGCAGATCGCCAAGCAGATCGACGCGTCGCTGGCGCGCCTGCGCACCGACCACGTCGACCTCTACCAGGCGCACCGGTTCGACACCTCGGTGCCGGTCGAGGAGACCGTGGAGGCGCTGCAGAAGGTCGTGCAGCAGGGCAAGGCCCGCTACCTGGGGTTCAGCGAGTGGACGCCGGAGCAGGTGCGGGCGGCCGTGGAGATCGGCGGGCCGGACCTGTTCGTGTCCTCGCAGCCGCAGTACTCGATGCTGTGGCAGGCGCCGGAGGCCGAGCTGTTCCCGCTCTGCACCGAGCTCGGCATCTCGCACATCGTGTGGTCGCCGCTCGCGCAGGGCGTGCTCACCGGCAAGTACCGGCCGGGGGAGCCGCTGCCCGCCGACAGCCGCTTCGCCAACGACGACATGAACGCGAGCAAGGACCTGGTGCTGAACGACCGGACGCTGGCGGCGGTGCAGCGGCTGGTCCCGCTGGCCGAGGGCGCGGGGCTCACGCTGCCCGAGCTGGCGCTCGCCTGGGTGCTGCGGCGCACCGAGGTCGGGTCGGCGATCACCGGGGCGTCGCGGCCCGAGCAGGTGCACGCGAACGTGCGGGCGTCGGGCGTGGAGCTGCCCGACGAGCTGCTGGTGGAGATCGACGAGGTGCTCGGCGACGCGCCGGTGAAGCGGCCGGTGCTCGCGCCCTTCGCCGAGGAGGGCGTCACGCACCGCTGACGCGGGGAAAACGGGGGGCCGGGACGCGTGCGCCCCGGCCCCCCGTCCGTCAGCCGTCGACCTTGGCCTGCTCCGGCGCGGGCACCGCGGCCGCGGGGCCGGACGCGGCGGTGCGC
Organism: Actinomadura parmotrematis; assembly: GCF_019458805.1. Classification (GTDB taxonomy): domain Bacteria; phylum Actinomycetota; class Actinomycetes; order Streptosporangiales; family Streptosporangiaceae; genus Spirillospora; species Spirillospora parmotrematis. The sequence goes on from NZ_JAIBOA010000023.1 coordinate 117,616, forward strand.
GCGGCCGGGATGGCCGCGGCGATCGCGGCGGCGACGAGCGCGATGCAGCCGCCGATGATCAGAGCGGTGCGGAAGCCCGCCTCGGAGGTGAGGCTGTAGCCGCCGAGGGTGGTGGTGAGCTGGGACAGCACCACGCCGATGACGGCGGCGCCGACCGAGGTGCCGAGCGAGCGCATCAGGGTGTTGAAGCCGTTGGCGGCCGCGGTCTCGCTGAGCGGCACCGACCCCATGATCAGCGCGGGCATGGAGCCGTAGGCGAGGCCGACGCCGCTGTTGATCACCATCATGGCGAGCATCAGCCCCCACGGGCCGCCGAGCAGCGCCAGCGAGACGCCGTAGCCGGCGGCGATCACCAGCACGCCGCTGATCAGCGTGAACTTGGGGCCGCGGGCGTTGGTGAGCTTCCCGCCGAGCGGCGAGACCAGCATCATCATGACGCCGCCGGGCGCGAGCCAGAGGCCCGCCGCCAGCATCGACTGGCCGAGGCCGTAGCCGGTCTCCTTCGGGAACTGCAGCAGCTGCGGCACGACCAGCATCGAGGCGTACATGCCGAAGCCGACGAAGATCGAGGCGATGTTGGTCAGCAGCACCCGGGGACGGGCGGTGGTGCGCAGGTCCACCAGCGGGTCGCGGTGGCGCAGCTCCAGCACGCCCCAGCCGAGCAGGACGACGACGGCGGCGGCGAACAGGCCGACGGTGGTCGCCGAGGACCAGCCCCAGTCGGCGCCCTTGGAGACCGCGAGCAGCAGGCAGACGAGGCCGACGCCGAGCCCGACCGCGCCGGCGGCGTCGAAGTGCTGGCCCTTGGCGCCGGGCGGCACGTCCGGGATCAGCACGAAGATCAGCACGGCGACCAGCAGGGCGAGGCCGGCCGACCCCCAGAACAGCACCCGCCAGCTGGCGTACTCGGCGATCGCCGCGGCGATCGGCAGGCCGAGGCCGCCGCCGATGCCCATGGAGGCGCTGACGAGCGCGATGGAGGAGCTCAGCTTCTCCTGCGGGACGACGTCGCGGAGCAGCGCGATGCCGAGCGGCACGACGCCCATGCCCATGCCCTGCAGCCCGCGCCCGACGATCATCGGGACGACCGAGGACGACAGCGCGCAGACCACGGAGCCGGCGACGAGCGGCACTGAGCAGACCAGCAGCATCCGCCGCTTGCCGACGAGGTCGCCGAGGCGGCCGACCACCGGCACGCAGACCGCGCCGGCGAGCAGGGTGACGGTGACGACCCAGGCGGAGTTGGCGGCGGAGGTGTGCAGGATCCTCGGCAGCTCCGCCAGCAGCGGGGTGACCAGCGTCTGCATGATCGCCGCCGTGATGCCGGCCAGCGCCAGCGTGGCGATCACGCCGTTGGCGTGGGACGCCGGCGGCGCGGGCCGGCCGGCGGGCGGGGAAGCGTCCATGGGGAGTCCTCGGGAGGGTGCGGTGGGAGGTTACGCATGCAACGTACATACATTTGCCGTGTCATGTGCATCGTACACGTCAAATGTGCCGTACACATGATGTGGGCGTTACACAGGCGTATGGCACGATGGGACCGCCCCCTGGAACACGACGGGCGCGCGGCGGAGCGGGAGGCGGATCGGCGCATGGACAGGCGCACGCGGGACATCGAGTACGAGCAGATGCTGCTCAGCCGCCACGAGTTCCTCCGCCGGCGGCCGCACGCCATGGACCGCAGCGCCTACGTGCTGCTCAGCCGCATCCGCATGCAGGGGCCGATGACGATCGGCGAGCTGAGCGACGCCTTCGGCCTGGACGCCTCCACCCTCAACCGGCAGACGGCCTCGGCCATGCGCGGCGGCCTCGTGGAGCGCATCCCCGACCCCGCGGGCGGCATCGCCCGCAAGTTCCGCATCACCGACAAGGGCGAGCGGATGCTCGACGACGAGCGCGAGAGCAGCGTCCGCGGCCTGGACAGGGTGATGGCCGACTGGTCCGCCGACGACATCGCCGCGTTCGCGTCCTACCTGCGCCGCTTCAACGGCGACATCGAGCGCCTGTCCGGCCGCCCTTGGCCGCGCCCGTAGGAACGGCGCGAGCGCCCGCGCCGCCGTCCCGCACGGGTGCCGGCCGCGACCTTGCGCGCGGTCGTCGCTTTCGTGGGGGTCGGGCGGTGGAATGTCGGACCCGGGCGGTACAACGGACGGGACGAAGGGGGCGGGGACGATGTCGACGCGGTGGTTCGAGCGGGCGCTGGCGATGATGCGCGAGCCCGATCCGGCGCGCCGGGAGAGCGGCTTCGACTTCCTGCGCGAGCACGCCGACTCCTACGTCGCGGAGCTCGCGGCCGCGTTCGAGCGCGAGGACGACCCCCGCCTGCGCCCCCTGCTGCTGGAGCTGCTCGCCGAGGCCCGCGCCGACGACGCCCTGCCCGTCCTGGCGGCCCAGCTCGCCGCCGACGACGACGACCTGCGCTTCTGGGCCGTGCGCGGCCTGGAGATGCTCGACACCCGCGCGTCGCGCGCCGCCCTCCACGAGGCCGGCGCCGACGGCTGACCCGCCGCGCGAGCGGTCAGGACGCCGGGACGCACTCCACGAGGCAGACGCCGTCGGCGTTGCGGTGGGCGGAGGCGACGCGCAGGCCCGCGTCGCCGGCGATCGCGCCGAACTGCTCGACGGTGCGGGCCCGGCCGCCGACGAGCAGCAGGATGCGCAGGTCCTCGTCGGTCGCGGCGGCCTCGTCCACGGCGCGCTGCTCGGCGATGAGGACGCGGCCGCGCGGGCCGGCGGCCTCGCCGCAGCGGCGCAGGATCTCGGTGGCGTCGCCGTCGGGCCAGTCGATGAGCACGCCGCTCAGCAGGTAGACGTCGCCGCCGGTCGGCAGCAGGTCGAAGAACGACCCGGGCACCACCTCGACGCGGTCGGCGAGCCCGGCTGCGGCGAGGGTCGCGCGGGCCTGCGCGACGGTGTCGGGCAGGTCCACCAGGATGCCGCGCAGGTGCGGCTCGGCCCCGAGGAGCCGGGTGAGGAGCGTCCCGGTGCCGCCGCCGACGTCCACGACGACGTCCACGTCCGCCCAGCCGCGGCCGAGCACGGTGCCGATCGCGGGCGCGAGGTAGTGCTTGGCGAACGCGTCGAACTCGGCGAACAGGTGCGGGTGGACGGCGAGGTCGGCGTAGTAGGAGCGGCCGAACAGCGACGGGTAGACGGGCTTGCCGGTCTGCAGGGTCTCCAGCAGCGACGCCGCCGTCTGGTCCAGGCGGCCGGCGAGGCCCCGCTGGTCCAGCCGGGTGCGCAGCTGCTCGGGATGGCCGTCGCGGAGCAGCTCGCCCGCGGGCGTGAGGGCGTAGCCGCCGTCGCCGTCGGGGCGGACCACGCCGCGGCCGGCGAGGTAGGCGAGCAGCCGCGCCGTCGCGTCCGCGTCCGTGCCGGCGGCCGCCGCCAGCTCGGCCGGGCGGCGCTCGCCCGCCGCGATGAGATCGGCGAGGCCGAGCGTGGCGACCGCGCGGACGGCGTGCGGCCAGAGCGAGTCGGCGAGCCGGCGGACCGCGGCGACCGCCTCGTTCCCGGATCCTTCGCTATGCGTGCCGGCGGACATCCGCACCTCCGCGGTCGGTCGAATTAATTCGTCGAGAATTCTTGTCGATCTTTATCGGAGTGGGACTCATCGTAGGCGCCCGACTCATTTAGTCGACACTAGGGATTACCTCAGTTTCGAGTCGATATAGGCGTGTGACAGGATCGGTGCCGGGAGAAATCGGCCTGTGCAGTGAAGACGGCTCCCGTGGAGGGTGCTACGGAATGGTCGCCGTTGATGACGTAGTGTCGATGTTCGAAATATACGACTGGTACCGGACGCAGCGGGAAACCGAGCCGGTCTGCCGCGACGAGTTGTTCGGCGGCTGGCGGGTGCTGCGCTATTCCGACGTGCGGCGCGTCCTGTCGGACCCGGACGCGTTCGGGTCGGCGCGGCCGGCCGGCCGGCGCGGGCGGGAGGGCGTGCACGACCCCGGCGAGGACACCATGGTCCGGTCCGACCCGCCGGCGCACCGGCGGCTCCGCCGGCCGGCCGCGCGCGCCTTCACCCCCCACCTGGTGGAGGGGATGGCGCCGCGGATCGAGCGCCTCGCGGCGGACCTGCTGGACGGCGCCCTGGCCGCGGCGCCGCCCGGCGGCGACCTGGAGGTGGTCGCCGGCATCGCCTACCCGCTCCCGCTGGCGGTCATCGCCGGGCTGCTCGGCATCTCGGCCGAGCGCGGCGAGGAGTTCCGCGCGTGGTCGGGCGCGGTCGTCTCCGGCGGCACCGGGTCCCCGCAGGACCGGGCCGCGATCGACGCCATGTACGCCTATTTCACCAGCGTGCTGGCGGACCGGCGCCGGTCGCCGGGCACCGACCTCATCAGCCGCCTGATGGAGGACGGCGGGGAGGGCGAGCCGCTCGGCGAGCGCGAGCTGCTGAACTTCTGCGCGCTGATGCTCGTCGCCGGGCACGAGACGACGACCAACCTCATCGCCGACACCGTCCTCTGCCTGGCCCGGCATCCGGAGGCGCTGGACGCGGTGCGGGCGGACCGGGCCCTCGTGCCCGGCGTCATCGAGGAGGTGCTCCGCTACGCCTCGCCGGTGCAGGCGATGGTCCGCTACGCCCGGCGGGACGTGACCGTCGCCGGGCGGCTCATCCGGGCCGGCGAGGTGGTCTTCCCGAGCCTGGGGTCGGCGCACCGCGACGGCGCCGAATTCACCGATCCGGACCGCTTCGATATAACGCGGCAATATGGGCGTAACATTTCGTTCGGACATGGGATCCACTACTGCCTCGGCGCGTCATTGGCACGCCGCGAAGCCGATATCGTGCTGCGTCTGCTGCTGGACCGGCTCCCCGGCCGCTGGATCGTCACCGGGCTCGACTTCGACCAGGGGATTCAGCGTTTTCTGTTCGCGCCTCGGCGGCTCTCCGTGCGGGCGGGCTGAGGTATCCGGCCGCGCGCGCGAGCGGCATTGTTCCTGACCGGCTCCGGTCACCGGAAAGGGCGCCGCGAAATATCGCGGACCGACCGTCCGGGGTAAGAAGGAGCCGTGCAACGGTCTGGCTGACGGTCGGCGCATTCCCCCGTCCCGACGCCCGTCGACGAGCAGGACCAGCGAGATTGGAGTGTGCCGGGATGACTTGGACCCGGACCAGGGACGGAACACGGATCGTCAACGGAACGTGCCAGCCGCCCGCCGCCAGGCAGATCGTCCTGGTCATCGGCGAGTGGGCCGCGCTGGAGGGCGAGCGGGCCCGCGCCGGGGCGCCGCGGATCGGCCCCGACGGCTGCCGGATGCACGGTTCGCTGATCTTCCACGGCGGGCCGGACGCGGCCGAGCCGAGCGCCCGGCTCCGCGCCGTGCAGCCCGACTGGCTGCTGGTGAGCTGGGGGCAGAGCGACGAGGACGAGCTGCTGAAGGCCGTCGGCCAGTGGCGGCTGCGGCTGCCGGGGGCGCGGCTGGCGATGCTCGGGTCGCAGCAGGACCGGCAGCGCGCCGAGTCCTGGATCCGCCGGGGCTGCACGGTGTACCTGTCGGAGGCGTCGACGATCGAGCGGGTGCTCGGCACCCTGCTCGCGGCGTCCCGGCTGGACCTGCAGGTGTTCGACCACTCGCTGTACCTGCGCTGGCAGCGGTCGATGCCCGAGACGCCGACCCTCACGGCCCGCCAACGTGAGGTGCTGCGTCTCATCGCCAGCGGCAACACCAACGCCGAGATCGCCCGCGAGCTCTACCTGACCCAGCACACCATCGAGTTCCACATCCGGCACCTGCTGCAGAAGCTGGGCGTCCGCAACCGCACCGAGGCGGCCGAGCGGGCCCGGGTCGTCGGCCTGCTCTGAACACCGCCCGGCGGCCCGCGAGGGCGCCGGCGGCCCGCGATCGAGCGCGAACGACACCACGCAGGAGAGACGATGCGCACGAGGATCCTCCTGGCGGCGCTGGGCCTGGTCGTGGCCGCGTCGGCCCCCGCCCCCGCCCCCGCCGCCGTCGCCGGCACCCGCGCGGCGGGCTGCCGGAGCACCGCATTCGACGTGGACCTCGGGCCCGCGGGACCGGCGCGCGTCACCGGCGTGCGCTGCGGCCCGCCCGGCGGCACCGTCCAGGTCCTCGTCCCCGGCCTGACCTACGACTCCCGCTACTGGCTCCGCAGACCCGCGCCGGACCTGCCCTCCTACGCCGCCGCGATGGCGGCCGCCGGAATCGCCACCGTCGCCCTGGACCGCCCCGGCACGGGCGGCGGCACGCGACCGGACGCCGCCGCCGTCGGGCTGGACGCGTCGGTGGCGGCCGTCCACCGGGTGGTGGCGGTCCTGCGCGCCGAGGGGCGCCGCACGGTCGTGCTGGCCGGGCACTCGTTCGGGTCCGGCGTGGCCCTCGCCGAGGCCGCCCGGTACGGCGACGTGGACGGCGTCATCGCCACCGCCTTCCTGCACGGCGCCGGGCCGTCCGGGTTCGGCTTCCTGTCGAGCCTGCACCCCGCGTCCGAGGACCCCGTGCTCGCGCCCGAGAACCCGCCCGCCGGCTACGAGACGACGAAGCCGGGGACGCGGGACGCCCTGTTCTACACGGCGGACGACTCCGACGCCGCGACGCGCGCCGCTGACGAGGCGACCAAGTCGACCGTGACGTCGGGGGAGCGGGCCGACGCCTCCAAGGTCGTGTCCGACATCGGCCTCACCCGCTCGGTGCGGGTGCCGGTGCTGCTCGCCGACGGGCAGGACGACGCCCTGCTGTGCGGCATCCCCGGCTGCTTCTCGGCCGATTACGTGCGCGCCTTCGAGTCGCTGTTCTACGACGCGCGGACGGGCCCGACGGTGTTCCTCCTCCCCGGCGCCGGGCACGCCCTCGGGCTCCACCGCAATGCGCCGCTGTTCTTCCGGACGGCCGTCCGATGGACTGAGGGGATCGGGTAGCGACCCCTTAAGGAATTCCGTAAGTTGCGCAGGTGCTGTAATGGTGGCCATTGACATGGGAGTCGGCCGCCCATTCCAATGGTGAAATCGGCTGGAATCGAGCATGGGAGCCGGACATGGCCGGTGGGCAGCATTATGCGGATGCGGCGGTCGACGCGCCGCAACCGGAAGACCGAAATGGTGTGGTCCGCGATTATTCGGTGCTCGTCCAGGCGGAACTGGCGCGCGGCTGGGCGCGGGAGGACGACGGGCTGGCCGCGATGGCGCGGTACGCGCTGTCGGCGCCGGGCAAGATGTTCCGGCCGGTCCTGCTGCTGGAGTCCGCGCAGGCCGTGGGCGGCAGCGCCGGCGACGTGCTGCCGGCCGCCGCCGGCACCGAGTGCGGGCACGTCGCCAGCCTGATCCACGACGACATCATCGACGGCGACGAGCTGCGCCGCGGGCAGCCGGCCGTGTACCGCCGGTACGGCACCGACAACGCCATCGTCACCGGCGACGCGCTCATCTTCCAGCTCTTTCTCTGCCTCGCCGAATGCCGCCACAACGGCGTTCCGGGAGAACGCGTCGCGGCGGCCCTCGAAGTGGTCGCCGCCGCCGGTGTGGAACTGTGCCGGGGGCAGGTCCTCGAAGCGGAGATGACGAGCGCTTTCGTCCTGGACATCGACGCCTACCTGGCCATGATTTCGATGAAGACGGCCGCGCTGTTCCAGGGTGCCTGCGAATGCGGCGCCATTCTCGCCGGCGCGCCCCCGGAATGGGTGCGGGCGCTCGGCGAATACGGCCGGGCCATGGGCGTCGCCTTCCAGGTCCGCGACGACACGCTCGGCTACGTGGGCGACGACGCCGTCGTCGGCAAGCCGGCCTCCAGCGACATCCGCAACCGCCGGCTGACCTTCCCGCTCATCCACGCCTTCGAGCACGCCGACGCCGCCGGCGTCGCCGTGCTGACCGCCGCGCTCGACGGCGGCGTCCCCGCCGAGCGGGCCGTGGACGCGGTGGGCGAGGTGCTGCGGCGCACCGGATCGATCGAGGCGGCGGAGCGGTTCGCGCACGAGCACGCCGGGAAGGCGCGCGACGCGCTGTCCGTGCTCCCCCCGTCGCCCAGCCGGGAACGGCTCGAAGGGTTCGCGCTGCGCGCGGTGAACCGCGTCCACTGACGCGGCCCGCGCCCCCGGGGCGGACCCCCGCCGCACAGATGAAGGAGAGGGTTGTGCCTTCGCTAGACGCCATCGACCATCCACGCGACCTCAAGGACCTCACCCCCGACGAGCTCGCCCCGCTCGCCGCCGAGCTGCGCGAGGTGCTCATCGGCACCGTCGCCGGGCGCGGCGGCCACCTCGGCCCGAACCTCGGCGTCGTCGAGCTGACCATCGCGCTGCACCGGGTGTTCGACTCCCCGGCCGACCGGATCCTGTTCGACACCGGCCACCAGGCGTACGTGCACAAGCTGCTGACCGGGCGCCGCGCCGCGTTCGACGGCCTGCGCCGCCGCGGCGGCCTGTCGGGCTACCCGAGCCGCGCCGAGTCCGAGCACGACGTCATCGAGAACTCGCACGCCTCCACCGCCCTGTCCTACGCCGACGGCCTCGCCAAGGCCGAGGCGCGCCGCGCCGCCGCGCACCGCGACGGGACCGCCCCCGGCGCCTACCGGCGGCGCAACGTCGTCGCCCTCATCGGCGACGGCGCGCTCACCGGCGGCATGGCCTGGGAGGCGCTCAACAACATCGCCGCCGCGCCGGACCGGCCCGTCGTCATCGTCGTCAACGACAACGGCCGCTCGTACGCGCCGACCGCCGGAGCCCTGGCCCGCCACCTGGCGGCGCTCCGCACCGCGCCCCGCTACGAGCGGGCGCTGGAGTTCGGCAAGCGCGCCCTCGGCGGCCTGCCGCCCGTCTACCGGCTGCTGCACGGGGTGAAGCGCGGCCTCGCCGACATGGTGCTGTCCCGGGCCATGTTCACCGACCTCGGGCTGAAGTACATCGGCCCGGTCGACGGCCACGACGTGCAGGACGTGGAGCGGGCGCTCCGGCAGGCCCGCGACTTCGGCGGCCCCGTCGTCGTGCACTGCGTCACCGTCAAGGGCCGCGGCTACGCGCCCGCGGAGGGCGACGACGACGAGCGCATGCACTCCCCGGGCCCGTTCGACGTCGCGACCGGCGCGCTGCTGCCGAAGGCGGGCCCGAGCTGGACGGGCGTGTTCAGCGAGGAGCTGGTGAAGGCGGGCGCCGAGCGTCCCGACGTCGTCGCCATCACCGCCGCGATGCCCGGCCCGACCGGCCTCAGCGCGTTCGCCGCCGCCCACCCGGACCGCACCTACGACGTCGGCATCGCCGAGCAGCACGCCGTCGCGTCCGCCGCGGGCCTCGCGATGGGCGGCCTGCACCCGGTCGTGGCGATCTACTCCACGTTCGTGAACCGGGCCTTCGACCAGGTGCTGATGGACGTCGCCCTGCACCGGCTCCCCGTCACCCTCGTCCTCGACCGCGCCGGCGTCACCGGCGACGACGGCGCCAGCCACAACGGCATGTGGGACCTGTCGATCCTCCAGGTCGTCCCGGGCCTCCGGATCGCCGCGCCCCGCGACGCGGCGCGGCTGCGCGCCCTGCTCGGCGAGGCGCTCGACGTCGCCGACGGCCCGACCGCCGTCCGGTTCCCCAAGGGCCCGGCGGGCGAGGACGTCGAGGCGGTCGAGCGGATCGGCGGCCTCGACGTGCTGGCCCGCGAGGGCGCGGGGGACGCCGGGGGCGCCGGGGGCGCCGCCGGGTCGGTGCTGCTCGTCGCCGTCGGCGCGATGGCGGCCACCTGCCTGGAGACCGCCCGCGCGATGGCCGCGGGCGGCGTCGCGACGACCGTCGTCGACCCGCGCTGGGTGAAGCCCCTCGACGACCGGCTGCGCGGCCTCGCCGCCGCCCACGACCTCGTCGCCGTCGTCGAGGACAGCGGCCGCGTCGGCGGCGCCGGCGACGCGGTCGCGCGGCTGCTCCGCGACGGCGGCGTGGACGTGCCGGTGCGCACCTTCGGCATCCCGCAGCGGTTCCTCGGGCACGCGCGGCGCCCGCAGATCCTCGACGAGATCGGGCTCACCCCCGCGGCGCTCGCGGACGCGATCGGCGCGGCCCTCGCGGGGCGCGGGACCGAGGGCGCCGAGCCCGCCCTGTCCGGACCCGGGAGGCACTCGTGAGCGTCGACCTCGGCATGCCCAAGGTGGCGCCCGCCGCGCG
>NZ_JAIBOA010000024.1 GCF_019458805.1 Actinomadura parmotrematis
GATGGCGGGGCCTTTTCCATTTCCGGACAGAATGCCCTGGGGATCAGCGGGTGAGCAAGGCGGCCAGGGCCGGATGGTGGCGGCCTGCCTGAATCGTGGTCACTGAGTACTGGGCGACACCGGCGATGACGAAAGGGTCTTCGCCGGTGATGAGCTCGACGTCGGTGCGGTCGATGCCGCACGCGATGATGGCGCCGCCTTGGGACGGCGGAACGGTTTGGCCGGAGATCAGGAAGACGCCGGTGGCGTGGTGGCGCTCCAGATAGGCGACATGGCCGGGGATGTGGGGAGCGGCGGTGTCTTCGGACGCGGTTTACTCCAGCCTCAGGATGTGCAGCTGCATGGTGTCCCGACTCAAGTGGTTCATTCTTGTAGGCCGAACAGTTCCAGGCAGGGGGCGAGGCCCTCGATGGTGACGTCGGGGCGTTCGGTGGATTCCCAGACGTTGCGGGTGAGGCGGAGGCGCTGGGTGGTGACGGCCTCGTCCCTCACGACGTGGTGGTCGATGCCGTCGGGTCGGTAGCCGAGCCTGCGGGAGACCTCCAGGGGCGCCGGGTTGTCGGTGAAGGACTCCGTTGTCGCGTCGGTGGCGCCGAGGCCGGCGAAAGCCAAGTGCAGGACGGCTGCGCGCATTTCGGTGCCGACGCCGCGGCCCTGGTGTTCCAGACTGAGCCAGGAGCCGGTCGACACCTCGCGGAGGACGGCGAAGTCGCGGCCTTCGATGTCCTGGAAGCCGAGCGGGACGCCGTCCTCGAAAACGGCCAGGCTGAGTTCCCAATCGCGGGGATCCCAGCTGCCGAGACGGCGCCAGTGGTCCTTGAGGACGGTGCGGCCTCGCTGCGCGGGCGGGAGTTCGCCCCACGGGTGCAGGAAGGGGCGCGCCCCGGGAGGGTGGACGCCGCGCGCGGCGACGTCGGCGAGCGCGGACAGCTCGTCCTCGGTGGGCAGTCGCAGCTCCAGGCGGGGGGTACGGACACGGAGGCCGAACAGCGGCCAGTGATCGGCGAGCACGGGGGCATTCTGCACGTGATCTTGGGACTGGCGCATGTGCATTTATGGCTTGGGCGTGGTCAGGACGGGTCGTCCAGCTTGAGGAACCTCTTCAGCAGGCGCCGGGCGGGCAGGGCGAACGCCAGGGCGAGGACGGCCGTCGCGGCCGCGGCGACCGAGTGCGGGGAGGGGAGCCCGAACCCGGTGTGGGCGAGGACGGTCGCCGCGCTGCACAGCAGGTACAGGACGAGCAGCAGGAACGTGGCCGCCAGGTGCAGGGCGACCTCGGGACCGGTGGCCCTGCGCCGCAGACCGGCGCGGTGCTGCACGGCCATGCCGAGGACCACGAACGTCGCGAGGCCGAGGGCGAGCCCCGTCTTCCGCCAGGCCCCGGGCAGGTCCACGGAGCCGAGGACGAAGAACAGGCCGAGGGCGAGGGACGCCGTGAGGGGCAGCGACGAGCCTTGCCGGAAGCCGTGGGAACGGGCGGGGGACCCGTGGAGCAGCCGGACGTCGTCGGGCGGGTCCTGCGCGTCGTGAGGTCGCATGATGCGTCCTTGTCCTCGGCCTGTCCCCTCCGGGGAAGGTAACAGCCGGTCCCCGGACGGGAAAGGCCGCTCAGTGGGGCCGGCGGCTCCGATGGCGGTGGCGGACGTGGTGGACGTCGGGCGGGCCACGGCGGGGACGGACGCGAGGGTGGTGCCGCCGGGCGCCGAGGCGCGGGCCCCGGACGCCGGGAGCGGGGTATCGGGGAGTGAGGACCATCGCCGGGTGCTCGCGGATGCGCAGTCCGGCCGCCTCGACGGCGGCGCGGAGGGACGCGGCGGTCGCGGCGACCCACGCGGCGCTCCCCGGGTTGCGGTCCACGTCCTGCGGCCCGGCGGCGGGCTTCGCCGCTCCGGGCGCGGGACGGACGGACGGGGAGAGCGGGCCGGAGTCCCCCTCAGGGGCGGTCGCGCGGGGGGACGGGTCGTCGTAGGTGTCCAGGCGGTCGAGCAGCTCGCGTCGGTCGAGGGACATGGTCGGAGATTCAAGTACCGGCGGGTTCCCGTGTCGAGCGGGTTTTCTGGGCCGGTTGCGGCCGCGCGGAGTGGGCGGGCGCTCGCTCGGGGTTCACCGGGGCTTCACGCGCGGCCGGTACCTGTGGAGCCGTGACAACGGTCTTGGGACGCCTGCTCGCCGCGCTGCCGCTCGTGCTCGCCCTCGGGGGGTGCGCGGCGGCGGCCTCGACGGCCTCGGTGACGCGGCAGGACACCGTCGTGCTCGGCGTGAAGGCCGACCAGCCGGGTCTCGCCGAGCGCGCCTCCGGCGGCTACCGCGGGTTCGAGGTCGACTTCGGCACCGAGGTCGCCCGCCGGATCGGCGCGAAGCGCGTCGAGTACCGGACGGTCACCTCCGAGGACCGCGAGCGGCTGCTGAACGGGCACCGGGTGGACCTGGTGCTCGCCTCGTACTCGATCACGCCCGAGCGGGCCGCGCAGGTGACCTTCGGCGGCCCCTACACCACCGCGCACCAGCGGATCATGGTGCGGGCGGGGGAGCGGGGCGTCGGCGGCGTCCGCGACCTCGCCGGCCGCCGCCTGTGCGAGGCGAGCGGGTCGGTGTCCACCGCGCGGATCGTGCAGGGCCTCGGCATCAGGCCGACGCTGGTGCCGGCGGCGTCCTACAGTGACTGCTACGCCAAGCTGCGGAGCGGCGAGGTGGACGCGGTGTCCACCGGGGACCTGGTGCTCGCGGGGTTCGCCCGCCGCGGCGGCGTCCGGCTCGTCGGCGACGCCTTCACCGACGAGCCGTACGGCGTCGGGATGCGCAAGGGCGACCTGGACGGCTGCGAGGCCGTCAACAAAGCGATCACCGTCATGTACCAGGACGGCACCGCGGGGCGGCTGCTGCACCGCTGGTTCGAGGGGGCCGGGCTGCGGCCGGTCGCCGAGGTGCCCGAGTTCCACGGATGTTCGTGACGGGCGGGTTGGACGCCGGCCGGACCGCCCGTAGGCTGCACGGATGACCGACAAGGTATGGGAGATCGAGCCGTCCGGGCCGCTGCGCGGCGACGTCACCGTGCGGGGCGCCAAGAACGCCGTCAGCAAGCACATGGTGGCGGCCATGCTGGGCTCGGAGCCGAGCACGATCCGCAACGCGCCCGACGTGGGCGAGGTCGGCATCACCGCGGCGATGCTGGAGCACCTCGGCATGGCGGTGGAGCGGACCGGCGACGAGATCACGATCGTGCCGGGCCCGGTGGCCGACCCGAACGTGCCGAAGGCGTTCACCGGCCTCAACCGGATCCCGATCCTCATGCTCGGGCCGCTGCTGCACCTGGCGGGGGAGGCGTTCGTGCCGCTGGTCGGCGGCGACCCGATCGGGCGCCGCCCCGTGGACTTCCACGTGGAGGCGCTGCGCGCCTTCGGCGCCGAGGTCACCATCGCCGAGGACGGCATCCACGCGCGCGCCGAGCGGCTCGTCGGCACCCGCATCGAACTGCCGTACCCGAGCGTCGGCGCCACCGAGACGGTGCTGCTGGCCGCCGTCCTGGCCCGCGGCAAGACGGTGATCCGCAACGCCGCGACCGAGCCGGAGATCATCGAGCTGGCGCTGTTCCTGCAGCGGATGGGCGCCGGGATCTCCTTCAGCCCCGACCGGCGCATCGTGGTGGAGGGCGTGGACCGGCTCGGCGGCGCGGTGACGCGCCTCGCCGGCGACCGCATCGAGGCGTTCTCCTACCTGGTCGCCGGGCTGGTCACCGGCGGCGAGGTGCGGGTGCACGGCTGCCCGCAGGACCGCCTGGTCACCCCGATCACCACGCTGGCCCGGATGGGCGCCCGGTTCGAGATCACCGACGACTGGATCATGGCGTCGGCGCCGGACGGGCTGCGCCCCGCCGCCGTGCAGACCGACACCCACCCCGGGTTCGCCACCGACTGGCAGACGCCGCTGATGGTGCTGTTCACCCAGGCCGACGGCATGTCGGTGCTGCACGAGACGGTGTACGAGAACCGGCTGGCCTACGTGCCGGCGCTGAAGAGCATGGGCGCCGAGATCGAGGTGTACGACACCTGCCTCGGCGGCCCGGCCTGCCGCTACCACGACACCGGCGCGCTGCACTCGGCGGTCGTGCGGGGCGTCACCAAGCTGCGCGGCGGCGACGTCACCATGCCCGACATCCGGGCCGGGTTCTCGGCGGTGCTCGCCGCGGCCGTCGCCGAGGGGCCGTCGACGCTGCGCGGCGTGCAGCACATCGAGCGCGGCTACCACCGGCCCGTCGAGCAGTTCCGGGCGCTCGGCCTCAGCCTGCGCGCCCCGTAGCGACGGCCGGTTCGGCGGCGCCGTCGAGGACGGGCTCGCGGGTGTAGAGCCAGGCGGTGGAGCGCTCGTAGAACAGGCGCAGCACGACCGGCATGACGGCGTCGCGGACCCGCCGGGCGACCGGCCCGGCGGTCTTGGCGTCGCGGTTGGCCGCCGCCATCTTCACCAGCGACGCGACCCGCTCGCGCCGGTCGGCCTCGTAGGACGCGAGGCCCGCCGCGACGCCGCCGCGGGCGCGCAGGGCGTGCGCGAGGACGGCGGCGTCCTCGATCGCCATGGACGCGCCCTGGCCGGCGCCGACCGGGTGCGAGGCGTCGCCGACCAGCACGACGCGGTCGTCGCGCCAGACGCGTACCGGCTTCAGGACGTGGTGCAGCGTCGGCCGGTGCACGGCGGTGGCGGCGCGCAGCACCGCCGCCGGCATGTTCTCGGGGAACAGGTCGCGGACGACGTCCAGTGCGACGGCGCCGAGGTCGGGTGCGCGGCCGGCGGTGACCTGTGCCGCCCACCAGACGGCCCCGCCGGGGGCGGCGATCGCGATGAACGCGCCGGCGCGGCAGAACATCATGTTGAACGTGCCGGGGTCGGCGCCGGGCACGGGGTCCGCGGTGCCCGCCAGGGAGTACTGGCCGCCGAAGGCGGGTTCGGGCGCCGCCGGGTCGAGGACGCGGCGGGTCGCCGACCAGATGCCGTCCGCGCCGACCAGCAGGTCCGCCTCGTCGGCGCCGCCGTCCGCCAGGGCGACCCGGACGCCGCCGCCAGCGTGCTCGGCGCCGGTCACGCGGGCGCCGGTGACGATCTCGGCGCCGGCGGCGAGCGCCGCCGCGCGCAGCTCGCGCACGAGGTCGGCGCGCATCAGCGTGACGCTGTGCAGCGGGTCGCCGCTGAGGCGCCCGCGCGGCACGTCGCCCATCAGGCGGCCGCTCCCGGACCAGAGGCGCTGCCGCTCCACCGGGAATCCCGCCGCCTGCACGGCGTCCAGGACGCCGAGCGCGCGCAGGCCGCGCAGCCCGTTGGCGGCGAGGCTGACGAACGAGCCGACCGGCCCGGCCGGGTCCTCGTGGGACTCGTACACGCGCACCCGGACGCCGGTCCGGGCGAGGGCGAGCCCCGCCGCCGCCCCCGCCACGCCGCCGCCCGCCACGATCGCCTTCATGGAACCTCCCTGAATATCGATTCACCGAATAATGATTCGGTGAATGGGACCTCAGTATGCTGGGGGCCGCACCGGCGGTCAAGAGGGGGAGGCGAGGCGGTGACGGGCACCCGCAAGGAGAGGGCGGCCGAGACGCGGGCGGCGCTGAAGGACGCCGCGCGCCGGCTCTTCATGGAGCGCGGCTACCTCAACACCAAGATCACCGACATCACCGCGGCGGCCGGCCGCGCCACCGGGTCCTTCTACGACCACTTCGCGGGCAAGGAGGAGCTCCTCCAGGCGCTGATGGCCGACATGGAGGGCCAGGCCGACGACGTGCTCGCCGCCCAGGGGCATCCGCCCGACCACGACCTGTCCGACCGCGCCCAGCTGCGCGACCACGTCGCCGTCGTCTGGACGGTGCTGCGCGACAACCTGCCCGTCGTCGCGGCCCGGATGCAGGCGTCGATGGCCGGCAGCCCCGCCTCCGGCGAGCTCTGGCGGGGCCTGCTCGCCGAGACCGGGGTCTTCCGCGAGCACCTGGAGTGGCTGCGCGGCCGCGGGCACCCGCTGCCCGGCGACCCCGCCCTGGTCGCCGCGGCGATGGGCGTCATGATCTCGATGTTCGGGTACGCGGCGCTGACCGCCGGCGAGCACGGTCCGGACGCCACCGAGACCGAGATCGTCGACACCCTCACCGACCTGCTGCTGCGCGGGCTCGCCGGCCGCTGAGCCGGGCGCGCGGCCGGAGCGGGCCGCGAGCGGGGCATATCGGGTTCGAGACGGCGTTCCCGGGGCAGGGTCGGCAGGGGCGGACGACGGGCGGACGGCGAGGCGAAGGAGCGCGGGCGATGGCGGCCACCGGCACGGTGCTGATCGTGGGAGCGGGCCCGGCCGGGCTGCTGCTGGCCGGCGACCTGGCCACCGCGGGCGTCGCCGTCACCGTCCTGGAGCGCCGGACGGACGTGTCCGGCCTCACCCGGGCGTTCGCCGTGCACGCGCGCACCCTGGAGCTGCTGGAGATGCGCGGCCTCGCCCGCGAGCTCGTCGACGGCGGGGCGCGCGTCCCCGCCGTCCGCGCCTTCGGGCGCGTCCGCGTGGACTTCTCCCTGCTGCCCGGCCGCTTCCCGTTCCTGCTCGTCACCCCGCAGTACCGCGTCGAGCGCTTGCTGGAGCGGCGGGCGCTCGCCGCCGGCGCCGAGATCGTGCGCGGCGCGGAGGTCGTCGGGGCCGGCCAGGACGCCGCGAGCGTCCGGGTCCGGGTGCGCGGCGCCGACGGCGCCGTCGGCACCCGCCGCGCCGACTACCTGGTCGGCGCCGACGGGGTGCGCAGCACCGTCCGCGAGGCGCTCGGCCTGCCGTTCCCCGGCGGCGCCGCGATCCGCTCGGTGATGCTCGCCGACGTGCGGCTCGCCGAGGAGCCCGCCGACGTCCTCACCGTCGGCTCCGACGGCACCGTGTTCGCGTTCCTGGTGCCCTTCGGCGACGGCTGGTACCGGGTCATCGCCTGGAACCGCGACCACCAGGCCGCCGACGACGAGCCGGTCGACGTCGCCGAGCTGCGCGCCGTCGTCCGCCGCGCCCTCGGCACCGACCACGGCATGCACGCCCCGCGCTGGACGTCGCGGTTCCACAGCGACGAGCGGCAGGTCCCCTGCTACCGCGTCGGCCGCGCCTTCCTCGCCGGCGACGCCGCGCACGTGCACTCCCCGGCGGGCGGCCTCGGCATGAACACCGGGCTGCAGGACGCGGCCAACCTCGGCTGGAAGCTCGCCGCGGCGCTGCAGGGCTGGGCGCCGCCCGGCCTGCTGGACACCTACCACGCCGAGCGCCACCCGGTCGGCCGGCGGGCCCTGCTGATCAGCGGGACGATGCTGCGCGTCGCGCGGCTGCGGCCCCGCGTGCTGCGCGCCGCCCGCACGGTGATCGCCGGGACGGCGACCCGCGCCCGCCCCGTCGCGCGGCGGGCGGCGGGCGCGGCGTCCGGCCTCGACATCGCCTACCCCGCGCCGCGCGGCGCGCACCGGCTCACCGGCCGGCGCGCCCCCGACGTGCCGCTCGCGGGCGAGCCGTCCCGGCTCTACGAGGCCCTCGGCGACGGGCGGTTCGTGCTGGTGGTGGCCGCCAACGACCCGGCCGTCACCTACCTGGCGACCCGGCGCTGGGCGGGCCGCGTGCGCTACGCCCTGGCCGGCGGCGCCACCCGCACCACCGTCCTGGTGCGGCCCGACGGGTACATCGCCTGGGCGACCGACGAGACCGCACCCGACAAGCGCGCCGCGCAGATCCGCGACGCGCTCGTCCGGTGGTGCGGTCCCGCGGGGGAGCACGCCGCCGATCAGAAGCGGCGGTCCTCCCGGCCGTAGCCGAGCTCCTCGGCGACGTCCGCGACGTTGGCGTACTCGCGGTCGGGCAGCGACTCCAGGGCCGACAGCGCGCCCTCGGACGCCCGCGCCGCCGACACGTGGGCGGTGAGATCGGCCACGCGGGCCGGCCAGCTCACCCCGGTGAGCAGCCGCGCGAGGGCGCTGCGCTCCTCGACCGAAGCCGCGCTCATCCCGTGCGGGGCGCCGCCCTGCCCGGAGGTGCTCGGCAGCGACGCGTCCTCGGGACCCGCCGGATCCCAGGTCGGATCGGCCGCCACGGGCTCGATCTCGCGGTCCTCCTCCGCCCGCGTGGAGTGCCCGCCGCTCGTCATGCCCCGCGTCGCCTTGGCGAGGCGGTCGTCCATCGGCGCCCCGTGCTTGCCGGTGCTGTCGGCCATGTCGGTGCCCTCCTTCTCGTTCGGAACGCTCCCCCTGCCCAGCCGGGGCGACCGCTAACGGTCCGGCGCGGCCCTAGGGTTGGGACGTCCGTCCGGCGAAAGGACCCCGATGCTGCCCGAGGAAGCCGCCGGCGCCGTGCGCGCCGTCGTCGCCATGCTGACGACCGGCGCCTACACCGAACTGGAGTCCCTCACCGAGGGGCGCGATCTCGGCGCCGCCGCGATGGCCGCGGCGGTCGAGGGGTCGGGGCGCACGCTCATCAGCCCGCCCGCGCAGGACCTCGCCGACCCGCCGGCGGCGGAGCTGGACGCGGGCGCGGAGTTCGAGAGCGCCTACCGGGTGGACGTGCCGCTGTGGACCGCGCAGGAGGGCCGCTCCACGCTGACCGTCCGCCTCGTGCTGCTGGAGGTCCTGGAGAAGGTGTGGACGGTGCGGATCCTCGCCATCGACGACAGCGGCGCCGCCCGGGGCTAGGCGTTCAGCGGGACTGCTCCTGCGGGTCGCGCCGCAGCGCGCGCAGGAACCGCTGGACGAGCGACGGCGAGGGGGCCGGTTCCGGTTCGGCCGGGGTCTGCGGTACGGGCGCCGGGGCCGGGGTCTGCGGCACGTCCGCGCCGGGGGCCAGCTCGTAGTGGACCGGCAGCGCCCGGAGCCCGCGCATCAGCGGCGAGGACCGCCAGGGCAGCTGGTCGGCGGGCAGCGCCAGGCTGAGCGCGCTGAAGCGCTCGAACAGCCGCTCCACCGCGATCGTGGTGATGACGGTGGCGAGCTCGCGGCCGATGCAGGCGTGCGCCCCGGCGCCCCAGGAGAGATGCGCCCGCGAGCTGTAGATCGCGTCGGGGGAGCGGCCGCCGGTGAAGGCCGGGTCCAGGTGCGCGGCGGCGGGCGACAGCATGACCGGATCGCCCGCGGCGATCCGGTACGCGCCGAGCCGGACGTCGGCGCGCGGCCACCGGAAGGTCAGGTTCGCCATCGGCGGCGAGGCGATCGCGGCCCGGTTCACCGCCTCGGCGATCATCCCGGCGGACAGGCTGGCGCGCACCCCGCTGTCGCCGATGACGACCTCGGCGACGGTGCTGCCGATGAGGGTGCCGGTGTGGTCGCCGACCAGCCCGATCAGCATGACCATCTCGCGGGCCAGCTCGTCGACGGTCAGGTCCGGCACCGCGGCGATCATGTAGGAGGGCAGGTCCTCGGCGGGCGCGGCGAACCGGGCGGCGCACACCTCGGCGACCGCCGCGCCGAGCCGGGCCGACGCCTCGGCGGCGTCCGGGCCGGCGTCCAGCACCCGCCACATGTCCATCAGCAGTTCCTCGCCGCGCGCGGCGGGGAACCCCAGCAGCCGGTTGACGATCATGAGGGGCAGCGGCCGGGCGTACTGGCCGGCGAGGTCGGCGGTGCCGGTCCGGCCGTGGCCGGCGAGCGCGGTGATGAGGTCGTCGGCGTACCGGCGGATCGCCGCCTCCAGGGCGCGCGCCTGCGGCTGCGAGCGGTCCTGGAAGGGTTTCAGGCCCGCCGTCCAGGCGGTGCGCAGCCGGGCGAGGCCGGGACCGTCCTGGAACACCGAGCTGTCGATCTCGAAGGCGGGCAGCAGCGGCCAGTCGGCGGGGACGCGGCCCTCGCACCGCGCGCGCCAGGAGTCCAGGCGCTTGCTCCACAGGCCGCGCGGGTCGCGCAGGACGTCGAGCATCTGCGGGTAGCCGAGCACCAGCCAGGCGGGGACGCCGAGGACGTCCACCGGGGCGACCGGGCCGTAGCGGGCGCGCAGCCGCTCGTAGAACAGCACCGGGCGCGTCTCGTAGTCGCGCGTGAGCAGCGCCTCGGTGGCGAGCTCGGCGAGCGGCGGGTGGACGGGCGGGGGCTCCGGAGGCGGGGTGTGAGGCTCCATCGGGCCCGACTCTAGAGGCTGCGGCGCCCGGTTTGATCTGTTCGCGGTTTTTCCACCGCCCGGGTCCGCGTCCGGGAGTGGCCACCGGACGTGCGACGCTAGGGGAGGATCCACGACAGCCGGAGGTCACGATGGCCGATGTACCCGCCGAACCGGAGGGCGCCGACGGCGCCGCCGCCGGGGACGACGTGAAGCGGCGGTTCAGGGAGGCCCTGGACCGCAAGCGCGACGCCGCGTCCGGGAACGCCGCGGGCGGCGGCGGCAAGGACGGCAAGGTCCGCGGGGCGCACTCGCGGGCCGGCGGACAGCGCCAGTTCCGCCGCAAGAGCGGCTGACCGGCCGCGGACCCCGGCGCCCCGCCGGGGTCCGCGCCGCCGTCAGCCCTTGTAGAGGCGCTCGGCGTAGGACGGGCCGTAGTAGCGCTCCAGCTCCTCCAGCGACTCCTCGGTCGCCATGACGTCCTTGGTGATGCGGGCGTGCGAGGGCAGCGCGTCCGGCGTCCAGGTCTCCGGCCGCCAGAGCGCCGAGCGCAGGAACGCCTTCGCGCAGTGGAAGAAGATCTGCTCGATCTCCACCACCACCGCGAGCTGCGGGTGGTGGCCCTTCACGACCAGTTCGTCGAAGAACGGCGCGTCGCGGACCAAGCGCGCGCGGCCGTTGATGCGCAGCGTCTCGGTGCGGCCCGGGATCAGGTAGACCAGCCCGACGTGCGGGTTGGACAGGATGTTGCGGAAGCCGTCCGCGCGCCGGTTGCCGGGGCGCTCGGGCAGGGCGATCGTCGCGTCGTCCAGCACCAGGGTGAACCCGGGAGGGTCGCCCTTCGGGGACACGTCGCAGGTGCCGTCGGCGGCGCTCGTCGCGACGAGGCAGAAGGGGGACGCGGCGAGCCACTCGCGGTCGCGGGGGTGCAGCCGGGCCCGCTCCTTGTTCGCGGAGCGCGGCGCGACCTCGCCGAGCAGCGCCCGCAGCTCCTCCTCAGAGCCGATCTCCACCATGTCCGTCAGCGGTGCCGTCACCATCGCTCCCAGCGTCGGGGGTCAGGGCAGCAGCGTAACCGGGCGGCAGGAGGTGGCGGACGGCGGGCTCTCCGGACGACAGCGCGCGCACGGCGTCGACCAGCTCCTGGTCGTAGCCGGTGACGCGGTCGTGGTGCTGGCGCAGGTGCTCCTGCCACGACGGCACCTGGAACGCCTCGACGAAGGCGCCCGGGTCGGCGCTGTCGCGGTAGACGCCCCAGTGGACGGCGCCGGTGCGGCGGCGCGAGACGCCGAGCGCGCGGGCGGCGTCCAGGAACGCCCGCTCGCTGCCGGGCGGGACCCGGTAGGAGACCGTCACCAGGACGGGGCCGTCGTCGGGATCGGCGTCGAACGCCAGGTGCGGTTCGGGCCAGTGCGCCCCGACGGTGCGGTCCAGCCGCCCGCTCTGCGCCAGCAGCGGCAGGCCGCGCAGCGTCGCGGCGCCGGCGACCAGCAGGACGGCCGCCACGACCAGCGTCGGGCCCGTCTGCAGCCGGCCGGCGACCGCGCCCCACAGCAGCGAGCCGAGGCCCTGCCCGCCCATGAAGACGATGAGGTAGCCGGCGAGGCCGCGCGCCCGCACCCAGGCGGGCAGGCTGAGCTGCAGGGCGGTGTTCAGGGTCGACAGCGCGACGAGCCAGCCGACGCCGGTGACGAGCATGACCGCGGTGACGGCGGCCGTCGAGGCGACCGTCCCCGCGACCAGGGTGCCGGCCGCGAAGACGCAGGTGGCGGCGGCCAGCAGCACGTTGTTGGACAGGTGGGCGCGCAGCCGCGACAGCATCAGCGCGCCCGCGACCGCGCCGGCGCCGAGCGCGCCGAGCAGGATCCCGTACCCGCCCGCCCCGAGGTGCAGCCGGCCGCTCGCCACGACCGGCAGCAGCGCCCAGAGCGCGCTCGCCGGGACCACGAAGATCGCCGCGCGGAGCAGGATGCGCCGCACGCCCGGCGCGTTGCGCACGTACCGGGTGCCCGCCCGCAGCGCCGGGCCGATGGGCTCGGCGGGGCCGGCGTGCGGTGCCGCGCGCTTCCAGGCGAGCAGCGCGGCGAGCACCCCGACGAAGGAGACGGCGTTCACCGCGAACACCGCCCACGACCCGGCGGCGGCGACGAGGGCGCCCGCGAGGGCGGGGCCGACGGCGCGGGCCACGTTGACGTTGAGGCTGCCGAGGGACGCGGCGGCCGGGATCTGCTCGCGCGGCACGAGCTCGGGCTGGATCGCCTGCCAGGCCGGGTTGGTGAGCGCCTGGCCGATGCCGAGCAGGAAGGTCAGCGCGATCAGCACCGCCGGCGTGGTGAGGCCGGCCGCGGTGAGCGCGGCGAGGGCGGCGGCGGTGACGCCCATGGCGGCCTGCACCGACACCAGCAGGCGGCGCCGGTCCAGCACGTCGGCGAGCACCCCGGCGGGCAGCGAGACGAACATGACCGGCAGCAGGCTCGCCGCCTGCACGAGCGACACCAGCGTGGCCGCGTGCGCCTGGTGGACCAGCAGCCACTGCGCGCCGACCGTCTGCATCCAGGTGCCGACGCCCGACACGAGCTGCGCCAGCCAGAGCATGCGGAAGGTGCGGTCGGCCAGGGGTGAGGCGGCCAAGGGGACTCCTCTCGTCGTCCCGGTTCCTGACCCGGTCCGGGCAAAGGCACACCCCCGGCCCGACCTCGATGATCAGTGGTCGGCGAGGCGGGCGGCGGCGCGGGCGATCGCGGGGAAGCGCTCGGCCGGTGCGGCGCCGGCGAGCCGCCCGGCCAGGGCGCCGCTGCCGGCCAGGGAGGCGAACCCGTGGGCGAGCGCCCAGGCGGCGAGGACGGTGTCGGGCGCGGCGGTGCCGCCGTTCCCCGCGACCGCCGCGCGGAGCAGGGCGCCGGCGCGGTCGCGGGCGGCGGCGAGCTCCGGGTCGTCGTCGCGGACGAGGTCGGCGCGGAACATCACCTGGAAGTGGGACGGGTGGTCCGTCGCGAACGCCACGTAGCGGGCGCCGAGCGCGCTGAGCTCGCCCGGCCCGCCCGCCAGCGCGTCCGCGAGCAGGGCGTACCCCTCGGCGCCGAGGGCGGTGAACAGGCCGGTCCGGTCGCCGAAGTGGTGGGCGGGCGCGGCGTGCGAGACGCCGGTGCGGCGGGCCAGGTCGCGCAGGCTGAACGCGGCCGGGCCGCGCTCGGCGATCAGCTCGGCCGCACCCCGCAGCAGCGCGCGCCGCAGGTCGCCGTGGTGGTACGGGCGGTCGGTCATGGCCCCACCGTACCCCGGAACTTGCCATTGACAAGTTCCGGAGCGCGGGTGCATCTTGTCGGTGGCAAGTTCAGGAGGCCGCCATGACCGGAACGACCACCGCCCGACGCCTCTGGCATCTGCTGGAGCCGGTGCACGCCCTGCTCTACTACGCTCCCGAGGCGTTCGCCGAGGCCGCCGCGCTCGGCTACGCCCCCGAGCCCCGCTGGCCGAGCTACTTCCCGCTGCGCGCCGCCCCGCTCGGTGCGGCCGCGCCCGAGCGGATCGGCTCGGCCTTCTACAGCTTCGCGCCCGCCATGGTCCGCCGGCACACCGAGGACGCCTGGCGCGACGCGACCCCGCAGCAGGTCCTGGACGCCCGCGCCCGCGCCATGGACGCCGTCTACCGGCGGCTCCTCGGCGACGCGGTGGCCTCGCCGGACCTCGCGGAGGCGGCCGCGCTCGCCCGCCGCGCCGCCGAGGCCGCGCCGACCGCCGGCCGCCCGCTCGCCGCCGCCCTCGCCGCGCTGCCCTGGCCCGGCGAGCCGCACCAGGTGCTCTGGCACGCCGCCACGCTGCTGCGCGAGCAGCGCGGGGACGGCCACATCGCGGCGCTGCTCGCCGCCGGGCTGGACCCCGCCGAGTCGCTGGTGTCCTTCGCCGCCTTCGGCGCCGCGCCCGAGGAGGTCTTCGCCGGCCGGGGATGGACCGAGCGGGAGTGGACGGAGGCGGGCGAGCGGCTGCGCTCGCGCGGCCTCCTGGACGCCGCCGGAGCCCTCACCGACGAGGGCCGGGCGCTCCGCCGGGACGTTGAGGAGCGCACCGACGCCCTCGCCGCCGCACCCTGGGAGGCCCTCGGCGCCGAGGCCACCGACCGCCTCGCCGGCCTGCTCGGGCCGGTCTGGGCGGCCGCCGTCGGCAGCGGCCTGCTGCCCGCCGTGAACACCCTCGGCATCGGCAAGGTCTGAGGAGGCCGCCATGGAGATCCCCTGGACCCGCGTCGGCGGCGGTGGGAGCGCGGACGGCGCGGACGCGGTGGTGATGGCGTCCCGGTTCGAACTCGCCTCGGCCTGGCGCTCGCCGGTCTTCCTGCTGCACTCGCTGCGCCTGTGGCGGCAGGCGCGGCGCGCGCCCGGCGCGCTCGGCGTCGCGCTGCGCGCCGCGCCGCTGAGCGGGGTGTTCTGGACGCTGTCGGCCTGGCAGGACCGCGCCGCGCTCGCCCGGTACGCGCGCACCGACCCGCACGGCCGCGTCCTCGCCGCGGTCAGGCCGTGGACCCGGTCGGCGGACTTCGTTTACTGGGAGACGCCGATCGGCGGTCTGCCCGCCGGTCCCGGCGACGCGGGCGCGCTGTGGGAGGAGGGGGAACGGCGGGTCAGTGCCCGGCGAGGAGCTTGACCACCGCCACCGCGAGCCCGATCGCGGTGTCGGCGATCCCGGCGATGACCGCGACCCACGGGCCGTTGCCCATCCGGCGGCCGCCCGCGTACCCCCAGAGGAACAGCGACAGGACGTCCAGCCCCGCCGCGACGCGGAGCGCCGTCACCAGTCCCATCGCGCCGAGCGCCGACAGCGCGACCAGCACGAGCGGGCTCACCGCCGCCAGCAGCAGCGGCGAGCTCACGAACAGCGCCTCGCGCATCCCCGAGCGGTCGAGCGAGGCGCGGTGCACGGTGCGGTGCGCCTGAACGTCGGCCACGAGCGAGGCGAGCCAGAGCCCGAGCGCGGTGACCGCGACGGTGAGCGCCGCGCCGAGGGCGTCCAGGCCGCCCGCGAAGGTCAGGCCGATCAGCACCGCGACCATGGTGATGGTCGCGTAGATCCGCTCTTTCAGCCGCTCCGCCGCCAGCTCCGGCGCGAGCCTCGCGTCCGCCATCCCCTGATCATGATCGGCGGGGCGGGCCGGCAACCGCGCCGCCGGGCAACGGCCCGGCAAAGGGCGGGCCGCCGCCGGGCGGCCCGCGGTGCGCCGTCTCCGGGCCCCCGTCCGGAGCGGCGGCACCGCGGTCATGCACGTGCAGATGCATCTGCAAATGCACTGACGATGGACAGGGTAGCCCCGTCCGGCGGGATTGCCCAGGGCGGAAGGGACCCGGATCGCCGCACCGTCCCGATCCGGCCGCGGCGTCCGGGACCGCGCCGGGCGGCGGTGAGTTCGCGGCGCGGCGCGGGTCGGTCCTGGAGCGGGGGAGGACGGGAGGCGCGATGGCCGAGGACCCGGGGACGGCGCTGGTGGACCAGGCGGTCGGCTACGCGCTCCTCGCCATGGCGGGCCTCCGCGCGGACGCGCTGGCGCGGGCGACGCCGTGCCGGGGCTGGGACCTCGGGACGCTCTGCGCGCACCTCGCCGAGTCGCTGGTGATCTTGCGCGAGACGGTCACCGGGACGCCGGCGGTTCGCGCGTGCCGGCCCGGCCGCGACCCGGTGGCGGCCTGCCGGACGGAGGCGCTGCGGCTCGCCCGCGCCTGGCCCGCCGGCGGGGACGGCGCCCGCCCGCTCGCCGCGGTCGCCGCCACCGAGGTCGCGGTGCACGGCTGGGACATCGCCCGGTCCCTCGGGGCGTGCCGGCCGATGCCCGACGGGCTCGCCGAGCGGCTGCTGCGGGCCGCGCCCGCTCTCGTCGGCGGCGGCCGCGCCGGGCTGTTCGCGCCGCCGGTCGCCTGGCCGCCGGACGCGCCGCCGGGGGAGCGGCTCCTCGCGCTCCTCGGCCGCCGGCCCGGCTGACGGGGGCCTCAGGCCCGCGTGGCGTAGCGGCGGACGCCGCCCTCCTCGTGGACGTCGAGGAGGCCCTGGTCGACGAGGACGTCCAGGTGCGCGTCGATCTCCAGGACGGCCAGCATCTGGGAGAACACCTCCAGGTCGTCCAGCTTGCGGCGGCGCCGCGTCCACGGCATCGCGCTCGCCACCTCGAACGCCGTCGAGCGGCCCGCCCGCACCTCGGCGGCGGCCGCGCCGAGCCGCTCGGCGTGGTGCTCCAGCAGCTCGTCCACGCGGGTGTGCACGCTCGGGGTGACTGCGCCGTGCGCGGGCAGCAGCAGCGTGTCGGGCATCTCCCGCACGATCCGCAGCGAGTCCAGGTAGCTGCGCAGCGGCTTCGGCTCGGGCTCGGTCTCCAGACCGATCGAGGGGCTGATGTGCGGCAGCACGTGGTCGCCGGCGAACAGCAGGCCGGCCGCCGCGTCGCGCAGCACGATGTGGCCGCGGGTGTGACCCGGGGTGGCGAACACGTCGAGGCCGCGCTCGCCGAGGCCGATGCGCTCGCCGTCGTCGAGCCAGGCGTCCGGCAGCGTGTGCGGCATGGCGCGCTCGTCGGTGCTCACGCCCATCGCGAGCACCCGGTCGGCGATGCCGGGCGCGCCGCAGCGGCGGAGCAGCTCGGCCTGGCGCGGGTGCAGGCCCCGGCTCACGTCGAACGCCTCCAGGGAGTGCCGCTCGCCGCGCCCGATCCGCACCCGGGTGCCGAACGCGTCGCGCAGCGCGAGGGCCTGGGAGTAGTGGTCCCAGTGCGCGTGCGTGACGATGAACTGCGAGACGTCGTCCAGGCCGTGGCCGAGCGCGCCGAGGGCGGCGGCGAGCGCGGTCCGCGAGTCGGGCATCGACCAGCCCGAGTCGACCACGACCGGGCCGGCCGGATCGTCGATCACGTAGACGTTGACGGCGTGCAGCGACGCGACGGGCAGCGCCAGCGGGACGCGGTGCACGCCCGGCACCACCGGGTGCGCCCCCGGCTCGGTCCAGTCCCCGGGCTGCTCCATGAGCGGTGCGGCCACCGTGTCCCCCTCCGTCGCGGCCGATGATCCGGACAGAACCTACTTCATCGATCTAATCATCCGTTTACTCGGGGTACGCGGGCCGGGCGCGCGGCGGCCGGGTTCCGGCGGTGGCGGCCCGCACCGTTCGGACCGTCCGCAAAGGCGGGGTTCGGGTGATACCTCCACCGGGGGCCTTGGCCGGGGCGGCCCCGCGTGTGACCATCCCGGCATGGCTACCTCGCTGAAGGCTTTCCTGGAAGGCGGTCCCGAGGACCTGCCCCGGCGCATCGTCGGGATCACGCCCCCCGGGAACGAGCTGCTGCTGCACCACCACGGGGGCATCGAGCACTTCAGGGTCACGCCGCGGCACCGCGACACCCCGGAGGGGAGGCTGCCGGTCTTCCGCTGGTCGGGCCGCACGGCCGGCTAGCGCCGCGGCCCGCGGCGTCCGGGCGGCCGCAGGGGCCGGACCGGACGCCGCGGGCACCGGCGGATCACCCGCGGACGTCGAACCGGTCGAGGTCGGCGACCTTGGCCCAGGCCGCCACGAAGTCCGCCACGAACCTCTCCTTCGCGTCGGCGCTCGCGTAGACCTCGGCGAGGGCCCGCAGCTCGGAGTTCGAGCCGAACACCAGGTCGGCGCGGGTGCCGGTCCACCGGACCGCGCCCGAGGCGTCCCGGCCCTCGAACGTGGACTGGTCCGCCGAGGTGGACGACCACGTCGTGCCCATGTCGAGCAGGTTGACGAAGAAGTCGTTGGTCAGCGTGCCCGGACGGTCGGTGAGGACGCCGTGCCGCGACCGCCCCTGGTTGGCGCCCAGGACGCGCAGGCCGCCGACCAGCACCGTCATCTCCGGCGCGCTCAGGGTGAGCAGGTTGGCCTTGTCGACCAGCAGGAACTCCGCCGGCAGCCGGACGCCCTCGCGGGCGTAGTTGCGGAAGCCGTCGGCGACCGGCTCCAGCGCGGCGAACGACTCGGCGTCGGTCTGCTCCTCGGCGGCGTCGACGCGGCCCGGGGTGAACGGCACCTCGACGTCGTGGCCGGCGTCGCGGGCGGCCTTCTCGACCGCCGCGTTGCCCGCGATGACGATGAGGTCGGCCAGCGAGACCCGCTTGCCGTCCGCGGCGAACGCCCGCTGGACGTCCTCCAGGGCGCGCAGCACCCCGGTGAGGCGGTCGGGGTCGTTGGCCTCCCAGCCGCGCTGCGGCTCCAGCCGGATGCGGGCGCCGTTGGCGCCGCCGCGCTTGTCGCTGCCGCGGAACGAGGACGCCGACGCCCAGGCGGTGAAGACCAGGTCGGACACCGGCAGGCCGGTGGCGAGGACCCGCTCCTTCAGGTCCGCGACGCCGGCCGCGTCCAGGGTGACGGCGGCCGGGGCGGGCAGCGGGTCCTGCCAGATCAGCGTCTCGGCCGGGACCTCGGGGCCGAGGTAGCGCGCGACCGGGCCCATGTCGCGGTGCGTCAGCTTGAACCAGGCGCGGGCGAAGGCGTCCGCGAACTCGTCGGGGTTGTCCTTGAAGCGCCGCGAGATCGGCTCGTAGATCGGGTCCACGCGGAGCGACAGGTCCGTGGTCAGCATGGCGGGCGCCCGGTTGAGCGTGCCGTCCTCGGGGTCGGGGACGGTGTCGGCGCCGCCGCCGTCCTTGGGCCGCCACTGGTGGGCGCCGGACGGGCTCTTCGTCAGCTCCCACTCGTAGCCGAACAGGATCTCGAAGAAGCTGTTGTCCCAGGTGGTGGGGGTTCCGGTCCAGGTCACCTCCAGGCCACTGGTGATGGTGTCGCGGCCCTTGCCGGTGCCGTGGGTGTTCCGCCAGCCGAGGCCCTGGGCCTCCATCGGGGCGCCCTCGGGGTCGTCGCCGACGCTGTCGGCCGGGCCGGCGCCGTGGGTCTTGCCGAAGGTGTGGCCGCCGGCGATCAGCGCGACGGTCTCCTCGTCGTTCATCGCCATCCGGCGGAACGTCTCGCGGATGTCGCGGGCCGCGGCCAGGGGGTCGGGGTTGCCGTTCGGGCCCTCGGGGTTGACGTAGATGAGGCCCATCTGCACGGCGGCGAGCGGGGTCTCCAGCTCGCGGTCGCCGGTGTAGCGCTCGTCGTCCAGCCAGACGGTCTCGGGACCCCAGTACACGTCCTCGTCGGGTTCCCAGACGTCCTCGCGGCCGCCGGCGAACCCGAACGTCTTCAGGCCCATGGTCTCCAGCGCCACGTTCCCGGCGAGGATCATCAGGTCGGCCCAGGAGATCTTCTGGCCGTACTTCTGCTTGACCGGCCAGAGCAGCCGGCGGGCCTTGTCGAGACTGACGTTGTCGGGCCAGCTGTTCAGCGGCGCGAACCGCTGCTGGCCGGTGCCGCCGCCGCCCCGGCCGTCGCTGATCCGGTAGGTGCCGGCGCTGTGCCAGGCCATCCGGACGATGAGCGGGCCGTAGTTGCCGAAGTCGGCGGGCCACCAGTCCTGCGAGGTGGTGAGGACCTCGGCGATGTCGCGCTTCACGGCCGGCAGGTCGAGGCCGTTGAAGGCGGCGGCGTAGTCGAAGTCCGCGCCGAGCGGGTTGCCGACCACCGGGTTCTTGGCGAGGATCTTCAGGTTCAGGCGCTCCGGCCACCACTGGCGGTTGCCGCCGCCCTGGGTCGGGTGCGGGGCGCGGTCGTGCGCGACGGGGCAGCCGCCGCCCGCCTCGTCGAGCTTGGCGTCGACGACGATGGCGTCATCGTTCTCGGGCATGGTGATCCTCTCGGGTGGGGTGGGGGGAGGACGAGCAGGCGGGGCAGCGCCCCCAGTAGATGACCTCGGCCTCGTCGATCGAGAAGCCGTGGCCGTCGGACGCGGTCAGGCAGGGCGCCTCGCCGACGGCGCAGTCGACGTCGGCGACGGCGCCGCACGACCGGCACACCAGGTGGTGGTGGTTGTCGCCGATCCGCGTCTCGTAGCGCGCCACCGAGCCGGACGGCTGGATGCGGCGCAGCAGCCCCGCCGCCGTCAGGACGCGCAGCGAGTCGTAGACGGCCTGGTGCGACACCTCGGGCAGCTCCCCGCGCACCGCGCGGATCAGCGCGTCGGTGTCGGCGTGCGGATGCGCGTGCACCGCGCCGAGCACCGCGAGCCGGGGCCGGGTGACGCGCAGCTCGGCGCCGCGCAGCAGTTTCGGCAGGTCCGGGGTGGTGGGCATGGCACCAGCATGCGGCCTTTTCTTGAATCAGTCAAGAAAAGGCCGGTAGAGATCGGCGCGGCCCGGCCTCAGCGGGTGTCCAGGAACCGGTCCAGCACGCGGGTGCCGAACCGCAGCCCGGCCAGCGGGACGCGCTCGTCGACGCCGTGGAACATGCCCTGGTAGTCCAGCTCGGGACCGAGCAGGAGCGGCGCGAAGCCGAAGCCCCGGATGCCGATCCGGGCGAAGGACTTGGCGTCGGTGCCGCCCGACATCACGTACGGGACCGGGTGCGCCCCGGGGTCCTCGGCGCGCAGCGCCGCGGCGAGCGCGGCGAACGTCGCGCCCGCCGGGTCGGCGACCGGCGCCGGGTCGTGGTTGACGAACGCGCGGGTCACCTTCGGGCCGAGCAGCCGGTCGATCGTGGCGAAGAACTCGTCCCCGGTGCCGGGCAGGTAGCGGCCGTCGACCTGCGCGGTGGCGCTGCCGGGCACGACGTTGACCTTGTAGCCGGCGTCCAGCCGGGTCGGGTTCGCCGAGTTGCGGACGGTGCCGGCGAACAGCCGGCCGATCTGCCCGAGCCGGGCCGCCTCGGCGTCCAGCCGGTCCAGGTCCAGGGGTGCGCCGAGCACCTCGCCGAGGGCGTCCAGCAGCGCGCGGACGCCCGGCGTCAGCCGGACCGGCCAGGTGTGCGCGGCGATCCGCGACACCGCGTGCGCGATCTCGGCGACGGCGTTGTCGGGGGCGGGCTTGGAGCCGTGCCCGGCGGTGCCGCGCGCGGTCAGCCGCATCCACGCGGTGCCGCGCTCGCCGGTCGCGATGGGGTAGACGCGGGTGCCGGGCGCGGCGGTGACGCTGTAGCCGCCGGACTCGCCGATCGCCTCGGTGACGCCGTCGAACCACTCGCGGTGCGCGCCCACCACGTGCCGCGACCCGAAGTCGCCGGTCGACTCCTCGTCGGCGAGGAACGCGAGGACGAGGTCGCCGCGGGTGCGGCGGCCCTCGCGCAGCCGCTGGCGGACCACGGCGATCGTCATCGCCAGCGACCCCTTCATGTCGACGGCGCCGCGCCCCCACAGGCAGCCGTCGCGGACCTCCGCGGCGAACGGGGGCAGCGTCCACTCGGCCGGGTCGGCGGGGACCACGTCCAGATGGCCGTGGATCAGGAACGCCGGGGCGTCCGGGTCGGTGCCGGGCAGGCGGACGAGCGTGCTCGCCCGGCCCGGCGCCGACTCGACCACCACCGGGTCGGCGCCCGCCTCGTCCAGCAGGACGGCCACGTGCTCGGCGGCCGGCCGCTCGGGCCGGGCCTTGCCCTCGCCCTCGTTGGTGGTGTCGAAGCGCAGCAGGTCGGCGCAGATGCCGGCGACCTCGTCCGCCGCCGTCACGGGGCGCGTCTCGGCCCGGGTCATGAAAGCTCCCCCCTCCACGGGTCCGGCTGAACGATCATTCCTACCGTAGCCACCGCCGCCCGCCGCCCGCCGCCCCGCCGGCCCGCGGTTCGTAGACTGTGCGGATGGGGCGCAAGGACAGGCGTGCCGCGCGGCGCGCGGAGGACGTTCACGAGATCGGCTCGGGCGAGGCCGAGCTGCTGCGCGACCCCGACCGCGAGGGCGGCTGGGTCCTCTGCGTCGGCGGGGTGCCGCAGTCCTACGTGAACCTGGCCGACCCCACTTTCCTGGAATTCGAGTACATGCGGCTGCTCGCCGACGTCATCGACAACCTCGGCCTGGAGCGCGAGCCGCTCGACGCCGTCCACATCGGCGGCGCCGGCTGCACGCTGCCGCGCTACGTCGCCGCGACGCGGCCCGGCTCCCGGCAGGTGGTGCTCGAACCGGACGCCGCGCTCGTGGCGCTGGTCCGCGAGCGGCTGCCGGTGAAGGACGTGCCGGGGCTGCGCATCCGCGTCACCGACGGCCGCGCGGGGATCGCCGCGCTGCCCGACGGCGCCGACGACCTGGTGGTGCTGGACGCCTTCGCCGACGCCCGGGTGCCCGCCGAGCTCGTCACCGCCGAGTTCACCGCCGACGTCGCGCGGGTGCTGCGCCCCGGCGGCGTCTACCTGATGAACATCGCCGACGGGTTCCGGCTGATGTGGGCGCGGCGCGTCGCCGCCACCGTCCGGTCGCTGTTCCCGCACGCCCTGCTGCTCGCCGACCCCGGCGTGCTGCGCGGGCGCCGGTTCGGCAACCTCGTCGTCGCCGCGTCCCGGGCGCCCCTGCCGGTGCCCGAGCTGGCCCGCCTCGCCGCCGGCGGCCTCGCCCGCGCTCGCCTGGTGGAGGGCGGCGACCTCACCGACTTCATCGCGGGCGGCGCGCCGATCCGCGACGGCCAGGACGTGGCCGCGCCCGTCCCGCCGCCGCAGATCTTCGGCCGCTCCTGACCGCGTTCCTGACCGCGCGGGGAGGTGTTCCGGACAGCGTTCGGCATTCAGTCCGCGCCGATCGGGAATTGTCGCCGGACCGATTCGCGCGATCGGGTCTCCGGTGGCGCGGCCCTGCGCGTATCGCCCTCGCGGCGGCCCGTCGGTGTCCCATAATCGAGCGATGGAGTCGTCCACCCGAATTCTCATTCTCGGCACGGATTCGACGGGGAAGGTGCTCCAGTTCGACCGCAACGCGGCGGCGGTGCTGGACGTGCGGCCGGGAATGATGCTGGACGAGCTGGTCGCCGGAGCCCGCGACACCCTGCTGGAGGCCCTCCGCACCGGCCGCGAGCGCACCGTCGTGCTCAGCATGCAGACCCTGGACGGCAGCGCCTACGACGCCGTGGTGACCGCCCACCCGATGAGCGGCGGGGACGGCGGGACCGGGCTGGCGGCCCTCGCCGTCGTGCGGGTGCCGGTGCCGCTCGCCGACCGGTTCCTCGACCCGGCGGTGATGCGCCGCACCCTGCTGGAGGACTCGCTGCCGCGCATCGGCGCGACCCTCGACCTGGACCTGCTCGCCCGCGGCCTCGTCGACATCCTCGTCCCGGCGTTCTGCAACTCCGGCGCGCTGCTGCTCCTCGACAGCCTGGTCGACGCCGACGAGCCGCCCGAGGACCCCACCCCGCTGCTGCGCCGCATGGCCGTCGCCACGGACGACGACGACCCGGCCTGGGACGCCGCCTTCCCGACCGGCGAGGCCCTCACCTACCCCGGGGA
Organism: Actinomadura parmotrematis; assembly: GCF_019458805.1. Lineage (GTDB taxonomy): Bacteria > Actinomycetota > Actinomycetes > Streptosporangiales > Streptosporangiaceae > Spirillospora > Spirillospora parmotrematis. Next base: position 23,348 of record NZ_JAIBOA010000024.1, read on the forward strand.
CAGCCCCCACATGGAGTGCCTGCGGCGCGGCGAGCCGGTGCGGGCGCTGCCGGCGGGGGAGGAGGCGGTCGCCCTCGCCGAGGCGTGGCGCCGCCCTGCGGTCGCCGACCTGCTGAAGGGCTCGTCGCTGCTGCTGCTGCCGATCGAGGCCGGCGGCACGGTGCTCGGCTTCTTCGCGTGCTCCCGCAACACCGCGCACCGCCCGTTCGACGCCTACGACGTCGAGATCGGCATGGAGTTCGCCTCCCGCGCCGCCGGGTTCGTCGAGAGCGCCCGCCGCTACGGGCGCGAGCGCGCCACCGCCCTCACCCTGCAGCGCAGCCTGCTGCCGACGGGCCTGTCGGCGCCGTCGTCGGTGCAGGTCCAGCACCGCTACCTGCCGGGCAGCCGGCTGATCGAGGTCGGCGGCGACTGGTACGAGTCGATCGCGCTGCCGGGCGCCCGGGTCGCGCTCGTCGTCGGCGACGTCGCCGGGCACGGCGTGCGGGCCGCGGTGACGATGGGCCGGCTGCGCACCGCGATCCACACCCTGGCCGGCCTGGACCTGCCGCCCGCCGAGGCGCTGGAGCGCCTGGACTCGCTGATGCGCAGCCTCGGCGAGCGCGAGCCGCACTTCGCGACCTGCGCCTACGTCCTCTACGACGCGGTCAGCGGCCGCTGCGAGGTGGCGTCCGCCGGGCACCTGCCGCCGCTGGTGGTGCCGCCGGGCGGCCCCGCCGCCTACCTGGACGTGCCGCCCGCGCCGCCGCTCGGCATCGGCGACGGGCCGATCGTGAGCCGGGAGTTCACCGTCGAGGACGGCACGCTGCTGTTCCTCTACACCGACGGGCTGGTGGAGAACCGGGCCCGCGACATCGACGACGGCCTGGGCCGGCTGCGCCGCACCTTCGACCTCGGCGCGCCGACGCTGGACGCGCTCTGCCAGGCCGCCCTCGACGGCGTGTACGACGACCAGCACCGCGACGACATCGCGATGCTGCTGGCCCGCCTGCACCGCATCGGCGACGACGCGCACGTCTCGTGGGACCTGCCGGCCGACCCGGCCGCGGTGCGCCGCGCCCGCGGCCTCGTCCGCGACCGGCTGGCCCGCTGGGGGCTGGCGGAGATGGCCGAGTCGACGGTGCTGCTCGCCTCCGAGCTCGTCACCAACGCGATCCGGCACGCGGGGGGCCGCATCACGCTGCGGCTCGTCCGCGAGGAGGGCCTCGTCTGCGAGGTGTTCGACGCCTCCGACGGGCGGCCGCGCGTCCGGGCCGGCGACGGCGCCCCGTTCGCCGAGGCGGGCCGCGGCCTGAACGTGGTGAGCAGGCTGGCGTCGCGCTGGGGGGTGCGGCGCACCCCGCACGGCAAGGCGGTCTGGTGCGAGCAGCCGCTCAAGTAGGGCGGGCTAGCGCAGCACCGACACGTGCACGTGGTCGTAGTGGTTGGCGGTGATGCCGCCCCTGTTCTCCATGGGCCGCCAGCCGCCGCCGCGCACGTTCCAGATGTGCTGCTTCCAGATGACGTAGGAGACGCCGAGGCGGCGGGCGTTGGCGACGGCGTAGGCGGCGAGCTGGTCGCCGTGGCGCCGCGCGCTCGCGCTCGGCATCCGGCCGCCGGTGCTCTCCATGAAGTCGCAGGCGCGGCCGTCGCCGTGGTCCTGGGCGTCGACGCCGGCGCGGTAGCAGCCGATGACGGGGAACGGCCCGAACATGCCGTTGACCGCGACGACGACGCCGCGCATCGTCGGGGTCATGCTGTTGCCGGTGATGAGGGTGGCCGGTCCCGTCACCCCGTCGGGGCGGCCGGTCACCTGCGGCTGCGCGGCGGGCGCGGCGGCGCCGGGGGCCCTGCGCTCCTTCGCGCCCAGCACGGAGATGCTCGTGCCGCGCGGCAGCACCTTCTTCAGGCGCGCGGCGAGCTTCCTCGGGCTGGTCCTGGACGCGCTCACCACCAGGCCGTTGCCGGCGGGCATGCCGAGGCCGCGGGCCTCGGCGCGCGAGACGACGGCGTCGACGCTGCCGATGCCCATCGAGGCGTAGGCGCCGACGCGGAGCTGCGCGGGCCGGGCGCCGCCCGCCCGCACGACGCCGCCGAGCGGCAGCGACCCGTCGCGGGCGAGGTCGAAGGAGACGGCGAGGCCGCCGGTCGCCACGGTCCGCCAGAGCTGGTCGGACTCGGCCGTCCGCGCGGGCGCGAACGTGCGGAAGGTGGAGGGGTCCACGCCGAGGATCCCGGCCGGCCGCTCGCCGATCCGGGTCCGCGCGGCGTCGACCACCGCGAGCCCGGCGACGCCCTTCGTCCGCCGCGCCCGCTCGACGGACGCGGCGGGCAGCGGCGCGCGGCCGGCGATGAGGAGGTGCGGGACGAGGCGGCGGCCGAGCGGGGCGACGCCGCCCGCCGGGGGCGCGGCCTGCGCGACCGACACGAGGCCGCCCGCGGGGCGGGCGGCGGGGCGGTCCGCGGCGGGGCGCGCGTGGCCGGTGGCGAGGACGGCGATGTCGGCGGCCAGCGTGCCGAGCGCCGCCGCCCCGATGACCAGAGGAGCCGTCCGTCTCCGCCGCAACCCGCCGCCCGCCTCCCGCCCGACTTCCCCGCCCGACCCGTGCCTGCGGGGCATCCTAGACAGCGGGCCGGGCCCCGGCCATGCGGGGCCCGCCGAGGAGGGGGCCGCCGTGCCCGCCGGCCGGCTCAGCCGTCGAAGTCGACCGTCACCGGCCCGTCGCCCGCCGGCTCGGCCTGGCAGGTGAGGACGTAGCCGGCGGCCAGCTCGGCGGGGTCGAGGGCGTAGTTGCGGCGCATGGTCACCGCGCCCTCGGTGACGCGGGCGCGGCAGGTGCCGCAGACGCCGCCCTTGCAGGCGAACGGCAGGTCGGGCCGGGCCCGCTGGGCGCCGTCGAGGACGGTGGCGCCCGGCGGCAGGTCGAGCCGCGTCCTGCGGCCGTCCAGGACGACGGTGACCGGCGTGGCGGGACCGTCGGGGTCGGCGGGGGCGAGCCGCCGCGCGGGCGGGGTGTCCTCGACGTAGAACAGCTCGCGGTGGACGCGCTCGCGCGGCACGCCGAGCTCGGCGAGCACGTCCAGGGCGTCGGCGACCATGCCGTGCGGGCCGCACAGCCACCAGTGGTCGACGTCGGGGACGGGGGTGAGCAGCGGCAGCAGGCGGCGCAGCCGGTCGGCGTCCAGGCGCCCGGAGAACAGCTCGACGTCGCGGGGCTCGCGCGACAGCACGTGGACGATCTCGACGCGGCCGGGGTGGGCGTCCTTGAGGTCGGCGAGCTCGTCGGCGAACATCACCGAACCGCTGGCCCGGTTGCCGTAGAGGACGGTGACGCGGGTGCCGGGCAGCGCGAGCGCGGACGCCGCGATCGACAGGACCGGGGTGATGCCCGACCCGGCGGCGACGAGGACGTGGTGCGCGCCCGGTTCCAGGTCGGCGGTGAAGGACCCGGCCGGCGGCAGCACCTCGATCTCGTCGCCGGGCCGCACCTCGTGCACGAGCCAGCCGGAGAACAGGCCGCCGGGGACCTCGCGGACGCCGACGCGGGGCGGGCCGCCCGCGGGGGAGCAGATGGAGTAGGAGCGGCGCTCGTCGCGGCCGTCGACGACGCGCCGCAGCGTGAGCGACTGGCCGGGCCGGAACGCGAACCGCCCGGCGAGGTCGCCGGGGACGCCGAAGGTGACGGCGACGGCGTCGTCGCAGAGGCGCTCGACGGCGGCCACGCGGAGGAGCGGCATGTCAGATCTCCTTCACGTGGTCGAAGGGCTCGCCGCAGGCGCGGCAGCGGCGGAGCGCCCGGCAGGCGGTCGCGCCGAAGCGGGACAGCTCCTCGGTGTCGCCCGACCCGCACTGCGGGCAGCGGACGGCGGCGCGGGTGGGGCCGAGGGCGAGCGGCACCGGCCCGGCCGCCGGGCGCGGCGCGGGACCGGGCGGGGCGATGCCGGCGGCGGCGAGCTTGCGGCGGCCCGCCTCGGTGATCCAGTCGGTCGTCCAGGGCGGGCTGAGGACGACGCGCACGTCCGCGCCGGGGTAGCCGGCCGCGGCGAGGCGGTGCACGAGGTCGTCGCGCATGGCGTCCATGGCGGGGCAGCCGGTGTAGGTCGGGGTGATCCAGACGGTGACGCGGCCGGCGTCCTCGGCGACGTCGCGGAGGACGCCGAGGTCGGCGAGGGTGAGCTGCGGCAGCTCGGGGTCGGTGACGGTCTCGGCGACCGCGCGCGCCGTCACCACGTCGCCCCCGGCAGGGCGCGCGCGACGCTCTGCATCTCGGCGACCGCGTCCGCGAGCTCGGGCAGGTGCTCGCCGCGCGGCGCGGCCCGCCCGGTCGTCGCGGGCGCGTCGAGGGTCGCGCGGGCGAGGACGTCGGCGACGACGGTCTCGAACTCGGCGCGGGCGCCGGGGTGGTCGGCGTGCAGGTCGGGGACGAGCGGCCAGAGCGCTTCCAGGGCGGCGCGCATCCGCCGGTGCGATTCGGCGGTGCCGTCGCCGAGGCGGATCGCCCACCCGGCGGCGTAGTCGCGGTGGTAGGCGACCTCCTTCACGCCCTTGGCGGCGATGGCGGCGAGCACGGGGTCGGGGTGGTCGCGCAGGCCGCCGAGGATCGCCAGGCGCCAGGTGGCGAACAGCAGCAGCCGGACGACCAGGTGGGCGAAGTCGCCGTTGGCGGCCTCGGCCAGCCGGACGCTGCGGAACTCCGCGGCGTCGCGGCCGAACGCCAGGTCGTCCTCGCCGCGGCCGGTGCGGGCGAGCAGCAGCCGGGCCTGGCCGAGCAGGTCGAGCGCGACGTTGGCGATCGCGACCTCGTCCTCCAGCTCGGGCGCGCGGGTGCACCACTCCTGGAGCCGGTGCGACATGACCAGGGCGTCGTCGCCGAGCGCCAGGCAGTACGCGGCGAGCTCGGGCGAGGCGGGCGGCGCGTCGATCCCGGCGAGCGGGTCGGCGAAGCCGGTGCCGAAGGCCCAGTGGCCGTCGCCGGTGAGGTCGTCGTCGTAGAGGTCCATGCGGGGCGGTCCCCCTCAGATGTGCGGGACGTCGCCCGGGATCGGGTAGAAGGTCGGGTGCCGGTACACCTTGTCGCCGCTCGGGTCGAAGAAGGCGTCCTTCTCGTCCGGGCTGGAGGCGGTGACGGCGTCCGACCGCACCACCCAGATGCTGACGCCCTCGTTGCGGCGGGTGTACAGGTCGCGGGCGTTGCGGAGCGCGGCCGCGTCGTCGGGCGCGTGCAGCGACCCCACGTGGACGTGGTTGAGGCCCCGCTTGGCGCGGACGAACACCTCGTACAGCGGCCAGCTCATCCGGTCTCCCCCTCCTGCCGCCTGGCGGCGTGCGCGAGGGCGGCCTCGCGCACCCAGGCGCCGTCCTCGTGGGCGCGGCGGCGGCGCTCGATCCGCTCGGCGTTGCAGGGGCCGCCGCCGGAGATGACGCGTTTCAGCTCGTCCCAGTCGGGGGTGCCGAAGTCGTGGCGGCCGCGCCCGGGGTTCCAGCGCAGCTCGGGGTCGGGCAGCGTGACGCCGAGCCGCTCGGCCTGCGGGACGGTCATGTCGACGAACCGCTGCCGCAGCTCGTCGTTGGTGTGCCGCTTGATGCGCCAGGCCATCGAGCGGGCGGTGTTGGGGGAGTCGGCGTCGGGCGGCCCGAACATCATGAGCGAGGGCCACCACCAGCGGTCCACGGCGTCCTGCACCTGCGCGCGCTGCGCGGCGGTGCCGCCCATCATGGTGAGGAGCAGCTCGTAGCCCTGCCGCTGGTGGAAGGACTCCTCCTTGCAGATGCGGATCATCGCGCGGGCGTAGGGGCCGTAGGAGCTGCGGCAGAGCGGGACCTGGTTGCAGATCGCGGCGCCGTCCACCAGCCAGCCGATGACGCCGACGTCGGCGTAGGACAGGGTCGGGTAGTTGAAGATCGAGGAGTACTTCTGGCGGCCGTCGATCAGCCGCTCGGTGAGGTCGTCGCGGTCCACCCCGAGGGTCTCGGCGGCCGAGTACAGGTAGAGGCCGTGCCCGGCCTCGTCCTGCACCTTGGCGAGCAGGATCGCCTTGCGGCGGAGCGAGGGCGCCCGGGTGATCCAGTACCCCTCCGGCTGCATCCCGATGATCTCCGAGTGGGCGTGCTGGGCGATCTGCCGGACCATCGTGCTCCGGTAGGCGTCCGGCACGGCGTCGCGCGGCTCGATCCGCCGGTCGGCGGCGAGGACGTCCTCGAAGGAGCTCACGGGGCCTCCTTGGCGACCAGGGTCAGCACGTCGTACTTGGCGACGGACTCGCCGCGCTGGTTGACGACGTCGGTGTCCCAGCGGACCTCGCCGTGCGGGGCGCCGTCGCGCGGGCTGATCTGCTTGGCGGTGAGGGTGACGGTGAGCTCGTCGCCGGCCTTCACCGGGGTGAGGAACCGCAGGTTCTCCAGCCCGTAGTTGGCGAGGACGGGGCCGGGCTCGGGCGACACGAACAGGCCGGCCGCCCAGGACACCACCAGGTAGCCGTGCGCGACGATCCCGCCGAACAGCGGGTTGGCGGCGGCGGCCTCCTCGTCGGTGTGGGCGTAGAAGGTGTCGCCGGTGAACTCGGCGAAGTGGTCGATGTCGGCGCGGGTGACCGGACGCGGCCCGGCGGTGACGGCGTCGCCGACGCGCAGTTCGGCGAGGCTCTTGCGGAAGGGGTGCACGCCGTCGTCGCCGCGCCGGGCGCCCGCCGTCCACTGCCCGGTGATCGCGGTGAGCACGTCGGGGGAGCCCTGCACGGCGGTGCGCTGCATGTGGTGCAGGACGGCGCGGACGCCGCCGAGCTCCTCGCCGCCGCCCGCGCGGCCGGGGCCGCCGTGGACCAGGCCCGGCATCGGCGAGCCGTGCCCGGTGGACTCGGCGGCGCCCGCCCGGTCGAGCACGAGGACGCGGCCGTGCCAGGGTGCGAGGCCGACCGTGACGCGCGCGGCGACCTGCGGGTCCTCGGTGACGACCGACGCGACGAGGCTGCCCCGGCCGCGCGCGGCGTACTCGACGGCCTGGTCGAGGCCGTCGTAGGGCAGCAGCGTGGCGACCGGCCCGAACGCCTCCACCTCGTGCGGCTCGGCGCGGTCGGGGTCGCCGAGCAGCAGGACCGGCGACAGGAACGCGCCGAGCTCGGCGTCGGCGCCGGCGACGTCCACGCGGTCGGGGTCGCCGAACAGCGGCTCGCCGCCGATCGCCTTGATCGCGCGGCGCACCTCCTCGCGCTGGGCGAGGCTGACCAGCGGGCCCATCCGCACGCCCTCGGCGGCGGGGTCGCCGACGGTGACGCGCGCCAGGCGCGCCCGCACGGCCTCGGCGACCTCGTCCAGCCGGTCGCGGGGGACGAGGGCGCGGCGGATCGCGGTGCACTTCTGCCCGGCCTTCACCGTCATCTCGGTGACGAGCTGCTTCGCGTACAGGTCGAGGTCGCCGTCGGGGGCGAGGATCGAGGCGTTGAGGGAGTCGGCCTCGGCGGTGAAGCGCACCGCGCGCTCCACGATCGCGGGGTGGGCGCGCAGCAGGCGGCCGGTCGCGGCCGAGCCGGTGAAGGCGACCACGTCCTGCTCGGCGACATGGTCGAGCAGGTCGCGCGGGGCGCCGCAGACGAGCTGGACGGCGCCCTCGGGCAGGATCCCCGACGCCACGATCAGCTCGACGAGGCGGGCGGTGAGGTAGGCGGTCTGGTCGGCCGGCTTGACCAGCGACGGCATCCCGGCCAGGAAGGCGGGGGCGAGCTTCTCCAGCGGGCCCCAGACGGGGAAGTTGAAGGCGTTGATCTGGACGGCGACGCCGTGCAGCGGCGTCGCGATGTGGCGCCCGGCGAACGTGCCGCCGCGGCCGAGCGGCTCGACCGGGCCTTCCACGTGGACGGTCGCGTTCGGCAGTTCCCGGCGGCCCTTGCTCGCGTAGGCGAGCAGCGTGCCGATGCCGCCGTCCACGTCGACCCGGGCGTCGGCGAGGGTGGCGCCCGCGCGGTGCGACAGGGCGTACAGCTCCTCGCGGTGCTCGCGCAAATGGGAGCCGAGCGCCGTCAGCAGCGCGGCGCGCTGGTGGAAGGTGAGCTCCCGCAGCGCGGCGCCGCGCTCGCGGCCGTAGGCGAGCGCGGCGGCGAGGTCGATCCCGGCGGAGGAGACGCGGGCCGCCTCCGCGCCGGTCACCGCGTCGTGGACGGGCACCCCCTCGTCCCCGGGGGTGTGCCATCCGCCCGCGACGTAACTGCGCAGCGCCGTCATGCCGGCTCCCTTCGCCGCCTCACCGAATTACTGACCGGACGTTCGGTAACTTATGTTAACGTCCGGACATGGGACTTGAGAACACCTTGCTGTCGGTGACCGGAGCGGTGGCCACCGTGACGCTGCCCGGCCCGGTGCTCACCGCGGACGTGAAAGAGGGCCTGCGGGACGCGCTGCGGGAGGCGGGCGCCGACCCGGCCGTCCGCGCGGTCGTGCTCACCGGCACGGGCAAGGCGTTCTGCGTCGGGCAGGACCTCGCCGAGCACGCCGCGGCGCTGCGCGCCGACCCGGGCACGGCGTTCGCGACGCTGGAGGAGCACTACGAGCCCATCGTCCTCGCCCTCACCGGCATGCCGAAGCCGGTCGTCGCGGCCGTCAACGGCACCTGCGTCGGTGCCGGGCTCGGCTTCGCGCTCGCCTGCGACCTGCGCGTCGCCGCCGGCACCGCGCGCTTCGGCACGGCCTTCACCGGCATCGGCCTCACCTGCGACTCGGGCCTGTCGGCGAGCCTCGCCCGCGCCGTCGGGACCGCCCGCGCGACCGAGCTGATCATGCTGGCGGAGCCGTTCACCGCTGCGCGGGCGCTGGAGTGGGGCCTGCTCACCGCCGTCGTCGAGCCCGCCGAGCTCGCCGGCCGCGCCGCCGAGCTCGCGGCCCGCCTCGCCGCCGGGCCGACCCTCGCCTACGCCGAGGCCAAGCGCGCGCTCGCGGCCGGCTGGCCGGCGGTCCTCGCCGACGAGCGCGCCGCGCAGACGCGCCTCGGGCTGAGCCGCGACCACGCCGCGGCCGTCGAGGCGTTCCTGGCCAAGCGCCGCCCGGACTTCACCGGCTCCTGATCAGCGGCCGGCGGGCCGGGCGCGCAGCCCGTCGAACGCGGTGCGCCGGACGAGCGCGGCGAGCGCGGCGGCGTCCAGGTCGCCGCCCGGCCGGTACCACTCGATCAGCGAGTTGACCATGCCGAACAGCAGCCGCGCGCCGACCGTCGGGTCGAGGCCGGCCTGCAGGTCGCCCTCGGCGGCGGCGCGCTCCATCAGGTCGGCCACCAGGTGGTCGAACGCCCGGCGCCGCTCCAGGGCGCGCCGCTCGACCTCGGTGTTGCCGCGCACCCGCAGCAGCAGCGTCACGAACGGCAGCCGGTCGGCCAGCACGAGCACGCTCCGCTCGACCAGGAACTCCAGCCGGTCGATCGCCCGGCCCTCGCGGGCCAGGGCCTCGTCCGCCGCCTCGAACAGGCCGTCCAGGGCGCGGTCGGCGGCGAGCCGGAGCAGGTCCTCCTTGCTGTCCACGTGGTGGTAGATCGCGGACTTGGTGATGCCGAGCGCGCGCGACAGCGCCTCCATGCCGGTGGCCTCGTAGCCGCGCTCGTTGAACAGCCGGACGGCGGCCGCCAGCACCGATTCGAGGTCGTGGCCGGGGCGCCCGCGCCTGGCGGGCCGCTCGGCGGAGGAGGCGGTAGGCACGGCACCGAGTATCGCAGCGCCGCCGCCTCAGTCTCGCAGCCGGGCCGGGCTCAGTCCCACCAGAACGACCAGGTGGTGCGGCCGCGGATCTCCTCGGCGTACCCGGCGAGGGTCCCCGGGCCCTGGAACAGGATGTCGGGGCAGAACGCCCAGTGCTCGGCGGCGACCTGGAGGGCGTGCTTCGCGGTGACCGGCGGCCCGGCCACGCTGAGCTCCAGGGTGTTGAACCCGAGGCCGACGACGCGCGCGCCGAAGCGGTCCTCCCAGCCGCGCAGCACCGCCGACAGCGGCGCGGTCCACTCGTTGTGGTTGAGCGCGCCCTGCCAGCCGACGGCGGTGAGGACGTCCGCGCTCCGCTCGACGGCGACGAGGCCGAGCGACAGGCCCCGCCCGGCGAGGACGCGGGCGTGCCGGTCGGCGACGGCGCCGGGGTCCTCCAGCGCGAGGCCGCGCGGCGCCGGTCCGGGGCACTGGAGGCCGAACGGCGCGAGGTCGTCGACGTCCTCGTCGGCGACCTGCTCGGCCCACTCGGCCCACACCTCGGACATGAACGCGATCGGCGCGTAGTTGCCGATCTCGGCGACCGGCTCGGGCGCGATCTGCCCGGCCGCCCACGGCTGGGCGGACTCGTCGAGGAGCAGCGGCCAGAGGCCCGAGTGCTCGTGCTCGGCGCGGAGGCGGGCCCACAGCTCGCCGGACACCGGCTCGTCGCTGACCCAGAAGGCGGGGCGCAGCGTCAGCTGCCGCTGCGGGTAGCCCGGATCGGGCCAGACCACGTCGCCCGCGGGCAGCGGCGTCGCGAGGCCCCTCGGGGGAGGGCCGCCCGCGAACAGCTGCGGCAGGTTGTCCGGCAGGGGGAGCCGGAGATCCACGTCGTCCATCTCACGCCGTTCCGGTGCAGAACATACCAACAGGATCTTGGCACTCCGGGAATCGTAACGGCGCCGGGGAGCGCTCGGCGACGCCCCCGCGGGTTCGATCCCGCTGTCCGCCGCCTGAGCAGGAGCTTCTGGTCTAATCTGCGGAAAAGCAACGGCTCGCGGTGGAGGCTGCCTCATGAACAGGACCCAACTCGTCGAGGACGTGGCGCGCCGGGCCGGCAGCGACCCGGCGGCGGCGCGCCGCCACGTGGACGCCGTCCTCGACGCGATCATGGAGAGCGTGGCCGCGGGGGAGCGCGTGCTCGTCACCGGGTTCGGCACCTTCGACCGGACGTCGCGGCCCGCGCGCACCGCCCGCAACCCGCGCACCGGGCAGCCGGTGGCGGTCCCGGCGGCCGAGCTGCCGCGGTTCCGCGTCGGGCAGACCTTCAAGAACCGCGTCGCCGCCGCGGCCGCCGCCGCGGAGGTCGCGGCGGTCGCCGAGGCCGCCGCGGAGCCGAAGAAGGCCAAGAAGGGCAAGAAGAAGCCCGCCAAGGCCGAGAGGCCCGCCAAGCCCGCGAAGGGCAAGGCCGGCAAGGGCAAGGGGAAGAAGAAGGCCGCCGGGAAGTGACGTCCGGCCGTCGGGCAGGCTGAGGGCATGGATCTGCGCGAGTGGCCGGAGCTGTCCGACGAGGAACTGGACGTCGCCTACAACGTGCGCCGCAAGGCCGGCGAGGAGCTGTTCGCCGCCCACATGGCGCGCTACCGGGCCGCGTCCGACGCGGCCGTGGACGGCCTGCCGGGCACGCCCGGCATCGTCTACGACGCGGCGAGCGGCGAGCGGCTCGACGTGTGGGGCACCGGCGGCGGCCCCCGCCCGGTGTTCGTGTTCGTGCACGGCGGCTACTGGCGCGCGCTCGCCCGCGAGGACTCGCGGTTCATGGCCCGGATGCTGCACGGGCAGGGCGTCGCGACCGTCGTGCCCGACTACACCCTCGCCCCCGCCGCCACCCTGGAGGAGATCGTCCGGCAGGTCCGCGCCGCGGTCGCCTGGGTGCACCGCGAGGGCCGCGCGCACGGCCTGGACCCCGACCGGATCACCGTCGGCGGCTCCTCGGCGGGCGGCCACCTCGCCGGGACGCTCATGGTGGAGGGCTGGCAGGAGGAGCTCGGGCTGCCCGCCGACGCGGTGAAGGCGGCGATGCCGTTCAGCGGCCTGTTCGACCTGCGCCCGCTGACCCGCGTCTACGTCAACGAGTGGCTCGGCCTGGACGCGGCGCGCGCCGCGCGGCTCAGCCCGGCGCTGCTGCCCGCCGGGCGGCGGTTCCCGGCGGTCGTCGCGGCCGCCGAGCACGACGGCGCCGGGTTCGTCGAGCAGACCCGGGCGTTCGCCGCGCACTGGGGCATCGAGCCGCTGATCGTGCCCGGCCGCGACCACTTCGACGTCGTCCTCGACCTCGGCGACCCCGAATCGACGGTCGCGCGGGCGCTGCTCGACCTGATCCGCTCGACCTGATCCGCTCGACCTGATCCGCCGGCGCGCCCCGCTCAGGCGTCGAGCGCGGCGGCCTCGCGGCGCAGGTGGTCGAGCATGAGCCGGGCCGACGGCGTCGGCGGGCGCCGGTCCGGCAGCGTCACCCCGACCCGGCGGCGCACCCCCTCCAGCGGGACCGGCAGCGGCGCGACGCCCTCGCCGCTCCGCGCCACCAGCTCGGGCAGCGCGGCGATCATGTCGGTGTCGCGGACCAGCGTGCGGACGGTGAGGATCGAGGTGCACTCGACCACGTCGCCCGGCAGGCCGAGGCCCGCGCCGTGGAAGGCCCGCTCCAGCTCGCGCCGGAGCGAGGTCTGCGGGAGCGGCAGCACCCACGGGTAGTCCAGCAGCGCCGCCAGGGTGAGGCCGGCGCGGGCGCGCGCCGGGTGGCCGGTGCGCGCGACGAGCCGGACCGGCTCGCTGTAGAGGGCGGTCTGGCGCAGCCCGGCCCGCCCGCCGAGCGGGTTCAGCCGCCCGACGATCATGTCGATCTCGCCGTCCAGCAGCCGCGGCACCTGCGCGTCGAAGGCCGCCTCGTGCACGGTGACGGTGACGCCGGGCCGGTCCCGCTTCAGCGCGGCGATGGCGCGCGGCAGCAGCGCGTTGGACCCGGCGAGCAGGGTGCCGACGGAGACCGCGCCGACCCGGGCGTCGGCGAGCCCGGTGATCCGCTCGCCGGCCCGGCGCAGCTCGGCGAGGACCGCGCGGGCGTGCTCGACGAACGCCTCCCCGAACAGCGTCGGGGTGACCCCGCGCGGGCCGCGGGCGAACAGCTCGACGCCGAGGATCCGCTCGACCTCGCGGAGGCTGCGGGTGACAGCGGGCTGCGCCAGGTGCAGGTGCTCGGCGGCGCGGAGCACGCTGCCCTGGTCGGCGATCGCGACCACCAGCACCAGGTGCCGCAGCTTCAGCCGGCCGTTGAGCAGGTCGATCGCGCGCATGCGCGCCTTCCTATCACGGATCTGTCATAGCTTGTGCCGTTCTCGGTATTGGACGGTCATACCGGGCGGCGTGATGATGGGGGCGTCCGGCGGGCGAGAGGGGGAGCGGTCATGGGGCACCGGGTGCTCGCGCACTACGTGGCCGGCGAGTTCCGGTCCGGCGGGGCGGCCTTCCCGCTGGTCGACCCGGTGACCGGCAAGGTCGCGGGGGAGGCGCCCGAGGCCACGCGCGAGCTGGTGGACGAGGCCGTCCGCGCCGGCCGCGCCGCGCTGGACGCCGGCTGGGGCGCCGCGCCCGCCGAGGAGCGCGCCGCCGCGCTCCGCCGCATCGCCGACGGGATCGAGGCCCGCTCCGAGGAGTTCACGGCCGCCGAGGCCGCCGACACCGGCAAGCCCCGCGAGCTGGCCGCGACGGTCGACGTCCCGCGCGCGATCGGCAACTTCCGCGCCTACGCCGACCTGCTGTACGGGCGCCCCGAGCGCGCCTACACGACGAGCGTCCCCGGCTGGAGCGGCGGCACCGGCCAGGCCCTCAACTACACGGTGCGGCGCCCCCTCGGCGTCGTCGCGGTCATCTCGCCGTGGAACCTGCCGCTGCTGCTGCTCACCTGGAAGGTCGCCCCGGCGCTCGCGGCCGGCAACGCCGTCGTCGCCAAGCCGTCGGAGGAGGCGCCGACCACCGCGACGCTGCTCGCCGAGGTCGTCGACGCCGCCGGGCTGCCCGCCGGCGCCTTCAACCTCGTGCACGGCCACGGCCCCGGGGCGGCGGGGGAGTTCCTCACCGGCCACCCGGGCGTGGACGCGATCGCGTTCACCGGCGAGTCGGCCACCGGCGCCGCCATCATGCGGAACGCCGCCGACCACGTCACCCCCGTCTCCTTCGAGCTCGGCGGCAAGAACCCCGCCCTGGTCTTCGCCGACGCCGACCTGGACGCCGCCGTCGAGGGCACGGTCCGCTCGTCGTTCACCCACTCGGGCCAGATCTGCCTCTGCACCGAGCGCGTGTACGTCGAGCGGCCCGTCTTCGCCGAGTTCGCCGAGCGGCTCGCCGGCCGCGCCGCCGCCCTGGCGGGCTACGGCCCGATGATCTCGGCCGCGCACCGCGACAAGGTGCTGTCCTACTACCGGCTCGCCGTGGAGGAGGGCGCGACGGTCCTCGCGGGCGGCGGCGTCCCGGCGTTCGGCGACGCCCGCGACGGGGGCTTCCACGTCGAGCCGACCGTCCTCACCGGCCTGCCCGGGACCGCCCGCGCCGTCCGCGAGGAGGTGTTCGGCCCGGTCTGCCACCTCGCGCCCTTCGACGCCGAGGACGAGGCGGTCCGGCTCGCCAACGACAGCCCCTACGGGCTCGCCGCCACCGTGTGGACCCGCGACCTGTCGCGCGCGCACCGCGTCGCGCCGCGGATCGAGGCCGGCATCGTCTGGGTGAACTGCTGGAACCTGCGCGACCTGCGCACCCCCTTCGGCGGGGTCAAGGCGTCGGGCATCGGCCGCGAGGGGGGAGAGTACTCCCTGGACTTCTTCTCCGAGCCCGTCAACGTGTGCATCCAGATCTGAGAGACCCGACGTGACCCAGACCGCGACTCCCGCGACCGCCGTCGAGCGGGCCGCCGCCCGGCTGCTCCGCGCCCACGAGACCGGCGTGCCCTGCGACCCCGTCCGCGACCTGGTCGGCTCGGCGGACGCCGCCTACGCCGTCCAGGAGCGGATCACCGAGACCTGGCTCGACGCGGGGCGGCGCCTCGCCGGCCGCAAGATCGGCCTCACCTCCGCGGCGGTGCAGCGCCAGCTCGGCGTGGACAGCCCCGACTTCGGCATGCTGTTCGCCGACATGGCCGTCCCCGACGGCGCCGAGATCCCGGCGGGCGCGGTGCCGCAGGCGCGGGCCGAGGCCGAGGTCGCACTCGTGCTGGAGCGCGACCTGGACCACGAGCGGCACACCGCCGCCGATCTCATCCGGGCCACCGCGTTCGCGCTCCCGGCGATCGAGGTCGCCGGCAGCCGCGTCCGCGACTGGGACATCACCCTCGCCGACACCGTCGCCGACAACGCCTCCAGCGGGATGTACGTCCTCGGGAACCGGCCCGTCGCGCTCGCCGACGTCGACCTGCGGCTCTGCGGCATGGTCGTGGAGCGGCGCGGCGAGCAGGTGTCCACCGGCACCGGCGCCGCCTGCCTCGGCCACCCGCTGAACGCCGCGCTCTGGCTCGCCGACACCCTGGTCCGCGTCGGCCGCCCGCTCCGCGCGGGCGACACCGTCCTGACCGGCGCGCTCGGACCCATGGTCGCGGCCGCGCCCGGCGACGTCCTGGAGGCCCGCATCGACGGCCTCGGCGACGTCCGCGTGGCCTTCGCGAAGGAGACCCCGTGAGCTTCGACGTCCAGGCCGCCGCGGCGGCGCTCGACCGGGCCGCCCGCGACCGGGCGCCCGTCCCGCGCCTCACCGACGGCCCCGGCGGCGCCGGCCTGGACGCGGCGACCGCCTACGCGGTGCAGCGCGCCGGGATCGACCTGCGGGTGGGGCGCGGCGAGCGCGTCACCGGTGTCAAGATGGGCTTCACCAGCCGCGCCAAGATGGCCCAGATGGGCGTCGACGACGTCATCTGGGGACTGCTCACCGACGCCATGCCCGCCGAGGGCGCGCTCGACACCGGCACCCGCATCCACCCGCGCGTCGAGCCCGAGATCGCCTTCCTGATCGGCCGCGAGGTGACCTCGCCGCTCGCGGTGGAGGCCGCGGTGGACGGCGTCGCGGTCGGCTTCGAGGTGCTCGACTCGCGGTACGCGGGGTTCAGCTTCGCGCTGCCCGACGTGATCGCCGACAACGCCTCGGCGTCCGGCTACGGCGTGGGCGCCTGGCACCGGCCCCGCGACCTCGCCAACACCGGCCTCCTCCTGGAGATCGACGGGCGGGCCGTCGCGACCGGCTCGGCCGCGGCGATCCTCGGCGACCCCTACCGGTCGCTGCGCGCCGCCGCGCGGCTCGCGGCGGCCGCCGGCGTCGCGCTGCAGCCCGGCATGGTCGTGCTCGCCGGCGCCGCGACCGCCGCCGTCCCGCTGCCCGCCGGCGCGCACGTCCGCGTCGTCGGCGCCGGGCTCGGCGCCGCGGAGGTGACGACCCGGTGAGCGACCACCTCACCGTCGCCGGGAAGGCGGCGCCGCGCGGCCGGTTCCCGCACCTCAAGCGGGCCGGCGACCTGGTGTTCGTGTCCGGGACGAGCGCGCGGCGCCCCGACGGCACCTTCGCGGGGGCGAGCGCCGACGCGATGGGCGTCACCGACCTCGACATCCGCGAGCAGACCCGCGCCGTGCTCGACAACATCGCCGACCTGCTGGCGGCCGCGGGCGGCGGCCTCGCCGACGTCGTCAACGTGACGGCCTACCTGGTGAGCATGAACGACTTCGGCGGCTACAACGAGGTCTACGGGACCTACTTCGACGAGACCGGCCCCGCCCGCACCACCGTCGCCGTCCACCAGCTCCCGCACCCGCACCTGCTCGTCGAGATCGCGTGCGTGGCGCACATCCCCGCAGGCGAGGAGGCCCGCGCATGACCCTGCCCAAGCTGCGCTTCGGCGCGCCGTTCGACCTCCGGCGCTGGATCGACGAGCACCGCGACCTGCTGCGCCCCCCGGTCGGCAACGTCCAGGTGTTCGAGGACGCCGGGCTCATCGTCATGGTCGTCGGCGGCCCGAACCGGCGCACCGACTTCCACGACGACCCGCACGAGGAGTTCTTCTACCAGCTCAAGGGCAACATGGTGCTGCGGGTGATGGAGGAGGAGGGCCGGCCGCCCGTCGACGTGCAGATCAACGAGGGCGACGTGTTCCTGCTGCCCCCGCACGTCCGGCACTCCCCGCAGCGGCCCGAGGAGGGCTCCATCGGCCTCGTCGTGGAGATCCCGCGGGCCGAGGGCACGCCGGAGGCGTTCGAGTGGTACTGCGTGGAGTGCTCGCACCTGGTGCACCGCGCCGAGCTGCAGGTCCGCTCGATCGTCGCCGACCTCCCGCCGGTCTTCAGCGCCTTCTACGCCGACGAGGACGCCCGGACCTGCCCGCACTGCGGCGCCCTGCACCCCGGCCGGCGGTGGCCCGCCGGCCTGGAGCCGGTCACCGCGACCCGCGCCTGACCCGCCCGCGAACGGAAAGCCCGCCATGACCGTCATCGACGTGCACACCCACGTCTTCCCGCCCCTGACCCGCGCGCAGGGACGCGTCCTCGCCGACGCCGGGGAGCCGTGGCTGCGCGTGCACGGCGACGGCACCGGGATGATGATGGCCGGCGACGCCGAGTACCGGCCCGTCCACGCCGGCCTCTGGGACGCCGCCGCCCGCCTCGCCGACATGGACGCCGCCGGCGTCGACGTCCAGGCCGTCTCCTCCACCCCGCTGATGTTCGGCTACGACGCCGAGCCCGCCCGCGCCGCCGAATGGTGCGACCTCGTCAACGAGCTCGTCCTGGACCTCTGCGCCGCCGCCCCCGCCCGGCTGCTGCCGCTCGCCCAGGTGCCGCTGCAGGACACCGCGCTCGCCTGCGCGGCCGCCGACCGCGCCCGCGACGCCGGGCACCGCGGCGTCCACATCGGCAACCACGTCGGCGACCGCAACCTCGACGACCCGGGCATCGTGGCGTTCCTGGCCCACTGCGCCGAGATCGGCCTGCCCGTCCTCGCCCACCCCTGGGACATGATGGCGCCCGAGCGGATGCGCGGGCACATGCTGCCCTGGCTCGTCGGGATGCCCGCCGAGACCCAGCTCAGCATCCTCGGCCTGCTCCTGTCGGGCGCCTTCGAGCGCATCCCCGCGTCCCTGCGCCTCTGCTTCTGCCACGGCGGCGGCAGCTTCGCGTTCCTGCTCGGCCGCGCCGACAACGCCTGGCACCGGCGCGACCTCGTCCGCGCCGACTCGCCCCGCCCGCCCTCGGAGTACACCGACCGGTTCAGCGTCGACTCCGCCGTCTTCGACCCGCGCGCCCTCCGCCTGCTGGTCGACGTCATGGGCGCCGGCCGGGTGATGCTCGGCACCGACTACCCCTTCCCGCTCGGCGAGCGGGAGCCCGGATCGACGATCCGCGCCTGCGCCGGGCTGGACGACGCCGGCCGGGCCGCGCTGCTCGGCGGCAACGCCGCGGCGTTCCTCGCCCCGGACCCCGCTCTCCGCGTCGCAGAAAGGCCGTCCACCCGATGAGCACTCCCGGCCCCGCGCCCGTCACGGCGGGAGCGGACGAGGCGCGGCGCCTCGACGCCGCCGATCCGCTGCCCACGCTGCGCGGCGAGTTCCTCGTCCCGCCCGCGCCCGGCGGCGCGTACGCCGAGGCGGCCTACTTCGCCGGCAACTCCCTCGGCCTGCAGCCGCGCGCCACCGCCGACCGGATCGCCGCGGAGCTGGCGGACTGGGCGCGGCTCGGCGTGGAGGGCCACACGCAGGGCCGCCGGCCGTGGGTGGACTACCACGAGCTGCTGCGCGAGCCCGCCGCCCGCCTCGTCGGCGCCCTGCCGCACGAGGTCGTCGCGATGAACACCCTGACGGTGAACCTGCACCTGATGATGGCGACCTTCTACCGCCCGGCGGGGGAGCGGACCCGGATCGTCATCGAGGACACCGCCTTCCCCTCCGACTCCTACGCCGTCGCGAGCCAGGCCGTCCACCACGGCCTGGACCCGGCCGCGACCGTCGTGCGGCTGCGCCCCCGCGACGGCGAGGAGCACCTGCGCACCGAGGACGTCCGGGCGTTCCTGGAGCGCGAGGGGCGCACCGTCGCGCTGCTGCTGCTCGGCGGCGTCAACTACCTCACCGGCCAGCTCATGGACATGGAGGCGATCACCGCGGCGGGGCGGGCCGCCGGCGCCGCCGTCGGCTGGGACCTCGCGCACGCCGCCGGGAACGTCCCGCTCCGCCTGCACGACTGGGGCGCGGACTTCGCGGCCTGGTGCACCTACAAGTACCTGAACGGCGGGCCCGGCTCCGTGGCGGGCTGCTTCGTGCACGAGCGGCACGTCCGCGACGCCGCGCTGCCGCGCCTGTCGGGCTGGTGGGGCACCGAGCGCGCCGGCCGGTTCGCGATGGCGCCCGACATCGCCCCGCCGCCGACCGCCGATGCCTGGCAGCTGTCCAACCCGCCGATCCTCGCCCTGGCGCCCGTCCTGGTCTCCTACGAAATCTTCGACCGGGTCGGGATGCCGGCCCTGCGCGCCAAGAGCGAGCGCCTCACCGGCCACCTCGCGCGGCGGTTCGCCGAGATCGGCGCGGACGTCGTCACGCCGGCCGACCCCGCGCGGCGCGGCGCGCAGCTGTCGGTGCGGGTCGCGGGCGCGGGGGCCGCGGCGGAGCGGCTCGCGCGCGAGCACGGCGTCATCGCCGACGCCCGCGAGCCCGACATCGTGCGGTTCGCACCGGCCCCGCTCTACAGCACGTTCCTGGACTGCCACCGGGCGGCCGAAGCGCTCGCCGCCGTTCTGCGGGAGAAGTAGCTCTCGTCACTTTTGGGGGCGGGAAGTCGCTTCTGGCAGGGCGTTTCCGCTTCCGGGCCGCCCCTGGCGCCGACTTTACGCTCCGGGGGGTTGCGGAGTCCCGATGGTCGGCTACTGTGGGGGGCGTTGCAGTCGTGGTTTCCTCGAACGTTGCTCAACTCGGCGCCCGCGGAAGTTTCTAGACAGCGGGTGCTTTTTGCTTTCTCCGGGTTCCCGGCGGATGCAGGATCATCCGCACGCAGCCCCGACCGTCGAGGTGGCGGACGGTGAAGCAATACCCAAGGAGAAAGAACAGCATGGCCGAAGGCACCGTGAAGTGGTTCAACGCGGAAAAGGGCTTCGGGTTCATCGCCCCTGACGGCGGCGGCCCGGACGTTTTCGTCCACTACTCGGCGATCTCCACCCAGGGCTACCGCACGCTGGAAGAGAACCAGCGCGTCGGCTTCGAGATCACCCAGGGCCAGAAGGGCCCGCAGGCCGAGGGCGTCTACCCCCTCTAAGGCCGGCTTCGCAAGCTTCGACAGGGGCCCGTACCGCGTCCGCGCGGTGCGGGCCTCCGCCGTTCCCGGACGCCGTTCCCGCCTCAGACGGGGCGGCGCCGCAGGACGCGGCGGGCGGGCCGCACCACGCGCAGCAGCTCCCCGCCGATGTAGACGCCCGCGCCGATCGCGAGCGCCGTCGCGAGCGCCTCGGCGAGGGTGAGGGCGCCGCGCGCGCTATTGCCCGCGCTGAGCTGCAGCATCCCCCGGTACATCAGCGAGCCCGGCATGAGCGGCGCGATGCACGGCGTGACGCAGATCAGCGCCGGGACGCGGCGCCACCGCGCGAAGGCGGTGCCGAGCAGGCCGATCAGCGTCGCCGCGACGGCCGTCGCGGGCGCCGCCGGCACCTCCAGCGCCCGTATCTCGACGTAGGCGGTCCAGGCGACGGCGCCGCCGAGCGCGATCGGCGGCAGGTAGCCGCGGGGCACCAGGTGGTAGACGGCGAACGCGGTCGCGATGGCGGCGGCGCCGAACGTCTGCGGCGCGGCGAACGACGACGGCACGGTCGGCAGGTCGGTCGGCGACACCGGCAGGCCGTGGCGCGCGGCCAGGTAGGTGACGGCGCCGATGCCGCTCAGGATCGCGGTGATGGTGAACAGCACCTCGACCAGCCGGATCGTGCCGGTCACCAGGTCCCCGGCGATGCCGTCCTGCATGGACACCACCAGGGCGCGGCCGGGGATGAGCGCGATGACCACCCCGATGATCACGGTGCCGGCGCGCACGTCGAGCGGGCCGGCGACGAGCAGCACGGTGACCAGCGTCCCGATGGCGGCGGCCAGCGCCATCTGGAAGAAGTCGGTGATGCCGCGGCGGGCGAGCCAGTCGCCGGTGCGGTCCCCGATCAGCGCGGCCGCGAACGCCGCGAGCGCCGGGACGGGGCCGCCGCCGACCAGCACCGCGCCCGCCGCGCCGATCAGCGACAGCGCGACCACCTGCACCGAGGCCGGATAGGCGGGGCGGCGGCCGATGATGTCGCTGAGCGCGTACCGGGCCTGGCGGAGCGGCAGCCGCTGCTCCTGCGCGTCGCGCACCAGCTCGTGCACGGCGGCGAGCCGCGCGTAGTTGGGCAGCCGGCGGCGCACCCGCCGCTCGGCCGTCACCGGCGGGCGGCCCCCGCGCGGCAGGTAGGACACCCCGATGGCGGCGAGCGTCACGTTGACCTCGGCGTGCGGCAGCCCGTAGGCGCGGCCGAGCCGGCCGATCGCGCGGTCCACCGCCTCGGCGGTCTCCCCGCCCGCGAGCATCAGCTCGCCGACCCGGAGCGCCAGGTCCATCGCCCCGTACGCGCCGCCGCCGTCGGCGTTCCCTGCCTGCCCCGCGTCCGCGGACGCGTCCCCCGACTCCGCCGTCACGGCGCGTCAGCCTAGCGAGCGCGCCGCCGCGGGCGGCCGGGCCGCGCCCGGCCATGGCCGATCCTTTGCGCGGCCCGGCACCGCCGTCGGACGGAACGCGAAATGCCTTCGCGTCCGCTCTGGATCGGCCCGACCGGCGGTGATAGGAATCAGTTGCTTATTTCCCACCCGCACTTTCCGCAGTGCTCATCCGGGGGACCCCCATGCCACCTCGCTCCACCGCCGCCGCCGCGGCGCTCGCCACCGGACTGCTCGCCCTCCCCGCCCTCGCGCCGCAGGCGAGCGCGGCCCCGGCCGACGCCCCGCAGCCGCGCACCGTCCAGGTCCCGTCCTTCGACGGCACGAAGATCGTCACGAACTTCTTCCCGGCCAAGGGCCTGGCGGCCGGCGCCAAGGCCCCGACCGTGCTCGTCGGCCACGGCTGGGGCGGCCGCGGCGAGACCGACCCCGCCGCCGGCCAGGTCGCCCTGTTCACCGGCGCCGGCTACAACGTCCTCACCTGGAACGCGCGCGGCTTCGGCTCGGCGGGGGAGGCCAACGTCGACCGGCCCGACGTCGAGGGCCGCGACGTGATCAAGCTGGTCGACTGGACGGCGGCCCAGCCCGAGGCGCTGCTCGACCGCGCCGGCGACCCGCGCGTCGCCATGGCGGGCGGCAGCTACGGCGGCGGCATCCAGCTCGTCGCCGCCGGCCTCGATAGGCGGGTCGACGTGATCGCCCCGACCATCGCCTTCGCCAACGTGCGGCGCAGCCTGTACCGGGACGAGATCTACCGCGCCGGCTGGGGCGCGCTGCTCTGCCTCGGCGGCGTCACCAGCGGCAACCGGATCGCCCCGCAGGTGCTGCAGGGCTGCGCGTCCGGCGGCCTCACCGGCACGCTGTCCCCGCAGATCGCCGACTGGTTCGACCACGCCGGCGCCGGCGACCTCGTCAAGAAGATCAAGATCCCGACGCTGGTCATGCAGGGCACCGTCGACACCCTGTTCACGCTGCGCGAGGGCCTCACCTTCTACCGGCCGATCAAGGCGTCCGGCGCGCCGGTCAAGATGATCTGGTTCTGCGGCGGCCACGGCACCTGCACGACGAAGCCGGGCGACGCGAACAAGCTGAACGACGCGACGCTCGCCTGGTTCGCCCGCTACCTGAAGAAGGACGCGTCGGTGCAGACCGGCCCCGGCTTCGAGTTCATCGACCAGGACGGCGCCTACCACGCCGCCGCGACCTACCCGGCGCCCGCCGCCGGGACGCTCGCCGCCGCCGGCGCCGGCCACCTGGACCTCGGGCCGCTCGCGCCGACCTCGGGCATCCAGACCGCCGCCCAGCCCGCGGCCAAGGCGATCGAGATCCCGGTCAAGGCGCCCGCGACGGCCGGCATGGCCGCCGGCGTCCCGCACCTGAAGATCACCTACAAGGGCAGCGCGCTGAACGACCGCACCGCCGTCTACGCCCAGCTCGTCGACAAGGCGACCGGCGTCGTCCTTGGCAACCAGGCGACGCCGCTGCCGGTCGTGCTGGACGGCCGGACCCGGACGGTGGAGCGCGACATCGAGGCGGTGTCGTGGAAGACCGGCCCGTCCAGCCGGCTGGTCCTGCAGATCATCCCCTCGACCGGCCTGTTCACCGGGCAGAAGGCGATCGGCTGGGTGGACGTGGCACGGGCGTCGCTGAGCGTGCCGCGCGTCAAGGGCTGACGCCCGCACGGGCCCCCGGGGAGCGAGGCGGCCGCGGCGCCCTCCCGCGCCGCGGCCGCATGTCCCACCGCCCCGTCTAACGGACGGGGCGGTCCAGGCGTTCCCCCGAACGCAGCCGGTCCAGGCCGAGCCAGATGAACTCGACCGCCATCCCCTCGGCCTCCTCGCGGGCGACCTCGGGCCGGTCCAGCCACCACGACACCATCGACAGCAGCGACCCGTACATCAGCGGGACGAGCAGCCGCGCCCGGTACTCGTTGACGGCGAGGGCGCCCGGCGACATCTGCGGGTCGGCGCGGCGGCGGCGGAGCAGCAGCCCCGCGAACGCCTCGCCGAGCCGGTCGCGCAGGCCCTGCAGCTCGGTGCCGACCTCGGGCTTGTCCAGGTGCCGGATCACCAGCGTCCAGGCGTCCGGCTCGTCGGTGGCGTAGTCGAACAGCACCCGCACCATCGCCGCGATGTTGTCCACCGAGCCGCGGTCCGGCGACACCGAGCGGGTGAGCCGCCCCGTCAGCTCGGCGACGACGGCCTCGGTGACCTCGGCGAACAGGTCCTCCTTGGAGGCGAAGTGCTGGTAGAGCAGCGCCTTGGAGACCTGCGCGGCGGCGGCGACGTGCTCCATCTGGGTGAGGTGGTAGCCGCGCCGCCCGAACTCGCGCAGCGCCTCCCCGAGCAGCTGCTCGCGGCGCCGGGCGTGCGGCATCCGCCGCCGCGCGCCCGGCGCCGCTCCCCCCGTGTCCGCGGTCACTTGGCGGTGTACCGGCCCAGCTCGGCGCGCGCGACCGAGCGCACGTGCACCTCGTCGGGGCCGTCGGCGAGCCGCAGCGTCCGCAGGCCCGCCCACATGGCGGCGAGCGGGGTGTCGGCGGAGACGCCGGCGCCGCCGTGGACCTGGATGGCGCGGTCGACGACCTCCAGCGCGACCCGCGGGGCGATCACCTTGATGGCGGCCACCTCGGAGCGGGCCGCCTTCACGCCGTGCTCGTCGATCAGCCAGGCCGTCTTCAGGGTGAGCAGCCGCGCCTGCTCGATCGCCATCCGCGACTCGGCGATCTGCTCGCGCACGACGCCCTGCGCGGCGAGCGGCTTGCCGAACGCCACGCGGTCCACCGCCCGCCGGCACATGAGCTCCAGGGCGCGCTCGGCCATGCCGATGGCGCGCATGCAGTGGTGGATGCGGCCGGGCCCGAGGCGGGCCTGCGCGATGGCGAACCCGCCGCCCTCCTCGCCGACCAGGTTCTCCACCGGGACGCGCACGTCGGTCAGCCGGATCTCGCAGTGGCCGTGCTGGTCCTGGTAGCCGAAGACGGGCAGCGGCCGGACGATCTCGACGCCGGGGGCGTCCAGCGGCACCAGCACCATGGACTGCTGCAGGTAGGGGTGGCCGTCGGGGTCGGTCTTGCCCATCACGATCATGATCTTGCAGCGCGGGTCGGCGGTGCCGCTGATCCACCACTTGGTGCCGTTGATCACGTAGGAGTCGCCGTCGCGCTCGATGCGGGTGGCGATGTTGGTGGCGTCGGAGGAGGCGACGGCGGGCTCGGTCATGCCGAAGGCGCTGCGGATCTCGCCGTTCAGCAGCGGCCGCAGCCAGCGCTCCTTCTGCTCGGGGGTGCCGAACAGGTGCAGCACCTCCATGTTCCCGGTGTCGGGGGCGGCGCAGTTGGTCGCCTCGGGGGCCAGGTGCGGGGAGCGGCCGGTGATCTCGGCGAGCGAGGCGTAGTCGGTGACCGAGAGGCCGTGCGCGGGGTCCTCGCTGTCGGGCAGGAACAGGTTCCACAGCCCGCGCTTCCGCGCCTCCAGCTTCAGCGTCTCGACCACCGGCGGGACGGTGTGGGTCTGCCCGGACGCGACGAGCTCCGCCCGCTGCTCCTCGTAGACCGCCTCGGCGGGGTAGATGTGGGAGTCCATGAATTCCTGCAGGCGG
Source organism: Actinomadura parmotrematis (assembly GCF_019458805.1). Taxonomy (GTDB): domain Bacteria; phylum Actinomycetota; class Actinomycetes; order Streptosporangiales; family Streptosporangiaceae; genus Spirillospora; species Spirillospora parmotrematis. The sequence continues at coordinate 48,321 of NZ_JAIBOA010000024.1, forward strand.
TCGTGGTACTCCCGCGCCCGCTCGCTCAGTGCGAAGTCCATGGCGCTACAGTAACTGACGGGTCAGTTACTTGGAGAGGGAGTCCGGATGACCGAGAGCAGGGTGGCCGTCATCACCGGCGGGTCCAACGGCATCGGCGCGGCGGTCGCGCGGCGGCTCGCCGGCGACGGCTGGCGGCTGGTGCTGGCCGACGTCGACGCCGAGCGCGGCCGGCAGGTGGCGGCCGAGCTGGACGCGACCTTCGTCCGCTGCGACGTGCGCGAGCCCGCCGACTCGGCCGCCGCGGTCGCCGCCGCCGTGGACGCCCACGGCGGCCTGGACCTGGCCTTCCTCAACGCCGGCGTCGCTGGCGGCGGCGACCTCGGCGAGGACTTCGACCCGGCCGCCTACCGCCGCGCGATGTCGATCAACCTCGACGGCGTCGTGTACGGCGTGCACGCCGCGCTGCCCGCGCTGCGCGCCCGCGGCGGCGGCGACATCGTCGCCACCGCGAGCATGGCGGGCCTGACCGCCACCCCGTTCGACCCCGTCTACGGCGCCAACAAGGCCGCCGTGGTCGGGCTGGTCCGCGCCCTCGGGCCCACCTACGCCGGGGAGGGCATCCGGGTGAACGCCCTCTGCCCCTCCTTCGCCGACACCGACATCCTCGTCCCGCTGAAGGACCAGCTGGAGAGCACCGGGTTCCCGATCCTGGCGGTCTCCGACGTGGTGGACGCCTTCCTGGCGATTCTGGCGGGCGACGGCACCGGCGAGGCGTGGTTCGTGGTGCCCGGACGCGAGTCCGCCCCCTTCAAGTTCCGCGGCGTCCCCGGCCCGCGTTAGGAGACAGCGAAGACATGCGCGCCATCCAGATCACCGAGTTCGGCGGCCCCGAGGTGCTGAACCTCGCCGAGCTGCCCGACCCCGTCGCCGGCGACGGCCAGGTGCTGATCGAGGTGTCCCGGGCCGGCGTCAACTACGCCGACACCCACCAGGCCGAGAACAGCTACCTGTCCAAGGCCGAGCTGCCGCTCGTGCCCGGCGGCGAGGTCGTCGGCCGCACCGCCGACGGCCGCCGCGTCGTCGCGCTGCTCGGCACCGGCGGCTACGCCGAGAAGGCCGTCGCGCCCGCCGCGATGGCCTGGGACGTGCCGGACGCCGTCGACGACCTGACCGCCCTCGGGATGATCGTCCAGGGGGCGTCGGCCTGGCTGCTGCTCCGCCGCAGCACCCACCTGGCCCCCGGCGAGTCGGTCGTCGTGCACGCCGCCGCCGGCGGCGTCGGCACCCTCGCCGTGCAGCTCGCCAAGGCGTGGGGCGCCGGGCGGGTCATCGCCACCGCCTCCTCGAAGGAGAAGCGCGACCTCGCGCTGGAGCTCGGCGCCGACGTCGCGGTGGACGCGAACGAGCCCGACATGAAGGCCGCGCTCATCGACGCCAACGGCGGCCGCCGCGTGGACATCGTGCTGGAGATGACCGGCGGCACCGTCACCGACCAGAGCCTCCGCGCCCTCGCGCCGTTCGGCCGCCTCGGCTTCTACGGGATGGCGTCGCGGACGCCCCCGCAGCCGGTGCAGCCCGCCGCGCTGATGGCGCACTCCACCACCGTCGCCGGCATGTGGCTCGCGCACGTCTTCGCGCTGCCCGGCGACGTCATGCGCACCGCCCTCGGCGAGCTGTTCGGCCTCGTCGCCGACGGGCGGCTGCGGGTGGTGCCGGGCGGCGAGTACGGGCTCACCGAGGTCCGGCGGGCGCACGAGGACCTGCGGGCCCGCCGCACCAGCGGCAAGCTGCTGCTCGACCCGTCCCGGTAGGAGGCCCGGCTAGGCCGTGAGGCCGTTCTCGTAGGCGTACACGACGGCCTGCGTGCGGTCGCGCAGGCCGAGCTTGGTCAGCAGGTGCCCCACGTGGGTCTTCACCGTCTGCTCGGCGAGCACCAGCTCCGCGGCGATCTCGGCGTTGGACAGGCCCCGCGCGATGAGCCGGAGCACGTCCAGCTCGCGCGGGGTCAGCCCGGCCGTCGCGCCGGGGCTCGGGCGCTGGTGCCGCCGGCGGCGGGCGAAGTCGCCGATCAGGCGGCGGGTGATGGACGGCGCGAGCAGCGCGTCGCCGCTCGCGACGACGACCACGCCCTGGATGAGGTCGGCGGCCGGGGCGTCCTTCAGCAGGAAGCCGCTCGCGCCCGCGCCGAGCGCCTCGTAGACGTACTCGTCCAGGTCGAAGGTGGTGAGGACGAGGACCTTCGGCCGCAGCCGGGCGGGGTCGGCGTCCTCGGCGGCCGCGCGGTCGCCGAGGAGCTCGGCGGTCGCGGCGAGGCCGTCCAGCTCGGGCATCCGGATGTCCATGACGATGACGTCGGGGTCCAGCTCGCGGGCCAGGTCCACCGCCTCGCGGCCGTCGCCCGCCTGCCCGATCACCTCGATGCGCGGGTCGGAGGACAGCAGCGCCGCCAGCCCGTCGCGGATCATCACCTGGTCGTCAGCGATCAGCACCCGAATCGTCACAGGGGAACTCTAGCCAGGCGGAACGGTCAGGCGGGGCCGTCATAGGGCAGATCGGCGACGACGCGCCAGCCCGCGCCGTCCGCCCCGTCCGGTCCGGCCTCCAGCGTGCCGCCGAGCATGGCGGCCCGCTCGCGCATCCCGACGATGCCGTGGCCGCCGCCGGGGGAGGCGGCGGGCGCGGTGCGCGGCCCGTCGTCGCGGACGCTGACGCGGAGCGCCCGCTCGCCGTAGCGGATCTCGGCGCGCACCGCCGAGCCGGGCGCGTGGCGGGCGGCGTTGCTGAACGACTCCTGGACGATGCGGTACGCCGACAGGTCGAGGCCGGCCTCCAGCGGCCGCGGCATCCCGACCACCGAGGCGGTGACGGCGAGACCGTGGGAGCGGGCGGCCTCGACCAGCTCGTCCAGCCGGTCCAGGCCGGGCTGCGGGGCGCGCTCGGCGCCCTCGCCTTCGGCGCGGAGCAGCCCGACGACCCGGCGGGTCTCGGCGAGCGCGTCGCGGGCGGCGTCGCGGACCACCTGGAAGGTGCGCGCCGCGTCCGCCGGCAGGTCGGGGATCTTGTAGGGCGCCGCCTCGGCCTGCATCGCGATCACCGACATGTGGTGCGCGACCACGTCGTGCAGCTCGCGGGCGATGCGGGCGCGCTCCTCCAGCACCGCCTGCCGGGCGAGGTCCTGGCGGTGCTGCTCGGTGCGCTCGCGCAGCTCGGCGACGGCGCTCCGGCGCCCGCCGATCGCGTCGCCGAACAGCAGCGCGAGCGCGACCGTGCCGGCGAGGATCGCCGCGAACCAGCCCGGCATCGCGCCGAGGGCCGACACCGGGACGAGGACGGCGCCGACGGTCACCGCGCCGACGCCGAGGGTGGCCTCGCGGGCGCCGGCGAGGCCGACCAGGAACAGCAGCAGCAGGACGGCGATCCAGCCGGTCACCGGCCAGGGGAAGAAGTAGTCGCCGCCGAGCAGCAGGCCGCCCGCCAGCAGCCCGAGCGCGCTGATCCGCCAGGCGAGGAGCGGCCGGTAGGGGGCGAGCGCGAGCGGCGCGGCCTGCGCGAGGGCGAGCAGCAGCGCGAGCGAGGCCGGCGGGTGCGGGCGGAAGATCTGCAGCGGGATCGCGATGGTCCCGCCGGTCAGCCCCACCGCGGCGAGCGTGATGAGGGCGAGCAGCGGGAGGCGGGCCAGCGGCGAGGCGGGCAGCCGCGAGCCGCGCGGGTCGTGCGGGCCCGGCCGGACGGCCAGCCGGACGCCGCGCGCCAGCGCGCCGGGGGCGCGGGGCGGGGCGGGGGTGTTCTCGTTCATCCTGGGCCCGAGCCTAGGCCGCGCGGCGGCGGTGCCGCGTGCCTCCGGAGGGGGAGATCGGGACCGCTACCCGGGGTGGTGATGATCACAGCGCGCGACCAAGGCGATATTCCCGATTGACTTGATAGGAAATTTGGGTCAGGGTGGAACGCGTGAGCCGCCCCCAAGCCCTCCTCGTCGCGCGGCGGCACGTGGACCTGCGCCGCCAGGCCGCCTGCCTGTGTCGCGCCGCATGTCCGTGTCACCGGATCCGCTGAGCCGCCGGTCCCGCTGACGCCCGCCCGCCGCGACCGGCGCATCGCCGGGTTCCCCCGGTCGACGACACGCTCATCGCGAACGAACCGCGGCTCGCCGACGCCTTCAACGCCGCGGGACCCATCCCGGCGAAAGTGAAGATCGCCGACTTCGTCGACCGCCGCTCCAACGACATCGAGGTGAAGTGATGTCCCTGCGCTTCCACTGGTTCCTGCCGACCACCGGCGACAGCCGGGCCCTCATCGGCGGCGGCCACGCCGTGCCCGCGGGCGTCGGGCGCCCCCAGGCACGGCCGGGGACCGCCGACCGGCTCCGCCCGCCGACGATCGACTACCTCGCGCAGGTCGCCCGCTCGGCCGAGCAGCTCGGCTTCGAGGCCGTGCTCACCCCGACCGGCACCTGGTGCGAGGACGCCTGGCTCGTCACCGCCGCGCTGCTGCGCGAGACGTCCCGGCTGAAGTTCCTGGTCGCCTTCCGGCCCGGCTTCGTCTCGCCGACGCTCGCCGCCCAGATGGCGGCGACCTACCAGCGCATCTCCGGCGGGCGGCTGCTGCTGAACGTGGTGACCGGCGGCGAGGCCGCCGAGCAGCGCCGCTTCGGCGACCACCTGGACCACGCCGAGCGCTACGCCCGCACCGGCGAGTTCCTGGAGATCGTCCGCGGCGCCTGGACCGGCACCCCGTTCGACTTCAAGGGCGACCATTACCACGTGGACGGCGCCGTCGTCGCCCTGCCGCCGGACCCGATCCCCGAGATCTACTTCGGCGGCTCGTCCGGCCCCGCCGGGCCCGTCGCGGCCAAGCACGTGGACGTCTACCTCACCTGGGGCGAGCCGCCCGCGCAGGTCGCCGAGAAGATCGCCTGGATGCGCGGCCTCGCCGCGGCCGAGGGCCGCACCCTGCGGTTCGGGATCCGGCTGCACACCGTCAGCCGCGACACCTCCGAGGCCGCCTGGGCCGAGGCCGACCGGCTGCAGTCCGGCGTGGACCCCGCCGACATCGCCAAGGCGCAGGAGGCGCTCGCCGCCAGCGACTCGGTCGGGCAGCGGCGGATGCGCTCGCTGCACGAGGAGTACCGCGCCGGCGGCGGGGCCGGCGCCCGGAGCCTGGAGATCCACCCGGGGCTCTGGGCCGGCGTCGGCCTGGTGCGCGCCGGGGCCGGGACGGCCCTCGTCGGCAGCCACGCCGAGGTCGCCGACCTCATCGAGGAGTACGCGGCGCTCGGCATCGAGGAGTTCATCATGTCCGGCTACCCGCACCTGGAGGAGTCCTACTGGTTCGGCGAGGGCGTGCTGTCGGAGCTGCGCCGGCGCGGCTCCTACACCGGGCCGGGCGGGGCCGCCTGACCGTCCGGCCACCGGCCGGATGGCGGATGGCCCGCGGCGGCCACGCGGTGACCAGGCGGCGCGGCCGCCGAATAGTCATTCGGGGGGAATCGCGTCCCGATCTTTCATCGCGCCCGGCGGCGGGTAGTAACGTCTCGTCGTCGCCTGGCGTGCGGAAGGGACGGGGGAGGCGTGCCCGGGGCCGGAGCAGCCCCGCCTCCTCCGCGGACTCACCGCCACTCCCAGGGACGTGTGCGGGACCGCGGCCGGCGCGGGGGGACGTCCCCGCGCCGGCCGGTCCGCCCGGCCCGCCTCGGCCTGCTCGGCCCGCCCTGCCTCGCAGGGAAGGGCCCCCGACCGCGCATAATGCCCGCGCGACCGGGAAGATCAACGATCATGACCGAGAGTAGTGGTGCGACGCCGGCCGGTCCGGCGACCGGCGACGGCGGCCGGCCGGCGCACTCCGCGGCGACGGCCGCCCTGCTCGCCGGGGCGGCCGCCCTCGGCGGCTTCCTGTTCGGCTACGACACCTCGGTGATCAACGGGACGGTGGACGCGCTGCAGACGCAGTTCCACCTGAACTCGGTGGTCGTCGGGTTCGTGGTGTCGGCGGCGCTGCTCGGCTGCGCCGTCGGCGCCTGGTTCGCCGGGCCGCTCGCCGACCGGTTCGGCCGGGTGCGCGTCATGCAGATCGCCGCGCTGCTGTTCTTCATCAGCGCGATCGGCTCCTCGCTGGCCTTCAACGCCATCGACCTCACCTTCTGGCGGGTGATCGGCGGCCTCGCCATCGGCACCGCCTCGGTGATCGCGCCCGCCTACATCGCCGAGATCGCCCCCGCCTCCATGCGCGGCCGGCTCGGCTCGCTCCAGCAGCTCGCCGTCGTCATCGGCATCTTCGCCGCGCTCGTCGCCGACTACGTCATCGCGCAGGTCTCCGACGGCGGCGCGTCCGGGCGGTTCCCCCTCGGCGGCACCGCCTGGCGGTGGATGTTCGCGAGCGCCGCGCTGCCCGCCCTCGTCTACGGGGTGGTCGCCACGACGATCCCCGAGTCGCCGCGCTACCTGGTGAAGAAGCAGCAGATCGCCAAGGCCCGCCAGGTGCTCATGCGGCTGATGGGCCGCGGCGAGGCCGACCTGAAGATCAGCCAGATCGTCAAGTCGCTGCGCACCGACCGCCCGGTCCGCCTCAGCGACCTCAAGGGGACCCGGCTCGGCCTGCAGCCGATCGTGTGGGTCGGCATCCTGCTGTCGGTCTTCCAGCAGTTCGTCGGCATCAACGTGATCTTCTACTACTCCTCCACGCTCTGGCAGTCGGTCGGCTTCAGCGAGGACGACGCCATGCTCACCTCGGTGATCACCTCGGTCACCAACATCGTCACCACGCTCATCGCGATCGCGCTGGTCGACAAGATCGGCCGCCGCCCGCTGCTGCTGTTCGGCGCCGCCGGCATGACCGTCACCCTCGCGGTGATGACCGTCTGCTTCGCCACCGCCCCGATCGTGGACGGCGACCCGAAGCTCGGCGACACCGCCGGCCTCCTCGCCCTGATCGCCGCCAACCTGTACGTGGTCGCCTTCGGCGCCACCTGGGGGCCGGTCGTGTGGGTCATGCTCGGCGAGATGTTCAACAACTGGATCCGCACCTCGGCGCTCGCCGTCGCCGCGGCCGCCCAGTGGATCGCCAACTGGCTGATCACCACGCTGTTCCCCGGCATGGCCGACATCAGCCTTGGCTTCGCCTACGGCACCTACGCGGTGTTCGCCGCCATCGCGTTCGTGTTCGTGCTGCGGGCGGTCCCCGAGACCAAGGGCCGCGAGCTGGAGGACATGGACGACCTGAAGGTTCCCGGCCGGTCCTGAGCGGGCCGGTGCGGTAGGATGGGGAGCGTGCAGGCCGCCAGGTTCGAGACGACCACGCCGGGTTCCGCCCGGCGCCGCGGCCGCACGCACTGACGCGCATCCGCTGAGGCCCCGGGAGATGTTCCCGGGGCCTTCGGTGTTTTGCGAGCCGGTACCCTGACCCCGCTCGACCGGCGATCCGCGTCGAGCCGTCCCCACCGCGAGGAGAACCCGTGTCCACCGTGTCAGAGCTGCGCATCGACCTCGACGGGAGCGATCGAGTGGTGCCCGCCGGCACGACCGCCGGGCAGGCCCTGGAGGCCGACGGCCGCACCGTGATCGCGGCCCGCGTCGACGGCGAGCTGCGCGACCTGGAGTACGCGGTCCGCGACGGCGAGCGCGTCGAGCCGGTCGCGATCGGCTCGGTGGACGGGCGGGCGATCATGCGGCACTCGGCCGCGCACGTCATGGCGCAGGCCGTCCAGGACCTGTTCCCCGAGGCCAAGCTCGGCATCGGCCCGCCGGTGGAGAACGGCTTCTACTACGACTTCGACGTCGCCGAGCCGTTCACCCCCGAGGACCTGAAGCGCGTCGAGAAGCGGATGCGCGAGATCGTCAAGCAGGGCCAGCGGTTCGCCCGCCGGCCGGTGAGCGACGACGACGCCCGCGCCGAGCTCGCCGGCGAGCCCTACAAGCTGGAGCTGATCGGGCTGAAGGGCTCCGCGGCGGCCGCCGACGACGGCGCGGGCGTCGAGGTCGGCGGCGGCGAGCTCACCATCTACGACAACCTGGACGCCAAGTCCGGCGAGCTGTGCTGGAAGGACCTCTGCCGCGGCCCGCACCTGCCCTCCACCCGCGTCATCCCCGCCTTCAAGCTGATGCGCAGCGGCGGCGCCTACTGGCGCGGCAGCGAGAAGAACCCGCAGCTCCAGCGCATCTACGGCACCGCCTGGGAGTCGCGCGAGCGCCAGGACGAGTACCTGAAGATGCTGGAGGAGGCCGAGAAGCGCGACCACCGCAAGCTCGGCGCCGAGCTCGACCTGTTCTCCTTCCCCGACGAGATCGGCAGCGGCCTCGCGGTGTTCCACCCCAAGGGCGGCGTCATCCGCAGGGTGATGGAGGACTACTCGCGCCGCCGGCACGAGGAGGAGGGGTACGAGTTCGTCAACACCCCGCACATCTCCAAGGGCCACCTGTTCCAGACCTCCGGGCACCTCCAGAACTACAAGGAGGACATGTTCCCGGCCATGGAGGTCGACGGCGCCGAGTACTACCTCAAGCCGATGAACTGCCCGATGCACAACCTCGTCTACCGGGCCCGCGGCCGCTCCTACCGCGAGCTGCCGCTCCGGCTGTTCGAGTTCGGCAGCGTCTACCGGTTCGAGAAGTCGGGCGTCGTGCACGGCCTCACCCGGGTGCGCGGCATGACCCAGGACGATGCGCACATCTACTGCACCGAGGAGGAGATGGGCGACGAGATCAAGCGGCTGCTCGACTTCGTCCTCGGGCTGCTGCGCGACTACGGCCTCAGCGAGTTCTACCTGGAGCTGTCCACCCGCGACGACTCGCCGAAGTTCATCGGCACCGACGAGATGTGGGAGACCGCCACCGGCGCGCTGCGCGAGGCCGCCGAGGCGACCGGCCTGGACCTCGTGCCCGACCCCGGCGGCGCCGCCTTCTACGGCCCGAAGATCTCGGTGCAGGCCCGCGACGCCATCGGCCGCACCTGGCAGCTGTCCACCATCCAGGTCGACCCGAACCAGCCCGAGCGGTTCGGGCTGGAGTACCAGGCCGCCGACGGCACCCGCAAGCGCCCGATGATGCTGCACCGCGCGCTGTTCGGGTCCATCGAGCGGTTCATGGCGGTGCTGATCGAGCACTACGCGGGCGCCATGCCGCCGTGGCTGTCGCCGGTCCAGGTCGTCGGCATCCCGATCGGCGACGCCCACGTCCCGCACCTGGAGCGCGTCGCCGCCCTGCTGCGCGCGCGCGGGATCCGCGTCGAGGTGGACGCCTCCGCCGACCGCATGCAGAAGAAGATCCGCAACGCGCAGAAGCAGAAGATCCCCTTCATGCTGCTGGCCGGCGACGAGGACGTCGCCAAGGACGCGGTGTCGTTCCGCTACCGCAGCGGCGAGCAGAAGAACGGCGTGTCCCTCGAGGACGCCGTCGAGGAGATCGTCAAGACCGTCGAGGCCCGCGTCCAGATCTGACCGGCCGCGCGAGCGCCGGCCCGGCCCTCCGCCCCGCGCGGAGACCGGGCCGGCGCTCGCCGGGCCGGGGTGACGGCCGGGCCGGCGGGCGTCCGAGACCGGTTGGCCGGTTCCGCGGACGCCCCCGCGCCCGCTGGGGCAGACTCGCCGGTAGCACTCACCCGGAGGGTCGCGCCGGCATGGACGATCGCTACATCCAGGAAGTGGCCCGGCTGATCGCGCGGGCCGACGCGCGGGGGCCGCGCGGCTGCGCGGAGTGCGGCGGCCGCGAGGTCATCACCGCCGCCGTCCCGCTGGACCCCGACACCATCGGGGTGGCCGCGATCCCGATCACCTACTGCCGGGCCTGCGACGGCGGCGATCCGCAGGTCGCCGAGATGTTCGCGCGGCTGGACGAGGCGCTCCGCCGCGACGAGTGACGGTCCGGGCCCGCGCGGGGAGTTGGTAGCCTCGGCGGTCACGTTCACGACCGGGGAGTGCAGCGATGAAGTCGGCCAGAAGGCCCGGGGGCAAACGGCCGGTGCCGGGGCGCGTCACCGGCTACGGGAGCGCCCTGGTGCTGGTGGCGCTCGCCGTGGCCGTCCTGCTGACACCGCTGCTCGGCAAGGACTCCGGCGGCGACCGCAAGGCCGCCGCCGGGCGGCCGACGGCGCCGGCCGCGCAGACCGGGCTGCCCGGCCTGGCCGGCGGCGCCCCCGGCGCCGCGCCCACCGGCACCGCGCCCGCCGCCGGGCGGAGCACCGCCCCCGTGACCGGCCAGAACGGGCAGAACGGCCAGGGCGGGGCGGGGGCGGGGGCGGGCGGCGGCCCGCAGGTCGTCCCGTCGCAGAACTCCGGCGGCGCCGGGGCCACCTGGTGCCCGGCCGGCACCGCCATCTACCAGGGCGTTCCCGGCGGCGTCGACCTGGTGATCAACGTGTCGGCGAGCGGCGCGGTCCGCGCCGACCTCACCCGCAACGGCGGGGCGTCCGCGATCTCCCGGAGCGCCACGGTCAACGGCGGCACGCCCCACACCTTCCACTTCACCGGCGTGCGGCCCGCCGACGTGAGCCGCGTCAAGATCACCACGGTGTCGATCGCGGCGGCCAGCACCACCTGCTACGCCCGCCCCGCCTGACCGCGCGGCGCCGCCGCCCGCCGGCCGGCGGCCCGGTCAGGGCGCGCCGGCGCCGGGCATCCGGACGTCCTCGACGGCCACGTCGACCGCGGCCACCCGCATCCCGAGCATCAGCCCGATCACCCGGGCCACGTTGGTCCGGACGACCTTGGCCACGTCCATGACCACGCTGCCGTACTCGACCGCGACGAGCAGCTCCAGGCTGACCTCGCTGTCGTGCATGAGGACGCGCACGCCCGGCCGCCCGTACGGATCGGGGTCCGCCCCGCCGGGCTCGGCGCGGCCGCCGAGCCCGGCGACGCCGGCGACCTCCAGCGCAGCCAGCGTGGCGATCTTCTCGATGACCTCGTCCTCGATGGTGATCCGGCCCTGCACCGCGCCGCCGCCCGGCCCGCCGAGGCGCCCGGGACCGTCCGGCGGACCGAACTCGTCGCGGAGCGGCCGGGTGCCCTCGGCGTCGGAGCCGGACCGGCCGGCCTGGTGCGGGATCTGCGGCGGGGGCGCCAGCGTCGGGGCGCCGAGCGGCAGGCCGCCGCCGGGGGTGGAGCCGGGCGGCGGGCCGGGCGGCCCGGGGAAGAAGGGCATGGACCTGACCTCGGGGTGCGGCTCCTGGCCGCCGGCGCCCGGATAGCCCTTGTCGAGGTCGGTCATGGAGCGGCTCCCCATCGTGCGGTCTCGGGTGCGGCGCGGGGGTCCCGGCGCCGCACGGCATGGATCGGTCGTGGTGCGTGAAGGGTGGTGCGGAGGGGTGGTGCGGAAGGGGCGTGCGAACAGACATGGTGGCGGAGCGGCGTCCGCCGCGTCACCGAACCCGGGATTTCGGGGCCGGGAAGGCGCGCGCCGGGAGCCCGGCGACCGAGCACCCGCGGGCGCTCTCTATGCTGCTGGCAGGCCGTGAGCAAAGGAGAGCACCGCCTTGAGCGTAGAGCCGGAGGAGCCCAGGGTGCCGGAGGCGCGCGCGGACGCGCCCGAGCCGCGCGCGCGGACCGTCCCGCAGCCCTCGTTGGAGGAGGAACGCGGCGGCGCGGGGGTCCCCGACAATTTCCAGCGGCTCTGGACGCCGCACCGGATGGCCTACATCAAGGGCGAGAACAAGCCCGCCGCCGGCGGCGACGCCTGCCCGTTCTGCGAGATCCCGGCCATGTCCGACGAGGACGGGCTGGTCGTCGCGCGGGGCGCGCACGTGTTCGGGGTGCTGAACCTCTACCCCTACAACTCCGGCCACCTGATGGTCGTGCCGTACCGGCACGTCGCCGACTACGGCGAGCTGGACGCCGCCGAGTACACCGAGCTCGCCGTCCTCACCCGGCGGGCCCTCACCGCGCTCCGCAAGGCGAGCGGCGCGCAGGGCTTCAACGTCGGCATGAACCTCGGGCTCGTCGCGGGCGCGGGGATCGCCGCGCACCTGCACCAGCACGTGGTGCCGCGCTGGGGCGGCGACACCAACTTCATGCCGGTGGTCGGGCACACCAAGGTGCTGCCGCAGCTGCTCCGCGACACCCGCCAGATCATCGCCGACGCCTGGCCGGAGGACTGAGATGACCGACGCCGCCCGCCGCACCCGCCCGGTGCTCGTCTACGACGGCGACTGCGGGTTCTGCACCAGCTCGGTGCGGTTCCTGGAGACGCGGATCGGCACCCGCGCCGAGGTGGTGGCGTTCCAGTTCGCCGACCTCGCCTCCCTCGGCGTCACCGCCGAGCGCGCCGAGCACGAGGTGCTGTGGGTGACGCCGGACGGCCGCGTCGCGGGCGGCGCCGAGGCCGTCGGGCGGCTGCTCACCGACGCGGGCGGCGTGTGGCGGGTACCGGGGGTGGCGATGCGGATCCCGCCGGTGAGCTGGCTCGCGCACGCCGTCTACCGCCTGGTGGCGAACAACCGGCAGCGGATGCCGGGCGGGACGGCCGCCTGCGCGCTGCCCGCCGCCCAGCGTCCGGGCGCGACCGCCCGCCCCGCGTCCTAGGCCGCGCGCGCGGGCGCCGGGACGGGGGCCTTCGCGCGGGGCCCGCCCGGCCGGGCCGGCAGCCGGTCCGACAGCCGCTCCAGCGGCAGGAACGCGGCCAGCCAGATCGCGTGCGGCAGGAAGTGGATGCTCATCAGCGCGTAGGTGACGGCGTGGAAGCCGGCGAACCCGGCGACCGCCAGGTACAGCGGCCGCCCGCGCAGGAACAGCAGGGCGGGGGAGGCGGCCTCGGCCGCCATGGTGAACCACTGGCTGATCTTCAGCGGCACCGTCCAGCCGATCAGCTCCCGGCCGAGCGGCGTGCCCCGGCGGCTGAGCGCCCACTGCATCGTGGCGCCGTTCGGCCAGGCGGGGAAGCCGCCGAACCGCACCTTGGCCCACGTCGACAGGAAGTAGGCGGCGACCACGGCGAGCTGGATGCAGCGCGCCGCCCAGGCGGCGTCCTCGCCGGCGTCCCGGTCCCGCACCGAGGCGCGCCCGGCCGTCGGCAGCACCAGCAGCGCGACGACGAGCGCGAGGTGGTCGTGGTCGACCTTGCCGTAGGACATGCTGATGAGGACCCACCACAGGTAGCCGAGCGCGGCGGTGTACCCGGCGAGGCGGGGCAGCCGTCCCGTCACCGCGACGAGGGCCGCCGCCAGGGTGACCGCGAGCAGCGCGTGCATCGCGTCCGGCGTCGGGGCGGGCAGGTGCAGCCAGCGGGCGAGCCGCACCGGCTGGTACAGGTCGGCGGGCAGCCGGGCGTGCGCGAGGGTGCTGCCGGTGAGCAGCAGCATGTCGAACGGCAGGAACCCGTAGGCGAGGATCCGCAGCCAGGCGATCCGGGCGAGCGGGACGGGCCCGAACCACCAGCGCCGCCACGCGGCGGCCGGGGCGCTCACCGGACCGTCCAGGAGACGCGGTCGGTGGTCGCGACCGAAGTGACCCGGCCGTGCTCCAGGGTCTTGACCTGCGACACCACGTAGACGCGGGTGAGGCGCGGGGCGCCGGGCCGCAGCCGCCGCTGCGCGTCGGCGATGCCCTGCAGCAGCGACGGGTCGTGCACGAACCGGCTCATCTGCCCCTCGACCTCCGCGCGCTTCAGGCCCGTCCCGACGGCGTCCAGGGACAGCTTGACCCGCCCGCCGCCCGCGGTGTCGGCCTCCAGCCAGTGCGAGGTGATGACGCCGCCGTCGCTCTTGACCGAGAACGCGAACTGCGACATCGGCCCGATGGGGAAGTCGTCGTCGCTGCCGAACAGGCTGGTGGCGAACAGCGCGACCACCGCGCCGGCGGCGGTGAGGACGCGCCAGCGCCGGCCCGCGGCGCCGAGGCGGCGGACCGGGGGAGCGGCGCTCACGGCGCGGCGGGCGCGGCGCGCCCGCCGGACCGGGCGGCCGCCCGGCGCAGCTCCGACAGGGTGACGAACGAGAACCCGCGCCCGCGCAGCCCGGCGATCATCGCGGGCAGCCGGCGGACGGCCTCCAGCCGGGACGCCTGGCCGACGTCGTGCGCGAGCAGCACGGTGCCGGGCCGCGCCCGCTGCACCACGTCGTCGATCATCCGCTGCGGGTCGCGGTGCAGCGCGCGGTCCTGCACGAGCAGCGACCAGAGCGCGATGTCGTAGCCGTGCTGGGCGGCGACGTGCACGGTGGTGCCGCCCATCCGGCCCCACGGCGGGCGCAGCAGGACCGGCTCGCGGCCGGTCACCGCGGCGATCGCGGCGTGCGTGCGGTGCACGGTGCGGTAGCCCGCCGCGCGGCTGAGGCGCGACAGGTCGTCGTGGCGCCAGGTGTGGTTGCCGACCTCGTGCCGGCCGAGCCGCCCCCGCACGAGGCCCGCGTGCGCCGCGAGCCGTGACCCGACCATGAAGAACGTCGCCGGGATCCGCGCCTCGTCCAGCACGTCCAGCGCCATCGGCGTCCACTTCGGCAGCGGCCCGTCGTCGAAGGTGAGCGCGACGAGCCGCGCCGCCGTGTCGACCGACCACACGATGTCGACCTGGCGCTCGGGCGGCTCCCAGGAGTCCACCGACGCCGCCGACGCCGGCACCTCGTCCTCGGCCATCAGCCGCCCGCCCGCGATCCCGCCCGCGCCCCCGAGCACCGCCCCGCCCGCCCCGAGCGCGAGGCCCCGGAGCAGGGAGCGCCGCCCCGGCGGGCCCGCGGCCGCCCCCGGCGGCGGTGCATCCGCTGTTCTCCCCATGGTGGCCTCAGCGTCGCACGGCGGCACGGTCAAGGTCATCCGTCGCGTGAACGAGGGTGTTCCGCTGAATATCGGCCGAAAGAAGGAGGAACGCCCCCGTCCCGTCCGCCGGACGGGGCGGGGACGTTCCCTGACCGCGCGGCGCGGCGCGCCGTCACGGGGCGTGCGCGGCCGCGACCTTGTCCGCCAGGTGGGCCGGCAGCGGCTCGTAGCGCAGGAAGCCGCGGCTGAAGGTGCCGGTGCCCTGCGACAGCGAGCGCAGATCGATCGCGTAGCGGACGATCTCCAGCTGCGGCACCTCCGCGCGGACGAGCGTGCGCCCGCCCGGCACCGTCTGCGAGCCGAGCACGCGCCCGCGCCGCGCCGACAGGTCCGACATGACCGCGCCCACGTGGTCGTCGGGGACGAGCACCGCGACCTCGTCCACCGGCTCCAGCAGCAGCATCGGGGCGCCGGCGGCGGCGTCCTTCAGCGCGAGCGCCCCGGCGGCCTGGAAGGCCATGTCGGAGGAGTCGACCGAGTGCGCCTTGCCGTCGCGCAGCGTCACCCGCACGTCCACCAGCGGGTAGCCGGCCGCGACGCCGCGCGCCATCTGGCGGCGGAGGCCCTTCTCGACCGAGGGGATGAACTGGCGCGGCACCACCCCGCCGACGATCTTGTCGACGAACTCGAAGCCCGCCCCGGACGGCAGCGGCTCGACGTCGACCCGGCAGATGCCGTACTGGCCGTGCCCGCCGCTCTGCTTGACGTGCCGGCCGAGCCCGCTCGCGGCGCCGCCGAAGGTCTCGCGGAGCGGCACGCGCAGCTCGGCGCGGTCCACCTCGACGCCGTACCGGCCGCCGAGCCGGTCGATCAGCACGTCGGCGTGCGCCTCGCCCATGCACCACAGGACGAGCTGGCGGGTCTCGGCGTTGTTCTCCAGCCGCAGCGTCGGGTCCTCGGCGACGAGCCGGGCGAGCGCCTGGCCGAGCTTGTCCTCGTCGGCCTTGGAGCGCGCCTCGATCGCGACCGGCAGCAGCGGATCGGGCATCGTCCAGGGCTCCATCAGCAGCGGGTCGGCGGGGTCGGACAGGGTGTCGCCGGTCTCGGCGCGGGCGAGCTTGGCGACGGCGCAGATGTCGCCCGCCGCGCAGGACCCGACGGGCGTCTGCGCCTTGCCGAGCGGCGCGCCGAGGGCGCCGATCCGCTCGTCCACGTCGTGGTCCTCGTGCCCGCGGTCGGCGAGGCCGTGCCCGGACACGTGCACCAGCGCGTCGGGGCGGAGCGTCCCGGAGAACACCCGCACGAGCGAGATGCGCCCGACGTAGGGGTCGGAGGTCGTCTTCACCACCTCGGCGACGAGCGGGCCCTCCGGGTCGCAGGCGAGCTCGCGGGGCGCGCCGCCGGCCACCGGCTCCACCCGGGGCAGGACGCGCTCGGCCGGTCCGGGGAACGCCTGGGTGACGATCTCCAGCAGCTCCAGCATCCCGATCACCGGCCCGGTCCGGTCGCCGTGCGGGACGCTCGTCGCGAGCACCGGGTGCAGGCCGCCGCGCGCGACGGCGGTCTCCAGGTCGGCGACGAGCGCGCCGACGTCGAGCTCCTCCCCGCCGATGTAGCGGTCCATGAGGGACTCGTCCTCGCTCTCCTGGATGATCCCCTCGATGAGCGCGGCGCGCTGCTCCTCGATCCGCCCGGCGAGCGCGCCGTCGGGCGCGCACTCGCGGCGCGCCCCGGCCGCGTAGTCGAAGCAGCGGCGGGTGAGCAGCCCGACGAGGCCGGTCGCGGCCTCCCCGGCGCCGACGGGGAAGTAGAGCGGGAGCACGCCCTCGCCGAAGGCGTCCCGGCACTGCGCGAGGACCTGCTCGAAGTCGCCGCGCACCTGGTCGATCTTGGTGATGACGACGGCGCGCGGCAGCGCGACCGCCGCGCACTCCTCCCACAGCAGGCGGGTGACGCCGTCCACGCCGTCCACCGCCGACACCGCGAACAGCGCGGCGTCGGCGGCGCGCAGCCCGGCCCGCAGGTCGCCGGCGAAGTCGGCGTACCCCGGGGTGTCGATCAGGTTGACCTTGGTGCCGGCGTGCTCCAGCGGCGCCACCGCCAGGTTCACCGAGCGGCGCTGGCGGACCTCGACGTCGTCGGAGTCGCTCACCGTGCCGCCGTCCTCCACCCGCCCGGCGCGCGCGATGGTGCCGGTCGCCGCGAGCAGCGCCTCGACCAGCGTGGTCTTGCCCGCGCCCGAGTGGCCGACCAGCGCGACGTTGCGCACGCCGCCGGGCCGGTCGGCCGCCGGTGCCCTGCCGGGGCCTCCTGACGGTCCTCCCCTGTCGGTCATGACTACCTCCTCGGAAGGGGCCCGCCCGGCGGGCCCGCGTCGGCTCGGGGCGGGCCGCGGGGGCCCGGCCCCGCGTCCGGGTGCGGCGTCCGGCCTCCCAGGATGCGTGACCGACGTCACATCCGTGCTCCCACCCTTCACCGGGCGGGCGCCGATCACAAGAGGCGAGGTCGGGTGACGGGCCCCGGCGGGGCGGGGCCGGCGGGGCGGGCCCGGCGTCACCACCTGTGCCGACATCGGCACTACGATGGGCGCGCCCGCGGCCCCCCGGGAGCGGGCGGACCGCCACGGCCCACGACCACGAGCCCTGAACGAACGGACGGCGATGCTCAACAAACTGCGGCCCGCGATCGGTCGCGTCCTGACCCCCATCGGACAGGCGGTCGCGCGGACCGGGGTCTCGCCGAACACCATCACCGTCATCGGCACCGCGGGCGTGCTGGTCGGCGCGCTCGGGTGGTTCCCCCGCCACTCGTTCTTCTGGGGCACGATGGTCATCACCGCGTTCGTGCTGTTCGACATGCTGGACGGCGCGGTCGCGCGCGTCACCGGCAAGACCTCCAAGTTCGGCGCGTTCCTGGACTCGACCATGGACCGGGTCGCCGACGCCGCCATCTTCGCCGGCCTGATGATCGGCCTGGACCGCGACGGGCAGCGCGGCCTGGCCGCCGTCGCCCTGTACTGCCTGGTCTCGGGCGTCGTGGTGTCCTACGCCAAGGCCCGCGCCGAGGGGCTCGGCTACACCTGCAACGTCGGCATCGCCGAGCGCGCCGAGCGGCTCATCGTCGCGCTCGTCGCGGCGGGCCTCGACG
Organism: Actinomadura parmotrematis; assembly: GCF_019458805.1. Classification (GTDB taxonomy): domain Bacteria; phylum Actinomycetota; class Actinomycetes; order Streptosporangiales; family Streptosporangiaceae; genus Spirillospora; species Spirillospora parmotrematis. Next base: position 66,121 of record NZ_JAIBOA010000024.1, read on the forward strand.
GGCTCGGCGTCCCCTACGTCCTGACGCTCGCGCTCTGGGCGCTCGCCGCCCTCAGCACCGTGACCGTCGGGCAGCGCTTCGCCGTCGTGTACAAGCAGGCCCGCGCGGAGCAGGCCGGTGCGGCACCGGCCGCGGCCGGGCCGCGCGCATGAGTCCTGGGCCCGGCCGCGAGGCGCTCGCCGCCGCCCGCGACGAGGTGATGGACACCGCGTACGCGCTCGGCTGGACCGTGGTGCGCAAGATGCCCGAGAGCGCCGCCCGGCTGGTCTTCAACTGCCTCGCCGACCGCACCTGGCAGCAGCACGGCGGCGGCGTCAAGCAGCTGGAGCGCAACCTGTGCCGCGTCCTCGGCAAGGACCGGGTGGACGACGAGGTCCGCGTCCTCAGCAAGCGCGTGCTGCGCTCGTACTTCCGGTACTGGCTGGAGGTGTTCCGGCTGCCGGAGTTCGGCCGCGACCGCATCCTCGGCGGCATGCACGTCACCGGCGAGAAGCCGATGTTCGCCACCCTGGACGCGGGCCGCGGCGTGATCCTCGCACTGCCGCACATGGGCAACTACGAGCAGGCCGGCGCCTGGCTCGTCTACAGCGGGTACCCCTTCACCACCGTCGCCGAGCGGCTGAAGCCCGCGTCGCTGTTCGACCGGTTCGTGGCCTTCCGCGAGGGCCTCGGCATGGAGGTGCTGGCGCACAAGGGCGCGTCGGCGTTCGGCAAGCTCGCCCAGCGGCTCCGCGCCGGCCGGCCCGTCTGCCTGGTGGTCGACCGCGACCTCACCGACAGCGGCATCGACGTGGAGTTCTTCGGGCGCACCGCGCGGATGCCGGCGGTGTCGGCGGCCCTGGCGATCCAGACCGGCGCCGCGCTGCACCCGGTCACCCTGTGGTTCGAGGACGGCGGCTGGGGCGCGCGCGTGCACGAGGAGATCGCCGTCCCCGCCGAGGGCACCCGGCAGGAGCGGATCCAGGCGATGACCCAGCGGCTCGCCGACGCCTTCGCCGAGGGCATCGCCGCCCACCCCGAGGACTGGCACATGCTGCAGAAGGTCTGGGTGGAGGACTTCCCCCCGGCCGCGCGGGACAGGACGGGCGGCCGGTGAGGGTCGGGATCGTCTGCCCCTACACGTGGAACGTGCCCGGTGGCGTGCAGCAGCACATCCGCGACCTCGCCGAGGCGCTCACCGGCTTCGGCCACTCCGTCTCGGTGATCACCCCGGCCGACGACGACGCCGAGCTGCCGCCCTACGCCGTGTCGGCGGGCCGCGCCGTCCCGGTGCCCTACAACGGGTCGGTGGCGCGGCTGGCGTTCGGGTTCCTGTCGGCCGCCCGGGTGCGCCGCTGGATCAACGACAACGACTTCGACGTGCTGCACGTGCACGAGCCCGCCGCGCCCTCGCTCGGCCTGCTGGCCTGCTGGACCGCCGACGGGCCGATCGTCGGGACCTTCCACGCCTCCTACGCCAAGTCGCGGGTGGTGTCGGTGACCGCGCCGATCCTGCAGAGCGCGCTGGAGAAGATCACCGGCCGGATCGCGGTGTCGGAGGCGGCCCGCACCACCCTGGTCGAGCACCTCGGCGGCGACGCGGTGCTCATCCCGAACGGCGTCGCCACCGCCCGCTACACCGCCGCCGAGCCGCTGCCCGGCTGGCCCGGCGAGGGCGGCGCGCTCGGCTTCCTCGGCCGCATGGACGAGCAGCGCAAGGGCCTGCCGGTGCTGCTGCGCGCCTTCGAGACGCTCGGCCGCGAGCGGCCGGGCCTCCGGCTGCTGCTCGCCGGCCCCGGCGACGCCGCCGACGCGCTCGCCCGGGTCTCGCCGGAGCTGCGCGACCGGGTCGTGCCGCTCGGCCTGGTGAGCGAGGAGGACAAGGTCCGCGCCTACCACTCGGTGGACGTGTTCGTCGCGCCGAACCTCGGCGGGGAGAGCTTCGGCATCGTGCTCGCCGAGGCCATGTCGGCGGGCGCGCCGATCATCGCCAGCGACATCGAGGCGTTCGACCGGGTGCTTCGCGGCGGCCGCGCGGGCGCCCTGTTCCCCGTCGGCGACGCCGCCGCGCTGGCGGCCGCCGCGGGGGAGCTGCTGGACGACCCGGCGCGCCGCAAGCAGCTGTCGGCCGAGGCCCGGTCGGCGGTGCGCGCCTACGACTGGTCGTCGGTCGCCCGCGAGGTCGAGCGCGTCTACGAGACCGTCGCGCTGGACGGCGTCGCCGTCGTCGCGACCGGACGCGGCGGCTGAGCGCCGCCGGAGGGGTGAGCGTGTCCTACGACTGGATCATCGACCTGCTGTTCTGGGTCGCGGTCGTCTTCCTGGTCGCGGTGTACGTGTCCTGGCGGGCCACCCGCCTGGACCGGCTGCACGTGCGGGTGGAGACGGCGCGCGCCGCGCTGGACGCCGCGCTCGTGCGGCGCGCCGCGGTCGCGCTGGAGCTCGCCGCGTCGCGGCTGCTGGACCCGGCGACGAGCCTGGTCCTCGCGACCGCCGCGCACGAGGCCCGCACCGCCGACAGCGAGGGCCGCGAGTTCGCCGAGAGCGACCTGTCGCGGGCGCTCCGCGCCGTCGTCGACCAGCCCGGCTTCGCCGCCGCGCTGGACGGGCGCGCCGACGGCGCGGCGGTGCTGGACGAGGTGGGCGCCGCCGCGTCCAAGGTCGTCTACGCCCGCAACTTCTACAACGACGCCGTCGCCTCGGCCCGCGACGCCCGCCGCAAGTGGCTGATCAGGGCGCTGCCGCTGGCCGGCCGCGCCCCGCTGCCCGGTTTCTTCGAGATCGACGACGACCCGCCCCGGCTTTGACGCCGTTCGCTACCCTCGGGCTGTTCGCCGGAAGAGAGGGTAGACGGTGGTCTTTGTCTGGAATCGGGCCGTGCGGTGCCGCCGCGCCGCCGCCGGGGGCGCCGCCGTCCTCGCCGTCACCGCGCTGACCTCCTGCTCGGACGGCGACAAGCCCGCCAAGGTGGCCCCGACCACCGCGGGGACGCCGGCGAGCCCCGCGCCGACCGCGACGGCCGCCGCCACCCACCCCTTCACCGGCGGGACGGCGGGCCTGCGCAACCCGGTGCTCGCCGTGAAGATCGAGAACACCCGGCCGGCGATGCCGCAGAGCGGCGTGAAGTCGGCCGACATCGTCTACGTCGAGCAGGTCGAGGGCGGCGAGACCCGCCTCATGGCCGTCTTCTCCTCGCACCTGCCGAAGAAGGTCGGGCCCGTCCGCAGCGCCCGCATCTCCGACCTGCACCTGCTGCCGCAGTTCGGCCGCCCCGCCTTCGCCTTCTCCGGCGTGCAGAGCAAGATGAAGAAGTACGTCCGCAAGGCCCCTGTCGAGGACATCTCCCAGGACAACGGGGGATCGGCCTACTACCGCGGCAACAACGCGGCGCCGCCCTACAACCTGTACGCCGACCCGCACGACCTGCTCAAGCAGGCCCCCAAGGCGCAGGGGCCGCGCGACGTCGGCTTCCGGTTCGGGCCCGCCCCCGAGGGCGGCACGCCCGTCAAGACCGCCTCGGCCAAGTGGCCCGCCGCGAACATGGCCTTCACCTGGTCGGCCAAGGAGAAACGCTGGCTGGCCTCCTGGGGCGGCCGCCCCGACATGGCCCGCGAGGGCGGGCGGCTCGGCGGCAGGACCGTCGTCCTGCAGTACGCCAAGACCACCCGGTCGAAGTTCCACGACTTCCTCGGCAGCTACACGCCGCTGATCAAGACCACCGGGACCGGCCGCGCGACCGTCCTGCGGGACGGGAAGTCCTACAGCGCCAAGTGGTCGCGGCCGAGCGAGGACAAGGGCACCACCTTCACCACCACCGCCGGCGCGCCCATGACCTTCGCCACCGGCCAGGTCTGGATCGTGCTCCTCAACGACGGCAAGCCCTACATCCCGTAAGGGGGCGGGGCCCGGTGCTGACACTGTGCCGGGTCGAGGAGCGGGCCTAGCAGGCAATACCATGGCAGAAGACGTGTCATCGGTTCATGTGAGGATTGCCCGTGTCCACAACCAGCCCGGCTTCTGAGAACACCGCGCCCGCGACGGGCACCCCGCGCGTCAAGCGCGGCATGGCGGAGCAGCTCAAGGGCGGCGTGATCATGGACGTGGTCACCCCGGAGCAGGCGAAGATCGCCGAGGACGCCGGTGCCGTCGCCGTCATGGCGCTCGAGCGGGTGCCCGCCGACATCCGCGCCGAGGGCGGCATCTCCCGGATGAGCGACCCCGACATGATCGACGGGATCATCGCGGCGGTGTCCATCCCGGTCATGGCCAAGGCCCGCATCGGCCACTTCGTCGAGGCCCAGGTGCTGCAGTCGCTCGGCGTCGACTACATCGACGAGTCCGAGGTGCTGACCCCGGCCGACTACGCCCACCACATCGACAAGCACGCCTTCACCGTGCCGTTCGTGTGCGGCGCCACCAACCTCGGCGAGGCGCTCCGCCGCATCACCGAGGGCGCGGCGATGATCCGCTCCAAGGGCGAGGCGGGCACCGGCGACGTCTCCAACGCCACCACCCACATGCGCAAGATCCTCGGCGAGATCCGGGCCCTGGCGGCCCTGCGCGAGGACGAGCTCTACGTGGCGGCCAAGGAGCTCCAGGCCCCCTACGACCTGGTCGTCGAGGTCGCCCGCGCCGGCAGGCTGCCGGTGGTGATGTTCACCGCCGGCGGCATCGCCACCCCCGCCGACGCCGCGATGATGATGCAGCTCGGCGCCGAGGGCGTGTTCGTCGGCTCGGGCATCTTCAAGTCCGGCAACCCGGCCCAGCGCGCCGAGGCGATCGTGAAGGCCACCACCTTCCACGACGACCCCGACGTCATCGCCAAGGTGTCGCGCGGGCTCGGCGAGGCCATGGTCGGCATCAACGTCGCCTCCCTCGGCGAGGACCAGAAGTTCGCGCACCGCGGCTGGTGAACCGCCCGCCGTCCGCGCCCCGGCCGGGCGCGGACGGCCCGGCCCGGTGGCCGGCCGGTCACTTTCCACCGCCCCTGCACACCGCGCCGTTTTCGGTTTACGCTGGCGGCGCGGCCGATCGGGGGGCGGGCTCCCGCGCAGCGTCCGGCCGGGGGAGGGGACGAGATGGCGTGGTCGGTCGCGCTCGCCTGCGCGAGTTCCGGTGAGCCCGGCGCGGTCTTCCGCCCCGGCCTGGCCCCCGACCCCGGCGCCGCCGGGGCCCTCGCCCGGCGGCTGACCCCCGGCCGCACCGTCACCGAGATCGGCGACACCGTCCTGGACTTCGCGCTCTGGCCCTACGCCGACGAGCTGTTCGTCGGCGCCTTCGGCGGCGCGCTGCTGGTCTGCGACCGGCGTCTCGCCGGCCTGGACGACGACGCCCGCCGCGTCGCCGACACCACCGCGGCCGCGCTGCCCGGCGCCCGCTGCGGCGTGCTCGTCCTGCACGGCGTGCAGCCCGGCTGCTGGTTCCGCTGGTACGAGGCGGGCGAGCCGCGCCGGGAGGTGCTGGTCACCGCCGCGGACGGCGTCGTGATCGACCAGGGCGACCGGCTGCCCGCCGAGGCGCCCTTCTGGAAGACCATCGACGAGGGCGGCGGCGACGTCCCGCTGCCCTTCGCCGCCGAGGACTTCGGGCTCGCGCTCGCCGAGGCCCACATGTTCGGGCGCGGCATCGCCGAGCGCGGCGACGACGGCTTCCTGGCGCTGGAGCTCCCGCTCCGGCGCTTCACGATGTCCTGACCGCCCCGGTCCGGGGGCGGCCGGGAAGAACACCCCGTTCCGCGGGCGTTGAACCCTGTACCCGGGGCGGTGCCCCGCCCCCGGGCGCGTCCCGCGCCGAGCCATCCGGAAGGTCCCACGTGATCGCTGTGCCCACCATCGGAGTCCTCGCCCTGCAAGGCGACGTGCGCGAGCACCTGCGCGCGCTGGAGTCGGCGGGCGCCCGCACGCTCACGGTGCGGCGGCCCGAGGAGCTGGAGCGGGCGGACGGCCTGGTCATCCCCGGCGGCGAGTCCACCACGATGGGCAAGCTCGCGCGCGCCTTCGACCTGCTGGATCCCCTGCGCAAGCGCGTCGAGGGCGGCCTGCCGGTGTACGGCTCGTGCGCCGGCATGATCATGCTGGCGGACCGGATCGAGGACGGCATCGCCGGCCAGGAGACCGTCGGCGGCATCGACATGACGGTGCGCCGCAACGCCTTCGGCCGCCAGGTGGACTCCTTCGAGTCCACCGTCCGGCTGGCGGGCATGGGGGACACGCCGTTCGACGCCGTGTTCATCCGCGCACCCTGGGTGGAGAGCGTCGGCGCGGGGGTCCAGGTGCTCGGTCGTGCCGAGAGCGGGCCGGACGCCGATAGGATCGTCGCCGTCCGTCAAGGCCGCCTGCTGGCGACCGCGTTCCACCCCGAGCTGACGGGCGACTTCCGCGTGCACCACTACTTCGCCGATCTGGTGCGCCGGGCGACGGATCAGGAGGATTAACGCATGTCCGGCCATTCCAAATGGGCGACGACCAAGCACAAGAAGGCCGCGCTGGACGCCAAGCGCGGCAAGCTGTTCGCCAAGCTGATCAAGAACATCGAGGTCGCGGCCCGCACCGGCGGCGGCGACCCCGACGCCAACCCGACGCTCTACGACGCCATCTACAAGGCGAAGAAGAGCTCGGTGCCGAACGACAACATCGAGCGCGCGCGCAAGCGCGGCGCCGGTGAGGAGGCGGGCGGCGCCGACTGGCAGAACATCACCTACGAGGGCTACGCCCCCGGCGGCGTCGCGGTGCTCATCGAGTGCCTCACCGACAACCGCAACCGGGCCGCCTCGGAGGTGCGCGTCGCGCTCACCCGCAACGGCGGCACGCTCGCCGACCCGGGCTCGGTGTCCTACATGTTCAACCGCAAGGGCGTCGTCGTGGTCCCGAAGGCCGGCACCAGCGAGGACGACGTCATGATGGCGGTCCTGGACGCCGGCGCCGAGGAGGTCAACGACATCGGCGAGGAGTTCGAGGTCGTGTCCGAGGCGGGCGACCTGCTCGGCGTCCGCAAGGCGCTGCAGGACGCCGGCATCGACTACGAGTCGGCCGAGAGCAAGTTCCTGCCGACCTCGACCGTCGAGCTCGACGAGGACAACGCCCGCAAGGTGTTCCGCCTGCTGGACGCGCTGGAGGACTCCGACGACGTCCAGGAGGTCTACGCCAACTTCGACGTCAGCGACGAGGTCATGGCGAGCATCGACGCTTGATCGTCGGCTCCGGTCCCGCCCCGCCCCCCGCCGCGGGGGGCGGGGCGGACCTGTTCCGATCTGCACTAACGTGCAGATCATGGACATCCGGCCGCTGACCCCCGACGACTCTCCCGCCGCCCTCGACGCCGCCGCCCGCGCCTTCGGGCACCCGCCCGCCCCCCACGAGGGGGCGGTACGGGCCAGGCTGTCGGACGCGGTGGCGGCCGGGCGCCAGTTCGGGGCGTTCGACGGCGGCCGCCTCGTCGGCACCTCGCGCGTGTACGGCATGCGCCAGTGGTGGCACGGGCGCGCGGTGTCCCTCGGCGGCGTCACCAACATCACCGTGGCGCCCGAGGAGCGCGGCCGCGGCGTCGGGCGGGCCGTCGTCACCGACGCGCTGCACCGCTGCGCCGGGCTGGGCCACGCCCTGGCGATGCTGTACCCGGCGACCACCCCGCTCTACCGGAGCCTCGGCTGGGAGCACGCCGGCGCGCAGGCCCAGGTCACGCTGCGGGCCGAGGCGCTGCGGACGCTGGCGGCCGCGCCGGTCCCGGTCCGGCGGGCCGGCCCGGACGACGCCGCCGAGGTCGCCGCGACCATCGCCCGCGTGCACGAGGAGGCCGGCGACGCGGGGCCGCTCGACCTCGGCGCGGACGCCTGGCGGATCGCGCTCGGCCAGGAGGGCCGCTTCCACTACCTGGCGGGCGACGGTTTCCTGTCCTACGGCTGGGCGGACGGCTACGGGCCCGAGGGCGACGGGACGTTGCAGGTCCACCGGGCCGTCGCGGGCTCGCAGGAGACCCTGCGGGCCCTCTGGGCCGTCGTCGGCTCCGGCTCCTCCACCGCCTCGACTGTCAAGGCCGTCGTCGGCGCCCACGACCCCGTCCTGTGGGCGCTGCGCGAGCGCACCGGCGACACCCTGCGCCAGGAGCGCTGGATGCTGCGCGTCGTGGACGTCCCGGCGGCCCTGTCCGGGCGGGGCTACCCGGCCTGCCTGGAGACCGCCGTCACCCTGGCCGTGCAGGACCCGCAGCTGCCCGCCAACACCGGGACCTGGCGGCTCACGGTCAAGGACGGCGAGGGGCGGGTCGAGGAGGCCGGGCCGGGCGCGTCCGCCGTCCGCCTCACCCCGAACGCCCTGGCCGCCCTGTACGCGGGCGTCCCGGTCACCACGCTGGTCAGGGCCGGGATCCTGGACGCCGCCGAGGCCGCGGCCGCCGCCCCGCTCGGCGCCGTCTTCGCCGCCGACGCTTATTCGCTGGACTTCTTCTAGGCGGCCCTGGAACGGTCGGACCCCATGGAACTGAGCCCCCTCACCTCCGAGACCTACGACGACGTCCGCGACCTGCTCACCCGGTCCTTCGAGCCGATCAGCGACGAGCGGTGGGCCCGCAAGACCCGCCACGCCCGGTACCGGCTGGCCGCCGGCCGCGACCTCGCCGGGCGCGAGAACGGCCGCGCGGTCGCCACCTCGGCCCTGTGGGACATGGACCAGTGGTGGGGCGGCCGCCCGGTGTCGATGGGCGGCGTCGCCGCCGTCGCGGTCGCGCCCGAGGCGCGCGGCCGCGGCCTCGGCAAGCGGCTGATGGCCGCGGTCCTGGAACAGTGCGTCGACCTCGGGCACGCCGTCTCCGCGCTGTTCCCGGCCACCACGCCGCTCTACCGCGCCCTCGGCTGGGAGCACGCCGGCTCCGACGACTGGGCCGAGTTCCCGGCCGAGGCCCTGCGCGGGCTCGGCGGCGGCGCGGCCGTGGACGTCCGTCCGATCGGCCCCGAGGACGTCGAGGAGGCCCTCGCGGTCCTGCGCGCCGTCTACCGCGACAACAGGCTGCTCGGCGCCGTGGACCGCAAGGCCGACGGCCTGCGGTTCTACCTGGACGTGCCGGGGGAGTACCACTACCTGGCCCCCGACGGGCTGCTCACCTACCGCTGGGCGGGCGAGGAGCGGCTGGAGGTCGTCCGCCTGCTCGCCGGCTCGGAGGCCACCCTGCGGGCGCTCTGGGCGCTGGTCGGGTCCGGCTCGTCCACCGCGCGCACCGTCCGCGCCCGCCTCGGCGCCCACGACCCGCTGCTCTGGGCGCTGCGCGAGCGGCACCCGGTGACGGTGCAACGCGACCCGTGGATGCTGCGGCTGGTGGACGCCCCGGCCGCCGTCGCCGCCCGCGGCTACCCCAACGGCGTGACCGCCGAGGTCCCGCTCCGCGTCGAGGACCCGCACCTGCCCGCCAACACCGGCTCCTGGACGCTGTCCGTGGCGGGCGGGGAGGGCCGCCTGGAGCGCTCCCCGGAGCGCCCGGGGGCCGCCGAGGTCGGCCCGAACGGCCTCGCCGCCCTGTACGCGGGCGTGCCCGAGGGCACGCTGCGCCGGGCCGGGCTGCTGCGCGGGGGCCCGCTCGGCGCGCTCGGCGCCGCCTTCGCGGGCCAGGCGATCTCCCTGGAGCATTTCTGACCGGCCGGTCGCGCGCGACGCCGGAGCCCGCCTTCCGATAGCGTGGCGGCTGACCGAACAGATGATCGAAGGAGCGGTCCGTGCTGGTGATGGGCATCGACCCGGGCCTCACCCGCTGCGGCGTCGGCGTCGTCGAGGGCGCCCCCGGGCGGCCCCTCGGCCTCGTCCACGTCTCGGTGGTGCGGACCGGCCCGGACGAGCCGATCGAGCAGCGGCTGCTCGGCGTGGAGCGCGGCATCGAGGCCCTCATGGACGAGCTGCGGCCCGACGCCGTCGCCGTCGAGCGGGTCTTCGCCCAGCACAACGTGCGCACCGTCATGGGCACCGCGCAGGCCGCCGGCATCGCGATGCTGGCGGCGGCCCGGCGCGGCCTGCCGGTGGCGCTGCACACCCCGAGCGAGGCCAAGGCGGCGGTGACCGGCAACGGGCGCGCCGACAAGGCGCAGGTGACCATGATGGTGACCCGCCTGCTGCGGCTGGAGACGGCGCCGAAGCCCGCCGACGCCGCCGACGCGCTCGCCCTCGCCATCTGCCACGTGTGGCGGGGCGGCGCGCAGACGCGGCTCGCCAGGGCCCAGGCGCAGGCACGGTCGCACGCACAGGCACGGGCGCGCCTCGGCGCGCCGCGGACGGGAGGACTCGGGCAGTGATCGCCTTCGTCAGCGGCCAGGTCGCCGCGGCCGGGCCGGACGGGGCCGTGATCGACGTGCACGGCGTCGGCTACGCGGTGCAGTGCACCCCGGCCACTCTCGCCGGGCTGCGCGTCGGCGCCGACGCCAGGGTGCCGACCTCGCTCGTCGTCCGCGAGGACTCCATGACGCTGTTCGGGTTCGCCGACGACGACGAGCGCCAGGTGTTCGAGCTGCTCCAGACCGCCAGCGGCGTCGGCCCCCGCCTCGCCCTCGCGATGCTCGCCGTGCACAGCCCCGAGGCGCTCCGCCACGCCGTCGCCGCCGAGGACCTGAACGCCCTGGTCAAGGTGCCCGGCATCGGCAAGAAGGGCGCCCAGCGCATCGTCCTGGAGCTGAAGGACCGGCTCGGCGCCCCCTCCGGCGGCGCCCCCGAGACCCGCGCCCCGGCCCGCGCCGCCGCCTGGCGCGACCAGGTGTCGGCGGGCCTGATCAACCTCGGCTGGAACGTCCGCGACGCCGAGGCCGCCGTGGACGCCGTCGCCGCCGACCTGGACGGCGCCGACGTGCCGCCGGTGCCGGTGCTGCTGAAGGCCGCGCTGAAGAAGCTGTCCCGATGAGCGGGCACGACGACGGCCGCGGCGCCGAGGAGCGCCTCGTCTCGGGGGACGCCGCGAGCCCGGAGGAGGAGGTCATCGAGGCCGCGCTGCGGCCGAAGCAGCTCGACGACTTCATCGGCCAGGACCGCGTCCGCGAGCAGCTCTCGCTCGTCCTGCACAGCGCCCTGCGCCGCGGCCGCACCCCCGACCACGTCCTGCTGTCGGGCGGCCCCGGCCTCGGCAAGACCACCCTCGCCATGATCATCGCGGCCGAGCTGGGCCGCCCGCTGCGCATCTCCTCCGGCCCCGCGATCGAGCGGGCCGGCGACCTCGCCGCGATCCTGTCCACCCTCTCCGAGGGCGAGGTGCTGTTCCTGGACGAGATCCACCGGATGGCCCGCCCCGCCGAGGAGATGCTCTACATGGCGATGGAGGACTTCCGCGTCGACGTCGTCGTCGGCAAGGGCCCCGGCGCCACCGCCATCCCGCTGGACATCGCCCCCTTCACCCTGGTCGGGGCCACCACCCGGGCCGGCATGCTGCCCGGCCCGCTGCGCGACCGCTTCGGGTTCGTCGCCCACATGGACTTCTACGGCCCGGCGGAGCTGGAGGTGATCGTCCAGCGGTCGGCGCGGCTGCTGGACGTGCGGATCGACGACGACGCCGCCGCCGAGGTCGCCGGCCGCTCCCGGGGCACGCCCCGCATCGCCAACCGGCTGCTCCGCCGCGTCCGCGACTTCGCCGAGGTCCGCACCGGCGGCGAGGTCACCCGCGACTCCGCGCGGGCCGCCCTGAAGCTCTACGAGGTCGACGAGCGCGGCCTGGACCGCCTGGACCGCGCCGTCCTCGGCTCGCTGCTGCGCAAGTTCGGCGGCGGCCCGGTCGGCCTGTCCACGCTCGCGGTCTCGGTGGGCGAGGAGCCGGAGACCGTCGAGGTCGTCGCCGAGCCGTTCCTGGTCCGCCAGGGGCTGCTGGCCCGCACCCCGCGCGGCCGGATCGCCACCCCCGCCGCCTGGGCGCACCTCGGCCTCACCGCGCCCCCGACGGCGCCCCTCGCCGGCGCCCTGTTCGACCTGGACGAGCCGGGCACCGGCACCGACTAGGTGATCATCGGGTAACGGGTTGGGAACCTTCGCGGGCGCTCGCTCGTCACGTCGTTGCCGGGGTCTGGCGTAATCTCTAGACTCCGGGACTTGGTCACCGCCACCAGCCGTCCGCCCGCCGCGGACTCGGCCGCTCAGGCGATGGGCTGGGCAAACCCACATCGGAAGGATGCCCTTTCACGGGCAGCGACATGAATCTTGCGGCGCAGAATTCGGGAGGGAGTGGATCCATGACTATCTTGGTCCTGCTCGCGATGGTCTTGGTCTTCTATTTCCTGCTGATCCGCCCCCAGAACAAGCGGCGCCGGGAGCAGGTGGCGATGCAGAGCGCCATCGAGCCGGGCGCCAAGGTCATCACGACCGCGGGCATGCACGCCACCGTCGTGGAGACCGACGACGACGGCGTCGTGCTGGAGATCGCCCCGGGCGTCAACGCCCGCTTCCTCAAGCAGGCGATCATGCAGGTCGTCAAGGACGACGCGGACGCCGAGGACGACCTCACCGAGGACGACGACGCGGTGGACGACGACGCGGTGGAGCCGGCGGACGAGGCCGGCGACCGCGTCGAGCTGACCAAGGAGACCGGCCGGGACGCGGCCGCCGGTGCGACCGCCACGGGCGAGCCGGTCGAGCCGGTCGAGCCCGTCACCAGCGCGAAGGGCGCCGACAAGCCCTCGGCCTGACGCCGGCCGGCACCGACACTCCAAGACGGGAAGTATGACGACCAGTGGCTCCGCCTCGTAGCAATGTGCCCCGGCCAGGACGGACGCTCCTCGCGTTCTTCGTGGTCATGGCCGCTCTCATCGGTGTGATGTTCTTGCAGGGCAGCGCGACCCCCAAGCTGGGTCTGGACCTCGCCGGCGGGACGACGGTGACGCTCACCGCCAAGACCGAGAGCGGCAAGAACCCGCCGCAAGCCCAGATGGACCAGGCCGTGAAGATCATGACCCAGCGGGTCAACGGTCTGGGCGTGGCCGACGCCGAGGTCTCCAAGCAGGGCAGCAACAACATCGTCGTGAACGTGCCCGGTGAGGGGCAGGAGCGCGTCGTCAACATGATCGGCACGACGGCCAAGCTGCAGTTCCGGCAGGTCTACGCCGTCGCCGACGGCAAGCCCGCCGGCGCCACGGCCTCGCCGAGCCCGTCGGCGAGCGGCAGCGCCTCCCCGTCGCCCAAGGCGTCGTCCTCGGCCAAGGCGTCGCCCAAGGCGTCCGCCAAGCCCGCCGGGACCGCCACGCCGCGCGGCAGGGCCGCCGACAGGGCGCTCACCGCGCCGACGCCGAGCGCGAGCGCGTCGGCCAAGCCGTCGGCGAGCCCGAGCCCGTCGGCCAGCGCCCCGGCGGCCGGCGACGAGACGGTGCCGGGCGTCACCGACCCCGCGGTGGTCAAGCAGTTCGCCGAGCTGAACTGCTACACCGCCAACAACCTGGCCCCCGGCGCCAACGACCCGAACAAGAAGTGGGTCGCCGCCTGCGACCAGAAGGTCGAGAAGGGCGCCACCGCCAAGTACATCCTCGGCCCGGTGTCGGTCCTCGGCGAGGACGTCAAGAGCGCCTCGGCGATGCCGCCGGACCTGCAGAACGGCGGCTCGGCGAGCTGGTCGGTGAACCTGTCGTTCAACGGCCGCGGCGCCAAGGCGTTCGGCGACGTCACCGCCAAGGCCTACCAGGCGTACCAGGCCGACCCGACGTCCGCGCAGGGCCAGGTCGCGATCGTGCTGGACGGCCGGGTCGTGTCGGCGCCGAGCATCCAGCAGGGCGCGATCACCGGCGGCATCGCCAGCATCGACGGCTCGGTCGACAGCTTCACCCAGACCTACGCCACCGACCTGGCCAACGTGCTGAAGTTCGGCGCGCTGCCGCTGGAGTTCAGGCAGAGCTCCATCGACGAGGTGTCCTCCACCCTCGGCACCGACCAGCTGCGCGGCGGCATCATCGCCGGCGGCATCGGCCTCGTGCTGGTGGTGCTGTACTGCCTGCTGTACTACCGGGGCCTCGGCCTCGTCGCGGTGTCCTCGCTGCTGGTGGCGGGCGGCGTCACCTACGTGTCGGTGGTCGTGCTCGGCGAGAACATGGGCTTCCGGCTCTCGCTGCCGCACATCATCGGCCTCATCGTGTCGATCGGCATCACCGCGGACTCGTTCATCGTCTACTTCGAGCGGCTGCGGGACGAGATCAGGGCGGGCCGCAAGCTGCGGCCCTCGGTCGAGGTCGCCTGGAAGCGGGCGCGGCGCACCATCCTGGTCGCCGACGCGGTCACCTTCATCGCCTCGGCGGTGCTGTTCTTCCTCGCCGTCGGCGGCGTCAAGGGCTTCGCGTTCGCGATGGGCCTCACCACCCTGATCGACATCGTGGTGGTGTTCTTCTTCACCAAGCCGCTGGTCGCGCTGCTCGCGCGGACCTCCTTCTACGGCAAGGGGCACCCGATGTCGGGCCTCGACCCGCGCAAGCTCCACAAGGAACCGGCGGCGCCCCCCTCCGCCGGCCGACCGACCCGTCAGGAGGCGTGATGCTGGGCCTGCGCACCGCCGTCGGGCGCATCTTCCGGGGCGAGATCAGCGCCGACATCGTCGGCCGCCCCAAGATCTGGTACACCATCTCCGGCGTGCTGCTGATCCTGTCCATCGCCGGACTGCTGATCAAGGGCCTCACCCTCGGCGTGGAGTTCAAGGGCGGCGCGGTCTTCACCTTCGGCGCCCCGCACCACTCCATCGAGGAGGTGCGCGGCGCGGTGACGAGCGCCGGCCCGCACCAGGCCATCGTGCAGAAGGCCGGCGACGGCTGGCGGGTCACCACCGAGAGCCTGCCGTCGGCCGAGGTCACCAAGGTCAAGCAGTCGATCAGCGAGAAGCTGGACGTGTCCACCGACAAGGTCAGCACCCAGGTGGTCGGCCCGTCCTGGGGCGGTGAGATCCAGAGCAAGGCCTGGCAGGCGCTCGCCGTCTTCATGATCATCATCATCGCCTACCTGTCCATCGCCTTCGAGTGGCGGATGGCGGTGGCGGCGCTCGTCGCGCTGGTGCACGACCTGGTCATCACGGCGGGCGTGTACGCCTGGACGGGGTTCGAGGTGACGCCGGCGACGCTGCTCGGCTTCCTGACGATCCTCGGCTACTCGCTCTACGACGCGGTCGTGGTGTTCGACATGATCAAGGAGGTGACCAGGCCGCTCACCCCGGCCTCCCGGATCACCTACAGCGAGGCCGCCAACCAGGCGCTCAGCAGCACCCTGGTGCGGTCGCTGAACACCTCGCTGGTGGCGATCCTGCCGGTCGGCGCGATCCTGTTCATCGGCACCACGCTGTTCGGCGCGGGCACGCTCAAGGACCTGTCGCTGTCGCTGTTCGTCGGCATGATCGTCGGCACCTACTCCTCGATCTGCGTCGCCACGCCGCTGCTGGTGCAGCTGAAGGAGCGCGAGCCGCGGTTCCGCGAGCTGCGCGCCAACATCGCCCGCCGCGAGGCGAGCGCCAAGCGGCAGGCCAGGTCGGCCAAGGTCGGCGCCGCGCTCGGCGCCACCGCCGCGGGCGAGGAGCCGGTGGACGACGCGCCGGCGGGCGGCCCGGCCGCGGGCGCGGAGGACGGCCTGCCGTCCGGCGTGACGGTCCGCAAGGTCGTCCAGCAGGGGCCGCGCAACCAGCCCAAGCGGGGCACCCGCAACCAGCGCCGGAACACCAAGTAGTCTCGGACCGACCGTTCGACGGCCGCGTCCCCGCCTGATCGCGGGGCGCGGCCGTCGCCATGAGCAAGGAGCGACGCAGGCGTGGACCTCGACCGGCTGATCCAGGACCGGATCCGCGACATCCCGGACTACCCCAAGCCCGGCGTGGTGTTCAAGGACATCACCCCGCTGCTCGCCGACCACGTCGCGTTCGCCGGCGTCGTCGACACCATCGTCAACCACCACGGCCGCGGCACCGTCGACAAGATCGTGGGGATCGAGGCACGCGGGTTCATCCTGGCCGCGCCGGTGGCCTACCACTTCGGCGCGGGCTTCGTCCCGGTGCGGAAAAAGGGGAAGCTGCCCGCCGCCACCATCGAGGAGAACTATGATCTCGAGTACGGGACCGAGACGATCCAGATGCACACCGACGCGTTCGCGCCCGGCGAGCGGGTCCTGATCGTCGACGACGTGCTGGCGACCGGGGGGACCGCGGCGGCGGCCGCCGAGCTGGTGCGCCGGGGCGGCGGGCAGGTGGCCGGGATCTCGGTCCTGATCGAGCTGTCGTTCCTGCACGGCCGCGCCAAGCTGGGGAATCTGGACGTCCATTCGCTGGTTACGGTCTAGTACGAAAACGGCGCCGGATACACTGGCGGCATCAGCGGTCCGGTGGGGACGGGCGCTTCCCGCGGGACGGACCGTGGCACGCGCCCACGAGCGCTGAGGAGGCTGGGTGCCAGGTGAGGCGGTATCGACCGAAGCGGTGATCCAGGACGCGGCGCCCGGCGCCGCGCCCGGCGACGTCGCCGTGCCCGGGTCCGGGGGAGCGCCCGGCACCGGGACGCCCGCCGCGCCCGCCGACCCGGCCGCCTCCGGTCCCGCCGACGACACCGGCGGTGACGGCGCCGCCGGCACCGGTGACGTGCCCGCCGGCGCGACCGCCGACGACGCCGCCGGCGAGCCGGCCGAGGCCGCCGACCCGTCCCGGCCGTCCGCGGCCGCCATCCCACCGTCCGCCGCCCGGGTGCGCCGCAGGCTCGCCCGGCTCGGAGCACAGCGCGGGCCCACGATGAACCCGGTTCTGGAACCACTCAACAAGACGATCCGCAACACCCATCCGAAGGCCGACCTGCGGCTGATCGAGCGCGCCTACGACGTCGCGGCGCACTACCACCGCGACCAGAAGCGCAAGAGCGGCGACCCGTACATCACGCACCCGCTCGCCGTCGCCACCATCCTCGCCGAGCTCGGCATGAACACCGAGACGATCTGCGCGGCGCTGCTGCACGACACCGTCGAGGACACCCCGTACACCCTGGCCGAGCTGCGCGGCGACTTCGGCGACGAGATCGCCGCGCTGGTCGACGGCGTCACCAAGCTCGACAAGGTCAAGTACGGCGACGCCGCCGAGGCCGAGACCGTCCGCAAGATGGTCGTCGCCATGGCCCGCGACATCCGCGTCCTGGTGATCAAGCTGGCCGACCGGCTGCACAACATGCGCACGCTGCGGTACATGCCGCGGCACAAGCAGGAGAAGAAGGCCCGCGAGACGCTGGAGGTCTTCGCCCCGCTCGCGCACCGCCTCGGCATGAACACGCTGAAGTGGGAGCTGGAGGACCTGTCCTTCGCCACCCTGTACCCCAAGCGGTTCGACGAGATCGCCCGGCTGGTGTCCGAGCGCGCCCCGCGCCGCGACATCTTCCTCCAGGAGGTCATCGAGAACGTCTCGGCCGACCTGCGGGAGTCCAAGATCAAGGCGACCGTCACCGGCCGCCCCAAGCACTACTACTCCATCTACCAGAAGATGATCGCCCGCGACGTCGGGTTCGACGACATCTACGACCTGGTCGGCATCCGGGTCCTGGTGGACAGCGTCCGCGACTGCTACGCGGCCCTCGGCACGATCCACGCGCGGTGGAACCCGGTGCCCGGCCGGTTCAAGGACTACATCGCGATGCCGAAGTTCAACATGTACCAGTCGCTGCACACCACGGTGATCGGCCCCGAGGGCAAGCCGGTGGAGCTGCAGATCCGCACCTGGGGCATGCACCGCCGCGCCGAGTACGGCGTCGCCGCGCACTGGAAGTACAAGGAGGAGACGGTCGGCGGCCGCAAGGCGGCCGACATGCAGTGGCTCCGCCAGCTCCTGGACTGGCAGAAGGAGACCGCCGACCCGGCCGAGTTCCTGGAGTCGCTCCGCTTCGACCTGTCGGTGTCGGAGGTGTTCGTCTTCACGCCGAAGGGCGACGTGATGGCGCTCCCGCAGGGCGCCACCCCGGTCGACTTCGCCTACGCCATCCACACCGAGGTCGGGCACCGGTGCATCGGGGCGCGCGTCAACGGCCGCCTCGTCCCGCTGGAGTCCACCCTCGACAACGGCGACAGCGTCGAGGTGTTCACCTCCAAGTCGCCCGACGCGGGGCCGTCGCGCGACTGGCTGAACTTCGTCAAGTCGGCCCGCGCCCGCAACAAGATCAAGCACTGGTTCTCCAAGGAGCGCCGCGACACCGCGATCGAGTCCGGCAAGGACGCGATCGCCCGCGCGATGCGCAAGCAGAACATGCCGTTGCAGCGGATGATGTCGGGGGAGGCGCTGCTCGCCCTCGCCCGCGACATGCGCTACTCGGACGTGTCGTCGCTGTACGCGGCCGTCGGCGAGAACCAGGTGTCGGCGCAGACCGTCGTGCAGCGCCTGGTGGACGCCCTCGGCGGCGTGGAGAGCGCCGAGGAGGACCTCGCCGAGATCGCGCTGCCGACGCCGCGCAAGCGCAACCGGCCGTCCGCCGACCCGGGCGTCGTCGTCGCCGGCGACCCCGACGTGTGGGTGCGGCTGTCGCGGTGCTGCACGCCGGTGCCCGGCGACGACATCGTCGGGTTCGTCACCCGCGGCCACGGCGTGTCGGTGCACCGCAACGACTGCGCCAACGTGGCGAGCCTGAAGGCCCAGCCCGACCGGCTCATCGACGTCAAGTGGTCGCCCGGCGAGGACTCGGTGTTCCTCGTCGCGATCCAGGTCGAGGCGCTCGACCGGCCGCGGCTGCTGTCGGACGTCACCCGCGTCCTGTCCGACCAGCACGTCAACATCCTGTCGGCGTCGGTCACCACCACCCGCGACCGCGTCGCCGTCAGCCGCTTCACCTTCGAGATGGGCGACCCCAAGCACCTCGGGCACGTGCTGAAGGCCGTCCGGTCGATCGACGGCGTCTACGACGTCTACCGCGTCACCAGCGGCACCAACCGCTAGCCCGCGCGCACGGGAAAGGGCCGGCCCGCCGAAGCGGACCGGCCCTTTTCCGTGCGGGACGTCAGGAGTTGTCGACCGCGAGGCCGCCGGCGGTGGTGTCGGCGTTCTCGGCGGCGGCGTCCTCGTCCTCGGGGATCACGTCGACGCCCGCCTCCTTGCGCTGCTGCGCGGTGATCGGCGTCGGCGCCGACGTCAGCGGGTCGTAGCCGGACGCCGCCTTCGGGAAGGCGATGACGTCGCGGATCGAGTCCGAGCCGGTGAGCAGCATGACGACGCGGTCCCAGCCGAAGGCGATGCCGCCGTGCGGCGGCGGGCCGAACTTGAACGCCTCCAGCAGGAACCCGAACTGCGACTCGGCCTGCTGCTTGGACAGGCCGAGCACGTCGAACACCCGCTGCTGCATCTCGGCGCGGTGGATGCGGATCGAGCCGCCGCCGATCTCGTTGCCGTTGCAGACGATGTCGTAGGCGTTGGCGAGCGCCGCGCCCGGGTCGTCCTGGAAGTCGGCCGCGTGCTCGGGCTTCGGCGCGGTGAAGGGGTGGTGCACCGCGGTCCAGCCGATCCGCTCGCCCTTGTCGTCCTCGACGGGCTCGAACACCGGGGCGTCCACGACCCAGCAGAACGCCCAGGCGTCCCGGTCGATGAGGTCGCAGCGGCGGCCGATCTCCAGCCGGGCCGCGCCGAGCAGCTCGCGGGTGGCGTGCGGGCGGCCCGCGCCGAAGAAGACGGCGTCGCCGGGGCCGGCGCCGGTCGCGGCGGCGAGGCCCGCCTTCTCCTCGTCCGACAGGTTCTTGGCGACCGGGCCGCCGAGCGCGCCGTCCTCGCCGACGAGGACGTAGGCGAGGCCGCGGGCGCCGCGCGCCTTCGCCCAGTCCTGCCAGGCGTCGAGCTCCTTGCGGGTCTGGGACGCGCCGCCGGGCATGACGACCGCGCCGACGTAGGGCGCCTGGAACACCCGGAAGGAGGTGCCGGAGAAGTAGGCGGTGAGGTCGGTCAGCTCCTGCCCGAACCGCAGGTCCGGCTTGTCGGAGCCGTAGCGGGCGAGGGCGTCGGCGTAGGTGATGTGCGGGATCTCGCCGATCTCGTGGCCGAGCAGCTCGCCCCACAGCGCGCGGACGAGGGCCTCGCCGACGGCGAGGACGTCGTCCTGCTCGACGAACGACATCTCGACGTCGATCTGGGTGAACTCCGGCTGCCGGTCGGCGCGGAAGTCCTCGTCGCGGTAGCAGCGGGCGATCTGGTAGTAGCGCTCCAGGCCGCCGACCATGAGGAGCTGCTTGAACAGCTGCGGCGACTGCGGCAGCGCGTACCAGTGACCGGGGCGGAGCCGCGCGGGCACGAGGAAGTCGCGGGCGCCCTCGGGGGTGGAGGCGGTCAGCGTCGGGGTCTCGACGTTGACGAAGCCGCGCTCGCCGAGCACCCGGTTGACGATCTGCGCGCCCTGCGAGCGGACCCGCACGGCCCGCGCGACGGACTCGCGGCGCAGGTCCAGGTAGCGGTAGCGGAGCCGGACCTCCTCGTTGACGTTGACGTCGCCCTCGATGGGGAACGGCAGCGGCGCCGACTCCGACAGCACCTCGATCTCGGTGGCGGCGACCTCGATGCCGCCGGTCGGCAGCTCGGGGTTCTCGTTGCCCTCGGGCCGGACCCGGACCTCGCCGGTGATCCGCACGCAGTACTCCGAGCGCAGGTCGTGCGCGGCCTCGTCCTCGCGGAACACCACCTGCGCCGAGCCGGAGGCGTCGCGCAGGTCGATGAAGGTGACGCCTCCGTGGTCGCGGCGGCGCGCGACCCAGCCGGCCAGCGTCACCTGCTGCCCGGCGTGCTCCGGGCGGAGCGTGCCCGCCTCGTGTGAGCGGATCATCGTGAAAGCCTTTCGGTCAGCGTCGGAACGATTGCGGTGAGCGGGACGGCGGTCTGCTCGCCGGTCGCCAGCTCCTTGACCTGCGCCTCGCCCGCCGCCAGGTCGCGCTCGCCGAGGATGACGGCGAAGCGGGCGCCCGAGCGGTCGGCGTCCTTCATGGCGCCCTTCAGCCGCTTGCCGCCGAAGGCGAGGTCGGCGGCGACGCCGGCCCGGCGCAGCTCGGCGACCAGCGCGAACACCCGCCGCCCGGCCTCCTCGCCGAGCGCGACGCCGAACACCTCGCAGCGCGGCGCGGCGTCGAAGGCGACGCCCTCGGCCTCCAGCGCCAGGATCGTGCGGTCCAGGCCGAGCCCGAAGCCGATGCCGGGCAGCTCGGGGCCGCCGATGTCCTCCGACAGGCCGTCGTAGCGGCCGCCGCCGCCGATGCCCGACTGGGCGCCGAGCAGCGGGTGGTCGAACTCGTAGGTGGTGCGGGTGTAGTAGTCCAGGCCGCGCACCAGCGTCGGGGTGTCCTCCCAGGCGATGCCGAGGTCGGCGAGCAGGGAGCGGACGGTGTCGTGGTGGGCCTTGCACGCGGCGCACAGGTGGTCGGCCATGAGCGGCGCCCCGGCGAGCTGCGCGCGGACGTGCGGGCGCTTGTCGTCCAGCACCCGCAGCGGGTTGATCTCGATGCGGGCGCGGGTGGCCTCGTCCAGGTCCAGGCCGCGCAGGAAGTCCTGCAGCAGGGCCCGGTAGGCGGGGCGGCACTCGCGGCAGCCGAGCGAGTTCAGCAGCAGCCGCACCCGCGTGAGGCCGAGCGAGCGGTACCAGCCCGCCGCGATCGCGATCGTCTCGGCGTCGACCTGCGGGTCCTCGCTGCCGATCGCCTCCAGGTCGAGCTGGTAGAACTGCCGGTAGCGGCCGGCCTGGGGCGCCTCGGCGCGGAACGCCGGCCCGGTCGTCCACACCTTGACCGGCAGGCCGCCCTGGCGGTGCAGGTTGTGCTCCAGCACGGCGCGCAGCACCGAGGCGGTGAACTCCGGCCGCAGCGTCAGCGACCGGCCGCCGCGGTCCTCGAAGGTGTACATCTCCTTGCTGACGACGTCGGTGGACTCCCCGACGCCGCGCTTGAAGAGGTTGGTGTCCTCGAAGACCGGCAGCTCCAGGTAGCCGTATCCGGCCAGCCGGGCCTGCTCGGCGAACGCCGCGCGGACGGCCTGGAAGACCTCGGCCTGCGGCGGGACATACTCTTTGACCCCCTTGGGGGCCTGGAAGGTCGAACTCATGATCTTCGCTCAGAATCCCTTGTGCGGCCCGTCCGCCGGCGTGAGGTCCGCCAGGAACGGGTTGGTGGCGCGCTCGCGCCCGATGCTGGTCTGCGGGCCGTGGCCGGGCAGGACGGCGGTCTCGTCGGGGAGCGCCAGGCAGACCCGCGCCAGGCTGCGCAGGATCTCCTCGTAGGACCCGCCCGGCAGATCGGTGCGCCCGATGGACCCGGCGAACAGCAGGTCCCCGGTGAACATCACATCGGGGACGTCGCCGGCCGGCGGGGTGCGGAAGGTCACCGACCCGGGCGTATGGCCCGGCGCGTGGTCGACGGTGAAGCTGAGGCCGGCCAGCTCGATCGCCTCGCCGTCGGCGAGCTCGCGGACGTCGTCGGGCTCGGCCAGGGTGATCCCGCCGAACAGCTGCTGCCCCGCCTGCAGCGACAGGCCCTTGGCGGGGTCGGTCAGCAGGTCCCGGTCGTCCGGGTGGATGAAGGCGGGCACGTCCTTGGCGCCGCAGACGGGCGCCACCGACCAGACGTGGTCGATGTGGCCGTGGGTGAGCAGCACCGCGACCGGCTTCAGCCGGTGCTCGCGGAGGATCTCCTCGATCCCGGCCTCGGCGTTCTCGCCCGGATCGACGATGACGCACTCCTCGCCGGCGGCGGGGGCCACGACGTAGCAGTTCGCGGCGAACGATCCAGCGGGGAACCCGGCGACGAGCACGGTCGTCCTTCCTTCGAGGCCAGCTGCGGTGCGACCGAGCGTACCGGCGCGGCCCGCGGCACCGCGAACGAGTTGGCCGGATCGCCGTGTCGGCGCGTCGGGCGCCGCCGCCCCCGGCTCCGCCGCGCGGTCCCGCCGCTCCTCCGGTACCGCTACTATGCGCTGCACGTTCACCTGATCACAGCGGAGGGACAGCACGTGGCGGGGAAGGACCGCGAGAAGCAGCTCGCGAGGCAGCGCTATGAACGGCAGCAGCAGCGCCGGGCGGCCGAGCGGGCCAGGGCGCGCCGCATCAAGATCATAGGCGTTGCCGCGGGTGTCGCGGTCATCGCCGCCGGCACCGGCGCGGCCGTCTGGTACACCGGCCGGGACGACAAGAAGGCCGACGCCAAGACGGCGGCCGCCGGGACCTGCTCCTACAAGCCCGCCCAGGAGGCCGGGGCGCCCAAGGGCCTCGGGACGCCGCCCGCCAAGCCGGCCTACACCGCGCCCGTGGCGGCGACCGTCAAGACCAGCCAGGGCGACATCGGCCTGCAGCTGTACGGCGACAAGGCCCCCTGCGCCACCAACTCCTTCGCGTTCCTGGCGGCCAAGGGCTTCTGGAAGAACAGCCACTGCCACCGGCTGTCCACCAGCGAGGGCCTGAAGATGCTGCAGTGCGGCGACCCGACCGGCACCGGCAGCGGCGGCCCCGGCTACCAGTTCGGCAACGAGAACACCGCCGGCGCCACCTACAAGGCGGGCACGCTCGCCATGGCCAACGCCGGGGCGGGCACGAACGGCAGCCAGTTCTTCCTCGTGTACGGGGACTCCCAGCTGTCGCCCGACTACACGGTGCTCGGAAAGATCACCTCGGGCCTCGACACGCTCCAGGCCGTCGCCAAGGCCGGCATCGCCAAGGCCGGCCAGGACGGGACGGGCGAGCCGAAGAAGAAGGTCACGATCCAGGACGTCACGATCGCCGGGAAATAGGCGAACGGGATACTAAGGTGTGGAGGGTCCGGCGGGTTCGACCGCGGCCGGACCCGCGATTCAGGAGGCAAGGGTGTCCAGCGCGACCGATCCCTGGGGCCGGGTGGACGAAGACGGCACCGTCTACGTGAAGACGTCGGACGGCGAGCGCGTCGTGGGTTCCTGGCAGGCCGGCGCACCGGAGGAGGCACTGGCCTACTTCAAGCGCAAGTACGACACGCTCGTCACCGAGATCGGCCTGCTGGAGCAGCGGATCAAGACCACCGACCTGCAGCCCCAGCAGGCGCAGCAGAGCGTGCAGCGGCTGCGCGAGCAGGTCGACGACGCGCACGCCGTCGGCGACCTGGCGGCGCTGGCCCGGCGCCTGGACGCCCTCACCGAGCAGGTGGGCCGCCGCCGCGAGGAGGTCAAGGCCCGCCGCGAGCACGCCCGGAGCGAGGCGCGCGAGGTCAAGGAGCGGATCGTCGCCGAGGCCGAGCGGATCGCCGCCGAGGAGACGCACTGGAAGAACGGCGGGGAGCGGCTCCGCCAGCTCGTGGAGGAGTGGAAGGCCGCCGAGCGCGTCGACCGCCCCACCGAGACGGCCCTGTGGAAGCGGCTGTCGGCCGCCCGCAACGCCTTCACCAAGCGCCGCAAGGTCTACTTCGCCACGCTGGACGACCAGCGCGAGGAGGCCCGCCGCGACAAGGAGCGCCTGGTCGCCGAGGCCGAGGCGATGGCGGGGTCGACCGACTGGGGCGACACCGCCGCCGCCTACCGCGACCTCATGCGCCGCTGGAAGCTCGCCGGGCGCGCCTCCCGCGAGGCCGAGGACGAGCTGTGGGCGCGGTTCAAGGGCGCACAGGACACCTTCTTCGCGGCCCGCGGCGCGGCGTTCGCCGAGCGCGACGCCGAGTTCGCCGGCAACGCCGCCGAGAAGGAGAAGATCCTCGTCGAGGCCGAGAAGCTGCTGCCCGTCACCGACGTGCGCCAGGCCCGGCAGGCGCTCCGCACCGTCCAGGAGCGCTGGGAGGCGGCGGGCATGGTCCCGCGCGACCAGCGCGACCGGCTGGAGGGCCGCCTCCGCAAGATCGAGGAGGCGGTGCGCGGCGCCGAGGAGCAGGAGTGGCGGCGCACCAACCCCGAGGCGCGGGCCCGCGCCGAGGCGACGGTGAACCAGCTCCGGTCCTCGATCGAGCAGCTCGCCGCGCGGCTGGACAAGGCGCGCGCGGCCGGGCGCGACAAGGACGTCAAGGACGCCGAGGAGGCCCTGGCGGCCCGCCGCGCGTGGCTGGAGGAGGCCGAGCGCACCCTGGCGGAGTTCTCCTGAGCCGGTCCCGCCCGCCGCGCCGGTCCCCGGCCCCGCGGGCGGGGGCCGGGGGTCATCCGGCGGCGCGGCCGAGGAAGGCGAGCATCCTGGTCTGCTCGTCGGCGCCGCGCGGCGGGGGCAGCGCCGGGCCGAGCGTCCCGGCGGCGCGCATCCCCGCGGCCGTCATCTGCGCGGTGGCGAACGCGTGGTGGACGAGGTCGGGATCCAGGCGGGCCGGCCGGCCGGCGGCCCGCGCCAGGTCCCAGGTGTGCACCAGGGGCTCCAGCAGGTAGCCCTCCAGGAAGATCCCGAGCGGGACGTCGCCGAGGCCGCCCGCGGGCACCGGGCGCTCCAGCGCGTCCGCGGTGAGGGCCGCGTCGGTCTCCTTGCGGGCGGTCCGCCAGGCCATCAGCACGTCCCCCGCGCAGAACCGCGCCGGGTCCGTGCCGATGTCGGGGGGCGGCGCGCCGGTGGCGAGGGCGCGCACCAGGGCCTGGCCGCCGATGACGTGGCCGGCGACGTCGCGCGCGGTCCAGCCGGCGCACGGCGACGCCGCGTCCCAGCCGTCCCGGGCGACCCCGCCGACCACGTCCTCGAACCGATCCAGAGCCCGCCGGTAGCCGCTGAGTTCCTGAGCCATGGCGCCCAGTGACCCGCGTCCCGGCGAGCCTGTCAAGCGCTATCGCGAAGATCGTCCGGACCGCTCCGCCAGCATCCCCTCCATCAGGGCGACCTCCGCGCGCTGCCCGGCGACGATGCTGCGCGCGAGCCGCCGCACCGCCTCGTCCGAGGTGCGGGCGAGCACCGCCTCGGCCATGGCGACGCCCGCCCGGTGATGGGTGATCATCAGTTGCAGGTAGCGGCGCTCGGCGTCGCGGCCGGACGCGGCGCCGAGCGCCGCCAGCTGCGCGTCGGTCGCCATGCCCGGCATGGTGCGGACGCCCGTGCCCGCGGTGTGCCCGGAGTGGCCCTCCATCCACCGCATCGGCCCGGCGGGGTCGGTGTGCGGCGCCTTCCAGGCGTCGAGCCAGGCCGTCATCATGCCGATCTGGGCCTGCTGGGTGGTGATGACGTCGAACGCCAGCCGGCGGACCGCCGCGTCGCCGGTCCGGTCCCGGACGGTGAACGACATCCGCACCGCCTGCGCGTGGTGGGCGCTCATGTCGCGGGCGAACCCGGCCTCGGGGCCGTCGGCGGCGGGGCCCCCGCCGAGCCGGGGCAGCAGCAGCCACGCCGCCCCGGCCACGGCGACCAGGACCGCGAGGACGACGGTGAGCCGCCTGCCGCGAGCCCGGGACGGGGTCACGGGGTGTCCTTGCCGCCCGTGCAGGCGGCGCCCGGCTCGGGCGTCTGGGGGCCCTTGACGAAGGCGCGCAGGAACGCGTCGACGCGCGGGTCGGACGCCGAGCCGACCTTCACCTGCCTGCCCCACGCCGACAGCACGACCGGGGAGTCCAGGCCCGGGTAGGGGCTCATCAGCGAGTAGTCGGTGGCGCGCACCTTGGCCGCCAGCGCCTCCCGCTGGTCGGCGGCGAGATCGGGCCGGTAGGTGATCCACACCGCGCCGTGCTCCAGCGCGTGGACGGCGTTCTCGTTGCGCAGGGCCTGCCCGTAGACGCGGGCGTCGCAGTTCTGCCAGGTCGGGTCGTGCGAGCCGCCCATCGGCGGGCTGTCGTACTTCACCGCGGCCGTGGTGTGGTCGCGGCCGAGGCCGTCCTTGGTGATCAGGCCCTCGATGCCGTCGCCGGCGGAGGAGCGGGACTGCAGGAAGGCGAAGGTGATCGCGACGGCGGCGACCAGGCCGATCGCGGTGAAGAAGACGATGCCGCCCCAGGGCGTCTGCCGCTGGGTGAGGACGTTCTTCTGGGGGCTCCGGGCGCCGTTCTTCCGGGGGGCGCCGCCCTTCTTGGGGGCGCCGGACGTGCTGTTGCGGGCGCGGTTGCGCGCGCTTTTGGACATGGGGGATCCCTCGGGGAGTGCTCGTGGAAACGGGTCGGCGGCATGGCGACGGGGTCGGCCTCACGGCCGGGCCGTCACAGCCTGAGCACCTGGAGGGAGGACAGGTCGGGACGCGGGGGCGCCGGGGGAGGCGGCAGCGCCAGCGTCCAGCCCGTGCGCGCGGGAAAGCGGGCGCCCGCGCGCCCCGGCCGGCAGGCGAGCGCCAGCACCAGCAGGGTGAGCAGGATCGCGAGACCGAGGCAGGAGTCGCCCGGGGAGAGCGGCGGGTGCGGGTCCGGGGCGCTCAGCGCGGGCCCGGCGGCGGCCGGGCCGCCGCCGACGATCACGTCGGCGTCCCCGCCGTGCGCCAGGTGCGCGGCGCAGACCTTCGGCGGCGCCCCGTGCTCCAGCCCGTACCCGGCGAGGAGCCCGGCCACGGCGAACAGCGCCACGAGCAGGACGGCCGGCCCGCGGCGTCGCATGCGCGCGGTCGCGGTGCCCACGAGCCTCCCCGGATCGACGTTTCGCGCCGAATGAACGCTTCGGTCCGAGGATAGGTTCCCGGCGGAACCGGCGGGACCGGCGGGGCACCGCGGCCGGATAGTGTCGGAGCGTGAGCAGCAGGGGCGAAGCGGGACAGGCCGAGAGCCTGTTCGACGATCCGGTGGGCGAGCCGCGCCCGGAGAGCGCGGCGGGGCCCGCCGCGCCGTCCGCGACCCCGTCGGCCGCCCCGGCGCCCGCCGAGCAGCCCCTCGCGGTGCGGATGCGGCCGCGCAGCCTGGACGAGGTCGTCGGCCAGGGCCACCTGCTCGGGCCCGGCACCCCGATCCGCCAGCTCGTGGAGCGCGACGCGCCCATGTCGCTGCTGCTGTGGGGCCCGCCCGGCACCGGCAAGACCACCCTCGCCACCGTCGTCAGCCAGGTCACCGCGCGGCGCTTCGTCGAGGTCTCGGCGGTCTCCGACGGCGTCAAGCGCGTCCGCGCCGAGATCGACCTCGCCCGCCGCGAGCTCGGCATGAGCGGCCGCCAGACCGTCCTGTTCGTCGACGAGGTGCACCGCTTCAACAAGGCCCAGCAGGACGCGCTGCTGCCCGCCGTGGAGAACCGCTGGGTGTCGTTCATCGGCGCCACCACCGAGAACCCGTTCTTCTCGGTGATCAGCCCGCTGCTGTCGCGGTCGCTGCTGCTCACCCTGGAGCCGCTCGCCGAGGACGACCTGCGCGAGGTGATCCGCCGGGCGCTCGCCGACGAGCGCGGCCTCGGCGGCGCGGTGACGCTGGAGCCGGCCGCCGCGGACCACCTGGTCCGGCTGGCCGGCGGCGACGCCCGCCGCACCCTCACCTACCTGGAGGCCGCCGCGCTGGTGGCCCCCGAGGACGGCGCGATCGACACCGCCGTGCTGGAGCGCGCCGTCGACCGCGCCGCCGTCCGCTACGACCGCGAGGGCGACCAGCACTACGACGTCATCAGCGCCTTCATCAAGAGCATCCGCGGCAGCGACGTGGACGCCGCGCTGCACTACCTCGCCCGCATGATCGAGGCGGGCGAGGACCCGCGGTTCATCGCCCGCCGCCTCGTCGTGCACGCCAGCGAGGACGTCGGCATGGCCGACCCGACCGCGCTGCAGACCGCGGTGGCCGCCGCCCAGGCGGTCGAGCTCGTCGGCCTGCCCGAGGCCCGCATCAACCTCGCCCAGGCCGTCGTCCACCTGTCGCTGGCGCCCAAGTCCAACGCGGTGATCAAGGCGGTGGACGCCGCCATCGGCGACGTCCGCAAGGGCCTCGCCGGACCGGTCCCCGGGCACCTGCGCGACGCGCACTACAAGGGCGCCGCCCGCATCGGGCACGGCGAGGGCTACCAGTACGCCCACGACCACCCCGGCGGCGTCGTCCGCCAGCAGTACGCGCCCGACGCCGTCCACGGCCGCGAGTACTACAAGCCCACCAGGCACGGGGCGGAGGGCCGCTTCACCGAGGTCCTGGCGCGCATCAGATCGGTACTGCGGGGTACGGGCCGCTAGCCTGCTGCCCGTGGCCCCGCTCCGGGCGGGGGTCGCGCCGCGCCTCGGGCGGGCGGCGCCCACGGTAGGGTCTGGCACCAACGCCCGGCCGAGTCGACTCATCGAACGGAAAGCCTGATGCTCACTGGTGGACAGCTCGCGGGTCTCATCGTGGCCGTGTTCTGGGCGATACTCGTCGCGTTCCTCGCCGTCACCCTGCTGAAGCTCGCCCGGCTGCTGAACGAGGCCGGCAAGGTCGTGCGCGACGTCGGCGAGCAGGCCGGGCCGCTGCTGGAGGACATGAACCGCACGGTGCGCCGCGCCAACGAGCAGCTCGGCCGCACCGACGTGATCACCAAGCAGGTCGCCGGCGTCACCTCCAACGTGTCGGCCGTCACCACGGTGATGACCTCGGTGGTCGGCGGGCCCCTCGTCAAGGCCGCCGCGTTCTCCTACGGCGTGCGCAAGGCGCTCGGCGGCAACGGCCCCGGCCGCGGCGAGGCGGGCCGCCCCGAGCTGCCCCGCGGCAACGGCAAGGGCCGCAAGTGAGGCGCGGCGGCGCCGCCCCGGGAGGACGACGATGAAGAGGCTGTTCTGGCTCGGCGTCGGCGCGGGCGCCGGCGTGTACGCCACCCACCGCGTGAAGCGCAAGGTCACCCGCATCGCGCAGCAGCTGTCGCCCGAGGGCGTCGCCATGCGCGCCGTCGCGACCGGGCAGAGCACCGGGCAGCGGTTGAGGTATTTCGCCACCGACGTGCGTACCGCCATGCACGAGCGGGAGGAGGAGCTGCGCGAGGCGATCCGCATGGACCAGGCCCCGCCGGAGCCGGGCGAGCCGCGCCCGCGCGTGCTGCGGGCCCGCTACACCGTCATCGACGACGACAAGGACGGCGACAGATCATGAAGTCGGCAGAGGTCGCGCGCCGCTTCCTCGGCTTCTTCGAGGAGCGCGGGCACCTGGTGACGCCTTCGGCGAGCCTCGTCGCCGAGGATCCCACGCTGCTGCTCGTGCCCGCCGGGATGGTGCCGTTCAAGCCCTACTTCCTCGGCCAGCGGACGCCCCCGGCGCCGCGCATGACGAGCGCGCAGAAGTGCGTGCGCACCCCCGACATCGAGGAGGTCGGCAGGACCGCCCGGCACGCCACCTTCTTCCAGATGCTCGGCAACTTCTCCCTCGGGGACTACTTCAAGGAGGGCGCCGTCACCTACGCCTGGGAGCTGCTGACGCGCCCCCAGGCCGACGGCGGTTTCGGCTTCCCCGAGGACCGCCTCTGGGTGACCGTCTACGAGGACGACGACGAGGCCCGCGACCTCTGGCACGCCCGCGTCGGCGTCCCGCTGGACCGCATCCAGCGCCGCGGCCTCGCCGACAACTACTGGCACATGGGCGTGCCCGGCCCCGGCGGCCCCTGCTCGGAGATCTACTACGACCGCGGGCCGGACCACGGCCGCGAGGGCGGCCCCGTCGCCGACGAGGACCGGTACCTGGAGGTCTGGAACCTCGTCTTCATGCAGGAGCAGCTGAGCGCCGTCCGGTCCAAGACCGACTTCGACGTCGCCGGCGGCCTGCCCGCCAGGAACATCGACACCGGCATGGGCCTGGAGCGGATGGCCGCGATCCTCCAGGGCGTCGGCAACATCTACGAGACCGACACCCTGCGCACCGTCCTGGACCGCGCCGCCGACCTCACCGGCACCGCCTACGGCCGCGAGCGCCGCGCCGACGTGTCGCTCCGCGTCGTCGCCGACCACGTCCGCACCGGCACCATGCTGGTCGCCGACGGCGTCCGCCCCGGCAACGAGGGCCGCGGCTACGTGCTGCGCCGCCTGCTCCGCCGCGCCGTCCGCAACCTGCGGCTGCTCGGCGGCCGGGAGGCCGGCCTCCTGCACGAGCTGACCGGCGCGGCGATCGCGGCGATGGGCGAGCAGTACGGCGACCTCGCCCGCACCGCCGACAGCGTCCACGCCGTGATCGACGCCGAGGAGGAGTCCTTCCTCGCCACGCTGCGCACCGGCACCGCGCTGTTCGACACCGCCGTCGCCGACACCAAGCGCGCGGGCGGCGCCCGCCTCGCCGGCGACCAGGCGTTCCGGCTGCACGACACCTACGGCTTCCCCATCGACCTCACCCTGGAGATGGCCGCCGAGCAGGGCCTCCAGGTCGACGAGGACGGCTTCCGCCGCCTCATGGCCGAGCAGCGCGACCGGGCCAAGGCCGACGCCCGCGAGAAGAAGACCGGCAACCTGGACGTGTCGGTCCTCGACGACCTGCTCGTCGGCGCCGGCGGCACGGTCGACTTCATCGGCTACGACGCCGTCCGCGGCGACGCCCGCGTGGTCGGCCTGCTCGTCGGCGGCGCCGGCGTCCCGGCGGCGGGGGAGGGCGCCGAGGTCGAGGTCGTCCTCGACCGCACCCCCTTCTACGCCGAGGGCGGCGGCCAGCTCGCCGACCAGGGCGCCATCCGCACCGGCTCGGGCGCCGAGATCGCCGTCACCGACGTGCAGGCCCCGCTGCCCGGCCTCATCGTGCACCGCGGCCGCGTCGTCAAGGGCGAGGCGCGCGCCGGCGACACCGCCCACGCCGAGATCGACCTGGCCCGGCGGCGCGCCATCTCCCGCTCGCACACCGCGACCCACATGGTGCACGCCGGGTTCCGGCGGGCGCTCGGCGACTCGGCCGCGCAGGCCGGCTCGGAGAACTCCCCGGGCCGCTTCCGGTTCGACTTCACCGCCGCCGGCGCCGTCCCGGCGAGCGTGCTGCGCGACGTCGAGGACGAGGTCAACGAGGTCCTGGTCGACGACCTGGAGGTGCGGTCCTTCCACACCTCCCTCGACGAGGCCCGCGCCATGGGCGCGCTCGCCCTGTTCGGCGAGAAGTACGGCGACGAGGTCCGCGTCGTCGAGGTCGGCGACTACTCGCGCGAGCTGTGCGGCGGCACCCACGTCGCGAGCTCCGGGCGGCTCGGCCTCGTCAAGGTCCTCGGCGAGTCCTCCATCGGCGCCGGCGTCCGCCGCGTCGAGGCGCTCGTCGGCATCGACGCCTTCCGCTTCCTGGCCCGCGAGAACGTGCTCGTCGCGCAGCTGTCGGAGCAGCTGAAGGCGCGCAAGGAGGAGCTGCCCGAGCGGGTCGCCGGCCTGGTGGCGCGCCTCCGCGACGCCGAGCGCGACCTGGAGCGGCTCCGCTCCCAGCAGGTCCTCGCGGCCGCCGGCTCCCTCGCCGAGGGCGCCCGCGACATCGGCGGCGTCGCCTTCGTCGGGCACCGCGCCCCGGACGGCACCGGCGCCGACGACCTGCGCAGGCTGGCCGCCGACGTGCGGGGCAGGCTCGCCGCGCGGCCCGCCGTCGTTATGATCATCGGGGTCCCCCGGGACCGGCCGGTCGTCGTCATCGCCACGAGCGACGGCGCCCGGGAGCGCGGCCTGACGGCCGGCGCGCTGGTCGGGACCGCCGCCCGCGCCCTCGGCGGGGGCGGCGGCGGCAAGGACGACCTGGCACAGGGCGGAGGCGCGAACGCCGCGGCGGTCGGCGACGCGCTGGCCGCCGTCGAACGAGCGGTAGGGGCCGCGTGACCGAACAGCCCGGACCGGGTGGAGCAGGCGACGTGCAGGAGAGCGCGATGAGACCGGGCGTGCGGCTCGGCGTCGACGTCGGCAGCGTGCGCATCGGCGTCGCCCGCAGCGATCCGCGCGGGGTCCTCGCCTCGCCGCTGGACACCGTCAAGGCCGGCCGCGGCGACGTCGACCGGCTCGTCGAGCTGGTCGCCGAGCACGCGGCCGTCGAAGTGATCGTCGGGCTGCCGACCTCGCTGTCGGGCCAGGAGGGCCCGGCGGCCAGGTCGGCCCGCCGGTTCGCCGGCTGGCTCGCCGCGCGGCTGCCCGCGGGCGCCGTCCGGCTCTACGACGAGCGGCTCACCACGGTGACCGCCGAGAACGGGCTGCGCGCGAGCGGCGTGCACGGCCAGGCGCGGCGCCGCGTCGTGGACCGCGCCGCCGCGACCGTGCTGCTGCAGGCCGCGCTCGACGGCGAGCGCTCGACGGGACGCCCGCCGGGCGAGGTCGTCCGGGTGGACGCATGAACGATCTGAACCTGTTCTCCGAGCCCGACCGCGGCGACGGCCGCCGGCCGTCCGACCCGCACGCGCGGCGCCCGGCCCGCAAGGGCCGCAAGAAGCGCCGCAAGGGCAGCGCCGCGTTCCTGTTCGCGCTCGCCTTCATCGTCGCGGTGTTCGGCACCGCCGGCGTGCTCGGCGCGGCCTGGCTGGACAACCGGATCCACCCGCCGGACTACAAGGGGGCGGGCGCCGGCAGCGTCTCGGTGCAGATCAAGGAGGGCGCGACCGGGTCGAGCATCGCCGCGACCCTCCAGGAGCACGACGTGGTCAAGAGCGTCCGCGCCTTCCTGAAGGTGTACTCCAAGGACGCCAAGGCCGCCGGCATCCAGCCCGGCTTCTACCAGATGCGGCTGCGCATGTCCTCGGCGTCGGCGATGGCGCTGCTGCACGACCCGAAGTCGCGCGCGGGCAGCCAGATCACCATCCCCGAGGGGCGGCGCGCCGCCGAGGTGTTCGCGACGCTGGCCAAGAAGACCGGCATCCCGGTCCGCGACTTCCAGGCCGCGGCCCGCGACACCCGGGGCATCGGCCTGCCGTCCTACGCCAGGGGGCAGGGGGACCGCAAGGTCGAGGGCTACCTGTTCCCCGGCCGCTACGACCTGGACCCGAACGCCACCGCCAAGCAGATCCTCAAGCAGATGGTGGACCGCTTCAAGGACGAGGCGAGGACCGTCGGGCTGGAGGACAAGGCCGGCGACGTGGGCCTGGACCCCGGCGAGGTCGTCGTGCTGGCGAGCCTGCTGCAGGCCGAGGGCGGCACCGAGGAGGACTACCCGAAGATCGCGCGGGTGCTCTACAACCGGTTGAAGATCAAGATGAAGCTGCGGCTGGACACCACCGTGCTCTACGCCCAGAACCGGCGGTCGCTGAACGTCACGACCAGGGACACCGCCGTCTCCTCGCCCTACAGCACCTACCAGGTGCCGGGGCTGCCGGCCGGCGCCATCGACAGCCCCGGCGCCAAGGCGCTGGAGGCCGCGCTGGCACCGGCCCGGGGGAACTGGATCTTCTTCGTGACGACCGACCCGAGCACCGGGTTCACCGAGTACGGCACGACCGACGCCGACTTCACCCGGATGCAGAAGAAGCTGAACGACTGGCTCGCCGCCCACCCGCAGCGCCGGTAGGAAGGGCTCCGTGACGACCACGACGACGCGCGCGGCGGTGCTCGGATCGCCGATCGCGCACTCGCTGTCGCCGGCGCTGCACCGCGCCGCGCACGCGGCGATGGGCCTGGACGGCTGGTCCTACGGGGCGGTCGAGATGGACGAGGAGGGCCTCGCCGGCTTCCTGGACGGCCTGGACGCCTCCTGGGCGGGCCTGTCGCTCACCATGCCGCTGAAGCGCGCGGCGCTGAAGCTCGCCGACACCGTCTCCGACCTCGCCGTCGCGGTCGGCGGCGCCAACACCCTGGTGCGCGGCGGCGGCCGCTGGCACGCCGACAACACCGACGTGCACGGCATCGTCACCGCGCTGGCCGAGGCCGGGCTCGGCGACCCGGGCCGGGCGCTCGTCCTCGGCGGCGGGGCGACCGCCGCATCGGCGTTCGCCGGGCTCGCCGCCCTCGGCGCCCGCGAGGCCGTGCTCGCCGTCCGCAGCCCCGAGCGGGCCGCGGCGTCGGTGGACGCCGGGCGGGCCCTCGGCCTGGACGTGCGGGTCGTCGCCCTGGCGGAGGCGGCCGCCGGCATCACCGCCGACCTGGTGGTGTCCACCTTGCCCGGCACCGCCGCCGACGCGTTCGCCGCGCCGGTCGCCGCGTCGGGCGCGGCGCTGTTCGACGTCGTGTACGCGCCCTGGCCGACGGCGCTCGCCACCGCCGTGCGCGCGCGCGGCGGCACGGTCGTCGGCGGCTTCGAGATGCTGCTGCACCAGGCCGTCCGGCAGGTCGCCCTGATGACCGGCCGCGACGACGTCCCGGTCGCGGCGATGCGCGCGGCGGGAGAGGCCGCGCTCGGGCGCCGGTGACCCCGGCGGGCGAAATGCCCCTCTTCAAAGAAATGCGCTTTTAGCGTTCTCCGTCCCTTATTCCGGTACGCGCCATATTCGGCGGTGGGTATTTCATTTCGGCGCGCGTTTCGGTGGATCAGGTCCCCGGCCCCGGCGCAGAATTGAGCGGGGCGGGCACGCGCATCCCCACGCGGCTGACCAGTGCGTTCGACCCGGCTGTGAGACCTTTGACGACCATGGTCCGCCGGTTTCCGGCGGGCCGCTCACCCAGGGGGATCCATGAAGCGTCCGACGTCCTACCGGCGCCTGCGCTACTGGTTCGACAACACCATGTCGCGGGGCACGCCCGCGCTCGTCGGCTGGCTCGCGCTCGTCTCGCTGACGCTGGTGGTCGTGCTCAGCGCGCTGATGGTGACCGTGGACGGGCGGCGGGCGAGCGTCGGGACGTCCACGCACGAGATCTGGAAGAACACCGTCGAGACCTTCCACCTCGGCGACGCCACCAGCGGCGGGCTCGTCTACCGGGCGCTGGTCGTCGCCCTCGCCCTCGCCGGCCTGTTCTTCGCCAGCGCGCTGATCAGCCTGCTCACCAGCGGCGTCGACCGCAAGATCGCCGAGCTGCGGAAGGGGCGCTCGCTGGTCATCGAGCGCGACCACACGGTGCTCATCGGCTGGTCCGAGCAGATCTTCCCGATGATCTCCGAGCTGGCCGAGGCCAACGCCAGCCGCCGCGGCGGCTGCGTCGCCGTCCTCGCCGACCGCGACCGGGTGGAGATGGAGGAGGAGATCCGCCGGGTGGTCGGGCGGACCGGCCGCACCCGCGTCGTCTGCCGCACCGGCAACCCGATCGACCCGGGCGACCTGGACATCGTCGGCCCGCAGACGGCCCGGTCGGTGGTGGTGCTGAGCCCCGCCGGCGACACCCCCGACGCGCAGGTCATCAAGACGCTGCTCGCCCTGACTAACAGCCCGACCCGCCGCCCCGGCCGGTACCACATCGTCGCCGCGGTGCGCGACGCCCGCAACCGCGCCGCCGCGCAGCTGGCCGGCGGGACCGAGACGGTCCTGGTCGACGCCGACGACATCGCCGCCCGGCTCATCGTGCAGACCTGCCGCCAGTCGGGCCTGTCGGTCGTCTACCAGGACCTGCTGGACTTCGCCGGCGACGAGATCTACATGGCGGCCGAGCCGGCCCTCGCCGGCCGCGCCTTCGGCGAGGCCCTGCACGCCTACCCGGCCTCCTCGGTCATCGGCCTGCACCGCGCGGACGGCCGGATCGAGCTGTGCCCGCCGATGGACGCGGTCGTCGGAGCCGGCGACGAGATCATCGCGATCTCCGCCGACGACGACACCCTGCTCGTCGACCCCTGGGACGGGTTCGTGGCCGAGGAGGCGTTCGAGGCGGTGCCCGAGCGCGCGGCCCGCCCGACCCGGACCCTCATGCTCGGCTGGAACCGGCGGTCGGCCGGCATCGCCCGCCGGCTGGACGGCTACGTCACCGCGGGCTCGGTGCTGGACGTCGTCGCCGACGACCCCGACGCCAAGGCGGGCCTGGACGCCCTGCGCCCCGGGCTGGAGCGCCTGGAGGTGACGTTCGAGCTCGGCGACACCGACGAGCGCGCCCCGCTGGAGGCCCTGGACATCGCCTCCTACGACAACGTGATCGTGCTCTGCTACGACGGGCCCGACGCCCAGTACGCCGACAGCCGGGCGCTCATCACGCTGCTGCACCTCCGCCAGATGCAGGCCGAGACCGGGCGGCGCTACTCGATCGTCAGCGAGATGAGCGACGACCGCAACCGGCGCCTCGCGCAGGTCACCAAGGCCGACGACTTCATCGTCAGCGACAAGCTGCTCAGCCTGCTGATGGTCCAGCTCTCGGAGAACCGGCACCTGGCCGAGGTGTTCGCCGAGCTGTTCGACCCCGCGGGCGCGGAGATCTACCTGCGGCCGGCCACCGACTACGTGCTGCCCGACGTGGAGATCGACTTCCACACCGTGGTCGAGGCCGCCGCCCGCCGGGGCGACATCGCCATCGGCTACCGCGTCGGCGCGCGCACCGCCGAGCCGCCCGCGTTCGGCGTCGTGCTGAACCCCGCCAAGGCGGCTCGCCGCGCGTTCGCCGCCGAGGACCGCGTCATCGTCCTCACCCGTACCAGGGACGCCGGCTGACCGGCCCGTCCGGGAATACCCCGGGCGGCGCCGCGGTTGTGCCGTCCAGCACGTTCCAGGTCCCCGCCCGCAGGATGGTCGGGGACGGTGCGCCCATGAGGTAGACTGGTGCACTGACCGGCCCTGCGCGGACGTCCCGTACGGCCTCGCCGGGCACACAAGCGGAGGCCACCTCCCACCTGACCGGCCGCATCGGCCGGAGGGTCTCGGTCCGGCGCGCGGGCTCCGCCCGTGACGCCGGTTGTCGCGTCGCCCCGTGCGGCCGGCGACCGAAGGTGGCCCCGTATGCGCGTCGTGCGGGGCTTTTCGCGTAAAGGCCCTGGGGTACGACCGGTCCTGGAACCCGCACGGAGAACGGCCCCAAGGAGGTCCCATCAGCGCCGAACCGCGTATCAACGACCGCATTCGCGTGCCCGAGGTCCGGCTCGTCGGCCCGAACGGCGAACAGGTGGGCATCGTGCCCATCGCCAAGGCCCTTGAACTCGCGCGTGAATCGGACCTCGACCTCGTCGAGGTGGCGCCGACCGCGCGCCCGCCCGTCGCCAAGCTCATGGACTACGGCAAGTTCAAGTACGAGTCGGCGATGAAGGCGCGTGAAGCGCGGAAGAACCAGGCGCACACGGTCATCAAGGAGATCAAGCTCCGCCCCAAGATCGACCCGCACGACTACGAGACCAAGAAGGGTCACGTGGTGCGGTTCCTCAAGGCGGGGGACAAGGTCAAGGTCACGATCATGTTCCGTGGCCGCGAGCAGTCCCGCCCGGAGCTCGGCTTCCGCCTCCTGTCGCGGCTGGCCGACGACGTCGAGGAACTCGGCTTCGTGGAGTCCCGCGCCAAGCAGGACGGCCGTAACATGATCATGGTGCTTGGTCCGCACAAGAAGAAGGCCGAAGCCAAGGCCGAGCGCGCCGCCGCCCGCAGCGGCGCCGACACCGACGTCGCCGTCGAGGCGCTGCCGGAGGCCGGCGCCTAAGGCGGCCGGACCACCGGACCGGCGTCGCGCCGGTCCGGTCCGCCCGTGCCCCGGCACGGTCGGGACGCACGTACATTGAGCCTGACCAGGCGCGCGACCACGAACGCGTGGTGCGCGTCCGATCAGGCGTGCCCGCCCGCGCCGCGCGGCCGGGCCCTGGAGTTGAGGAGACGACGGCGACCATGCCGAAGACCAAGACGCACAGCGGTGCCAAGAAGCGGTTCAAGCTGACCGGCTCCGGCAAGGTGATGCGCCGCCGCGCCAACAAGAACCACCTGCTGGAGCACAAGCCCTCCAAGCGCACCCGCCGCCTGGACGGCCCGGCCGTGGTCGCCCCGGCCGACGCCAAGAACATCAAGAAGCTGCTGCGCAAGTAGCCCCCGTCCGGCAACCCGTACGACCTGCCGAGGCCCGGAAGGGCCCGGCCCCCACGAAGGAGTTCATCACGTGGCACGCGTGAAGCGGGCGGTCAACGCCGCCAAGAAGCGTCGGGTCGTCCTGGAGCGGGCGAGCGGCTACCGCGGCCAGCGGTCGCGCCTGTACCGCAAGGCCAAGGAGCAGCAGCTCCACTCCATGACCTACGCCTTCCGGGACCGCAAGGACCGCAAGGGCCAGTTCCGCCGCCTGTGGATCCAGCGCATCAACGCCGCGGCCCGCGCCAACGGCATGACCTACAACCGCCTCATCCAGGGCCTCCGCCTGGCCGAGGTCGAGGTCGACCGCCGCATGCTGGCCGAGCTGGCCGTGAACGAGCCCGCCGCCTTCGCGGCGCTCGTCGAGGTCGCCAAGGCCGCGCTGCCCGCCGAGGGCAGCGAGGCGGCCTGAGCACGCGAGCGGGCGCGCACGCCATGGCGGGCCGCGAGCTGACCTCCCTGCGGTCCCCGCGGGTGAAGGCCGCTCGGCGGCTCGCCAAGCGTGCGTTCCGGCACCGCGAGCGGCGCTTCCTCGCCGAGGGCCCGCAGGCGGTGCGCGAGGCGCTGCGCGTCCCCGGCGGGCTCACCGAGCTGTTCGCCACCGCCGAGGCCGAGGCCCGGCACGCCGACCTGGTGCGCGCCGCCGAGCAGGCGGGCGTCCCGGTGCTGCGGGTGAGCGGCGAGGTGATGGCCGAGCTCGCCCAGACCGTCACCCCGCAGGGGCTGCTCGCGGTCTGCGGCTTCCTGGACGCGCCGCTCGGCGCGACCCTGGCGGCCGCGCCGTCGCTGGTCACCGTGCTCGCGCACGTCCGCGACCCCGGCAACGCCGGCACGGTGCTGCGCACCGCCGACGCCGCCGGCTCCGACGCGGTCGTGTTCACCGACGCCTCGGTCGACCCCTACAACGGCAAGTGCGTGCGCGCCTCGGCGGGCAGCCTGTTCCACCTGCCGGTCGTGACCGGCCCGCGCTTCGACACCCTGATCCCCGAGCTGAAGCGGTCCGGGCTCACCGTGCTCGCCGCCGACGGGGCCGGGACGCGCACCCTGGACGAGGCCATCGACGACGGCACGCTGGCGCGCCCCACCGCCTGGGTGTTCGGCAACGAGGCGTGGGGGCTGCCCGAGGAGATCCTGCGGCACGTCGACGACGTGGTGCGCGTCCCGATCCACGGGCGCGCCGAGAGCCTCAACCTGGCGACCGCCGCGGCGGTCTGCCTCTACGCCTCCGCCCGCGCCCAGCGCGGCTGAGCCGCCCGCCCGGCCGCCCCGGTTCCTGATGATCTTGGCCGGGAACGGCCGTGCCGTGCGCCTTTTCGCCGCATGTGACCTGGGAGGATGGGGAGCGGCACGGGGCACGCGGGGGCGTGCCGCCCGCGAGGGACACCGCGCGAGATGGGGGCGACGAGCATGGACGACGACAGGACCGCGACGCGGCGGCCCGTCCGGCGGGGGCCGGGCGTGCGCTGCCGCGCGGGCGCGTCCGCGCGGCGGGCGCCGGTGGTGCCGCCGGACGGCGGCGGCCCCGGGCTCGCGCTGGACCTGGTGCGGGTCAGGGGGCACGCCGCCGCCCTGGCGGTGGCCGGGGAGATCGACCTGTCCACCGCCGACGCGCTGCGCGACCGGCTGATCGCCCTGCACGACGCCGGGCACCGCCGGCTGGTGGTCGACTTCGCCGGGGTGGCGTTCTGCGACGCGGCGGGCCTCGGCGCGCTCGTCGCCGCGCGCAACCACGTCACCGGGCGCGGCGGTGACATCCGCCTGGCCCGGCTGCGGCCCGCGCAGGAGCGGCTCGTGCGGCTGACCGGGCTGCACGCCCTGTTCGACCTGCACGACGACCTCGCCGGAGCCGTCGCCGAGGCCGCGAAGGCCCTGCCGTAGGGGGCTCGCCCGGTCCCGGAGCGGCCCGCCGGGCGGGTAGGGTCTTGTTCCGACAGGCCGCGTTCTCACCGGTGTTCTGGAGGCCGTTGTGGGCGGAGAGGGTTCCCCGCGCGCGCCGCAACGCGCGCCCGCGCGCCGGGGGGGCGGGGACGCCGCGGACCCCGGGTCCGCGGACCCGGGGGCGTACGACGACCTGCCCGACGGGCTCGTCGTCGCCGACGCCGCCGGCCGCGTCGTCGTCTTCAACGCCGCCGCCCAGCGGGTGACCGGCGTGCCCGCCGCGGGCGCGCTCGGCGCCGACCTGCGCGAGGTGCTGCCGCTGCACGACGCCGAGGGCCGCGACTGGTGGGCGTGCGTCGACCCCTACGGGGGCCTCGCCACCCGCACCCGCCACCCCGAGCGGTCGCTGTACCTGTCCGGCGGCGCCGAGGTGCTCGTCACCGCGTCCTACCGGCGCGGCGAGCGCGGCCGCGTCGAGCGCTTCACCGTGGCGCTGCGCGACGCCGCCGCCCGCGCCCGCCAGGAGCGCGACCGCGCCGACCTCGTCTCCACCGTCGCGCACGAGCTGCGCTCCCCGCTCACCAGCGTCAAGGGCTTCACCGCGACGCTGCTGGCCAAGTGGCACCGCTTCAACGACGACCAGAAGCGGGTCATGCTGGAGACCGTCAACGCCGACGCCGACCGCGTCACCCGGCTCATCACCGAGCTGCTGGACGTGTCGCGCATCGAGTCGGGGCGGCTGGAGATGCACCGCCAGGTCGTGGACCTGCCGGGGGAGATCCGCAAGATCATCGCCGGGCGGGTGGCGGCCGGCGACCCTGCGGACCGGTTCCGCTTCGAGGTGACCGGCGACCTGCCCGACCTGTGGCTGGATCCCGACAAGGTCGACCAGATATTCGGGAACCTGCTGGAGAACGCGGTGCGGCACGGCGCTGGTACTGTCACGATCGTGGTCGAGCCGGACGCGCACAAGGAGGGGGCCGTCGTGTCGGTACGCGACGAGGGCGAGGGCATTCCGCCCGAGGCCGCCGCGCGCGTGTTCCGGCGCTTCTGGCGCGGTCCCGGCGGCAACCGCCGCGGCGGCACCGGGCTCGGTCTCTACATCGTCAAGGGCCTGGTCGAGGCGCACGGCGGCGCGATCGCGGTGCGGCGCGCCCCCGGCGGCGGCGCCGAGTTCCGATTTACCATGCCCGCCGGGGCTCCCGACCACGCCTTCTGAGCGGCGCGGGCCCCCGCGCGGGCGCCTCCGCCCCGACCTTCCCGGCTCCCCGCCGTCCGCGCACTAGACTGCGGGGCGTCCCACGCCGACCGGAGTCATCACACCACCATGTCTGCACCCAACAAGTCCTACGACCCCGTCGAGGTGTCCGCGTTGCAGCCCGATGCGCTGGACGCCGCGCGCGACGAGGCCCTCGCGGCCATCGCCGCCGCGGCCGATCTGGACGCCCTGAAGCAGGCCCGCCTGGCGCACGCCGGCGACCGCTCCCCGCTCGCCCTCGCCAACCGCGAGATCGGCGCGCTGCCCCCGCAGGGCCGCGCCGAGGCCGGCAAGCGCATCGGCGCCGCCCGCGGCGCGGTGTCCAAAGCGCTGAAGGAGCGCCAGGCCGAGCTGGAGGCCGAGCGCGACCAGCGCGTGCTGGTCGAGGAGAGCGTCGACGTCACCCTGCCCTGGGACCGCGCCCCGCGCGGCGCCCGGCACCCGCTGACCACGCTGCAGGAGCGGATGGTCGACGTGTTCGTCTCGATGGGCTTCGAGGTCGCCGAGGGACCCGAGGTCGAGGCCGAGTGGTTCAACTTCGACGCGCTGAACTTCAAGCCCGACCACCCGGCCCGCTCCATGCAGGACACGTTCTTCGTGGAGTCGGAGGAGACCGGCCTGGTGCTGCGCACGCACACCTCGCCGATGCAGATCCGCTCGCTGCTCGCCCGCGAGCTGCCGGTGTACGTGGTCGGCCCCGGCCGCACCTACCGCACCGACGAGCTGGACGCCACCCACGCGCCGGTCTTCCACCAGCTCGAGGGCCTGGCGGTCGACGAGGGCCTCACGATGGCCGACCTGCGCGGCGCCATCGACGCTTTCGTCGCGGGCATGTTCGGCGAGGGCCTGACGGTGCGGATGCGCCCGTCCTACTTCCCCTTCACCGAGCCGTCGGCCGAGGTCGACATGCGGTGCTTCGTCTGCCGGGGCGCGTCGGCCGAGCCGGGCGGCGAGCCGTGCCGCACCTGCGGGTCGGAGGGCTGGATCGAGATCGGCGGCTGCGGCATGGTCAACCCGCGCGTCCTGACGGCCTGCGGGGTGGACGCCGGGCGCTACAGCGGCTGGGCGTTCGGGCTCGGCGTGGAGCGCACGCTGATGTTCCGCCACGGCGTCGAGGACATGCACGACATGGTGGAGGGCGACCTGCGGTTCACCCTCCCGTTCGGAACGGAGATCTGATGCGGGCCCCGCTTTCCTGGCTGCGCGAGCACGTCGAGCTGCCCGCCGGGACGACCGGCCGCGAGCTGGCGGCCAAGCTCATCGCGGCGGGCCTGGAGGTCGAGACGGTCGAGCAGGCCGGCGCCGGCATCACCGGCCCGATCGTGGTCGGCCGGGTGCTGGAGATCGAGGAGCTGGCCGGCTTCAAGAAGCCGATCCGCTACTGCGCGGTGGACGTCGGGGACGCCAACGGCACCGGCGAGCCGCAGCGGATCGTGTGCGGCGCGACCAACTTCGCGGCCGGCGACCTCGTCGTGGTGATCCTGCCGGGCGGCGAGCTGCCCGGCGGCTTCAAGATCGGCAGCCGGAAGACCTACGGGCGGCTGTCGGAGGGCATGATCTGCTCGGTCACCGAGCTCGGCATCGGCGACGACCACTCGGGCATCCTGGTGCTGCCGCCGGGGACGGCCGAGGTCGGCGCCGACGCCGTCGAGCTGCTCGGCATGCGCGACGAGGTCCTCGACATCGCCGTCACGCCCGACCGCGGCTACTGCCTGTCGATCCGCGGCGTCGCGCGGGAGGCGGCCACCGCCTACGACGTGCCGTTCCACGACCCGGCGGCGGTCGGCCCGCCCGCCGGCGAGGCGCCCGGACACCCGGCGGCGATCGCCGACCCGAGCGCCTGCGACCGGTTCGTGCTGCGCGAGGTGCGCGGCTTCGACCCGGCCGCGCCGTCGCCGGTGTGGCTGCGGACCCGGCTGTTCCGCGCCGGGGTGCGGCCGGTGTCGCTCGCCGTCGACGTCACCAACTACGTGATGCTGGAGCTCGGCCAGCCGCTGCACGCCTTCGACAAGGCCAAGCTCACCGGCCCGATCGTGGTGCGGCGCGCCGTCGCCGGCGAGAAGCTGGAGACCCTCGACCACGTCGTGCGCGCGCTCTC
Organism: Actinomadura parmotrematis; assembly: GCF_019458805.1. Lineage (GTDB taxonomy): Bacteria > Actinomycetota > Actinomycetes > Streptosporangiales > Streptosporangiaceae > Spirillospora > Spirillospora parmotrematis. Next base: position 109,837 of record NZ_JAIBOA010000024.1, read on the forward strand.
CGCCGAGGACGTCCTCATCACCGACGACTCGGGCCCGATCTCGCTGGCGGGCGCCATGGGCGGCCTGTCCACCGAGATCGACGGGGGCTCCACCGACATCGTCCTGGAGGCCGCGCACTTCGACCCCGTCGCGATCGCCCGGACGGTGCGCCGCCACAAGCTGCACAGCGAGGCGTCCTACCGGTTCGAGCGCGGCGTCGACCGCGACCTGCCGCTGGTGGCCTCCCGCCGCGCCGCGCACCTGCTCGCCGAGCTCGGCGGCGCCGAGGTCGCGCCCGGCGTCACCCACGCCGAGGAGCCGGTGCCTGCCCGCACGGTCGCGATGGCCGCCGGGCACCCCGACCGCGTCGCGGGCGTCGCCTACGGCCGCGACCGGGTCGTGCACCGCCTGGAGCAGGTCGGGTGCGCGGTCGCGGGCGACGGCGACGCCCTCACGGTGACGCCGCCGTCGTGGCGGCCGGACCTGAACGACCCGAACGACCTGGCCGAGGAGGTCATCCGGCTGGAGGGCTACGAGGACATCCCCTCGCGCGCCCCCCGCCCGGTGTCGGGCCGCGGCCTCACCGTGCAGCAGCGGCTGCGCCGCCGCGTCGGCCGCGCCCTCGCCGGCGCCGGCCTCGTGGAGGTGCTGAGCTTCCCGTTCGTGTCGGAGAAGGACTGGGACGCCCTGCAGCTCCCGGCCGGCGACGCCCGCCGCGTCGCGCTGCGCCTCGCCAACCCGCTGTCGGAGGACGAGCCGCTGCTCCGCACTACGCTGCTGCCGGGCCTGTTCAAGGCGCTGGCCCGCAACGTCGGGCGCGGCTTCCCCGACGTCGCGCTGTACGAGACGGGGCGGGTGTTCCGCCCCGAGCCGGGAGCGCTCGCGCCCGCGCGGCGCCTGCCGGTCGACCGCGGCCCCTCCGCCGAGGAGATCGCGGGCCTGAACGGCGTGCTGCCCGACCAGCCCGAGCGCGTCGCCGCCGTCTTCGCCGGCGAGCGGCTGCGGTCCGGCTGGTGGGGCGCGGGCGGGGCGGCGACCTGGGCCGACGCGGTCGAGGCGGCCCGCACCGTCGCCCGCGAGTGGGGCGTGGAGCTGGAGGTGCGCGCGGACCGGCACGAGCCGTGGCACCCCGGCCGCTGCGCCGCCCTGTACCTGGGCGACACCCTCGTCGGCCACGCCGGGGAGCTGCACCCGCGCACCATCAAGGCCTACGGCCTGCCGGCGCGGGCCTGCGCGATGGAGCTGGAGATCCGGCGCCTCGGCGAGCCGCGGACGCCGGCGGTGGCGCACGTGCCGACCTACCCGGTCGCCACCCAGGACGTCGCGCTCGTCGTCGACGCGCCGGTCCCGGCCGCCGCGGTCGAGGCGGCGCTGCGCGAGGGCGCCGGCGCGCTGCTGGAGTCGGTGCGGCTGTTCGACGTCTACACCGGCGAGCAGGCCGGCGAGGGCCGCAAGTCGCTGGCCTACACGCTGCGTTTCCGCGCCCCGGACCGGACGCTGACGGCCGAGGAGGCGGGCGCCGCCCGCGACGCCGCCGTCGCGCTCGCCGCCGAGCGCACCGGCGCCGCCCTGCGCGGCGCCTAGCACCGGTCGAAGGCCGCCCACCCCGCCCCGGCGGGTGGGCGGCCTTCGCCTTCCCCGCCGGGCGCTAGCCGGCGAACCAGGCGGCGCCGACGGCGGCCTCCAGCGCGAGGCGCCCGGCGACCTGTCCGGCGGGGGCGCCGTCCAGCAGCCCGCGGATCGCCTGCAGGCCGTGGGTGACGGGCAGCACGTCCGCGACGGCCCGCACGGGCCGGGGCCAGAACGCGACCGGCACCGACACGCCGCAGAAGGTGAGGACGACGCCGTAGCCGATGTTGAGGACCAGCCACATGGCGTTCGGCAGCCGCACCGAGATCGCGCCGAGCACGCACCCGTAGCCGTAGCCGTAGCCGCTCACCGCTACGAGCGCGATCGCCGGGACCGCGTACGCCGCCTGCGGCCAGGGCAGCGGGACGCCGAGCAGGGCGTAGACGGAGCCGTCCACCTCCAGGCAGTGGCCGGTGAAGGCGCGCCGTCCCCGGCAGAGATCGGCGGCGAGGCGCGACTTGCCGGCGCCCGCCTCCCCGCCGATCAGGACGAACGTGGGCGTGCAGCGCGGCCATCTCGGCGGAGCGCCCGGCGAAGACCGTACCGACCATGCGGCCAGGATGCCGCCGCGCCGCGGCTCGGGTCCAGCCGTCAAGGGACCGCCGGCGTTTGCGGCGCCGGACGATGATCGCGTACAATGGGGTCGAACCATTGCCGCCCGTAGGGGAGTCCGTTGGAGATCTGAGGTCGAGACGCCGCGCCGTAGCCGCTCAGGCTCGCGCACCTCAACCTCGGTCGTGGACTGCCTCTCCGGGCTTTCTCATGCCTGCCGCGCCCTGCGCGCCGCGGCGTCTCCATAAGCCGTCCCTTTCGCAGCGAGCCTTATGGAGCCGCCCCATGTCCTTCGCCATCGTCTGTTCCGGCCTGTCGTTCGCCTGGCCTGACGGCACGCCCGTCCTGGACGGCCTGGACGCCGCCTTCGGCACCGGCCGCACCGGCCTCGTCGGCGTCAACGGCGCCGGCAAGTCCACCCTGCTGAAACTGATCGCCGGGGACCTGGCCCCTGCGGCGGGCACCGTCAGCGTCGAGGGCACCGTCGGGTACCTGCCGCAGGACCTGCCGCTCGGCACCGCCCGCACCGTCGCCGACCTGCTCGGCATCGCCGCGGCGCGCGACGCGCTGCTGGCGATCGAGCGCGGCGAGGCGACCGAGGCCAACTTCGCCGCCGTCGGCGACGACTGGGACGTGGAGGAGCGCGCCCGCGCCGAGCTCGGCCGCCTCGGCCTCGGCCACCTGGACCTGGACCGCACCGTCGCGACGCTGTCGGGCGGCGAGGGCGTCATGGTGGCGCTCGCCGCGCTGCTCCTCGCCCGCCCCGACGTGCTGCTGCTCGACGAGCCGACCAACAACCTCGACCTGGACGCCCGCCGCCGCCTCTACGACGCGGTCGACGCCTGGTCGGGGGTGCTGGTGCTGGTCAGCCACGACCGCGGCCTGCTGGACCGCGTCGACGAGATCGCCGACCTGCGCGAGGGCGGCGTCCGCTCGTTCGGCGGGAACCTGTCGGCCTACGAGGAGCTGCTGGAGGTGGAGCGCGAGGCCGCCGAGCGCGCGGTGCGGACGGCCGAGACCGACGTGCGCCGCCAGCGGCGCGAGCTCGCGGAGGCGCAGGTCAAGCTGGCCCGCCGCGTCCGCTACGGCGACAAGATGCAGGAGACCAAGCGCGAACCGAAGATCGTCATGGGGAACCGCAAGCGAGCCGCGCAGGTCTCGGCCGGCAAGCACCGGCTCCTGCACGAGGACCGGCTGGCGGGCGCGCGCGACCGCCTGGACGAGGCCGCGGACGCCGTCCGCCGCGACGACGCGATCCGCGTCGAGCTGCCGGCGACCCGCGTCCCGGCGGGCCGGACCGTGCTGTCGGTTCCCGCGCCCGAGGCGCCGGAACCGGGCACCGGCACCCTGGAGCGGCTCGTCGTGCAGGGTCCGGAGCGGATCGCGCTGACCGGCGCGAACGGGTCGGGCAAGACGACGCTGCTGCGCGGCCTGCCGAAGGACCCGGCGACCCGCTACCTGCCGCAGCGCCTGGACGTCCTCGACGACGCCCGCAGCGTCGCCGACAACGTGCGGGCCGTCGCGCCCTCGGCCTCGCCGAACGAGATCCGCGCGGGCCTCGCGCGGTTCCTGTTCCGCGGCGACCGCGCCGACCGCCCCGCCGGGACGCTGTCGGGCGGCGAGCGGTTCCGCGCCGTGCTGGCGTCCCTGCTGCTGGCCGAGCCCGCCCCGCGGCTGCTGCTGCTGGACGAGCCGACCAACAACCTGGACCTGGCGAGCGTCCGGCAGCTCGCCGAGGCCCTGGACGCCTACCAGGGGGCGCTCGTGGTGGTGAGCCACGACCTGCCGTTCCTGCGCACTCTCGGGATCACCCGCTGGCTGCGCCTGGACCGGCGGTCGGGGCTCGCCGAGACCGAGCCGATGTAGGCGGCCGGCGCGGGCGCCGGCCGGGGCGTGCGGGTCAGGTGAGGACGCGCTTGGTGAAGGTGCGCGTCCCCGCCCAGGCCAGGGCGGCGGTGCCGAGCACCAGCACCGACCCGTACGCCCAGAACGGCATGTGCTCGATCTGCGGGGTGAGCGCGGCGCGCAGCCCCTCGTTGACGTAGACCATCGGGTTCAGCAGCGTCACGATCTGCAGCCAGCGGACGTGGTCCATCGCCGCCCACGGGTAGTAGACGCAGCCGAGCATCGACATCGGCAGCAGGATCAGCGCGAACAGCATCTGCATCTTCTGCGGGTTCATGACCGTGCCGAGCAGCAGGCCGCCCGCGGCCGACAGCAGCGAGCCGACGACCATGACGAGCACGAGTAGCGGCCAGTTGTGGATGTGGATGCTCGGGCCCTGCCCGGAGGCGTGGATGAACAGCACCGCCGGGAACACCAGCAGCCCGGCGAGGAACGCCTGCAGCGCCGCCGCGACGATCTTCTGGACGCCGAGCAGCGGCACCGGCAGCGGCGCGAGCGCGCGGTCGGTGATGGAGCGCTGCCAGGTCAGCTCCATCACCAGCGGGAAGATCACCGCCATGATGCCCTGGGTGACGATGGAGGAGCCGACGAGGCCGGGCACCAGGATCGTGGAGAACGAGGGCCCCCGCCCGCCGCCCCCGCCGAACATGGCGCCGGCCGAGCCGACCTTCGGCAGCACGTAGGCGAACACGAACACGAACAGCACCGGCTGCACGATGACGCGGGCGAAGCTGCTGATCGCGCTCTTGCGGAGCACCCGCACCTCGCGGGCCATCATCGCCCAGAAGGTGCGGGCGAGCGTCGGGCGCGCCGCGGGCGCGGCGCCGGCCGCCGCGGCGGCCTGGGTGGTGGCGGTCATTCGCGGTAGTCCCGTCCGGTCAGGGTGAGGAACACGGTCTCCAGGCTGGGGCGCAGCTGCGCGGCGTCGCTGACGCCGACGCCGGCGGCCGCGCCGGCGGCGACGAGCTCGCCGAGGACGCCGTCGGGGGTGCGGGTGAACACCCGCACCTGGCGGCCGCTCACCTCCACCCGGCCGATGTCCTCGCGCTCGCGCAGCTTGGCGACGCCGTCGGGCACGTCCTCGTCGTAGGTCACGGTGATGACGGTGTCGGCGCCCGCCGAGCCCTTCAGCTCGGGCACGGTGCCGCTGGCGAGGACCCTGCCGTGGTCGACGACCGCGACCCGGTCGCAGAGCGCCTCGGCCTCCTCCATGTAGTGGGTGGTGAGCACGATCGTCTGGCCGTCGGCCTGCAGCCCGCGCAGCACCTCCCACAGGTTGACGCGGGTCTGCGGGTCCAGGCCCGCGGTCGGCTCGTCCAGGAACAGCACCTCGGGCCGGTGCACCAGGGCGCGGCAGATCATGAGGCGCTTGGCCTGGCCGCCCGACATCTCGAAGGGGGTGCCGGTGCGGCGCTCGGCGAGCCCGAACGCCTCCAGCAGCTCCTCGGCGCGGCGGCGCGCGTCGCGGGCCGACAGCCCGAAGTAGCGGCCGCGGAACTCCAGGTTCTCGAAGGCGTTGAGGTCGTTGTCCAGGGTGTTGTTCTGCGACACCATGCCGATGCGCCGCTTGACCTGGACGGGGTCCTTGACGACGTCGAAGCCGACGACCGAGGCGCGGCCCCCGGTCGGCACGACCAGCGTCGTCAGCATCCCGATCGTGGTGGACTTGCCGGCGCCGTTCGGGCCGAGCAGCCCGAAGAACTCGCCGGCGGCCACCTCCAGGTCGATGCCCTGGACGGCCTTCACCCCGCCGTTCGGGCCGGGATAGGTCTTGTGCAGCCCGGTGGTGCGCACCGCGGTGTCCGGGGACGCCTGCGGGGATGCGTCGCTCATCCGCGCTCTCCTTCCAGGAAGTCGTCGAAACGGTCGATGAGGCGGAGCAGGAAGCGGCGGACGGCGGGCTCGTCCTCGGGATCCACCACGTTGTACAGGTGCCAGAAGTCGGGGGCCATCGCCTCGTTGGTCACCTTGACGACGGCGAGGCCGGACTCGGTGATGTGCAGCCGGACGACGCGCCGGTCCTCGCCGTCGCGGCGCCGCTCCAGCAGCCCGTCGCGCTCCAGGGTGTCGGCGACCGAGGTCACCGAGGCCGGGGTGATCATCAGGTTGCGGGCGACGTCGCCCGCGCGGGCCCCGTCGCAGCCCGACAGCACGCGCAGCAGCAGGAAGCCGGCCGGGCTGACCCCGTGGCTCTCCACCATGCGCATGAACACCGGGCCCGACTTGCGCGCGGCCGCCGCGAAGAGGCGGCCGATCGGCCACTCCTCCAGGGGGCCGAGGGCCGACAGGTCGCCGAAGCCGAGCTCGTTGGGGTCCACCCGGATATTCTTAGCCCTCCGACCTTCAGGGGTCAAACCTTTAGAGGTCTAAATAAAGATGCGTCCGCATGCCGGGAAGGCGCGCCGGTCGCGTTGAATATTCATTCGGACTCATGCATAATCTTGCTGGTTCGCAGCGGAAGGGCGGAGACATGGGATTCCGGGCGGCGGTGGCCGGCGCCAGTGGGTACGCGGGCGGGGAGATCCTGCGCATCCTGGCGGGGCACCCCGAGATCGAGATCGCGACGGTGACGGCGGGCTCCAACGCCGGCGCCCTCCTCGGCGCGCACCAGCCGCACCTGCGATCGCTGGCGGGCCGCACGCTCGCCGAGACCACGCCGGACACCCTGTCCGGCCACGACGTCGTGTTCCTGGCGCTCCCGCACGGACAGTCGGGTCCGCTCGCCGCGCAACTGGGCGACGACACCCTCGTGGTGGACTGCGGCGCCGACCACCGGCTGGCGGACGCGGCCGCCTGGGAGCGCTTCTACGGCGGCGAGCACGCCGGCACCTGGCCCTACGGCCTGCCCGAGCTGCCCGGTCACCGCGAGGCGCTGCGCTCGGCCCGCCGCATCGCCGTCCCCGGCTGCTACCCGACCGCGGTGTCGCTCGCGCTGGTCCCGGCGTTCGCCGCCGGGCTCGCCGAGCCCGACGTCGTCGTCGTCGCGGCGTCCGGCACCTCGGGCGCGGGCCGCGCCGCCAAGCCGAACCTGATCGGCAGCGAGGTGATGGGCTCGGTCAGCGCCTACGGCGTCGGCGGCGTCCACCGCCACACCCCCGAGATGGTCCAGAACCTGTCGGCCGCCGCGGGCGGGCCGGTCACCGTCTCCTTCACCCCGACGCTCGCGCCGATGAGCCGCGGCATCCTGGCCACCTGCACCGCCAAGGCCCGCCCCGGCGTCACCGCCGCGGCGCTGCGCGACGCCTACGAGACCGCCTACGCCGACGAGCCGTTCGCGGACCTGCTGCCCGAGGGGCAGTGGCCCGCCACGGCGATGACGCTCGGCGCCAACACCGCCCTCCTCCAGGTCGCCCTGGACGAGGCCGCCGGCCGCGTCGTCGTGGTCGCGGCCATCGACAACCTCACCAAGGGCACCGGCGGCGGGGCCGTCCAGTCGGCCAACCTCGCCCTCGGCCTGCCCGAAGAGCTCGGACTCACCACGATCGGAGTGTCCCCTTGAGCGTCACCGCCCCCCGAGGATTCCGCGCGGCGGGAGTCGTCGCCGGCCTGAAGCCGAGCGGCGCCCGCGACATCGCGCTGGTCGTCAACGACGGGCCGTCCCGCGCGGCCGCCGGCGTGTTCACCGCCAACCGGGTGAAGGCCGCGCCGGTGCTGTGGACCGAGCAGGTGATCAAGGGCGGCCGGCTGCGCGCGGTCGTGCTGAACTCCGGCGGCGCCAACGCCTGCACCGGCTCGGCCGGCTTCGCCGACACCCACGCCACCGCGGAGAAGGTCGCGGACCTGCTGGCCGACTCGGCCGGCGAGGTCGCGGTCTGCTCCACCGGCCTCATCGGCGAGCGCCTCCCCATGGACCGGCTGCTGCCCGGCGTCGAGGCCGCCGCGGCCGAGCTGTCGCGCGGCGACGGCGGCCTCGCCGCCGCCGACGCCATCCGCACCACCGACACCGTCGCCAAGATCGCCTTCCGGCAGGGCGCGGGCGGCTACCGCATCGGCGGCATGGCCAAGGGCGCCGGGATGCTCGCTCCCTCCCTCGCCACCATGCTCTGCGTCATCACCACCGACGCGGGCCTGGACGCCGCCGCCCTCGACCGCGCCCTGCGCGCCGCGACCGGCGCGACCCTGGACCGCCTCGACGCCGACGGCTGCATGTCCACCAACGACACCGTGCTGCTCCTGGCCTCCGGCGCCGCCGGGATCACGCCGGACGAGGAGGAGTTCACCGCTCTGCTCACCGACCTCTGCCACGACCTCACCCGCCAGCTCCTGGTGGACGCCGAGGGCGCCGCCAAGGCCATCGCGATCGAGGTCGTCGGCGCCGACAGCGTCGACGACGCCGTCACCGCGGGCCGCGCCGTCGCCCGCAACAACCTGCTGAAGTGCGCCATCCACGGCGAGGACCCCAACTGGGGCCGGGTGCTGTCGGCGGTCGGCACCACCGCCGCCGTCTTCGACCCCGCCCAGCTGAACGTCGCCATCAACGGCGTGTGGGTGTGCCGCAACGGCGCGGTCGGCGACGACCGCGACAAGGTCGACCTGCGGCCCCGCGACGTCACCATCACCGTCGACCTGTCGGCGGGCCCGCACAGCGCGACCGTCTGGACGACCGACCTCACCGCCGACTACGTCCACGAGAACTCGGCGTACTCGACGTGAGCAGCCTCGTCTCGGGCGCCCAGCTGCGCAAGGACCGCGCCGGCGTCCTGTCCAAGGCCGAGGTCCTCATCAAGGCGCTGCCCTGGCTGGAGCGCTTCCACGGCGCCACCGTCGTCATCAAGTACGGCGGCCACGCCATGTCCGACGAGGCGCTGCGGCACTCGTTCGCCGAGGACGTCGTCTTCCTGCGCTACGCCGGCCTGAAGCCGGTCATCGTGCACGGCGGCGGCCCCCAGATCAACGCCGCGCTCGCGCGGGCCGGCATCGAGTCCACCTTCACCGCCGGGCTGCGGGTCACCACCCCCGAGGCCATGGAGGTCGTGCGGATGGTGCTGGTCGGGCAGGTCGGCCGCGACGTCGTCGGCCTGGTCAACCGGCACGGCGCGTTCGCCGTCGGCATGTCCGGCGAGGACGCCAACCTGTTCACCGCCGAGCGCAAGCGCGCCGTCGTGGACGGCGCGCCCGTCGACATCGGCCAGGTCGGCGAGATCGTCGAGGTGCAGGTCGGCGCCGTGCGCGCCCTGCTCGACGACGGCCGCATCCCGGTCGTGTCCTCGATCGCCCGCGGCGACGACGGCGAGGTCTACAACGTCAACGCCGACACCGCCGCCGCGGCCCTCGCCGTCGCGCTGGACGCGAGCAAGCTCGTCGTCCTCACCGACGTGGAGGGCCTGTACGCCGACTGGCCCGAGAGCGACGACGTCATCGACGCCCTCACCACCGACGAGCTCGCCGCGCTGCTGCCCGGCCTCACCGCCGGCATGGTCCCCAAGATGGAGGCCTGCCTGCACGCGGTGCGCGGCGGCGTCCCCCAGGCGCACGTGCTGGACGGCCGCGTGCCGCACTCGCTGCTGCTGGAGATCTTCACCGACGAAGGGATCGGGACCATGGTCTCGCCCGCACCCCCCGGAGCCCCCCTGTCATGACCCGCAACGACGACCTGCGCGCGCGGTACGAGGCCGCGTTCATGCCCAACTACGGGGTGCCGCCCCTCGCCCTCGCGCGCGGCGAGGGCTGCCGGGTCTGGGACGCCGACGGCAACGCCTACCTCGACCTCATCGCCGGCATCGCGGTCTCCTCCCTCGGCCACGGCCACCCCGCCCTCGCCAAGGCGGTCGCCGAGCAGGCCGCGACTCTCGCCCACACCTCCAACCTGTTCCTCAACGAGCCGGAGGTGCGGCTCGCCGAGAAGCTCGTCGCCCTGGCCGGCGGCGGCGCCCGCGTCTTCCTCACCAGCAGCGGCACCGAGGCCAACGAGTGCGCCCTGAAGCTCGCCATCAAGTACGGCAAGCAGAACGGCCGCGGCTACTTCGTCGCCGCCGAGAACGGCTTCCACGGCCGCTCGATGGGCGCCCTCGCCCTCACCGGCAAGAAGGCCATCCGCGACCCGTTCGGCCCGTTCGCCTTGGACGTGCGGTTCGTCCCCTACGGTGACGCCGCCGCCCTGGAGGCCGCCGTCACCGAGGACTGCGCCGCGGTGTTCCTGGAGCCCGCCCAGGGCGAGGCCGGCGTCATCCCGCCGCCGCCCGGCTACTTCGCCGCCGCCCGGCGGATCTGCGACGCCGCCGGCGCGCTGCTCGTCGCCGACGAGATCCAGTCCGGCATCGGCCGCACCGGCACCTGGTTCGCCCACCAGCACGAGGGCGTCGTCCCCGACGTCCTCACCCTCGCCAAGGGCCTCGGCGGCGGCCTGCCGATCGGCGCCTGTCTGGCGTTCGGCCCGCACGGCACGCTGTTCGCCAAGGGCGACCACGGCAGCACCTTCGGCGGCAACCCCGTCGCCGCCTCCGCCGCCCTCGCCGTCCTCGCCACCGTCGAGTCCGAGGGGCTGCTCGCCAACGCCGCCGACGTCGGCGCGATCCTCGCGGGCGCCGGCGCCATCGGCCACCCGCTGCTGTCGGGCGCGCGCGGCCGCGGCCTCTGGCAGGCCCTCGTCCTCACCGCCCCGAAGGCCCCGGCCCTGGAGGCCGCCGCCCGCGCCGCGGGGTTCCTCGTCAACGCCGTCCAGCCCGACGCGGTCCGCCTCGCCCCGCCGCTCGTCCTCACCCCCGGCCAGGCCCGCCTGTTCGTGGACGCCCTGCCCGCCGTCCTCGACGCCGCCGACAAGGAGAACTGACCGATGGCCCGGCACTTCCTGCGCGACGACGACCTCACCCCCGCCGAGCAGGCCGAGGTCCTGGACCTGGCGGCCGAGCTGAAGCGCGACCGGTTCGCCCGCACGCCCCTGGCCGGGCCCCGCTCGGTCGCGGTGCTGTTCGACAAGCCCTCCACCCGCACCCGCGTGTCCTTCGCCGTCGGCATCGCCGAGCTCGGCGGCCACGCCCTGGTCCTGGACGCCGGCACCAGCCAGCTCGGCCGCGGCGAGACCATCGCCGACACCGCCCGCGTCCTGGAGCGCCAGGTCGCCGCCATCGTCTGGCGCACCGCCGGGCAGGAGCGCATCGAGGAGATGGCCGACGGCACCGCCGTCCCGGTCGTCAACGCCCTCACCGACCAGTTCCACCCCTGCCAGGTCCTCGCCGACCTGCAGACCGTCCGCGAGGCGCGGGGCGGCCTCGCCGGCGCCGCCTTCGCCTACTTCGGCGACGGCGCCAACAACATGGCGCACTCCTACCTGCTCGGCTGCGCCACCGCCGGCATGCACGTCCGCGTCGCCCACCCCGAGGGCCTGGCGCCCGACGCCGCCGTCGTGGAGCGCGCCACCGCCATCGCCGCCGGAACGGGCGGATCGGTCACCACCACCAGCGACGCCGAGGCCGCCGCCGACGCCGCCGACGTCCTCGCCACCGACACGTGGGTGTCGATGGGGCAGGAAGGCAAGGACACCGGGCGCTACGCCCCCTACGCTGTAGACGACGCACTGCTCGCGCTCGCCGCTCCCGGCGCGGCCGTGCTGCACTGCCTCCCCGCCTACCGGGGCAAGGAGATCGCCGCGTCCGTCCTGGACGGCCCGCAGAGCCTGGTCTGGGACGAGGCGGAGAACCGGCTGCACGCCCAGAAGGCCCTGCTGACCTGGCTGCTGGAGAACAACGCACCATGACCACACCGATGACCAAGGCCGCCCGGCACGCCAAGGTGATCGAGCTGCTCACCCGCCGGCCCGTGCACTCGCAGGGGGAGCTCGCCAAGCTCCTCGCCGACGCGGGCCTGGAGGTGACCCAGGCGACGCTCTCGCGCGACCTGGTCGAGCTCGGCGCGGTCAAGCTGCGCGCCGACGACGGCAGCCTCATCTACGCCGTGCCGGGCGAGGGCGGCGCCCGCATCCGGCGGGCCCGCACCGGCGCCGCGGAGACCTTCGACGGCCGGCTGAACCGGCTCGCCGCCGAGCTGCTCATCTCCGCCGAGGCGTCGGCGAACCTGGTCATCGTGCGCACCCCGCCCGGCGCCGCGCAGTACCTGGCGTCGGCCATCGACCACGCCGACTGGCCGAGCATCCTCGGCACCGTCGCGGGCGACGACTCGATCCTGGTCATCGCCCGGACCCCCGACGGCGGGGAGGACCTCGCGCAGGCCCTCCTCAGGCTCGCCACCGGCCGCGAGCGACGAAGCTAGGGGCGGTCAGCGCCCCCGCCCCCGCTCCGCCGTGCGGCCCGTACGGCACACCGATCCGCTTCACACGTCAATCAGGAGACAGACAGATCATGAGCGAGCGCGTCGTACTCGCCTACTCCGGCGGCCTGGACACCTCCGTCGCCATCCCCTACCTCGCCGAGCAGACCGGCGGGGAGGTCATCGCCGTCGCGCTGGACCTCGGCCAGGGCGGCGAGGACATGGAGACGATCCGCAAGCGGGCGCTCGCCTGCGGCGCCGTCGAGTCCATCGTGGTGGACGCCAAGGAGGAGTTCGCCGCCGACTTCTGCGTCCCGGCGCTCCAGGCCAACGCCCTCTACATGGACCGCTACCCGCTCGTGTCGGGCCTGTCGCGGCCGCTCATCGTCAAGCACCTCGTCGAGGCCGCCAAGCGCTACGGCGGCACCGTCGTCTCGCACGGCTGCACCGGCAAGGGCAACGACCAGGTCCGCTTCGAGGCCGGCCTGTCCGCGCTGCACCCCGAGCTGAAGGTCATCGCCCCGGCCCGCGACTACGCCTGGACCCGCGACAAGGCCATCGCCTTCGCCGAGGAGAAGGACCTGCCGATCGAGGTGTCGGCCAAGTCGCCCTACTCCATCGACCAGAACCTGTGGGGCCGCGCCGTCGAGACCGGCTTCCTGGAGGACATCTGGAACGCGCCGATCGAGGACCTGTACGACTACACCAGCGACCCGGCCGAGCCCCGCGAGGCCGACGAGGTCGTCGTCACCTTCCGCGCCGGCGTCCCGGTCGCCCTCGACGGCCGCGCCCTCACCCCCTACCAGGTCATCGCGGAGATGAACCGGCGCGCCGGCGCCCAGGGCATCGGCCGCATCGACATGGTCGAGGACCGCCTCGTCGGCATCAAGAGCCGCGAGGTGTACGAGGCGCCCGCCGCCATCGCCCTCATCGCCGCCCACATGGAGCTGGAGAACGTCACCGTCGAGCGCGACCTCGCCCGCTTCAAGCGCTCGGTCGACCAGCGCTGGGGCGAGCTCGTCTACGACGGCCTGTGGTTCTCGCCGCTGAAGGACGCCCTGGACGCCTTCATCGCCGACGCCCAGCAGCACGTGTCCGGCGACGTCCGGCTGCGCCTGCACGCCGGCCAGGCCGTCGTCACCGGCCGCCGCAGCGGCTCGTCGCTCTACAGCTACGACCTGGCCACCTACGACACCGGCGACACCTTCGACCAGAGCCTCGCCAAGGGCTTCGTCGAGCTGTGGAGCCTGCCCAGCAAGATCGCCGCGATGCGGGACCGCGCCCAGGGCTGACCCCCGCGCGCCGGGGCCGGCCGGCCGATCCGGCCGCCCGGCCCCGGCGCGCGGTTTGGCGCGGCGCCCCCGCGGGGTGTATCCGTGCTGTGGAAGTGACCTGACAGCGGTGGGAAGAAGAGGAATCCAGTGACCAAGGCACCGACGCGCCTGTGGGGCGGCCGGTTCGAAGGCGGTCCGTCCGACGCGCTCGCGCGGCTCTCGGTGAGCGTCCAGTTCGACTGGCGGCTCGCCCCCTACGACCTCATGGGCTCGCGCGCGCACGCCCGCGTCCTCAACCGGGCGGGGCTGCTCACCGGCGACGAGCTGGAGCGCATGATCGGCGCCCTCGACGACCTGGAGGAGGCGTGCCGCAACGGCGAGTTCCGCCCCACCGTCGCCGACGAGGACGTGCACACCGCCCTGGAGCGCGGCCTGCTGGAGCGCCTCGGCTCGCTCGGCGGCAAGCTCCGCGCCGGCCGCAGCCGCAACGACCAGGTCGCCACCGACCTGCGCCTGTACCTGCGCGACCACGCCCGCCAGATCGTCAGCCGCCTCGTCGAGCTGGAGACCGCCCTCATCGCGCAGGCCGAGCACAACCTCGGCGTCGCCGCCCCGGGCATGACCCACCTGCAGCACGCCCAGCCGGTGCTGTTCTCCCACCAGCTCCTCGCGCACGTCCAGCCGCTCACCCGCGACATCTCGCGGCTGCGCGACTGGGACCGGCGCGCCTCGGTGTCCCCGCTCGGCTCCGGCGCCCTCGCCGGCTCCTCGCTGCCCCTCGACCCGCAGGCCACCGCCGCCGAGCTCGGCTTCGACGCGGCCGCCCCGAACTCCATGGACGCCGTCAGCGACCGCGACTTCGTCGCCGAGTTCCTGTTCGCCGCGGCCCTCATCGGGGTGCACCTGTCGCGCCTCGGCGAGGAGGTCGTCCTCTGGGCCTCCCAGGAGTTCCGCTGGATCGAGATGGACGACACCTACGCCACCGGGTCGTCGATCATGCCGCAGAAGAAGAACCCCGACGTCGCCGAGCTCGCCCGCGGCAAGGCCGGCCGCCTCATCGGCCACCTCGTCGGGCTGCTCACCACGCTGAAGGGCCTGCCCCTCACCTACAACCGCGACCTCCAGGAGGACAAGGAGGGCGCCTTCGACGCCGTCGAGACCCTCCTGGTGGTGCTGCCCGCCGTGTCCGGCCTCATCGCCACCATGCGCGTCAACACCGAGCGCCTGGAGGCCCTGGCGCCCGACGGCTTCGCCCTCGCCACCGACCTCGCCGAGCTGCTCGTCCGCCGCGGCGTGGCGTTCCGCGACGCCCACGAGGTCGTCGGCCACCTCGTCGTGTGGTGCCAGGTCAACGACAAGGACTTCGACGACCTCACCGACGAGGAGCTCGGCAAGGTCTCGCCGCACCTCACGCCGGACGTCCGCGAGGTCCTCAACGTGCCGGGCGCCCTGGCGTCCCGCAAGGCCTACGGCGGCACCGCGCCCGACCGCGTCCGCGAGCAGCTGGAGTCGCTGCGCGCCCAGGTTAACGAGCACGCCGCCTGGGCCGCCGGCAACGACTCCTAGGACCTCCCGGGGCGGCCGGGCGGCTGCGATCCCCGCCCGGCTACCCTGGGTCGGCATATGACCACCGATCCGCTGCCGCGCGCCTTCTTCGACGGCCCCGTCGAGGAGGTCGCCCCCGCGCTCCTCGGCCGCGTCCTCGCGCACACGACCGCCGAGGGCGAGGTCGCCGTCCGCCTCACCGAGGTCGAGGCCTACGCCGGCCCCCTGGACCCCGCCTCGCACTCCTACCGGGGCCGGACCGCCCGCAACGACGTCATGTGGGGGCCGCCCGGCCGCTCCTACGTGTACTTCACCTACGGCATGCACTTCTGCATGAACCTCGTGTGCGGCCCCGACGGCACCGCGTCCGCCGTCCTGCTCCGCGCCGGCGAGATCGTCGCCGGCCGGGAGACCGCCGCGGCCCGCCGCCCCCGCTCCACCGCCCGCGACCTGGCCCGCGGCCCCGCCCGCCTCTGCCAGGCCCTCGGCATCGACCGCGACCAGTACGGCCTGGACGTCTGCGACCCGGCGTCCCCGCTGCGCATCCTGCCCGGCACGCCCGCCGAGCCGTCCCGCGTCCTCGCCGGCCCCCGCACCGGCGTCAGCGCCGCCAAGGACACCCCCTGGCGCTTCTGGATCGACGGCGACCCGACGGTGTCGCCCTACCGCCTCCACACCCCCCGCCGCCGCCCCGCGTCCCGCGCCTGACCGGCGGCGCCGCCCGCAAACCGTTACCGTGATCGGCGACCCGCCTGGCACCCTGGCGGGGTACCCGAAGCACGCCGGAGACGAGGAAGAACGTGACCGACATCCTGGACGATCTCGCCTGGCGCGATCTGATCGCGCAGTCCACCGACCAGGGCGAGCTGCGCGCCCTGCTCGCGGCGGGTCCGGTCACCCTCTATTGCGGCTTCGACCCGACGGCGCCCTCGCTGCACCTCGGCAACCTCATCCAGATCCTCACCCTGCGCCGCTTCCAGCGCGCCGGGCACCGGCCCATCGGCCTCGTCGGCGGCGCCACCGGCCTCATCGGCGACCCGAGCGGCAAGAGCGCCGAGCGCGTCCTCAACTCCGAGGAGACCGTCGCCGGCTGGGTCGAGCGCATCCACGGCCAGGTCTCGCGGTTCCTGGACTTCGGCGACGGCCCGACCGGCGCCACCATGGTCAGCAACCTGGACTGGACCGGCCCCATGTCGGTCATCGAGTTTCTGCGCGACGTCGGCAAGCACTTCCCGGTCAACCGGATGCTCGCCCGCGACACCGTCAAGAACCGGCTGGACTCCACCGGCATGAGCTACACCGAGTTCAGCTACGTCCTGCTGCAGTCCATGGACTTCCTGGAGCTCTACCGCCGCCACGGCTGCGTCCTGCAGACCGGCGGCAGCGACCAGTGGGGCAACCTCACCGCCGGCGTGGACCTCATCCGGCGCGCCGAGGGCGGCACCGCGCACGCCCTCACCACCCCGCTCCTCACCAAGGCCGACGGGTCCAAGTTCGGCAAGACGGCGGGCGGCGAGACCTACTGGCTCGACCCCGAGCTGACCTCGCCCTACGCCTTCTACCAGTTCTGGATCAACGCCGACGACCGGGACGTGGAGAAGTACCTCAAGACCTTCTCCTTCAAGTCCCGGGAGGAGATCGAGGCGCTCGTCCAGGAGGGCGCGGACCGCCCCGCCGCCCGCGCGCCACAGCGCGCCCTGGCCGAGGAGATGACCACCCTGGTGCACGGCGCCGGCGAGACCGCCTCGGTCATCGCCGCGTCCCGCGCCCTGTTCGGCCAGGGCTCCCTGGACGAGCTGGACGAGCGCACCCTGCGGTCGGCCCTCGCCGAGGTGCCCCGCGCCGAGCTCCCGCCGGGCGCCCTGCCGCCCGTCGCGGACCTGCTGGTCGCCTCCGGGCTCTGCAAGAGCAAGTCCGAGGCCCGCCGCACCATCGCCCAGGGCGGCGCCTACCTGAACAACGCCAAGGTGGAGTCCGAAGAGGCGGCCCCCGCCTCTGAGGACCTGCTGCACGGCCGCTTCCTGGTGCTGCGCCGCGGCAAGCGCAACATCGGCGGAGTCGAGGTCACCGCAAGCTGACCGAGACGTACCACGTGCGAGCGCCCGTCCGGAATGTTCCGGGCGGGCGCTCGTCACGAGAGTGACAAACCTCGGTAGATCCACGTCACACTGATGTCACGCAGGGGTGCCATCGGACCCGTCCCGAAGCCCGCGAAGCCTTACAGCGCAGGGGTTTCGGCCCTCGCCGGCCTCGATTTGACGCAGCCGCCAGACCGACCTAATGTTCTACCTGCCCCGAGGGGGAGCGGGACGCCGAGAAGGCGGCCGGCCCCAGGGGAACCTCCCAGGACTCGAAGGACTCGACTTCGTCGTGCCCACCGAGCCACGGGAACCGAAACGCCCGAAGTTGTACAAATCGGACGAATCG